>JAIXOL010000001.1 GCA_027486845.1 Cytophagaceae bacterium
ATTATCGCATAGGATTTAGAGAAAATCTTATGCTAACGGCTTGTTCGATGTACAATTTTAGGCTGAAAAATCCAAAAATTGTATCAATCAAAGAAAATATATGTTAAAAATGTCTAATATGGTAGCAGTTAGAAATTTACATAAAAAGCTCCCAAAAATTCCAGTAAAAAAAATTCCAGCCTCATTGATTTATGAAGTCATTGATGGAAAACCTATATATTATAAAGGTTACAGAGAAGTATTGAATGGGACAAAAAAAAGTAGTGAAATCATGGGAGCAAGTACCTTGCAAAATACAATTATTGAATACATTTTGAGAATTTTGTTTAGAGGTCTTGACGAGAAAAAGTATCGTATCATGACAAACGAACAAGGTTTACATTTAGAAAATAAGAGCAACTTATCGGCAAATATAGCTATTTTTGAAACCTCAAAATTGCCTTTAAAAGCTGCTGATAAGCATTATGCGAGTGTTCCGCCAAAAATTCAAATTGAAGTAGATATTGATGCTGATATTGAAGATTTTGAATTTCCTGAAGCCTATATTAACTTAAAAACTGATAAACTTTTAGCTTTTGGTGTAGAAAAAGTTATTTGGATACTTTCAGAAAGTAAAAAAGTAATGATTGCTACCAAAGATGAAAACTGGCAAATAGCTAATTGGCACAAAGAAATTGAAATAACCGAAGGTCTTTATTTTAATATTGGGAAATATCTTCAAGTAGGGGAATCGCCTTACGCTTAAAAAAATGCTATAAAATAAATAGATTTGCTCTTTCTCATAAAAATTGTGAAATTTATAAGCAGGCTTCGCTGGGCGACAATCGCTAAAAGTAAAATTTTCCTTAGAATAACGTTTTACCTTAAAGGAATGTCACAAATCTTCCCAATTCTAATTCTATTCATCGTTTCACTTTACTCTTTTGCTCAAGATAAAAAGAAAGAATTTTATGAAAATCCTTATGAACGAGCAAGATTTGAGAGCGAAATCACACAAGACCCTGCAACTGGGAAAGTGCCAACTGAGCGATTAGTTTTGGCAAGAAAAAATCTACAAGAGAAAATTCAGAAAGGTCGTTTAACTTCTTCGATGAATTGGTTTGAAATGGGGCCATTGGATGCAGGTGGACGTACACGAGCGTTAACTCTCGACCCGAATGATACCAATCATAAAAGAGTATGGGCTGGGGGAGTGGCAGGCGGACTTTGGTATATTAATGATTTCACTGATACTAATCAACAATGGATTAAAATTGATGATTTTTGGGCAAATTTAGCTATTTCTTGCATTGCATTCGACCCAAACTCACCACAAAAAATGTATGTAGGTACTGGTGAGGGTTGGCAAAATATTGATGCAGTACGTGGAGCAGGGGTTTGGTATTCGGCAAATAACGGCACAACATGGCAGCAATTATCGGCGACCGCTTCAAATGACGATTTTAATTTTGTACAAGATATATTAGTTAACTCCAATGGAAAAATTTTTGCAGCTACACAAAATGGTATTTATCGTTCAATCGATAATGGCACAACTTGGCAAAAAGTTTTATTACCCACATCAGGTTCAACATTTGCAGCAGATTTAGAAATCGCTTCTGACCAAACTATTTTTGCAACTTTTGGTAAAATTACCTCTTCGGGAAGTGGTATTTTTAAATCAACCGATCAAGGTAATACTTGGACAAACATCACGCCTGATAATACTGGAGCAAGAACTGAACTAGCTTTGGCACCTTCAACTTCGGGAAGTTTACAAGTAATTTATGCGGTTTCTACTTACGGAGATTCGCCCCCAAATACTGGGAAAGTAAAGTGGTTCAAGAAATCAAGTGATGCAGGTAGCACTTGGACAGATATTATAACACCGAATTTTACTTCAAATCAAGGTTGGTATAATCTGATTTTGTCGGTACATCCAACTGACCCAAATTTAATCATTGCAGGTGGTATAAATCTTGCCAAAACTACTGATGGCGGTGCAAACTGGACAATGCTCTATTATGGACTGCCGTACCCTGACCAGCATGCTATTATCTTTAATCCTTATAACACTGATCAAGTGCTAATTGGCAATGATGGCGGCGTTTTTGTATCGAATAATTATGGAAATGCCACTACCACTGAGCCAACTTTTCAACGCCGAACCAAAGGTTATAATGTGGCTCAGTTTTATAGTGTGGCCGTGAAAAATATTGCAGGAAGCGGCTACGCCATTGGTGGTACGCAAGATAATGGCTCGTTGAGAATCAATCCAACAATTTTTACGCAAGGAACTGGCACCGATGTAGCCATTTTTAGTGGCGACGGTTATATTTGTTTTATCGACCGAGATAACCCAAATGTGCAAATAATTTCGGGTATTAAAAATGTGTATGAGTTACATAATCAAAATGGAGATTTCAGCGAGTCTATCGTCATTGATGGCGATAAAGGAAAGTTTCTCAATCCTGCCGCTTATAATGATAAAATCAATGTTTTTTATTCGTATTCCGACACTACTTCTACCACTACTCGTCTTTCAAGAGTGACTGATGTTGGTGGTAGAACAGTCTTGGGTAGTATGACCATAAACGTAAAAATGGATATTACGTTTATGAAAGCAGGCAAAATCGACCATACAATATTTATTGCTTGCAAGGGCGGTAAAATCTACAAAATTATGAATGCAGGTATTGCTGGTCAGACAGTTATGCAGATTGATAATGCCTGCCTGCCTTCGGGGAATACCACAATTTCATGTATTGATATTGGTGCAACCGATGATAATCTGTTAGTGACTTTTTCAAATTATGGCATTGCTTCGGTTTGGTTGACAAATGACGGAGGCACAACATGGCTTAATAAAGACCAAATAGATTCGGGTTTAGATGATATGCCGATTAGAGCAGCCGTTTTTTTCCATTAGACCGTAAGCAGGTATTTTTGGCAACCGAATTGGGTGTTTGGAAAACATCGGATATTTCAATAGCTAACCCAAATTGGCAACCAACTAATACAGGTTTGGCCAATGTACGTTGCGATGGTTTGGTGTATCGTTCGACCGATCGAGTTTTGGCAGTAGGTACCCACGGCCGTGGGATTTACATGAGTACGCTACCATTACCGCCCAACTGTAATAGTCAACTGGTTTTGGAAAAAGAAAACCGATTGCCCAACGCCACCATAGAGTCGTGGGATTGGATTCAAGCTAATACTACTAATGCTATCAATGCCAACCAAAAAGTAAGCTACTCTGCAGGGAAATACATTTTGCTCGAACCAAATTTTGAAGCCAAACAAGGCAGCACGTTTCAAGCAAAAATTACTGGTTGTTCGGAGAATTGAGGTAATAAATATTTGAAGAGTTATGAAAATAATGTTTAAATTTGAAAAAATATAAAAGCAGTGATAGCAACTAAAAGCCCTCGAAATGGTACTTCCTCGAATTCCTGCCAAGAAAATACCTGCGGCATTGATTTACGAAATCATTGACGGTAAGCCGATTTATTATAAAGGATATGAAGAAGTAGTGAATGGAACAAAAACTATTGAAGAAGTTATAGGTTCGAGCAATTTGCAATCGACAATCATAGAATATTTATTGATGGTGCTATTCAAATCAATAGACCTTACAAAATACCGTGTTTTAACTAATGAAACGGGCTTGCATTTGAGTAAAAAAAATAACTTATCAGGGGATATTGTTATTTACGATAAGAGTGTTTTGCCAGTTAGGTCAGCTGATAAACATTATATTTCTGTACCACCAAAAATTCAGATAGAAGTTGATATTGATGCTTATTTGGGTGCTTTTGGTACACCTGATGGCTATATTTATACAAAAACAGATAAATTGTTGCAGTTTGGTGTTGAAAAAGTAATTTGGTTAACATCAGAGAGTAGAAAAGTTTTAGTCGCAACCAAAGACGAAAATTGGTCAATAATTGATTGGAACAAAGATATTGAGATAGTAAACGGTATTTCTTTCAATATTGGTAAATATTTGAAAGATGAAGAGTCGCCTTTTGCTTAAGATAATTTATTGAATTTACCCAATAAAAAATGGTCTGAAAATAATTTTTCAGACCATTTTTTTGTATTAAACATCTCATCAAGCCTCCGCAAAAGCCTCCACAGGCTCACAAGCACAGATGAGGTTTCTGTCTCCATAAGCTGAGTCGATGCGGCTAACGGTTGCCCAGAATTTATTGGCTTTTACGTATGGTAGTGGATAAGCTGCTTTTTCTCTCGAATAAGCTTTTGTCCAATTTTCTACCAAAACTACTGCCGTCGTGTGTGGAGCGTTTTTCAATACGTTATCGGCTTTATCCACATTTCCGAACTCAATTTCTCTGATTTCTTCACGAATACTCAAAAGTGCATCGCAGAAACGGTCTAGTTCGGCTTTAGATTCTGATTCAGTTGGTTCAATCATAATGGTTCCTGCTACTGGAAACGAGAGTGTTGGTGCATGGAAATTATAATCCATTAACCTTTTTGCCACGTCTTCAGCTTCAATACCTGCCGAAATTTTAAATTGGCGTAAATCAACAATCATTTCGTGGGCACAACGACCACTATCGGCTGTATAAAGGATTTGATATTCACCTTCCAAACGAGATTTAATGTAATTGGCATTCAAAATTGCATTTTTGGTTGCATTTGTTAAGCCTTCTCCGCCCATCATGGCGATATAAGCGTAAGAAATCGTCAAGATACTTGCACTTCCGTAAGGAGCAGCCGAGATTCCATGAATACCCGATTTTCCACCCATATCAATAACGGCATTTGTTGGTAAAAATTCAGCTAAGTGCTGTGCTACACCGATTGGTCCCATTCCTGGACCACCACCACCATGTGGAATACAGAAAGTTTTATGTAAGTTGAGGTGACAAACATCGGCTCCGATTGTTGCAGGTGAAGTCAAACCAACTTGAGCGTTCATATTTGCACCATCCATATAAACTTGTCCGCCGTGTTCATGAATCAAAGCACAAATTTCTTTGATAGATTCTTCAAAAACACCATGTGTTGATGGGTAAGTTACCATCAAGCAAGCCAAGTTAGCAGCATATAGTTCTGCTTTTTCTTTCAAATCAGCCACGTCGATATTTCCTTTTTCGTCGCATTTTGTAACAACTACTTTCATTCCTGCCATCACTGCCGATGCTGGATTTGTACCATGGGCCGATGATGGAATTAAAGCGATATTTCGGTGTGAATCTCCACGACTTTCGTGATAAGCACGAATTACCATCAAACCAGCATATTCGCCTTGAGCTCCCGAATTTGGTTGCAAGGACATTTGAGCAAAGCCTGTTACTTCACAAAGCCAAGTATTCAAATCTCTGAATAATTCTTGATAACCTTCGGTTTGATTTTTTGGAGCAAATGGATGAATTTGACCAAATTCTGGCCAAGTTACAGGAATCATCTCCGCAGTAGCGTTGAGTTTCATCGTACAGCTTCCCAACGAAATCATTGAGTGAACCAACGATAAATCTTTGCTTTCCAAAGATTTCAAGTAACGTAACATTTCGTGTTCTGTGTGGTAGCTACTAAAAACTGGGTGAGTCATGAAATCAGAAGTACGGTTTAGACCTATGCCAAAACCTATTTCAACCTCAGATTTCAAATTAATATTAGTTTCTTTTCCACATGCTTCGGCAAAAATATTTAATAATTGCTCAACGTCTTTGATAGTTTTTCTTTCATCAAAAGAAACCCCTATATTGCCATTGGCATAATAACGAAGATTTACTTCATGTTTCTCAGCAATTACCCTGATTTTGCTATTATCTTCAATATGAATCGTTACAGTATCGAAATAATTTTTATTTACTACCTGAACGTCAAGCCCTTCTACCGATTCGGCAAAAAGTTTTGTTAAGCCATGAATTTTAGCGGCAATCTTTGTCAAACCTTTTGGCCCGTGATAAACACCGTAAGCAGAAGCCATTACCGATAATAAAACTTGGGCAGTACAGATATTCGATGTCGCTTTTTCACGGCGGATATGTTGCTCACGAGTTTGCAAAGCCATACGTAAAGCACGATTGCCTTGTGAATCAACAGAGACACCAATGATACGTCCGGGAATTTGACGTTTAAAGTTATCTTTCGTAGCAAAGAAGGCCGCATGAGGTCCACCATAACCCATTGGTACACCCAAGCGTTGAGCCGAGCCAACTACAACATCAGCACCCATTTCACCCGGAGGTGTGAGGAGCGTCAATGAAATTAAATCAGCAGCTACTGCAGTGAAAATATTCAATTCGTGAGCCGCAGCAATTAAATCAGTATAATCATATACCTCGCCGTTGGTGGCTGGATATTGCAATAAAATTCCGTATAAATCTTCGTTAGTTAAATCATAAGTGCTGTGATTTCCAACTACTATATTGATACCCAAAGGTTTTGCACGACCAATCACCAAATCTATGGTTTGTGGGTGGCAAAGCTCCGAAACGAAGAAAGTTTGAGCATTTTTTTTGGCAGCAGGACGCACACTGTGAAGCATCGTCATGGCTTCTGAAGCAGCTGTTCCTTCATCAAGCAAAGAAGCGTTGGCAATTTCCATTCCCGTTAGCTCAATTACCATTGTTTGGAAATTGAGCAACATTTCTAAACGACCTTGGGCGATTTCGGCTTGATAAGGGGTGTAGGCAGTGTACCACGATGGATTTTCTAATATATTTCTCAAAATCACATTCGGTACAACTGTATCGTAGTAACCTGTACCAATAAATGATTTATAAATTTTATTTTTTTGAGCCAATGCTTTAAAATCGGTTAAAAAATCTACTTCGGACTTTGCAACTGGCAAATTAAGCGGATTGTTTAAACGGATTCCAGCAGGAACGGTTTCATTGATGAGTGTTTCGAGCGAATCAGCCCCAATTTTTTGTAACATTGATTGGAGTTCGATTTCACTTTTGCCGTGGTGACGACTTTCAAAGGATTCTTGCGTAATAAGGTTTACTTTCATCGGTGAAAAACCCCCTGCCCCTAAAGGGGAGTTTATTTTTAAATTAATTCATGCTTTGGGGTATAGAACTGCATGAATGGTCTGTTTGGATGAGCATGCAAATATACTAAAATTATAAATTAATTGTTGAAACAAATTGTTAGAAAATTAGAGAAATTTTATTGAATATTTTTAGATGGCAGTATATTTAATCTACAAGAGTGGTATATTTTAGAGAAAATGTCTATCGGAAGGATAATATATAGAAAATTATAAACGAAAGAATTACGATGCTAAATGCTACTTTTAACAAATAAATTTGCTTTGGATTAATGCCAAAGCAGAATAAAATGTTTATAACTTTTGGTCTTGAGTATAATTATGAATTTTTAAATACCAGTTTGAAATATTGTTTCGTTCAGATTAGAAAATTCTATGAATAATAAAATATCATAGCCAATTATAAATGAGATAAAAGTTATGCTCAATGAAGTAAAATTCAAAAAAGGATTTGTGTTATTGACAAGTGCTAATCTGGGCTTTAAAGACGCTCCCAACTTTGGCTTCAAACGAAGGATTTAGAATAATGGCTTTTCCCGAAATAAGGTTTACATAACTGCCACTTTGCACCTGTGTTATGCCACCATTTTGCACCAAAATAGCATTACTCGACTGAAAACCACCCGAATTTATTGTACCAGTAAAGCTCAAATTAGTTTGGCAAAATGGATTACTCCAACGTACTTCGGTAGCTACACTAGTATCTGTTAAAGTTTTCATAAATGCCACTAAAGCATTTTTCTGAGCAGTCGAGAAATTTAATCTTATGGGGTTTCCATTAGCGTCTTTCAGAATACCCGAAAGATTTGGGTGGGCTTGAATACCAATATTATAATGCTCAACTACTTGTTCGAGGGTTGAGAATCGGCCATCGTGCATATAAGGTGCAGTAAGTTCAATATTTCTAATGCTTGAATTTTTAAAAGTTCCTACCAAATTCTGTCGAATTGTAGAAGATGCTCCACCAACACCCAAATCGGTGGTAGAGGTGGCATCAATACCGTTATTTTCAGGTCTGGTGCTTACGAATGCTTCTGTGCCATGACAACCCGCACAGCCTCCACCACCTTGAGGAATAGGCGTAAAAAACAATTGTTTTCCTTGATTTTCTTGATTCGTAAAATTTGAAAATGCTTGGTTTGGATTATTGACTGTTGCCCGACCAATATCATATTTGCTTTGGTAACTTACGATACTTCGTATAAACTGAGCCAAAGCTTTTGAAATCCTATCATTTGTAATAGCATTATTACCAAAAGCATTGATAAACAATTGATTATAATATGGTTGCTCGGCCACTCTTTCTGAAATCTGATTAGCAGTTAAGCCCATTTCTACTGTATCTTGTAGCGGCTGTAAAACTTGGTCTTCGAGCGTGGCAGCTCTTTCGTCCCAGAAGAAACGTCCTCTTTGGTAATATCGAGCATTGAGTATTGTCATACCATGGCGGCTAGTTGAGCCACCAGCAAAACCAATACTTAGGATTCGAGAATCGCTGAAACCTTCGCTTTGCTTATGGCACGAAGCACATGCAACCGTTCGATTAATACTCAGATTTTTATCATAAAAAAGCACTCGCCCAAGAGTCGCACCATTGTTGGTGATGGGGTTGTTAGCGGGCGAATTATCAATATTAGCTACATTATTGGCGTAGAAATTTGGTAACGAAACATTATATTCAAACGGTGTAACAGGTAGATTTAGGTAGTCGACCGTGGTTATTGTTTTTAATGCAACAAACAAAAAGAAAATAACCACGCCAAGGACTAATTTTCTAAGATTCATAGTTTAGGTTTTATAGCGTTTGATTTCAAAAGACCAATCAATGTTAATAGTTGTTGTTTAGATGCTTTAATTGATTTTTTATTGCGGTAGAAAAAGAATATTGGTCATAAAAAATAAAAAAGTCGAATCAGTATCATACCTGATTCGACTTTCCAGTAAATTACACATCAATGTCAAGAAAAACTTTCAAATAATTTTTGGTCTTCTTCAATAAAAGGTTGATTGCGTAAACGCTTACCAGTTGCTTTAAAAATGGCATTTGCAACCGAACCACCAGTAGGAGGTAGAGCTGGCTCGCCCAAACCAGTTGGATCGATGCCATTATTGACAAAACTAACTTCTATCGCAGGAACTTCGTTCATTTTTATTAATCTAAAAGCATTGAAATTCTTTTGGTCTGGCGTACCATTTTTAAAAGTTAGATTACCGTACATGGCGTGTCCGATACCATCTACGATTCCGCCTGTTACTTGATTTCTTGCTCCACTTTGATTGACGACTATACCACAATCAACCGCTGCATAAATTTTCTGCAAAACTGGTTTTCCTTTTTTGATCACCACTTCTGCTACTTGTGCTACATAAGATGCGTGCGAGAAATAAACACTAAAGCCAAGACTTACCCCTTTTTTCTTCTTTCCCCAACCCGATTTTTCAGCAGCCAATTCAATGACAGCCTTCATGCGGTCGATATTATATTTTATCTCGCCTGCTGGTGCAGTTTTTGCTTTTTCCAATAATTCAAGTCTGAATTGTACTGCATCTTTACCTGCCGCAGTTGCTACTTCATCAATGAAAGATTGCTCTGCAAAAGCTAAGAAATTAGTTATTGGAGCTCTCCAAGGGCCAGTTGTAATCGGAGATTTATGTTCGGCAGAATCAATCAATAAGTTTGGAACTGCTCCTGCCGGAAAATTATCTTGACGAGTCGAATTTCCTGCATTCAGACCTGCTCCACGAAGTGTATAGCCAATCATATTGCCTTGTTTGTCAAGAGCAGCACGGAAACGATAACGAACTGCTGGTCGATAACTTCCACCGCCCATATCGTCTTCACGAGTCCACATAACTTTTACTGGTGCTTTGATTATGCTCGAAAGTTCGGCAGCCTCCAACACGTAATCAGTACCTAAACGACGACCAAAACCTCCACCCATTTTTGTCAATTCTACTGTCACTTTTTCAGCTGGAATATTGAGTAGTTTTGCAGTTTGGTTCTGTGCATTTTGTGGTGTTTGTGTTGGCCCAACCAATTCAACGCCATCTTCACGCACGTGAGCGAAGAAGTTCATCGGCTCCATTGGGTTATGCGGCAAAAACGGACATTGATATTCTGCTTCAACAATCTTTGCAGCGTTTTTAAAAGCTGTTTCAACATCTCCATCTTTGCGACGAACTTCGTTTTTGCCATCCAGTAATTCCTTGAAAATTCTATTATGGTCGTCACTACTTTCGAGGTTTGCAGCCTTCTCCCACTCAATTTTGACTAAATCACGGGCTTTTTTTACTTCCCAAGTCGATTTTCCAACGATTGCTACTTTATCTTTAAACGAAACAACCTCAATACCACTTGCTGAAGCCTTTGCCTCTAAAGCATCGAATGATTTGAGCTTCATTCCAAAAGCTGGTGGACGTTGAATCATCGCAAACTTCATTCCTTCACGATAAAAATCAAGTCCGAAAAGTGGTTTTCCAATTAAAAGTGCTTGATTATCAACACCTTTTATGGTCGAGCCAATTAGTTTGAAATCTTTTTTATCCTTCAATTTTACATCAGTCGGTGGGGTAAGTTTGGCTGCTTCCGTCGCCAATTCTCCATAACCCAACTTTTTTCCTGATGCTGTATGAATCACGAAACTTTTCTCAGTTAAACATTCAGTTGCCGAAACTCCCCACTGTTTGGCGGCAGCTTCTACCAACATTTGTCGAGCTGTTGCACCTGCTTTGCGGAGACGCTGCCAAGAATGAGGAATAGAACCACTACCACCAGCTACCTGGCGTTCAAATTTCTTGGTGTCGAGCGGAGCTTGTACGACTTTTACGTTTGCCCAGTCAACATCTAATTCTTCGGCCACAATTATCGGAAACGCAGTTTTGATGCCTTGTCCTATTTCAGGATTTGGTGAAAAAATAGTAACGATTCCATCGGTTTGGATAGATAAAAAGGCATTAAAGGTAGTATTTCCTGCTTCGCTTGCTACGATTTCAGCTGCCAAAGCCTCTTGTCCAAACCAATTGAAACCTAATATTAAGCCACCAGCACTTAATGCGGTTGACTTTAAGAAATCTCGTCGGCTATTATTTTTTGTCATTATAGTATCTATTTTTAATGCTGTATGCACTAAGCGATATGCATTAGGCTTTTTATAGCAAATTTTAACGTATTATTACAGAAATTAAATTTTAGCGTAAAGCGTAGTGCATACCGCTTAAAACATTTCTACATTTTCGTTGCAGCCAATTGGACCGCTTCTTTGATTCGGTGATAAGTGCCGCATCGACAAATATTTCCTGACATTGCTGCCTCAATTTCTTCTAAACTTGGTTTTGCATTCTTTTTCAAGAAAGCCGCCGCTGTCATCATTTGGCCAGTCTGACAGTATCCACATTGTGGAACGTCGATAGCATCCCATGCTTTTTGTACAGGATGATCGCCTTTTTCAGAAAGTCCTTCTATTGTCGTGATTGTTGCATCAGCGACCGCCGAAACTGGTAACACACATGAGCGAGTTGCTTCGCCATTGATATGTACTGTGCAAGCTCCACATTGAGCCATTCCGCAACCATACTTTGTACCTACGAGACCGAGATTATCACGCAAGACCCATAATAATGGTGTGTCAGGCGAAGCTTCGGTTTTGAGGGTTTGACCGTTGATTTTGAGGTTATAATTTGCCATTATCGAAATATTTATTAAATGTCTGAATCTATAACTAAAATTATATAAAATGTTCTTAAAAATGTACTAAAAGTATTAAGTTTTGAATAAAAATTCGACCAAATTGAAGTTTTTAGCGATTTTAAGGCTTCAAAATCAACTTTCCTGTTTTTACCTTTTCAATCTCTACTCGGTTCATTAGTTCGGAGCGAGAACCACCTTTTACAAACATTTCGGCCTGGTCGTCGTAGTGTTTGCTTAAAAAATGTCCCGATTGACCCGTTGGTAGTACACTTCGACCATGTTCGACATCGGCAAAATCAACAATTCTGCGTAAAGCTGGGCCATAAGTAACTTTATAAGTTCCGCTCGAATCGACCGAAAAGTCAAGGTTATTAATGGTTTCTCGGCCACCTGGGGCTGGAAGCGGCCCAACACTGAAATATTTTCCTACAACTGGTAAAATACCGAGTGGATGATTATGTGTAAGTGTATGTACTTTTTCCCATTTCCAAGCAGACATATCATTCCCGAGTTGTTTTTCGAGACTTGCCAGTGCTTCATTTATCGAAGTTGTCAGGATTTCGGTGCGAGTTTCTTTGTTTTTTGTCGAAACGTTATCCCACCACGGAGAAGCATCGTTTCTCATCAATGTAGCCATGTTTCGCTTGAAATTTCCATTATGTTCAAAAGCCTTGAAAACCTCATTTCCCAATTCATCTTTGATGGTATTTACAAAAAAATGATAAAGAAAACGGTAATAAATTGTTGGTTCAATATCATCTAAATCGTGCGAACCGTCCCATTTTGAGAGTTTTTTTAAGCCATTTTTTGCCGACGGACTCAGCTTATTTTTATCAATTACTGGTAAAATATCTTTCAAAAGTGCAGTAAATGATGAAGAAGTAACATCATTAATAACTTTTCTAACACTTTCTTGCGTCCAATCTTTTTTATCATTAAACAGAAGTTCTTCGATTCGGTTTGCACGATTTCCTGGAACATAATAACCTGCTACTAAGCCATTTCCCATATCGGCTGGCTGGTTGTTGGCGGTGTAAAGTACGCCACGTTTTGGGTTTAAGATTTGAGGATTCAGCGAGAAGTCGTACCAACCTTGTGGGTCGTCGTTGCCTGTTGAGCCATCTAAAATCAACATCGGATTTACATGAGCAGGTCGTTTCGGAAGTTTTCCTGCTGCCCACCATGCAATGTTTCCTTCGGTATCACCCCACATGATATTTAAGCCTGGTGAAGTAAGTTTACTGGCAGCTTTGCTTGCTTCTGTTGCATTTTTTGCGTGAGCCATTTCATAAAATGCTTCTAAGTGATAGCTCGGAAACTGATTGAAAACCCACCAAAGAGCAATCGGGTCTTTTTGGTCAGCCATTTTATCAAAACTATCATTCATCAAGATTCCATGACGAGAAGTTTTGACCGAAATTTTTACATCGGCCGCATCTTTTACTTTGATTGACTCTTCACGCACTTTCAAATCTTCCCAATGGTCTTTGTACCAAACTTGGTTGGCATTGGTAGGATTTGCTTTTTCACGAAAAAAATCAACGTCGTCATTCTCAAACATCGTCAAACCCCAACCGCCGTATTGCGAATGTCCCAATGCTCCAACGGGTGTTCCTGCCAGAAAATTCCCGTAAAATTTAAAATTCGGACACTCCAAATGGGCTTCGTACCAAACCGAAGGTTGCGAAAAAGCAATGTGCGTATCGTTCGATAAAATTGGCTTGCCCGATTTGGTTTTTGAGCCAGCAATTACCCAACCATTTGAGCCATGATAAGGCGGAAAAAGTGCATTGGTTTCGATGTTGGTTAGCTGATTGGCCATGCGTGCCAAAGCCGTAGATGAAGCAATATTTTCTTGGGCGTTTGTCGGAATTTTTGGTTCGTTGGTGGGCCAGCCAGTCATTACATCTTTCCAGTATTCTGGGCCAAATTTGCTCTGAATCATAGTAGAAATGGCTTCTGAGCGGAAAGCTTCGGCAAATGTGAAACCCATATAGCCCATGATAATTTGCATATCGGCCATTTCAAAAGGCGTTTTTTTGATGCCTGCAATCGAAAACTCAGGGGGAGTTTTGCCATTTTCGATGTATTCGTTTACTCCTTTTATGTAAGCTTGTGCAGCTTTCACGAATGGTGCGTTTGGGTTTTTCATCAGCACCGAATCCATCGTCCATTGTGCGTGTTTACGAAAACTGAGTGTTCGGAAAAATTTGTCGGATGGAAGTGCTTTTTCACCAAAAAGTTCGGATAGTCGTCCATCGGCCAAACGTCGGAGCAATTCCATTTGAAAAAGGCGGTCTTGGGCATGAACGTAACCAAATGCTTGAAATAAATCGTCTTCGTTTTGGGCATAAATATGCGGAACTCCGTAGTCATCATAAAGTACTTCGACTGGTGCTTTTAGTCCTTTAAGTTGAAGTTCGCCATCGAGTGTAGGTTTGGTACTTTGCAACCAAAAATAGATTCCGATGCCTGCTACAACTAGCAAAACAAGTAATCCGAGGAGGATTTTCTTGAAAATTTTCATTGAATAATAGTTTTTAGGTTGATTGAGTTGAATTGTAAAAATAGTAAGAAATTATTGAAGTTTTAAAGAAAAAAAATGTGGCAAATCTCATTATCGTAATAACGAGGTGTGCTACAGTATAAATTCTGATTATTCTTGGCTAAAATTGAATGTATTAATATTTTTTGTGTTTTTGAATAAATATTTAAGAATATGCGAGCATTTAACGTCTCTATATCCGATATTGAATACAATAAATTCGGTTTGAAGAATTGACTTTCTCAGATTTCCTTTAAATTGTTAGTGAGGAGTTGATACGCCAAAACCTAAATAAGTGCTTAGAACTTGCAGATAAGTATGAGCTTTCAAAAATAACAATGGATGAAACATTAAGTGAGGTAAAAACTGTTCGAAGAATTGCAAAGAATAATAATTGATACAAATATTATTGTTTCCTCATAGATTCAGCGAAGTTACCCGTATTTAATCATCAACGAACTTTTCATTGAACAAAGATTTAAACTTTGTATTTTAGATGAATTGATAGCTGAATATTATGAAGTTTTAGCTCGACCAAAATTTTTAAGATTTTTAGACCTTTTTAATCGTGCTAAAGCATTGCTTTCTGAAATAGAATCAAAAGCTACAAAATATGCACCAAAAATTACGCTTAATTTAATTTCTGATACAGATGATAATATGATTTTGGAACTTGCAGATGAATGTGTGGCAGATTTTGTGATAATAGGATACATAAATGATTTTACATTTCCTAAATATAAATAGACAAAAATTGTAAGCCCGAAAGAGTATTGGGAACTTCATCAGCCAAGATGAAATTTACTCATCTTTCAAAACATAACCCATGCCAGTTTTAGTATGAATAAGTTTTGGTTCGAAATCTTTATCGATTTTTTTACGGAGGAAATTGATATATACTTCAATGACATTTAGGCTATTTTCGGCGTTATTTCCTTCCCAGATTTTTTCGGCAATTTCGGCCTTGGAAACTACTTTGTTTTTATTGCGTATCAAGTATTCGAGCAAGGAAAATTCTTTTGGTGTAAGATCAATGTGTTTGCCTTGCCGAGTAGCCATTTTACTCTCAAAATTAATTTCGAGATCGGCAATGCGTAGAATATTTGCGTTAGTTTCGTTTTCAGCGTATGCACGTTTCAAGAAAACATTGATACGAGCAATCAGTTCACGGTACTCAAAAGGCTTCACAATATAATCGTCAGCCCCTTTTTCAAAACCTACCATTTTATCATCAGTTTCACCCAAAGCAGTAAGCATAATTACGGGCGTTTGGCGGTCTTTTTCTCTAATTTTTGCACAAACTTCATACCCATTCATCTGCGGGAGATTAACATCCAATAATATCAAATCGAATTTGCCACTGAGTGCAAAACGCAGTCCAATCTGACCATCGTATGCTACTTCGGTGTCAAAATCTTTTTCCGATAAGCCTTTTACAAGGTTTTCGGCCAATCGTTGGTCATCTTCGATGATGAGTATTTTTTTCTTTTCCATATTTTTTTATCGACAAGAGATGTGAGACAATAGACATGAGAATATTTGCAGAAGAGAATAGATTTTAATCTAAACTCTCTTGTCTAAGTTCAAATTCTTCTGCAAAACCCACGCAATTCCAATCACCAAAAAACAACCGATTGGATTAAACCAAAGGTAAGCAATCCACTCAGTTTTTAAAATCACTTGTGGAATACCGATGCCGAGAATGATGGCTTGACTTATAACTGCTGCCCAAAAGGTAGCCGTTCCACCAATATTTTTAAAATAAAATGCTACTAAAAATACGCCAAGAATGATTCCATAAAACAATGACCCGAGTACATTAACCACCTCAATCATATTACCGAGTTGGTTGGCGTATTGTGCTACAAATATACAAAAAAGCCCCCATATTACGGTCGAAACTTTCGATGCGTTGAGTTCTGCTCTTTCGGTTGGAGTATTTTTTGAAAATTTTCGGTAAACATCAACCACTGAAGTTGCCGCCAACGAATTATATGCTGATGCAATCGAACCCATCGAGGCCGCAAAGATTACTGCTATCAGAAGCCCTATAAGTCCATGTGGTAAATGGTCGAGCACAAATCTCAGAAATACAAAATCTCGGTCGTTAGTACTGGCCGATGGATTGTTTTTTTTGATAAGTTCAATTACTTGTCCTTTCAGACTTTTTGCTACTGAGTCGGAGGTATGTAAGCTTTTTTTATAAACGTCAAGTTGTTGATTATCAAGCTTATCAGACGAAATTAAAAGCTGTTTTCTTTTCTCCGAAACTTCATTATACTGTTTCTCAATCGCTATAAATTCGGGAGCATATTGACTTGTACGAAGTTTGTCGGTTTCTACTTTATTGAAGAAAACGGGTGAAGAGTTGAATTGATAAAAGACAAAAACTAAAACACCAACCAACAGAATCAAGAACTGCATTGGTATTTTCAGTAAGCCATTCATCACTAAACCCAAACGACTTTGAGTGATTGATTCGCCCGTTAAATAACGTCCAACTTGCGATTGGTCTGTACCAAAATAAGATAGTTGCAAAAAGAAACCACCAATCAAGCCCGACCAAAGATTATAACGGTCTTTAGGGTTAAAATCAAAACTTATAACTTTGGTATGATTGGCTTTTCCTGCAATTTTTAGTGCCTTTACAAGTCCGATATTTTCAGGTAGCATCATCACCACAATTACGCCAGCTAGCACCATTGCCACAGTAATAACAATCATTTGTTGGAGGTGAGTGTAAGAGATGGCTTTTGTGCCTCCAATAACTGTGTAAGTCAGCACCATTCCTCCCATCAGAATATTTGTCCAGAAAATATCCCAGCCAAAAATTGTTGAGAGAATGATTGAAGGTGCATAAATCGAAATTCCAGTCGAAAGTCCACGCTGAATTAAGAACAGAAATGCAGTGAAAACTCGCACCTTCCCATCAAAACGTTTTTCGAGGTATTCGTAAGCGGTATAAACTTTTAGTCGGTGAAATATCGGAATAAAAGTAACACACAAAACTATCATAGCCAGCGGAAGCCCAAAGTAGAATTGTACAAAACGCATTCCGTCGTCAAAGCCTTGTCCAGTTGTAGAAAGAAAGGTAATTGCACTAGCTTGCGTAGCCATTACTGAAAGTCCAACGTGATACCACGGAAGTGACTGATTACCAAGTAAATATCCGTCGATATTTTGATCTTTATGGTTTTTGTAAACACCATAAACTATAATAAAAAGTAAGGTAAATGTAAGTAGAGTCCAGTCGAGGTTTGTCATGCAAAAAATAGGGTGAAAGCGTAGAAAAGTACAATTAATAGAAGTAAAGTTGCTGCCACCAAAATATAAACATTTTTCCAAGTTTTCAAAAATGGTGGAAGGTCGGATTCTCCATTTATTTCGATATCTTTCATTTTTTTAGGGTTGTAGTTTTAATCTGAGATTGTATTTTACAATTTGTTTTTCTCCAAAACAGCCATTAATTCTTTTGCTCTATAAAGTAGGCTACTAGATGGATAACCTTGAATAAATTCGTTAAGGGCTTGTTTATAAGCATTTTTCTGCTCAGTTTTGGCAAAAAGAAAAATACGTAACATAGCAAATTTATCCTCGATACTTGTTCCTGTATAAGTAATCAATCCATCTTCGGCCAATTTTATTGCTGAGTCATAACTTTCATTAATATATAAATTAAACGCTTGAGAATAAACCACATTTGCTTTTGATTCGGTATCGCTCGTAATTTGTACATTTCCTCGTAAAAGCTGGCGGGCGTACGTTGAAGCAGGGAATTTATCAATCAAAGTTTTACGATATGGACTTGCTGCTTGATTTTCAGACAATAAGGTTAATAAATAAAGTACTTCTACTTCATGAACACTATTGGGAAATCTATTGAGCAATGTCAAGAAAGTTTCGGTAGCATTTTGTGGTTCGTTGAACTGAAACTTATAAATTTTACCAAGTTGATAAAGGGCTTCTTCTTGCTTACGTTTCGAACCAAAAAGTTTCTCTTGTGTAGTTGGAATCTTCTCATAAAATTCTTTTTTCTTACCTTCAAGAGCCAATGCTTCTTTTTCTTCTTTCTGTTTTTTCAAGTCCTCTGCCGAAACTTTTGGAGCTTGTTTGATTGGTTCCTGACCAACTACTCCTCGCTCAACCTTGAAGCTAATCGAGCCGGCTTCTTTGTCTTTTCTACGCCAGTTATCGTCTAAAGGTCGGCTTCCCCATAATTGTTGAAAATCACTTTTATTAGAAGCCATTACCAAAGGGTCGTATAAAGCCCAACGTTTAAAATCAGGGTCTTTGTCTGAAAGTCGGTCAACAGGGATGCTATTTTGTGAGATAATTTTTTGTGCCATTTCCTGCATTTTTTTGTCATCATCTTCTTTCTGTTTGATAATTCTTTCGAGGGCCTTATCAAGTGCTGCAGGATTCATGGCCGCCAAAAGTTGGAGACTATCTTCAACAATTAAAACCTTTTGGTATTTTACAAAATCACCTAAAGAAATGGCTCTTTTGGCAATTCGTTCGTAATCTGTTGAGGTTTTAGGTAGGGCAGTAAGCGTACTATCGTAATACATACTGGCCACATCATATTTGTTTAAATTATTATAATAAAGCTCAGCTAATTCGAGATATGTATAGGCATTTTGTGTGCTATTTCCTTTTGAATTTCTGAGCGAAGAATTAAAATATTCAATGGCCTTCGGGTAGTTTTGTTTTTTCATTTCCAAATTTCCCATCGTAAAGAAAATTTTGTCTTTGAGGTCAGAATTCTTTCTATCGACCAACATTTTCTTAAAATTCTCTTGCACACCTGCTGTACTTCCTCTCTGTGAAGCTGCCGCATCGAGCAAAGTATTCATGCGAGCATAAAACTCCATATCGTAGTTTGGACGGTTTTTGGCAACTGCAGCAAAATGAGGCATGGCTTTATCGGGTTGCCCAATCATATCGAACATTTGTCCGACTGCAAAATGCACACGAGCGGTTTGCTCACCTTTTGACATTAATTTTAGAGCTTCCTCACCAATAGCAGCCGAAATAGCAAATTCTTCACGACGTTGGTGCAAATAAGCCTTTACCAAATAAAAATCTCTAGTATTTTCTTTATTTAAATCAAGCGTACGAAGTACTTCAGATACTTTGAGAGCAGTATCAAAATCTTTATCTTCGGTATAGGCACGCATTAACCAAACCAATGCGGCGTGTTTATCTTCTTCGTTGCTTTCAGTTGAGTTAATGTATTTGAAAATTTCAATTGAGTTCAGAAAATCTTCTTTCAAAAGACGAGCTTTTCCTAGTAAAATATAGGCTTCTCCTAAGTATTTTGAGTTTGAATGTCGTTCAGCAATCAAAGAGGTTTTTTCTATTACTTCTTTTAAGTTTGTTGCAACAGCCTGACTTTTAGAAGAATCAATCGGGACGAAGACGGTCATCAATGAACTATAATTTTCTACTCGCTTATCAAATAGGTCTTTTTCTGCCTGTTTCATGTTGTCACGGGCAATAATAAGCGAGTTGAAACGAGCATTGGTGTTGTGCCATGCCTTACTTGTGGGAGAGTTGCTAAACTGCGAACAAGAGGCAGTTAGAAACGAAATTGCTATTAGTATATATAGTTTTTGCACCTTAGATATTCAAGTTGATTATAGATACTTCTGATTTTAACGGTTTTCAGATTAAAAAATTATCTAATTTAATGCCAAAATTAGATTTGAGAAATTAAATTAAATATGTGAGAATATTTTTTTGAAAAAACATTTCGAATTTTATGTCTAATTTCATAGAATTTGTTCTAGTTTTCCTTTGGCGGCACGTAGTGTATTTTCGTAGCCAAGTTGATAAATTTCTTTAGATTTTGACAAACTAAGTCCATTATAATTATATATTTCAGTTGGTTCGATGGCAATATCACAACGTTTTAGTTTTTCGGCTGAATTATTTCTGATGGCCAAATAAAGACTCTTGGTCAGAATATCTTTTGCGGAATTGATAGGCATTTCATTGCTTACAGGCGTTACGTTCACTCCAATAATGAAATCACAAATACCTTCAAGTTGCTCTATTGGAAAGTTATTTGTAACTCCTCCATCAACTAAAATTCGGTTTTGAAACTTAATGGGCTCAAAAATTCCTGGAATACTGCACGATGCCATTACGGGTTTTATTAATTCACCTTCGCTAAAATAAACGGCTTCACCTTTTTCAATGTCGGTGGCACATACAATGAGGGAAGTTTTAAGTTTTTCAAACGAATTATGTGGAATATATTTCAAGAAAATATCCTCTAATTTGTCCATTTTGAACAAACCGAAGCGATTAAAAGCAAATTTAATAGAATTTAGAATTCCCAAGGATTGTATAGCTTCAAAGATAAAATCAGGCGAATAACCTGCGGCGGTAAATGCCCCAACAAGTGAGCCAGCACTTGAACCTGCAATCACGGTTGGTTTTATTCCAAGTTCTTCGAGTGCTTTTATTGCCCCCAAATGAGCCAATCCTCGACTGCCTCCTCCTGATAATGCTATTCCTATTTTCATAAATATCTTTTCCGAATCTTCGGATTGTCCCCAAAAGAGAGTTTAAACTGTTTGTGAATTTTTATAATTTCTGTGTTTAAGCGTAGGTCTCTTTTGCAACTCTTAATCTTTGCAACTTTGAACCTATGTATCTCCAAAAACTAAACTTTCTCAAAATCGCCGACTCGGTAGCCTTTTTCGGTTAACTGAATGGTGGCGGCTTCATACTTAGGGTCATGGTCGAATATGATTGTCCAATTTTCCTCGACGGCTTGTTTTAGTAAGCCTTCTTTTTCGTCCATTGTTTGGAGCGGTCGCACATCGTAGCCCATCACATAAGGAATTGGTATGTGTGCGTGCGATGGAATCGTGTCGGCAATGAATAAATATGTTTTTCCGCCAATCTTTATTTTTGGCATAACCATTTTTTCGGTGTGACCATCGGCATAAAGTAGCTCAATGTTTTCTCCGAAAAGTTTTTCAATTTTATCCGTAAACTTCAAAGCACCAGTTTCTTGCATTGGCATGATGTTTTCTTTCAAAAAAGTGGCTTTTTCACGTAGATTTGGCTTTGTTGCTGTTTCCCAATGCTCTGAGTGTGTCCAATAATTGGCATCTGGAAAAACCAATTCAAGCTTATCTTTCGTAGTATTCCATTTAACACTTCCGCCACAATGGTCGAAATGCAAGTGAGTGCTGAGTACATCTGTAATTTCGTTGGGCGAATAACCCGCTTTTTTGATAGAATTTATCAAATCGCCTTCACCATGACGAAAATAAAAACCTTGCCAACGAGCGTCTTGCTTATCCCCCATACCGCTATCGACCAAAATCAATTGTTTGCCAGTATCAATCAGCAGGCAACGCATCGCCCAACTGCAAAGATTATTTTCGTCGGCTGGCATTTGTTTGTTCCAAATTGATTTTGGTACAACTCCAAACATAGCTCCACCGTCTAATTTAAAATGTCCAGCATCAATTACATGAATTTGCATAAATTTCGCTAATTGTTTCTTAAATTTGTTTTGGGTCTTCACTGCAGG
Source organism: Cytophagaceae bacterium (assembly GCA_027486845.1). Taxonomy (GTDB): domain Bacteria; phylum Bacteroidota; class Bacteroidia; order Cytophagales; family Spirosomataceae; genus Emticicia. The sequence goes on from JAIXOL010000001.1 coordinate 21,794, forward strand.
TCTGACCCGATTCAAATTTACTCATAATTACGTTTTTAACAAAACCGTATTCGTCGCAGCCTAATAAAGGTTTGACCTGCGGTACAGACCTTTATGCAAATACGTACTAAAATAGCCATTCAGTTTACAATAATTATTGCCGCAATTTTGATTATTTTTTCGTTAGCTATTTATTATACCTCAGAAAATTTTAGGAAACAGGAGTTTTATAATCGTCTAACTGACAGGGCAGTTTTGACAGCTGGACTTTTAAAAGAATTAAAAATTACTGAAAAAGATAAAAAGAAACTTCGTGAAGCAAATAAGACATTTTTAACTAAACTAAATGCTGAAAAAGTTTTAATGTTTAATGAAAACAATGAACTGATTTATGCCAGTTACGAAGCCGATTCTATTTTGTTTAGTCCAGATTTCTTGAATCAGGTGCGGAAACAAAGTTACGTTGAAAACATCGACTGGGAAAACCAAGTGATTGGTAAAATGTATGAAGATGAAGAGAATAAATCGTATGTCGTGGTGGCATCGGCCAGTGATAAATATGGAAAGGATAAACTCAAAAATATCAGAGATACGCTCGCTATTAGTTTTATTATTGGGATTTTATTAACGATTTTTTTGGGTGTAATTTTTGCAGGACAATCACTCAAGCCTATCGCTGAAATTAATGAAGAAATTACGAATATTACAGCCTATAACCTCAAACAAAAATTAAATACAGGCAATAATAAAGATGAAATTGCTCAATTGGCTATTAATTTTAATCAGATGCTGGAGCGTTTGGAGCGGTCGTTTGAGCTGCAAAAAAGTTTTGTGTCTAATGCTTCGCATGAGTTACGAACTCCATTGGCTGCAATCAAGTCTGAAATACAAATTGCTCTTGAAAATAACCGAACCACAGACGAATATAAATCTATTTTACGTTCTTTATTAACTGATAATCAGCGACTTATCCAGCTAACAAATGGGCTTTTACAACTGGCAAAATCTGAGAATCGAGATAATACTCTGGTGATGAAACCGACTCGTTTAGATGAACTTTTATTTAAAGCCCAAGAAGAAGTTTTGAATCAAAACAATGATTATAAAATCTTAATTGATTTTGATGATATTCCTGACGATGATGAGTGGGTGAGTGCCAATGGTAATGAGGCTTTATTGTTGACAGTTTTTACAAATTTGCTTGAAAATGCTTGCAAATACTCACCCGACCATCAAGCCGAAGCAAAGATAAAATTTAATGATAAGTATTGTATTGTGGCGGTGAAAGATAATGGTATAGGTATTGCTGTCGGCGAGTTGGGCAAGATTTTTGAACCATTTTACCGTACACCAAATGCCTCAAAATACCGTGGACACGGCATCGGCTTATCCGTTTGCCGAAGAATTATTGATATGCACCAAGGTAAAATTGATGTAACAAGTGAGGAAGGAAAAGGCAGTACTTTTGTATTGACTTTGCCACATTTGTAAATTTTTGTCTGTACCGAAGGCTGACAAAAGGCGTAGAAAAACATCATAAACAAAAAACATCGTCAGACCTTCGGTCAGACGTAAACAAAATGAAATATATATACCTTATCATTTTTACTGTTTTCTCTTTGGTCACTTTGGCTGCTCCCAAGCCTTCGGTGAAATTTATCCGAAATGAAGGACAATGGGAGTCATCCATTCATTTTAGAGCTGATATTCCTGGCGGATATTTATTAGTAAAAAACAATGGTGTTCAATATGTTTTCTACGATACGCAAGCATTGGCGGTCATTCATGCAGGTAACTTAGACTCCAAATCTGGTCGAAAATCAGTAGGAGCAATCAAGGCACATGCTTACGAAATGACATTTGAAGATGCTAATACAAGGCCAAAAATCGAAGCAATTTCTCCAACATCTGCCACTTATAATTATTTTATTGGCAATGACCCCACCAAATGGAAATCGAATGTAGTGGCTTTTGATGAGGTTTATCTTCGAGATATTTACCCCGATATTGATTTTAAATTATATAGTTTCGACCAATCGCTTAAATACGAATACATTGCAAAACCCAAAGCCGATGTCTCAAAAATAAAGATGAAATATGAAGGACTGGAGGGAATTATGGTTGAAAATGGACAACTTCATTATAAAACTTCTGTCAACGTCGTAAAAGAATTTGAGCCATATTCATTTCAGACACGTGATGGCAAAACCATTGAAGTGAAATCAAACTTTCGAGTAAATAATAATGTGGTTCGTTTTGAGTTTCCCCAAAACTACGATGCCTCACAATCACTGATTATCGACCCAGAATTAGTCTTTTCTACGTATTCTGGCTCTAAATCAGATAATTGGGCTCAAACTGCAACCTACGATGCCGATGGAAATTTATTTGCAGGAGGTTCGGTTTTTGGTCTTGATTTTCCGGTAACCAACGGTGCTTTTCAAATAAAAGGTAGTACATCAAATGCTTCGAGTGCCGAGAGTGTAGCGGGCTATGGCATTACAGATATTGTAATCATGAAATTCAGTGCTGATGGCTCAAACTTACTTTATTCAACATATTTGGGTGGAAATGCTTCAGATGTACCGCATAGTTTGGTAGCTAATTCTAAAGGTGAATTGGTAATATTTGGTACAACTTCTTCCACAAATTTTCCGACAAATAGTTTATCTTATCAAAAAAGCTTTGCTGGCGGGAGCTTAATTGGTATTTATTCATCCTTTTCTACTCCCGACCAAGACCCAAATTTTACTGGAATTGGCTTTGAGAGAGGAACTGATATTTTTGTTACAGTTCTGAGTGTTGATGGGAAAAGCTTGGTTGGAAGCTCATACATCGGAGGAAAAGCCAATGACGGTTTTAATGATACACGTGCCTTAAATATCAAAAATTATGGCGATGAATTTAGAGGTGAAGTGGTAGTTGATAAAGATGACAATGTTTATTTTGCCTCAGTCACTGCTTCGACTGACTTTCCTCTCGTAAAGCAATCACAAGGCGTGAAAGGAGCTGGTTTTGATGGTGTGGTTTGTAAACTCAACCGTACTTGTTCGCAACTTCTTTGGAGTACTTATTTAGGAGGAAATAATTTCGATGCTGCTTACGGAATAAAGATAACTGATGCAGGAAAAATCTATGTTTCGGGACAAACTTTTAGTGCAAATTTGGCCGTAAAAGATGGAGCATACAGCAAAACTTATAGTGGTAGCGGCGACGGTTTTATCGCAAAATTCACTGTTGATGGTACAATCGAACAAATTACTTATGTAGGTACACCTGAAGCTGATGTTAATTTCTTTTTAGAAACTGATAAAGAAGAAAATGTTTACGTATTTGGCTTAACACAAGGCGATTATCCAGTTTCGAGCGATGTTTATCGCAATACAAAAAGTGGTCAGTTTATTCATTGTTTTGATAAAAATTTGAGTAAAAGTATCTTTTCAACAATCGTAGGAGCTGGTCGAGGAATTGGCAAAATCGATATCGTTCCGACGGCTTTTTTGGTCAATGATTGCGGAAATATTTACCTGTCGGGTTGGGGAGGAAAAGTAAATGCTTCTGTTGGGCGAAATCTCAACCGGAATAGTACGACTGCCGGCCTGCCTGTCACATCTGATGCTTTTCAAGCTACAACCACGGGTAGCAATTACTATTTTATGATTCTCGAAAAGGGAGCAAAATCTTTGCTTTATGCTACGTTTTTTGGTGCATCTGCTCCACCAACGCCTGAAGGCGAAGTCGGCGACCACCTCGACGGCGGTACTTGTCGATTTGATAAAAATGGTATTATTTATCATACAGCATGCTCGTGTTTGCCACGTCAAGGCCAATTAGTAGCAACTTTTCCTATCAAGAATGCTTATCAGCCTCGTCATCAAAGTACTAATTGTAATATGGCGGCCTTTAAGTTTAGCATTGATGCTCTAAAAGCAGATTTTGAAATCAAAAGTGAAGCAAACAAGGTAATCACTGAAGTTTGCAGTCCAGCAAGAGTTAACTTCAATAATTTGAGTGTCGGAGCAAAAACTTACGAGTGGGAATTTAACGGAAATGTGGTTTCTCGTTTGAAAGATGTGGTTTTTAACTTTACAAGCCCTGGCGAATATGTTGTAAAACTTCGAATTTTCAATAAAATTACTTGCCGAACGACTGACTCGACGGTTAAGAAGATTTTTGTAAAAGGTTTCATTGCCAAAGCTGGTCGAGATACTCTGGTTTGTCCTGATTCGCCTGTTCAACTTTTTGCTGAAGGTGGGGATAAATTTACCTGGTCACCCGTAACCGACTTGAGTAGCTCGACTATTTTCAATCCAATTGCCAAACCAAAAGCTTCCATAAAATATACGGTTTTAATTGAAAAAGATGGTTGTTCAGTATCAAAAGATGTAATGATAAAAGTTGAAGATAATAAAATTGATTTTCAGGTAAGCGGCGGTAAAGAAATTTGTGCTGGACAAAGTGTGGTACTCACTGCCGTCGGCAAAGCCACAAAATTTACTTGGTCTGGCATCGGCATGAAAGATACAGTTGCGACCCAAATTGTTGTAAAACCTTCACAGACAAGTACTTATTCGGTCAAGGGCGAATATTCTGACGGTTGTAAACCCACTCGAACCATAACGGTTGTGGTTGATAATTCATTCAAGCCTGATTTTGATTATGCCATTACACAAGATTGTGACAAGCCTTATCAGCTTACATTCACCAATAAATCCACTAATGCAAGAAGCTATGTTTGGGATTTTGGTAATCGAGACTCTTTGAAAGTGGCTGTTCCCGAAAACTATCGTTTTCAGCAAGGTGGAACCTATGCGGTTACCTTGAAAGCCTACAACGGGATTGGTTGCGAACTTTCAACCACTAAAAATATTGACATTCCAGAAAACGATGGAAAGGTTCCGAACGTTATTACACCAAATAATGATGGAAAAAATGATAACTTTGTAACAGGATTTAAAAATGCAACACTCGATATTTATAATCGTTATGGAAAATTGATTTTCAATTCAAAAAATTACCAAAACGATTGGGGGAATGGCATTGCATCAGGCACTTATTATTTTGTCCTAACGACGCCAACAGGCAACGAATGTAAAGGTTGGCTGACGGTGGTGGAATAGTAGAGTAAGTTTCAAACTTGCTCATGTGTAATTTAGTCAATTGAGCTATAAAAGCAGTAAATTTTAAAACAATTATATAAAATCAATAATGAAAAAACTCATCATACTTTTCGCAATTATTTTCGTAGCAAACATATCATTCGGTCAAAAATATGATAGTTTTGGCGATAAAATCAAACCAAGTGGAGCAATTCCAACCGCAGAATTAGCTAAAAAGGCTGCGGAAAAAGGTACTATAGAAGCAAAAGTTACTGGCGTGGTAGAGTCAGTTTGCCAAGTTAAAGGCTGTTGGATGAAAGTAAAAATGGACAATGGCCAAACCATGCGTGTCACTTTCAAAGATTATGGATTCTTCGTTCCGAAAGATATTGCAGGAAAAACAATCGTTTTTGAAGGAAATGCAAAAACCAAAACCACTTCAGTTGACGAACTTCGCCATTACGCCGAAGATGCTGGTAAAAGCAAAGATGAAATTGCAAAAATCACTGAGGCTAAAACCGAATTGGCGTTTGAAGCAAATGGAGTTTTAGTACCGAAAAAGTAAATTTATTAATGTGAAAATGTTTAAACACGAAGGTCTTCTTATCAAAGGAAGACCTTTTTTAGTGGACGTCTCCAAAAAATCTCTTTTTAGCTATTTTTGATAGTAAAGTTTTCAAAAAACACTTATTTTTAGTCACGAAATATTATTTCTAAACATACTGCTCAAACTAAAAAAACATTTAAATGAAAAAAACTTACCTATTTGCCCTTTTTCTTGGCTTAACATGTCCCTCTATTGCTCAACGAACCCTCATTCATTGCGGTACTTTGATTGATGGAGTGAGCAATTCTCCGAAGTCTCAGATGACAATTATCGTTGAGAAAAATCGTATAACTGAGGTGCAAAGTGGCTATACCGCCGCTCAGCCAAGCGATAAAGTGGTGGACATGAAAACTAAGACCGTTACTCCAGGTTGGATTGATTTGCACGTGCATATAGAAAGTGAAACCAGTAAAGATCAATACCTCAAACGCATGAGTTATAACATGGCTGATATTTCGTTTGAAGCTCAAAAACATGCCAATACTACAATAATGGCTGGTTTTACAACTGTTCGTGATTGTGGAGGAACGGGTGTAAATATTTCATTACGAAATGCCATCAGTAAAGGTTTAGTTATTGGTCCTAGAATTTTTACTTCAGGAAAAACCATTGCTACCACCGGTGGGCATGGTGACCCAACAAATGGTATCAATAATTCAAAATATTTGGTTCCTGATGATGTAACTGATGGTGTAGTTGATAGTCCAGAAGAGGGCCGACAAGCTGTGCGTCAGCGTTATAAAGATGGAGCAGATTGTATTAAAATAACGGCAACAGGTGGAGTTTTGAGTGTTGCAAAAAATGGTAAAGGTCCACAGTTTACTGAAAGTGAAATTGAAGCAATTGTTTCGACTGCCAAAGATTATGGTTTTATAGTAGCCGCTCACGCACATGGAGCAGAAGGTATGAAGCGTGCGATTCGTGCTGGTGTAACAACGATTGAGCATGGCTCTTTTATGGACGATGAAGCCATTGAGTTGTTTAAAAAATATGGCACATTTTACGTTCCAACAATTATTGCAGGAAAATCTGTTTTAGATTCAGTCAAAGTACCAGGATATTATCATCCATTGATTGTTCCAAAAATCTTAGAGACAGGTAAGCAAACTGCTATTACTTTTGCAAAAGCCTATAAAGCAGGTGTAAAAGTTGCGTTTGGAACAGATGCGGGTGTTTTTCCACATGGATATAACGCTAAAGAATTTCAATACATGGTTGAAGGAGGAATGCCAATGATGGAAGTAATTAAGTCAGCAACAATTGTAAATGCTGGAATTTTGGGAATGAAAGATGACCTCGGTTCAATCGAAAAAGGCAAATTGGCTGATATTGTAGCGGTTGATGGAGATCCATTACAAGATGCAAAAGCTATGATGAATGTGGTACTTGTAATGAAAGAAGGGAAAATTTATAAACAGAAGTAAAATTAAGGAAGTCTTCGTTCACAGCGAAGACTTCCTTAATTTTATATTACTTTGGCATCGTAGGGCGAACTTCAATTTTACTCGGTAAAGTGCGAGCTGGCATTTTGATTAAGTCTGAAACAATTTGTCCAATATCTTCTGGTTGGATTTTCCACGCATCCTTTTCACTTGGTTCATGATTGTTAAAATGAGTAGCCACCGAACCGGGCATAATCGTTGAAACTTTAATGCCTTCATTTCTCAAATCAAGCATGATAGCTTGAGTGAAACCAACCAAACCAAATTTACTGGCATTATAACCACTGGCACTTGCAAAAAAGTTTGTTCCTGCCAAACTTGAAATGCTAATAAAATACCCTTTTGTAGTTTTTAACGCTTCTAAAGATGCTTTTATACTATAAAAAACACCAGTTAGGTTAATATCAATCATTTCGTGCCATTGCTCTGAAGATAGCGTTTGAATAGGAGCAAAGTGACCAACACCTGCATTAGCAATGAAATAATCGAGTCTTCCCCAGGCATTTATTACAGCATCAACGGCACTCTGTTGTGAGTCGAAATTTCTAACATCTGATTCGATTCCGAGTGCGTATCCTGCCTTTATTTTGTTCAATTCAGCGGCGGATTTATCAGCGGCTGCTTTTGAGCGACTCGTGATGGCAACTTTTATTCCTTCTTTTATCAATATTTCTGCTACACCGTAGCCAATTCCTTTTGAGCCTCCAGTAATGAGAGCTGTTTTTATTTCTGACATGTTTTTCTACTAGTTTATATATCAAGAATAACAGAAAAATATGGAAGATAGTTTGGCTAACAAATTTTAAAGATTTTGGCGTAGCGGTTTAAGAAGATATTCTAGTCCATTGACTTTAATTTCGTACATAGTAGCCAACAACATTCCAAGCTTTCCTTCAGGAAAACCTTTGTTTTGATACCAAATTAGGTAGTATTCTGGCAAATCGCAGATTAATCGCCCTTTATATTTGCCATAAGGCATCTGAAACTTTACTAAATCTTGGAGTATTTGGGAATTCATGTCTTAAATGTTTAGCAAAGAACCAAAGTCTCAAAAAGACATTCAAGTGTTTTTAAAGCATCGCTAGAATAACCCGGATGCGTTTTTGATGTCTGTACAATAGTGCTTCGAGTAGCAGTAAGCCAACGAAAACGAGAGGCAATTGGTAACATTCCGATTGGCCCGCCATCTTTTCCTCCGATACAAATCTTTTCCCAAGTTTGAAGGTATTTTTCTAAGTCTTCAAAGTCAAGTTCTGCACCGAAAACGTTGAGACGTTGTTGCTCAAGAATGTATTTTGTCTTTAAAAAACCTTGTTTTTTGCAATAGAGAATTATGCCAACATTCAGAAATTCTTCACGCTCAACCTTTGGCACAACCCTAATGACGGCATACTCATATAGTTGATTTTCTTGCATTTTCTATCTCTTTTATTATAGAATCTATCATTTTTACGCGTGTTTCGATAAACTGAGCATAAACTTGGCGGCGTTCATCGGGTGAATCCAGTACCGAATAATCGCTCAACCACTCATCAGGAATCAATTTTACAATTTCATGGATGAGTTGGGGCGTAAGTGTTGTACAAAATTCTTCAACAACAGCCTCAATCTCACTTGCCTGTGCCAAAAGTACATGGTCTTTGATAGCCGAAAATGCTCTTTTAGATTGCTCTTCCCAGTTTTCCCAAGAATGATGAAAATAAAGTGAAGCACCATGGTCAATTAACCATAATTCTTTGTGCCACATCAGCATATTTGTATTGCGTGGAGTGCGGTCAACGTTGGTCAAAATATAATCAAGTAAAACTATTTTTGAGGCAATTGTTGGTTCAATCGTTTTTACAATTGGGTCATAAGTAATAGAACCAGAAAGGTAATGTACACCCAAATTTAGCCCAACACTTGCTTGTAGCAAATCTTGTATTTCTTCGTCGGGTTCGGTTTTGCTGAAAGAATCATCGAGTGTGGCAAAGACAATTTCAGGCATTTTCAAGCCCAAAGCACGGGCCAATTCTCCGCCAATCAATTCAGCTATTAATGCTTTTACACCTTGTCCAGCCCCACGAAATTTGAGAACGTACAAAAAACCATCATCAGCCTCGACGATGGCCGGCAGCGAACCACCTTCTCGCAAAGGCGTTACATAGCGAGTAATATTTACGGTTCGAAGGTTTTGCATGGAAGTTTTGGTTTATCTCACAAAATAAACCCTTTTAATTTTATTGTTTTCAATCTGATAAATGGCGATGGCCTCAAAAGGCTTACCCGTACCCGTGATGTATTCTTTGTCAATAACTGTATTGCCTTGAATAATGCGGTTTTTGAGTTCACAATGAAGATTAGGCGTTTTTTGGAAGTAAGCTTCATAAGATTTTCGCATTTCATCTTTTCCCTTACTTCGTAAAGTATTCGGAAACGTATAAATCTCAATATCATCAGCATAAGGTTCTAAAAAAGCGTCAATATCACGTGCATTATAACCAATTAACTGCTTTTGGGCTAAAACTTCGGGTGTTATTTCTTGTGTTTGTGCAAACGCTATGTTTGATAGTAGAAATAGAAATAAGAAAAGTTTTTTCATAATTGTTTGTTTTTATTTCTCTCCAAAAATACTAAGCCAAATAATATTATAAACAGTATTGGATTGAAATTTCAATTGGCTAATTTTGATGTCTACAAAATTACATCATTTTTCGATAGTGAAGTATTTTATTTGAGATAAAGTCCTACTAACGAAAATGAAGTTTATTATTTTCAGAATAAATTTATAAATTGAGTTCCCATTTTTTGAAAGCATTAATTTATGAATAAAATTATTTGTTTACTTACTATTTTTCTGAGTTTTTCGACTCAAAACTTTGCACAACTATCTAATAATAAAGACCTTAAAGAATCAAAATGGCATGGATTTATTCGACATGATTTAAGTTTTGATGGGCGAAATGTGAGCGTAATTGTACCAAATAAACCAGTTTCTGGCAATCCATGGATTTGGAAAGCTCAGTTCCTTGATTGGCATACAGATACCGATAGCATACTGATTGCTCAAGGTTTTCATTTGGTTTTTATCAACGCTGATAACCAATACGGTAGTCCAAAGGCGATGGTAATTTGGGATAAATTCTACAATTTCATCACTCAAAAATATAATCTTCAGAAAAAAGTAGCTTTGGAAGGGGTGAGTAGAGGTGGTTTGTATGTGTATAATTGGGCGAAGCAAAATCCCGAAAAAGTATCATGTATATATGCTGAAGCCCCAGTTTGTGACTTTAAAAGTTGGCCAGCGGGTTTTGGAAAAGGAATGGGTAGTAAATCGGATTGGGAATTGTTGAAAAAAGAGTATGGCTTTGCCAATGACGACGAAGCCCAACGATATTTGAATAATCCGATTGATGGTTTAGAAACCTTGGCAAATGCAAAAGTGCCAGTTTTGCATACAATTGGACTGAATGATGAAATTGTTCCAGTTGAAGAAAATACGTTTCCAATGATTAATAAATATATTCGTCTTGGAGGCATTGCGACCGTAGTTCCTTGTACAAAAGGAAAACAAACTTTGAATGGTCATCATTTCGATATCGAAATGCCACAAATTGTTGCGGATTTCATTAAATATAATACCGTTAGCAGTTTTTTAAGTTCCTCAAATTTTCATCAATTACGCAAAGGTTTGCCTAATTGTAAGATTAGTTTTACCCAAAGTAAACAAAGCCGGGTAGCATTTTTAGGCGGTTCAATAACCTATAATCATGGTTGGCGAGATAGCGTTTCTGCCTATCTATCAAAACGTTTTACGGAAACAACTTTCGATTTCGTAACTGCAGGCATTTCATCCTTTGGCAGTGTCCCTAATGCTTTTAGGCTTGAAAGAGATGTCATTTCAAAAGGTAAAATTGATTTATTGTTTGTAGAATCAGCCGTCAATGACCAAACCAACGGCACAAGTTCAGAAGAACAAATAATGGCAATGGAAGGAATTGTGCGTCAAGTTAGAAAAACAAATCCTGCAGTTGAAGTAGTTTTTATGCACTTTGTTGACCCTGAAAAAATAGCTCAATATAATAAAAGTGAAGTGCCAGAAGTGATAGTTAATCATGAAAAAATAGCGAGTTATTACCAAAGTCCATCAATAAATTTGGCTAAAGAAGTAACGGAAAGGATTAATAATAAAGAATTTACATGGGAAAATGATTTTAAAAATCTTCACCCTTCACCGTTTGGGCAAGGAGTTTATGCTAAATCCATAATTGCATTATTAGAGAAAGCTTTCGCAGGTCATACTGACGCAGACGATAAAATCATTAACCATTTATTGCCCAAAAGACTTAATCAGTTTTCGTATGAAAGTGGTCAGTTTTTAGCTACTTCTACGGCAAAAATAGACAAAAATTGGTCAATTATTGAAAAATGGAATCCAAATGATGGCACAGGGACTCGAAGCGATTATGTGGATGTTCCGATGTTATCTAGTAATAAAATTGGAAGCAAACTACATTTGAAATTTAAAGGAAATGTGATTGGAGTTGCTGTTGCGGCTGGCCAAGATGCAGGTATAATCGAATATCGAGTAGATGGTAAAAACTGGAAAAAATACGATTTGTTTACGCAATGGAGTAAATCGCTACACTTACCGTGGTTTTGTACACTTGAAAATACATTAACAGATGGTGAACATACTTTAGAAATCAAGATTTCGGCTGAAAAGAACATTCAGAGTATCGGAAATGCTTGTCGAATTCGTTATTTCTACGTTAATCATAAATGATTTTTGGGAAAAAAACCTATTTCTCCCCAAAAATACTATTCCAAATGATATTGTAAACATCAGTAGCTAAAATCTCTTCTGATTGTGTCTGTTTGCTTATCAAAACAGGATAATATTCTTTACCAATATCAAGGGTTCCGTGCGAGCCTTTGATTAGCGTTGCATCTAAAGGAATCACGTCCATTCTATATCTAAAACCGAGTAGTTTTCGGGCCAATTTATAAGCTGCACGTAGTTTTATGAATGAATTTTTAGGATTCATAAACATTTCAACGGGGTCGTAACCTGGTTTATTATGAATATCAACGCATCGTGCGAAATCAGGGGCAAGTTTATCGTCTAACCAATAATAATAGGTAAACCAGCTATCGGCTTTTGCCATCAAAACTAAATCTCCAGCACGCTCGTGATTGATTTTATGCTCAATTTTTTCAGCTTCGTCCATTACCAAAGCAATGCCTTCGACTTTCGACACAATGGCTTTGATTCGCTCTTTTTGACTTAAATCATTGATGTAAATATGTGCAATTTGGTGGTCGGCTGCGGCAAAAGCTTTCGACGCTCCACCGTCGAGGAGTTCATATCCGTTTTCAAGTCTTACAGAAATCAAACCATTTTCACGCAAAATACGATTAATATGGATTGGATTACTCACATTATTAATACCGTATTCTGAAAGTAGAATTATATTAGCATTTTTTGCTTCGTAATATTCTACTAATTCTTTTACCAAATCATCAATTTCGTGCAAATCTTTGGCTATTTTACTGAAGTCTACACCAAATTTCTGCAAACAATAATCTAAATGCGGCAAATAAATGAGTGTAAGCGTTGGGTCGTTTTCTTTATCAACTTCTAAGGCTGCATTCGCAATCCATTTTGAGCAATCAATACTTGTATTTGGTCCCCAAAATTTAAATAAAGGAAAAGTCCCCAATTTTGCTTGTAATTTATCTCGCAAATCAGCTGGATAAGTGTAGCAGTCTGGTTCTTTTTTTCCATCAGAATGATATTGCGGACGAGGTGTTGCAGAAAAATCAGCCGATGAGTACATATTATACCACCAAAACATTTTGGAACTCGTAAAATTCGGGTCTTTCTTTTTCGCAGCTTCCCAAATCTTTTTGGCATGAACGAGTTTATTCGATTGCTTCCAAAATTTCATTTCGTTAGCTTCACGGTCATACCAACCGTTGCCCACGATACCGTGTTCATCAGGATTTTTTCCTGTAACATAACAACTTTGTGAGGTAGTCGTAACAGCAGGAAATGGTGGTTTTATAAGTGTTAGCTTATTTTTTGCGATAAATTGCTGTAAAAAAGGTGTATGTTCCCCAATCACATTTGTGCTAAGACCAACTATATCTATGACTACTGTTTTTTTCATTTTTGTGTATTTCACTATGCTGATTCATAAATGTATTTCTTAGGAAAGCCATTATAAATTCTTCATTTTCAATTATTCATTAAAGTAGTCTTTTTACCCAATTAATTTCTCTAATAATCGACTCATTCAGAGGGGCTTGAAATTCAGTTGGTAAAACTCCCCAGGTGTATGTCTCGATTTCGAGATGATTGGTAAAAGGTACTTTTTTATGGACATTAATTGTATCTACAATATCTGATTGTGTAGAACTCAAAACACCGTAGTTTTCTAAGAATAGTGGTACGTGAAAATGCACTCGCCACGAACTAATGTTTTCTTCAAAGCTAGCAATCGCTTCTGTTAAATCTTGAAATTTTACGCAACTTCCATCTTTTCGTTGAGCTACAACTTGATGTAAATACGTTGGTTCGTTATATTGAGCAATCACTTTTAGTTTTTCTTCGGTATCGCTAGAAAAATCAACTTTTAGGGCTGAGCTAATTTGTATTTTTCCAACTTTCAATCCTTCTATTTCTAACTTGTCAATCACCACTTGTGGAGCTTCAAAACCTACTGCAAAATGACAAACATCATAGCATAATTGAATATGCGTTTTGATGCCTTCGACTGCTTTCTCGCTTGTAAATCCTTTTCTTGACAATTGTTCGATTCCCATCGGAAGTAAATAGTTCTTGTACCAAGCGATGTACTCATCAGAGTTTTCGAGAATGCCATCTGGCTCAGGTTCGATGTCAAGGTGCAGTATTTTTCCCGTTGAAGTGTGTAAATCTATTAGTGCCTCAACTACCGAAATGATATTTTTTGTGGCAATTTTTTTCGCTTCTTCTAGTGCTTCGGGTGTTTTCCACCAAAAACGATAGGAGAGAGGCGAAGTAGAAATTCCACCTTCCGTCAAATTATTTGGTAATAGTTTAGCAAGTAATTCAAAGCTTCTAATGGTATAATTGGTGCGTTCGGGCGTTGTCCAATCGGGGGCATGAACTTGATCTTTTACGACTACATTATGAAAGCCACCGTAGGGAAAACCATTCATTGTAAAAACGTAGCAATCATTTGCTTCAAGCCAATTTTTAAATTCATCAAAATTAGATTTTTCCGATAAATCAATACTTGCTTGATTGGCTAAACGCAAGCCAATACCCATCTTTTCGTTTGGACAAACTGCCGCTTTTATTTCGGGAATACTGCTTTGTAAAACCGAAAAATGTGCTACCCATTCTTCGCCTGGGTGAATATTACTACAATAAGAAAGGTGTCCGTATGGGGTTTGCATTTTTGTCAATTATTTGAAGATAACCACAGAGGCACGGATTGGCGGTTCGCCGCCCGCATAGAGTTTCACGGAGGTATATCTGTGTAAATCAGTGTAATCCGTGTCTCTGTGGTAAATTTATTTTAGAGAGTTAATTTCAATTCATCAACTGCCTGTTTCATGAGTTCAAAATCTACTTCGTGAATCTCTCGTCCTTTGCCCAATTTTTCTAAAATTGTAATGGTCAATTGTCCGCCTAAATGTTCTCTAAACTCATTTAATCCGTCCCACAAATTCAATTTGTCGTTTTCGCCTAGTTTTTCGTGGTAAAGCGTAAAACCAAGATTTTTAAGCAAAGTAATGATTCTGTTCACTTCTTCCTGTGAAATAAGTCCTAAAAGTTGCGAATAAATAGAATCAAGAGCAATTCCGATGGCAACGGCTTCACCATGACGAATCTCGAAATTTGTTAAATACTCCAATTTATGAGCTGCCCAATGTCCAAAATCCAATGGTCGAGCCGAACCCATTTCAAAAGGGTCGCCACTCGAAATATGATTAGTATGCAATGCGGCCGAACGGAAAATTTGTTCTTGCATTATTTCCATTTCACGCTTAGCCATGGAAAGTGCATTTATTTCGAGCCATTCAAAAAACGGCAAATCCTTAATCAAAGCCACTTTTACAGCTTCTGAAATGCCAGAACGCCAATCACGTTCAGAAAGTGAATTTAAGAAAGTAGAATCATTGAAAACCGCAACTGGAGGTGAAAATGTGCCAAGGAAATTCTTTTTCCCTAAAAAATTTACACCATTTTTCACACCTACGCCTGAATCATTTTGAGATAAAACAGTAGTCGGAATCCTAATATGTTTTACGCCACGATGAGCAATCGTTGAGGCATAACCAACCATGTCCAAAAAAGCCCCACCACCGATTGCTGCCACAAAAGAATGTCGGTCGATACCATATTTATTAATAGCCAAAAGTGTTTGGTCTAAATACTGTGTATCATTTTTGACGATTTCTCCACCCGGCATAACCAAAATTTCATCAACCAAAGTAATGTTTGTATTATTACTGAAATAGGTCTTTATTGATTCAATAAGCGTAAGGTGATTTTCAGCCACGCCATCATCAATCAAAAACAAGATTTTCTTTTGAAAGCGAGTATCACCAAAATTATTTAAGAAGTTAATAAACGCTTGATTATCAGTCGAAAAAAGGTTTTTTGTGAAAATAATATCAAATGAATATGGTACCTGAAAGGCTTGTTGAATAAGGTTCATTATATTGGGTGAAGTCTAAAAATTATATACAATTGTTGTTTGTTATAAATACTAAGTTACCGCAAAAATCTTGGCTAATTTGATTGAAATTGGGAGTAAACATAAAACTACAATGGCAAGAAAAATGTTTCCAGAAACGCTTACCCAAGCTGCATCCATCACAATCAACGAAAGTACTCCCGCTTTTACGGCTTTACCAATATTTGGTCCGATTGGATTTGAAATGGCATTAACCAAGGGTTTAAATATCAAATAAATATGTAAAATTACGAATCCTGATGTAATTAGAAGGTTTCCTAAATTAAAAGAGATAAACAACTGAAAAGTGCTGACCAAAACGTATAAAAAAGCAGCAAAATAAAGTGTATTTTTATTTCCCCCATGCACTTCGCCTCGACTAATCATTGTGATTGCAGCAATATAGCAAACAGGTAAAAGCCCAATCCACCACCATTGCGGAATAGAATTTTCGATGATACTCATTCCTAAAATTAAATTTCCACCTCGGCAAAGCCCCATATTGATTGGCCCCAAAAACGAATGATGCTTGCCATATTTGTTATAAATTAAGGCACAAGTGGCTACTGCTAAAGCAATTAAACTACTTAATGAACTATTAGCCATTGCTCCAAAAACGCCCAACAGCAACAAAAGAATCCCAAAAATAATCGCATTATTTTTACTCACTTTCCCACTCGGAATTACTCTTTCTGGACGCTCAATTTTATCCAATTCTAAATCAAAAATATCATTAAAAACAATGCCACCACCGTATAAACCAATAGTTGATAGACATAAAAATACAACTTTCGTTGGGTTTATATCTTCTATTGAAAAAGAAAAGGTTGCAATGGTAACGCCAGCCAAAATATCAGCGATAGCAGTGATAATATTGGCTGGTCTGGTAAGTTGTAAGTAAGCTTTTAGGTTCAAGGTTTTGGTGTTTTTCTAGAATCAAGAATTTTACTTTTATTTAACTAATTATCAAAGAATTTTTATCGACTCTCGGAATTTGTCCACCACGTAATACTGTGTTCCCATTGAATTTGAGACTTTGGTCAATTACTACTGGGGTTTCAAAATCAGCCATATTTATTTGTCCACTTTGGGCAAAAGCATTGATGGCATTTTGATAAGTTACTAATTTAATATCAGCATCCGCAATTCCTTTTATTTTCATCAAAGCGGCTGTTTTTGGCACAGCTAATGGGTCACTTATGCCCCAATCGGCAGCGGAGTTTATCATAATTCTTTCTGAGCCATATTTTTTTACGATTTCTACCATTCGTTCATTACCCATTTTGGTAAATGGATAAATTGTAAATGCCGCCCAAAAACCTTTATCAAGCACACTTTCTACAGTTTCTTCATTATTATGGTCGATTATTACCATGCTTGGTTCAATTCCGTGTTCGATAGCAATTGACATACTTAGTTCAGTTCCTTTCTTTTTATCACGGTGAGGTGTATGAACTTGCACGGGCAAACCTGCTTCTTTCGATAATTCGAGTTGTAAACGATAGTATTTTTCTTCGGCGGCTGTTTGGTCGTCAAAACCTATTTCACCGACACCAACTACACCTTCTTTATACAAAAATAATGGTAAAATCTCCATTACTTGTTCAGCCAAAGCCTCATTATTTGCCTCACGCGAGTTTAAGCCAATTGTGCAATAATGTTTTATTCCAAACTGTGACGAACGGAAACGTTCCCAACCAACCAAGCTGCTAAAATAATCTTTGAATGAAGCCAAACCTGTGCGTGGCTGACCCAACCAAAAAGCAGGTTCAATAATTGCCACAACGCCTGCATCAATCAACGCCGTGTAATCGTCAGTAGTTCGGGAAGTCATGTGAATATGTGGGTCAAAGAATTTCATATCTTTGATGTAATCCATATAATTTGCCTGCACACTTTTTGATGTTGCAAGTTCTTCGGCAGTACCTTCAAAATGCGAAGGATTTTGCGATATTTCAGCGTGTTTTTGACACATTTTATTGATTCTATTGTTGTTAATAATCCATTATTCTAAACCTCAAGTGTGTTCCAAGTTAGTATTTGCTTATCGAGCTCTGTATGTTTTTTTAATTCTCCTTTGAGTGCAAGAAAATCAGTTTCTTTACAAACCAAGGCCGCTGCGATATTATCATTTGAATTTTGAGATATAAATAAGGTACAAATATCTTCAAAAATTGCTTCATTAATAAATTTACTCACCAAACGCCACGCCTGTGCAGGAATCGTGCGACCTGCCGCCCAACGCTCATGTGCTAGGTTAGAAATTGAAATTGCCAATGCTTGGTTTGCTCGTTCATTCAAACCTTGAATGTGGTGAATAGGTTTATCATTAAAAATACATTTCAAAACCAACTGATTCCACGCTAGTTCTGAGAAATTTTGCATCGGATATGGATTTTGAAAAGCAATTGCATCGAAAACCAAACCAATGTTTGAACGCACCGCATCGGTAGCACGTAGAAGCCAATATTTAGGATATGCAAAAAAAGGAAGGGCAGATATTAACGCAACTGCTTCATTGTTTTCGGCAGTTTCAAAAAGCGAATTAAGAGTTTTAGTATAAATATCCTTCTCTGAACTATCAAGCGTAGTTAGTATATAGACTCTTACCAATCTATCTAAAGACCAACCGTTGATAGAAATATCATTGATAACAGAAGTTGAAAGAATAGGCGTTTTACTTATGAATCTGGGTGTGGAAACAAATGCGATTTGCAGCGATTGCATACTACCATTACTTCTTGATACAACCCAACTTATTTCTTTTGGCGAAGCATACTCTTTTATCTTTTCAAATAATTGTTCTGAAAAATTCATGGTTTTGTTAGGCAAAATAATGATTATTTATGAATTAATTCATTGATTATAAGGTTTTTGTGTATTTATTGTTTTACAGAAACCGAAATGTTATCTGTAAATATTCATTAATTATTTTATCCATGATATGATACAAATCACTTTCAGATATAAAAGTTAAGTTAAAATGTAAGGTCTAATTAGCAAATTGTTTCATTGTTTACATATTGACTTGGGCAAAGACTGGGAACAAAATCACCAAAACAAATGCAAATATAGCATAAAGAAAAGAGAAAATTTAGTTTGGAATAGCCTGTGTTTGCTCTTATTTTAAGCAAAAAATGAATATAAGTTATTAAACTATCCTGATTGACCTACAACTACTTTGAATTTTAAAGCCCATTTACGATAAAACTGATTAACATAACAACCCGCTGCTGTTTCTTGAAGTGATTTTTTATCTTATACATGAGGTTTCCCTAATAACCTGTCGCTACATCATTTGATTTCCATAATGCTAATAGAAGAAATGAAAAGTCTATTATTATCGTAATTTATTTTGGTTAATTCAATTTCAACAATAAATCTGAAATTGGATATGCTGAGAAATTTATTGGTTTCAAGAACCACAGAATAATTAATAAAAATATACTTATTTTCACATTTATGTTGATATATCAACATAAATTTTTAATTTTGAAAATGGAACAGCTTAATCAGTCATTTTTTTACACTTTAGAAAAGGCCATTAAAGTATATCGTCAATATTTTCAAACCCAATTAAAAAATGCAGGGTATGGAATAACGCTAGACCAATGGCTTGTTTTAAATATGATTATTGACTACAATGGAATCACCCAAACTGAAATTGCTAAAAGAGTTTTTAAAGATAAAGCATCCATTACAAGAATTTTTGATCTTTTGGAATCTAACGGGTATATAGAAAGAATTCCGCACCCAACTCATGGGAAAATGACTCAAATTAATATTACTCAAAAGGGAAACGAAACTATTGATATGCTTAAAAAAGAAGTTCCCAAATTTAGAGACTTTGCTCTGAAAAATATTTCAGAAGACCAAAAACAAGAAACCCAAGCTGTCTTAAAATCAATTATTTATAACTGTATCTAAAAAACTATGATGCTTGAAAATAAAATGAAAACGGCTATAATAGCCTCTGCAACAGGGACTTTATTGGAGTGGTATGATTTGTTTTTGGCTGTGATTTTAGCAAAATTATTGAGCAGTCAGCTATTTCCTGCCAATAGTAATACAGCATTTTTGGAGACTTTGGCCATAGTAGGCTCCTCGTTTTTTGTACGACCTATTGGCTCATTATTCTTTGGGAGCATGGGTGACAGAAAAGGACGGAAAAAATCATTTTTGCTATCCTTGCTACTTATGGGTGGAGCTACTTTTTTTATTGGACTTATTCCAACATTTAACCAAATTGGCTGGGCGGCACCTATCTTATTGTTAGTGCTAAGGTTGGCACAAGGCTTTGCTCTAAGTGGCGAGTACTCTGGTGCAATTGTGTATGTCGCCGAAAATGCCCCTGCCAACAAACGTGGCTATTATACTGGCTTCATTCAAGCCACTGTGCCAATAGGGCTTTTGCTATGTTTAGTTGTGGTGATTGCGGTGCAGTCAGTAATGAGTCCTGAGGCTTTTAATAGTTGGGGCTGGCGATTGCCATTTTTGAGTAGTGCTATTTTAGTATTATTTTCTTATTTGGCAAGGCGAAAAATGGATGAAACACCTGTGTATTTGGCAATGAAAGCCTCGGGAAGTTTATCAAAGTCGCCCGTAAGAGAATCATTGAATACGTGGAAGAAAATAAAGCTCATATTGATGTTGATTTTTGGAGGAAACGCAGCTCAAAGTACCATTATGCAGACTTCACAATTTGTAACACTTTATTTTTTACACAGAGCCATGAAAGTAGATGAGTTTACAAGTTTTACTATTTTGGCTGTGGCTTTGCTTCTTGGAACACCGTTTTTTCAATGGGCGGGAGCCTTAAGCGATAGAATAGGACGAAAAAGAGTCATATTTATGGGAATATGTTTAGGTTTAATTTCAATACCAATCTCATTTTATCTTTTTAATACTTTGGGTAATCCGGAGGGTTTGAGCACCACTCATGGTCTGACGCTTAGCACAACATTTCTTTTTATTTTTATGGCGTTTATAAACATGATAGCCAGTGCCTTAGTATATGGCCCAATGGGTATATTTGTAATGGAATATTTTGAAAGCAAGGTAAGATATACTAGCATGGGTTTTACCCACAATATAGGCAATGGACTCATTGGTGGGGCTACTCCATTGGTTACAGAATTTCTCAAAGCAAATATAATAGTAGGGGCTGCTTTGTCACCTTTTGTGGGATTGTTATATCCCATAGGGTTAGTGATGTTAGCATTTCTTATTAATCCGTTTTTAAAAGAAAGTAAGGACTTACAAGATTAAATTTAAAATACAGAAATCATGCAAAAACAATTTGCCAGTGTTTCAGATTTGGAGGAAAAACAAATCACATTTACTGAAATAGCACCCAATATTTATGCTTACACTACTCAAGGTGACCCTAATAGTGCTGTGATTATTGGCGATGACCATGTGTTGGTTATGGAAGCACAAGCAACTCCAGTGATGGCAAAAGCCTTAATTGAAAAAATTAGAACAGTTACTGACAAGCCCATAAAATACCTAATACTAAGCCATTATCATGCAGTAAGGGTTTTGGGTGCCTCTGCCTTTGATAGTGCGGAAATTGTTTGCTCCGCCAAAACTTTAGAAATGATAAATGAACGTGGTGAGCAGGATTTTAAAAGTGAAACCGACCGATTTCCAAGGTTATTTAGGTCTGTGGAATCGATTCCACATTTGACTTACCCAACCATCACATTCGAGACAGCAATGACCATCAATTTGGGCAATAGAATTGTAGAATTGAAACACTTAGGTGCTGGGCATACCCGTGGCGACATAATAGCTTGGGTGCCAGATTGCAAGGCACTTTTTAGTGGAGACTTGCTTGAATACGGAGCTACGCCTTATTGCGGAGATGCCCAATTAGAAGAGTGGCCTCAAACCCTGCAACATATAAAAGCATTGGGTGCTGTTTGTGCAGTCCCTGGTCGTGGAAATGCTCTATTTAATGAAAATGAAGTAAATGAATCAATAGATAGCACCACGAAATACGTAACAATGCTGCTCGAAACAGCAAAAGCTGCAGTTGCAAAAGGTTTAGATTTGACCGAAGCCTATAAGGAAATTCATGGTTTAATGAAACCAATTTTTGGCGATTATGTCATTTTTGAACATTGTATGCCATTTAATGTTACACGTGCCTATGAAGAAGCTCAAGGTATCAAACATCCTAAAATCTGGACGGCGGAAAAAGACAAAGAAATGTGGTTTGCATTGCAAGCAAGTATTTGATTTTTTAAGAAGAACAATAATCATGAAATCATTAAACAATACACGTCGGTCATTTTTGAAAAATACAGCTTTAGGAGCAGTGTTTTCAGTAACACCAGCTATAATAAAAGCTGAAAATGTAGCGACTATAGCCCTACAAACCAAATTGACGAAGGAATACGGATTATCGGTTCCCATCATTTCAGCAGGTATGGCATTTATTGCTAATGCCGAATTAGCTATAGCCGTTTCAAAAACGGGTGCTTTTGGACAGATGAGTGGTTCTGGATTTCCAGTGGATTATTTGAAAAGTCAGATACAAAAAATTAAAGCAGAACTGAAGGGAAAACCTTTTGGAGTAAATTTTATACCTCGTTTTATTCAGATTGAACATATTGAAGTATGTATTGCGGAGAAAGTACCTGTCGTAGTTTTTTTCTGGGACGATGTGCCTGCTCAATATATAAAGAGACTAAAAGAAAATAAAATAAAAGTTTGGATACAGATAGGTAGTTTATCAGAGGCCAAAGTAGCCGTTGAAGCTGGTGCAGATGCCTTAATTGTGCAAGGATTCGAGGCTGGGGGGCATAATAGAAGCACGGTTTCTGTATTTTCTTTATTGCCCAATATTAAAAAAGCCTTTCCACAAATACCCCTGATTGTGGCAGGTGGCATTGCTGATGGCCAAGGATTAGCCGCCGCACTTACTTTGGGAGCAGATGCAGTTTCGGTTGGTACTCGATTTTTAGCTACCTCAGAATCAAATGCACATCCCGAATACAAAAAAAGAGTTGTGGCAGCCGAGGTGAACGATACGGTGCATCATAATATATTTGGTTTTGATTTTCCTGATGCCACAGTAAGGGGTATTCGCAATAAAATAGTGGCAGAATATGAAGGCAAAGATTATCCTGCCCCTTATGCTAATAAAAAACCCGAAGATTTTCCAATCATTGGCCAGTCAGCGATGGGGCCAATTAGGCGGTTTTCGGGTGTGCTACCAACACCAGAAACCACAGGCGATTTTGAGCAAATGAGCTTATTGGCAGGTGAGTCTGTCGGACTTATAAAAGATATAAAACCAGTAGCAGAAATTGTATCTCAAATGGTAAAAGAAGCTAAGATTTGCTTGTCAAAATTCTAAATCTATGAAAATGAAATTATCTTTAAAAGTATTGTTTTTTTTGGCAATTATCAACTTGGGATGTAGCCCAAAACTAAGCAACAGTAAGACGACCGATATCAAGAATTCGGCAAGTAAACTGCATCATATTGTGCTTTTTAATTTCAAAGATAATGCCCCAATTGATACAATTGAGACTGCTATGTACGAAATGTTTGGTAGTATAAAAGGAGTAAACGACCTAAGTTTTAATAAAAACGTATCAAGCAGAGGAAACCTCGACAAAGGCTATAAATATTCATTTTACATGACATTTGAGTCCGAATTTGTAAGAGATTCTGTTTTTTATACCCACCCTAATTATAAAAAGATTGGCGGCATTATAGGTCCACATATCAACGAATATCTTATTTACGATTATTGGATACCTGAAAAAAAGTAATTGACGATAATTTTTTAAAAATTGGGTGTAAAGCTATAAATATCATTTATTAACCAAACACTTTTAGTACGTTTTGATAAAATAACCATGTTTAAATACCAAACATATCCTTTTGTAAAACCGCCCGAATTAAGCAATGTTAGTGCTAGAACTTACGATGTAAGCATCGTAGGTGGTGGTCCTGTGGGCTTAACATTGGCTTTGTCGTTGGCAAAACAGGGCGTCGAAGTTTTGCTTTTGGATGATGGCAATCAGGTGAGTATTGGCAGCCGTGCTATATGTTTTGCCAAAAGAAGTTTAGAGATTTTTGATAAATTGGGAGTGGCAAAACCGATGATGGAAAAAGGCGTACAATGGAATGTTGGTCGCATTTTTTTTAAAGAACAAGAAATTGATCGTTTTGATTTATCGCCCGATAATCTATCAAAATACCCTGCTTTTATCAATTTACAACAATATTATGTCGAGCATTTTTTGATAGAAGCAGTATTAAATGAACCCAAAATTGATCTAAGATGGCTGAATAAAGTGGTAAATATCGAACACGCTAATGACGAAATTGTAAAAGTAGATATTGAAACCCCCGAAGGCAATTATTCAATACAAACGAAATACCTCGTCGCTTGTGATGGCAGTAGAAGTACCATTCGTAATCTCAAGAATTTGGAGATGCAAGGAGAGCGATTTGAAGAAAGATTTCTCATTGCAGATTTCAAAATGGTAGCAGATTTTCCTCCAGAAAGATGGTTTTGGTTTGACCCACCTTTTGCACCTGGACAAAGTATTTTGTTGCATAAACAACCAGACAATTTATGGCGATTGGATTTTAAATTGGGAAAAAATGCAGACAGTTCGATTGCTCAAAACAAAGAATTTATTTCCGAAAAAATTAAAAGTGTTATTAAAGACCGACCTTTCGAATTGGATTGGACCAGTATCTATAGTTTTAGCAGTAAGAAATTAGATAGATTTGTTCATAAAAACGTCATCTTCATAGGTGATGCCGCCCATGTAGTGAGTCCGTTCGGAGCAAGAGGTGCCAATAGTGGTATTGAAGATGCTGATAATCTGAGTTGGAAACTTGCCGCAATTTTAAAAGGCAGTAACAAGCAACTTTTAGAAACTTATAATGCCGAAAGGGTCGCTGCTGCAGACCAAAATATTGCTTGCACGGGTCAGTCTAATACTTTTATTGCTCCACAAGGTGAAGAAGCTACTGCTATGAGAAATGCTATTTTAGAAAAAGCAAAGACAGATGTATTTTATAAAAAGCAAATAAATTGTGGCCGACTAAGCATACCATGTGTATATGGCAAATATTTAAATTCCGAAGAAGGCTACTGGCAAAGTCAAGACTTGGAACCTGGAAGAGCTCTCAAAGATTGTAGTATTGATAATGGCTATTTAATAGATAAATTAGGCTATCATTTTACCTTGCTTATTGATAAAAACAGGCTTTCGGAGAAAGAAAAGAAACAAATAGCTGATGCAGAAATAGATATTTTCGAAATTGATATTTTCAAAAACGAAAAACTTTCAAAACTGTATGATTTAGCTGATGGAGGAGCCTACCTGTTTACACCAGACCTATACATTTTGGGTAGATGGCGAAATTTTGAATTTAGTAATGCATTAGATTTAATCAATTCATATATGTTTGGAAATCTCTTTGAACAAGACAGCTTAATCAAAACTGAGCAGGAAATCATAGATGAAGAGATTGCAGAAACTCTTAGAAACGTTCATAGTTTAAATGTAATAAATTAAAATTATGCCCATATATCATAAATTAGGAAAAATGCCCCAAAAGCGACACACTCAGTTTAAAAAAACTGATGGTGGGCTATATTATGAGCAATTGTTTGGAACAATTGGCTTCGATGGCATGTCATCTCTTCTATACGAAATACATCGGCCTACCATGGTCAAGGAGATTTTGTCCGAAAAAGACGTTTCTCCTAAAATAGCCATTGAAAAAGGCATGAAAGCCCGCCTTTTGAAAGGTTTTGAGGTAAAACCGAAAGATGATTTTTTGGAAAGTCGTACCCCACTTTTGGTGAATTCAGATATTCATATTGGTTTGGCAGCACCAAAAAAATCATTGCGTGAATACTTCTATAAAAATGTAGATGCTGACGAAATGGTGTTTATACACCAAGGCAGTGGTACTTTGAGAACCATGCTTGGCAATATTCCTTTTGAATACGGTGACTATCTAATCATTCCCAGAGGGATGATTTACCAAATAGATTTTGATACAGAACAAAATCGTATTTTATATGCTGAAAGTTTTCATCCAATATATACACCAAAACGATACAGAAATCATTTTGGCCAACTGTTAGAGCATTCACCATTTTGCGAACGTGATTTAAAATTACCCAAAGACCTTGAAACCCACAACGAGAAAGGTGATTTTATTATAAAAATCAAAAAACAAGGGGTTTTATACGAAATGCTCTACCCAACACACCCTTTTGATGTAGTAGGTTGGGACGGTTATAATTTTCCTTATGGGTTTTCAATTCATAATTTTGAACCCATCACAGGCCGTGTGCATCAGCCACCACCAGTACATCAGACTTTTGAAACAAAGGCCTTTGTAATCTGCTCATTCGTTCCTCGTTTGTACGATTATCATCCATTGAGTATTCCTGCACCGTATAATCATTCAAATATTGATAGTGATGAAATGTTGTATTACGTGGATGGTGACTTTATGAGCCGAAACAACATTGAGCAAGGACATATCACATTGCATCCTGGGGGAATACCTCATGGCCCAGCACCAGGAGCCTATGAGCGTAGCATAGGGCACACTGGTACAGAAGAGTTAGCGGTCATGATTGATACTTTTAGGCCATTATCTATAACAGAAGATGCATTGAAAATTGATGATGGGAAATATTACAAAAGTTGGTTGGAGTAGAAAAAAACAAAAAATAAAAAATGAAACAAGGAATCGCCTTTGGTATATATAGTATTAAAGATAACCCGAAAAGATTGGCTGCCAAAATTCAAGGGCAAATTTTTGACCTCTTTCTTTTGGCGGAAAAGAATGTTTTTGAAGCATTAAAAATTGATAATTCTGTTTTTGAAAATGATTTTCTCAATAACTTTATAAGTCTTGGCAAAGAAAAAACGAATGCGGTAATTCAAATTTTAAAAAACATAAATCTTGAGGAATACTCTTCTTGTGTGGTACTTAAAGAAGAAGCGGACTTACATTTGCCAATTAGAATAGGCGATTATACTGATTTTTATTCGTCTGAGCAACACGCTTACAATGTAGGCGTCATGTTTAGAGACCCAAACAATGCACTTTTGCCTAACTGGAAACACCTGCCAGTTGCCTATCATGGGCGTTCAAGTTCTATATTTGTTTCGGGTAAAAATTTTCATAGACCTAAAGGTCAAATCAATGCAAGCGATACAACTCTACCTGGTTTTTCTGAAAGTAAAAGGCTTGATATAGAATTAGAAATGGCTACCATCATTGGAAAAAACAATGAAATTGGAAACGCCATAGATGTTAATCAAGCAGAAGATTATGTATTTGGATTTAGCTTGTTTAATGATTGGTCTGCACGAGATATTCAAAGATGGGAATACGTACCGCTTGGTCCATTTTTAGCCAAAAACTTTTTCTCTTCAATAGCTGCTTGGGTGGTACCTATTGAAGAATTAGCATCATTTAGAGTAGATGCCGAGGTTCAAAATCCAGAAGTACTGCCGTATTTAAAAGAAAAAAATCGCAAAAATTTCGACATCACATTGGAGGTTTACCTCATTCCACATTCTGTTAAAACACACACCGAAGTATTAATGTGCAAGTCAAATTTCAAAAATATGTATTGGACAGTGGCTCAACAAATAGCTCATCATACGGTGAATGGATGTAATCTCAATATTGGTGATGTGATGGGTTCTGGTACTATTTCAGGTAAAACGCCTGATAGTTATGGTTCATTATTGGAGCTGAGTTGGGGCGGTAAAAATCCTATTGCATTGCCAGACGGCAGTACCCGAACATTTTTAGAAGATGGCGATACCATTGTCATTAAAGGATATGCCGTAAACGAAAACTATAGTGTTGATTTCGGCGAAGTAAGAACCACCATTTTACCAACTAAGTAAATATTAATTATGCTAACAATCAACCCCAAAGAAGTATCCGTTTCAGTGTTACATGGTTATTTACAAGGTTCTGTAGCTCCAAGGCCTATTGCCTTTGCATCAACTATTGATAAAGATGGTAATGTGAATCTAAGCCCATTTAGTTTTTTCAATGTGTTTGGCACCAATCCGCCTACGCTTATTTTTTCGCCAAATAGACGTGTAAGAGATGGGAGTCAAAAGCATACCCTAGAAAATGTGTTGGAACACGATGAGGTGGTCATTAATATGGTTGATTTTGCTATGGTAGAACAAATGTCTTTGGCGAGTTGCGAATATCAAAAAGGAATCAACGAATTTGTAAAGGGAGGATTTACAGAGGAGCCTTCGGTTATGGTGAAACCACCTCGTGTAAAAGAATCGAAAGCGGCCTTTGAGTGTAAAGTAAAGCAGGTCATTCAAATGAGTGAAGAAGGAGGTTCGCCAAATTTAGTCATTTGTGAAATAATTTTGGCACATTTTTCTGAGGATATTTTAGACGAAAATGGCAAAATAGATCAAACCAAAACAGATTGGGTAGCACGTTTAGGAGGCGATTGGTATGTTAGAGCCTCAGGCAACGCATTATT
The DNA here is from genome assembly GCA_027486845.1 of Cytophagaceae bacterium. Taxonomy (GTDB): domain Bacteria; phylum Bacteroidota; class Bacteroidia; order Cytophagales; family Spirosomataceae; genus Emticicia. The sequence goes on from JAIXOL010000001.1 coordinate 50,164, forward strand.
TGAAGTTGCAAAGCCAAGTATCCATAAAGGTATTGGGGTTGACGCTATTCCTGATTTTATCAAATACGATTCATCATTTTCCGGCAATGATTTAGGCAAACTAGGGAATATCGAAGAACTGCCTTCTAAGGAAGAAATGCATGATTTTAACGCTCAACATCCTAATGCAAATTATAAAGAAATGACCAAAGAATTTTTGATAAATGGTAAAATAAAAGAGGCTTGGCTAGCATTTCTAAGCCAATCAAGATTTTGATAGTTCTTTACCAATATGAAAACATTTTACTTATTGAATTGATATTTTGTGTATTTTACAATTGTTTTATTTGCCGATACAAAATTTACTAAAAATATTTGCTAATAAATCATCTGAAGAAATCGTTCCTGTAATCTCACCAAGATGGTGCAACGAAAGTCTAATATCTTGGGCCAGAAAATCCCCAGTAATACCTATATCTAAACCATTCAAAACCTCCGTTAGGGCATCATTGGCTTTTACTAAATGTTCATAATGACGTAGATTCGTCAACATCGTATCGGCTTGTTTTTTAACTTTGGCTTTTGCAACGATTGCTGTTTTGAGCACATCAATGCCAATGTTGTTTTTGGCTGAGATGTTTAAGCCTTCAAAGTTTTCTTTTTGTTCTACCAAGTCAATCTTATTTCTAACTTTAATAATCTTGTCTTCCTCAAGATCTAATTTAAAATCGTCGTTAATAATTTGATTGTCAGTCAATAATAAAACTATTTCAGCACGTCGCATAGCATCTTTCGATCGTTCGATTCCTATAGACTCAACTACATCTTTTGTTGCCCGAATTCCTGCTGTATCTATAAATCTAAACTTAATTCCTTCAATAAAAAGTACATCCTCAATCACATCACGAGTTGTGCCCGCAATTGCGGTTACGATGGCTCTTTCTTCATTCAATAGTACGTTCAAAAGTGTTGACTTTCCAGCATTGGGCGGCCCAATTATAGCTACAGGTAAGCCTTCTTTAATCACATTTCCTGCGTCGAATGAATCAATAAGGTTTTTAAGAAAACCCTGAATTTTTGATATTAAAGATTTTAAGTCGTCTCTTTCTGCAAACTCCACATCTTCTTCACCAAAATCTAGTTCTAATTCTACTAAACTTGCAAATTGAATCAATTCTTCACGCAAAATTTTCAATTGATTCGAGAAACCTCCACGCATTAAATTCATAGCCGTTTTGTGGGCGGCTTCCGAGTCTGCCGCAATCAAATCTGCTACGGCTTCGGCTTGAATTAAGTCAAACTGGCCATTCAAAAATGCACGTTGTGTAAACTCACCCGCCTGAGCCATTCGACAACCATTTTGAAGCAAAAGTTTCAGAATATATCTTATAATGTAGTCGCTGCCATGACAAGAAATTTCTACTACATCTTCTTTTGTGAAACTTCTTGGTGTTTTAAAAACGGCAATCAAAACTTCATCTACAATCAATTCGCCATCTTGAATCGTGCCAAAATGTATCGTGTGCGAATCAACCTTAGTCAAGTCTTTGCCTTTGAAAATTTTATTGACAATCGTAAATGTATATTCGCCCGAAACACGAATTACTCCAATCGCTCCGATACCCTGTGGCGTAGATAACGCACAAATTGTTTCTAATTGAGTCATTTATTACAGTAAAAGAAATCTTTTCTAATATTCGATTAATCAACTTTACAAATCTTGTAAATCTTTCAATCATGGTTTTAATTACTTATTTTTGCAAATCTACCAACTAAAATCTTAAAATCAGAGATTGTAGAAAATCAGCCGATAATTTATTTGAAACTATTGGCTTTCAGCCCTGTACTTTCGACTTTTGAAATATGTTAAAAGCAAAAACTTTATGGTATCTCAATGCAATCTTATTGTTGATTGCTCTATTTATTGCTTATCAAATTTGGTTTGCTCCACGTAAAGATGCTTGGAATTTTGTGCCTGACAATGCCTTTTTGGTTGTAGAAAGTTCCGAAATTCAACAATCGCTTCATTCTAAAACTGATCCTACTCAGCTTGCCGACATCCCTTTTTTTTATGATGCGTTGGCACAACTAAAAAAAATTGGCGGAAGTATTGATAACGAAAATATTGCTAAAAAGTTTTTTGAAAAGAAACTTATTACTTATTCGCTTCACCGAGAAAACAAGAAAAATCTCGAATATATTATCTATATTCCAACCGGTACTTTTGGGGATGATTCTTTTCTGAATAGTCTCTTAGTGCCAGATGCTACAAAACGTAAAGTTTATGGGCGTAATTATAAAGGGCTTCGCATCAATGAATTATACGATATTAATAGTCGTCCGCTTTTCAATTTCTTTGTACATGATAATTTTTTGATTTGTAGCGGCTCGAAAGTATTACTTGAAGAAGTTGCCAATCGAATCAAATCAGGGGTTGCAATTGAAAGAGTGCCATTCAAAGAAAGTAGAAAAGGAACAGCACACATTTATTTTAAGAGTAAGAGTTTACAAGATGTGGCTGATATTCTTCCCTCGCAGTTATCACCAAATCTGATTGAGTTTTTTGGAAATATTACGCCACGTAACCCTGATATTGTTTTCGAAAAACAAAAACTCCCTAATATTATTTCAGCTTACATTTACTCCAAAGGTACAAATGTAATTCCATTCTTGGGGATTTTCGCTCGTCAAAAACCTCAGCCTTTTGCTTGTACTGACTTGATTACCGAAAATACGGCAATTACAATTCGTTTGAGTTTTAAGAATAAACTCTTGTTGGCTCAAGATTTTAATACTTACATGAAAAACGAAGAACCAGAACTCGTTGTTGAAAAAGATAGCGTTAATCGTTTGCTAAATGTCAATCTTAATAGTTTTTATTCGATTCTGAAAGATGAAATTGTTTTGTGTGAAATGGAAACGTCATCTGATGAACCATCGAAGAAAATCTTGCTCATCAAAACCGAAGACTCGGCCGATGCTCTTAATTTATTCGATGATTTGGCCACCAATGCCGAAAAGATTTCCAGCTATTTTAAAGCACAACCGTTTACCTATCTCAATAATTATGTTAGAAAAATTGATGTTAGTCAATTACCGGCTATGTTGTTTGGTTCGGTATTCAAAGGTTTTTCAGATTGTTATTATACACAAAAAGACGATTACATTATTTTGGCTAGCGATGATGATGCCATGCGTGAATACCTCAATAGCCTAAATACAGGTCAAACTTGGGCAAAGTCAAGTATTTATCGTAGTTTTATTGACAAACTTAGTCCACAATCGCAAGTAACCGCCATTATTAGCCCACAGCGAGTTTGGAATAATATTTATTATTCATTACCCAAGAAGTGGCAAGCTTCAACGCTCAAACACGAAGTTAGAGTAAAAGACATACGGTTTATTGCTATCGAAAACTTTGTAATTAATAATACATTTGGAACTAAGTTTTTGATAGAAAAAGTCCCACAAACGCAAAAAGCCGCAATTATCAATAAATTATTTTTGCAAGATAGTTTGATCGTAAAAAGCCCTATAGTTGGTATACCTAATATCATAAGAAATTCAGTAAATGCAGCAGATGAAATTATTATTCAACAAGCAGATAGCCAACTGAAATTATTGTCAAATACTGCCAAAGTAATAAATACCATTCCGCTCGGACAAGTAATAAATACTAATTATTTATTACCAACTGATTATTTCCAAGATGGACTTCTTCATTATCTGACCACCACTCCAAGCAATTTGGTGGTTTTGAGTCGAGATAATATGCAGGGAATAATAGCTAGTTCGCCGGAATTGTCATTAGATGGAGGAGTGAAAGTCTTAGCTGCTAACGAAACAAAAATCTATATCGTTGATGCATCGGCATCGATATATATAATTAATGAAGAAACTCAAAAAGTAAGTAAAATAAAAACACCTACTCAACTCGGCAGCATCGTTCAGATTCAGCCAGTCAAGTTTAAAAACAATGCCTATTTGGCCGTATTACAAAAAGATGGAACGCTTAATGTTTTCTACGAACAAGGTCCAACTTTGAGTGGTTTTCCAAAAGTACCGCTTACGGCTCGACCAATAGGGATGATTGTAGAGGAAGATGGTAGCAAAAACTCAGTCATCACTTTGCTCTCCGAAATTGGAGAAATTAAGAAGGTCGATATGCTTGGCAATAGCATAACCAATGCTAACATTCAGTTAGAACGTCCTGATAAAGGAGCAGTGTTTGAATTATTATTCGATCAAAACCGTAAAGATTGGTTGGTAGTGCGTCGTACATCTACTTCGATGGTAATTTTCAATAAACAAGGAACTTCAGTAATAAAAATTGAAAGTACAAATTTCATGAAATCGCAACTAAAGTATTTTGATTTAGGAAATGATTTGCGAGTAATTTCAATTTTCGATGGAAAAAACAACACATTCTTTGATCTAAAAGGCAAAACAATCGGGGATAAACCATTACCAGCCAGTGCATTACCCGCACTTTCTTACGCTGAAGCTTACAATAAGCTATTTATTTATAACCCAAACAAAACCAAGTTTGAGGTCTGGACGGTGAAATTGAAATAAATATATTGAATTCAGTTTTTATGATTTTCTAAGATTCTATACTAAACCATGAGACAGCTTTTACATATTTTCTTGGTTACTATTCTTTTATATATTTTGGTCGGTAGTTATTCATTTATCTACAGTCAAAAGCAAACTGTACAAAGTCAAGAGATAAACTTACAGAAAAGTTTAAGAATATTTTCAAAAGACTCTGTTCAAAATGCTTCATCTTCAATAATGGAAGTTCAGAGCAAAAACCAAGGTTTTACTTTTCCGCTTTTCACATCCGAGCAGCGACAAAATATCGTCAATCCTGATGTAGGTTTGATTGTCTATGACACCGACCAAGATAAACTGTATTTTTTTGATGGAACATTGTGGCAAGGACTTGAGATTACCAATTCAAAGGATACCTTTTCATTTGAACTACCAAGTGAGCCTACAAATACATTCGGCGAAGAGTTAATCATGCAAGATGGCTTTGCTTTCATTGCTGCAGCTCATCAAACAGTTAGTGGTAGGCAATATAGTGGTGTTGTATATTACTATCAAAAAAATACCGAAAATTATTGGGTTTTAAAACAAATAATCGCACCTAATATTGCTTTACGCGATAATGCCTTTGGTTTTTCCATGAGTTATAGAAATGATACTTTAGTTTGTGGCTCTTATAAGGGTGTTTATGTTTTTGCAAAGAATATAAGTGGGAATTTCATTGAAACACATAAAATTAGCTTACCAACTGTGACTGAGTTTGCTCCCTATCGGGTTAGTTTATGGCAAAATTATTTAGCTGTAGTTTCTACTGGAGCCTTTTTTACATACAATGATGATGTTATTTATATTTATCATAAGAATGGTAATGCTTGGAGTTTATCTCAGACTATATCCGATGCCAATGACCTTTTACTCGGATTTTCAATTAGTATGGACGATGGATTCTTATTTCTTGGAAATGGTGGAATTGGTGAAAATGCCCCGCCAGATGTAAATAAATCTCGAATACATATTTATAAACTTCAAAATGGACAATTCAATCTATTTCAAATAGTAAAAGAAAGAGGAGATGATTGGTTAGGAAAAACAGTCAAATATCATAATAATCAATTATATGCCCATGTAGAAAATGGTGTTAATATTTATACATTAACAGATAATTCGTGGTATAAAAGCGATTTTGTTATTATTCCTAATCCTTTAATTGTTGGTTATTTTGATGTTTATGGAGAATATTTACTGAATGGCGAAGAAGGTACTAGTGTGGATGAATTTACAAATTCGGGAAGAGTTATTTTTATGAAGAAAACAAATACAGGTTGGATAAAAAACAGTGTACGAACAGCCCCAGATATTGAATATTATACATGGTTTGGGCGAAGATTAAGCGTTTTTAAACAAGACTATTTAATTAGCGGCTATTCTGCTAAAAAAAACAAGTACTATGTATTATTCGGCCGAACTTATGAATAAATTAATAAAATATTCGATTCTATTGCTTTGCTTAACTATTTTGTCCGTTGCTCATTCCCAACAAAGTATTACTCCAAACGGCACAGAGTTAAAAGGAAAAGTATCTATATCTGATAATAATGCAACGCCTTCTTCAAGTGCAATTTTGGATATTCAAAGTACAACAAAAGGAGTTCGCTTACCCGTAATGACGAGCACTCAACGAAAGGCAATAGCAAACCCAACGAGGGGACTGACAGTATTTGACTCTGATTACTTAACTTTATTCTTGCATGATGGATATAACTGGTATCCATTAGCCAAAACCAATACGCAGTATCTTCCAGCAATAAGTCGCTCACCAAGTAGCCTGTCAAATGCGGCTAATTTTGGTTCATCGGTCTCGATTGAAGGAGAATTTATTGTAGCGGGTGCTCCCAATCAGAATAATAGTAGGGGAGAAGTATTTATCTATGAAAGAACTGGTGGGGTTTGGAACTTAAAGACCCAAATTACAGGGAATGATTTGCAAACTAATGATTTATTTGGAAGCTCAGTTTTGATAAAAGGTAATTATATTATCGTAAGTGCTAGAGGTAGTAACTCAAACAGAGGAGCAGTCTATGTTTTTGAAAAAAGTGGGAATATTTGGCAACAAAAGCAAAAAATAACAGCAAATGATGCTCAAAATGATGATTATTTTGGACATTCGATAGCTTTTAATGCTACAAATAATCTATTAGCAGTCAGTGCAGTTGGCAAGAATTCATCAAAAGGAAGTGTGTATACATTTAGTTTTACAAATAATCAATGGAATCAAAATACGATTTTAATTGCCTCAAATGGAGGTGCCAATCATCAATTTGGTTTCAGTATTTCTCTTGAAAATTCATATCTTGTAATCGGTGCTCCATTTCAAAATAGTAGCAAGGGTGAAGTCTATATTTTCCAACAAAATTTTAATGGAATGTGGAGTGAAATTTTAAAATTAGGTGATATATATACTCAACAAGGAGACCGCTTTGGGTATAGTGTTTCTGTTTCTGGAAATACAATTGCGGTGTCTTCACCAGGTGATTCTCCTCAAAAGTATGGAATTATTAAGTTTTACATGAAAAGTTTTGATGGTAATTGGTATGCAGGCGGTGAAACCCTCAATGGTAAAGTAAATGATGGTAACTTTGGTTCCTCTATACACTTATCTGGAAATTATTTAATAGTTGCAGCTGAAACTGAAGATGTTAACGGAGTAACTGACAAAGGAAGTGCTTATGTCTATTTCAAATCATCAAGATATTCTTCTTTTGAGCATTGGGAGATATTACGAAAAATTTACGCAAATGATAGTTCAAGCGAAACTTTCTTTGGCAAATCCGTATCAATCAACAATGGAAGTTATGTTGTTGGACAGCCTTCAAAGTACAATGCCAAAGGTGAGATTTTTATGGGAAAAATAGAGTAAAGTTATTGAATATCGACACCTTGTTTCTTAACAAACTTATAATAAAGAAATATTCCAAAATAAATATCAAATATTTTTTATCAATATTTGCATTTAAAAAATAAAAATTATACCTTTGTAGTCTCATTAAGAAACGGAGTATTCTTCTCTGGTCAAATGAAGTCCCAGCTCATGCGGGAAACCAGTTTGATTATTGACCTGTTGAGTCGTCTGAATTTATTCACTTCACTCATTTGAAACGGTCTCCGAAAGCTTTTGAACATTTACAGGAATCATTGCAAGGTAACAAGGAATTGTCCTGCACCTATTTGGTCCTTACCACACGTGGTTTGCAATGCAAAGTTTAAGTTGACAATGGTCAACCTCTGAAAAAAGTAAATAAATTATTAGTTTAAACTTGTAATCGTGTAAAATTTTCACGAAATTTGCACCCCAGTTTACGTTGAACTGGTGAGAAGATGAAAGTTTAGGTTAAATTAGCAAATAAAGCGTAAAATACCATGTCTGGAATTATTGGAAAGAAGGTTGGAATGACAACTATCTTCAACGCGGAAGGTCAAGCAGTACCATGTACTTTGATAGAGGCAGGCCCATGCGTTGTTACTCAAGTTCGTACCGAAGATAAGGATGGCTATAAGGCCATTCAATTAGGATACGGCGAAAAGAAAGAAAAAAATACAAGTCGATCACTTGTAGGTCATTTTAAGAAAGCAGGTACAACACCTAAGCGTAAATTAGTAGAATTCAAAGAATTCGAAAAAGAATATAACCTCGGCGAAACGATTCGTATTGAAGATGTTTTTGTAGAAGGAGATTTCATAGACGTAAGTGGAAACTCTAAAGGACGCGGTTTTCAAGGTGTTGTCAAGCGTCACGGATTTGCTGGAGTAGGTGGTCAAACACACGGTCAGCATAATAGAGGTCGTCATCCTGGTTCGATTGGTGCATGTTCGTTTCCATCACGTGTATTCAAGGGTGTTCGTATGGGTGGTCGTATGGGAAATACCCGTACTACAATCCAAAACTTGAAAGTACTAAAAGTGCTTACAGAACAAAACCTTATTGTAGTGAATGGTTCAATCCCAGGAGCGAAAAATTCGTACATAACATTACATAAATAAGATAACCCCCAGCCCTTGAAAGGGGTGTTATAGAAAAAGCTTCCTTTAGGGCAGGAGCTATTTAGGTCGAAACTGAACGACACCGAAAAAATACAGTAATAATCAAATGAATTTATCAGTATTAAGCAAAGACGGAAAAGACACAGGTCGCACAGTTACATTGGCTGATAGTGTTTTCGGAATCGAGCCAAACCAACATGTAGTTTACTTAGATGTAAAACACTATTTGGCTAATCAACGTCAAGGAACGCACAAAGCAAAGCAAAGAGCTGAGATTAACCGTTCTACAAAGAAAATCGTTCGTCAGAAAGGATCAGGAGGTGCTCGTCACGGTTCTACCAAAGCTCCAATTTTCGTAGGTGGTGGTCGTGTATTCGGACCAGTTCCGCGTGATTACGATTTCAAACTCAATAAAAAAATTAAAGTATTGGCTCGTAAATCAGTACTTTCATCTAGAGCAGCAGAAAGCAATATTTCGATTATTGAAAATTTTACTTTCGAAGCACCAAAGACAAAATCATATTTGTCATTCCTCAACGCACTTTCTTTGACTGGTACCAAAACCTTATTTATCATAGGTGATTATGACAGTAATATTTATTTGTCAGCACGTAATATTCCAAAAGCCAAGGTTATAAGTGTTGATGAAGTAAGTACTTACGATTTGATTAACGCTGATAAAGTTTTAATTAGTGAAAGTGCATTGTCGAAAATTGAAACAATATTGAATTAAGACTTATAGTTGCGTTGCAACTTATAAATAATACGAAAATGAGTGTACTCAAAAGACCAATCGTTACCGAAAAATCACAAAAACTTACTTCAACAGGTAAATTTGTGTTTGAGGTTGAGTTAACTGCGAATAAAATCGAAATCGCAAAAGCTGTCGAAAAAATGTACGGTGTTACTGTAACTGATGTTAACACTGTTCGTCAAATCGGCAAAAAGAAATCGAGAATGACTCGGAGCAGAGCATCATCTGGTATGACTTCTACTTTTAAGAAAGCAGTAGTTACATTAAAAGATGGTGATTTAATCGATTTCTACGAAAATTTGTAATAAGGGCTTAAACAGCGACATTACACAATTTACTAAATTAAAGTATAGCCTTCGGCTGCAAAAGATTAAGTAACAATGGGTATCAAAAAATTAAAACCAAACACACCTGGCCAACGTCATAGAATTGCTCCTGACTTTTCAGACATTACAGCAAGTAAGCCAGAGAAAAGTCTAACCGCAACCATCAAAAGAACTGGTGGTAGAAATAGCGAAGGTCATCGTACTGCACGTTATATTGGTGGTGGGCACAAACGTAGATATCGTTTGATTGACTTTAAAAGAAACAAAGTAGATGTTTCTGCTGAAGTAAAAACTATTGAGTATGATCCAAATCGTACAGCACGTATTGCGTTAGTTCAATACACTGATGGTGAGAAAGCATATATAATTGCTCCTAATGGATTGAAAGTTGGACAATCTATCATCTCAGGTTCAAATGTTGCACCAGAGGTTGGTAATACACTTCCAGTAGGAAATATGCCACTTGGTACGATTATCCATAATATTGAATTACAACCTGGTAAAGGTGCTCAAATGGCTCGTAGTGCTGGAGCTTATGCTCAGGTATTAGCAAAGGATAGTAAATATGTTACGCTGAAAATGCCATCAGGTGAAATGAGGATGGTATTAGCTACCTGTCTTGCTACAGTAGGTGCGGTTTCGAATGCAGATCATATGAATGTAACGCTTGGAAAAGCGGGCCGTAAACGTTGGTTAGGAGTTCGTCCGAGAGTTAGAGGGGTTGCCATGAATCCAGTTGATCACCCGATGGGTGGTGGTGAAGGCCGTTCGTCAGGTGGTCATCCACGTTCACGTAACGGTTTATTAGCAAAAGGTAAGAAAACTCGCGATACAACTAAGCCTTCGTCGAAGCTTATAATATCAAGAAGAAAAAAATAATAATCAAGCAGTTTAATGGCTTTTTGATTTAGAAATAGACAAAAGGTTCAAAACTTAACCGTAGCGATAAATCGCTCAGAATAATAAAAAATGGCACGTTCACTTAAAAAAGGACCATACATTGATTTTCGTCTTGACAAGAAAATTGTCGATATGAATAATTCAGGCAAAAAGTCAGTTATCAAGACTTGGTCACGTCGTTCAATGATTTCACCAGATTTCATCGGCCACACCTTCGCAGTACATAATGGAAATAAATTTATTCCTGTTTATGTAACTGATAACATGGTAGGACACAAACTTGGTGAGTTTTCACCAACTCGTAATTTCCGTGGTCACGTAGCAAAAAAAGATAAAGGTAAAAGATAATAATTACAATGAAGAATGAAGAGTGAAGAGTGAAGAATGTAAAATGAAAAGTGTAGACTGAAATGTATACATTATTCTTTATCGCCAAAGCGAATCGTTCAAAATTCTTAATTCTTAATTCATAATTCTACATTTCAAGAATAATGGAAGCAGTAGCAAAACTTAATGATTACCCTACTACGCCTCGTAAGGCAAGATTAGTGATTGACCTTATTAGAGGGATGAAGGTAAGTCAGGCTTTAGGCATTTTGAGCTTTCAGCCACAACATGCCGCACCAGTGGTAAAGAAAGTCTTATTATCAGCTGTTGCTAACTGGCAACAGAAAAACGAAGACTTGAAGATCGAAGATGCAGAATTGTATGTAAAAACAATTTTTATTGATGGTGGACGTATGTTGAAACGTATGAGACCAGCTCCACAAGGACGTGGACATCGTATTCGTAAGCGTTCTCATCATCTTACAATTGTAGTTGATAGTGCAAATTAATTCAATCAAATAGCAAACGATACACTACTCGTTTTGCTTAATAAAGTAAATTACCAATGGGACAAAAAGTAAATCCGGTAGGTTTAAGACTTGGTTATATTAGAGGATGGGATTCTAACTGGTATGGTGGGAAAACATTCGCTGAGAAATTAGTTGAAGATCAAGAAATCCGTAAATATGTTTCAGCTCGTATTCCAAAAGGTGCTATTTCGAAAGTAGTTATCGAGCGTACCTTAAAACGCATAACACTTACAATCCATACAGCCCGTCCAGGTGTTGTAATTGGAAAAGGTGGAAATGAGGTTGATAAAATCAAGGAAGAGCTAAAAAAGTTAACGAACAAAGATGTTCAGATTAACATTTACGAAATAAAGCGTCCAGAATTAGATGCTAAATTAGTAGGAGAATCAATCGCCCAACAACTTGAGGCTCGTATTTCTTACCGTCGTGCAATGAAGCAAGCTATTCAAGCTGCGGTTCGTGTTGGTGCTCAAGGTATTAAAGTAAAACTTGGTGGTCGTTTAGCAGGAGCTGAAATGGCACGTAATGAAATGTATAAAGAGGGACGTATCCCTTTGCATACGTTGCGTGCAGACATCGATTATGCAATTTCTGAAGCCCTCACCGTTTATGGAAAAATCGGTATTAAGGTATGGATTTTCAAAGGAGAGGTTTATGGTAAGCGTGATTTAACCCCGGCAGGTGGTGGTACTGCTCAATCGAATAACGAGAGAGGCGGTGCAGATGCTCAAGCTGGAGGACGTGGAGGTCGTGATGATCGTAGAGGTGGAGGTCGTGATGACCGCAGAGGCGGTAGTCGTGACGATAACAGAAGCGGTGGTGGCGGTGGTCGTAACAATAGCAACAACAATAATAATCGTGGTGGTGCTGCTGGCGGAAATCGCAATAACAATAATAATAGAGGTACAGGTCCAAATAAGAGATAAGCATCTAACTTAGTTTCAAGTTTACTTCTCGAAAACTTTTGATGTAATCATTGAAACTTTAGAAAAATTTTACTTGAAACTAAGCACTTAGTGCTGAAAATATAACATCGTCATGTTACAACCAAGAAGAACTAAATTTCGTAAGCAACAAAAAGGCAGAATTAAAGGTCTTGCCACTCGTGGACATGAGATAGCTTTCGGAACATTCGCTATTAAATCCTTAGAGCCAGGTTTTATTACCTCTCGTCAGATTGAAGCAGCACGTATCGGTGTTACCCGTGCAATGAAACGTGAAGGTCAGGTGTGGATTCGTATTTTTCCAGATAAACCAATCACTAAGAAGCCTTTAGAGGTACGTATGGGTAAAGGTAAGGGTGCACCTGAATATTGGGTTGCCAGTGTTAAACCGGGTACAATTTTATTCGAAGCAACTGGAGTTCCAGTAGAAGTAGCAACAGAGGCTTTACGCCTAGCTGCTCAAAAACTTCCGGTTCAAACAAAGTTTGTAGTACGTAAAGACTACCAAGAAGGAGCTGAATAATAACAATAGTTCTGAGTGCTGCGTTACGAACATCCGTTAAAGGTATATATTGCCTAAACTTAATTCTTAATTCCTAACTCAGTTAAGTTCAAATAATAAAATGAAACAGTCAGAAATTAAAGCATTGTCACTTGAGCAGTTAGAGCAAAATATTGCTGTTGAAAAAGATAGAATCTTGAAATTACAGTTTGCTCACGCCATTACACCCATCGAAAATCCGATGCGTATTCGTCAGTCTCGTAGATTGATAGCTCAATTGATGACCGAATTCAACGCAAGATAAATTATAGCAATCCCTGTAAGTAACAGGATATCAAGTATCTGAACAATGGAAGAAAGAAATCTCAGAAAAGAGCGTATCGGAACGGTAGTAAGCAACAAGATGGATAAATCAGGTGTTGTAACTGTTGTTCGTAAATTGAAGCATCCGAAATACGGAAAGTTTATGCTCAAAACCAAGAAGTTTATGTTCCATGACGAGAACAATGAAGCTGGTATCGGTGATACTGTTAAGATTCAAGAAACTCGTCCATTGAGCAAAAACAAAAATTGGAGATTAGTAGAAATCGTAGAAAAAGCGAAATAATAGCCCCAATTTTATTCTCCTCAACTGGAGAATGCTATTAACTTAATTATCTCTTGAGTTGGACGAGTCCTTAGGGGCGTCGAATCAGACTTAAGGGTCTTAAAAATTCATAAGACAATGTTACAGCAAGAATCAAGAGCAGGTGTTGCCGACAACAGTGGTGCAAAAGAAGTGCTTGTTATCCGTGTATTGGGTGGCACGCGTAAACGATATGCATCAATCGGCGATAAAGTTGTCGTAACGGTGAAATCAGCCCTTTCATCTTCAAATATGAAGAAAGGAACTGTATCCAAGGCTGTTGTTGTGAGAACTACTAAAGAAGTTCGCCGCAAAGATGGTACTTACATTCGTTTTGAAGACAACGCAGTCGTATTATTAAACAATCAAGATGAGCCACGTGGCACTCGTATTTTTGGACCTGTTGCTCGCGAGTTGCGTGAGAAACAATTCATGAAAATCGTTTCTTTGGCTCCAGAGGTTCTTTAATTTGAAGGCAGGCTTGGAAAATTCTCTTTTGGGAGTTTAGCCATAATCTTAGTTCAAATTTTAAAATTTCCAAATTTTCAAATTCAAAGTAATGGAAAGAAAATTCAATAAGCAGCAAAAACAACATGTTCGCACTGGCGATACTGTTGAAGTTATTGCAGGCAATGCTAAAGGGAAGCGTGGCGTTATAAGCGAGGTAATTGCAGCTAAACAACGTGTTGTTGTTAGTGGTGTAAATATCATGAAAAAGCACGTCAAACCTTCCGCTCAATCTCCTCAAGGGGAAATTCGTGAGTTTGCAGCTCCTGTTCACATTAGTAATGTTATGTTGGTGGACCCAGCAACTGGCGGGACAACACGTACAGGTCGCAAGGAAAACGACAAAGGAAAGTTACAAAGATTTTCTAAGGAAACTGGAAAGTTTATTTAATTAATTACCATTTGATTTTCGTTTCTGCCGAAACTTTTATCAATAAATATGAGGGTCGGAAATCCTCCTATTAAGAAACTAATGGCACGTTTAAAAGACAAATACACTAAAGAAATTGTACCAGCTTTAAAAGAAAAGTTCGGATACAAGTCAGTAATGCAGGTTCCAGCATTAAAAAAAATTGTAGTGAACCGTGGGGTTGGAGCTGCAACTGGGGATAAGAAATTAATTGACAGTAGTTTAGAGGAAATTACTACAATTACAGGTCAAAAAGCAGTAGCTACTCTTTCTAAGAAAGCCGTATCTAACTTTAAACTACGTGAAAATATGCCGATTGGTGTAAAAGTTACTTTACGTGGTGATAAAATGTACGAATTCTTAGATCGTTTGACTGCCATTGCTCTTCCACGTGTTCGTGATTTCAAAGGTATTAGTGATAAGGGCTTTGATGGTCGTGGCAACTACACTTTTGGTGTCAAGGAACAAATTATCTTCCCTGAAATCTCTATTGATAAAATCTCTAAGATTCAAGGTATGGATATTACGTTCGTTACATCAGCAGGAACGGATGCCGAGGCATACGAGTTACTAAAAGCAATGGGAATGCCATTTGCTAGCATCAAGAAATAATATAAGGTTTCGATATTTATAATTCAGTCATACAATGGCAAAAGAATCAATAAAAGCAAGAGATAGAAAGAAAGCAGCTTGTGTTGCTAAATATGCTGTAAAGCGTGCTGCTTTGAAAGAGGCGGGTGACCTAATCGGCTTAGACAAACTACCTCGTAATGCTTCACCTGTACGTTTACATAATCGTTGTCAATTGACAGGTCGTCCGAGAGGATATATGCGTAAGTTCGGTATCAATCGTGTTACTTTCCGTGAAATGGCAAGCAAAGGGTTAATACCAGGAGTTACTAAAGCATCTTGGTAGTTTCAGATATAGTATTTATTGTGATGTGAATATTCAAAGTTATTTTATAATATATTTAAGAATATTTAGTCTTCAACATAAAAACTGTCTCAGTTATTACTTTTTATAAAAAATATTTTCTAATTTTGCAGCCCAGTTAAGAAAGTCGTGCTTACGATACTGCTTAACGCTGGCTAGGTATCCAAAATTAAATATCAAAAATGATTACAACGGATCCAATAGCAGACTTCCTTACCAGAATCCGAAATGCCATAAAGGCACGTCATAGAGTGGTAGAAATTCCTGCTTCGAACATCAAAAAAGCGATTACTCAAGTACTTTACGATAAAGGCTTTATTCAAAGTTATAAATTCGATGAAGTTGCTCCTCAAGGAGTAATCAAAATTGCATTAAAGTACAATCCAGTTACCAAACAATCGGCAATTGTAGAATTGAAGAGAGTTTCTAAGCCGGGCTTACGTAAATATGCAGGTACTACTGATATTCCACGTGTTTTAAATGGTTTGGGTATTGCTATCGTCTCTACATCTAAAGGTGTAATGACAGATAAAGAAGCTCGTGCATTAAAAGTGGGTGGTGAAGTCCTATGCTACGTATACTAATACGATTTATTTTTCAGGTTTTGTGTGTATGAAATGCATATAAAAACTTTTATTTAAGTAAATTATTTGTTGACCGCTCCTAATACTCTGAGTTTCCTAATTTGAAATTCAGTTGTGTATTTTGAAGCCTTAAACTATTCAATAAAATGTCAAGAATTGGTAAAAAACCAGTTACCCTTCCAAGTGGTGTTAGTATTTCAGTTGATGCACAAAACATTGTTACTGTCAATGGACCAAAGGGTACACTAACTCAGAAAGTTGACCAAGATATAATTGTTTCTATAGACGGAAATGAACTTAAAGTTGATAGACCAACTGAGCAAAAAAGACACAAAGCCCTACATGGTTTGTATCGTTCATTAATCAATAATATGGTTATTGGTGTTAGTACTGGCTACAAGGCTGAAATGGAAATTGTTGGTGTTGGTTACAAAGCTACCAACAATGGTAATGTACTGGATTTGAGCCTAGGTTTCTCGCATAACGTTTATTTTGTTGTTCCTTTGGAATTGAAGGTGACAACTGCGATGGAAAAAGGTAAAAATCCTATGGTAATGCTTGAAGGTACAGATAAGCAATTAGTAGGCTTGGTTGCTTCAAAAATAAAGTCACTTCGTAAAGTTGAGCCATACAAAGGTAAAGGTATAAGATTTGTTGGTGAAGTTATTCGTCGTAAGGCTGGTAAAACATCTGGTAAGAAGAAATAATCATTAGACACAAGACGTAGGAGAAACAAGAAGGATTAATTATCAAACTTGCTGCTCTGAAAATCACAAAATTATCAAATACAATGTCAAGTGTAAAAACTGATAGGAGACAAAAAATTAAGTGGAGTATCCGCAGAAAGATCTCTGGTACAACTGAGAGGCCACGTTTGTCGGTTTTCCGTTCAAATACTGCCATCTACGCTCAATTAATTGACGATTCTAAAGGTGAAACTTTAGCCGCTATTTCAACTACCGAATTAGGTTTGAAAGGTGTGAAAGTAGATAATTCGAAAGAAGTGGGTAAAAAATTAGCTGAAAAAGCGGCCGAAAAAGGAATTCTTGCCTGTGTATTCGATCGTAATGGCTATTTATATCATGGTAATATTAAGGCTGTGGCTGAAGGAGCCAGAGAAGGCGGTTTGAAATTCTAATCTCGAAATTCTGAATCAATGAACAAAGCAAAAGTAAACGAGGCAGAACTCAAAGAAAGAGTAGTCGCCATCAATCGTGTAGCAAAAGTAGTAAAGGGTGGACGTCGTTTTAGCTTCTCAGCTATCGTTGTTTTAGGCGATGGTAAAGGAGTAGTAGGTCAAGGTTTAGGAAAAGCTCTTGAGGTAACTGAGGCTATTGCCAAAGCTATAGAAGATGCTAAGAAAAACTTAGTTACTGTGCCTATTATTAATGATACAGTACCTCATGAAATTCACGGAAAATATTCTGGAGGTTTTGTGTTTGTTAAGCCAGCAGCTCCTGGTACAGGAATTATTGCTGGTGGTGCGATGCGTGCCGTTTTAGAAGCAGCCGGTGTTCATAATGTATTGGCGAAATCTAAAGGTTCATCAAATCCTCATAATGTAGTAAAAGCTACTATCGATGCTCTTAGTCAAATGAGAGCTCCGCATACAATAGCTTTCCAACGAAGTGTTAAAATGACTAAAGTATTCAACGGATAAACTGCTAGGAGCTTTAAGTTTGCTATTCATACTTGCTTTGTATGGAAGTTGGCTTAGGGCTTGTTGCACTTAGCTAATAAAAAAATGGCAAAGGTAAAAATTACTCAAGTAAGAAGTATCATTGGAAGGCCTGAAACTCAGAAACGTACTATTGCAGCTCTGGGTCTTGGTAAACTTAATCGTACTGTTGAAAAAGAACTAAATCCTGCGATGCAAGGGATGATTAATTCGGTTAAACACCTGTTAGTTATTGAAGAAGTGTAAGCTTTTTTAAAGTTTTGTTTTCAAAATTGTCAATTATTAATCCAAAACAGTCATCAATATATTTTTAATTGATAGTTGTTTAGTGGTAATTTTCATAGGCATAGCCGAGTAGGTCTGATGGTCAGACTTGCGTATTATTAACCCGATTTATTTAATCGAATTACAATGAAATTAGAATCTCTAAAGCCTAATAAAGGTTCAGTAAAAGCAAATGACAGAGTAGGTCGTGGACACGGTTCTGGTGGTGGTGGTACTGCTAAGCGTGGTCACAAGGGTGCAAAGTCTCGTTCAGGTTACAGCCAGAAGCGTGGTTTTGAAGGTGGTCAAATGCCCTTACAACGTCGTGTTCCTAAGTTTGGTTTCAAAAATATCAATCGTGTTGAGTACAAAGCTATCAATTTGGATACAATTCAATCATTATTTGATAAAACTGGTATTTCTGATATTGATTTAGGTGTATTGTATAGTAATGGTCTTATCTCTAAATCTGATTTGGTAAAAGTATTAGGTCGTGGTGAGTTGACTGCAATGGTTAATTTACGTGCAAATGCTTTCTCTGCATCTGCAATTGCAGCTATTGAGAAGGTAGGTGGTACCGCTAATGTAGATGCTACATTAAATAGAGATACTGCTACTTTAGTTGAGCAAACAGTTGCCGAAGTTATTGTTACTGAAAAGCCGACAAAAATAAAAAAAAAAGTTGAAGGTGACGATTTAAAATTAATTGAAGGAGTTGGTCCGAAAATTGCAAATTTGTTAATTAATGCAGGAATTGTTACATTTGCAGATTTAGCAGCAACTTCTGCTGAGAAAGTTTCTGAAATTCTTAGTGCAGCAGGTTCGAACTTTGCTTCACATAACCCTGCTACTTGGGCAGATCAAGCCTCTTTGGCTCGTGATTGTAAGTGGGATGAGTTAAAAGAATTGCAAGACAGACTCAACGGAGGTAGAGCTGAGTAATTTCACTAAAACGCCTTGTTTTTCCTATCAAAATGAACAAATTCATTACGACACTCCGAAACATTTGGTCAATAGAGGAGCTGAGAAAGAGAATTCTCCAGACTATATTGATTATCTTAATTTTTAGAATTGGTTCACACGTGGTTTTGCCAGGTGTTGATGTAGCAAAATTAAAAGACCTAACTGAATCTAATGGTTTGTTGGGTTTATTAAATACCCTAGTCGGTGGTGCTTTCCAAAATGCCTCAATTATGGCACTTGGAATTATGCCTTATATTTCAGCCTCAATTGCAATTCAATTGCTCACCCTTGCGCTACCATATTTTAGTAAGTTGCAAAAAGAAGGGGAGTCTGGTCGTAGAAAATTGAATCAAATTACCCGTTGGTTGACAATTATAGTAGCTGCAGCACAAGCATTAACTTATGTAAAAGCTACGATTCCAACAGATGCGATTACAATCAGCCAGGGATTGTTTTACTTTAGTTCTGTAATTTTAATCGTGTCTGGTACTGTCATGTGTATGTGGTTAGGTGAGAGAATGACAGAAAAAGGTGTTGGTAATGGAATTTCAATGATGATTATGATTGGAATTGTTTCAAGATTTCCCGGTGCAATTATTGGTGAAGCTCAATCAAGAGGCGGTAACGGTCAAATTCTTTTCTTTGTACTTGAATTAGTAGCTTTATTTTTGGTTGTTTTATTTGCAGTTGCTATTACGCAAGCCACAAGACGAATACCTGTGCAATATGCAAAACAGATTGTTGGTAACAAGGTAGTAACAGGTCAGCGTCAGTATTTACCATTAAAGTTAAATATTGCTGGTGTAATGCCAATTATTTTTGGTCAGGCATTAATGTTTATACCTGGTTTAGTGTTAACATATTTGGCTGAAAGTACCAAAAGTGATACTTTTCAAAGCTGGGCTATTATTATGAATAGTCCAACCTCATGGCAATATTGTTTAATTTATGCAATTTTGATTATTGGTTTTACATTTTTTTATACGGCAATTTCGATTAATCCTAATCAAATAGCTGATGATATGAAGCGTGGGGGTGGGTTTATTCCTGGTATAAAGCCTGGTCAACCAACATCTGATTTTGTAGCAAATGTTTTAGATAGAATCACTTTGCCAGGTGGTGTTCTTTTAGCTGTGATTGCGATCTTACCTGCATTTGCTGGTTTATTAGGAATGACTCAAGGCTTTGCATCTTTCTTTGGTGGAACTTCATTATTGATTCTAGTTGGTGTTGTTTTAGATACATTGCAGCAAATTGAGAGTTATTTATTAATGAAGCGTTATGAAGGTTTAATGCAATCTGGACGTGTTCAGGGTCGTCAAATTGATGCTGGTGTTACGGCCTAAAAATTATAGACATTTCAGTCATGGGTAAAAAAGATAAAATAATTTATCTAAAGTCTGAAGAGGAATTAGAGATTATTAGAGTTAATGGACAGATTTTAGGTAAAGCTCATGCCGAAGTTGCTAAATTAGTAGAACCTGGTGTTACAACTAAAGTTCTTGATAAAATAGCTTTTGAATATATCAAAGATAATTCTGCTAAACCATCTTTTTTGAATTACAATGGTTTTCCTGCTAGTCTGTGTATATCAGTTAATGATGTAGTTGTTCATGGGATTCCGAGTAATAGAGAATTAATTGATGGAGATATTGTTTCTGTTGATTGTGGGGTATATAAAAACGGTTTTCATGCTGATAGTGCTTATACCTACACTGTCGGAGAAGTTCAAAGTGATGTACTTGATTTATTGAAACATACTTATCGTTCTTTGTTTAAAGGTATTGAACAGGCCAAAGTTGGTAATCGAGTAGGTGATGTAAGTTTTGCTGTTCAAAACTATGCTGAAATACACCGCTACGGTGTTGTTAGAGAATTAGTTGGTCATGGAGTTGGAAAGTACTTACACGAGTCTCCGGAAGTTCCTAACTTTGGTAAACGTGGAAATGGTCCAAAACTTCTCGAAGGAATGGTAATTGCTATTGAGCCAATGATTACTTTGGGTAGACGAGCCGTTGTTCAGGAAAATGATAATTGGACAATTCGTACAGAGGATCGTAGACAGGCAGCTCATTTTGAGCATACAGTAGTTGTTAGAAAAAACACTGCTGAAATTTTGACTACTTTTCAATATATTGAGGAAGTTTTATCAAGGAAAAACTTAGTAATTGTATAGTACAAATACACATGGACTTTGATTCTAATATTATCAGAGTCAGCATATTAAATTAAATGGCAAAACAATCAAATATCGAAGTTGACGGCATCATTACTGAGGCTCTTTCAAATGCAATGTTTCGTGTGCGTTTAGAGAATCAGCATGAATTAATTGCTCATATTTCGGGTAAAATGAGAATGAATTACATTCGTATTTTGCCAGGTGATAAGGTAAGACTAGAAATGTCCCCTTATGATTTAACAAAAGCTCGTATTACGTATCGTTATAAATAATGCTGAATTGGTTAACCAAATGCTTGTATGAATGTTTTTCTATATTCATCAACATAAACGTTTCCCATTTCAATAATTCAAAAAAAAATGAAAGTAAAAGCGTCGGTTAAGAAGCGTAGTGCTGAATGTAAAGTTATCCGTAGAAAGGGTAAAATTTATGTTATTAACAAAAAGAATCCTAAGTTTAAACAAAGACAAGGCTAATTTCTATGAGGATTGCAGGTGTTGATATCCCAGACAAAAAGAGAGGCGAAATCGCCCTTACGTACATCTACGGTATTGGCCGTAGTGCCTCACAAAAAATTCTAACAAAGGCTAATATCAATTACGATAAAAAAGCTGGCGAGTGGAATGACAGTGAAGCTAATGCCATTCGTGGTATCATTACGGAAGAAATGACTGTTGAAGGTCAGTTGCGTTCAGAAGTACAACTTGCTATCAAGCGATTGATGGACATTGGTTGTTATCGTGGTGTTCGTCACCGTAAAGGTCTACCGCTTCGTGGTCAACGTACCAAAAACAACTCACGTACCCGTAAAGGTAAGCGTAAAACTGTTGCAAACAAGAAGAAAGCAACTAAGTAAACCTTAGCTCATGATTGAGTTTAAAGATGGATTTTTTATAATAGGGTAAAAAGTCGAACAGAGTACAGGTTTTTCTGTACTGCCAATCATTTTAACAATGTTTTGTCACAATGGCACAAGCAAAAAGAAAAGATAAAGCCAAAAAGAGAGTTGTGATTGTTGAGCCAGTAGGTGAAGTACATATCAGAGCTTCATTCAATAACATCATTATTTCTGTTACAAACAGCCAAGGTCAAGTTATTTCTTGGGGTTCAGCGGGTAAAATGGGTTTTAAGGGTTCAAAGAAAAATACACCTTACGCTGCACAAATGGCAGCTCAGAGTTGTGCTCAAGTAGCTTACGAAGCAGGAATGCGTAAAGCTGAAGTTTTTGTAAAGGGACCTGGTTCTGGGCGTGAGTCTGCAATCCGTACTATTCAAAACTCTGGTATTGAAGTTACCACAATTACTGATGTGACGCCACTTCCACATAATGGATGTCGCCCACCGAAGCGTAGAAGAGTTTAATAGATTACAAAAGAATTTAAACATTAATTTTAGATTTACTGTTTTTGCATTTAAATTTAATATTTAGCGTTTATATTCTTTTGTTATAATAGTATATAATAATTTTCAATTGTTCTCGTTTTTAGACGAGAAAAGAAATAGAAGGCAGATTATTGCGATTTTGATTTTCAAAATGATTGATAGTTTGGACATTGGGGCTAATCAATCTCTATTTCATTTTAACAACCAATATAAAATGGCAAGATACACAGGTCCAAAAGTAAGGATTTCAAGAAAATTCGGTGAACCAGTAATGGGAGCCCACAAAGCATTAAGTAAAAAAGCTTATCCTCCAGGTCAACACGGTAAGGGTCGTAAAAGTAAAAAATCTGAATACGGTCAGCAATTAATTGAGAAACAAAAGGTTAAATATACTTATGGTATATTGGAGCGTCAATTTGCTCGTTTCTTTCATTTGGCCTCTGTTAAAGAGGGACGTACTGGTGATAATTTATTGAAACTTTGTGAGGGTCGCTTGGATAATACAGTTTTTCGTTTAGGAATTGCTCCTACTCGTCGTGCGGCTCGTCAGTTGGTGACGCACTGTCATATTACGGTTGATGGAGTTGTTTTAAATGTTGCATCGTTTATTTTAAAACCAGGTCAAATTGTTGGTGTGCGTGAGAAATCTAAGGCATTACTTACAATTTCTGATAGTTTAAAGGCACGTAATTCAAAACGTTATAATTGGTTAGAATGGGATGCTACTGAAATGGTTGGTAAATTTATTAACTACCCAGAGCGTGACCAAATACCTGAGAATTTCAACGAACAGGCTATCGTCGAATTATATAACAAATAATATTTGTACAGTGGTTATGCCATTACTGTTAATAGCGGTAATGGCATCACTACGTTTTTTTATTGGTGGTGTTGCTAACCACCTTTTAGTTAACGAAAACAAACACACTGCATACGTATGTCAATATTAGCATTTCAAATGCCTGACAAGGTTGTCATGGAAAAGGCTGACGACTTCCATGGCTTTTTCGAGTTTAAACCACTCGAAAGAGGATATGGTGTGACCATCGGAAACGCACTTCGTCGTATTTTGTTATCTTCTTTGGAAGGTTATGCAATTACATCGGTAAGATTCCCGGGGGTACTACACGAATTTTCGAGCATTGATGGAGTAGTTGATGATGTTACAGAAATCATCCTTAACCTTAAAATGGTTCGTTTCAAAAAAGTTTCTGATTACGTAGATAATAAATTTACGGTTAGAATCAAAAACCAAGGTGTTTTGACTGCTGGTGATCTCGGTAAGTTTACACAAAGTTTTCAAATTTTAAATCCTGATTTGGTTATCGCTCGTTTAGACGACCAAAAAGAATTAGAGATTGAAATCATTGTTGATAAAGGACGTGGTTATGTTCCTGCTGACGAACAAAAACAAAATGATTTGCCAATTGGGTTTATTTCGATTGATTCTATTTTTACACCAATCAAAAATGTTAAATATAGCATTGAGAATACGCGTGTAGAACAAAGAACAGACTACGAGAAACTCTTGCTTGAAATCAAAACGGATGGTTCAATACATCCTGAGCGTGCTTTACAAGAATCTGCTCATATTTTGATTCAACACTTTTTGAAGTTTACGGACGAAAATATGGTATTTGATACCAAAAAAGATGACGAGGATAATATTGTTGATGAAGAATTCCTACACATGCGTAAGCTATTGAAGACTTCATTGCAAGATTTGGATTTGTCAGTTCGTGCGTACAACTGTTTAAAATCTGCTGATATTCGTACATTGGGCGACTTGGCAAGACTTGAAGTAGCTGATATGATGAAGTTCCGTAACTTTGGTAAGAAATCTTTGACGGAATTGGAGCAATTAGTTGCTGATAAAGGCTTACATTTCGGAATGGATGTATTGAAATATAAGCTTGATGAAGATTGACATTAAACAGGTCTTCTTTCCATATGGGAGGAAGATTTTTTTATAGGTTATCGAATCGCAGTTATCGAGTAAATTTAATTAACAATCGTAATAGGTGGAATTGCCAAGACTGCGTAGGCTTTTTTGACCGTTACTTACGAAATAATAACAATGAGACACGGAAATAAAATCAACCATTTAGGGAGAACTCATTCTCACAGAGAAGCGATGTTGAAAAACATGGCGATTTCATTAATTCAATACAAGCGTATCGAAACAACTTTGGCCAAAGCTAAGGAATTGCGTAAATATGTTGAGCCTTTGATTACGAAATCGAAAAATGATAGCACGCATTCACGTAGGACTGTATTCTCTTATTTGCAAGACAAAGAGGCTATCAAAACTTTATTTGGTGAAATTGCCGAGAAAGTTGCTACTCGTAATGGTGGTTATACTCGTATCATCAAATTAGGTACACGTTTTGGTGATAATGCTGAAGTTGCCTTGATTGAATTGGTTGATTATAACGAAGCTTTATTGACTTCAGTAGAAGAAAAATCTACTAAGACACGTCGTAGCCGTCGTGGTGGTAAGAAAGCTGATGGTACTGCTGAAACTGCTGCTGTTGCTGATGAATCATCAGTTGAGGTTGTAGAAGATACTCTTGCTGTTGAGGAAGTAGTTGAAGCTAATCCTGCGGCAGAGGAAGCTACAGAAGCACCTGCTGTGGAAGGCGAAGAAGCAAAAGCGTAATTGCTGAAAAGTTTCAAATAAAAAACCTCAAGCGATAGTTTGGGGTTTTTTTATGTATTACTTTTTTGAAGTTTTAAGTATTTATGATAATCCTATATCATTTTACAGTTACGATTCACTTTGATTACTTAATTGAGAAACATTTGTATTCGTAAAAATCAAATTCGTGCGGATAATATTTAAATTTACTACCTCAAATCTTCCAACTGTTTGTTTATCCATGCTTCGGCTTTACTGGCATCTTCACAAATTATGTATGGAACGGGCTGATTTTGAAAACTAAAAATAGCTTTCAAAACATTCCTAATGATGATGTTTGGAATTATATAAGCAGTACCTGCACAAAAATCTTTCATTAATTGAGTATTATCTTTCAGCCATTGAGCCTGCATTTGTTGAAAAGATAATGGAGGAAGCACCGCATTAGAGGCATCGAAGATAATGGCTAATTTTTTTTTGTGGTTGTAGGTTTGTTTTACTTCGGATAGATATAACGGAAAATTTTCGCTGTCGGCTGATTTACCCGTGAAAGTAACTTTAATGATTGGAAATTGAGCTTCGTCAATAATAGCGTATTTTTTCATAGAATTTTGTGAGTTTTGACTGTGGCTGGATATTTTAAACACTTAACTTGAATAAACAAGCTCATTGAGTCATCCAAATATATATTTAGTTCTTTAACTTAAAAACGCACATTCTGCTTCGATTGTTTTCAGTAGTTTAGCAGTTTTTATTTTACTAAAGTATTTTTCGATTCTTTATAACCTTTCGTACATACTTTTTGTAAACTCCATCTAAGCATCTTAAAAATAAGCCAGTTTTTACCTTTGAAAAACCACAAAGAGAACGTTTGGTATTTATTCAACCAACCGAAATTTATGCCAACGTAAGTCCGATGTTGAGTAATTATGTTTTTTCACCAAATAGAACTGATAATTTTGTTATAAAAGATTTCAATAGTTCATCTGATCGACTAAGTTTTGCGGCTCAATTGGGCGTTGTTTATCCATTAAGTAAAAAACTTGATATTCGCACTTGGCTTAGTTTTATGGCTGGAAAATCTAATTTTAGTTATGGATCTTTGAATAATAGCCAAAAAGTTGTGAAAGTGATAGATGAACTAAATATTGAAGTACAGCTTGTAAATAGTGTAAATATTGAACAGCGAAATTGGCAGTATTTAGAACTTCAAAGTGATTAATTGTATGCCTTAAAGCGGCTTCACGCTGTTTCGATTGGTTTTCGGGCGTGGGTTCAAACTTAGGCTTTGAATAAACCAGTCATTAATGGTCGAATCGGCTATCGTATCAGTAAACCAGTTAATAATCGAGTTGCTTTGTGGCTTGAACCTTCGGTTGTGATTTCGCTTTCTTCACAAGCGTCTATCAAAAATCATTTCTTTTACCATTCAACTGGTTTTAGTCTGAATATGGGGATGAGTTTGTTGAGACAAGATTGATAAAACAAAAACTTATAAGGAGCAGCGTTTCGCACCCCTTACAGATTTTATGTAGAAATTTGTATTCTTTCTTAATTTCCAGACTTAACCCTGCTTTGCTCTGCTTCGGTGGCTGTACTACGGCGGCGAGCTGCTTTTACATTTTGATTACCAAATTTGTAAGTAAACGTTAAACGTGCAGCACGGCTATCCCAACGGTTGCTTATTGTCATTTTTACTCCTCCAAAGTCAGTTTTGCCTTTGAATCTATTGTTCAAGAAAATATCATTAATGTTTAATCTCAAATTGGCTTTTTTGTTCCAAAAACTCTTCTGTAAACCCGCATTTACAGCATATTGAGCATTTCCATGCATCATACCGTAAAGGTTTGGTGAGTTGTACCACATCGAAATTTCGGCTGTCAAGTTCTTTGGCAATTTCAGACTATGGTTTGTATAAGCGTTGTAGGCAAATTGCCCTACATTGAGATTTTGGTCCAATAATTGTCCCGAATAGCTATTATAGAAAACTGAGATATTATTTTGGGCTTTCCACCATTTTGTAATCGGAATCGGTACGCTGAAATTGACATTGATGTTTTCAAATTTTGCGATATTCTCACGAGTGGCAAAAGTAATTTTCTCAGGGTCAATTCCTTGAATATTATTGTATTTCTTGATTTTAGCCAAAACCTCAGTGTCATTCACCGCATTTTTGATAACTTCAATCATATAATCGTTGGTTCTGCTATATCCAAGGCTCGTTACAAATGCTTGTTTGAAAGTATGCGTTAGCTCAAATGAGTTGGTATATTGTGGTTTCAAATAGCCATTACCGAGTTGATAAGTATATGGGTCAAGGAAATATACAAATGGGTTAAGCGACTCATAATCAGGGCGTTCGATGCGGCGGCTATACGAATATGAAAGCTGATTATCTTTATTAATCGTCTGATTCAAGAAAATACTCGGGAATAATTGTGCGTAATTACGTTCGCGTTTTTCGTCCAAAGTAACCGATTTTCCTACTGAATGCGTGTGTTCCATGCGTAAACCTACTTGAATATTAAATTTCTTGCTCAATTCTTTGCTAAAATTTGCGTAAGCTGCATTGATGTTTTCGTCATAAATAAAGTAGTTTGTACGTCCTTTATCGACTTCGCCATTCTGGAAAAAACGAATATCATTGTCAGATTTCACCCAGCTGCTTTTCGCTCCAAATTCCAATTTTGCCTTACTTTTTGGCAACGGATGTACATAATCAGCTTTCAACGCAATGATATTATACTGATTTGGTGTATTGCTCGTAATATTTAGCGGTGCGTTTGATTCTACTTCTTTTAGGTCGATGTACTTATAAAATCTTGAAACCATTCCACGTTCAATGCCCAAGTTTTGGTAAGTCGAATAATCAACATCGGCTGTTAGTTCTTTACCAGTCGAATCAAAAGTGTGCTTAAAGTTAGCGTTTACCGTAACATTTTGCCAAGTTCTCAACGTACTTGCCGTAGTCACTAAACTCGAATCTGGCACATTGTTTCCTGCACGTTTGATGTAAGTTGTGTTTACGTTCGGTGTATTTGGTTTGTTTTGAAATGAACCAATACTTCCATTTACCAAAACACCCAATGTTGTTTTCTTGGTAGCATAGAAATCAGTTCCTAACTTATAGCTAAAGTTTTGATTGGCATTGTAGCGGTAGGCATACTGCTCGAAGATTTTGCCGCCCAAATCACGGGTGAAAATATTATTATTGAAACGCTGATTATCTGAAAAAGTAAGGTTAGCAAAAGTATTAAATTTTCCTTGGCGATTGTTGAGATTTAAGCTTGTATTGTATTTTGGCATAATACCAGGCTTTACCGTTTCAACTTTACTGAAATCTTCGTTCAAACCTTTTGATAAATATGGCGGAAAACTGGCCGAAAATCCTGCCGAAATGCTTCCATTTGTGCCAAAATTCTTATTTTTCTTCGTAATGATATTGATTACGGCTTTTCCTGCGGCATCATAGCGAGACGATGGATTCGAGATAATTTCAATCTTTTCGATTTGGTCGCTACTCATGTTTTTGAGTTGATTTGTCAAATCACTCTGTGACATATACGTAGATTTACCGTCCATAATAACTAATACGCCTTGTTTACCTTTTACGCTAATATTGTCATTATTATCAACCGTTACGCCTGGCGATTTTTGCAAAACCTCCAAAACCGTGCTTCCAGTAGCCACAATGCTACCTTCAACGTTTACGATTAGTTTATCGGCTGCTTGCTCGATGAATGGCTTTTTTGCCGTTACGGTTACTTCTTTAAGGTTTTGAGTATCTAAATTTAGCTGAATTGCCAAAAGTTTTACTTCAAGATTTACGTCATTCAGAATAATTTTTGGCGAAAAATACTTCTTATATCCCACCATCGAAACCGACACGATGTACTGAGCATCGTTACCGATTGCAATTTGCTCGAAACTAAATTTTCCATCTAAATCACTTACAGCACCTTTGGTAAGCGTTGAGTCTTTGGCTTTTAATAATAAAACATTGGCGAAGGGGAGGGATTGTTTTTTTTCATCGAAGAGGCTTCCCGAAATTTTACCTTTGTACGCAACTCCGTTAGTTTGGGCAAAAGTAAACACGCTCGCAAATGCGAGTAGCATTGTAAATAATAACTTTTTCATTTTTGTAATTGTTAAGTAATAGCTTTTTCTTTGGTAATGCTCTGACCGAAGGTCTGACCCGTTATGTACTTTTAATATTATGGTCAGACGTGCTGTCAGACTTGTAATTAGATGTAAAAAATATCTTGCGGGTTACAATCTCTAAAGATTTTGATAAACTACCCCAAAAGTTTTGAGGTAGTTTTGACTTCTTCAATTGTATAATGTTTGCTTCTTCATAATTTATGTTACAAATATATCGGTACTTTGTAATACAAGGTAATTGTTATTACATAAGTGGTTTTTATCTTAGGATGAACGGTTTGGCATTCAAAATGTAGCTTTTGAGTAGAAAATGTAAAATTGAAAAGGGGAGTTGTGTGGGTTTTTAATTTTTTTTTAATATTGGTTATTGTTCTCAGGTACAAATTCTAATATATCACCAGGTTGGCAATTTAGTGCTTCGCAGATGGCTTCCAAGGTAGAAAAACGAACTGCTTTGGCCTTTCCTGTTTTTAAAATAGAAAGGTTTGGAAGTGTAATATCTACCTTTTCGGCCAATTCTGAGAGCTGCATCTTTCGTCGGGCAAGCATTACATCAAGGTTTACTACGATGGGCATATTGATAGTTTTTTAAACAGTTAATTCGTTTTCTTCTTGTAATTCAACGCCACGCTTGAAAATTTGGGATACTATATAGACTATTCCTGCATTAAAAAGATAAAACAGACTCACATTGAAATCTTTTTTTATGCCTTCAATTTGCTTTGATATGTAACTAATATAGCCATCGGAAGAGAACTCGATAATCCAAATACCGATTAATAAAAAGCCTATTCTTTCTATTATGATAGCAATTCCCATAGAAAAAGGCTTTTTTAAGTTGATGTTATATAAAACACTTTTTACATTTTTCCATAATTGAATATTTAAAAAAGCCCAAATAAGTGTACACAAAAGAATCAATAAGTAAGAAGCTAAATATGTTTTTCGTAACTCCATTTGATTCATGGCTAAGCCACTAAAGTTGACTTTTATCTCAGGCGAAATGAAACTTAGCACGACTGAGGCGATTATGAGGCCAAAAATCACATTCGAGCCAACATAGCCAATCCAAGCAATAACTCTTAAAACATTTAAGATTTTTTCGGTTTGTGTTTTCATAATTTTAGTTTTTTAAACAGTTAATTTGTTTTCTTCTTGTAATTCAAAGCCACATTTGAAAATTTGGGCAATAATATTGACAGTGAGAGCCAAGTATTTAATAATCTCTAAAATTGTTTTGGTTTACGTTTTCATAAAAATGGATATGAAATTAGATTGATAGCACAAATGTAAAGTAAAATTATTGATAAACAATAAATATGTTGTGTTTAATGATAAATAAATATTGATAAACAGTTTTTGTGTTGTATTATTGGTGCGTTTTTAGGGTCAGATATTTAGAAAATGTTTGATAAACAAAATGTATGTAAACGCTGCACCCACAGTTTTTGTTATCTTTGCACGAGAGGTTTATTTGTTGAAAATATACACTAAATTTTAGAAACCGAGTGGAAATATTCACTCATTCACTCATTAATTTAATGAAACTCATAAAAGTAGCGGCAGGAACACTCAACCAAACACCTTTGGCGTGGGAGCAGAATCAGAAAAATATTATTGATTGTATCAAAGAAGCTGATAGACAAGATATTAGCTTGTTATGTCTGCCCGAATTGTGTATTACGGGTTATGGCTGCGAAGATGCCTTTTACTCATGGGATTTAGTAGAACAGGCCAAAGAAAGTCTTCTCGAAATCGTTCAACATACATCGGGAATGATTGTTTCGGTAGGTTTGCCGATTCGATTCAATAATAAAGTTTATAACACAGCGTGTCTGATTGCCAACAAAAAAATATTGGGATTTGTCTGCAAACAACATTTGCCAAATTATGGGGTATTTTACGAAGATCGTTGGTTTCATCGCTGGCAAGCAGGTGTGCGTGATGAAATTGAAATCGACGAATTCAAATATCCGATTGGTGATTTAGTTTTTGAACTGAGCGGCGTTCGTATCGGTTTCGAGATTTGTGAAGATGCTTGGGTGGCCAATCGCCCGGGTCGTGCGATGTTTGATAGGGGAGTAGATATTATTCTCAATCCAAGTGCGAGCCCATTTTCGTTTTCAAAATTTGTAACGCGTGAACGCTTCGTAATTGATGGCAGTCGCTCGTTTGCGTGTAGCTATATTTACACAAACTTACTTGGAAATGAATCTGGACGCTTGATTTTCGATGGCGATGCCATGATTGCTTCTGATGGAAATTTATTGGTTTCTTCACCACGTTTTGGCTATGAAGATTTTTACGTTACATCGGCCGTTATTGATGTTGAAATGCCAAAAGTTAATCATTCACAAGTAAAATCACCGATTACACAAGGAAATTGGAAAGTTCCAGCATTGTTTGATTTTCCAGAAATCAAGCCAATTGCCCCACAAACTGCCGAACTCGAAAAGTTTGAGCGTGGAGGATTTCTAAAAGAAGAAGAGTTTGCACGTGCAGTAAGTTTGGCATTGTTTGATTATTTACGTAAATCTCGTTCGCAAGGATTTACAGTTTCACTTTCTGGTGGAGCAGATTCTTGTGCATGTGTGGCACTTTGTGGCTTGATGATTCGTTTAGCCGACGAAAGTATTGGTTTAGATGCTTTTAAGAAAAAACTTTCTTTCATCAAGAAAATACAAGATTGCACAACGGTTGAGGAAATTGCCGAAAAGATGATTCATAGTATTTATCAAGGCACAGAAAATAGTTCGACCGATACTTATGAATCGGCTGAAAGTTTGGCAAAAAATATCGGAGCAACTTTCTATAATGTCAATATTAATGGACTCGTAGAAACTTATAAAGACTTGATAGAAAAGCAGATAGGTCGAGATTTAACTTGGGAAACTGACGATTTATCACTACAAAATATTCAAGCACGAGTGCGGGTTCCAAGCGTTTGGTTACTAACAAATTTACATAATCACCTACTTTTAGCAACGTCTAACCGCTCAGAAGTAGCCGTTGGTTATTGCACAATGGATGGTGATACGGCAGGAAGTATCAATCCGATTGCAGGAATCGATAAGTTTTGGTTGAAAAAATGGTTAGTTTGGCTCGAAACCGTAGGTTGTGATGTAAAAGGAAAGCATATAAAAATCGAAGGATTAAATAAAGTAAATAGCCTACAACCGACGGCTGAACTTCGTCCGCTCGAAACAAAGCAAACCGACGAAAAAGATCTAATGCCTTATGAAGTGCTAAACTCAATCGAAGGAATTGCTATCAGAGACAAAAAACCACCTTTAGAATGTTTACTTTTCATGGAGGCTCAATACGCTGACAGGTTTGACCAAGCAACTTTAGCAAACTGGGTAGAGAAATTTTTTAGAATGTGGAGTAGAAGTCAGTGGAAGCGTGAGCGTTACGCACCGAGTTTTCACTTGGATAGTTATAACCTTGATCCACGAGGCTGGTGCAGATTTCCAATTTTATCAGGAGGATTTGAGAAGGAATTAGCCGATATGCGAGAATATATCGAAAAAGGTGAACGCCGAAAATCGAGAAGCAGAATTGGATTTTGATGAATTTTAAACTTTTCAATATCGCAGTAAAGAATTTACTACGATATTGAAAAATATCAATTACTTACCAAGCCAAGTCAATTGACTCCAATAAGCGGGGCCTTCATTGGTTTGGTTTTTGCCTTTTGTGCTTCTACCGTCTTGAATTTGCTTTGTAAGTAAGGCCGTTAATTCTTTTACAATTTCTGGATGTTGGGCATAAACATTTTGAGTTTCACCAATATCAGTTGATAAATCGTATAATTGAATAGGGGGGAGGGTTTTAGCTTCTTGGCTTATTTCTTTGGGCTTTCCATTTCCACCCGAATGTGAACACATAATCAATTTCCAATTATCTTTACGAATCGCAAAAAAACCATCAGATGAATGATGGATTCCCGATTTACGAGCCTCATAAGTTGTTTTTTTGCCAGTAATTTCACTTAAAAAACTAAAACTATCTTCTGCTATATTATCGTTTAGTTTTTTATTATTCAGCTCTGCAATCGTTTGGAAAAAGTCGGTGGTACAAACTAATTGTTTACTTACTTTCGGCGATAGGATGGCTTTTTTCCAAGAAACAATAAATGGTACATGATGCCCTCCCTCAAAAATATCAGTTTTTAGCCCTCTGTATATCATAGAAGGATTATGCCCTTTGCTAAGTTGTGCTTGAAGGTCGGCGGGGTTGGCAAAACCATTGTCAGATGCAAAAACAATGATAGTATTTTCGTAAACGCCATTCTTTTTTAGGGTTTCAACAACTTGTTTTACTACATCATCGACCATCAATACAAAATCAGCGTAGGGCGAGATATTACTTTTGCCTACAAATTTACCGATAGGTAAAATGGGCGTGTGTGGTGCCGCCAATGGGAAATACAAAAAGAAAGGCTTCTCTTTATTAGAATTTTTATTGATAAAATTGAGTGCTTTTTCGGTGAATTTTCCTAAAACTTCCTCCGGCTGAAAATCAGGTGCAATAATGCCCGCACGAAATAATTCAATACCTTTTCGGCCGATACAAGTATCTTTTGGTATGGAAGTGCAAAAACCGTTTTCTACATAAGCGTAGGGTGGCATATCGAGCGAGGCAGGAATACAAAATGAATAATCGAAACCATATGTGTTTGGGCTATTTTTTATCTGTTTTGTAAAATCAACCTTTTTTTCTCCTGCTTCAATATTTCCCCAAGTCCAGCCCAAATGCCATTTGCCGACAATTCCTGTATTATAGCCTTGTTTTTGTAAGAAAGAAGCTACAGTTTCTCGTTTTGGGTCAATTAATGGCGTGTCATAACCATGTAAAACACCTTTTTTAAGTGTGGTTCGCCAGTTATATCGTCCAGTCATGATTCCATAGCGAGTAGGAGTACAGACTGCTGAGGTTGTATGAGCATCTGTAAACTTTACACCATTTTGAGCTAATTGGTCAATGTTTGTTGTCTGAATTTTTCCTTCTGGATTATAAGCTGACACATCGCCAATGCCTAAATCATCGGCAAGTATATAAATTATATTGGGCTTTTGTGCAAAACTTCTAATACTGAACGTCATGCAAATAAGGCTTAAGAAAATTAAGTTTTTTTTCATATTTTGAAAATTGATTATTTTTATTTAGAAAAAGAGTAAGGTCTTGATGCTGGCAAAATTCCACGTTTGAAATTTGGTTTTTCAGACATATTAAATGTTATTTTTCCGCCTTTCAAAATATCAAAATGGTTTAAAAAATTCTTGTCGTAATTCATTCCATTTAAAGTAGCAGACTGAATATAGATAGTTTTTGACGTATTTTTAGGAGCTTCTACGACGAATTTCTTTCCATTTTCTAGGCTCAAAGTAACTTTTTTGAAAAGTGGAGAACCAATGACATATTGCTGAGTACCTGGGCAAACCGAATAAAACCCCAATGCACTAAATACATACCAAGCACTGGTTTGGCCATTATCTTCATCGCCGCAATAGCCATCGGGTGTTGGGCGATATAACTTATCCATTGCTTCCCGGACGTGCATTTGTGATTTCCAAGGCACTCCACAAAAATTATAAATATAGGACATGTGCTGTATCGGTTGATTTCCGTGGGCGTATTGACCCATATTCATCACTTGCATTTCGGTCATTTCATGAATTGCCCCTTTATAAAAACTCGACTCAACAATTGGCGGCAAATTATAAACGCTATCAAGCATCATTTCCATTTTTTTATAGCCACCCATGAGGTCGGATAAACCTTTAAAATCGTGCAAAACACTCCAGCTGTAATGCCAACTATTGCCCTCAACAAATTCGTAACCCCAGCTGAAAGGGTCGAAAGTTGTCGGAAATGTACCTTCCTTGTTCTTTCCACGCATAAGATTATAGGTGGGGTCGAACATATTTCGGTAGTTTTGAGAGCGGACGGCAAATTTTTCAATTTCTTCTTTAGGTTTATTTAAAGCAATTGCCAATTGATTTAGGTTGAAGTCGGCGTGTGCATACTCCAATGTGCGAGCCGTACTTCCTACAAAACCTTCGATAGGTACATAACCCAGCTGATTATACTCCTTCACACCGTTTCTACCCAATGTTTTGATTGGACCTTGATTCTCGGTATTTTTAATGAGAGCTTCATACAAAACATTAATATCGTACCCTTTCACACCTTTTAAGTACGCATCTGTAATGACAGATGCTGAGTTACTTCCTATCATGCTACCTTTATGCCCAGGACTAGCCCATTCGGGTAGCCAACCACTTTCTTTGTAAGTATTGGCTAAACCATCTAAAATATGCCCGTCCATTTCGGGGTACATGAGCGTAAGAAATGGAAACAAAGATCGAAAAGTATCCCAAAAACCAGTATCGGTAAACATATACCCTTTTTCGACTTTGCCATTATATGGGCTGTAATGCACCATCTGATTTTGAGCATCGAATTCGTAAAATTTTCGAGGAAACAAAAGCATTCTGTAGAGGCATGAGTAAAATGTTTTGAGTTGCTCGTCCGTTCCTCCTTCAACCTTTACTTTAATTAGTTCATTGTACCATGCCAACTTTGCTTTTGTATGAATTTGGTCGAAAGTTTGCTTGCCAACTTCTCGTTTTAGGTTTAATTCTGCTTGTTCGGAAGAAATAAATGATGAAGCGATTTTTAGATGTACTTTTTCACCTTTTTTCGTAGAAAAACCAATAATTGCTTGGGCATGGCTGCTTGTTATCTCGTTTTGTGATTTAACTAAAACACTATCATTGACAGTCCATGTGAGCGTAAATTTTTTATCACATTCTATTACAAAATAGTTTTTAAAATTGGCCGGAACACCCCCTCGATTTCTAGTTGTATAACCAATAATTTTGTTTTGTTCGGGTAAAATTTTGACATACGAACCTCTATCGAAAGCATCGACAAGTATAAACGAACTGTCAGATTTTGGAAAAGTAAAGCGAAAAATGGCCGCTCTTTCAGTTGGTGTAATTTCAGTTAATACATCATGATCTGAAAGATATACACTATAAAAATATGGTTTTGTAATTTCACTTTTATGCGAAAACCAACTGCTTCTTTTCTCCTCCCTGAAATTCAATTTCCCAGTAAGTGGCATGACCGAAAACTGCCCATAGTCTCCAATCCAAGGTGAAGGTTGGTGGGTTTGTTTGAAACCATTAATTTTATCGGCAGTATATTGGTAAAGCCAGCCGTCAGCTATTTTGCCAGTTTGTGGAGACCAAAAGTTCATTCCCCACGGTGTTGCAATGGCTGGGTAAGTATTGCCATTTGAATAACTTCTTTTAGAATCAGTACCAATGATTGTATTGACTAATTCTTCAGGACGAAATTGCTCTTGAGCGAAAACCGAAAAAAAACAACTGAAACAGACAATTAGGAATATATTTTTTATCATTTTGACTAATATTTTATTGACTTTGAGTACTTCTTTTTTCTAAGATTCTGCTTTATCTATGTGCTTTTCTTGACATCAAATATTCGTAAACTACAGTTAATAAATAAAATCATTCAAGGTAAAAGAAGGTCTTAGATAAAGACCAATATACTGAATATTAGACAGTTAATTTTTACTAGTTTGTTTATAAACTTGAATTTTGGAAAATCTATAAAAGGCGTAGCTACAAAAACTACTCATAGCCGTAAGCAAGTGCCAAATCGAATGTCCTTGATAAAATGAGTGTGGGTGGCAGTTAATTTTTTGCACATCTAAGGTACGAATATTGACTGCCACAAACATTAAAACAAAACCTAAAATCGCCAAAATAAATGATTTGTGTTTACGGAATTGAATATAGTGAATGACAATGTTTAGTAGTAGCAGAAAAATCATTGCGGGCAATAATTTACTACTCGAAATCATGAGTGAAATTGGTAGAAAAGCTATAATAATTACTAATAATCCTCCAATCCAAAGTTTTTTAGCTGTTTCTGAAAAGACTATTTTATGAAAAAAATGATAAAAACCAATTCCTAATAAAGCGATAGAAATGCTGTAAGTCCCGTTCATGTCAACTCTTTGACCTAAATAGGTAAGTGAGGCGTGGAAAAATGCACTTCCAAAACTCAAATAAATAAAACAAAAACCCATTAAAGCCGATAGTAAGGGGAATTTTTCAAGCCTATTTTGACCAGCATTTTCTTTGTTATTGAAATCATATTTGGCGATTTGAAGAATCAAAATTCCAAAAAAGAAATACGCTAAATTGGAATAAGTATTCATTGATTGATGAAAAAGTTTTTCGGTATTGTTAAACTCGCAATACTCAACCGTCAATGCTGATTTACTTATTGTCATTCCATTCCAAATATTTCCAGTCAACCATGTGTTTAGGCACGCCCAAACTGCTATCATTCCGATGGTAAAAATGAATGCAGTACCTAAAAATTTGAGAATTAATTGCTTACTCATGAGGTTTATTTTTTCGGTGTAATTTCAACTAAAGGCTTTGAAATGTCCCAATTGGCAGGAATTTCAAAAATAATATTCATGATATACGGAAAATCTTTTGTGCCAACTCCTTCCGAATTAATCATTTCTTGAGATAAAACCTCGACATTCTTATTAGTCAAAACCGTTTTTACTTTTAAAACCATATTTGGAAGTTTCCAAATTTCTTCTTGAAAGTTTTTAGGACTAAGATTGTTTTCATAAACAAAAATTTGAAAAGTCTTGGCGAGCGTATCAGCCAGAAAAATCTGCATTTTTGTGTCATCTACTTTTACATTTGTTTTGCCTTCACCCGGCACAAAAAGCCAACCAATATCGCCATTTTTGGCTTTCCAATGCATTGTTCCAGTTTTCAGAATGTGTGAAATTTTTCGGTTTCCCCAAAGTCCACCCATCATCCAATCTTTTTGAATATTGGCAGTCACTTTTTTTAGTCTGTCTCCTTCATAATAATTTGAAGTAGTTCGAGTAATAAACCTTGGCTTATCAAATTTTTTAAACTGAGCAAGTGCTTTTTCGGGCATTGAAATACCCATTTCTACAATCGGGACTATAAATTCACGCTCATGATGCACACCATTTTGTCCAGGAATCGTTGCAATTTTTGGATTGTTTAAAGCAACGGCTATCCAAGTACCCACAATAGCGTGTGTTTTTTTCATATCAATTCCGTATGCTCGTAAATATGGGCCACAAATATTTTGTAGATTTGCATTATAAAATGTCGCTACATCTAACCAAAGTTCTTTTTCAAGTACTTTGCTCATGTCTTTCATTTCTGGAGAAAACGATAATTCTCGCCAAAGTGCCAAGCCTACAAAGTCAACACCATAGTAAGTAGGCGAGTTGTATTCGCATAAAGTATTGTATTTGAGGAAGTTAGTGTAAATCGCTCGTGCTTTTTCTAAACCAGCATTTTTGTAAGCAGGGATATTAAATGTTGTGCCTACATATTCCATCATGAATGAACTCATGATAGAAATATTATTGTAATCGGGGTTTACATTGCGTTTAATTGCTCCTTTTACAGTCCGAATTAAACAGGTTTCTAATTCTTTTCTTACATCTTCGGGCAGTTTTTGCTTGTATTTATGATAAATACTAATCAAATCAGTACCGATAAATTCTCGCATATTTTGGTCATAATTGCCCGTTTGTTTACTAGTTCCTCGCCAAACCGCAAAATCTTGGCTTGTTTCATCCAAATTTTGAAGTGTAAAAATCCATTTGATTATTTTTACGGCATTCTCAATATCTCCTGTTTCGTTTCTATAAAATAATGCACAAGCCAATCGCATTATACCTCTTGCAGAGGTATTTTCATCTAATTTTAACCCAGTGGCTTTAGGCATTTGCTCTTCGATAAAATCATCAAATAACGTTTTTTGATATTTTGTGAGCGTTTGATAGGTAAACTTTTTGGTAAAAATAGATGTATCTTCAACCTTTTGTGCAAAAAGCACTGTTGAGAAAAGTACGACGATAACCGTCATTAAAATTTTCATTTGTTTATGGTATTAGGTGTGATTCCTACTA
This sequence comes from Cytophagaceae bacterium, assembly GCA_027486845.1. GTDB lineage: Bacteria > Bacteroidota > Bacteroidia > Cytophagales > Spirosomataceae > Emticicia. The sequence continues at coordinate 89,361 of JAIXOL010000001.1, forward strand.
AAGGGCTTTCGAGGCTCCAGTTTGATGGAATTTCAAAAGTAACTTTCATAACCGAACCGATATTTTCAGAAATTGCCAACAGATTATTAAAATCTTTAGGTTCAACCACCTCTGTTTTAAGCATTTTTAAGTTAGTTTCGAGGTTTAGCGTCATTCCAGATAAATTCCAGTTTTTGTTATTAAAAGCCTCAGTTGTTATATTTTTTGTATAAATAAATACTTCAAAACTACTTGGTTGGGTATTATTAGCAAAAATGCTCATTTGGGTTTTTGATACTTTTACATTTGTTTTTCCGTCGCCCAATATCATTAGCCAAGCAATATCTCCATCTGGCGTTTGCCAATGAATCGTTCCTGTTTTTATTTGCTCCCATACTCGTTTATTGCCCCATAAGCCACCCATCATCCAATCTTTATTTATCATGACGGTTACTTTCTTAATACTATCACCTTTATAATGATTTGGAACGTTACGAGTAATAAATTGAGGTTTTGAGAAAGATTTCAGCTTAGCCAAGTCGGCCTTAGGAATTGACAATCCTAAATTAAAAATGGGAGCGAGGTTACTCATTTCACCATATTTTGGGCCATTTTTCGGAGGTAGTGGGGCGAATTTTTCGTCGTCAACAGCGAGGCCAATCCATGTACCAGTAATAGCAAAATATTTGTTCATGTCCATACCATAAGCTCTGAAATACGGACCAGGCATATTTTTTAACTTAGGATTATAGAAGTTGGTTGTTTCATGCCAAAAATCTTTTTCAAGTACTTTTCCCATTTCTTGAATTTCTTTTGAAAAGGCCAGTTCTCGCCATAAGCCAAGCCCAATGAGCGTCACTCCATAATAAGTTGGCGAGTTAAATTCACTAAAAGTTTTATTGGTTTGGTAAAGTTTGAAAATATCTCGGGCTTTTTTCAAACCAGCAGTTTTGATTTCCACTAAACCAAACTCTGTTCCAACATATTCCATTAAAAAAGCACTCATAATCGAAATATTGGTATATTCGGGCACAACATTTCTTTTGAATGCTCCTTTTGCCGCATGAATAATACCAGTTTCGATATCTTTGATGATATTTTCTGGTAAAAGATTTCTGAATTTTTTTCGAATGATAATCAAATCACAACCAATGAATTCTCGCCAGTTTTGGTCAAATTTGTCATTTGCGATAGCCGTTTTCCAAATACCATAGATTTTAGTATTTTCGTCTTGGTATTGGTTTTTTAAAATCCATTGTAGTATAATTACGGCTTTTTCTTTATCTCCGGTAGCATTTCTAAACAAAAGTGCTTCCGCTAAACGAGTTTTACTTCGTAAACTAGTGTTGTCAGTCAAAACATCTTCAATCTTAGCTCCCGCAGGAATTTCATTCTCCAAAAACGTATCAAAAAGTTGTTTTTGGTAGATAGAAAGGGTTTTGTACGAATATTTTTTTGAATAAATATCATTTTGAGCATATAGATTAAACATGCTCATTAATGAGAATAGGCTAATAAATAGACCTTTTTTTAGTATTTGCATTTGTAAAGATTTTTTAAAATTTTAGCTCCTCACCCCATTTATAAACTATTTTGCCATTAGTATCATGGTGAGAAAATTCGATACGGCTGGTATTTCCTGTACGCATTACATCCACAGACATAAAACCACCTTTTACCAAGTGAAAACGGTGATATTTTTTATTTTCGCCTGGGGTACCACCTGCGTGTTCATCGCTTGCTGCACCGATGCTAAATTCATGAAGACCCGTTTCAGGATGAACAGAATGGTATTGCCAATGACGATCGCCACAAATGACGAAGAAGTTATTTGGTACATTGTTTTTGAGCCAGTTACGTAGTTCATCGCCTTCGTGCTTGAAACCTATATTGCTGTGGTTGTCATCTTTTTGAACTCTGTCAGGCCCTACTAAGGGCGTTGGGCTTACCAATATTTTCCAAGTAGCGGTGCTTTCTTTTACTGTTTTCTTGAACCATTCTTTCTGTTTTTTTCCCCAAATGGTTTTGTCAGAGCCATCAGGCATTTCATTAGGCGAACGAAAATCTCGCCCTTCCGATAGCCAAATTTGTAAATCTTTTCCCCATCGAAAAGTACGGTAACTTGGGCCATCATTTAAGGGGGCTTGTTGTCTGAAAATTTGTTGTCCTTGAGCAAACGTAAATTCACCCATTTGTGCTCCTGGCTCTGAGTCGTTATCAAGTGTATCATGGTCATCCTTCAACCAATAAGTGCCGACGTTTCTATTAAACTCTATTAAACGAGGTAAACTAAACATGCGTTCCCAATGATAGCGAGCCAAACGTACGTTTTTGGCACGAGGCATATCGTTGTCATAATAAACCAAATCACCTGTAAGACAAGCAAAATCAGGTTTTAATGATAACATAGATGGATAAATAGTGTGTCCATCAATATGCCCACGATCAGGATAACCTTGACAGGTCATCAAGCAAAAACGAATATCCGCAATGACATCCGGCTTAGGTGCGGTTTTGAATTTACCTTTAAACTTTACAGAATTTGACTTGTTTTTATTGGTCGTTGTTTCACTTTCAAAATAATATGTACTGAATGAATCTAAATTTTTTAAATGAAACTGATGAATAAAATCTGTTTTTTCCGAAACTTTCACCCAAGGAATTACTTTTCCATTTTTCAATGATTCTTCTGTACTATACTTTAATCTCACAAATCCTTTGATACCTGGACAAGCCCCTTCTAGCTCTTCAATTGGAACTTTTGGTTCTGGCAATTGATCTATCTTATAGTTTTGTGCTCGACCGGGGATAATAATGCCTTTGTTGTTTCGTTCTGGCGTGGCGGTTATCCTAGCCCAAACTATTGCTGACGAGGAAGATATCTCTCCAACTCGAGTTCCCATGGCCTGATAGGCATTAATTGCCTCCTTATTTGTAATCCATGCTGGATAAGCCAAAGAGGTCAAAGCCAAGGCAGCGGAATCTTTTACAAACTTTCTACGGGTTTTATTTTCTATTTCCATTTCACTTTTCTTTGTTTATTACTCCTACGCTTTTTGCCCATTGTTCATATTCAAACTTCATTTCTGCTACTTTTTGAGTCAATTCTTTGGCAAGATTTTTCGTCTCGCTTGGGTCTCTGCCAAGGTCATACAGTTCCCAATTGGCATCTTCCAATTCTTTAACTAATTTCCAATTTCCTTTTCGCATGGCTTTATTGCCTTCATGTTCCCAAAATAGCGTTCTTTTGGGCATTTTTGTTCCGTTCCAAATATAACTTAGACTTTTACCATGAACTTCGGAAGGCTGTGTTTGTGCCAATTCGAGACTCGTTGGTAAGAGATCAATTACGTGGCTTGGGGCATCAATAAACTCCTTTTTAGGTTTTATTTTAGCTGGCCAATGAATGATACACGGACTAATGATGCCGCCTTCGTGCATGTATTTTTTATAAAGTTTGAATGGAGTGTTCGATACATTTGCCCACTGGAAATCGTAGGTGCCATAAGATCCTCTTTCTCCAATGCGTTTGTTAGGTTCGCCTAGTTTTCTATCATCTACATTTTCGGGACTACCACCATTATCTGCCAAAAAGATGATAAATGTATTGTCTAATTGTTTATTGTTTTTTAGATATTCAACCAGTTTTCCTATGTTTTTATCCATTCTATCAATCATTGCTGCATAAACTGCCATTTTTCTTGCCCATGATTTTTTATCGGAAACTGTATTCCAATCTTGTATATCATTAGGTCGAGGCGTAAGTTGATATCGACTATCGAGCAAGCCAATTTTTTGCATTTTTTTGAAGCGGTCAGCACGAGTTTTATCCCAGCCTTGAAGGTAGAAGTTTTCGTATTTCGCAATATCTTCTTCATAAGCATGGAGTGGAAAATGAGGAGCAGTATAAGCCAAATATAAGAAAAAAGGATTATTTTGTCTATCGTTTGATTTGACAAATTCAATCGCTTTATCAGTAAAAGCATCGGTTGCATAATAACCTTCTTTCGGTAATACATACTCTTTGTCGTCTTGAACCACAAACCTTTTTCTTTTTTCTTGCAATACTTCAAAAAAACTTGAAGCCCCCGAAATCAAACCAAAATACCTATCAAATCCTCGTTTCAATGGCCAATATTGTGGACTTTCACCTACGTGCCATTTGCCAGTCATATAGGTGTTATAACCAGCCGTGCGTAAGTCTTCTGCTATTGTTGGAATACTTGGGTCGAGATAGCCTTGATAGTTTCCTTTAGGTACTTTTTGGTCTTCAAAAGTTACCATATTTCCCATTCCAACTGCATGAGAATATTTACCCGTCAATAATGATGCTCTTGTTGGGCAACAGCGACCTGCATTATAAAAATTACGTAGTTTAAGACCATTTGCTGCTAATTTATCAAGATTAGGCGTACTTATTTCGCTGCCATAACAACCAATATCCGAAAAACCCATATCATCGGCCATGATGAAAATGATGTTTGGACGGTTAGAAATTGCTTGTTTATTAGTCAAAGCCAATAAACTTAGAAATACGGTTAATCTTATTAAAAGGCTAAAAAAAGAAATTCTATTTCTGAATGTTTTCATTGATTTAATAAGTTAATTCATTTTCATACCCCAACTATTCATTTCTTCTTTTTTTACGGGCAAAGGTGATATTTCGAAAGTATTTGGCCTTTTACCTGTATAAATAATGGCAGATTGCCCTTTTTTTAAATTCAGTTCAATGAAACCTGCTTGAGGTTTTATTTTGACAGATTTTGGAGCAACTATTTTTAAATCACCTTCAAAATCGGCTTTAATGATGCAAGGTTCACCTGCCAAACTTTCAATTTTCATAAATTTTGTTTTTCCCTCTTTTCGCATAGCACTTATCAAAAATGCACCTTCGGTTCTTAAATTATAAAAACTGGCTTCTGTCCAAGTAGAAGGCATCGCTGGGAAAACACGGATTTTGCCACCCCAATCCTGCAAATACATGTCTAACATACTTCTTGAAGCCGAAATTGGTGATTCAAAAGTTGGATTTTCTCTTTCGCTGTAAAAGGTATTTGGCGTGGCCGTTGGTGTACGTTTAGGTGCTGGAGGTTCAGCAAATCGTGGAAGTAATTCAAGCGACCTCTTGAGCCATTTCAAGGCATTGTCGCCTTCGCCAACGGCTGCCCATAATGAAGATGCCCCTGAAAATTTATAGATACAGTTATCACCATCTAAATCAGTAAAGTGTTGGATAGATTTTTTCATCATCGAAATTCGCTCTGTTTCGTTTTCAACATTCATGTCAAAAAGTGGAAAAATAGCAAAAAGATGGCTATAATGCCGATGAGGTTTATCAAAAGGAACATTTTTGCCAATCATTATGCCATTTTCATTGATGTTATAATCTTGTATTTTGGATAGCATTTCTTTCCAACGCGGGAGCAATGGTTCTTCAATTTTTAAACGTTCGGCAGTGCCAATTAAAGTTTTAAAACCCCAACGTGCCAATGCTATATTTAGACTAGTTTCTTTGGCATTACCGTATTCGTCTGAATAAGTATAGGGAATATGATAAAGTCCATCTTCGCCCAAATACAATATCCGCATATAAACATTGAATGCTCGTCGCATGAGTGGATAAATTGAATCTCTCAATTGTTTTTCATTTATACTTCGCTGATTATGAAGATAATACATCTGCATAAGCCAAGGCAAAACGATGATATTCAATTCTTTATCATTATTTTTATCGTCTGACAAAAACAAAGGTGCGTACAAATCATCATAAGCAACAGGATTTCTTATTCCTGCACAATCTTCCTGAAATTCAGGTGGGACATTCGCAATCATTTGGTCTTGGTGCCTTTCGAGCAGTTGATATAGATTACTTTCTAAATCAAGATGATTGGTAATTCCAAAAGTAAAATAAGTAAGCTGTACATTGAGATTCATCCATAACATTGGCCATGAGGTAGGTTTAAACCAAGGCCCTAAAAGGTCAATGACGGGACGATTCGGATGAGTCGCACTACCTAATTTGTATAGTTGAATCCAATAAAAACTCTCCAAATGAGCATCGGGAAAAGTAGCGAAACTTGCAGGGTAGTAATTATGCCACCATTTTCGGTGTGATTTTTCTAATTCTGAAATTGATTTTTTTTGGCCAGCTTTGATGGTAGCCATGGCATCAATTGCTGAACCAGAGGCAGGCTTTCGGTATTTCCCCCATCGGTTGGCGACTGACAATAAAATAGTTCGAGAACTATCAGCATTTGTATCATCACTCCACGAAGTGGCATAATCATCACCCATCAATAATGGTTGGGTCACTGTTTCAATACCATTACTTCTTTCAACCAAAAATGGTGGATTTTGAACATAAGGTACATTCAGCTCCAAACCCATTGCACGCTTGGCAATATACCTTGCACTTTGAGCCAATTGAGGACGAAACTTTATCTTTACAGCCTTTTCGCCACCTGTAGTTTTTATATTTAAAACTATCAACTCATCATCTGATGGAACAAAACAACGAAACGAAATGCTACCCAGAGTAGTGACTAATTCACCTCTGATTTCAGCATTCCACAGGTCGCAACGAAAATCAGACTTTGTAATTTCTCCTTTGGGCGTTAGTAGCAATTGGCCGATTGGTAATCTACTGGTTTCATAAGCACTTGAACCTTTCGTTCGATGGTCATAGACGTCTGTCCTTCCGATTTCAAAACGCAAAGAGTTTGCTTCAATATCGTCTTTGAAAACAATTGCCCCTAAAAGACCATTGCCAATAAATGCTCCTTCAAAATAATCAGCAGGAAGTTTGTTCCATACCAAATCATGCTGAGCCATAAATTTAGGCCAATCAACATTTAATTTTACAGAAGTACTTTGTTGAGCCAAACATGTTGATGATATAAATTCTACGAGAAGATATAAGATTATTATTGTTTTTTTCATAGAAAATATTGATAAGTTAAGAAAATAAAGATAAAAAAAGAGGGTTTTACCATACAAACCGATTGGATTAAAGTTTCTTTTTTTAAAATATTTTCAATTTATTTGACAGGAAACATTCTCAACATCACAACTCCATGATGGCGAATTTCAGTTGTGAAAGAGCCATTAAACGAACCTAATTCTTTTTGACGCCAAACATCATACAATTTAAACTTACCTTTTAGTCCGATTTTAGTAAAATCAAATGTATAATTCTTAGCTTTTTCGTCGCCCCAGCGAAAATATGTTTCGGGAGTTTTACCAAAATTGGCAATATTAAATAATCCAACTGTATATGAGCCATCTACTAAATTTTTTAACCAAACCTGTACACCATCTTCATCAGATAAAAGTCTGGCAGGCTTACCCAAAGGGTCCTGATTTATTTCAATTACTTCGTCATTTGTCAGTAAGTTGAGGGTAAAAGCGTCTAATTGTTCAATCGGGCAACCAATCAGCAAAGGTGCTGATAGTAAGCTAAATAGGCTTACATGGCTATACTGCTCATCGGGGGTTAGGCGGGTCGGATGAAGTTCAGAGCCGGTCGTGACATTTCCTAAAATCATCATATCAGGGTCGAGCCAATGCCCATGTCCACCGTAAGGACTCCATTTATCAAGTGTAAAAGCCGAAACATAAAGACTTAGCCAAGAATCTCGAATATCAGGGCCTGTTCGGTAAGTATTTGTCAATCTTACCCAATCTTTCACATTTGCAAATGGTGCAGAATTTGAAATACTATAAACAATATCTCGTCCCGAATTTTTTAGGGCTGACGACATCCTTTCGGTCGATGGTACTTCGATTCTCCAATCGTATTTTAAATAATCTACTCCCCATTCAGCCATTTGTTTGGCGTCGTTTTCTTCAAAACGATATTTTCCGACATAGCGAAAGTCTCGCTTATTTTTCTTAATGGAATCTGTTATTTTTCCATCGGCAAAATCTGATGTACCGCCTATGTATCCTGCATAACTTGTTATCATTGGTGTAGAATAAACCCCAAGTTTTAAACCCAAACCATGAATATAATCTGCCATTTCCTTAAAGTTTGGAAATTTTTCGTTGGGCTGAATAGCATTAAAAGTTCCTCCTCGTTGGCCTTGCCATGCATCATCAATGTTAATGTAAGTCCAACCATGTTGGTTGAGTCCCATCTTTACCATGGCATCGGCTGAGGCTATTACTTTTTCTCGGTCAATATTTCTTGCCCAAGAATTCCACCCATTCCACCCAATTGGGGGAGTAAGTGCAATTGTATCGCCGATAATAATTTTTAATTCTTTTGTGGCTTCACCGAAGGCATTTTTAGCCGTTAGAGTACTTATATAAGTACCTTTTTTCGATACTTTTCCAGTAATTAGTCCAGTTTTTGAGTCAAATGAAAGGCCTTGTGGTAAGTTTTTTGCCAAAAAGCTCATTGGTCGTTCGCCAGTTGCAGCAATTGTATAAAGGAATGGATTATTGGGTCTTGCCCCAAAAAGTTTTGGTGAATTGATTTTAGGTTTTTTGTCAGGTTGAGGCGTTAAAATATATTTTTCATCAACATTAGGCGTATTTTTCGGAATAAAATCATCTTTCATTTTAAACTGTGCATCCGCCCAATTGGAATAAGACCTGTTAAATCCTTTTTCTTCAATAGTTACCAAAAGACCTAAACGTTTAATTCCTGTCAAATTAACTTTTACAGTTTTTGGTTTATCACCTAAATTCATTTCACCACTTTCAAACAAAATTTTTCTATCGGCAATTACATAAAATTTGAGTGGTAAATCTTTTACGCCTTTATCATCCACGCCAACAATTGCTGAAAACTCAGTTGCATGTCCATCCAAGAAAAATGACAAAACGCTGGTTGAACTTACACCAATACCATGTTTAAAAAGTTTTCCATTCATCCGAATAGAATCTCCTCCCGCATTTGTTTTGGCCAAAACCGACGGAATTCCTTCCGAAAACGACTTAATTGGTAAATCATCTAACCAAATTGCCTTTGGCTTCTGGGCAAAAAGGTTTATTTGATAAAGACAAGATATTAGGAGAATTAAAACAAATCTATTCATTTTGATAATTATTTTATTATTTAAAGTACTGCCTACTATGACTATTAGTTCTTACATTATTCCAAGCCAAAAATTTTAGAATCAGGAGAGTTGGTGAATTAATCCACAAAAACTGAGCGTTTTTAATTTATCAGTTGCTTTCATAATCAGCTGGATTCAAATCTCATATTCATCTTTTTTGTATTGGAATATAATTTTTTTAATTAACGACTATTTTTGAATGTTTCTAATAATTTGTTTTTCAAATCCTTAATAATCAGTTGATTACTTAAATTTTCTGCAATATTTTCATTCTCTTTTGGATCTTTTATATGGTCAAATAATTCATTGGTTAGATATTCACCACGTTTATCATTTTCCCAATTGTACCATTCAACATACCGATATTTATCTGTGCGTATCGCATAGCCCATTTTTTCATCAACAGAAATTTGTTTTTTGGGAAATCTACCTAATAAAAACTGACTAAATGCGGCATCTTTTGTTCTATTTTTGGAATTTTGAAGCATAGGGTAGAAGCTTTTACCAGCTAAATTTTTAGGAATTGGCAAACTTGAGAGTTCACACAATGATGGAAAAACATCAATAAATTCTACCAATGACGCCGATTTTTGACCTTTCGCTTTGATACCTTTGCCTGAAACAATCAAAGGAACGCGTGTGTCAATTTCATAATTGCTTTGCTTCGCCCAACTGTTGTGTTCTCCCAATTTCCATCCATGATCACCCCACAAAACTATAACGGTATTTTCTGCCAACCCTAAGGCCTCCAAAGCATCAACAAGTCTTCCAATTTGTGCGTCTATATATGATACGCAAGCGTAGTAGCCGTGCAACAACTCCCGTTGGCGAGTTTCTGAAAGTTTACCATCTGTCGGTTTAGGTAAATCTTTGAAATCATCGTATGAGCGTAATTCTTGGTCACCATGAACGGCAAATGCAGGGCTTCCTTTTGGTATATATTGATTGTCTGATAGTTGAATTTTATTTTTATCATATAAATCCCAATATTTTTTTGGTGCATTAAATGGCAAATGCGGTTTATAATAGCCAACAGATAGAAAAAATGGTTTACCATTGGTTTTCAATTGTTGCAATTGTCGAATGGCTTCGGTGGTTTGTACACCATCGTAATATGCATCGTCTGAAACGTTAGTATTTTCGGTTGCATTGGCTTTAATGTACCAAATTCCATATTTATCAATGCGTGTTTGATTATTTTCAGTGATAAATTTTTGTTTTTTTGTTTCAATAATTTTCAAGTTTTCTTCGCTGAAATACATTGCATCGGGGTCAAACGGATAATCTTTTATGTAAACATCTTTTGTCCATGAAAGGCTATCAGGAAATATATTATGAAATGCCTTCCCTAATCCAATAGTTGTGTAGCCATTTTGCTTGAAGTATTGAGGTATAGTTACGACGTTGGGCTTGTTTTTACGAAAGGGTGTTTGCAAATCCCACACCTTCAAATCATCAGGACGTAAGCCTGTTAATAGGCTCGCCCTTGATGGATTACATACAGCTTGCTGACAATAAGCTTTGGTAAAAGTTACTCCTTTATTTGCTATACGAGTGATATTAGGTGTTTTTATTGCTACATTTCCATACGTTTCAAAGTCAGGGCGTAAATCATCAATAGGAATAAAAAGTATGTTTGGTTGATGTTTTTCAGTGACATTATCAGTAAAAGCTACTATTAAAAAGCATGAGCTTACTATAAAAAGAATAGTTTTTTTCATAATTTTTAGGAATATATAATGGCTGATGAAAAATTAATATTATTCAATAAACTTTGTATTTTTTGCTTTATAAATGCCTAAAAATTACTGCCAATTAGGAATGCTTGTAACTACAATTTCATACCTTTCAATCAATTTGATAGTTTCAATAACGCTTATTTTTTAGCAACTTTCTCGGCAATCAATGACAAAACCGCCTTATCGCTCCACTCTTGTCCATGCCCAGCCATCGCCGTAAACGAAATCTTAGCGTCAGATTTTGGATTTTCTGTTTTATCTATGAATTTCTGTAAAAACCTCGTAGCTACATTTGAATAAAGTCCATCCATATCGCCCATCCAAATCCATATTTTTCCTTGCAATTTAGTGCCGAGAGTTGACCAGTTTTTTTCTAAAACCTTCTTCAAATCATACTTTTCCCATTGTTTTGCAATGCTGTGGTCAATTTTGCCAGTGATTGGGTCAAACATCAACGAGGGTAGTACGTCTTTTCCTTTAGGACTAAAAACCGCATTGTACGCTCCAAATTGCCCACCTGAAACCAAGTAGTTACCCGTGCGACTATTGAGGTTTTCGCCCGCAATCCAATCTTTCATTGATAAGGTGGGTTCGCCATAAATTGTTCTTCGACCTGGTTGTAAGTAGCCGTAACGATTATAAAAAATGGACTCATCTTCGTAAATATTTATTAATCCATAATGCTCAAAATCAACGGGGTCAGGACTATACGACCATGTGCCATCAAAGAAATCGGGATAGAAAATTTGTAATCCCAACGAAACCCATCCTCCGGTAGAATTACCGGTCAAAAAACGCATTTTAGATTCGGGTTTGTAGCGAAATTGTTTTTCAATTTCTGGAATTAACTCTTCTGTTAAAGCTTTGCCACAAGGTCCATTGTTTTCTGAATCAACTTGATATGTATCACCATAAGGGCCTTGCGAATCAAGAAATACATAGATGATTTGGGGTGCTGTTTTGGTAAACCACCACTCTGTAAAATCTTTGTTATTTATCAAACTATTGATGGCAGTGTAACGCCCGTTCAAACCCGCCGCTCGGTAACAAATCGGGTAGGTTTTATCAGGATTTTCAAAATAACTTGACGGTAATAAAATGGCGGCCTTCAAAAAACGAGACTTGCCCGAAAAATCAGAGAGAAGTTGACTTTTTATCTCAATCGTTTTGACAAAATTATGTTTGATAATGGTAGTTGGGGGAATGATTTTGTTTAATGTTAAATTAAGTTGAAGCGTGTTAGAATAATAAAGAGAATCGATATTGCTGTACAAATTTCCCGCGACATTTTCGAGTCCATCATCAATGTTTTGCTTGTAAACAACTTGAAAATAATACTTTTCTGAAGAATGTAGTTTTAATTGATTTAAGCCAATATTTAAAACATTTTCAGCTTTTGAGTCAAAAATAAAAGGCAAATTAGCCTCCCAATTTTGAGGAGTTACGCCAAAAGTAATTTCTGAACGAAAGCGTGGTTCTCGTTCATGCTGTTTGGTTACGTGTAAAATTAATCTTCCACCTTTGATAAAAGATTGTCTTATTTCTGGAGTAATTGCAATTCGGAATTTCCAAGAAATTGTTTCTTGGGCATAAACAAGATTGCTTATAAGAATTAAAAATAGGAAAATGAGGTTAACTCTTTTCATGTTGCTCATTTATTTTGAAATTCTAGATTCATCATTTATCAATGCCCATTTACTAAAATCCCTTTCTACCGATTTGCCATCTATAGATTTTATAACCCATTTATTTAGAGGGGCATTGACATCGTAAGTGATGATTTGACCACCAAGGAATTGAAATTGGGTTTTTAATTGCTCATCACTCGGATTGAATTTTTCAAGATTTGCCAATAAATCTTCTGCTTTCATATCTTCAAAAATTAGCATCAAACCTAAATCTTCAGTTGAGTAAACTACGATTTTGATATTGTTTTTTCCTTCGTAAATTGCCCAATTATTCCTTTCTAAAATGGGCTTAAACGCTTTAGGTACAAATACTTTTCCCGAAGCACATGCAAAGTTTTTATAAACACCCGTATTATTCCATTTCATAAAATCGTTTCCTTTTCCTGTCAAATGAAAGGTTTCGGGTAATTTATCGGCCTTGTCATTTAGAAATAGCGTAGTTGGGCGTGCTATGACTAATGAGTTTTTGCCTTGGTTGGCTCCACCTGCTGAAAGCAAAAAGTGCTCACTCGCCGTGAATATTTCTGGACAAGACTTTTTGCCATGGCCTAATTTTACGAAATAGCCATCACCTTTGTTAAAAATAATCTCTACAATTTTATCAGCTGGTCGATATGGCATGCACGAACCAACTAAGGCGTGAACTTCTGCATTTGAAATATCCGTATTAAATGGCTCTATGGGTGCATAACTCAACCAAGATTTGACAAAAATAGACTGATAGTCAGTGGTTAATTCTTGAATTTGTGCTTTTTCATAACGCCTTCGCATGGGTGGATAATGCCTTAATTTGTAAGTTCCCAAGGCATAAGTCCAATTCATGTAATCCAATACATTGCGGGCTTCAGCACTCACTTTTTCAGAAGCAAAAGCTTCTAAGTTAAGCAGTGCAGCGATAGTATAACCAATATATGGAATCGAATTGTATTCGTACAAACCATTGGTTTTCATGCGGTTTAAATACGCTAAAATTTTTACCTCCATGCCATTTGCCACATTGTCGTAGGTTGGTGACAAATTACCATGAAGCCTCTTCCAACGGTTTTTTAGATAACGAGAACCTTCGGTCATCAAAATATGATTTTCGGTATCGGCTACTAAACCCAAAGTACGTGGCGTGGCTCTTCGGTATTTACTACCTTCCTCGGTGAGCAATGTGTTTACCAAATGCTCTTTCGTTTTTGGGTAAAGTAAATCCGGTTGATTGTCGAACAAAAACAGGATGGTGGTCAGGGGCATGAGCGTAAAATCATAATCACCTTTGGGGTTCAGTGCCCAATGCGAACCCGTTACGCCCCGAACTCTCATTTGTTGGATTGCATTGTTTACAGTCTCGATGTCTTGTTTCAGAAGTAGTTTTGCTAGCAGAATTCTGGGTGTATTACCCCGTTCGCTCAATTTATCGAAATTGATTTTTTTGCTGGCAAAGGATTGATAAACTTTATTTGCCAAGTCAGCGTTTTTCTTCCACGCAATAGTTCTTTGATGCGGTATTTGCACCATTGTCTGACTATTACTTTGTAATGAAAACAATGAAATAGTTAAGTAAGTCAAAAGGATAACTCTCATTTACTGCTGATTCTTTTTTATATTATTTTATTTACCATGTGGTTGAATTGTGCCCATTAATGAGCAACTCAACTCAGCAGCTCGTCTTCAACATTCTTGATTTTGAAATCAATCGTGATTATATCAAAGAAAAAGTATAAGATTTTTTTGTATTATTTCTTGTTTTTTTGCTCCCAAATTTGGTATTGTTTTTTTAAATCTCTCACGAGTTCTGGATGAGCTGCAGCCAGATTTTTGGTTTCGCTAGGATCTGCTTCTAAATCCACTAAAAAAAAGTTGTCCGCATCTGTCAATGTTCCTTTTTTGCTGGTATCTTCAGGATTTGCATGTAACTTCCATTTTCCTTTTCGAGCTACCCACGACTTTCTGAAGGCCCAACAATAGCCTTCTTCATGCTTAGAAGTTTCTTTTGAGTCATTTATAACAGAAACCAAACTTTTTCCATCTAAATCTTTTTGCTGAATTTCGATATTACAATATTCTGCCAAAGTTGGAAACCAGTCAGTATTGACGGCCATTTGATTTCTAATTTGTCCTTTTGAAATTTTGCCCGGCCAACTAATAATTGATGGTACACGAATTCCACCTTCAAAAAGACTAGCTTTTGCACCTCTATAAATACCAGCATTTCCTCCGCCAAAATGAGCTCGTTCTTCGGTAGAATAGCCATTGTCTGATTGAAAAATAATAATGGTATTTTCTGTTAGTCCAAGGTCCGAAACCTGTTTGAGTAATTGACCTACTTTATCATCTAAGGTGGACATAAAAGCTGCATACAAATCTCTCGGATAAGCGAGCCCTTTTTTCTGATAATAATTCAGCCATTTGGGGTCACCTTGGTAAGGATAATGAGGAAGATTTATAGCAAAATACATAAAAAACGGGCTTTTATTTGTTTTTTTCATAAATTGACTTGCCTCTTTCACCATTAAATCAGGAAAAAATTGACCAGGATAATGTACCTCCTTTCCATTTCTATATAAGTCGTGCTTGTTAGGGCCATTCCAATAAAAAAAGTGTGAATAGTTATCAATGCACCCAGCTAAATGTCCAAATGAATAATCAAACCCTTGTGCATTCGGACTCATTTCGGGTGTGTATCCCAAGTGCCATTTGCCAATATGAGCGGTTTTGTAACCTGCACTTTTAAAAAGTTCGGCCATAGTTATACGATTACCTGGCAATCCATCAGCTTTATTTGTTTCTGAGGCATTGTTGGGTAATCCTGCCCTTTGAGGATTTAGACCTGTGAGCAATGAAGCTCTTGAAGGCGAACATACTGGCGAAGCATAGAATTGCGTAAACATCGTTCCATTTTTTGCCAAACGGTCAATATTGGGTGTTTCTAAATCCTTTGAACCATAACAGTTGAGATCGATTGCCCCTTGGTCATCGGAATAAATGATAATTACGTTAGGTTTAATTTGTGCATTGGCTATTGAAATGGTTAAGCATAATAAATAGGAATGTATTATTGTTTTTAAACTCATTTTTAAAATATTGTTTTGTTTAAAATTAAGGGTTTTTGCATAGTACAATCCAGATACTTTTTGCCAATTTCTGATTGTTTCTAAATCTCTTTTCATAGCTTTAATAATATCTTTCTTATCAATCTTTGGATTTCTATCCCCACATTCCTTGTTTAAAAGCCAACTGTACTAAAAACTCTTTTTTTAATTAGAAAATAAGTCCATATAATGTTGAGGGGTATCAAAAATGCCACCGCTTTGATCATAAAAAGTGTCATCTATTTTGTAAACACCATTTTGAGACTTAATCCAAGAGGCATTTGCTTTGGGGTGGTAAGTCATCAAAGTTTCCCATCGTTTATAATATTGATGACCATTTGTTTCTTGTAAACCAATTTCCATACCTGGAAATGGAAGTAAACGAGCAGCAATTGTTTTATTCCAATCTACTAAAATAGGGTTTACTGTGAGGTCTGCACAAAAGCAAGGTACATTTTTTTCATTGGCATAATCAATTATTTTCAAAGTCATACTAAGTGTTTTTGCAATTGATTTTACCACGATAGCAGAATAACCTTGCTCAATTCGGCGGGCGGTTTCCTCAACCGTATGTGCACTTTCGTCAGCAGCTATTCTAACCCCCAAATTACCCACATAACTTTCGTTACTTTCAGGCAAAGGCTCTTCTATAAGAGCGATTTGTTCGAGTGCCCCAATTTTATTTGCATGGTCTATGAAACGCAAAAGCGTTTCTTTTTCCTCATATCGACCATTGGGGTCAAAATAATAGGGTAGCTTCCCACTTTTGGTATAAGGGGTTTCAAAATGTCCAATTGCTTTATGAACTTGAGTTAAAAATTCAAGGTCTTTTTCTAACATTTCTTTTTGTGTACCAGCTGAACCCGTTTTTAATTTCATAATAAAATAGCCATTCTCCGCGGCAGCCTTGATTAGTTGTGGGTTAGAGCCTACACTAAATGATGGAATACTAGCTACTTTTGTATGTTTGTAAGAAAGCCCTTTACGATATTGATCGGGAATCAATGTATTGAAATTAGAGATATTGTTTTCTGCGGCATAAACCAACCAAGCTGCATTATCTACTGCTACCAATGAATTGAGAGCGAAGGTTTTGCGGAGGTCTGAAATGCTGGTTATTTTTTTGCCATATGCTAAAACTTCAGGCAAAATTTGTTCTAGAAGATCAATTGGATTGGTAAATACCGTCCCCTTGATGATTTGCAAGGCGTACTCGGTCATGGCAAACATCAAAGAATTACCTGCACTTTCTGAATGAGAGGCCGCCACTCTTGCGTCAGACCATAATACGCCTTGGGTTGCCAATCCAATTTTTTTTATACCTGATTCTGTTTCCAGCAAAGCAACAGATTGCCAGCTATCTGTAATTGCACTTCCTTTAAATCGGTATGGATTTAAAGGCTCTCTTTCAAAATTAGAATCAACTCGCTTGATTTTAATCGGTTTAGTTACATTCACTTGAGCACTTGAATCAATTGGCATTCCAGCAGCACCCAAAATGATAGCAGCACCAGTAGATTTTACAAATGTGCGGCGATTAATGCCTATATTTTTTATGTCTTTCATATTTTAAATTTCTTTTGGAATAGCATTTAAAGTGTACCAAGCTTCTCCTGACCAAAGGCTTTGATTTTTTTGGTTTTTGATTTGATTAGATAAGCTAAAATAGATAACATGCTTTGGTTTCAAGTTTGACAATTTTACATATACTTTCTTTCTGTCTTTTGAAATAGTGATTTGGGTTGGGCTGAGGTTTACTAAATCCATTTTGGGTCCACCGTAATTTTTGGTTGGCAAGTACCACCACTGTTGAATATTAAGATCTGTCTCTTTTAAGGTTAAATTAGTCTTCAGAGGTTGAGTAAATTCAATTTCGAAACCATCACGCTTAGCTTTTATGGAAAGCATTTCAAAAGTAGGTTTATTATTGAATTTCATACACTGGAGTCCACTCAACCTATTGTTCCAGCTCCAACCTCCTCCCATCATTCCTACTTCACCGATATATAAATTTCCGTCGGGGCCCCAACGAAGACGATTAACTCCTGCTTCAAATCCCTGCGAAAATCGGAAAACAGCTCCTTGATATTGCCCATTAATTTTTTCTAAATAATCTCGATTGATACCTCCAAAGGTAACATCACCATGGAGCATTTGACCTTTATATGTGCCTTGGTGAATGAGAACAGGTTCTGAAGGCGAGTTTCCTATTTCATGTTCTGGTAACCATATAGCAGGCATGGCCATTTCAGGTGCTGGAGCATTGCTTAACCATCCCCAAAACATACCATGATAATCCCCTTTTTTTACATGTATAAGTTTATTGGCAGGAAGCCATTGCCCTTGATTATCAGTGATAAAAATTTCATTTTCAAGGCCTAAACCAATTCCATTTGGGGTTCTTAATCCAAAATTTACCACTTCAAAACTTCCATTTTTTGAAATCTTTATTGTTTTTCCTCGATCTGGCAATTGTTTCTCTCCAGGCTTTAGTCGCATGGCCATAGATAGTGTAGCATAAAAATATCCGTCTTTATAGACCAAACCAAAAGCAAACTCATGAAAATCTGCAGAAACGCTCCAACTATTACAAACTACTTGATATTCATCAATTATCTCGTCACCATCTAAATCTATTAATTTTGTTAACTCTTGTTTTTGTAAAACATAAATTTCACCATTTACTACTTCAATACCCAAAGGCTCAGCCAAACCAGAAGCTATCCGTTTGACTTTTAATTTACTAGAGTCATTGGAAGATAAACCATCAATTATATACACCCCCCCAATTTTATCCCAAGTTGTGACTAATAAACGTCCATCAGGCAAAAATGCCAATCCACCAACTCTTGGCTTGAACGTAGAATTATGTAATGAAATTAAATCAAAACTGGGGTGAACTCCTTTAAGTGGTGCCCCAAAACCAGGTGAATTTGGAACCGAAGTCTTTATGTTAGTATTTTGATTTAAACTTTTAATGCTAGTAGTTTCTTTAGGCTTCAGAGTGAAAACAAAATCAATCATTTGGTTGAGTTCATTCTCAGTTAGGCTAGGATGCGGACTCATCCTGCCATTGCCCCAAATGCCTGTACTTCCTTTTTTTATTTTAATAGCCAGGTCTTGTTTTGACTCTTTGGTATTTTTATATTTTTGTGCAATTCTTTGAAATGATGGGCCGACTTCATCAGTATCTAGTTGATGACAGGTAAAGCAGTCATTTTTATTCATTAAGACCTTACCTTCATGAATATTTGATAGTTTTGAAATAGGTGGGGATTGTTCTGGAAGTAAATTATAATTAACAGTTAAAGCAGAGGTTCCATTTGGTTTTAATAAAAAAGAAGTGTCAGGTAAGGTTAGAAAAACTTGTGTCTCTAAAGGCATTTTTGAAGTTGTAAATTTTCTTTCAAAAGCTATTTTACTTTGGTTATGAAAAACATCAGGGCACTCTTCGACTTTTAAGGTATCGTTGGTGGTTAAAATTAAAGCATATTTTATGAAAATTTTATTATTTTTTAAAGTATATCCTTCATAGATGGCATTTGAAAAAACGCTCTTACCTTTCATATTTACCTGCCATTTCTGGTTATGTAAAGTATCTAAAAAATAAGGCGTTCCCCAAGAGCTTGGTTGTATATCCTTTTGGTCGTTGTAAGCCGCACCCTCAAGAGAAACGCCGCCTTTCCAAGCTTTATATAATTTGCAATGAGCTAAATCGTATGCGATATAACACTCGGAATCTAATGCTACAGTCAACATACGAGGCTGCAAATCTAGGACAGATCTAAATGCCCAGACATCCAGAGGGCGTTTTTCAAAGTTAGATGGCAAACGATAGCCAGAAGCAAAAATTATTACTCCCACAAGAAACAGCCACAATATATTTTCCTTTCTCATTAAACTATTTTTTTAAGTATTTAAATATAGTTATTTTTGATTCATTTCTAAACGTACCTTTACTATTTTGTTTACTTTTAGATTCAATTTTAAAATAAGGTTTTTAGTTAATCAAGCAACCAAAATGTGCCGTTTTAGTTAATATTATGAATATATTTTTTAAATAAAAATTAGCTACTTCATCAACTTTGTGTTGTATTTTCCTTGTTTTTTAAATCCGTCAAAGGGTCGCATTGCTCCGAAACGAGGATAAGTGTCGAAAATATCGCCATTTATCGTCATTCTTGGGTCGTTTTGCTCAATTAACTTTTGCTCTAACTCTCTGCTTAATTTCTGCAAAATTGGCTTCATTTTCTTGGATTTTGAAAGGTCATTGAGGCAAAATGGGTCTTTTTTGATGTCATACAATTGCTCGGAATCCCGTTTTTCAAAACCAATTTTAAAAAGTAATGCATAAGCAACTTTCTCTTTAATCATCCATGTTTTGGTTGGCGAATCGTCAATATCTTCATAACCTTCCAAAATGGGTTTCATACCTTTTACACCAGTTGTCGATGCTGATATCTCTGGGGCAGGGTCGCCCAGTGGCCAACGCTCAGTCTTGAAATTTTTGATATACAGGTATTCTTTTGAACGAATTGCACGAGCTGGATAACCCAAATTGTCGGGGCGAGCATGGGTATGCCTTTCTCTGCCCGAAAATACATATTTGCGAGAAGCATCAATATAGCCAGACTTCGGACTTTTAAAAATGGGCATTAATGTTTTACCTGAAATGCCTTCAAAATATTTGATTCCTGCTACATCTAAAAAAGTAGGGGCTAAATCAATCAGACTAATGAGGTCGTCTATTTTTCTGTTTTTCCCTATTATCATCGGGCCAGAGATTGCCAATGGAACGTGAGTTCCATATTCTTGTAAATTGGCTTTGGCATAAGGGAATGCCATGCCGTTGTCGGCAGTGACCACAATAATGGTATTGTCTAATTCGCCTGCCTCCTTTAAAATTTGCAACATTTTACCCAATTGAGTATCAAACCACTTTATTTCTAAGGCATAATCAAGCAAATCGTTTTTTACTAAATCTGTATTTGGTAAAAAGGATGGTACTTTTAAGTTTTTTTCAGAAAAACCAGCTACTTTACCTGATCCTTCTTCATATTCTCGATGTGGTTCTTGTCCACCATACCAAAAGAAGAAAGGCTTATCTTTGGGTTTTTCGTTTAAAAAATCGTTAAAATTGGCGGCATAATCTGTTTTGCTGATACCTGATGTTGGTACTTTTTCGAACTTTCGAGAATTAAATTCTGAACCAACTGGGTTTCTTTTCCAGCCCGAATCTATAAAATTGCCTGGTGCCCAAGGTTTGCCTGTAAAGCCTAATGCATAGCCTGCATTTTCAAGTGCATCTGTAAAAACAGGGAATTTTTTAGGAAATAAACTGCTATGCGTACCTGCCTCTTCCAATTGCCAAATTTGTTTGCCTGTTAGAATGGCAGCTCGTGATGGGCTGCATTGAGGTGCTGCCACAAAAGCATTATTAAAAAGTAAACCTTGTGCGGCAATACTATCAAAAGTAGGCGTTTGAAAAGTGGATTGACCATAAGCCGAAGCATGAGGAAACGAATGGTCATCGGCTATGGCGAAAAGGATATTTGGTTGGCGTTTTGTCAGTGGCTTTGCATCATTTTGTTTCTGAAATGAAGATAAAACCACCAAAAAAAAACCCAAAATCAATAAAGTTTTTTTGAAAAGTGTTAGGTTTTCCATATTATTCTTCGGCTTTACCACCATTATTGCCAACTCCTTTTTTCTCAGTTTTGGGCATCAATTTAGATAATTCGTTTTTTTGAGCAAGAATGTTTTTATCGTTAATTATATTTACCCATTCATAAGGGTCATTCTTTTCATCGTAAAATTCTTCCCCGCCTTTCGCATATCTGATGTACCGATAGTTTTCTGAACGCACCGCATGGTTTCCTTCTTTATAAGTTGTTAATGCGGGAATATTCCATTCAGCATTGGGATTGACCAATAATTTTTTGATGCTTTTACCTTCCACATGCGTAGGCGTTTTGAGTCCATTAAGTTCAGCCAAAGTGGGGTAAATACTCATAAAGTCAATGGTTTTACTACATTTAGAGCCAGGCTTTGTAAGATTTGGCACTACCCAAATCAATGGCGAACGGGTGGCTTCTTCCCACAGAGCGAATTTACGCCAATGGTGCTTTTCGCCTAAATGCCAACCATGGTCGCCCCATAAAACAATCATCGTGTTTTCTTTCTCCGGACTTTTTTCGTAAGCATCCAATATAATTCCTATTTGGGCATCGGCATAAGAAATAGTAGCTTGGTATGCTTGAATAGCTTCACGCCATTGGGTTTCAGATTGAATTTGAGCATGGGTGTTTTTCGACATTTTTTTACCTTCTTCTGGCATATCTTCCAAATCGTCTTCTTTGTAAGGCGGCAAAACAATTTTGTCAATTGGGTATAAATCAAAATACTTTTTTGGAACATGCCAAGGCAAGTGAGGTTTAAAAAGCCCAGCTGCCAAAAAGAGGGGTTTGTCGTGTTTTTTCAACAATTCGGAAGCTGCCCATTTTGCGACATGAAAATCGGCCAAAGCATCATCTTCTGCATCTAATTGAGCCCATTTTATGCCACCAAAATTTCCTTTTTTTGTGATATTTTTATTTGGATTATTGGTTGGACTATGAAAATAATAATCATATTCTTCTTCACGATCATACTCCACATGATAGATTTTTCCACCTCCTAAAACAGCATATCCGTTTTTTTTGAAAAAAGAGGGTAATGTTATTTCTTTCGGAATTGCTTTACGCCAATCATCGTCATTATCATACACCCCTGAGGTACTTGGGCGTAGGCCAGACATCAATGCTGCACGGGAAGGGCAACACACTGGTGCAGCACAATAGGCATTTGTAAAACTCAGACCCATCGCCGAAAGTCTATCCATATTGGGTGTTTTTACCTGATTATTTCTTCCAAAATAACCAATCCAATGATTTAGGTCATCAACAGGGATAAATAAAACATTCATCTTTTTGGACTCGACTCTTTGCTTTACATTTATCTGAAATGACATAAGAGATATAATTGTCAAAATCAGGATTGCCAAATGTTTTTTCATATTTAATGACTCAATTGAAGGTAATTATTGCAAATTAAAAAGCTAAAAATTATTTGGAAAATTGGCCTATCAAATCGGCATTGTGTTTAGCAATGTAACTCATCAATGTGCTATCCAATTCTTTTACCTTGGTTTTTTCCACCTTCGAAATATCATTTAGCTCACCCAAATCTTTGGAAATATTATACATCTCTATTTTATTTGTTTTCCAAAACTTTATCAATTTGTAATCACCCATTATCACCGCAGAATGAGGATAAGCCTTCGCAAACCTATGAAAGAAAAATGCCTTATTTCCTCGCTCTACTACACCTTTTCCCTTGTTTTTTAAAACATTTGCAAAACTTCCTCCATCTAAATTTTCTATTGATTTTTTACCACCAGCCAGTTCGCTAAAAGTGGGCAATAAATCCCATCCAGCCACTGGCACATCCGACAGGGTGTTTTTTTGAATACTTGGTCCTTTCACAATAAAAGGTACTCGAATGCCGCCTTCATATAATGTCCATTTGCCTCCTCGAAGTGGGAAGTTTCTCATTTGTTTCCCAAAAGATGATGGCAAGTCTAGTTTGTTATTTACAGGTGGAATAAATTCAACTGCACCATTATCAGCCATCAAAACAATGTAGGTGTTATCTGCGATGCCTAAGCTTTCCACCATTCTTTCCAACTCTCCAATTTTGGTATCTAAATCATAAATCATTCCTGCCCAAGCTGGATTGTCATGCTTTTTTCCCACAGGTTTTACTTTGAATTTTTCATAACTATTTTGTTGTGTAACGAAATCTACATGAGTGGCGTAATGAGAGACCTGCAAATAAAAAGGGTTTTTAGCATTCACTTGATTTTTCATGAATTTTATCGCACGAGCATTTAAGCTGTCCATTTGTTTAGGATTTTCAGAAAAATAATGTTTTTCCCATTTTTCTTCTTTTCTTTGACCAATATTTCCATTTCCATTTCCTGTATCGCCATCGCTTACGTCATAGCCCAGTTGTTCGGGGGTAATTTTTGCACGTAAATCCCATTTACCAAAATGGGCGGCTTTGTATCGATTATCAATTGATTTTAATACTTGAGGAATAGTTCGTAAATCCGTGGTATATTTTTGAGGAAAATCATCATCATCCCCCATTTTAATAGAAGTTCGTCCAAATTGAATACTTCTGCGTGTAGGGGAACAGATGGGGTCAGGTGCATAACCTTTTGAAAACCTCATACTTTTTTTAATAAATAAATCTATGTTGGGCGTTTCATAATAATCGCTTTTTGAATCATTTATACGATCATCCATTTTTGATGAAAAGCACGACCAACCCAAATCATCCGTCAAAATCAAAATAAAATTTGGACGCTTTTCTAATTGCTTTTTTGAAGGTACGCTCAAATTGCTAACTCCAAAAATTAGATATATTAGTAAAAATAACCTTGCCATTTTTTGCTTAAATTAAAAAATAAAAACTTCTATTCTCTCATAAATTGATACACCTTTAGGGCATTCTAGCATCAAAATGCGATGACTATTTTAGATATCAATGATATTAAGGCTTCAAATAGGCTATAGATTGAAGAAAAACATCAGCTTTCAAAATTGTTTCTGACAGAAAAGGCTCTTTATTAAAAAAACCATGTGCTTGATTTTTAAACAAATAAAGGTCGCACCGACTACCTACCTCTTCAATTTTGTTCTTGAATTTCTGAGCCGTTTCCACTGGAATAAGGTTGTCGTTTGTTCCCAAAAAGAAAATTGTGGGTGGAAAACCTTTTTGGATGTTGTGCATTGGCGAAAACTCCATATATCTATCTCCAATTCGCTCAAAGCCATAACCGTCAATTCCGTTGTCAATGACAGGATTGAACAAGACTAAGGCATTTGGCTTTGCACTTATTGTCAAATCGTCATCAGTTTCATTAATAGATTCATTTGTAAAACAGGCTGCAGCTAAATGCCCTCCCGCAGAACCGCCCGACCCGACGATTCGATTGGCATCAATACCCAAATTAGGGGCATTTTTTCTCAAATATCGAATTGCTGATTTCGCATCTTTTAAACTTTCAAATGGCGTGGTATTATGTCTTGTTTTTACCCGATAATCTGCCAAAACCGTAATGAAATTCTTTGCAGCATAGTGCAAGGCATGGGTTTCAAATTGTTTTATAGAACCCCCGTTCCAACCGCCTCCAAAAAAGAAAACGATGGTTGGATATTTTAGTTCTTTCTGTAAAGATGCTGGATAATAGATTTTTAAGCCTAACTTTAAAGTATCCACCTGCTTATACATCAACTCTGCCAAATTACTCTTTTCTTGCGAAAAACAATTCAAGCATAAGAGAATAGGTAAGGAGAATAAAATGAACCGAAAGTTTTTAAAACATCTCATAGTTTTTACTCAAAATACTGCTGTTATATTTATTTTATCGTCATTGAAGGTGGAGCTTGCTCTGGCTTACTACCCCATGCTTTGTTGGGTTTTTCACCCATATTTAAGGTCAATTTTCCGCCTTTTACAACGGTTTCATGCAAAATCCAAGGTTTATTCAATGATTGATTATTCAATTGAGCAGATTGAATATATAAATTTTTTGAAGAATTGTTTTTGGCTTCAATGGTAAATGTCTTGCCAGAATAATATTTTGGGTTTAGATGAAAAGTAATTTTATTGAAAATAGGGCTACTGATTTCATAAAATGGCTCAGAAGAAGTGCCGCCATTCGTAGAAAAAATACCCGATTTCATTAAAACAGACAAACTTCCCATCAGACCTTGGTCTTCGTCGCCGCTATAACCAAATTGAGGTGAAATGCCGCTATAAACTTTGTCAATTACTTGGCGTGACCAATATTGAGTCAGCCACGGAGAGCCAGCATAATTAAACAAAAAGGCAGTTTGAATGCTTGGCTGATTTCCATAATTGATATAAACTCGACGTAATTCCTCCAAAGTTTCTTTATCGTGCGATTTTCCTGAAACAAAATCATGTTTTTGTGCTTTTTCAAATGAAGTATTTAGCTTAGTCGAAAATGCTTCCCGGCTTCCCATCAAGTTTATCAAACCTTGAACATCATGCGGTACAAACCATACATATTGAGCGGCGTTGCCTTCTTCCCAACCATTATCATAGCGTAAAATGTCAACTGGTTCTGCCCATTTTCCATCGAGAGTTCTATTCCACATCCAGCCAATGTCAGCGTTCCAAATGTTTTTATAGTTGGTGGCACGTTTCATAAATAACTCATAATCATCGTTTTTACCCAATTTTTTAGCCATTTGTGCCAATGTATAATCTTGATAGGCATATTCTAAGGTTTGAGTAGAGCCATCTTGGTGAAAACCATATTTGGTTTTACTCAAAGGGTGAGGCACATAACCCCGCTCTAAATAATATTCAATCCCACCGCCTTTGAAGGTATTATGTTCGTAGCCTGCTTTGCTCATCATTCCGCCTGGGAAATGATTTTTTCGTAGGCCTTCATAGGCTTTCTCAATATCAAAACCTTTGATTCCTTTTAAATAAGCACTGACAATAAAAGGTGTTGTTGCCGCACCTGTCATCACGTAAGTATAATTTCCGCCTGCAGGGCCACGAGGAATAAGTCCGCCATCCTGGTACATCATCACCATCGAGTTGACAAATGATTCTGTAACTTCGGGGTAAACTAAATGCCAAAGCGTATTAATAGTCCATTGTGCCCCCCAAAACGAGTCTGAATTATGGTGATTGTACTTGGGCTTTCCTTGGGCATCCAACGGAATTTGTTTGATGAGACGTTCGGGGCCTGTCATGTCAGAATATTTGCCATTCACATCCGAAATAATACGTCTTCCTTGTAAAGCATGCCATAAATCACTATAGAATCTTCTTTTTTCAACATCAGTTCCGCCTTCAATTTCGATTCTGCTAAGCCATTTGTTCCAATCTTCTCTGCTATCTTTTACCGTTTTTTCAAAATCCCAATGAGGCAATTCACTGTTCAAATTCAATCGTGCCTGTGCTTCGCTTACGTACGAAATGGCTACTTTCATTTTTCTAACTTCGCCAGCTTTTGTTGTAAAATTTACATACGCTCCAATTTTTTCGCCTTCAATACTATTATTTATTTCTTCTAATTGTCCTTTTCGCCAACCCTTCAGTGAATCAAATGCCTTATCGAATTGAGCCACGAAAAAAACTGTCAAGGTTTTAGGTCGGCGAATAGTTGGTGCCATGATAGCATAGCCTTCAATCTCTTGGTTATTTACTTTTTTTACAAAACCTTTTTGAGTATCTGATGGGCCAAGAAAAGTAGAAAAATCGAAGAGGATTTGACTTTTTTCGGATTTAGGAAAAGTATATTTATGAAAGCCAACTCGCGTTGTTGAGGTCAACTCAGCTGTAATACGGTAAGCATCTAAAACAACTTTATGATAGCCTGCCTTAATAGTTTCGGTTGTATGTGAAAACTTAGAACCATATTGATTTGAGCCTAAATGTCCTTTAAAATCACCAGTTGTGGGCATAACAGGAATCCCGGATAATTGCCAACCATGTATATGGCTAAAACATTTAATACTGTCTTTTTCATAACGATAACCTGCATTCCAGTCGGCATCAATGGCATTATCTGGACTTAAATTAACCATGCCGAAAGGGCGAGTAGCCGAATTGAAGAAAAACCAACGCGAGTTAGCGGCATCGACCAAAGGATAAACCAAATCAACAGGTTCAACTTTAGCTTTTTGTGCGTATGAAAAACTTGTTGTTATGCTTATTACCAATAAAAATAGAGTGATTCGTAACAAATACATTTTAGAATTTAAAGTTATCTTTTGTAAATAAATTGTTTACCACGGAGTTAATTACCTACGGAGTTGCACAGAGAAAAAAACATTTTGAGTAACTCCGTGATAAACTTCTTGAAACTCCGTGGTTAATAAATCAACTTAGTTTTAAAATATGTTGAAAAGGCGTAAAACCTGTCAAATAAACCGTTGGAGCATCCATTGCTGGCAAAGCTCCACGCAACTGAATATTCTTGTGTTCGACTTTGCCTGAGCTAAAATTAATGCTATCGTTGCCAACTGTGTAGCTGCCTTTTTGCTCAGAAAATAGATAAGCATTTTCGTTTTTAGGTGATTTTGTCACACCAGAAAAGGAACCACCAGCTCTAAAAATTAATTCAAGAGAAACTGGAACACCTTCTGTGCCACTCATATTGATTTCAATTTCAAGTCCGTTATTTGCTTCCTTGATTTTTACAGTTGTTTCGAGTTTTTGGATTTCGCTTTGTTTGCGGAGTGTTCTTGGCATTTTATCTAAATCACCATCAGGAGATATTTTGTCTTTGTCAAGTGGTTGATAATAAGGGCCTTCGAGTGATTTTCTAAAAATCCACGTATCGCCTTGTTGTTCAATTTTTTCTGACTGAAATTGTCCTTTTCCAAAGAAAGAACTAGCCACTCGCATGGCTTGCAAAACTGCATTTCCTTTATGAAAAGTAAGCCAACTAGTATTATTTGATAAAAACGTAGTATCCCAATTTCCACGTCGGATACGCACTACTCCTGAATAAGGAAAATTTTTTGCGTAATTAATTGGTAATGGTTTATCGGCAGGTAATTCTTTCCAAAGCGTTGGGTCTTCTAAAAAATAGTTAAGATAGCCAGCCAATTGCTCCTTAGTACTAGTTTTTTCAATTTGCCGAGCCATTGCTGCCATTTCACCATTGTTTTTCTGCAATGCCATGAAACGATAGCAATAATAATATCTCGACATGTTGCCGATTGTCCCTTTGTCTTGTCTGTTCGATGCCTCCGTAACAACCTCACCGTTCGGGTGAACATAGTACAATGTCATTTCGAGGTTTTTAAACACCGGCTCTAATAATTCGGGCTTATTAAGTCCTTTTGCCATGATAATCAATGAGCGATTGACAATAGGAGAGTAGCTATTGGTACTTTTCTCTGTATATTGTCCATCTGGGTCGAGGTCGATATGCTCTGCAAGCCATTGGTCGATGCGAGCGACATATCGTTTGTCTGGAAAAATCTCATTCAATTTTGTCAAAGCCGCCGATACCACCCAACGATGATTTGGCGTGTGAATTCCTCCTACTATAAGCCCTTCTCCTGCATTTTTTAAGAATTTTTGCAATAAATCAAGTGCATTTTCTGAGCCTTTCGTGTTTGATTGTTTCAAAAATTTATAAGCAGGAATAATGTTTTCTAAAACAAAAGCCGTATCAGGTGTTGAATGGAAATTAGTTGCAAGTAAATCAATTGTTCCATCACTGTGTTGAAACTGTAGCATGGCTTTGGCAGCAGCTTCTACTTCTTTCAAAACATCGCCTGATTGATAAAACGTAGACTCAGGACATGACATAAGCATACAAGCTTTACCGATAAATCCACCCGTTGAGTGTGGATTTGGAATCTCAACATCATCCATGTAGCCACCCACATATTTATGCTTTGGGTCAGAAATTTTTAATGCTTTGAATCCTGGCAATTGTTTGTCATGAATCTTAATCCATTCGAGTAACCAAGCTGGTTTAACTTCTGATTTTTGTTGAAATGAACTAAATCCAACGAAAGGCAATGTACAAAGCGAAGTAGCTCCCATTGCTACAAAATTTCTTCTATTCATGGGTGGTAAATATGATAATATATTTTTTTAATAAAGTGTATTTGCTTAAAATTCTCTGATTTTGATACTTCTGAAATGAACCTCATCACCGTGGTCTTGTAATAAAATATGACCCGAAACAGCTTGTGCGAAATTTGGATAAGTGTTGTATTTGCTTTTTGCAACGAGGTTACGGAATATCTGAGAATGTCGGTCGTATTCAACCATTTTTAGATTATTAAGCCAATGCTCTACATGCCCATCCTTCGAGACAATGCGTAGTTTATTCCATTTTCCTGGTGGATTCATTCTTTTATCCTTATTTCCTTCCGAAAGATTTTCGGCTGTGATTAGGTCATAAAGCGATCCTGTCGTTCGGTTACCATTTACACCCGCTTTGGCATCGGGATGTACTTTATCATCTAACATTTGAAATTCAGGACCAGCACCCGTACCTGCTCGCTTCTTGCGGTCTTCAACTACAAAATATTTCAGTCCGCTATTTGCACCAGTAGTTAGTTTAAAGTCCATTTCGAGTTCAAAGTTTGAAAACTCTTTGTCGGTGATTATGTCACCACTTTTCACCAAAGAGTCTTTTTTTGTGCCTAAAACTTTCAATACTCCATCTTGAACTGCCCAACCTACTGCTGGAAATTTATCATAATTGGCTAGACGCCAGCCTGCAGTAGTTTTGCCATCCCAAAGTAATCGCCAGCCTTTTCTGATTTCATTTTCTGATAATTTATTTACCAAATAACTTACTTCTGGAGCTTCTTCCCCGCCTTTCCATACAACCTCCTGCAAATTTTCAGTAGCAATTTTTATATTTTTCCATTGTACTGTCAGCCCAACTTGTTCCTCACGCTTGATTTGATGCACTTGTAAAGCTATAAAACCACGAGCAGTTTGTGGGTCTAAAAGATTTGTACAAGGAATACCGTTTACCCAAGTTTTGATACTATTGCCAATAGCCTCTATATGGTATTTGTTCCATTGACCCATTCTAAAAGCGGTTCTACCTTTTTGATTAATAGATAAAGGATATAACCAACCATTGCGTCCTTCGTCGAAGACTCCTCCACTCCAAGCTCTATCGCCTGGGTCGATTTCTACTTGATAGCCATGCACTTTCCCAGCTTGAAAGTTTGGGTCGCTGATACTTCTGATTTGTATGCCAGAGTTTAAGCCTGCTTCAACTTTTAGTTCCAACTCTAGTACAAAATCACCGTAGGTTTCTTCGGTGCATAAAAAAGAATTAGGTGTATTGAGTTGCGAAACTCCAATGATGGTTTTGTTGATGATTTTGTATTCTGCATTACCATTTTTCTTAGTCCAGCCTTTTAAATCTGTACCATTGAAAAGGTCTTTCCATTGTGCTTGTGCCAGCAAACAACAGAAAAGTAGTAGGATAGTGGTTTGGATTGCTAAAAAATGTTTTTTCATAGTTAGGGTTGAATAAGGGTTTGAGTAGAAAAAAGAGAAGAAGAAAATTCCTCCTCCCTTTCTGATTATATTTATTAACAAATCTACTATTAATTAATATCCTGCATTTTGCTTCATAGCAGGAAACGATAAATCAATTTCACTTTGAGGAATTGGTCGTAAATAATGCTTATCGGCAATTGCTTGGCCTTTCACCCAAGGGTTAAATTTCTTGACTCTATCAACCAGTTTTCCTGTTCTTTTTAAATCAAACCATCGGCTATATTCGCCCATAAATTCTCTTGCTCTTTCATCCAAAATCAAATCTATTGTTACATTCGAAGCAGTTGCTCTATATGATGCCGTTTGGAGTGATTTTTGGTTTTCTGGGGCAGCCGCACATTTCGGGTCTGTTCCTTTTTTTGTACCCAAAGCACGGTCGAGAATTCGATTATAATATACCTCAGCACCGCCCAATTTGCCACCTTTTGCACCTTTTACGATAGCTTCGGCTGCTATTAAATAGGCTTCAGCAGAACGGAAAATACATTCGTTAAAAGTTCCGAATGCATCGCCATATGGAATACCTGGCTGCCAAAACTTCCACATTAATGGGGCTTGAATATTCAAACCTGAATTATCAATCGGATATCCGCCACCATATTCATCAGTATTTACGACTGCGTAGTTTTTCTTTCCTCCTAAATCAATGCCTCTTTCTGACAGTGTAGTAGCTGGTTTGTTCCAAGGACGGCAAAGTAATACTGTATCGCCAGCAGCGAAAGATACTTTCAAGTTGGCATTACTTAAAGGTAGAGGTTTGAAATCTTTCACTGCAGCAAGTGCATAGCCTACACTTACAAAATTATGTGCATAACGAGTATCATTCTCTGGGTCGAAGAAGCGATAAGTGGCAGTATTGATTTGGTGAACTCCAAGACAACGGTTATAGTCTGTTGTACGACCTTTACTACCAATAAAACCTTCACCACTCGGGCCAAATTTTGAGTGCAAATCGTTTCCACCTGCCGCATCGGGTGAGAAAGCGGCGTCGGTTTTATTTGTCAAAACATCAGTATTATATTGAACTGCGAATATAATTTCGGCATTTTTATCATTTTGAGCTCCAGTGTATTGGGTCAAAGGATTATTTGAACGCTTCGGAAATAAATCACTATAATTTGCCGCTAAAGGGTAAGTATCAATTACTTTGTCGGCATAAAGTAGTGCAGAATCAAAATCAGCGTTTGTTCCGCCAAGCGAACTATTATAGTTCCAACCCCTTGTTAAATATACACGAGATAATAAAAACTGGGCTGCCCCTTTCGAGACACGTCCATAATTTGAGGCAACCGCAGGTAATTTTGCTTCACAATCAATTAAATCAGCAATGATTTGTTTGTAAACATCAGCCGCAGGAACGCGAGGAAAATCTTTGCTTGGCGTTGTAACCTCCGACAATGGCATTGGAATATCTCCCCATTGCTGCACAGCATAAAACAAACACAAAGCTCTTAAGAATTTCGCTTCCGAAATTCTTGTGTCTTTCAATGCCGCTGCCATTGTGGTAATGCCATCTGCACGAGAAACTACTGTATTTGTTCGAGCAATTTCAGCATATAATAATTGCCATAAATTTTGAATTTCGGGCAAAGTTGCATTAAATCTTGAATCATAAACATCGTATAAACTTGGTAGATTTTCTTTGCCATTGACAGCCGAAGGATTCCAACCACCTTGTGCAGAAAAAATGTCTGTTCCATTCAGAACTAAAACTCTATTTTGGTGAATATTTCTTAATAATGGATAGCAAGAACGTACCAAATCCTCAAAACCAGCCTCAGTTTTATAATAAACATCAGTGGTTAATGTTGTTTTTGGAATTTCGTCCAAAAATTTATCTTTACAGCCCGATAGCACAAGAAATAAACTTGTAACTAGCCAAAAATTATATCGTTTAAATAATATTGATTTCATTTTATGTCAAATTTAGGAGATTAGAAACTTACATTAAGACCAACACTTACGGTCATTGAAGGCACATCGTCTTGATAAATAGCTGAGTTAAACTCTGGGTCGAATCCTGTGTATTTGGTGAATATAAATGGATTTATCACTTGTGTATAAATACGAGCATTCGACATTTTAAACTTATCCAGTTTGTCTTTTGGTAGTGTATATCCAAATGTTATGTCTGAAATTCTTAAAAAACTGGCATCCTGATAAGTAATCGCTGCACGATAAGGGTTAGCCGCAACTACACCAAAATAAGTATTCGATGGGTTGTCACTTCTCCAATAATCTAATGAGGCTAAACTATTGTAACGAGTGCCGATATCACCGAATGTACCCGATAATGTATTGTTTTTGTACTCTGTTCCGTTGCGATAGTAGGCAAAGAAAGATAAGTCAAAACTTTTGTATTTAAAACGGTTTGTCATTCCCATCAAGAATTTAGGTAATGCTGTTCCTAAAATCATTCTATCGTCAATACCCTCGGTTGAAGAGATTTGTCCGTCATTGTTTGAGTCAACAACTCTTACCGAACCTGGCACTTGCTTGTATTTGGTGGCTAAATCTTTATCGGCTGTTTGCCAAATTCCATCGAATTTATAATCAAAATTTGACCTAATCGGGTAGCCAACAAATAGTTTGTTGCCTTTATCAACCGTTTGTCCTTCACCGTATAATGAAAGTAATTTGTTATTGTTTTTAGTAAACGTTAGGGTTGTATTCCAAGTAAAGTTTGAGGTTGCAACATTGACCGTATTTAATAAAATCTCAATACCCTTGTTCTGAATTTTACCAACATTTGAAGTTACTTGAGAAAAACCTGAAGCCGTAGGTATTTTTTGATTCAGAATCAAGTCAACTGTTTTTCTATCATAGACCTCCACTGTTCCAGTAATTCTGTTTCTGAAAAAACCAAAGTCTAATCCAAAATTAAGTTCTTTACTTCTTTCCCAACGTAAATCTTTATTGCCTAAATTCTGTGGTGCGAAACCATAAGCGGCTGCTCCATCAAAATCATAGCCAGTATTTAAAACACCTGCTTGAGTACTGTATGGATTTACGGTTGAGTTTCCAACTTCTCCATAACTAGCTCTTAATTTTAAATTAGAAAGTACTTTTGCGTTTTGCAAAAACGATTCGTCAATCAATCTCCAAGCAAACGCTACCGACGGGAAAAATGCCCATTTGTTACCAGGAGCCAATTGAGAAGCTCCATCCGAACGACCTGTTAGTGTCAATAGGTATTTATCGTTAAATGAATAATTTAATCTTCCCATGTAAGAGGCAATCGAACGTTCAACCAATGAACTACCAAAGCCTGTAACCGTACCTGTATTCAAAGCATACCAGTCAGATTCGTAAGGAAGGTCTTTTACTGCGACCGTATAAGATTCGTTTCTCTGATAAAATGCACTCTGTAATCCGGTAACAGTGAACTTATGTTTTCCCAAATCAAGGTTATAGTTAATAATGTTATCAAGGGTATAACTCCCAACTAAGCGGCTATCAAATTGTGTACGTGGTTTTGACCCAATTTGTGCTTTTGACCATTGACCTCTAAAATCCCCTATACGAGATGAGCCATAAGTTGCCGATAGTGATGAACGAATACTTAGACCTTTAATTGGCGTATATTCTACATAGGTATTACCCATGATATTTGCATTAGTCGTTTGTAATTTTGATACATTTGGGTCTGTATCACTCAAAGGGTTAGGTACTTGTTTATCATTAATACCCATCCAAATTGCCAATCCATTATAGTTTATGTCTTGGTTTTCACTTGGATTTGCTATGTCTGCATAATATGGTGTGCCCGTTGGTCTTGCACGATAGGCACCTCTCAAAGATTCTTGTGAGCCTAAGTTTTGGTCAGAATATGTTACATAAGAAGTAAATCCAACTTTGAAATGCTCACCTAATTTGCTATCAAGACCTGCATTTAGGTTATATCGTTTATAGTCTGTACTTATTACATTTCCTTGTTCTAATAAATATCCTCCCGAAAAACGATAGGTTGTTTTTTCTGTTCCACCTGCAACGCTAATATTATGATTAGTTTGTGTTGCTGGTTTGGTTACCAATCCTACCCAGTCAGCTGTTACACCATTTTTAATATTTGCCATTTCGGCTGCTGTGAAGGTAGCACCAGTCGAACCTTCCAACACTCTATCGGTGTAGGCAATTTTATAAAACTGCTCGCTTGTTAACATTTTAGGTAAATGTGCTGGATTTTTTACACCCACATACGAGTCATAACTTACTCGTGGCTTACCCGAAACGCCTTTTTTGGTTGTTATAATTATCACGCCATTTGCCCCTCTTGCACCATAAATAGCGGTAGAAGATGCATCTTTCAATACATCCATTGATTGAATGTCATTTGGATTAAGGTTATTCATATCACCTCCCATCAAGCCATCAATTACAACTAAAGGAGCGGTTGAGTTATTTATCGTATTTTCACCTCTAATAGTTATATTGTAACTGCTACCCGGTCTGTTATCAGATTTTGTGATGGTTGCACCTGCGACTTGACCTTGTAGAGCTTTAGCTGCCAATGTTGGGTTTCCTCTAACAATGTCTTTCGACTGAATTGACGACAATGCCCCTGTTAAATCTCTCTTTTTTTGCTCACCATACCCAACTATCACTACCTCGTCAAGGGCTTTATCATCTGGAGTGAGCGAAATATCAATTATTGTGCGGTTGCCTACAACTACTTCTTGGGTGGTATAACCTACAAAGCTAAATACCAATATTGCTTGATTGCTCGGAACATCTAAACGATACATTCCTGAAATATCAGTATTGGTGCCTTTTGTGGTGCCTTTAATGGCCACACTTGCACTTGGAATAGGCTCTCCTTTTTCGTCAGTTACTTTTCCT
This sequence comes from Cytophagaceae bacterium, assembly GCA_027486845.1. GTDB lineage: Bacteria > Bacteroidota > Bacteroidia > Cytophagales > Spirosomataceae > Emticicia. The sequence goes on from JAIXOL010000001.1 coordinate 124,886, forward strand.
GTTAGTATCTGAACTGTTTTTATAGTTTCGATGCTACCACTTGGTAATGACAGTCGAGGCTCGGTAATGATTCCAAGGGAGTTTTTGAATAATAAAATTTGCTTACCATTTACCTCGTATGAAATTTGTAAAGGCTTAAAGATTTTTTCCAATACTTCTTTCAATGACTCGTTTTTAATTTCTACTGATATCTTTTGTCCAATCTTAATCTCCCTTGGATTATAGACAAATCGTACGCTTGTAGTATTCTCAATTATATTGAGTGTTGCTTTTAGATTATCATTGCTTGCTTTTATGCTTATTTTTTGCTCAAGAACATCTTGTCCTGTGGCTGGGTGGGCATAAGATATTCCGAAACCTACCAGGCTTATTAGCAATTGTAGAAATGAAACTTTCATAAGTTTCTTTATTAATTGAGGGTGAAAATACTCATTTATCATATTTTGATAAAATTTAGAGTTAATGTATGTATTATCAAAGAAGAAATATAATTATTTGTTTTTTTTGTTAAAATATGTGTAAAGTGTGAGTTATCCGCTAAAAACCTTTATCGACAAGGGGCGGACTGAAACAATAAGATTAAATTGAGGTTTTCGTAAAAAAATATCCATAGAATTAAGGGTTTAACTATGGATGGCAGGAAGGTGATTTAGATACTTATTTAAATCAAATTTTTTTTTGAAATAATGCAAAATTATTTTTTTAACAGCCTTTGCTATGGATAATTATTTGAGCATCAACTATTTCGTAGGTTGAATGAGTGATTTTGCAAATCAATTTTAGCTTATCATAAAGCGATTCATCAGAAAATGACGCAGTCAAATAACAATTCTCCATATTTTTTTCATCGAAAATTATATTGATTCCATATATTTTTTCGAGAATACCAAAAACTTCTGCAATAGGAGTTTCGTCAAAATTAAAATGATTTGGTGAATTAGCTACTAAAACCTCTGGTCGATTAATGATTGATTTTAGTAAACGTGCCTCTGCAATTGAATAATCTACCTCTTGATTTGGTGTGAGAATGATACCAACTAATTCGTTTTTTTGTTGAAGTTTAGCTTTTTCGAGGTCTTCTCTACGATAAACGGATACTTTTCCAGAATGTACTTCAACTTTGATGTTTTTTTCGTTTTCAAAGGCTTTAACCATGAAGCTTGTGCCTAAAACTTGGGTCGAAATATAATTGGTATAAACCCAAAAAGGACGTTTAGGGTTTTTGGTAACTTTAAAAAACGCCTGACCGATTAGATAGACTTCTCGTATTTGAGCAGAAAATTGTTTAGGATAACGAATTTTGCTTTTTGGGTATAATGTAATTAGACTGCCGTCTTCGAGTGTTATCTGTTTTTTCGCCTTATTAATATTTTCTTCTTCTAGGTAATTGCTACTCAAATTATGTGTGATTTTTCCGGAGGTCAAATTGCTTGATTCTTGTACATAATATTTCATGCCAATAAAACCAATACTCAATGTGAGAAGTATCGAAGCCGCAAATTTAAATGCTGTCTGTCTCCAAAATGGAATAATTAATAGCGATTCTTCTACAATTTTGTCAGTTATCAATGCTAAATCATCATTATTCAACAAAATGTCTTTTTCATGAAGAGTCAATAAAAATGCTTTCGCAATCTTAATGTTTTCAGCACAATCTGGGTTTTCAAATACCCACTTTTTCCATAATTCATCATTTTTATCATCAGGATTTAACACCCACTGACGAAATGATTCATCTCGGCTGAAATCTTCAAAGCTATATTCTTGATAATTTTTATTCATCTAACATAAAGTATTATATAATAGGATGCCAATGCTTAGGTCGAAATACTGTTTTTTATATTTTTATTTTTAGGAAATGAAGTTTAACAGAAATAAATAATGAAAAATCAAGCCAGACCAGTTCTCTCGAATGGTTTTGAATGCAGCTTGCAATAGATTAGAAACCGATTGTGCATTGACCCCCATGATTTGGGCAATTTCATCTCGTTCAAGGTTTTGGTAAAATCTGAGGTAAATAACTTCTCGTTGACGTTTTGGTAGCGAATTTAATAAAATAGTAACTTTTTGGATGGTTTCTTGCGTATTTTCTTGTTCAATCATTACTAATTCAGGCGAAAATTCTGCAAATTTTAAATCATTTTCAATATTGATAATTTCGTCTTCTCCATTGATTTTTTTTTTTTTTTTTTCTCTCAAAATTCTCTTTCGAACTGAACTTAGTAGATACGCCCGAACGCTATCGGGTTGACTAATGTTTTGCCGTCTGCTCCAAATTTCTACAAAAACTTCCTGCACACAATCTTTGACAAAGTCTTCGTTTCGGACAAATTTATAACCGTAGTTTTGTAAAAGGTTAAAATACTTTTTGATGAGTTTTCCCAATGCTAATTCACTACCATTCTTCAACTGTTGCCATAGTTGAGAATCGTTGTTAGTGCTTGGTTGAGCTTCTTGGGGAATCATGTTTTTAATAAAAAATTATAAGCCGATGGGCAATTTACGTCTTTTATTTTTTCTGCTATTATTTATTAATGATTTTTGTTTTTGAAATGTAGTTTAAGTGAAATAAGCTATGCATTCAATAAATTTAAGTTCCTGTAATTAACCAAAAGCGGTTTGCGAAGATTCAGATATTTAATTATTTCATTATCAGTACTTTGTGCCGAGCGACGGTCGCTTATTAGCCTTTGTAGCTCTGTACCGTTTGAGTATGAAATACAAATTCTTTTATAAAAAAAGCGTGTACTTCTTCCGAAATACACGCCTATATATTTTTTCACAAAGCCTTAAATTACGCTTCAGCTACTACGCTAACTGCTACTTTGTGTTTCACTTCTTTATGAAGGTCAAGGATTGCTGAGAAATCACCTACAAATTTCACATCATCCATCGTAATTTTCTTACGGTCGATGTCGAATCCTTTTTCTTTCAAATAATCAGAAACTTGCGTGTTAGTCACACGTCCGAAGATTTTACCGCTTTCGCCAGTCTTCATCGAAATAGTGATAACCATTTCTCCAATTTCTTCTGCCATTGTCAAAGCGGCAGTTTTGATTTTTTCTGCTTTATGAGCAGCTTGCTTAAGATTTTCAGCTAAAATCTTACGGTTCGACTCAGTAGCTAACTGAGCATAACCTTGCGGGATTAGATAATTACGACCATATCCTGGCTTTACAGAAATCAAATCGTTTTTATATCCAAGACCAGCAATATCAGTTTTTAATATTATGTCCATTTCTATTTTAATGATAAATGATGAATGATGAATGATGAATTAAAGATTTTGAGCAAAAAACTCAGAACTCTACACTCAAAACTCAGAACTATTTAAGTCCGTCAGCTACGAATGGCATCAAAGCTAAGTGTCTTGCACGTTTGATGGCAACTGATACTTTACGTTGGAATTTAAGGCTATTGCCTGAAAGACGACGAGGAAGGATTTTTCCTTGCTCATTCACAAACTTCAATAAGAAGTTAGCGTCTTTGTAATCAACATATTTAATACCTGCTTTTTTGAAGCGACAATATTTTTTGCGAGCCTGGTCTTTTCTGTCCACAGGGTCGTTTACGAGTGACATTGCGTTGTTTCTCATCTTATTTTTCAGTTTCTGCTTCTTTCGGAGCTGTTTCTACATTTTTTCTGCCAATTTGGCCTTTACTACGGCGATCGCTATAATCAATAGCATATTTGTCTAATTTGGTAGTCAAATAACGCATTACTCGCTCATCACGCTTGTAGTCAGTTTCCAAAGTCGCAACTGTCGTAGGAGCAGCTTTAAACTGAATTAATTGATAATATCCCGTGTTCTTGTTCTGAATTGTGTAGGCCAATTTACGAAGTCCCCAATGTTCTTCGTGAACGATTTCTGCACCTAAATCAGTTAATGTTTTTTTGAATTTGTCGACAGCTTCCTTTATCTGAATTTCAGATAAAACGGGAGTTAGAATGAAAACCGTCTCATACTGGTTTTGAAACATACTAAAACAGTGTTTAATTATAAAAATTATTTTCTCAAAATGAGGGTGCAAAGTTAAGAAAAATATTGTAAAATGTAAAGAATGGAAACAAAAAAACTAATTTTTAAAAAAAAGCTACCTTAAAGTGCCTTTAAATGTTAAAAAATATTTTCATCGAGTAAAAAAAACTGTAATTAATTATGTTTAATAATAAAAATATCAATAACTTTAGAATCTAAAAATATAACCCTTCAATTAATTATCTTATGAAAACAATGCTGACAGCCGTTTTACTTGTTGCACTTTCTTCTTTTGGCTTCATCGCCCACAAAACTTTTGTGTGGAAAAAATACAAACTTCAAATAACTGTACCCGATGATTTCAGAGTTTCAAAAAATACCGATAATGATTTTGAAATGAAAGGCGATGGAATGGAATTGATGATGCACATTTTTGAAGAAGATATTGTAGCAGATGACATGGACGAAGCTGTGATTGAAGGTGCAAACGCCATGAAATTACAAGAAATTGATGCAGAACATCAAATTGAAGGGGATGGCCTTGATGGATATTATGTAGAAGGATATAAAGACGGGCATCGAGTGATGTTTGCAGGAATGATTGACCCTAAAAGTCAAACCAATTTTTTCTTGGTTATAATTTTTGATGATAAAGATAAACAAGCCGAAGCCGATGCTTTGGAGATTTTGGAAAATGTCGTTAGTTTGAACTAAATCGAAAATTTTATAATTCTAAAAGGGCTGTAAATAAACTACTTACAGCCTTTTTGTTTTTGGTAAGTCTTTCAATTGTTGATATTTGCCGGTTTCAAAATCAACTTTAAAGCAAAATGTATTTATTCCGTTGCTTATTACTAAAAAAGGGCATCGCATCGTAAGGTTATAACGAGAGGCCTGAGCGATAACTGCCTGATTGATAGGCACATCAGCTGCCTTGCATTCCACTAATAAAAAAGGCTCTCCTTCATTATCAAATACTACAATGTCGGTGCGTTTTTGTAGTTTATTGTAAGATAAGCCACCTTCGAGTCGAATCAGGCTTTTTGAGTAACCGTAGTGGCTCAATAATAAATTTATGAAATGTTGTCTTACCCATTCTTCGGGTGTTAGTACCAAGTATTTCTTGCGAATTGCATCAAAAATATAAGTTTTTCCATCCATTTCTTTAATCTTGCATTGATAAGATGGTAGTTTGAGTTGGTGCATACTAAGGAAAAGTTTTGGTAAGATGGAACTAATTTAATAGATTTTAGCTTGGGTATTCTAATATCCTGTAATGAACGGTACAGGATTTCGCAACAAATTTACGTCATTAAAGTTATGCAGACAAAAGAAGAAATCGTAAAAAACTGGTTACCACGCTATACGGGCACTCCGCTCGAAGAATTTAGACCTTATATATTATTGACCAACTTTGGCAATTACGTAGAGATGTTTGCCCAAAAATTCGGCGTAGAGGTTAAAGGCCGTGACCGTGCAATGCAAACGGCATCGGCTGGAAATATTACCATCATCAATTTTGGAATGGGGAGTGCGGTAGCCGCAACTATAATGGATTTGCTAACAGCAGTAATGCCAAAAGCAGTTCTTTTCTTAGGTAAAGTTGGCGGTTTGAAGAAATCAACTAAACTTGGTGATTTAATACTTCCCATTGCCGCCATCCGAGGCGAAGGAACAAGTAATGATTATGCTCGACCCGAAATTCCAGCATTACCCTCTTTTCGCTTGCAAAGAGCAGTTAGCTCAATGATTAAAAAACACGAGTTAGATTATCAAACTGGTACGGTTTATACTACTAATCGCCGAGTGTGGGAACATGACGAGACTTTCAAAGATTATTTGCGTGAACTTCGTGCAATGGCCATTGATATGGAAACTGCTACTATATTTATTGTTGGTTTTGTCAATGCGATTCCGCATGGTGCGTTATTGTTAGTTTCAGATAATCCGATGATTCCAGACGGAGTGAAGACCGAAGAAAGTGACAAGAAAGTAACAGGAAATTTTGTAGAAAAACACTTACAAATCGGAATTGATTCGTTGAACGAATTGGCAAACTCTGGCGAATCGGTGAAGCACTTGAGATTCGAGTAAATCTAAATGTGCTGGCGGCGTTCTGCTGAATAAGGGGGTGCGGAACGCCGCCCATTTTGAATGTGTGAATATTTTAATTATTCAGTAAAAACGGCATTAAAAAAAATATGAAAAAAACTATATTTAGGAGTATTATTTTTCTTTTGTTCTTTCTGAATTTCTCATTATCAGTAACTTATGCACAACGAAAATTTACACTTTCGGGAGTAATCAGGCAAAGTAGTAATGAAAAACCACTGCCAAGAGCCGCTATCTACGTCGACGAAACAGGCTATGGTACACTTTCTGATACACTTGGTCGCTACCAAGTTTTAGTGCCGAAAGGTACATTCAATATTACGGTTAGTTATCAAGGTTTTTTCACGAAGCATCAACGAATAGATATAAATAATAACTTGATGGTTGATATAATTATGGACGAAAAAGCCAATGATTTAGATGAAGTTGTCGTTTCGGCGAATAGTGCTTCACAGAATGTCAAGCGGCTCGAAACTGGTGTGACGAATCTGAGTATCAGGAATATGAAGAAACTCCCCACGCTACTCGGCGAGCTTGATATTATCAAAAGTTTGTTTTCGTTGCCAGGGGTAGCAAGCGTAGGAGAGGGGGCTTCGGGCTTCAATGTACGTGGAGGCAATATCGACCAAAACCTTATTTTGATGGATAACGCTCCTGTATTTAATGCCTCTCATTTGATGGGTTTCTTTTCGGTGTTTAATCCCGATGCTTTGCGTGATATTAATTTTTATCGAGGCGGTATTCCTGCACAGTATGGCGGGCGTACTGCTTCGGTTTTGAATATAAATCTAAGAGATGCCAATGCTGAGAAGTTTTCAGGGCAAGGCGGAATTGGGCTTGTAAGTAGTCGATTGATGCTTGAGGCTCCGATTATTAAAGACAAGAGTGGCCACTCCCGAGCTTCCTTTTTTGTTGCCAGTCGTTTTTCTTACGTTGGCTATTTGTTTAAGCTACTTCCCCAACAAAATATTAAGAACACCGAGGCTGATTTTTATGATATTACTACAAAAGTAGAGTTTCGCCCCACAAAAAAAGACAAAATTGCTTTAACTGGGTTCACAGGTTTTGATAAATTTAAAGTAGCAGGCGACTCGCTCGCAAACCTCGAAGTCAATGCTTCTTCATCGCTTTTCAATTGGCGAACTACCAATGGCACGCTATCATGGGTACACTCGTTTGGTACAAAACTTAGTTCTAAAATCGTAGGTGTATATAGTCGCTACGATGCCAATATTATTAATCCAGATTCAGTTTTGGCGTTTCGCTTGGAATCGAATATTGTTTATAAAAACTTTAAAGCCGATTTTAACTATTTACCTTCAGAAAAACAAAAAATTGATTTTGGTGTAAGCACAATCGACTATCAGATTCAGCCAGGAAAATTGAGCCCAAATAATGCTAATTCGCAGATAAATCCTTTGACGCTTCGTAATGAAAGTGCTTTAGAATCAGCTATTTACATCAATGATGAATACGATTTCAATAAGAAATTTTCGGTTTTGGTGGGCGTTCGATACTCATTTTTTATGAATCGTGGAACAGGCTACACTTATAATTATCGTGACGGGCTACCCAAAAGTATCGAAACCTTGACTGACTCTACGTTTAATGCCAACGGTTCAGTCATGAAAAGCTATGGTGGAATTGAGCCGCGATTTTCGGCCAAATATTCGTTGAATGATAATGCTTCCATTAAGTTTAGTTTAAATCGAATGATTCAGTACATTCAGTTAATTTCAAATACTACGGCCGCTTTACCTACTGCCCGTTGGAAATCGGCTGATAATTATGTCAAACCCCAAATTGCTGACCAAATTTCGATTGGATATTTTCAAAATCTAAACAACAATAAAATTGAGGCTTCGATTGAGTTTTTTTATAAAAAACTCACCAACGTCGCAGACTATAAAGATGGCTCAAACCTCTTGCTTGATAAATTCCCCGAAGCGTCGATTCTGCAAGGAATAGGCCGTGCCTACGGTGCTGAACTTTATGTAAAGAAAAATATCGGCTTGCTTACAGGTTGGATGAGCTATACTTATTCGCAAACCCAGTTTTTGGTGAAAAGCAAATTTGAGGAAGAAACTATCAATAACGGTGAGTATTTTTCGCCAAATTATAATAAACCTCACATTTTTAATCTCATTGCCAGTTATCAAGCAGCTAAGCGAATTTCATTTTCTACTAACTTTACCTTTAGCACAGGTCGGCCGATTACTTATCCTGCTGCCAAATTTTACGTTGGTGGTTTGGTTGTGCCATATTATGCCAACCGTAATCAAGCAAATATTCCGAACTATGTACGCCTTGATTTGGCAATGAATATTGATGCTGACCCTTACAAAACTAAGAAATTTAAAGGCAGTTGGAATTTTTCGGTTTATAATGCCCTCAATACTCGCAATGCTTACTCGGTATTTTTCCGAACTAAGTCCCGATATGCACAATATTATAACAAAGTTGATATTTATAAATTATCAATCTTAGGCTCAATGATTCCATCAATTTCGTATAACTTTAAGTTTTAATGAGCATGTTTAGTTTCTCATCAATGAAAAAAGTCTCTTTATTACTGGCTTCCACATTACTTTTTATGCTCATCGCCTGTGTCGATGAGTTTGACCCAAAACTCGTTGGTGGTACCCCCTCAATCGTTTTTGAAGGCACATTGACTGACCAACCTGGGCCTCACTATTTTGTGTTAAGTTTTACGGCAGGTTATAACAGTAAAGAAAGTGTTTTTGATAAATACGTCAATGCAGCAAAAGTTTGGATAACAGATGTCAAAGGCATGCGAACAGACTTAACCGATTTGAATCGTGGGCAATTCAGCACACCCGATGGTTTTCGTGGACAAGTGGGCAATGCATATACGCTTCATGTCCGCACGAGCGATGGCGTAGAATATGCTACTAATGCTGAGCAAATGCGTGCTTCGCCCGCCATTGATAAAGTTTTTACCGAATTCAAACTTACTACCACGCCTCGCCCGCAGTATCGAGGCATGTTTAATGTTTTTGTGGATGTAAAAGATCCCGCTACCGAAGGAGATTATTATCGTTGGACGTGGAAAAATTACCAAAAAGCAGGTTTTTGCGAAATTTATACCGTGCCACGCACCGACCCACCAGTGCGTTATTTAAGAAAATGTTGTGAAAATTGCTGGAATATTACGCAATGCTTGGGTTGTGTAAATGTTGCGTCTGATAAACTTGTCAATGGACGTACACTTGCCAAACAAAATATTGGTCAGATTCCGTATGATGATACAACACCATTTTATATGCTTATCGAACAGATGAGTTTGAGTAAAGAAGCTTACCTTTTTTGGTCGAATGTAAAGGCACAAGCCAATAATTCAGGAGGAATTTTTGATACTGCCCCTGCAATGATAAAAGGCAATATCAAAAATCTAACAGATGCAACCAAACCAATGTTGGGCTATTTTCAGGTATCGGCTGTTACTCAGAAAGCAGTTTTTATTCAGAGAAATAATTTGAGTTTACCGCCATATAGCATTGGTCTGATCACATATCCATTTGATACCGAATGTGCGGTTTGTAAAGAAAGCCCTTACCGCACCGCCAAAAGACCACTTAATTGGCAAGATTGAGCAATCAATTGTTAAAAACTGAAATTATGATTTTCTATGAAAATCAAGCAAACTTTTTATCCCTCTAAAAGGTTATATAAGTTATAAAAGTATCTATAATTGCAAAATAATATGATAATCATAAAACCGTATATTAAATTATTGTTGTTGTAACAAATATTTTTTGGTTACTGATGGTTTTTGCAGTTTTTTTATTAATATTGTCATCGAATTAACAAAACAATTCATCAGCGAATTTCAATAAAACAAACAGGCGTAAATCTGCTGGGCGGCAATCCGCTGAGCGGCAATCCGCATAATCTTTAATGTTTCTTATGGCTGGTACAGCAGAAATAATACTTGACGGTAAATCTTACCTATATCCTACAATAGAGGGTACAGAAGGCGAAAAAGCAATCGACATTGCAAAACTTCGTGACGAAACAGGCTATATTACTATTGATAGCGGTTACAAAAACACCGGTGCCACAAAAAGTGCTATTACGTTTTTGGATGGCGAATTAGGAATTTTACACTATCGTGGCTACTCGATTGAAGACCTTGCTGAAAAAGCCAACTTTTTGGAGGTTGCTTATTTATTAATCTATGGCGAGTTGCCAACAACTGAGCAATATAATAAATTTGAGTATGATATTCGTACACATACAATCGTGAACGAAGATATGCGTAGAATCTTCAACGGTTTCCCAGTGAATGCTCATCCAATGGGCGTGATGTCGTCGTTGATAAGTGCAATGAGTGGTTTTTATCCTGATTCGTATGATGAAAAAGCTCCAGATCGTACTGAGACACACATCATTCGTTTGTTGGCTAAATTCCCAACGTTAGCCACTTGGTGCTACAAAAAATCGCACGGACACCCAATCAATTACCCAAAAAATTCATTAGATTACTGCTCAAACTTCTTACAAATGATGTTTTCGCTCCCAGTGGAAGACTATCATGTTGACCCTGTTGTTTCGGCTGCATTAAATAAATTATTGATTCTTCATGCTGACCATGAACAAAACTGCTCAACTTCAACAGTACGTTTGGTTGGTTCGTCGAAAGCAAATTTGTATTCTTCAATTTCAGCAGGTATTTCGGCACTTTGGGGTCCGCTTCATGGTGGAGCAAACCAAGAGGTAATTGAAATGCTTGAGGAAATTAAAGCTGATGGCGGCGATGTGATGAAGTTTGTGAATAAGGCAAAAGATAAGAATTCAGGTTTCCGTTTGATGGGCTTTGGACACAGAGTTTACAAAAATTTCGACCCACGTGCCAAAATTATCAAAAAAGCGGCTGATGATATCCTAACAAAATTAGGTGTAAACGATCCAGTTCTTGAAATCGCAAAAGGTTTAGAAGAAGCAGCTTTGCACGATGATTATTTCGTTTCAAGAAAATTATATCCTAATGTTGATTTCTACTCAGGTATCATTTACCGTGCTTTAGGAATACCGACCAATATGTTTACAGTAATGTTTGCATTGGGTCGTCTGCCAGGTTGGATTGGACAATGGAAAGAAATGAGAGCTAACAAAGAGCCAATCGGTCGTCCACGTCAGATTTACACTGGTGCAACTTCACGTCCGTTTGTACCACTAGCCGACAGATAAGAAAGGTGCAAAGTCACATGTATGTAAATAAATTAAAACAAAGAGGCTGTCTCAAAAGTAATTTTGGGGCAGCTTTTATTTTATGCTACTTTTTGAAAAAATTCAAGGTAATTTTTCGAGATTTTAAGAATTGTTGAATTATTTGAGGATTTAGTGGG
>JAIXOL010000049.1 GCA_027486845.1 Cytophagaceae bacterium
GGTCCAAATCCAAAAATTAATTGGTCTTTTGCTGGTATTGGTGCTGCAGCCGCAATCACTGCTGGATTTTTCCATCGCCCAGCCAATCGAGCCTTGAAAGAAATCGTTGATATTTATAATGAAGAAATTTACTTTCAGCCAATTAGGAGAAAGTAACACTCATAAATTATTCCTCAAATTCATAAAATAATTAAGCATACATTAGCTTTCCTTTTGGTTGAGGAATAAGAATACCATCTACTTTTGCTACTTCAAGCCACAAATTAATAGCCTCTTGGGCGTTAGTTAAGGCTTCTTGATGCGTTTCGCCATGTGCCATCAATGATTTAAGTTCTGGTACTTCGGCAATAAAGCAATCGTCTTCATTACTCCAATATATTATTACTTCATATTTCATCTTGTGTAAGTTTATATTTAAGTATAATTTCTCTTATTTGTCTAACTTGATAAGGTTTTGCCTTCCCTCCTTTTGAGTTTTGTATGTTTATGAGGTCTGTAATTCCTTCTTTTTTGTATAAGGTATGGCTTCCTGCACCCTTTCTTTCAAAAAACCTAAAATAAAAAGTAAACGCTTTAATTCGTCCATCGGAAAATTGTTATCAGCATTTCCCGTCAGTACTTTTAAAATCAATTTATCTGTTTTACTCATTTTTACATATTTTACATCTTGGGGCTACAACTTCTGCCTAATACTGGCCTATTTATTTTTAGCAAATATAAATTAATTTCGATGCTTCTCCACATTCATAAATTATTCCTCACAGTCATAATTTAGTCCTGATAAAATTTGACAATTTAAAGATTAAATATGACTTTTGAACCAACAAACAGTTGCAGAAGTTTGGAGTTTTAAATTTTAATTTTTAAATTTTAGAAATTATGCAAAGTTTAGTTTTAGAAAGTTATGGTACATCAGAACTGAGTTTTGATGAGCAAAGAGATACAGATGGGGGGATTTGGCCAATTGTTGCTGCTGGTGTTGTTGCCTTGGGTGAAGCTGCTGGGTGGGGTTGTACAGCAATAGCTGGAGATATTGTTATGAATTGGGATTCAGCTGTAGCAGCGGTTAATAAAGGTTATAATCAAACAAGAAAACATTAAATATATGAACACTAAAATTGATTTATTAGAATACAACGATTTGGTTAGTTTAAGCAATAAAGAACTAATTGAAATAGATGGAGGTGTTGATGAAATAACACAAAGTGTTCTTGAATGGGTTGGGAGACAATGGGGTAGGCTTGCAAATGCTGTAGATACTGCTTCAAAAGGCTTTGCAGCAACTCGCTCACCTGGTGTTTATTACCCAAATATGTAAATTATTCTAACCAAAGAGAGTTTTTTTACAAAATCTCTCTTTGGTTGGTTTACTACCTTTTGATATATTAATTTTAACGTCTGCAAAAAATGACTTTACTTGTTTTGATTTTTTTAGTATTTTTAATTAAATTTATCAATGTCAAATTTAATTTAGATTTCTGTTCTACTGAAGTATCATTGCTTTTTTTTCCATTATTATCCATTCTACTATGGACTTCACTAAATGTTTTTTTCTCAAACAGAATTACTGTTGATGAGTTTATCAACATCTTAAATGGTAAATCCATTGGTTTTTTTTAATTACTTTTATTTTGGTTAACGTTTCAATCCGAAAGTACAAGAAATAGTTTAAGAGTTTGTTTTGAAATCATAATCTATTGATTAATAATGACATAAATCCAATTTGTAGCATTGCTTTGGATAAAAACATTTTATTTCTACGTCTCGGAACAATCTACAATTAGCCGAAGTATTCTTTAAGCTCGGCTGATTTTTAAATCAGTGGAGGTGCTGTAGTGGAACTGTTAGCCGTTTTTAAAACGGCAGTAGAGAATAAGCAAAAAATCATTCAAGACGATAATTTTTAATACCGTTCTGAGAGCGGTAGACACACATCCTGAATTAAAATTCAGCCTAACTAAAACCATTAATATGAAGACAAACAGGGGTTTTATGATTAGAAATTTGAATAAGTGCCACTTTTAATCTTGTAATGACACTTATTCAAAAACTGCTTACTTCACTATAAAAGTCTTTTTCTCAACTCCAACACCTTTCAAAGTTAATGATTTCCAGTGTTTTGGAAGTTTTGTTTTTAGTTGGATAATTCCTGCATCGGTAAAATCAAGTCCGCCCCAACCGTTGATGAGTGTTTGTAAATATCCACCTGCACCAGTCGAAAAGTATGGATTTGTTCCGCCAGCTGTTTCAGCCAAAACACCAAATGGCGGAACTTCGTTAGGCTTGTAGCTATCTATATATTGTTTATAAGCCGTTTCAGTATTTCCCAAACGAACATTTAAAATAGAAAAAACACCGTGTGCCATTGCAGGGCTTTGCCCTTTTCTTCCTGGAAGATTATCAGCCAAAACTTTCCAATAAAAATCTAAATCCTTCTTAATTATCTGTGGGTCAGTGATTTGCTTCATCGGATACGAAAGTAAATTTACATCACCTTGCTTGATAGGCTCGCCGTTATAGGATGCGTGTTCACGAGTTGTTCCATCAGGAAATTTCAAAATTACGAGTCCATCTTGAACTTCTTTCCATTTTGGGTTTTCTGGCAGCCCCAACTCTTTTGCGGCTTGGTTGGCATAACCTAAAACTTCTTTGGCCATTCCATTTGTATAGGCGTTGTCGTCCACATTTTCGGCCCATTCATCAGCACATACAACATTGATAATGTGGTATTTACCATCATTTCCTTTTTCTACACGGCTTACCCAAAAATCTGCAACTTCTTTCAGCATCGGGTAAGCACGGTCTTCTAACCAAATTTTGTCTTTCGTGACTTGATAATATTTCCAGAACGCAAAGCCTACATCGCCTGTGATATGGTGCTGAAATGGCCCCGTTAATGCCCAAACAGGTGTAGATTCTTGCCCCGAATCATCTGATTCCCAAGGAAACATTGCACCTTGATAACCATGTGCTTTGGCATTATATTTAGCAGCTTGCAAACGCTCAAAACGATATTCGAGAAGAGATTTCGCCAGTTCAGGTTTCATAGCCAATAGTGGAGGAAACATCCAAATTTCAGTATCCCAAAAAACATGACCATTATAGCCTAAACCCGATAAACCCATTGGTGAGAGACTATACGCTTGTCCTTCACGGCAAAACGAATACAGATTATACAAAGAAAAACGTGCCGCACGTTGAGCTTCATCGTCACCTTCAATGATGATATCTGACTCCCAAAGTTTTGCCCATGCTTCTTTGTGTTTTTTTAGTAATCGCTCACGTTTTTCGAGTGCCGCAAAAATTGTCAAACGCTCGGCTTCATTGTGTGGGTCGGTTACATGGGCAGTCGAAATGACCGAGCCAACTACCGAAAACTTATAGGTTTCACCTGCTTTTAGCTTTTTCGAAAATTTCATGCGATGCATTCCATTATCCCATTCTTCGTGAATCAACTGTGGTTCTTTTCCTCGTTCTTCTTCAAACAAAAATGAATTTGAGGCTGCAATCGTATGTTTTCCAGTAGGAGTTTTAGCCACTGAAGTCATCAACGGAATCAGTGAATGTGGTCGGTCGATTGTATGAAAGAAATTGTGTACATCACGCAACATATCTGGTGTTTGTATGATACTGATGGGCGTAAATTCAATATCTTGTTTGGCAGTGATTTCCATTTCAATCAATGCTGAATGTGGTAAATGGCGAAGTGCAAGCACATTTGATTTGACGGCGGCCTTACTTCCCATATCGAAAGTTGTGGTAAAAATGGCATTTTGCATATCAATCGTTTGAACGAAATTACTAATGTTGTTACGGTTAATCATTTGATTATCAATGATTAATTCCATGTTAGCAAATTCAAATGCCTTCATGATATTGGCAACACGCCCACGCCCATAAGTGTCGAAAGTGCCATTAAGTACAATTTCCTTTACTTTTAGTGGGTCGGGTGAAGACGTAATTCCGACCATACCATTGGCCACAGTAACACCATAATAATTGTTGGGGTCAAAGTTTTTGGCTGAAATTTGCCATTGTGCAAGCGTTGGTGTGAATACACTCATAAAAAGCAGCAGTTTGCAGATGTGCTGCCACGAATTTGTTTTTTTCATAGGTCAAGATTTATTTAATCAAGTATAAATATAGTATTTTTTTAGGTGAGGAAGAATAATACGCTATTTAAAGAAAGATTTTAACTATTTTTATCATTAAATACAAGGCCAATTTTAAAATAGCTATTTATGAAAAAAATTATTGCATTTACTTTATTATCGACTCTCTATCTATCGTGCGATAGCTCACAAAAAAACGCAAATAAAGATTCTTTACAAGTTGCAAAATTAGCCATTGAAGAAGTTCCAGCCAGTGATTCATTAACAATTGATTTGTTGGATTTAAGGGACAGAGGTTTATTGAAAGCTACTCAAGTTGTTTCGATTAAGCCTGACCCTGTGTATCATAAAAACAAGCGATTTAATGCTTTATCATTGAAAGGTATTTTAGAAAAATATTCATCAATAAATAGAATGAATGCCAATGATTTGAAAGTAGTTTTTGAGTGCGAAGATGGCTACAAACCCGAAATGCCTTTAGAAATATTACTTTCGGCAAATGCGTTTTTGGCTGTAAATGATGTCGATGCTCCAAAGGGTCGTGACTGGGAAATTCTCCTGAAAAATGGCCAAGAATCAAAAATAGAGCCTTTTTACGTAGTTTATGAAGGTGTATCGGGTGATGATGTAAGTTATAAATGGCCATATAATTTAGTGAAAATACATCTTGCTCCGCTTCACGAAAACGATAAGGCTCTCAAACCAAAAGATAAATCGACTTTGGTGGGCTATGAAATATTTAAAAATCGCTGTCAAACTTGCCATGCCATCAATAAAATTGGTGGAAAAATGGGGCCAGAACTAAACTATCCGAAAAGCGTAACAGAATATTGGAAAACTGATGATTTGAAGGCTTTTATCCAGAATCCTGCGAGTTATAGAAATAATGTAAAAATGCCAACGCTTGGCATAAAACCCGAAGAAGCGAACGAAATTGTAAAGTATTTAAGCTACATGAGCGAGCATAAATTGTAGGGCCTTAAAAATTAGCGATTGATGATTAAAGATTGTTTATTGAAGATGTGATATCCACAAAACTTAACAATCTTTAATAGTTAATCCGTGCGATAGTAGCTGACGCTCGGTAGATTCAAGTGGATTTTTTTGCCTAAAAACGATAATTTAAACCGTAATTCAAGCCAAACATTTTTAAACGCATTTGCAAAGCTGTTGCGTTATTAATACCCGAAAATAGCGAATGCTGATAAGAACTTCCTAAATTTAGCTGCCAATGCTCGCTTATAAGGTAGCTTGCTCTTATACCGCCCAAACCACTCAGATTCAGAGGTTTATAAATATTGCTTGATGTATTAAAAGTGTTTTTTTCTTGTACGATACTATTATCATTGACGATGGTATTTTGCAAGAAAATATCAGTTGAAACACCTGCTAAAATATTTAGAGCAATCTTTTTTGATAAACCAATTTCATAACCAACCTGCATTGGAATCATTAAGTATTCATAGAGATTTTCGAATTGTGAAGCATCCGCTATTATTGTATTGACTTGACCATTGGTAATTTTTAAGCCTTGATTAGCTGCATTTTGTATCAAATAATTTGCAAAAAAAGTATTTACATAGCCATTCTGCTGGAATGAATAAGTATTACTATTTAAAGTCGAATTTCCACGTAAATATTTGATTCCACTTTCAAAATTCCATTTTTTTGAAATTTTATAACCCATCGCTATGCCTGTATTTATGCCAATCCCTGACCTAATTGCATTTTGCGGTTGAGAAACCATAACCTTGGGTTTTGGTTCGCTTACAGATGGTGAAGAACCTAAAACTGGTCGGTTGGTAGCAGTGGCAAAAGTATTTGCTTGTACCATTGCAACGGTATTTAGTCCCCCGAGTTTCATGTTAGGGTCAAAAGGCGAAACTCCCGATTGAACACCCATCCAAAATTTAGAATCGTTTGAAGCCACAAATGGAGCTTCAGTTGCTTCTCCTTCAAATACTAATTTATTTCGGTTCAAAGTATAGCGACTTCCTAAATATTGGTAGCCATGATATTTCAATAAAGCCAAATCTACAATAGATTTATTATCATTTTTAGCGACTGAAATACTTTTATCATTTTGATTATCAAGTGTTTGTGTATTAAAATTACCAAATAGTTGATTGTTGCTTGCAGGTACATATGTGGGCATTTCAACTGCGTTTGGATTGGCAAAACTTGCTGCAGCTAAAGCTGGTAATTGGTTGTTTATTGTAGATGTCTTTGGATTTGAAACACGTTTTTCTATACCTGTTTCGGATAAAGCTAGTGTGTGCTTTGTGGTATTATTTTCGGGTGAAAGATGTAGTTCGGTAGGACTCGGTGCTGCTAAAGTAAAATTATCGGTGTTGGTATTAGAAGTATTTGGTTGTGAATTGATATTTTTAGGATTTGCTATAACTTTTTTAGCATTTTTATTAATAATAGTTATTGGCGTTTTTGATTCTTTTTGATTGAAAAACAAGATTCCTCCCAAAGCCAAAACTAAGGTTGCAGCCACACCAACAAGCATTGCTGACGGATGAAGGAAAAGTAAGAATGGACGGCGTTTTTTTTGCTCTAAATCTTGCTCAATTCGCTCCCACATATCGCTCGGGGGAGCAAAAGAAGCATCATTAAATGCCTTTTGCCATTCTTCTTCAAAATTATTTGGCTTCTGTGAGTCCATTTGTTTCTACGAAAACGGTTTCGTATTTTTTACATAAATGATTTATTTCATAGCTTTGGGGCTTATTCCCATCGCTTTTAATTTAATTTGTAATAAATTTCTGGCTCTCGAATATTGCGACTTTGATGTACCTTCGCTAACACCGAACATGGCCGCAATCTCATTGTGTTGGTAGCCTTCAATTGCATATAAGTTAAAAATTGTTCGACAGCCATCGGGCAAACTCTGTACTATTTCCATTAATTGTTTAAACTCAAAACCCGAAAGAGTAAATTCATCTTGCCCCACTTCATCAGAAATCAACTGATTATCAGTATGTTGCATATAATTTGGTTGACTTTGCAATTGCTTCAATGCTGTATTGACTACTATTTTTCTGAGCCATGCGTCGAGCGGACAATCAAATCGGAAACTATCTATTTTTAGGTAAATCTTGATAAAAGAATCTTGCAAAACATCTTCGGCGTCGCTTCTGTTTTTCATATAACGCATAGCGGTAGCGAACAACTTACTTGCAAATCGCTCGTAAAGTTGCCTTTGGGCTGGTCGTTCTTGGCGAATACAAGCCTGTATTAATTCTTGTTCGCTATACATGAAAAGGGTATACGTTATGCTTCAACCAAATATATTTTTTAGGGTTGATTACAATAAGACCCTATTTATTTTAAAATGGTTGGAAGTTGGTTGAAAATATTTATAAAGTAATGGAAGTCTATGTTTTGTTTTTCTTCTAAAATAAACATAAAAAAGCCCCTCAAGATTGAGAGGCTATGTCGTTATAAATTTTCTTATCGGGTAAGAAAAGCAGGTGCAATAGTATCATTGAAAATAATCGAAGTGCTTACCTTCAAATTTCTTTTATCGATGCTACTTAAATAGTTTGATTCGGTCGGAAATTTCACACCGTAAGCAGTGTCACCATATTTGGCATAATCTTCCGTAATTACTTCACCTGTGTTTAGAGTAAGTTTTTTTCTTGTTAAAAGTCGGGTAGTTTCATCAAAATAGAGATTATATTTAACCCCTTTACCACTTAATTCTACATGAGTTGTTTTGGCTCCGTTGATTGTTTCGCTACCAACTACCGTTGCGATGTAGCCTTTTTCTTCATAATCAAGAAATGGTAGAATATTCTCTTTCAATTCTCTACGCATATTTTCTTGCTCTTTTTCGCTCAAACTATTGGTTTCATATTGCGTTGCCTTATCAGAGCTGCCAAGTGGCACTTTTCTCCAACCTTCTGCACCTTTTACACCAAATATAAATGTACGTTTCAAGATAGTTTTTGCTTTATATAAAGCAGCGTCACTAAATGAACCTTTCAACTCAATATCATAATCAGCCGCCGAATTTCCACGATAAACTTGCTTAATTGAATAAGTAGAGACGCCATCCCAAAGGGCCTTACCGCCGGTTGCTTCTATGTGATTATTGAAAATGTCGTCGGCAGTTTGGGCAAAAGTGCATAGACTAATGAATATTAAAGCGACGATTTTTATTACTGTGTTTTTCATCGTAAGGATTTTTATATGTTGTAAATAATAACGTTTTCTTTGAAGAAATTATATAATTATACTTGAAAATAAATAGTCCGCGGTCAATAGTCTACACTAACATAAAATATTGTCTATCAGTTTTTTATGCAAAACAAATTTGTCGACTAAATATACCCCACTACTTATCTTTTACAAATACATAAAAAAAACCTGCAAGGTCATTAGCTAGACTTTGCAGGTTTTAACTATTAAAGTAGCTGAAAATCAATAATTGAAATATAAGCAACTGATAATCAATGCATTAAATCATCGAACGTTCAATATTAATCATTTAACATTATTTGCTCGCTTCTTTTGCCCATGTATCTTTCAAACCAACGGTTTTGTTGAAAACCAATTTATCGGCTGTCGAGTCAGCATCCAGACAGAAATATCCTTTACGTAAGAACTGATAAGGCGTGTTTAGCGTTGCATTTTTGAGTGCAGGCTCGACTTTTGCCGTAATCACTTGCAATGACTCTAGATTGAGATATTCTTTGAAATCCCCATCTTCACGGCTTGGGTCTTCTACTTTAAAGAGTCGGTCATAAAGTCGAACTTCGGCATCGACTGCTTGTGTTTCCGAAACCCAATGAATTGTTCCTTTTACATTAATACCCGAAGTATCGTTCCCACTTCTTGAGTTTTCAATGTATGAACAATGAAGTTCAATTATTTCGCCGTTTTCATCTTTTACAATATCATCACATTTGATAATATAAGCATTTTTCAAACGCACCATCAAACCTAGCCCCAAACGGAAATATTTTTTCGTTGGATTTTCCATGAAATCATCTTTTTCAATCAAAATTTCACGGCTAAATGGCATAATTCTCGAACCGCTTTCGTGGTCTTCGGGG
Source organism: Cytophagaceae bacterium (assembly GCA_027486845.1). Lineage (GTDB taxonomy): Bacteria > Bacteroidota > Bacteroidia > Cytophagales > Spirosomataceae > Emticicia. Next base: position 9,179 of record JAIXOL010000049.1, read on the forward strand.
TTATTTTCAGCCTTTAATTCTTCAACTTGTCCTTTTGGATAATTCGTAATAACGACTTTGATTGGGTCAAGTACGGCCATTACACGAGTCGCAATTTTATTGAGGTGTTCACGCACACAAAACTCCAATAAACTTACGTCAATCAAATTATCACGCTTGGCGATACCGATACGATCGCAAAATTCACGAATCGCTTGAGCAGTATAACCTCGACGACGCATCCCCGAAATAGTCGGCATACGTGGGTCGTCCCAGCCATTTACAAAGTTATCAGTAACTAATTTTAATAGTTTTCTTTTACTCGTAATGGCATAAGAAAGGTTCAAACGAGCAAATTCATATTGTTTTGAAGGGAAAATCTCTAAACTTCCGATACACCAATCGTAAAGTTCACGGTGAGGGACGAATTCCAAAGTACAGATTGAATGCGTAACTTGCTCAATCGAATCAGATTGGCCATGAGCAAAATCATACATCGGATAAATGCACCATTTATCGCCAGTTCGGTGATGGGTCGCAATTTTTATGCGATAAATGATTGGGTCACGCATGAGCATATTTGTAGAAGCCATATTGATTTTTGCTCTCAAAACCCTTGTGCCTTCAGTAAATTCGCCGTTTCTCATACGAGTAAACAAGTCAAGATTTTCTTCGATGCTACGCTCATCACGATAAGAACTATTAATGCCCGCTACGGTTGGCGTACCTTTCATAACAGCCATTTCTTCGGATGTACTATCATCGACGTAAGCCAAACCTTTTTTGATAAGATTTAAGGCAAACTCATATAATTGGTCGAAATAATCAGACGCATAAAGCTCTTCGGCCCACTCGAAACCGAGCCATTTTACATCAGCTTTAATAGACTCAACATATTCTGTTTCTTCGGTTACTGGGTTGGTATCATCAAATCGAAGGTTTGTTTTTCCACCGTATTTCTGGGCAACTCCAAAATTTAAACAGATAGATTTAGCATGACCAATATGCAAGTAGCCGTTTGGCTCAGGGGGGAAACGAGTCAAAATTCGACCATCGTTCTTACCCTTTGCGAGGTCATCTTCGATAATTTGTTCAATAAAATTTAATGGTTTTTCAGTCGCTTCTGCCATGATTCTATAAGTGGTGATGTTGCTTTTTTGCGAATTTAACTATTTTTTAAGTTTAAAGTTGGATAGTGTCCACTTAACGCAATATTTTATTGAATTAATGAAATAAAAAATTAAAATTATTATGTTTTTGTAGAATAGGTTCATAACCTGTCAATACGTAGAATATGCTTTTATATTAATTACGCTATCGACAAGTTGCAAACCTGTCCTACATTTCTGATATTTACATCAAAAAACACTTCTTCCATGATTCTGATTGCAGATAGCGGCTCAACTAAAACTGATTGGCGAATTTTAGACCAAAACAAAGTAATTGCTCAAACTCAAACCGTCGGATTTAATCCATACTACCAAGATGCCGATTCGATTGCCAACGAACTAAAGACTAACCTTTTACCACTCTGCACAAAAGAAATAAAACAAATTTTTTATTACGGAACGGGTGTGACTAATGAAGAAAAAGCTGAAGTGATAAAAAACGCAATCTTACAAGTTTTTCCGACTTGTAAGCGAATTGAAGCTCAAAGCGATGTGGTAGGTGCGGCTCGAGCAGCGTGTGGAAAAACAGCAGGAATTGCCTGTATTCTCGGAACTGGCTCAAATTCCATTTATTTTGATGGCGAAAAAACAGGATTTCAAGTGCCACCTTTAGGTTTTTGGTTGGGTGACGAAGGCAGTGGCGGGCATTTAGGTAAAAGCTTGCTATTGAGTTATTTACATAAAGAAATGCCGATTGAAATCAGATTAAAATTTGAGACAAAATACGGAACAATGGACAGGCTGACGGTTCTCGAAAATGCTTATCATAAACCTTTTCCAAATCGTTATTTTGCTTCATTCTCAAGGTTTCTATTTGATAATATTGAAGATGATTTTTGCAGAAATTTAGTAGAAAATTGTTTCTTACAATTTTTTGAAAAATATATCTTGAAATACCCAATGTGCCATGAAACCAATGTGAACTTTGTAGGTTCGGTGGCTTTTTATTACAAAGATTTATTGATAAAAGTGGCTGATAGTCAGGGTATTAGATTTGGAAGAATATTAGAAGCCCCAATTGGTGGTTTGGTGGATTTTCATCAGAATTAGTTATTGAAGTAAAAAACTCCATATTAGGTAGGGAGTCCAGTCACTGTCATTGGGCGGGGCTTTAAAACGAATACCTAATTTGTGCTTTCACTTCGCTGCGATGCGGAGCATTGATTTGGTCAGTGCCACTGCCTATTTTACTTACATTATTGAGTTGTGTACGAGCATAACGAACCCACAAATCAAGGTTTCGGGTGAGGCCGTAACGAGCAATCAGATAAGTACGAATTCCTTTGCCTGAATATGCTGGCAACGAAACCGCATAAAGTACATCATTCTCATAAACATAAATTCTTGAATCATAATCATCGGTATTATAATAAGCGATTCTGCCTTTGAGTTGTAGCTTTCTTATTGAACCTTCGAGGTCTTGCATAATTGCATAACCTTTTGATTGTGAGCGAGTTGCATACTGATAAGTATTTAACTGCACACGAGTTTGAGTCTTAAAAACCCGATTAACCGAATATTCAAAATTTGCCAAAATACTTTGTCGCATTACGTTTACCACAATGTCAGTCACAGTTGCATTATTCGGTAAGTTTTTGCCTTTATGTTCTTCGTGGTATTGAACAAAGAACAAGGTTTTTTTATTTGGCTGATAATTCATTCGAAGTAAATAATCAAAGCCTCCAGAAGGAGCATCGACCAAATACCTGAGCCACGGAAACTGAAATCGGTCAAAGAAAGCACTGAAAGTTAAGCCTTTTTTGGGTGTATATTTCAGACCCCAATAAATACCTCGTTCGTTGATATTTCTACTTCCTTCGCTTAATCCATTAGCATAAAAACTATGAAAATTTTTATCGAAATTTCGGATATTTACTGCCCATTCAACTTGTCGGCTTAGGGCTGCCACAAAACCACCAATTGCACCGATTCCGCCGCTATTTGAGCGAGCCGCTTCACCAAAAAAATTGAAGTTTTGCCAAGTATAAGTAAAGTTCGTGCCAACTACTAAATTCTGTTTTCCTGAAAATTCAAATTTATTATATAAAGTTGGACTCCGTTGAAGCGTTACATCAAATTGTGTATTGAGTAAAGTTGCTCCGATTTGTCCATTTTTTAGCTGAAAAGTGGCATTTACGCCAATATTTTGTTCAGTTAATTGATTTTTTCGAGCTAATTCGGTTTCAGTTCGGTGGTAACCGCCCGTCAGAACCGAGCTGAAATAATCTTCCCGTTCGCCGCTATCATCGCTGATGTTGGCATCTCGTTTGGTGTATGAATAAAAGCCTGTTAAGTCAATTTTGCCGAATTGATAAGTGGCAGCTGCTCCTCTAAAATAACCTCCTTCGAGCAACGAACCATAAGGACGAACACCCAAATTGCTACGGCGGGTAGTGGCGATGGCTTCGCTACTTTTGCCCAACGAAAACCCAGCCGACATGATTAAGCCTTGCCCGAATTGTGCTTGATAATCACCCAAAACTAAGTTCTTGAGTTTGCCTTTATTGCGGAGTTGAAAATGAAAAGTATAATAATCGAGATAGTTTTTCTCGCCAGCATCTTTTTCTACAATAAATCCTACTTGAAAATCTTTTGGGTGGCTTAGGCGATATCGTGCGTAAAGATGTTGCGGAGAACCTAGATATTTTCCTTCTTCAAAACCCCTTGATTTTTCTAATACTTGACTATTTCTCAGTACAAAATAATGGTCAGTAGCATTCATTAGTCGATTTTTTAAATCTCCGACCGAAAACTTATATTTTATATCTACAAAAGGTAAGAGTTTATTAATCGTCTCAAAATCAAGATTTTGCACTGCTTGGAGTTCGTAAATGCTCAAAAAATCACCGTTTTGTTCTCGATGGTCCAGAATACTTTTAATCTGAATCTGTGAAAGTACGTAAAGCGAAGCTAAATCTTCGGCAGTGGCAGAGTTTAGATTGAGTGGATTTTGGTAAAGTTGATAAAGTGATTCATAGAGGTCTTCGTAATTGATGTTTTCTTGCTGAACAGGAAAAACTCGCTGAATAAACTCATCTAAATTAATATCCGTTCGTGGTCGATTTTGAGCGAAAGATATGGTTGAAATGAAAAATATAGACAATAAAAAAATCCCCCTTTGAAGGGGGTAGGGGGATGTAAAAAGTATGATTACACTCCCAAAATCTATTTTTTGATTCAAAATTGATAGATTTTTTTTCAAATGTTTCTTTACAACAGCTAAAAGTCGAATCATAGTTATTGGTTTCGTCCTAACAAATGTAAAATTTTGTTTTTATGCTGCCAATAATTATGAAAAAATCTTTGCCTTTCTGTTGATAATGGATTATCGTCTGTGGACTTTCAAAATGATTTTTTCTCTAGCTTCACATCAAAAAGGTCGCCCGAGCGGAAGAAGATAATTGTTGCAAAAACGAGTGTCATCACACCTCCAAAAAGTACCGAAGGAACAGCTCCCAAAAACTTTGCAGCAACCCCCGACTCAAAAGCTCCGAGTTCGTTAGAGCAACTTACAAAAATACCATTTACGCCACTCACACGCCCACGCATTTCGTCGGGCGGAAGCACTTGTAAGATGGTCTGACGCACAATGACGCTGATACTATCAAAAGCCCCAGTGAGGAATAATGCTCCTGCCGACAGCCAAAAGTTGGAAGAAAGTGCAAAAACAATGGTTGCAACCCCAAAACCAACCACACCAATGAGCATATTTCGCCATGCTTGGCGAGTAGGTGGAAAATAGGCAGTTCCAAGCATTGTTAGTACTGCACCAACACCCGGGGCAGCACGCAAAATACCTAAACCTTCAGCTCCGACGTGCAAAACATCTTTGGCAAAAACCGGTAAAATAGCAATCACCCCACCGAATAGCACCGAAAACATATCAAGCAAAATGGCATAAAACAAAATTCGATTTTTACGTACAAAGTCGATTCCTTCTTTCAAACTTTGAAATACATTTTGGTGATTAACTGAGTTCTGTATAGGCTTTTTAGAAATCAAACTCACCAAAACAAAAGCAATAGCAAACAAAACTATGACCAAAATAAGTGTATCGGTCAAGCCCAACCAACTATATAAAAAACCCGCCGATGCTGGCCCTAAAATCATACCCGATTGCCAAAATTGACTGCTCCACGAAGCCGAATTTGGGTAATGTTCAGCAGGAACTAAAAAGGGTTTGAGCGATGACCAAGATGGGCCATAAAATCCACGAGCGATGCCTAAAATAAAGACCGTTAAGTAGATAACAAATTTAATTTGAGAGATATCAAACGAATGATTGGCTGATGGAGAAGTAACCCAAAGCAGTAAGAACGAACATAAAACAATTACGCCATAACAAATCTGAATGATACGTTTTTTATCGCCTCGGTCAGCAAAATAGCCACCAAATAGTGCCAGTGAAATATATGGAATCGCTTCAAAAAGCCCAATTAAGCCCAATGAAAGTGGGTCGTGGGTAATCTCATAAATATAAAAACTTATGACAACTTCTTGTACCAAAATTGCAACTGTAAACAGGAACTGAGCCGAGATAAAATACCTAAATTCAGGAAAGCGGAGGGCTGCGTAAGGGTCTTTGGTTTGCTTCATTCGGATATTTTTATTGTTTGCTGTAAAAACAACAGTTTTTTTCGGTTTTGAAGTTCCTCAATTTTCCAAATCTAACAATTAAGTAAGTGTGGCAAACCTGTTATTTGCGGTAAACGAGGTGTGCCTCAATGTGGACTGTTGACCGAAGAACGTGGGCTATTCTACAATTGCGGAATCTAAATTCCAGTAATTTTTCGATAAAGGTCGATTGCAAATAAATCTGTCATGTCCGATATAAAATCAACTACCTCAAGGATATTAGGATAAACATCGCCACCCTTTTTGATGCCATATTGGCTTGGAATCAACTGCAATAATTTCTTCGATTTGGACGTATCAGGCTGCAAAACTGCCGAAACAAATTCTTTCAGTAATCCCCCAATTATGTGAAAACCCGCAATTTCGATTTCAATGACCGACTTATCATTATAGATTTTCTTGACCGAAACCTCATCGATTTTATTGATTAATGAGGTGGTTTTCTCATCTAAAAGGTCAATCAAAGGCTTATTAAGTGAACCATCGAGTAGTTGGTCTTCGTATTCAAAGAAAATCTCGGTGCATTTTGCCACTAATTTCCCAATGAGCAAAGCCCGCAAAAAGGCTAGTTTTTGCTTATCGTCTTCAATTGTATCCACTTTTTCTTTGATATTCTTTTTTCCTTCTTGATTTTCAAAGAAAGGTTCTAGCAAATTTCTTGCTTCTTGAATTGAAATAATATTTAGTCGATGAGCATCTTCGAGGTCAATTATTCGATAACAAATATCATCGGCTGCCTCAACCAAAAACACAAACGGATGGCGAGCAAAAACAGTCTTTTCTTCATTCAAAGCATTGATATTCAGTTTACTAGCAATGCTTCGATAAAATTCAACTTCTGCGTCAAAAAAGCCCGATTTCTTTGCCGAAATAAAACTTTTTTTCTTAAATCCATTTGTCGAATCAGCAGGGTATTTAATGATGGAAGCCAAAGTTGCATAAGTCAAATTGAGATTACTTTGATGGAAAATCGTTGTCAAAATCCTAAACGCATTGGCATTTTCTTCAAACCACTTAAAATCATTGAATTGATTTTCGCTTAAATTTTCATTCAGAAATTTAAGTTGTTAACCCTCTAGTTCTCTAAAAAAAGTACAAATCGCCTCTTCGCCTGAATGTCCGAAAGGTGGATTGCCAATGTCATGTGCAATACGGGCAGTCATCACCACCGCCGAAAGCTCAAATTTATAAAATTCTATAGCTTCTTGATTGAGTTTTTTTTCATATTTTTCAACAATTTTTTCTCCGATTACTTTCCCAAGCGAATATCCAACTGAAGCAACTTCTAAGCTGTGAGTCAGATGATAATGTACAAAAACTGCTCCTGGCAATGGAAAAACCTGGGTCTTATTTTATAATCGGCGAAACTGAGATGAAAAAATCAAACGGTCATAGTCTCGCATATAGTCGGTACGGAAGTTTTCGAGAACGTTGCGGTGTTCAGCATCAAGTCGTTTATTAGAAAAAAGAGTCTGCCAATTCATTTTGGAGTAGTGAAATTTGGCCGCAAGATAACCAATGAGCGAATGAATGAATGAGTGAATAGGTTAATATTTTTAAAATAATTCTAAAAATATATACAAAAACAAGATAAAATATTATTTATTCAATAAAAATAGTGTTTTATCTGTCTATAAGTTTAGATTTGTAATATGTTATTTTAGCAAATTTGTTTTTTAAAATTCTCCCATTCTATCATTCACTCATTGAAAATTGAAAGTAGTAATTATTAAATACAATGCAGGCAATGTACAGTCGGTCATGTATGCCCTTGAGCGTATCGGTGCTAGCTATGAGCTTTCTGATAATATAGATGTGATTCGCTCTGCCGAACGAATTATTTTTCCAGGCGTCGGGGAGGCCTCAACTGCCATGAAAAGTCTAAGAGAAAACGGCTTGGATAAAGTCATTCCAACGCTTAAACAACCATTTTTAGGAACTTGCGTAGGAATGCAACTTCTCTGCCAATCATCAGAAGAAAATAACACCGAGTGTTTGGGCGTTTTCGATATTCCAATCTTAAAATTTCCGAGAGTAAAAGGATTTAAAGTTCCACAAACGGGTTGGAATAATATAAGCCCCTCAATCCCCAAAGGGGGAGTTGCAGATACTTGGATAAGCCCTTTGTGTAAAGGTTTGCGTGAAAGTGAATATGTATATTATAACCACGGATATTATGCTCCGCTTTGCGATTATACAGTTGCAAAAACTGATTATATTTTGGAATATTCGGCGATGTTGCAGCGAGATAATTTCTTTGCCGCTCAGTTTCATTCCGAAATCAGCGGTGACGTAGGCGAACAAATTTTCAAGAATTTTTTGGAGATTTGATGTCAGTATCTTTTGCAAGAAAAAGTATATCTTTGTAAAAAATCACAAAATCATGACCATATATAATGCTTACGACCAAATAGCCGATTTAATAGCCTCTCTTGACCCAGCAAAAGTTCTGTCATTGAAAGCGAATGAAGAAATGCAAGCTCGTTTAGAAGATTTGATTGAAAAGTCTAAAATTGGTGAATTGGGGCATAAAGAAAAAGATGAACTTGACCATTATATTGTTTTAGAAAGACTCATTCGTTTGGCTAAAATTCGTGTTCAAAGTCGAAAACAAGCTGCATGAGTCGTTATATTTCTGACATACTTCGAGATTTTGTTGCTAATAGAGCCGAATATAAATGTGAATATTGCAGGGTTGATGCTCAAAATTCCTTTTTTGCTTTTCATATCGACCATATAGTAAGTATCAAGCACGGTGGCAAAACTTCCCCCTGAAAATTTAGCATATAGCTGCCAAATTTGTAATTTAAATAAAGGCTCTAATATAGCTACCTTTTTAGAGAATACTAATAATCCAGTCAGATTTTATAACCCAAGAACTGATATTTGGAATGAACATTTTTCGATTGATGAAATAGGATTATTAGAAGCAATAACTGATATAGGGGCTGCAACTATTAAAATTTTGGACTTAAATCACCCAGAGTCAATCATAGAACGGCAGGAAATGATAAGGCTTGGCTTTTTAAGATAATTTAATTACGATAGCATCTTTCAGTACAGCAATATCTTAACTACAAATCTTTTTACTGTGAAGTACTAACTGATAACAATCCTATATGTTTCAAATCATTCCAGCCATTGACATCATCGACGGTAAATGCGTAAGGCTTACCCAAGGTGATTATTCTCAGAAAAAAACTTACAACGAAAATCCGCTCGAAGTAGCCAAGATGTTTGAAGATGCGGGCATTAAACGCCTACATTTGGTTGATTTGGATGGAGCAAAAAATAAAAAAATCACCAATGTAAAAGTCTTAGAAACTATTGCTTCAAAAACCAATCTTCATATTGATTTTGGCGGAGGAGTACAATCTGACGATGATATTCGTTTGGCTTTTGAATCTGGTGCAAAACAAATCACCGGTGGAAGTATTGCTGTTAAAAAACCCGAATTATTTGAGGAATGGCTCAAGAAATTTGGTAGCGAAGCGATTATTTTGGGTGCAGATGCTCGCAACGAAAAAATTGCTGTGAGTGGCTGGGAAGAGGATTCAGGAGTTTGGGTATATGATTTTATCGGCGAATGGATTGCCAAAGGCGTAAAATATACTATCAGTACTGACGTAGCCAAAGACGGACTTCTGCAAGGCCCTTCGGTTGATTTATACAAGAAAATGCAAGCCCAATTTCCTGATTTACAAGTAATTGCGAGTGGTGGCGTGAGTTCAATGCAAGATTTAGAAGATTTAGCCGAACTTAATATTTTTGGTGTAATCGTCGGAAAAGCTATCTATGAAGGTCGTGTTACACTAAAAGAGATAGAACGCAGATTTTTATGATTCTTATGATAAGTTATGATGAAAGATTCCGAAATCAACTTCAAACATTCTGAACTGACTGGACAAATAATCAAGGCTTTTTATAAGGTTTATAATGTATTAGGATATGGTTTCTTAGAAAAAGTGTATGAAAATGCTTTTTTGATAGAGTTGAGAAAAATTGGCTTACAATGTTCACAACAATATCCAATTGATGTGTTTTATGAAACCGAAAAAGTAGGTTATTATTACGCAGATATTATCGTAGAAGATAAAATCATACTTGAATTAAAAGCGGCTGAAGCATTAAGTTCAGAACATGAGGCTCAATTAACAAATTATTTGAGAGCGACTCATATTGAAGTAGGACTTTTGATAAATTTTGGAAAAGAGCCTCAATTTAAAAGAAAGGTATTCTCAAATGAACACAAGCCAAATCTTAAAAAATCATCATAATCATAAAAATCAGCGTTCTATATTATGATTTACGAGTACAAAAAAGACGAATACACAATTAGCACCGATAAAACCAAATTACAATTCGATGTAATTCATGGCTTTTTATCGACGAGCTATTGGTCGCCTAATATTCCGATGGAAATCGTAAGGCGTGCCGTCGAACATTCAACAACTTTTGGTATTTATAAAGCAGAAAATCAAGTAGGTTATGCTCGAATCATTTCTGACTACGCTACTTTTGCTTACTTAGCCGATGTTTTTGTTTTAGAGAGCGAAAGAGGTAAAGGTATTTCAAAATGGTTGATGGAATGTATAACCCAACAAGCCGATTTACAAGGGCTTCGTCGATGGATGCTCGCCACTCGTGATGCTCACGGACTTTATGCACAATTCGGCTTTACTCCACTGGACAACCCCGATATAATGATGCAGATTGCCCGACCAAATATTTACAATGAAGAACAAAGTAATTGATAATTGAAAAAATGCTTACAAAAAGAATCATTCCTTGTTTAGATATAAAAGATGGTCGCACCGTAAAAGGGACGAATTTCGTTAATCTCCGTGATGCTGGCGACCCCGTAGAACTTGGAGCAGAATATGCTCGTCAAGGAGCAGATGAATTAGTGTTTCTTGACATCACTGCCACTGTCGAAGAACGCAAAACTTTACTTGATTTAGTGCGAAGAGTTGCCCATACCATCAATATTCCTTTTTGTGTTGGTGGTGGAATTGGTTCGGTTGCTGACGTTTCTAAGCTATTAAATGCAGGTGCGGATAAAGTGTCTATCAATTCATCGGCTGTCCGTAACCCTCAACTAATCAATGAGTTAGCTCTTGAATTTGGCTCGCAGTGCATTGTGGTGGCCATAGATACGCGATATATTGAACAAGCCAACGGCTACGAGCATATCGTGCATACACATGGTGGTAGAAAGCCGACAGAATTAAGAACAATCGCTTGGGCAAAAGAAGTAGAAGACCGTGGTGCAGGTGAAATTTTATTGACCTCAATGGACACTGATGGCACAAAGGAAGGGTTTGCAATTGAATTAACCGCCGAAATCTCTAACAATTCAAATATTCCAATCATTGCATCGGGTGGTGCTGGTTCGATGGAACACTTTTATGATGTTTTCACCACCGGTAAAGCTGATGCAGGTTTAGCAGCAAGTATTTTTCACTTCAAAGAAATTGGTATTCCAGAATTAAAAAATTACTTAAAAGATAAAGGTATTCCGATGAGAATCTAATCTTTGGAGCGAACTTGTAGTTCACTAGAGAATTAAGGCGAACTACAAGCTAATCGTCGCTACGCTTCGCTCCACAAGTAGTGTCATCTCATGAGCTTCACATTCCCATTTCATTTGGGTAATTTTAAAGGGTGCAAAGAAATATAAAATTGAGTTTTTGTAAGAACTCAAAAGTCCTGCAATAAAATAGGTAAACGAGTTTCTAGTTCTTGGTGTTAAGTTCTGAATGTTAATGGCGGAGGGAATGCTTTTATCTAACTTCAGCAGGGACGTTTCTAAAATCACCCGATTTATCGTACTCAACTCATTATCAAGAAGTTGTTTGATTTTGATAATTAAATTTTCTCGACAAACTTCAATTTGTGGTATCGTAAAATTATCTAAAAGTCGAGCGTAATGATAAATAATCAATGGAGTAGTTGCGTAATTATGTGCTACTTTGAAGGCATTGTTAATGTATTTTTCTTGCAAAATAACTTCTCTCAAAAAAGTAAAAACAGCTTCGTCATATTCATTGAGTGGTAACTGATGTTTTTCAAACAAATACATCAAATTGCACAACGCACACACATCATGTTCAATTGGCATATTTTTTCCAAACCAAGTTGAGTAAATAAGCCCCTTAATCCCCAAAGGGGGAATTGAGTATAATCCCCCTTTAGGGGAAGCAGAACAATGCAACTTCACTTTCTCTTTCAGCCATAAAACATCTTCTCTCGAGTGCGGTAAAGTTAAGTAAATCAAAGCCGTATCATCAATATCATCTGGAATTCTGAAATGGTCGAAATGCTTGAAGATTCTACCGTTTGGGAAGTGTTTTGAAGGTTTCGTTTTCCAAAAATTATAAGTCTTTAAGCCATCTTTATTCTGAAAATCGGGGTAGTTTTTAATTGCTTTCTCCGTTATGTGTTTAATAATAGTTTGAGATTTTTCAGAAACTTTCTCTTTTATCTGATTCAGAATGAAGACGATGGTTGCCGTATAGAAAATATTTGTATCGGGACGACGATAAAATAAGTATTTATTATGCCGATACGAAGGAAATATCCCATTAGGAAAAAACGCATCACCCCGTGACTGGCACAAGGCAATGCGTTCGATTAAGGAATCAATCTCTAAATTTTGTTCGGCTGTCATAAAAATCTGCTACAATATGAACACTTGTCGGCTGACAGTGTACTAATCAAGAAACTTTCAAAACTAATTTTCCCGTATTTTCTCCATTAAACAACTTTATTAATGTTGCGGGGAAAGCTCGCACGCCACCTTCGGCTACATAAACCTTCGAGTTAAGTTTTCCTTGGGCAATCCAACCAGCCATTTCTTTTACAGCTGTTCCATAATTGGCAACATTATCGAAAACCACAATTCCTTCCATTTTTGCACGATTGACCAAAAGAGCTAAATAGTTACTTGGTCCAACTGGCTTTTCGGTAGCATTGTATTGCGAAATCGCTCCACAAATAACAATTCTTGCACGAAGATTAATCAATCCCAAAACTGTATCTAAAATTTCGCCTCCAACATTATCAAAATAAACATCAACTCCTGCTGGGCAAGCTTCTTTTAATTGTTTTCTCAAATCGCCAGCTTTATAATCAACGCATGCATCAAAGCCTAGTTTTTCAACTGCATAATGGCATTTATCGGCTCCTCCAGCAATTCCTACAACTCGGCAGCCTTTTATTTTGGCAATTTGTCCAACCACACTTCCAACAGCACCTGCCGCTCCCGAAACTACAACAGTTTCGCCTTCTTTGGGCTGACCCGTATCCAATAACCCAAAATATCCTGTCAAGCCCGACATCCCCAAAGTACCGAGATAGGCAGGCAATGGTACAAAACTTGGGTCAACTTTTACGGCTTCTTTTCCATCTAAAACCGAGTATTCTTGCACACCAGTTCCAGCCGTTACAAAATCGCCTGCCTTAAAATCAGCATTTTTCGACTCTACAACTACGCCAGCACCCAATGCACGCATCACTTCACCTATTTTTACGGGCCTAATATATGATTTTCCCTCGTTCATCCAGCCACGCATTGCAGGGTCGATTGAAAGATATTGGTTTTGAATAAGAATCTGATTTTCAGCTAATTCGGGTGTTTCAGTTTCTACGAATTCCCAACATTCAGCCGTTGGAGTTCCTACAGGTCGAGCAATGAGGTTTACTTGCGTATTTTTCATCTTGGTTTTTTAGTTGATAGTTAATGGCGAAATTAATCCAAATTTCTTTAAAAATAGTATGCATGCATAAAAAAATCTTGATTAATAAATTGGTTTTCAAGAATAATAGTTAATACTTGATGGCAGGGTTTTTGTATAAAATTTGAATCCAAATAAGCTATTTTGTTATCAACTAATTCCTTAAATAATTATCATCGACTCATAAGGGTATATCAAAGCCATCACCGTACCCGAAGAAGTGATTTGTTTGGCCAAAAGATGCCGTTTTGTAACATTAAATATAGGATTGCAGATGATATTAAAAGACTTCTAAAAACTATTTTGGGATACTAAAGTTGTGGACATGCCAATAGTCAATGAAAGTGAAACCTACTGATACAAGTATCGTTTGGGTGGCCGATTTTCCGAAAGAAATATCGAAAGTGCAAGAAAGTATTCAAAAATTAGGTTTTAGATTAGCTCCTAAAACCACCGAAAAGGCATGTTTGATACTTTATAAAGATAAATCAAATAATTAATCAAAAAACTTTTAAAAGATTTTTGAAAAACAAAACACAATTTCGTATCTTTGCAACCCCAAATGCAAGACATTCAAGCGGTTAGCTCAAAATTAATTGCATTTTGAAAAGATTTTTATTTCAAAAAATACCACTTTTGGCTTGATTTGATTGCTTATCAATAAAAGTCAATACATTAAATAGATAAAACAATGGCTAAGAAAGGCAATCGTGTACAAGTAATTTTAGAATGTACTGTACAAAAAACAAGCGGTGTAGCAGGTATGTCTCGTTACGTAACGACAAAAAACCGTAAGAATACAACAGGACGTTTGGAGTTGAAAAAATATAATCCATTTTTGAAAACTCACACACTCCACAAAGAAATTAAATAATCTTGAAGAAATGAAAATGAGATTTTTCTCATGTCCTATTTCTCATATCTAAAATCTAAAAAAAATGGCAAAGAAAGTAGTCGCAACACTCCGTGATAAAACCGCAGGTAAAAACTTTGCGAAAGTAATCAAAGCTGTAAAATCACCAAAAACAGGTGCTTATACTTTTAAGGAAGAAATGGTTCCTATGGAAGAATTACAGGCTGCGTTGAAAGTATAAATTACAACGCACAAAGAAATTGAAAAGCCTTCTTGAGCAATCAAGAAGGCTTTTCAATTTCTTTTTCATATAAAAAAAATAGATTGTTGAAATTCATATCCTTTTCAATAATTTGTTTTCAACAGGCGGCATTACGCATTTTGATTGTTTTTTACAACTGCTTACGCAAACGTGCCACAGGAATATTAAGTTGCTCACGGTATTTAGCAACCGTGCGACGTGCAATATTATAGCCACGTTTATTGAGTAGTTTTTCAAGTTTATCATCAGAAAGCGGCGAGTTTTTAGGCTCGTTTTCTATGAGTTCTTTCAAGATATTTTTTACTTCCCGGCTCGAAGCATCTTCACCAGAATCGGTTGCGATTCCTTCCGAGAAGAAATATTTTAGCGGGTAAATTCCAAAATCAGCTTGGACAGATTTACTATTGGCCACGCGTGAAACCGTAGAAATGTCCATATCAATACGATTTGCAATATCCTTCAAAATCATTGGTCGTAGCTTAGACTCATCGCCATCAAGAAAAAATTCGTGCTGAAACTCAACGATTGATTTCATGGTTTTTAGCAATGTCTGCTGGCGTTGTTTGATAGCATCAATAAACCATTTGGCAGCATCTAATTTTTGCTTTACAAAAGTCACAGTTTCTTTAATGCTTTTGTGCTGTGTCGAGCCGTTTTTATCAGTTTTGTCGTAAGTATCAAGCATTTCGGCAAACGAGCGGCTCACTCGAAGCTCAGGTGCATTTTTTGAGTTCAGAATAACATCTAATTTCCCATTATTATTCGTCACAATAAAATCGGCCATTAAGTAAGCTGCTGCACTATCGCCAGAACCAATACTACCAGGCTTTGGATTCAGACGAGTAATAACTTTGATAGAATTTTTCAAAGTTTCATCATCAATATCTAAACGACGTTGTATTTTTTCGTAGTGTTTTTTAGTAAATTCATCAAAGTATGCATCGATGATTTTTACGGCAGTTTCCACTGCAATATCTGCTTGGTCTTTGCGTTCGAGTTGTAGCAAAAGACATTCTCTCAAATCTCTTGCCCCAATTCCCGCTGGTTCAAAAGTTTGCACTTTTTTCAAAAGCCCAGCTACTTCTTCTTCGTTGGTATAAATATTTTGAGTAAAAGCTAAATCATTGCAGATTGAACGAAGCGGGCGGCGAATATAACCATCCTCTTCGATACTTCCGATGAGTTGCATACCAATTGATTCTTGACGAATATCAAGGCGTAAAAATCCTAGTTGTTGTGCCAACGATTCAGCCAAAGTATTCGTCGCAATCACTGGCATTGAATCACGACTATCATCTCCCCAACCATCGCCTTGCATTTTATATCCAGCGTAGTCATCTTGATTTAGGTATTGTTTTACATCAAGCCCCTCATAGGTTTCATACTCTCCGTATTCACTATAATCATCGTGGTCGCTACTGCTTTCTCCATCATAATCATCATCATACTCATCTTTTACACGCTCATTCATGTCCATGCCTTCCTCCAGAGCTGGATTAATTTCAAGTTCCTCCTCTATTCTTTGTTCAAGTTCGGCTGATGGAATCTGTAACAGTTTTATAAACTGTATCTGCTGAGGAGACAGCCGTTGCTGTAAGGACTGGTTAAGACTTAATTTTTGCATTGCATAAGTAGAGTTTTTCCATTCATATTAGAGACTTATATAGACCTCCCTACATTTTTCGTGCCAACTGAATGTTTTTTTAATAAATAAAGGAAATTATTTTTTTACAAACTGCCAAACTTTATTGTAAAAAATAATAAATATTTAAAATATAAATATTTAAATATTTGATTATAAGTGTTTTACGAATAATTTCTATTTTGAAAATATGCATATTTAAATATACTATATTTTTTAAAAAAAAGTAAGAGGATTTGAAAAATTACATTTCGGATTATTTTTTTTACATAAAAAAACAAAAAGCAATTTTAAGTAATTCATAAAAAAAAGCGTGTCTCACCGAAGATGAAACACGCCTGTAAAACGAAAAAAATATGTCAGTTTAACCTACTTTTAATTCAAAAATGGCAATTTCGGGTAAAATACCCAAACGGCCAGGATAACCAATATAGCCAAATCCACGATTTACATAGAGTTTTTGGTTATTTTCTTCGTATAAGCCAGCCCATTCTTTGTAACGTAATTGAACGGGAGACCATTTGAAATTACCCAGTTCAACACCGTATTGCATTCCGTGAGTATGTCCCGCAAATGCAACATCAATATCTTTGTGTTTATCTAAAACTTGATTTCTCCAATGGCTTGGGTCGTGAGAAAGCAATAGTTTTACAGGTAAGTCGTGAGCTTTTTGTTGAGCTTTTTCTAAATTTCCGTATTTGGCAAAATTTCCAGCTCCCCAATTCTGAATTCCTAAAATTCCGATACTTTCACCATCAACTTTTACGGCACGGTGCTCGTCCATCAATAAATCCCATCCCATAGTTTTATGGGCATTTATTAGGTCTTTAAGGTTTTGAGTTTTCTTTTCAGGCGATTCCCATTGGGTATAATCGCCATAATCGTGGTTGCCAAGGATTGAGAAAGTGCCAAGCGGAGCTTTTATTTTCGAGAAAATATCAATGTAATCTTTAACTTCAGGTGCAATATTATTTACTAAGTCTCCCGTAAAGAAAAACATATCTGGTTTTTCTTTCATTAGCATTTCAATACCTCCTTTTACAGCAGTTTTATTGAAAAAGCTTCCCGAATGGATATCCGAAAGTTGAGCAATCTTCATTCCATCAAATTGTTTAGGTAGGTTTTTGATACGAATTGTTACATTTCGTACTCTATAGTCATGGGCTCCAGATAAAATTCCCCAAGCCATTCCGCCCGCATGCAAGCCTCCAATAGTTAGAGCTGTTTTTGCTAAAAACTCCGAACGACTGATTTTTTCAGCAGTAGGTTGGAGTGCATCATTAGCCATTTGGGTCGCAGCCGAATTACCTTGAAAATAATTAATTACCCATTTGCCAAAGCGAATCAAGTCATCAATAATCAGCACCAAAACCGAAAAGATTTTTGAAATATATATGATAAAAATACCTGCCATCAAGAAAGTACGAAAACTTGCTTTTACGGGTGCCGACATGGGCATGTAGGTGAAAATACCGATAATCGAAAGGATAGAGAAAACGGTGAATCCCCAAAATCCAAAAGCAATAATACGCTGAGTAGAAATGCTGGTAGAGCGAATAAGTAACTTTATGGCTTGCCAAACATAAAAATCAATCAATACAAAAAAGACTGCCATAAGGGCAAATCCAACCATTCGATTCATAGAAATAATAAAAGTGTTTAGAGGAAACTAATTAAAAATACAACGGTTTTGACCGAAATAAGGTTTCAAATTGCCGGAGCGATTCTATGAACCATTCATAAATTTTGATGAATGGTTCATAAAGCTGATTTAGAGAAACGATTTTTATTCTACCAATCGTTTGGTATATAAAAAATCGTTTTTATATTTGGGCCTAAATAATAGTTTTCATACATAGTTTTGTGTGTAACATCGAAAAAATGCCAGTCCAAAAAATTACTAAAGACGAAATATTACTAAAATCATCGGATGTTTTTCGGGTGAAGGGCTACCATAATACTTCGATGCAGGACCTTGCCGAAGCTAGTGGTTTGCTCAAAGGAAGTCTTTATTATCATTTTTCAAGTAAAGAAATGTTAATGAAAGATTTGCTTGTTTCTATTCATACCTACTTGACTAACAAGGTTTTTTCAATTGCAGAAGATACAAGCCTTACACCCGAAGAAAGAATGGAGAAACTCCTAAAGAAAATGGGGAAATTACTTTTGGAGAAAGAAGGAGGCTGTTTGATAGGAAACACTACCCTCGAAACGGTTGGAGTTGTACCCGAATTCCAGTCGGTTCTTAGAGACATCATGGATGATTGGACAAAAGCCTTACAGACAATCTACTCAACTCGCAAAAGCTCTGAACAATCGTTTAGACTGGCTCAGCAAACGATTATGGAGTTTGAAGGGGCGGTCATGTTTTCAAAATTATATAATGAACCTCGGTTTCTCTATGATGCATTTGCTCGTACAATGATGAAGTTAAATTAAAAAAAACAAACGTTTGGTATAATTAAGGTAATGCAAAAAATAATTATAAAATGTGAAGATGGGGTAGAATTGGCAGCGGTTTTATTTGAACCCGAAAAACCAAAAGCTGTCATACAATTATGTACAGGAACTGGTGCGAAAAAAGAATTTTATTATCCATTTATTAAATTTTTAGTGGAGCATAATTATGCCGTCTGCACATTCGATTATCGAGGCACTTGCGAGTCGGCACCTGCCTCAATGAAAGAATGTGCCTATAATTACATCGAATATGGTACGCAGGATATGCCAGCAGTTTTGGAGTTTTTGGATAAAAGATACCCCGATTTGCCTAAATTACTGATTGGTCATAGTGTAGGCGGAATGAATTTTGGACTAATGCCTAATTACCAAAAGATCAAAGGTGTGGTTGCGGTTGGTTCGGGCTCAGGATATTGGCCAAATATGCCTTTGGGCTATCGCCTTCAAACTTTGTTTTTCTTTTACATCTTTCGTCCGATTAGTGTCTTGCTCACTGGGTATGTGGCAGCAAAACGTTTCGGAATCATGGAAGATCTACCCAAGAAAATAGTAAAAGACTGGGCAGATTGGTGTAGCGTACCGAATTATTTTTGGGACGAACGCTTTTTTGGAAAAACTGTGCCATTTGGACATTATCATGAACTGACCTTTCCGATTGCTCATTTTTGGGCATCAGATGACCCTATCGCCAACGAAAAAAATGTGCCGCTTTTACTACAAAATTTCAAAACAACCAAAGGTTTAACTTCCGAAAAACTAATACCTGCCGAATTTGGAGCAAAGAAAATTGAGCACTTTGGCTTTTTTAAAAAGCAATTCAGAGATACTATTTGGACAAAAATTTTAAATAAATTAGAAGAAATGCAATAGCACAATTCTCAAGATTGTGTCGAATAATAATTTTATAGTGCGTTAACAGGTAATTTGGTCAGAGAGCGTACGTTTTTGTATGCTCTCATGATTGGTCTTTTGGAACGAAGCTCTGACTTCGTACATGATTTTTTGAATTTATAATTCTCTCATAACTGACAAGTTGAAAACCTGTCCTACAAAAATGACAAAACAAGAACTAAAAAAAGCAATGGAAGAATGTTATAAAACAATCGTTTTGGATGTGCAAAACATTGAAGAAAGCCAATTTTTTGCTCCAATTGGTGAAAAATGATCAGTTGCCGAAAATATCCTGCATCTTACTCAGTCAGTAAAAGGTTTGAATCAGGGCATGAGTTTACCGAAGGCTCTTCTTGAACAACAATTCGGAAAAATCGACCGCCCGGCTCTTTCTTATAATGATGTTGTGGAAGGTTATTTGGCAGTTTTAGCTACTGGAGTAGCCGCACGAGGTGGATTTGTGCCGCAAATGCCCGAAAATCTATCAAAAGAGTTATTTATAAGTAGTTTTGTAAAACATCATCAAGTATTGGCCGATTTTCTAAATGATTGGTCTGAAGCTGAGTTGGACGAATATTGTATTAAGCATCCTGTGCTTAAAAACCTTACTATCAGAGAGTTTTATTATTTTATGCACTACCATATTTTGCATCATCGAAAAGCAATTTTGCGATATAAATAGAGAGTTTAAACCTATAAGGTTTGATGGAAACCTTATAGGTTTTTTGTTGGGATTTTATTTATATTGCATCCAATTTAGTGGATGGTTCCACTTTTCACTTCCAACAATCAATAATTTACTAATGAAATTGCTAAAAATTCTTTTCTTCTTACTTAGCACACTACCTTTTTTTACGGCTTGTGGACAAACTCGAAATACAGTTTTCACGCGTGAAGATTCTCTTCGTGGAAGAATCACGCCCGAGCGTGAATGGTGGGATTTGAAATATTATGAACTTCGAGTAAAAGTAAATCCAACTGAAAAAGCGATTGCAGGAAGCACAACCGTATTTTATGAGGTTTTGAAACCCTACCAAACTATTCAAATTGACCTTCAGCCACCGTTGCAGATAGAAAAAGTTACACAAGATGGACAAGAACTTTCATTCAAAAAAGACGGAGCAAATGCTTACATGATTTCGCTAAAAAAAGCTCAAATAAAAGGCAAAAATGAATCAATCGTGGTGACTTATTTGGGAAAGCCAATTGTAGCGAAGCGTCCACCGTGGGATGGCGGTTTTCAATGGGTGAAAGATAAAACAGGGAATGACTTTGTGGCTACTTCTTGTCAAGGTTTGGGTTCGAGTGCTTGGTGGCCGTGCAAAGACCACATGTACGACGAATGTGATAGTATGTTGATAAGTATTACTGTTCCGAAAAACTTAATGGATGTATCGAATGGACGTTTAAGAAAAACCACTGAAAATACCGATGGAACAAAAACTTTTGATTGGTTTGTAAAGAACCCAATCAATAATTATGGCGTGAATGTAAATATTGGTAATTATGTCCATTTCGATGAGGTTTTTGAGGGAGAAAAAGGAAAACTAACGATGGATTATTATGTTTTGCCTGAAAATTTGGATAAAGCAAAGGAGCAATTTAAGCAAGCAGGCATGATGATGAAGGCTTTTGAGCATTGGTTTGGGCCGTATCCGTTTTATGAAGATGGCTATAAATTGGTAGAAGTGCCTTACTTGGGAATGGAGCATCAAAGCTCTGTAACTTATGGAAACAAATATCAAAATGGGTATTTGGGTCGAGATTTGTCTGGTACTGGCTGGGGTTTGAAATGGGACTTTATCATCATCCATGAGTCTGGACATGAGTGGTTTGCCAATAATATAACTTATAAAGACGTAGCCGATATGTGGATTCACGAGAGCTTTACAAATTATTCAGAAAGCCTTTACACCGAGTATTATTTTGGCAAAAAAGCGGCTTCAGAATATGTGATTGGTACTCGCAAGGGCATCAGAAACGATATTCCGATTATAGGTTCGTATGATGTAAACAAAAGTGGCTCGGGCGATATGTACCCTAAGGGTGGAAATATGCTTCATACCATTCGCCAAATTACAAATAACGACGAAAAATGGCGACAAATCCTGAGAGGTTTGAATAAGACTTTTTATCACCAAACCGTAACGACTCAGCAAATTGAAGATTATTTATCGAAAAACGTGGGTCGAGATTTAGACAAAGTTTTTGACCAATACTTGCGAGATACCAAGATTCCAGTTTTAGAGTATTCGGTGGAGAAGAACAAAATTAGCTATCGTTGGAGTAATTGTGTTGATGGGTTTGATATGCCAGTAAAGGTAACCTTTGATGGCGGAAAAGAGGAGTTTATTTATCCAACAAGCACTTGGAAAACCATAAAAGACAAGTCAGAATTGAAGGCTGATGAGAATTTTTATGTTACAATGAAGGCAATAGGTAAATAGTTATTTAGAAAGGTAAGTTTTCTACTTGCCTTTCTATTTTCATTTTAAAACCGCCACTTTCCCAACAAAACTCTCAGAGCCATCTTGAGCTATACAGAAAACCATATAAATAGCCGTAGCTGCTCGATGATTTTGTAAATCCCAAGAGGCAGTTCCGCCATTCGATTTGGTTTCATAAATTAATCTACCTGCTGCATCTGTTATTTTGATAGTAGTGTTTTCACGAAGTCCCAAAACTGTGAGAACTCCTTGAAAATCGGGGCGAACTGGGTTCGGAAATATTTTTACTGAACTGAAATCTTCACTTGGTTCGGATGAATCGGTACGGTAGGATATAAGCCCATTTGGCGTTAAAACAAATATTTCACCCGAAGTAGAATCAATGGCCAAATCTATGACGTTTTTTGATGGTAGCGGACTATTTTCTTCTGTAAAATTCGAAATTTGTTCATCTACTGATGCTGAAAAAAGATTTAAGCCGTTTTGAGTAGCAATCCATTTTCGGTTTCCGCCATCAATCACAATTTTATTAACTACTTCCTGCAAAAGTAATCGTCGAGTTTGGAAAAACGGCGTATATGGTTTTATATTATTTGTAAAAATATCTCTGGAAGGAATAATTATTGCCACACCGTTATTTGTCCCTACCCAAAGCAGATTATCATTGTCTAATGCTATGGTATTTATGTAGTTGCCTGGCAGTTCAAATGTTGAACCATAAAAACGAGTTCGATTAGAGGTCGGGTCAGTTACTTTTAATATTTGCCCTGTTAGTTGCCAACGGTAGCCATATTGGTCAATTACATCAGTTTTATTACTTGGAGTTTGATTAATAGTTAGGCTTTTCCATAAGTTATCCACAAATGCGTTTCCTGCATTACCTGTGGCATAAATCTTCTTGTTTTGGTAGAAAATAGAAAAAATATCACCTTTTACGCCATTGGGGCTGTAAGTCTTAAAGTTTCCTGAAAAATTGCTCAATAGTCCGTTTTCACCATCAGCAATCCAAATTTTTCCTTTGTCATCGGTTTCGAGTTCATTTGGGAAAACAATAAGATTATCTTTTGGAAAAATCGGACTTTTAAAGATTTGGTTATTAATTACTGTATTCCAGTTGCTGAAAAATTGCAGATTGGTTGTTGGTGCAAATTTTGCCCCCAAAATTTCTCCCGAAGTATTCACAAAAATACTATCACGGGAAAAAGCTATTTGCTTTACAGCTACCTTAGTTCCGTTTTTGCCAATATTTTGGTAGGTTTCTTTGATTTCGTTCTTTTTTACATCCAAAACTACTAAACCAAAATCGGCCGCCAAATAAGCAAAATCTCCTCGAAATTCTATTTGATTAATAGCTTTACTATCTTGAATTGCATCCGTTTTTTTGATAAAATCAATATTCTGAATCTTGTCGGGCAAACCTTCGGAAGTAATACTCATCAAGTCTAAATTACCAGTTTCGTAAGCAATAACGAGAGTTTTGAGGTCCGAATTGTATCTTATTTGAGAGATATTTGTTTCACTCAAATCGTTTAGTTTTGAGAGCGTAAAAATTTGATTAGTAGTTTTATTGAAGTAGAAAAAGCCATTTTTCGAGAAGCAATAAACTTTGTTTTTTTCTACGACTTCTACACCTTTTGCATTAAAGTAGTCAGCGTGAGTTCGCCAAGAATTAGTTGGGATTTGGGCGAAAGCTTGAGAAGCTAAGACAAGAAAAAATAGGTATTGTTTGAGTTGAAACAATGCCTTATTTATTTTTGAAAGTGCTATATTTTTAAACTTTCTCTTCATTCAATACACTTTCAATAATATATCTTGGGCGAGATTTTACCTCCTCGTAGATTTTGCCCACATATTCGCCAATTAAACCGATGGCAATCATGTTTGAACCGCTGAAAAAAGTCATCGGAAGGACGATTGAGGTCCAGCCTTGCACCGTAAAACCAAATAGTTTACATACCAAAACCCAAACCGTAATTCCCATCGCAAACACAAAATTGAAGATGCCAAACCAGAGTACCAATTTCATCGGGACTGTCGAAAACGAAGTAATGCCATTCCAAGCAAAAATTAGCATTTTTCTAAGTGGATATTTCGATTCACCTGCTTCACGTTCGAGGCGTTTATAATAAACTTTGTCGCTCTGAAAGCCAATCATCGGGATAATTCCACGAATGAAAAGATTAGTTTCCCCAAAATTTGAAAACTCGTTAAGTACTTGATTATCAATTAATCTGAAGTCTGCGTGGTTATAAACTGTCGGGACACCCATGCGTTGCATGAGTTTATAGAATGTTTCGGCCGTGAAGCGTTTGAAGAATGAATCGGTGCTTCGGTCGTTGCGAACACCGTAAACGATTTTTGAGCCTTCATTGTATTTTTCTAGCATTCCATCAATCGCACGGAGGTCGTCTTGTAGGTCGGCATCAATCGAAACGTAGCAATCAAATTGGTTTTTGTGGTGTAATAGACCAGCCACCAAAGCGGCTTGATGTCCGAAATTCCGTGAGAGTTTCAAACCAATAATATTATCATCTCTTTTGCAGATGCTATCAATGATTATCCAAGTCGAGTCACGGCTTCCATCGTTCACAAAACAGATTTTGCTATCAGCCGTAATGGCGTTTCGCTCCTTCAATTCTGTGAAGTACATCGACAATGTGCTGTAAGTTTTCTCAAGAATTTCTTGTTCATTATAGCACGGAACAACCAAAAGGAGTTTACACATCTAATTCCTAACAGGATTTTGTAAGATTTTAAGATAGACAGGATTATTGGTAGTCAACAGTCAATAGTTGGCAGAATACTTTAGTAAATTGCTGTTTATCAGTGTTTTATGTAAAGTAAAATTGACAAATAAATTCTGGTCTTTTCCATTAATCGGAAGGCTTGATACTTAGATTTGACAAAGTATTTTCTTTAAACCCGTACAAAGTTACTCAAACATTGCCTTTACATCAAGAAAAAACCAGTTCCATTCGTGCGGGTGGCCATTGGGTGTAAGAAACAGAAAATGGCAACTATAAGAAGCAATACTTTTAACTCTTTTTCGGTAAGGTATTTTTGTGCAATAACTAATGACAAAAATATAGTAATTATTCCGTAAGAGCCACTTCGTGTCGAATCGAATGTTGTAAGAGAGCCTACCAACATTGCCAATAATGCACCTAAAATTGCCAAAAGTCTGAGCCAGTCTTTAGCCATTGAAAGGAAAATGAATACTAATAAAATGAGTAACCACCAACCTTCAAAAACCCACAAAAACTTGAGACCCCAAACTGGCCAACTACCTCCAAACATTTCGGCAAACTCGCCAGGTTTGGTGGTGTCGTGCATACCGAGTTTATCGACCAAGTAAAACTTACGAATCGCTCCATAAGCCACCCAAGCCGCCACAACCGCCAACATTTGAAGGTTTATTTGAATCTTGAACGGCTTGTTTTCTTTCCATTGCGGCACAAACCACCACCATAAAAAAACCATTCCTGAGCCAACGCCGGCTCGTTCATCACCCCAAAAGGCCAATGATAAAAATAAAAATATTAATAAAGGATTTCGATAATAAATGGCCGAAAATAGAGCAAAATAGCAAAAAAAATCGCCATAAGTGGCAATATCTATAAAAAAAGCAGCACCCATATAAGTAGAAATAACACCCAAAACTGCATAAAAAATACTGGTTTTATCGCTTATCGTTCGCTCCAAAAAGTTAATAAGCATATAAAGGAATACAACGCCCAAAATTAATTGCAAGCTATACAAAACGATACTTACATGCTGAACATGTAGTGCTTTTACAAATGCTGGCATCGTGAGTCTGAATGTACGGTTATTCATACCCGTAAACTCTGGGTAAGTCCAATTATAGGTAACGCTTGCTGCACGGTCTTTGATAGTTTGATACAGAAAATACTCTCGTTTTTCTTTTACTACTGCCGTATACAAATCACCAAAATGACGAAGCGGTGAAATATTATTGAAAAATGAAAGTATCATAAAGCACACAGCAAATATCACAACTTTCGTTTTCCATTTTGGACTTAACAAAAACGAAGCAATTTTTGCCTCAAAACGTTGATATAAATTTTCTAAAAAAGACATTAAAAATAGTTCTGAGTTCTGAATTATGAGTTCTGAGTGGGCTTTTTAGATAGATAAAGAATTAATAGTCGAATAACTCTAGCACTTTTCTTTATCAAATAAAATACAAATATGCCTATTTATTCAATAAGAAGCCAAATAAAATCCCATCGGGATTAAATATTAATAGGTAAATTAACAAAAATGACTTTCACGCCGTTAGGTATGAAACAAACGGAGAAGATTTCAAGCATAAAAAAAAGCCTGAGATTAAATCTTAGGCTTGTAATTTCTTGAATAGCTGAGGATTCTATCAATCGCCGAATCCGATGGCGAGAGTTGAATTTTGTCCATGCCAGATTTTAAATCGGCACAGTCGAGGTAGAAATTGAGCAACTCTTTATCAAAAAGAAGAGTTGATTCTACGATAGTGTTTTCTTGGTTTGATGTTTCATTATACAAATAACGAACTACATCATTCTGCGTGCTGGTAAAGGTTTGTGTCATAAGCGTACGCTGATTTTCCCATCATTTTTCTAAGATTGATGAGAGCATAACGCATTCTCCCTAACGCCGTGTTGATACTCACACCAGTTGCATCGGCAATTTCTTGGAATGACATGTCATCGTAATGACGCATCACCAAAACCTCACGCTGCTGGTCGGGTAATCGTTTGATTAAATCACGCAAGTGTTCGTGAGATTCACGCTTTATTTGCATTGATTCGATAGAATCTTCGGCAAATTCGAGTGAATTAAACACATTACTTCCGTCTTCAAACACTACGGTCGGGTAGCGTTTCTCTCTACGGAAATAGTCTATCGCAAGATTATGAGCGATTCGGAGTACCCACGGAAGAAATTTACCTTCTTCATTGTATCGGCCATCACGTAAAACCTCAACTGCTTTGATAAATGTATCTTGTAGCAAGTCTTCGGCCACGTATTGGTCTTTCACAACAAGGTAAATCGTGGTATATACTTTTGATTTGTAACGTTGAACAAGCGTAGCAAATGCTTTTTCGTTGCCACGGATATACAATGAAACAAGCTCACTGTCGTTAACTTGGATTTTTCCCATTTCAGTATTTCAATTTAGTTAACGTAGAGCTTTATGCCATATTGTATATTTTGTGTTTAAATTTTGAAGAATTATGTTTTGATGCCGAAAGATAGATAAAAATAATGATTCGTGTCAAGTATTTGAAATAAAAAAATCGTTAATGGTTTGTTAATATTCCAATATGAAATTTCGTTTTCATAGATTTAAACAAAATATCTATCAAAAACTGTACCAATAGTTTTGTTCAATTTTGAAATTGTAAATATCTGATATTCAGATACTTAATATGTCTTAATCTTACATTGTTTTTTCGGTATCATTTTTGCATTACATAGATAAGTGAAATAAATAAAAACATGAAAAAAATTTTTGACTTTACTAGTAATTTTCGACCAAATGGTGCTGAACTTCTCAAAACTAATCCTTCAGAACAGCCCAAATATAATTTTGTTGGAGAGTTTTCCATTTTAAAAAATAACGTTTTTAGTACTAAACTAAGCAAAGTAATAATTGTACTTTTCTTGGTTATTGGCATTTCTATTTCTCAATCTTTTGGGCAGCGAGATCAGATTACGACCCAATCGGGAGAGAAAATTCGTTGCCGAATTTTAGACGAAACTCCCAATCGTTTTATGTATGCTTATCTTTCGCCAAGCGGAAAAGTACTTAGAAATGAAATATTTAAAAACTTAGTCTCTGATTTTAAATATAATTTTTATTCAAGCGATATCGTAACAAAAGGAAATAAATTACCCGATGGATTAGGTGGAACAATAGAAGAAAATGCCACGTCCAAGCCACGAGTCGATACTCGTAAAAGTGAATCAACCAAGCCAAAGACCGAACAGACGAAAAGCAACAGAAATAATGAATTAACAGAAACTAAAAAAAAATCAATAACAAACGAATCTTCATCTAAAAAGGAATCAGCGACAGTAGAAAAAGCTAATGAAATGACTAAGCAGAAAGAAAAGTCAATGGCTTCAATAAATGAAAAGAAGGCGACACCTAAAAAAGAGGAAAAAGTACTTACTCCAATGGCTGCACCCAAGGCAGATAATGAGTTTAGTAATTTTCTAAAATGGAGATTGGGTGTTAAGGGTGGTTTGGGTAATATGTTAGCCAAAATACCAACTACAAATGCCTA
Organism: Cytophagaceae bacterium; assembly: GCA_027486845.1. Classification (GTDB taxonomy): domain Bacteria; phylum Bacteroidota; class Bacteroidia; order Cytophagales; family Spirosomataceae; genus Emticicia. The sequence goes on from JAIXOL010000049.1 coordinate 37,540, forward strand.
TGGTTTGTATCAAGAAAAACTTCTTCGTGGATATACTTGGGGGGCTGATATGGCTTTTTTTCCAGTAGATAATTTAGGCATTGGAATGATGTTTAATGATTTTCAAGCTTATAATAAAGCTGATAATATAGCTTTTATTAATGAAATTTTGAATAAACCTGAGATGGGAAGTATCTCAAATAAACGTTCAATTAAATATGTAGGCCCAGTATTTTATTATCGCAAAAATATTGATTTCAAAACAATGGTAATATTGGGTCTTTCGCCGGGTGTTTATATTTATAAAGATAAAGGCTCTTACAATACTGCCAATTATACTTCCAGAGGAATGGATTTTGGTGCTTCAGCAACGCTTGGTATTGATTTTCTACTCGGAAATGACATCACCGGACGTGATATTATCTTGAGTTTGGAGGCAGGATACAGCTACGGAAAAATGCGTGCAATAGATTTTGGTGCGGGCGGTGGTGCAATAAACCTAGCTACGCCAATCGACTTGAGCAGACTCGATTTTACTGTAGGTCTGAGATTTACTCGTTATCCAAAATATTTTAATATGAGGTCATATTAAAACTGTAGATTTTGTAGCATATTTTGGGAGGTATGGCAGGTTAACTAATTACGCTACCAAGCGTTTGAGTTTTCATTTCAGTTTCGTTCCATTCTTTTTCTGCGTTTGAATCAGCCGTGATTCCACAGCCAGCGTAGAGTGTTGCTATATTTTTTTCGATTTTCATCGTACGTAAGTTCACAAAAATGTGAGATTCAATCTGCCCTTCGCTTGATTGTATATTTACAGGGCCGAGGAATCCACTAAAAAAATCACGATCATAGCCTTCATTTTTTAGAATAAACTCAGTAGCTGGTACTTTTGGCATTCCGCACACTGCTGAGGTTGGGTGTAGTAAATCAAGCATGACTGTTGCCAGTTGTGAAAAATTAATAGCTATCGTATCAATTATTATATCAGTGCGAAGGTGCATGAGATTACCCGCAATTACTGTTTTTGGTCCTTCTTCCTCAAATTCTCTGACTCGGATTTTTTTTAGACAATTAATAATGTACCTTGTCACGAACGATTGCTCTTCTATCTCTTTTTGTCGCCACAAGGCTTCTGATGGTTTAATTAAATTTCCGTCTGAATCATAAGCCGATTGAGTGCCAGCGAGTGCCATCGTACGGAAAATTCCTGCTGAGTCTTGACTAACGAGTGTTTCGGGTGAAGCACCCATCCAGACAACTCCCAAATGCGGTATTGAAACTGCCGAAATAAAAGCAGAAGCATAAGTTTCGCAAAGTTTATCAAAAATGCGAATAACATCAAAATCGGCGGGTAAAACTATCTGTTTGGTACGAGAAAGCACGACTTTTTGAAATACTCCACTTTCGATTTCAGAGATGCCTTTTTCAACTAAATCTATAAATTCTTGTTTGGTTGTTTGCTTGTTGGTGGGATTATTAGTTAAAACAGAATTTAACGATAAATTTTTACATTTCATTAATTCAATAAAGTCTGGATTAAGCGACGAAGGTGAAACGGCTTCTATAAAATCGTCGTTTTGAGTTGACTCTTTTCCAATGAAAATATAATGAAGGTCAGCCTTCAAGAAAAAAGTTTTATCTCCATCAGGATTTATGAAAGGCGAAAAAGCAAAACCAGCACCGAGTTCTTCAAAATCAATTTTTGATTGGTGAGGGATTTTTTCAAAAGAAGTCAAGAAATGCTTTTCAGATTGACGGGGTAGTCGCCAAATTGCTGTTGGGAAAGCCAGGTTTTTAGCTGAGTTCCAAAGGTCTTGACGAGAATTTTTATTTTCTATTTTAGTTGTTGTCATGAAGTATTGTAAAAATCTTTCAGATTCAAAGGTGAACATGATGCGGCCGTCGCTCGGTTCGCCTCACAGTTAGTAAACAAAATTCAAAAGAAAATATTCCTAAAAATAGTAGAAGTTTTTTTGGAATGTTGATTTTCGTATGATTTTTGCTAGAAATTAAAGCAAAAATATGCTTAAAAAGAAATTCTGACATTTATAAATAAACAAAGTAATGAATAAAATCTTATACTTACTGATAATACTATCTTTTTCATCGTATGGGTCTGTTAATAAGGGTATTGAGTTTAAAGAAGGCTCATGGTCGGAGATTTTGAATGAAGCAAAAAAACAAAATAAACTTATTTTTATTGACATTTATACAACATGGTGTGGACCTTGCAAAATGATGTCGGCAAAGGTTTTTACAGTGAATATTATTGGTGAAAAATTTAATGAGTCATTTGTCAATTTTAAGATTGATGCTGAAAAAGGAGAAGGTATCGAACTGACCAAAAAGTATGCAATCGCGGCTTATCCGACTTATTTATTCGTAAATGGCAATGGCGATTTGGTCTATCGAGCAATGGGAGCGATGCCCGCTGAAAAGTTTATAGTTGAAGCCGACAAAGCACTTTTGGCAGGAAAAACTTTTAAATCTTCAGATGAATTAGAGAAAGAATTTAAGGCTGGGAAACGTGATCCTGAATTTTTGTATGAATATATGAAGCGAATAAGCCTAAATGGGGGCGAAAATGTAGCTTTGTTAGATGAATATCTTAAGGCAATTCCTGCATCCCAATATAAAACCGAAAAAGTACTGGCCTTGATTGCAGAAAACATCGGAACGATTGAATCGAAGGCATTTATTATTTTGCGAGATGCCTTGGATAGATACTTGAATATGACGGTTTCGCAGCAAAAGTACGTGCTAAATGGACTTTCAAAAGCCAAACGAAATACATTTAAGAAAGCAGTTGATAGTCGGGATAAAGCATTGCTCGAAAGGCTAATTGATTCCGTACGAGCAACCTCATACAGTGAAGTGGGTTTTGAGGCTGAAGAAAAACAATTTCGCTTAGAATACGCCAAAATCACTCGTGATGGCGAAAACTTTAAGAAGATTGCTACAAAAGAAACTGCTAAATTAATGGCTAGGACATTAGAAGATTTAGTAGCGGAAAACCAGCTAAAAATCATGAATTTTAAGCAAGGTGCAAGAGAGAAAAATTTAGACGAATCGACTCCACAGTTTAAAATGATTTTGGATAATTTGACCAATAATGCCCAAAAATTGACATCTTTTCAGCTCAACGAATATGCGTGGGGATATGTGCAGATGATAAAAAATGAGAAAGATTTAGAAGAAGCCATAAAATGGTCGGAAAGAGCCATTGAACTGATTGAATCGCCTACGAATTTGGATACTTATGCCATTTTATTGAGCAAGCTTGGAAGAAAGAAAGAGGCTATAAAAGCCGAGAAAAAGGCCATTAAACTCGCTAAAAAAGAAGGTGAGGATACCAAATATTTACAGCAGACCTTAAAAGACTTAAAGCGAAGTTAAGTTTTGTTCTACGAGTTTTTTTTATATTTTTTGATAAAAAAAGATTTTTAGATAAAATAGGCAAGGATTTTGTAATGGAAATTATAAAAAATAGCTTTTGTAATGAAAAAGATGATTTTAGTGATGAGCATTTTATGTCTCATTGTGTTGGTGTATGCCTGCGGTAGAGGAAACGTAAAACAGATAAATTTCATAAAAAACAATGATAAAACAATGGAGCAAATGCTTGCCCAAGCAAAAAGCCAAAAGAAAATCTTGTTTGTTGATGTTTACACAACGTGGTGTGGGCCGTGTAAATGGATGGATGAAAATACATTCCAAGATGCTCGTGTGAGCGAAAAATTTAATAAAACTTTTCTGAACTATAAAGTTGATGGCGATTCGTTTGAAGGCGTAAACGTTGGTATTATTTACCGAGTAGATTCGTATCCTACCTATTTATTTATTGCCACTAACGGTAAGGTCATTCACCGAATTGAAGGAACGATGTCGCCTGAAGGATTGGTTCAAGAAGCTGATTTTGTGGTTAATCGGGCTTCTAAGTAGTTTTATTTATGACTTACAAACTCAAAATACTTTAAAACCTCTAACGAATCAGGTATTTTTACCCTAATATCGAATAGTGGAAGACTCTATGTATGCAAATGTTTTGTTGAGCCATGAAAAAATACTAAATCCAACTTTTGTAAAGTATTTGGTAAACCTAAAATTACTGTTGACAATTTGAAATCAACAATTAAACTAAAAAACTCTTAACATTGCATACTTTAAACAAATTTTCTACTGCTACATTCGGACAAGTCAGGCAGGCCATTAAAAACAAAAAAAGCCCAACTTTATGAAAGGAAAGTTGGGCTTTTTCTTTTTGTCACAATCTATTAGAGCTTAGGCAAGGCATTCTTGAAAACTTCTTTGTAGGTTCCTACTTTGTATTGCTCAAAAGGCTCATTTTTATTGTAATCACCACCTAAATAGGTCACTATTTCATGAAATGCTTTCGCATTTAAGTATCCTGGCAAAGGCTGAATCATATTATACTGAGCATCCAAAAAAACGGTAGTCGGATAGCTCATTTTGCCTTGTAAAAGAGCAACAGCTGCTTGATTTGCTCCACTATTGGCATCAAAAATGTATTTGGTGTTTCCGATAATTATATCCTGTTTAGCCTCTGCGTCGAGCTTCACCATGTAGAAATTCTTATTTAAATAATCAACCACTTCGGGGTTTGTGTATGTTTCTCTATCCATCACTTTACACCAACCACACCAAGCTGTATAGACATCTACGATTGTTTTACGAGGCTCTTTTTGAGTTCGGTTATATGCTTCTTGGATAGTAAGCCACTCAACTTCTTTTTTTGACGTAGCTGTTTTTTGTTGGGCAAAACTATTACCCGAAAAGCTAATTAATGCTATAAAAAGATATATTTTCTTCATTTCTGTGATTTTTATCTTAAAAACGATTTTGCATAAATGATTATTATAGAAGGTTTAGAACAACACTAAATCGCAAAAACTATACCGAAAAATCAAAATTTTATTTGCGAATATCAATCAGATATTTAGCTGAAACCATTTGTATAGGGGTTCAACAGGGGTTTTAATTGGCAGATTAATCGCTATAGCGTAATTTCTTACTTGTTGGCTAAATGGTTGCGTAAATAGTTTTATTTATATTAAAAACAAATGACTAATAGACGTTTTTTTGTATGATAAATATCTGTTTGTAAAAAAACAATAATTGAATTAAAATGTTGGTTATCAATTACTTAAGGTTCTATTAAAATATCTTTTGAGCTTCTTCTTTCAGTGCTTTTAGGGCTTCGTAGGTTGGTTGTTTGTTTGCACTGATTACCTTTTCAAATATTTTTTTTGAGAGATTAATTGAAGTTGAATCGGGTGAAATTTCGGAGGCTGATGTATTTATTAAAGTCACAACATCATTCATAGCATTACGAGTCTTTTCCCAAGTTTCGTGCGAAATATACACCTGCTGAGCAAGGTTATGATTAAATTCTTCTCTGATTTCTTGTAACAATACTCGCTGATAATCAATGGCTTGTATATCGGGGCTACCGAGTCTGATAAGTAAGTTAGTGGGTGTAATTCGCTCCAAAAAAAGTGTCATACGCTCATAGGCTTGAAGACGAATAGGCGTGGTGATTTCGATAGTTTTTACTTTGATATCCAGTTCTTTCTGTTCGAATTGTTTTTGTAGGAAGGTCTGAATCGTAAGGTACATTCCGTAAAGAACAGCTGCCGCAGGAATCAATATTTTGAGTAATTCGATGATAGATTGCATTATTATTGTTTTTATTCCTCACAAAAGTAAGATAAGCAAATGGTGCTTCAAAATCTTTCTTAAATTATCAGGTATCTCAACGTGAACCATTTGTAAAATCCCTTAAATCGTGTCTATATTTGCATCATGGTAACTTTTTCGGTAACAGCACGCAAAGAAATATTGAAAAGTCTCAATTCTTCACAAATTCCCGAAGGCTACGCTTTAAGGGTAGGTTTGAAGGGTGGAGCTTGCTCGGCAACTTATCTTTTGGGGCTTGATAAAGCATCCGAAAACGATGAATTCTACGAGGTAGAGGGAGTCAAGGTGCTGATAGATAAGCGACATTTAATGTATTTAATTGGTGTAAGAATTGATTATGTCGAAACCGAATCAGGAATGGGTTTTACGATTGAAAAATATAATTAGGTATTCTACAAACAATATCAGACCGCGGTTCTGATTGGTGGTCAATAAAGGTTTTTCTTTTTGTAGGATTGCCACCAATTACAAATTAATGACTCCTAAATACCTATGGTCAATTGTCTTTGGCATGGTTTTCGATGAAAGGATATGGTATATTTTATCATAAAAAGCATTGGAATTTCTTAAAAAACATATTTTCCTAATTCTTTCGGTAGTTTTATTTTGCATTGCGGCATTAAATTTTTTCATTTTTGAGAAAGATGCACCAGGTGCTTCAGAGCAACATTATATCTCTTCGATAAGAAGTAGGGTTAAATCGACAATACTCGTCTCGAAAAATGAGATAGTAAATGTAGCTAAGAGATACCAAAAATCTTCGGGAAATACCTTTTTGAACTATGAGACTTATACTGTTTATCCATATTTTGTTTTTCGTAATGGTCAGTTAGTTTATTGGTCTGACCACAGATATGTGCCTGATTATCAGCAAATCACGAAGGAAGAGCAAGCCAGTTTGTTGTATGATGCTAACGGTAAGTACATTACTAATTCAGTAGCATTTAATTATAGAGGAGCTAAAGTTGAAATCTTCTCTTTGATAAATCTTTATCGAAAGTTTCGGAATGAAAATGACTATCTCAAAAATGGCTACAATCACGAGATTTTCATTACTGAGCCAAAGGGTATTACTAATCAGCCCAATAACAAAAGTCTTTATAATATCAACGACGAAAATGGTAAATATTTGTTTACTATTATTCCACCACAAATCGAAAAAATAAATTCGCCGAATATCCCAACCAACACACTTTTTTTGTTGGCACTCAGTATTCTCCTTTTTGGCGTGTATATCATTATTTGGATTTCTAGACTACGCAAAAAACACCAATTTGGTCGAGCATTTATTTTGCTGATGTTCTATTTGTTTTTTGTGCGTCTGATAATGCTCGCCAATAGTATTCCATTTATTTTCTATGAGTCGAGCTTGTTTAATCCTAAGTTTTTAACTGTCAGTGAGTTGGCTCCATCTTTAGGCGATGTGCTGCTCAATGCCATCGTGATATTTATATTGGTGGTTTATTTGGTACAGAGTTTTTATCGCTCAACGCTCTACTATAAATTATTCAAAATTTCGAAAATTTTTCAGAATATACTTTCAGTAACTTTGGTAGTAATTGCCATTTTGCACACATTTATTTCTTATCGAAACCTTTGCAATATTTACGAAAAATCGCAATTTAGCCTCGACCTTTCACTGAGCATTTCGTTTTCTACTCTGAAAATTGCCACTTTATCGTTTTACTTGCTTTTATCAGGAATTTTCTTTTTGGTTCTGCACTTAACAATTAGTTTATTTTTAAGGATAAATAAAAAGACAAAAAATGGTATATTAAAATGGCTATTAGGTTTGGTAATCGGCTTAACAATTGTCACTTTTTTAGATCAATTTAGATGGATTTATATACTAACAGGTATGTATTTCTTGATGATATATCACTACAAGTACCCACGTTTTTTGTATAGTTTTAAGTACAAAACCACGATTTATTTCTTTACTGGTGCTTTTGTATTTGCCTTGATTGCGATGTATGTGATTAGAGCAGAAGAGCAGAAGAAAGACTATTTTGATAAGCAGAATTTTGGACAAAAATATTTGGCCGAGAATGATTTATTGGGAGAAGGTTTACTTACAAGAGTAGTTCAGACAATTGAGCAGGATACGGCAATTCGTCAAGCCGTTAATCGTCAAACATTGGCACGTGAGCAAACACAACAACTCATAAAGAGTAAACACCTTGATTTGTATTTTGACCGTTATGATACAGAAGTTCTGGCATTTGACAGTAATGGCAACTCACTAGATATAACGGAAGGCTCAAAGAATCTTTCTTTTTATGAGGAAACTTTCAAGCAACCAGCTTATAAGACCGCTAATCCTTCAGTATTTTTTATTAATGATGTTGGTAATAATTTTATTAAGCAATACTTGGCTTTTATTCCGATTCAAGATAATTTGAGTTTGGTTGGCTATGTCGTGCTTGATTTGAAACTTCGTGATGAGTTTGCTCAAAGTGTTTATCCTGAATTATTATTGGATAAAAAGTTTACGCAAACTCCCGATACCAAGAATTATAGTTATGCCATTTATGATAAAGCTAATCGCTTGATATTCAGTTCAGGAAGCTATAACTATATAAGAAAATTACCTGTAAGCGTATTATTAGATTCAATGCTCTATGAAAAAGGCATTGAATTAAATGACTTTACACACGTCGGGAAAATTGGACAAAATGGGCGAAAAATTGTGATTTCGGCAAAATATCAAGCATGGCGTAATCTATTTTCTAATTTCTCGTTTTTGTTTTTACTTTCGGTACTTTTCATCATTATTATAATGATTTTGTATGCGATTCGCTACGGTTTGAAAAACCTGAACGTCAATTTCGCTACCAAAATTCAGCTTTATATCAATGCTGCATTTTTGCTGCCTTTATTGTTGGTAATTATCATTACGTTGAGCGTTATCGACTCTAAATTTATTAGTAATCAAGAAAAAGGCTACCTTGATAATACTAAAAATATTACTTCCACGGTACAGCTTCAACTCGAAAACTTCATTCAGAAACGCATGAGTAGGGCATTCTTGGAGCAAGAAATCAATGATTTGGCTCGTGATACGAAACTCGATATTAATTTTTATAGCCTTGATGGAAAGCTTGACTTGACTACTCGCCCACTGGTTTATGAATATGGTTTGCTTTCAAACTTTATCAATCCTGCGGCCTATCGTCGAATCATTGAGGAGAAAGAAAACGAGGTTTTATTGCCCGAATCTTTGGGTAGCTTGAATTATAAAACTGCTTATATGAGTATCAAAGGGCATGATAGTAAGCCTATTGGAGTTATAGGAATTCCTTTTTTTGATGCTAAACCATCGCTTGATCGCCAAGTAACCGACGTTGTTGCTTCTATTTTGAGTGTTTTTGCTTGGTTATTCCTAATTTTATTGATTCTATCATATTTTGCATCTAATATTCTCACTAATCCACTTCGTTTGGTTGCTCAAAAATTAAAGAAAACCAATTTGGATAAACTGAACGAACGCTTAGAGTGGAATTCAGATGATGAAATTGGTATTTTGATGAGAGAATATAATAAAATGTTGAAAAAACTCGAAGAGAGTAAAGTGGCGTTGTCGATGAGTGAAAAACAAACGGCATGGAGAGAAATGGCTAAGCAAGTAGCTCATGAAATCAAAAATCCATTGACACCAATGAAACTTTCGATTCAGCAATTACAACGCACAATTGTGGTTGACAATCCGAAAACTAAAGAACGCATTGCTCGTGCTTTAAACTCATTGACCGAACAAATTGATAATATCAGCGAAATTGCCAATTCATTCTCGGAATTTGCCAAAATGCCTGTGCCACGCAATGAGGTTTTCGACCTTGTGCCTTTAATTCAGAAATCAGCGGATTTATATGCGGAAGACGAAAGAATTTCACTCAATGCCTACATAAAAGAAAAAGAAGCATGGGTTGTGGGCGACCGTCAATTTGTGAGTCGGGTAATTACGAATTTAATTATCAACGGAATACAGTCTGTTCCTGTAGAAAAACGTGCTATCATTAATCTTCGATTATATCGTAACGAAGATGATAATATTGCTATTATCGAAATCCAAGATAATGGTTCAGGGATTCCAGAAAATATTCGTCAACGTGTATTTATTCCAAATTTTACAACCAAAGTTGGAGGCTCAGGACTCGGATTGGCAATGGCTCGTAGGGGTGTAGAACATGCTGGAGGAAATATTTGGTTCGAAACTGAAACCGATCGTGGAACGACTTTCTTCATAGATTTACCACTAGCGTTAAAATAGTGTCTTTTTAAGTGAAACTTAGACCTCTTTTTTATCTTATTGAACCTTCGACGGGGGTAGTAAAAAAATTCTTATCTTGCACAAAAAATGTGCAAATGTACTTCTTCGATATTAATAACATACTTTTTGAGTTTTTAGGCGTAAAGATGAGTCACCTCGAATTTTATGCAACAATTACTGGTTTGGTGGCAGTTATTCTGTCAGTACGTGAAAATGTGTGGAGTTGGATGCTGGGCTTACTAAATGTTGTATTGGCATTTATGATGTTTTATCAGATTCAACTTTACCCTGATATGTTTTTGCAGATATTCTTTTTTATCACAAATATCATCGGGTTTTGGCAATGGAAGTTTCCGAAAGAACAGGAGGCTAACATCAAAAATGAGTTGAAAATCAGTCAATTATCTTTGCAACAGTTTACTATTTATTCGTTAACAGGTATGGTGTGTACTTTTCTGCTTGGTACATTTGCCAAGAATCTGAGCGAGTTAATTCCGCAACTTTTCACCAAGCCAAGTGCATTTCCCTATATGGATTCGTTTACGACTGTAATGAGTATTTTTGCTACATTTTTACTAATCAAAAAAAAAGTAGAAGCATGGTGGATGTGGCTTGCGATTGACATCATTAGTACTTATATGTATTTTGTGAAAGAAGTTAAATTATACTCGTTGTTATATGTAATTTTTTGTATAATTGCACTTTTCGGGGCAGTTAATTGGACTAAGGAGTATAAAAAATCTATGTAGGCTTAACAGGCAAGTACAGGATAGTTTTATGATTTTTTAAATAGAAAATTGCTTCTGTTTTAAAATAGCATTCAGCGAAACATCGCAGTGAATTTATCATTTATCATTCAACATCGCACGGGCGACCCCGTTATCATTAATTAAGATGCTCAATAACGATATTATTCAACAGCAAAACGAAAAATTACAGGCTGACCATCAGTTTAGATTGACATATTTAGCCGAACTCCTCGACCGTAGAGGTATTGATATTCAAATAATTATTGATAAAATTAAGGCTTTTCAAGTAGCTATTCCGAGTTGGGCTTTAGGTACTGGTGGAACTCGATTCGGACGTTTTCCGAATGGTGGTGAGCCAAGAAATTTAGAAGAAAAAATTGAAGATGTGGGTTTGATTCACCAATTAAATCGCTCATCAAACTCGATTTCGTTGCACATTCCATGGGATATTCCTTCTGATGCTAATGCCATCAAACAATTACTGAAAGCCAATAATTTGACGATTGATTCGGTAAATTCAAATACTTTTCAAGACCAGAAAGACCAACCGTATTCGTATAAATTTGGCTCACTTTCGCATACAAAAAGCGAAGTACGTGACTTAGCAATTCAGCATAATATTCAGTGCGTAGAATACGGTAAAATGCTTGATTCTAAGGTACTTACAGTTTGGTTGGCCGATGGTTCAAACTTCCCTGGGCAATCTCACATGAGAAGTGCGTATCAACGCACAAGTGATTCATTATCAAGTATTTACAAATCAATGCCTGACGATTGGACGATGTTGATTGAATATAAACCTTACGAGCCGCATTTCTACTCAATGGTGATTCCCGATTGGGGAACTTCGTATTCTCTTTGTCAAACGGTGGGAAAAAATGCCCAAGTTTTGGTTGATTTAGGACATCATTTGCCAAACACAAACATCGAACAAATTGTTGGACGATTAATGCACTTCGGTCGTCTCGGTGGTTTTCACTTTAATGGCTCAATGTACGGCGATGATGATTTGACAACAGGAAGTATCAAACCTTATCAATTCTTCTTGATTTTCAATGAATTGGTTGATGGAATGCAAGACCCAAGTGTGAAAAATCCGCCATTGGCATGGATGATTGACGCAAGCCATAATACAAAAGACCCAATCGAAGATTTATTGCAGTCAGTAAATGCGATTCTGACGACTTATGCAAAAGCACTTTTGGTTGATAGAGTATCATTGGCCGATGCCCAAGAAAATAACGATGTGCTGCGTGCCGAAGAATTATTACGTGATACTTTCTTGACCGATGCAAGGGCATTGGTAGCCGAAGCAAGTCGCCAAGCAGGTGGAGCAATCGACCCAATCGCAACTTTTCGTGGAGCAAAAATCAGAAGCGGCTTGGTTGACAAAAGAGGGTTTAGTGTGGCTACGGGGTTGTAATTATAGAATTTATGAATTACGATTTACGAATAAAACAAATTGCTATGTGAACAAATATGAAGAATGTAAGTTAAGAAATAATTATTAAAACTTTGATTTTTATTAAAGAAAAATAATGGTATTATTTCGAGGTATTTGTTTGACAAATATATTACTAAAACGTTTTTATTTGATGAGAGTTTCATTATAATTCCGAAGTATCTTTTAGAAAAACAATACATTGAAATAGTGAGAGAAGACGGTACAATAAATATTTATATAACTGAGGAAGGGAGACGATTTACTTGCTCAACGAAGTTATAAACGGGAACGTTCAGTTTTCGCATAACAGAACATTAAGAATTTTAGAACAGCGTTGAAAAACGCTGAAAGCGTTAAACTCGAATAGCCCCGATTGAAAATCGGGGTTACGAAATGACATAGGAAAACCAACCCTGAAAGGGTTGAACAACATAAAAGTAAATTTAAGTTCAACCCTTTCGGGTCGGACCGCCGAAGCGGTTAGTATTTTCTGACTTGTTTTCCCCGATTTTCAATCGGGGCTATTCATGTTAAACACCTTTGGTGTTTATAGTCTTGCGAAATTACCGAAACTGAATCCAATATTCAGACCTTTAGACCTTAAAAAGATGAAAGTAGCCCTATTTATACCTTGTTACGTTGACCAATTTTATCCAAATGTAGGTGTTGCGACCTTACAGTTATTGGAAAAATTGGGTGTGGATGTCGTATTTCCGATTAAGCAAACTTGCTGTGGGCAACCAATGGCAAATGGTGGTTGTGAGCAAGATTCTAAGGGTGTTTATGAACATTTTGTAGCTACGTTTTCCGAATTTGATTATATCGTTACGCCTTCGGGGAGTTGTACTTATCATATCAAAAAACATTATGATATTATTGAACAAACGCCAGCCGTTCAGAAAGTTAGAAAATCGATTTATGAATTAGTCGATTTTATTGAAAATGTGCTAAAAATCGAAGAAATTCCAAATAGTTTTCCGCATAAAGTTGGTTTGCATTTGAGTTGCCACGGTCAGCGTGGACTTCGCCAGGCCAATGCTTCCGAAATTACGGGCGTACGAGATGGACAAATTTCAAAATTACTCCGAAAACTAAAAGGAATCGAACTAAGCGAATTGAATCGTAATGACGAATGTTGTGGCTTTGGAGGAATGTTTTGTGTAACCGAAGAAGCTGTTTCGGCACGCATGGGACAAGACCGAATTGCTGACCATCTTTGCAACGGAACGAAGGTGTTGACGGGAGGAGATGTATCATGTCTGATGCACCTCGAAGGCATCGTAAAACGCCAAAACGCACCAATAAAAGTAATGCATATTGCCGAAATTTTGAACGGAAATCAACCATGAACCACCCAGATCACCCAGAATTAGCCGAAGCATTCAACAAAGATTTTGAGCGTACGACTTGGCACGACGAAACGCTTTGGTTTGTGCGTCAAAAGCGAGATAAGGCAGTTTATCCAATTCCAGAATTTCAGGATTTACGCACACTTGCTTCCGAAATCAAAGACCATACTCTGAGTAATCTTGATAATTATCTTATCGAATTTGAGCAAAATGCTATTAAAAATGGTGTAAAGGTGCATTGGGCTGCCGATGCCGTCGAGCATAACCAAATTGTGATGGAGATTATCAAAAACTCATGCAAAGTTGAGGGAAGAAATCCTCGTTTGGTGAAAAGCAAATCAATGCTTACCGAAGAATGCCATTTGAATGATTTTCTAGAAAAAAATAATATTGATGTAGTAGATACCGACTTGGGCGAACGTATTGTGCAGTTTAGAAACGAACCTCCAAGTCATATTGTATTGCCCGCAATTCATCTTAAAAAAGAAGACGTAGGCGAAACTTTTTACGAACATTTGGGTACTGCCAAAGGCGAAAAAGACCCCCAAATTCTGACTGAAGCGGCACGTCAGCACCTAAGAGGAAAATTTGTAGCGGCCGATGTGGCTCTAACAGGCGTAAATTTTGCGATTGCCGAAACTGGTAGTTTTGTAGTTTGTACAAACGAAGGTAATGCAGATTTAGGCGTAAATTTGGCAAAAGTTCATATCGCATGTATGGGCATCGAAAAGATTATTCCAGATTTACATCATTTATCTGTTTATACTCGATTGCTCGCAAGAAGTGCTACTGGTCAGCCAGTTACAACCTATACTTCGCATTTTACAAAACCAGTCGAAGGAAAAGAAATGCACATCGTGATTGTGGATAATGGCCGAACGCAACAACTTGGTAGAGCAGATTTTCGTGCTTCATTGAAATGTATTCGTTGCGGAGCTTGTATGAATACCTGCCCAGTTTATCGTCGTAGTGGCGGACATAGCTACGATTTTACCGTGCCAGGCCCAATCGGTGCGATACTTTCGCCAAATATTGATTTACATAAGCATAAAAGTTTGCCTTTTGCTTCTACGCTTTGTGGTTCTTGTTCCGACGTTTGCCCTGTAAAAATTGATATTCACGTGCAGCTTTATAAATGGAGGCAAATTGTAGGCAAAGCTAACGAACTTCCTGCCGCTAAAAAATGGGGAATGAAAGGCATGGCAAAAGTGCTTTCGATGCCAAAAGTATATGATTTAAGCGGAAAATTGGCTCGTGGAGCTTTGCGAATTTTACCTCATGGATTGACCCATAATCAAAGTATGAATCCGTGGGCAAAAGCAAGAGAATTACCCGATGCTCCGAAGCAGAGTTTTAAGGAATGGTACGAGGAAAATAGACAATGAACAATTATCATTTATCAATTATCAATCGGACGTAGTTTCTCCGAGCGACCATCGTTATTAAATTTAATTATTTGGTAATCAAGTATCTATGACCAGCAGAGAAAAAATATTAGCGAGTATCGCAAGCAATAAACCTTCATTGGTGACAATGCCAAATGTGCCAATTTTTGAAGGCGATGGAAGCGTTGAGCGATTCAAAAACGTATTGGAAAGTATTGGTGGAACTACCGTTGAACTTGCTTCAAAAGCCGAGTGTCAAGAAGCGATTGATAAATATTACCATGATTTAAAAAATGTAGCTTCAGAAATAGTCAAAGCAAATGTTGCCGTAACTCTTGATACAACTAAAGATATTTTAGAACAAGTCGATTTAGCAGTGATTCAAGGTGAAATTGGTGTTTCCGAAAATGGCACAATTTGGGTGCCTGAAAGTAATATGCTTAATCGTGCTTTGCCTTTTATTACCCAACATTTGGTTTTGGTGCTTGATAAAAATAATATCGTTGCCAATATGCAACAAGCATACGATAAACTCGAAGATATTGGTAATTACGGTGTTTTTATAGCAGGACCTTCAAAAACTGCCGACATTGAGCAATCATTGGTTATTGGAGCTCACGGTGCGAGGAGTATGATGGTGCTTATTTATTAATTTTAATGCTATATGTTTTGGGTTCTATACTTTAAGCCTTTAAAATAACTCTTTTTGTATATAGCATACAGCCTATAGCATACAGCCTATAGCTTATAGCCTTTTTCATTTCACCATCCAAATTTTCTTCAAAACTTCCATCAAATCATCACGATAATTGGCGGCAATTGGAACGGCTTCTGTATCTACCCAAACTTGATGACGTTCGATTTTTTTAACGTGATTGAGATTAATAACGAACGACTTATGTACTCTGAAAAATTCAGATTTTGGCAGCATTTCGATTGCTTCGGTCATGGTCATGCGAGTAACTGTCTTTTTGTCAGATTCCTTAAAAGTTAGATAATTACCTTCTGATTCTACAAAAAGTAGGTTTTCGATGCTAACTCGGACCAAATCATAGCCATCTTTTACGAATAAATATGGAATTTTTGGTGCTTCTTCGTTGATATTCTCATAAGCTTTTTGGCAAGCCTTCATGAATCTACTAAAGTCAATAGGCTTTAAAAGGTAATCGAGAGCATTGATATTGAAAGCATCTACTGCATATTGTGAGTAAGCGGTTGTAAAAATTACTGATGTGTTTTTTGGTAAAAGTTGCGAGAAATCAAGTCCAGTGATATCGGGCATATTGATGTCAAGAAATACCAAATCACACGGATTTTTCTTTAGAAAATCCAATGCTTCCATGGCACTAACGAAAGTTTCTTGCAAATCAAGAAAAGTAACTTTTTTTGCGTGGGCTTTGATTACTTCAAGAGCCATTGGCTCATCATCTATGGCAATTGCTTTTAGCATTGAGTAGTTGTGGTTTATTTACTAAAGTATATTTTCTTCAAAAAAGTTATTAAATCCTTTGTTTCTCAATCCATCTTTCAAAATATTATCACGTGTCCAAAATTCTGCTTCTAATTCGAGCGAAAGTGCAACATAAGTTGTATCGTTTTCATCAATATTTTTACATAAATGATAGGCTGTTATAAAGTTTTCCGTACTGATAAGTTCTTCATTAAAGAAGTGAATCTTTTGCAAAACAGCATTCAGATAACTCAATACATCTTCTTCACTTGCTTTCGATTTTTGAACAATCCGATTTCTATGCTTGAATAGTTCAGTAATAAGATAATTTGGTGTATAAAATTGATAAGGAGAATCAAAGATTTTGGTACGAGTGCGAGAATCCTTTGTATAAATAGCAGCAAAAAGAATATTATGGTCAATGACAACTTTTTTCATGCTTCGGGTATGAATCTACTTTTGTTGTTTTTCCACCAATTGTTATTGATTTCTTCGCCTATTTCAAGAATAGATTCATCGAAATTAACTTTTCGGGCTAATTCTTCTAATTTTAGCCTTTCCAAAAATGAAAATAATATGTCTTTATCCATCAATGATTTATCAATGCTGATAATATAGCGGTCGGGGCTGGTTTGTACTTCTATTGCATTCATATCGGAATTTATTTTATGTGAAGTTACACATTTTTCGATTTACTTCAAATTCACTTCCAACGAAACCTCAAAGATATTGTTTTCGTTAGAAATTCTTAATGAATGTTTGTGTGGATAGTTGAGGGAAAGGCGACGTTGGGTATTTTCGATGCCAGTCGAAGTACCGACTTCGAGTTTGTCAAACTGTTTGATAATACTATTTCGGCATGAAAAATTGAGTTTTTGGTCTTTAATTTGAAATTTCAAGTCAATAAAACTTTCTTGAGTAATACTGATGCCGTATTTGAAAGCATTTTCGATGTATGGAATTACCAAAAGCGGTGCAATTTGAGTCGGTTGTTCGTCGAAATCAATGTTTATATTTATCTTGATATTATCTCGCTTCGGGATTCTCATTTTGTTTAATTCAACAAAATCGTACAGAAATTGCACTTCTTTTTCGGCTGAAATTCGTTCGTTTTTTGTGCCTTCAACCACGTGTCGCATGATGCTCGAAAGCTGTTGAATACCTTCGGCAGTTTTTGGGCTTTCTTCAACGATGGCCGTTCCATAGAGGTTATTTAGCACATTGAACAAAAAATGGGGGTTTATTTGGGCTTTTAGTGCCGAAAGTTCAACTTTTGTTTTCTGAATCGCCATTTCTCGTAATCTTTTGTGAGAATCTGAAACGTATTGAACGACTGAGTATATAACCGAAAAACCTATCCAAAGATTAGCAGTAAAAATATGAAGTCCAATTGGCTCAATTTTTTCACCTAAGATGCCTTTCAGTACAAAAAAGATGAATAAATATAAAAATCCCAGCACAACAAAATAGAAAAACTTACCTTTTCGCCCTTCGTCAACAAAAAGATTTTTGAATAAAAATTGATAGTTAAATTCGGCAAAAAGAATGGTTGTGCCAATTAAGCCTAAAACAAATGCTTTTGATTTTATAAAGATAGCTACTAAGCTTCCGAAGACTCTCCCCATCCAATAAGCTGTACTTTTATCTTTTGGGTGTTCGTTCAGAAATTCAACATAACATTGAACAGATTCTGTAAGTGGTTTTACAACCGTAAAATACCAAATCGTGTAAGCTAAACTTAAAGCCGTAAGCACCGCCACAATCAAAACCCAATGTTTTTTTGCGAAAGGAACAATTATTTCTTTCCAATATGCTTTAGTAAAAATATTTTCAAACGAAAACTCCATTGACCGATTGATTGATTTTGAGGCGAAATTAAGGCTTTTTTCCATGTTATGGTGTGGATTTAGTAGCTTATTTATCAGATTTCTTGAAATAACCTAGCCAATTGATGATAGCAACTATTGTAAAGATTGAGGCAATAATCCAGTCGAAATTATCTTTATTAAGGTATTTTAGCCATTTCATAATCGCTAAAATACTCCAGATGATTCCCGAAATTAGATAAGGATTGATGTTTTTGTACTTTTCAGTGATTTTACCTAAATCAAATTTCAATATCGTGATGATTCCTGCCATTATTATGGCTAATAGAAAAACGTATTCTATGCTGAAGTCAATAATAGGATTTACATAATTGATAATAAATGTAAAGGCCGCCAATGCTGCAAACGTGATTCCAAAAAAAAGTAATTTGTCTTGTTTAGTAGAGGTTTCCATTTTCTGAAATATGATATTTATGAAACTAATAATACAAGGGTATCTACTGTATTTTCTTCGGCTATAGGCTTAAAGATGTACCAGCAAATGGCTAATAGATAAGGTTTTAAGGGGTTGTTTACGAGGGTTTCTCCCAAATCTAGTACCGTTTCAATCATTCCTTTTTTATCAGCTTTCAAGCCAAAGGAAAGCAGGTAGTTTTGTTCGGTTTCGGTAAAAAATACTATTTCTGCCAAAGGGTTATTGCGATATTTGAACTTGATTTTTTGTCCATTTATTTCTAAAGTGCTAAGGCTACTATACCATTTATCAGTTGTGGTTTTAGCAATGATGATTTCATTTTCCTTGATGAGAATATTTGTTTTCCAAAAACTCTCGGCTTCAATAACGAATGTTTTAGAACTACTTTGGCATGTAGCTTTTACTCCTTTATTATCGTATTCAAAGTGCATCTTTAGAATAACCTCGTCGTTGTGTTTTAGCACATAATTTGTTTCCGAATTGTCCTTAATCCATTTCATAGTATGTTTAGTTTAAAAGAATTGCTTGGTAATTTCTGAAATTATTAAAAGTTATAAAAAAAATTAAGCTAAATTCATCTTCAAACCTTTTTTTGCTTTTTTGCTTGATAAAGTCCATAACCGATTGTCATAATTAAGCCAGTTATAACTCGGCTGAGTTTAAAAGTATCGGCAAGGTTTTCTTCCCAAGTATGATCATAGATGAAGTTGAAAACTAATGGCAAAGTGAAAAATACAATACCAAATGGTAAACATGCTTTGATTCCTGCTAAGTAGTTCATGATGGTAAAATAGATTTTGACTTTTTAAAATTAGAGAAACAGCCTTTTTCATAAAAATTGCTGTGACGAACTCCCCGAAATGTGTGACGAACTATCAAGGCTTTGTGATAGTGATATATGCTGATTCAATCATCTAAACCCTAAAACCAAATGAAATACTGACTATATCGTAGCCTTCTTGACTTTTTTGATTAGCTACATCTTCTGCTTTTTTTATCAACGAACTTGTTGACCACCAATCTGATACTCTAATTATTTTAAACTTTTTCATGTCTTTTTTTAGATAAATACCGTTTTTCTATTTAGATGATTCAAAGGTATAGCAAGAAAACAGTACCGAAAACCGATGTGACCAACTCGTAGAACCGTGTGATGAAGTAATAAAACGATGGGGAAATAAAAAAACTCATGATTAATGAATCATGAGTTTTGAAAATGTTTTGTAGTGATTTTATTATAAAAATGCTAAATCTTCGTCTTCTTCGGGGCGTTGCCATTCGATAACTTTTGTTTGAGTTTTTATAAAGAATAAACCCCCAATGATGATAGCAATGCAAGCCGCCAAACCTGTAAAATAAAGTGTATCGTTCTGTATAAAATCAAATTTTATATAATTTCTCGTAACGATGTTATTGCCAAGATAAACCTTAAAAATATCTTCAACAATAATGAAGCTGATAGACATTATTAATGGTAAATGAAATGAAGCCGTACGGTAATAAATGTAAAACATGATTGCGGTTTGAAAAAACATACCAATAACCGCTTGTGGAATAACCATCACTATACTAACAGCCGCAACAGTGAAAATAACTTGTTTGAAAAGATAGTTTTTGAGCAATCCGTGTCCAATAATGCCAATTTGGAGAATAGTAAATAGTGTTGAACTCAAAACGCCCAGCAAAAAGTGTATGCCAACCCGTTCGATATTATCCGATTCTTTTTCATTGAAAGGAAGAAATTCAACAATGATTGGGCTGATATAACTCCAAGCCAAAGAAATAATAATACAAACAAGTACAACCAAAATCGAGGGTTTATTGAAAAACGGTAATTGTTTTTTATTGATATAAAAACCCCATAAACTCGAAAGTATGAGAATCAAAACCATTAAAACAAAAATGCCTTCTTCCATAAATTCTTGGGGGTCAGCATTCCGATATCCTAAAACTCCACCAATTATTCCTGCTCCGAGTATAAAAAAGATTACACAAGTAACCATGACCATCCAAGCTTTGGCAATGGTCATGCCTGTTTTTTTGCGAAGTAAATTTAATTCATCCATAAATTAATAGGTAGTTGTTTTGTGTGATTTCTCCAAATTTACCACAAGAGTTTGTAAAAACAAAAACCCCTACCAAAATAGTAGAGGAATATGCATATGGATTTAGTAAAGATTTTTAGAATAAAAATGAGAAAAAATCAATAATTTGAAGAAGACCCATAATACCCCAAATGCCTACTAAAATTTTGTGTAAAGTCAGGTTGTATTTTTCTGGGTGATTAGCTTTGAGATTTATCATGCTAAAATGCGAAATTGAAGCTAAAGATAATTGAAAAATGGCTTTCGTTAGAAAATAGTATGAGCCTTTGTAACCAAGTTTCCAATCCATATATAGATAAGTTATGAGCGATAAAATCATTATACTTCCTGAAATAATCTGCGATTGTTTAAATTGTTGAGTTGTCATTTTAGTATTTTTTATTGCGGTTTTTGTAGAAAATTGATTCAAAAATATAACATTGGTGTTTAAAACAAAAACCAATGTGACGAACTCCACGAGCTTTGTGACCAATTAATCAATCCATGTGATTTGCTTTGGCATAATAATTGGCATTTCTTTGTGGAACGAAGACCTGCTTCGTTCAAAAGAGTGAAGAAAGTATAACAATTTATTGAAAGTATTTTCAGACTTTTACGTTGTAAAAAGCAGCTCTTTTAAATTTGATTAATAATTCTAAAAACTGTTGACTGTCGTGCGGAATGTCGCCCGATATTGACTGTAGACTTCAAAATATGCAATTTCTTTTTCCGACTTTTCTTTGGGGTTTATTGGCACTTTCGGTGCCTTTGATTATTCATTTATTCAATTTTCGTCGAACCAAGCGAGTGTTTTTTACCAATGTGGCATTCTTGAAGGCCGTAGAAACCCAAACGTCTTCGTTTCGTCGCATCAAGCAATGGCTCATTTTGGCCTCACGACTTTTGTTTCTTTTGTTTTTAGTTTTGGCATTTGCACAACCTTTTTTGCCCGCCAAAAATGCTTCAACAAATCGTAGTTCGGGTTTGGGCGTCAATAGCCTTTATCTCGATAATTCGTTGAGTATGCAAAACACCACCGAAAACAAACGTTACCTCGATTTAGCTATTACAAAAATTGATGAATTACTTACACTATTTCGTCAATCTCCTAATATTCAATTGATTACAAACGATTTTTCGGGCGAAGACCAAGCCGTAACTAATGGAACAAAAGTAAAAGACCGCCTTACTTCAGTAGGTTTTTCATCGAATCCACGAACTTTTGAAAGTGTTTATAAACGCCAAAATAACCTCGCACAAAAGCATAATCCGAGTGCCAATAATCAATTCTTTTGGTTTTCTGATTTTCAAAAAAGTACCTCGGGAGACCTACGTAAAATCAAGACTGACTCGCTCAATAAGTTATTTTTGATTCCCGTACAAGGCAAAAAAAATCAAAATGTTTTCACAGATTCGGTTTGGTTGGCTTCGCCATTCATTCGTGAAATGCAGAATAATATTATTTACGTAAAAGTGTTTAATTCGGGCAGCGAAGAAGTAGAAAAACTCCCAGTAAAGCTATTTATTGATAATGCTCAAGCCTCAACGGCTTCGGTTGATATTGCTCCGAATGGTTCGGCAACGGCAACTTTCAATTTCACAGTAAAAGACAAAGGTTTTCATCGTGGAAAAGTTTCTTTCGATGACCAACCAATTACGTTCGACAACGATTATTATTTTGTTTTGAATGCTTCGCCAACAATCCAAGTTTTGCATCTCTATCAAGAACGCAGTGCGGCAGATTATATCGGGAAAGTCTTCGATAACGATAGTCTTTTCAATTACCGAGCATATAGTGCTACAAACGTAGATGTAGGACAATTTAAAAATGCTAATTTAATAGTTTTGGAAGGTTTAGAAGTTGTGGCAGGTACTTTCCGTGCAAGTCTTGAAGAATTTGTGAGAAACGGTGGAAATCTCTTGATTTTTCCTTCGGCAAGACCCGATGTTACGTCATACAGCCAGTTTTTGAGCGGATTTGGTATTCAAGGCATTAACCTCAATAATCAGCCAGTTTTGGCACAAAGCCAACAAGCGATTGCCGAACCTAACCGACAAAATCCTTTTTATATTGATGTTTTTGAACGCACAACTTCGCAAGGGGTTGTAAATACACCAACAATGCAGCCCGCATGGACTTGGAGTGGAGTGGGGGAGAAGATTTTGACGTTTAAGAATATGCAAAATTTCATTACCTCTACACAGGCTTCGCAGGGACGAGTTTATTTGTGTGCTTCGCCACTCGATAAGCCTTATGGAAACTTTGCCGAACATGCTTTCTTTGTGCCAACGATGTTTAAAATTGCCTCGATGAGTACGAAACAAGAGCGAACCGCCTATAATTTTAGTGAAGGAAGTATTAACTTAGATTTACCTAATGTCAAGAAAAATGCTACTTATAAACTCAAAAATGTTTCGACCGTAAATAGTAAAATTGAGATAATTCCAGTGCAACGAGTCTTAGGAAATACACTTACTTTAGAGTTGCCCAAGTCAAACCAACTGTCAGCGGGCGGCGAACCGTATAATCAAGTACTTGAATCGGGTTATTATGAATTGCAATTAGACGGGAAAACCGAAAAATTATTGGCTCTCAACCACGATAACGAAGAGTCGAAAATGGATTTTTATACTCCAGAAGAACTAAGAACATTCTTTGCAGGACAAAAGAACATTACAATTTTTGATAACTTACTTGACGGAGATTTCGTAAAAACCTTTCAAGAAAATAATATAGGGACACCACTTTGGAAATATTGCGTGATGCTTGCCTTGACCTTTTTATTAATTGAAGTTTTGTTGATTCGATTGATGAAGGGGTAAGTAGTCCGCGGTCAAAAGTCGATACTTCACATTAGTATAAAATATTGTCTATCAGTTTTTTATGAAAAACAAATTATACGATTAAATATACCCAAGTGCTTAATTAAATTTTATGATTGTACAATTCAGAGAAGACTTGAATTAGTAGCAAAATTTATTTTTATCCTTATTCTCAATATTTACGTTGTAAAATGATTTTACCTGTATAAAAATAGTTTTAAGTAGTAAATTAAGTATCGAATATATTATAAAATAATCACTTACTCATAGACTTTTTCGCCTTTATTGCACCAAACTCCCCATTTCCAGCTGTAGCCGTGTATTTTGTTGGTGGGTTTTCCTGCCATATCATAGACTGGGTTTCCTTGATTGACCCATTCAAAAATACTTCCGTAAAAATTATGGACGTTTGAGTAACCTGCTTGCATTAATTTTTCGCCGATTTTGCCACTTCTCACCCCTATGGAGCAGTAAACCACAATATTGGCGTCTTTTGGAATCGCAGCGACGCTTTTCAAATCAAAGTTCTCGAAACCCACCCAATGAGCATTTTTTAGATGGCTTACTTCATATTCTCGCTTTTCACGAGTATCGAGCAGCACTATATTTTTCATTTTCTTAATATCTTCACAACCAACCGTCGAAACTGATTTTGTGACCATTACATTCAATAAGCTATCAAAAGCTTTACTTTTTACTTGTGCGTTGGTGGTTTTCGATATAAGCATAAGAAAAATCAAGAAAAGGAATCGGCTCATTATTATAAATCTTTTGATGGAGAACAGACTTTTTTCACAAAAAAATCCTAAAAACTCATTAAAGAATAAAATATTCATGCTTTTTTTCTACTTTCGCAATCGTTAAACTTCTAAACATCCTTAAGCAATTCAATGAAATTCGTAAAATTTATCATAAGTCTCTTAGCTGCGGCTGGTTTGACTTATGCTTTGAACCGTCCACTTGGAGCTGTCCCCGCTCTTGGGCGACTCTTTAGTCCATTCGAGGGCTTTTGGCAAAACGGAGAATCAAAACTAGCTCTTCCTCCCACAAATCTACAACTTGAAGGCGTAATGGAAGAAGTTGATATTATTTTTGATGATAACCGAGTACCGCACGTTTTTGCCAAAAATGACCATGACGCTTATTTTACACAAGGCTTTTTAATGGCTCGTGACCGCCTGTGGCAAATGGAGTTTTATACGCTCGCCGCCTCTGGCCGTTTGAGCGAAGTTGTAGGTGAGCGTGCCTTAGAACTCGACCGTTACAGCCGCCGAATGGGCATGGCAGATGCTGCAAAAAAAGTTTATGAAAATGGCAAAACCAACAAAATCTTTGATGAAGTACTGAATGCTTACGCAGCGGGTGTAAATGCGTACATCAAGCAATTAAAATACAAAAACCTTCCTGTCGAATACAAAATCATTGGGTATCAGCCCGAAGAATGGTCGCCTTACAAAACCATTCTGATGATGATGAATATGCGTAACGTGCTAAACGGTGGCAGCGATGATTTCCGTATGTCGAATGCTCTTTCAAAATATGGAATGGATGTTGTGAAAGATTTATTTCCAAATTATCCGAGCAATGAATCTCCAATAATTCCGACTGGTACAAAGTGGAATTTTACGCCTGTGCAAGTGCCAGCGGTGCCAGCTCAGACAACCGCCACCTTATCTACAAGCGAAACCGTGGCGTTCAGTGTGCCGCAACATTCGCCCGAAATTGGTAGCAATAACTGGGCAGTTGGTGGCGAAAAATCGGCAACAGGCTTGCCAATTTTGGCCAATGACCCTCACTTGCAGCTTACGTTGCCTTCGATTTGGTATCAGATGCAACTCTGCACACCAACGATGAATGTTTATGGTGCTTGTTTGCCTGGAGCTCCGGGAGTTGTGATTGGTTTTAATAAAGATGTTGCTTGGGGCGTAACAAACGTTGGCTCGGATGTTATGGATTTTTACCAAATCAAGTTTAAAGACAATTCAAAAAAAGAATATTGGTACAATGGTGAATGGAAAGCTACTTCGATGCGAGTAGAAGAATTTGTGGTGAAAGGTCGCCCAGAATCTTTGAAAGATACAGTTTTCAGCACGCATCATGGTCCGATTGTTTATAATTCAGCTTCTGACAAAAACATTAATCAAAATGTTCCCGTCGGACATGCCATGCGTTGGGTAGCTCTTGAAAAAGAAGGTACTGATTTAATGGCCTTTTATTACCTAAATCGTGCAAAAAACTACGATGACTATCGCAAGGCTCTGACGTATTATGTTGCTCCTGCTCAAAACTTTGTGTTTGCTAGTAACCAAAACGATATTTCGATTACGCCAAATGGAAAATTGCCTTTAAAATGGAAAGAGCAAGGCAAGTTTATCATGGATGGCTCAAATCCTGCCCACGATTGGCAAGGTTGGATTCCTGTTGACCAAAATCCGACAGTAAAAAATCCAGCAAGAGGTTTTGTTAGTTCGGCCAATCAGTTTTCGACCGACCCGACTTATCCTTATTATTTAGGTTGGAGATTTGCTCCGAGCGAGCGTGCGATTAGAATCAACGAACGCCTCGAAAAAATGCAAAAAGCTACCGTCGATAGTTTAAGAATGCTTCAAAATGACAATTTTAATGTTGAAGCACGTCGGATTTTACCAGTTTTGATGAAGATTTTGAATGCTGATTCATCAGAAACTAAAAATCCAGCCTATCAGACTTTGGCAAAATGGAATATGAAAAACGATGCTAACGAAGTAGGTGCAACCATCTTTGAGCGTTGGATAAAAGAACTTCGCTATATAGTTTTTGAAGATGAGTTTCCGATGAAAGATCTCAAATCTCCGATGACTTATCCTTCACGCAACCGAATGTGGGATATGGTGGTGAAAGAACCAACTGCCAAATGGTTTGATGATGTTTCGACCAAAAACAAACAGGAGACTTTGCAGGACGTCGTAAAACATAGTTTCAAAGCCAGCATCGATTCTTTGACGCTGAAACACGGGTCAATGAATCCAGAAAATTGGGCATGGAATAAAGTAAAAAGTACGGATATCAATCATTTAGGGCGTTTGCCTGGTTTTGGCCGCCAAGACATTCCGAATGGTGGTGGTGCAGGAATTGTGAATGCAACAACCGAACTTAACGGGCCATCATGGAGAATGGTTGTGCAACTCGACAAAGGTTGGCCAAAAGCCTATGGTCTTTACCCAGGTGGCCAGTCGGGCAATCCAGCAAGTCCATTCTACGACAATATGATTGATAAATGGGCAAAAGGCGAACTCAACGAGCTATTTTTTATGAAGTCGAAAGATGAAAAAAGCAGCCGAATTTTAGGAACAGTTAAAATAATTAAAAAATAGTTCTGGATTTAGACAAGGCCAGCCGTGCGGTTCTGAGTTCTAAGTGAGTTTTCTCGCTATTCTGAATTCAGAACCGCACGGGCGGCCCCGTCTAAACTCAGAACTCAGAACTTAAAGAAATGACTTACATTATCATATTAATCGTCAGTGCGGTTGCACAATATTTTTTACCATGGTGGGTGATAGCCCCCATTGCATTTGCTATCTGTGCATGGAAATCAAAAACGGCTTTTGGAGCGTATGCCGCTGCAGCTGGAGCTATCGCCACACTTTGGTTAGGCTATGCTTTTTATTTAAATTCGAATAATGATGGAATTATGCTGCATAAAATCGCAGGTTTATTTTCAGAAAACATCAAGTTTTTGAAAAATCTGCCCGTAACTCCAACATATTTTTTGATTATGGCCATTATTGGTTCGCAGGTTGCAGGTCTCTCTGCTACGGCTGGCTACCATTTTAGGCAGTTTTTCAAATAAAACTCTTGAAAATCCCTCCGAATCGGGGGGATTTTTTTATATTTGCAAACTTTATTTTTTCAAAAACCATTTAAAAAACATCACTAATAGCTTTCTGAGTCAAAGATTCATTTGTCATTTACTCCTTAGCTTGTTTACAAATTCAATTTCTCATGAAAAATCTTTCTATTGTAGTTCTTTTACTTTCAGTAATTATCTGGGGTTGTGACAAATCTGCTTCTTCGGCAACATCAGGAGGCAAACAAGTGGCCGGTCGTATTGTTTATGTAAATACTGACACACTTTTAAATCAATACGATTACTATAAAGACATTGTGAAGTCTTCTGAAAATAAGCGTTTCCGTCTTGAAACTGACATTGCTAATAAAGCAAAAAACTTCCAAAATAAAGTAGCGTTTTTCCAACAAAAAGTACAACAAGGTGGTATGACACAAGAGCAAGGACAAACTGCTCAGGCTCAATTGCAACAAGAGGAGCAAACAATCATGGCATATCGTGATAAAGCCGCTCAAGATTTAGCGAAAGAAGATGGCAAGAAAACCGAAGATGTATTGAATAATATTCAAGCATTTTTGAAAGATTTCAACGCTGGCGATAAATATGACATGGTAATCGGTTACTCGAAAGGTGGTGGTGTATTATTTGCCAAAGAAGATTTAGATATCACGAAGTCTGTACTGGAAGGTTTAAACAAAAAATACGCAGAAGATAAAAAATCAGGTAAAGTTAAAGCTGATACTACTGCAAGTAAATAATTATTAATGCTTAATGAATGATGATTGATGTTTAATGATTGACGTAAATAATTTACATTAGCATTTAAACATTAATCATTAACAATTACAATATGCCTTTAGACCAAACACCCTATTTTGATTACGACGACGACGAAAAAGAATCGGAAGGCAAAGAAATGGGTTTTCTTGACCACCTCGAAGAACTTCGTTGGCATTTAATCCGAGCGGCACTTGCGATTGTATTTTTCATGGTGATTGCTTTTGTTTTTATCGGAGATATTTACAATAAAGTCATTTTAGGCCCAGCAAAAGTTGATTTCTGGACTTATAGAATGATGTGTAAACTGGCAGACATGGTTGGAGCTCCGGGGCTTTGTGTAAGCGAACTTAAATTTGAGTTGATGAGCCGTGAAGTTTCGGGGCAATTCGTAATGGCTCTTACTTCGGCGGCAATCATCGGTTTAGTTTTTGCGTTTCCTTATGTATTTTGGGAAATTTGGAGATTCGTAAAGCCAGGTCTGAAACCGACGGAAAGTAAGTCTGCTCGTGGAGCTGTTTTCTACGTAACTTTCTTGTTTTTCTCAGGTGTATTTTTTGGTTATTACATTGTTTCGCCGTTGGCTATCAATTTTTTAGTAAATTTTCAGATTGACCCAAGTATCAAAAATCAATTTGATATTGGTTCTTATATCTCAATTCTAGCAACTCTTACATTGGCTTGCGGAGTGGCATTTCAGCTGCCAGTAGCCATTTTTGTTTTGACAAAAAT
This sequence comes from Cytophagaceae bacterium, assembly GCA_027486845.1. Lineage (GTDB taxonomy): Bacteria > Bacteroidota > Bacteroidia > Cytophagales > Spirosomataceae > Emticicia. The sequence continues at coordinate 66,430 of JAIXOL010000049.1, forward strand.
CGGTGTAATTGGGCCAGAATTTATGCGTACTTATCGCAAACATGCAATTGTGGTTATATTGGTTGTGGCGGCAATTATTACGCCATCACCTGACGTAACGAGTCAGATTTTGGTAGCTTTCCCACTTTATATTTTGTACGAAATAAGTATTATTATTTCGGCAAGAGAAGAAAAACGAAAATTGGCAGAAGATAAAGCTGAAGGAATTAAAGATTGATTTTTTTTAGAAAAAAGTAAAAGAGCGTAGAATTTAATAAGTTCTACGCTCTTTTACTTTTTTATGGTTTTTCAGCGTGCTTAATATACGTCAAAGCTCAATCATCAATTTGCTACATAATTACCTCACTTTCAGTGCCTTCTAAGGTTTTTCACGGGTGTTTCTGCGAATTAAAAATATTTGATACACCAATATAGATATGCGGCTGCCAAACAACTGTAATATCATCGTTTTTTTAATGTTTTGTATTTTCATTTGCTCGGCCATGATTGAATGTTTACTGACCAAAGTTTAGAAAAAAACTTATCGATTTCAAAAAAGGTAGTTCCAATACTCCTACACAATTTTAGCACCATACTCATAAGAATATCATTTATTAGTGATTAATTTGTATCCTTATTATATTTTTTTGCTAATGTCATTCAAGTGTATTTTTAAATATAGCATTTATTTGTGTTTTCCTTTATTGAGTTTTGCCCAACGAAACATTGAAGGCAGGGTAATTAGTGGAGATGACCGAAAACCGCTTTCGTTTGCCAATGTATTTATCAGCAACTCAACCAAAGGTCAACAAGCCGACGATAAAGGCCGATTTAAACTAACCAATGTGCCTGCGGGCGTACTTGATTTGGTGGTGAGTTTTATTGGTTACGAAACCATTTCTATCAAAATAAAGGCTGATACACTTCGAAAACCTCTACTAATTATGCTTTCGCCCGATGTTATTGCTCTGCAAGGCTTTACCATAAAAAGGCTTAAAAATGGTTTTGAGAGATATTATCCGCTTTTCAAAGAACATTTCTTGGGTCGAACGGCTTTTTCTGAATCTTGTATTTTAAAGAATCCGAAAGTACTTTGGTTTTCATTGAGCGATGATGAATCGGAGTTGACAATCAAGGCCGAAGAGCCTTTGGAGATAGAAAATCGAGCCTTAGGTTATACTATTAAATACCAATTGGAGGAATTTAAGTATAGTTTTTCTCAAAACTATGTTTCATATTATGGATTTCCATTTTTTCAAGAAATGACCACAAAAAACGATAAAAAGTTGTTGAAATGGCACGAAAATCGAGAAAAAGCTTATTTTGGTTCTCCACAGCACTTTTTCAAATCGACCATCAATTATGATTGGGCAAATGCGGGCTACAAAGTATATACGATGCTTAGGAAAGAAAAACGTTTTTTCTTAGTTCCTCTTTTTCCCGAAATAAAAGATAGTTTGGGCAATATTATTCAGCACGCATCTAAACAAAAAAAAGAAATAGATTCGACTGATATTCTACTGAGTAAAGACTTTTGGTTACACAAAGTTCCTACTCCAAAACGCTCACCTTACGTACAGTATTTGCGAAAATTGCCCTTGGACGAAAATTGTATTTTTGAAGTAAAAGAGCATAATGCTTTACTTAATTTTGAAAACTATTTATACATTTTCTATGAACGAGAATTTGAAGAACCTCAATTTGCCAATCTAGGCAAAAAAGATGCTCCTCAGGTTTCAATTTTGACACTTTTAGAACCTAGAGCTCAAATAGAATCAACGGGGCATTTGATTAGTCCACTTGCAGTTTTGTTTGAAGGGCATTGGGGAATCGAGAAAATGGGTGAATTTTTACCGATTGATTTTGAGCCTGAGTCATTTTGATTTCATCGTTCCTCTGAAAATTATTTTATAAATATTTTGATAAATAATTGAAATAATTCTACATTGCCTTATCAAACATTTTTTTACCAAAATCACTGTGAAATTAGCCGTAATTAGGGAAACCAAACCATTTGAACGCCGAGTAGCTCTCACGCCAGAAGTCTGCAAACAATTAATCCAAGCAGGATTTGAATGCCACCTCGAACATGACGCAGGAAAAACATCTTTTTTTGACGATACAGCCTATACGACCGTAGGAGTAACTATTCAGAATGATAAATCTACATTGCTTGCTGCAGCCGATGTAGTGCTTAAAGTAAATCCTCTTACTATCGAAGAGATTGCTGACATGAAAAAAGGAGCTGTGGCCATTTCTTTTATGTATGCCGCCACCAATCCAGTAATGCTCGAAGCAGCTGCAAAGCAAGGTATTTCGGCATTTTCGGTTGATGCTATTCCTCGTATTTCAAGGGCACAAAAAATGGATGCCTTGAGTTCTCAAGCAAACTTGGCTGGTTATAAATCGGTCATTATTGGTGCTTACCATCTCGGCAAAATCTTCCCTTTATTAATGACTGCCGCAGGCACAATCAAACCTGCAAAAGTAGTTATTATGGGTGCGGGTGTTGCAGGGTTACAAGCAATTGCTACCGCCAAACGTCTCGGTGCAGTAGTTGAGGTAAGCGATATTCGTCCCGAAACAAAAGAACAGGTTGAATCTTTGGGTGGAAAATTCATCGAAGTAAAAGGAGATGAGTCTGTCAAAATCGAAGGGGGTTATGTAAAAGGCGTTTCGGAAGAATTCTTGAAAAAACAACAAGAAGTAATCTCAAAACATATCTGTGAAGCAGATTTAGTTATTACTACGGCATTAATTCCTGGAAAAAAAGCACCAATGTTGATTCCAGAGGAAGTAGTAAAAAACATGAAATTTGGCTCAGTAATAGTCGATATGGCTGTCGAACAAGGTGGAAACTGTGCTTGTAGCGAATTTGCTAAAACCGTTGAAAAATACGGTGTAATCATTGTTGGCGAAGCAAATATTCCTTCGATGCTGCCACTCAATGCCAGTGAACTTTATGCCAAAAATATTTCAACTTTCTTGCTTCATTTGGCAACCAAAGATGGCTTCAAGTGGGAAATGGAGGAAGAAATAACCAAAGGTTCTTTGATTGTGCATGAAGGCAACATTGTAAAGCTATAAGCAATACGCTTTACGCATTAGCCAACAAGCAAAATCCCACTTGTAAAATTAATTTTTAAAAAAAGCCTAAGGCATATAGCCTAAAGCCTAAAGCAAAAAATAAAATGAATCAAATAATAAATTTTCTTGGCGAAAACATTCAGATGATATACATCATTATATTATCTGTTTTTGTAGGCGTTGAGGTAATCGGAAAAGTACCTGCCGTACTCCACACCCCATTGATGAGCGGTGCAAATGCCATTCACGGAGTCGTGATTGTTGGGGCAATAATTGTTATGCTCAATACTCCTGCCGAAAACATCTTGTCTTTGGCACTTGGTTTCGTGGCAGTTGTATTCGGTACACTCAATGTAGTCGGTGGCTTTGCCGTCACTGATAGAATGTTAGAAATGTTTAAAAAGAAAAAATAACCCAACTCTCCCAGTCCTTCGGCAATTCCATTGTGGCTTCGCTTAGGAAACAGGGAGGGCTAAAATATGGAGTTCCTTACTAAAAATGGAAATAAAATATATTCTTGACATTATTTATTTAGTTGCTTCGGTAACTTTTGTGCTTGGTTTAAAAATGCTAAGCCATCCAGATTCGGCTCGTAAAGGTAATCTTTATGCGGCATTTGGTATGACATTGGCAATTGTCGGCACTATATTATTATACAACCATTCCGACGGTTATACTTCTCGTGAGCCAATCAAAATCATATTGATTTTAGCCGCAATCGGAGTAGGAACGGTTGCAGGTTGGTTGACAGCAAGCAAAGTACAAATGACCAAAATGCCTGAACTCGTTTCGCTTTTCAATGGAATGGGCGGAGCTTGTGCTGCAATCATTGGTTTAATGGAATATGAGCATAATCTCGGCAAAACTGGTGCATTAGCAACGATTATTGCGGGTCTTATCATCGGTTCGGTTTCATTTAGTGGAAGTGTTATCGCTTTCTTGAAACTCAATGAAACGATGAAAAAGCCAATCAGAATTCCTAAGTATAATATTCTGAATACGGTTGTGATGATTACCCTCGTTTTGTTCGGAGCATATATTGTTTATGCCCAACCTGAGCATCTTTTTTTGGTAGTTTTATTGTTTGTTTTCGCTTTGGTTTATGGCGTGTTATTCGTAATTCCGATTGGCGGAGCAGATATGCCAGTGGTTATCTCATTGCTCAATTCATTCACAGGTTTAGCTGCCGCTTTTGGTGGATTTTTATACCAAAACCAAGTTATGCTCACAGGTGGAATCTTGGTAGGTTCGGCAGGAACAATTTTGACTTTGGCGATGTGTAAAGCCATGAATCGTCCATTGAGTAATGTAATTTTTGGAGCATTTGGTGGAGGTACAGTCGCAGGTTCGGGTGCAGAGGTCAATGGAAGTATCAAAGATATTTCTATTTCAGATACCGCTATTTTAATGAATTATGCTAAGAAAGTGGTAATCGTACCAGGTTACGGTTTAGCGGTTGCTCAAGCCCAGCACGTCATTCACGAATTGGAACTGTTACTCGAAGAGCGTGGCGTAGAAGTAGTTTATGCAATTCACCCTGTTGCAGGTCGTATGCCTGGCCACATGAATGTACTTTTAGCAGAAAGTAATGTTTCGTATGATAAACTCGTGGAAATGGAGGATATCAACCCACAATTTGCTAATACGGACGTGGTTTTGGTAGTAGGTGCAAACGATGTGGTAAATCCAGCCGCTAAAACCGACCCATCTTCGCCGATTTTCGGAATGCCAATCCTTGATGTTGAAAATGCAACCAACATTATCGTCAATAAGCGAAGCATGAATGCAGGTTATGCAGGAATCGACAACCTTCTATTCTACCAACCGAAAACAAGTATGCTTTTTGGTGATGCCAAAGGCGTATTGGCTAAGTTGGTAAGTGAGTTGAAGCAGATGTAAAACTTGTATTAAATTAACAAAAAACTATATAATCATTGCCACTTTTAATATTTAACAAAATAATATTTGGCAATGCTTTTTAAAATTAAGTAGTTTTACGTACCGATTTCAATTTAAAACTATTCAACCATTGGAACCAACAAATGTACACGACCCCGAATATTATCATAAGGTCGTAGATTGTCAGTATGCTTGCCCAGCTCATACACCTGTGCCTGAATACATTAGACTCATTGCCGCCGAAAAATATACCGAAGCCTATATGGTCAATTGGGAATCAAATGTTTTTCCAGGTGTTTTAGGTCGTACTTGTGATAGGCCTTGCGAACCAGCATGTCGTCGTGGTCGTGTTGACGAAGAGCCTGTTGCTATTTGTCGTTTAAAACGAGTTGCCGCAGATAACAAAGGTGACATTACGCATTTGCTCCCCAAAATTCCTACAAAAGGAAATGGAAAACGCATTGCGTTGATTGGTGCAGGTCCTGCTTCACTTACAGTTGCTCGTGATTTAGCTCCTTTGGGCTACGAAATCCACGTTTTTGATGAGCAAATCAAAGGTGGTGGCATGATGCGTAGTCAAATTCCATCTTTTCGTTTGCCCGAATCAGTTTTAGACGAGGAAGTGAATAATATTCTCAATTTGGGAATTCACCAACACTTCAAAACCTATGTTTCGAGTTTGAAAAGTGTTTTAGATGATGGTTATGATGCTGTCTTCATTGGTACTGGAGCTCCTCGTGGACGTGATTTGTCAAATCTCCCAGGTCGTGCTGAAGGTCAAGCCAATATACACGTTGGTATCGAGTGGTTAGCAAGTGTAGCTTTTGAACATACAAAACAAATTGGCAAAAAAGTTATCGTTTTAGGTGGAGGAAATACCGCAATGGACTGCTGCCGTACTTCTCGTCGTTTGGGTGGTGAAGAAGTAAAAGTAGTGGTTCGTAGTCCATTCTCCGAAATGAGAGCTTCTCCGTGGGAAAAAGAAGATGCACAGCACGAAGATATTCCGATTCTTGATAATCACGTACCAGTTTCGTTTGTTTCAGAAAATGGCAAATTGAAAGGTATGACTTTCGAGAAAGTTCACGCTGTTTATGATGAAAAGGGCAAACGTTCACTCGTTCCAACGGGAGAACCGCACGTTTTCATAGAAGCCGACGATGTTTTGGTAGCAATTGGCCAAGAAAATTATTTCCCTTGGATTGAGCGAGATTTAGGTATCGAATTTGATAAATGGGAAATGCCTTCTGTCAATAGCCTTACATTCCAATCTACCAACGAGAAAGTTTTCTTTGGTGGGGATGCTGCTCTTGGACCTAAAAACGTAATTACGGCCGTTGCTCAAGGTCATTCAGCAGCAGTTTCGATAGATTTATATTGTCAAGGAAAATCTCTTGATGTTCGTCCTGACCCATTCACTAACTTGGTTTCTCAAAAAATGGGAATTCACGAATGGAGCTATGATAGCATCGTGACAAACGACGACCGTTTTGTAGTACCACAGGCTGAAAAAGCACTCACATTAAAAGATCGCAAAAAAGAGGTTGAGCTTGGTTTCGATAAATTAGTGGGTTTTAAAGAAGCTGAACGTTGCCTTAACTGCGATATTCAAACAGTTTTTACCGAAAATCGATGTATCGAATGCGATGCCTGTATGGATGTTTGTCCAACCGACTGTATAACATTTACTACAAATGGCACCGAAGAAGACCTTCGTACACGCCTCATGGCTCCGTCTTTACGCTTAAATCAAGACCTTCTAGTGTCTGATACTTTGGCGGCAACTGGACGAGTAATGGTAAAAGACGAAGATGTTTGCTTGCATTGTGGCCTATGTGCTGAACGTTGTCCAACTTCGGCATGGGATATGCAGAAGTTTTTCTATAATACAACAAAAGCACATCACGGTTGCGGACAGCATTAGGCAATAGCTTTAAGCAAAAAACTATATTCAAATACAAAGCTTAAAGCGTTTAGCTTAAAGCATAATAATAAAAATCTCCTTCGGAGCATGACAAAAATTAACGATTTTGTAGTACGCTTTGCCAACGTAAATGGTACTGGTTCGGCCAGTGCTAATAGTATGTTTGCCAAAGCTATATTTAGGATGGGCATTCCTGTTACACCAAAAAACATTTTTCCATCTAACATTCAAGGCTTACCGACTTGGTATGAAGTGCGAGTAAGTGAAAAAGGCTATTTAGGTCGTCGTGAAGGAATTGATTTGATGGTTTCGGTCAATCCACAAAGTATGTTGAAAGATGTAGAAAGTGTGCGTTCGGGTGGATATTTTATGTATGATAGCACGAAACCTCTGCACAAAGAATATATTCGTGAAGACATTACTTATCTCGGAATTCCATTGATGGGTATTTGTATGGAGCAATACACTGACCCTCGTCAACGCCAATTATTCAAAAATATCATTTATGTCGGAGCATTATCTGCTTTATTGGATATTGAATTTGCGGTTTTGGAACAACTATTAGCCGAACAATTCAAAGGCAAAGAAAAATTAGTTGCACCCAATGTGCAGGCTTTGCAACTCGGTGTAAAATATGTACAAGAAAATTTTACTTTTCCACTTGAAATTCGTGTTGAAAGACGCGATTTAGTTGGCAAAAGAATCTTATTCGACGGAAACGGAGCTTGTGGACTTGGAGCTGTTTATGCAGGAGCAACAGTAGCTGCATGGTATCCTATTACGCCTTCTACTTCGGTTGTTGAGAAATTTGAAAAATACGCCAAGAAATTTCGTACCGATAAAGAAACTGGCGAGAAAAATTTTGCAATCGTTCAAGCCGAAGATGAACTTGCTGCAATCGGAATGGTTATAGGTGCTAATTGGAACGGTGCAAGGTCATTTACAGCAACTTCTGGCCCAGGGGTTTCGTTGATGAATGAATTTTTAGGCTTAGGATATTTTGCTGAAATTCCAGCAGTTTTGATTGATGTACAGCGGACTGGTCCTTCAACCGGAATGCCAACTCGTACACAGCAGTCGGATATTACGATTTCGGCTTATGCTTCGCATGGCGATACAAAACATGTTTTGTTGTTTCCAAGCAATCCAAAAGATTGTTTTGAACTAACAGCCGATGCTTTCGATTTGGCCGAAAGATTGCAAACGCCAATTATAGTTTTGACAGATTTGGATTTAGGGATGAACGATCACATGAGTGAGCCGTTTGAATGGAATCCTGAACGTAAATATGACCGAGGTAAAGTTTATACCGCCGAAGATTTAGAAAATATGGGGCGTTTTGGACGTTATTTAGACTCTGATGGCGATGGTATTCCGTACCGAACTTACCCAGGAACGCACCCAACCAAAGGTTCGTATTTTACTCGTGGCACTTCTCGTGACGAATACGCAGTGTATACCGAAGACAGTGCAGTTTACGTAAAAAATATGCAGCGTTTGGAGAAAAAATGGGATACAGCCAAAGAAATTGTACCAAAACCATATTTTTACCAAGAAAAAAATATGAGTCCGCTTGGGGTGATTTTCTTCGGAACTTCTACTTATTCTTCAGAAGAAGCGATTGATTTATTGCGTGAACAAGACGTAGTGCTTGATGCGATGCAACTCAAAGCGTTTCCGTTTAATAAAGACGTTGAGCAATTCATCGAAGACCACGAAGTTGTTTTTGTTATCGAGCAAAACCGAGATGCCCAAATGCGTTCGTTGCTTATCAATGAACTCGAAATCAATCCAAAGAAATTGATTCGTGTCTTGAATTACGACGGTATGCCAATTACTGCAGATAAAATTGTGAAAGAAATTAGTAAAAATCTGACTGTTGCTTAGTTTTGGATGAATTCTCTTAACTTTGATGAGAAAGGTTTCTTGAAACCTTATGAAATAATTGATTCAGATTTGCAGTTTTTTAAAGCTATTTTTGTGGATAACATGGAAATATCTAAAACAAGAAAACCGTTATTTGAAAATTATTTACAGTATTTGGATGCCATAAAAATGTAATTCCAAAATAATGAATCGTCTCGGTTTTCAATAAAGCAATACGAAGAATTAAAAGCTGAATATCTTAGAGAATTAGAAAGTCTGATGGTGCCTTTCGGGGTACATATACAGCAAGCAGCATAAGAGTTGATAAGTAATTTTACATAAAAAATTGACTGTAAGCGAAATAAGACTCGTAAATCGTCATCGCTACGGTGAACCGTTCGTAAATCGTAAATCAATAATATGACATACATTCGTCCGACCTTTAGGCATCCAGATTTGCCAAAAAATAAAATAAATTTCACTAAAAAAGACTACGAAGGAGCTTTATCAACACTTTGTGCAGGTTGTGGACACGACTCCATCAGTGGAGCAATCGCCCAAGCTTGTTTTGAGTTGTCGGTTGAGCCTCACCGAATCGCTAAGCTTTCAGGCATTGGTTGTTCATCGAAAACGCCTGCTTATTTTCTAGGAAATTCTCACGGTTTCAACTCAGTTCACGGTCGTATGCCTTCGGTGGCTACAGGTGCGTATTTGGCGAATCGTGATTTGCTTTACTTTGGTGTTTCGGGCGATGGTGATTCTGCTTCTATTGGAATGGGGCAGTTTGTTCATGCCATTCGTCGTAATCTAAACATGGTTTATTTGGTAATGAATAATGGTTGCTATGGCCTCACCAAAGGACAAGATTCGGCAACGGCTGATAATGGTTCAAAAAGTAAAGCTGGTTCAGTAAATCCATTTAATGCCATTGATTTGGTTGGCTTGAGCATGGAATTGGGGGCAACTTTTGTAGCTCGTAGTTTCTCGGGCGATAAAGCACAACTTATTCCTTTGATAAAAGCCGCTATTAAGCATCCAGGTTTTGCCTTTATTGATGTTATTTCTCCTTGCGTAACTTTCAATAATAATGTGGGTTCAACAAAATCTTACGATTACGTGCGTGAGCATATTGAAGCAACTTCTACCGTAGATTTTGTGCCAATTATGGAAGAAATCACGGCAAATTATGAGGATTCAAAAGAAATAACGCTTCACGATGGTTCGGCTTTGCAATTGCAAAAATTGCATCAAGGCTGGAATCCAGAAGATAAACTTTCGGCGATGATTGCTTTACAAAATGCCAAAGAAAAAGGCGAAATCTTGACGGGTTTAGTGTATATTGAACCAAATACAAATGCCTTGCACGATGTGCTTCAAACAGCCAAAACGCCATTAAACATCCTCAACGAAGATGTTCTTTGCCCAGGTATTGATGCTTTGGAAGCTTTAAATGAGAGTTTGAGGTAGAATATCAATTATCGCAACATATATAAACGCCCAAGAAAACTTAAAGTTCTTGGGCGTTTTGTGTTACAGCTTGTGAGTGACAATGACTTTTTCCTAATAAATCGTTTGCAGTCTAAGATTGTACTTTATCTAAAGGTGGAAGTGACACATTGATTAGCACTTGCAATAGTAAAAATCTAATCCATGATAAATGTCATGTTTCAGTTACTGGTTTTTGTGTTGCTTTGTTAAATTTTTGAAAAGCAATGATACAAACACCTCCTGCACATACCTTCCATATTCCCGTAATGGGCTTGGGTTTCACGATTGATACTCCTTTAAAAGTGGCTCGATTTGGCATTTCTTCTGTAATTTCGATTATTGAACACGAACTTATAGAAAAAATGCGAGAATTTCACTGTCGACATAACGCTGAAGTTTACGAGCCAATTACCGAAAATGTAGAAGATTACAGAGCCAAAAGAATTAAAGAATATCTAAATCTATTGGACAGATTGATAAATAGACAGCTAGTAAAACTACGCTTAGAACCTTTCATTGAAGGCTCTGAAATTACAAAATATTTTGAATTAATGCCAGAAACCTCGCCTATTAAGCAACTTTATAAGGGAATGCTTCAGTTGGAAGATAGTTCGATGAAAGAGCAGATTCAAGCACAGCTTCGTAGCTTAATTGTGGCAGGTTCAATTGATGTAAACGTTATGGCAAAAGTTGACAGAACGAATTATGACGAAAATGGTGAAATACTACCAAAAGAATTTTCTGATGCCCTTTCGTCGTTTCGTGGTTATGCACAAAGTAATTTGGCTTCAAGTATCGTTTTTTCAGCTGGCTATAACCCACGTTTGTATGGTTACATCGATGCCTTCAACGATTTTTTTCCTGATGAAAAGGGGTTCTTAAAAAAGAAAATCATTTTAAAAGTAAGCGATTTTCGTTCAGCTCTTACGCAAGGTAAAATTTTGGCAAAAAAAGGTCTGTGGGTTTCGGAATTTAGAATTGAGTCGGGACTAAATTGCGGTGGACATGCTTTTGCAACTGATGGACTTTTGCTTGGTCCAATTATGGAAGAATTTAAGCAAAATCGAGCAATTTTACAAAAAGAAGTATTTGATATTTGTAATCAAGCACTGATAGCCAAAGAAATGTCGCCTTTTCCATCATTTCCAATCATGAAAATTACAGTGCAAGGTGGTATCGGAACGGCTAATGAAGATAATTTCTTGCTCGAACACTACGACCTGGACGGTACAGGATGGGCTAGTCCGTTTTTGTTAGTGCCCGAAGCGACTAATGTCGATGATGCTACGCTCAAAAAAATGGCAAATGCCCAAAAAGATGATTATTTTTTGAGTAATGCTTCTCCTTTGGGTGTTCCTTTTAATAATTTTAGACTTTCTACGGGAGAAGAGCAACGTTTAATGCGTATCAAGAAAAATCGTGCGGGAAGTCCATGCTACAAAAAGTTTCTTTCTACCAATATAGAATTTACGAAAGAACCAATTTGTGAATCTTCTCGTGAATACATCCATGCAAAAATAAAACAAATTGAAGCGAGCGAAATGACCGCCGAATACAAGGCTGAGAAAATCAATTTCCTTAATCAGAGAGATTGTTTGTGTGAAGGTTTGGGAGTTTCGGCATTGCTGAAAAATGATATTAATCCTGCCCATAAACTTACAGCTGTAACGATTTGCCCAGGCCCAAATTTGGCTTATTTTTCGGGAGTATTTACTTTGAAACAAATGGTTGACCACATTTATGGTCGAACCAATATTCTGAACTCGTTGAAACGTCCTAATATGTTTGTGAATGAGTTGGTTTTGTATGTAGAATACTACAAAAACCAACTCAATAAACAGGTTGAAAACCTTTCAACAGCACAGATTCGAACACTTAAAGCCTTTCATACTAATCTATTATCAGGTATTGATTACTACAAATCATTGGCTTCATCTTTCAAAAACGAAACGGAGCGATACATTGAAGAAATGAAAGAAGAACTTAATGCTTTAGAAACTTCAATTATGAATTTGAGTTTGTCTTTTGAGGTAGTTTCAAAGTAATTTTATCAAAAAACTTGTGCATGTTATCTGAAGTATTGTAACAGTTTTTATTATTCTTCAACCACAATGGCAATTTTATTGCCCTTTATAGCCATTCGACTGATTTTTCGATTCAGAAACATATTGGGTAAATCAACAATTTTCCATTCTTTAGTCATTAAACTATAGCTAAAAATATCGGTATTTCGGCTTTCTAGAATTGTATTTTCTGATAACCAAGCATTATAATGCTCCGAGTCTGGATGACTTTCTGCTATATCAATAATGGTATTTTTTTGAGGATTGAATGAGCGAATTAACCATTTTTTTTCTATTTGTTGTACAAAACTAAACGCTTTTTGTTTCGGAATAAGGTGTAATGAACGACCAATATTTGGAGCAATGATTAAATCTTTTTTCGAAATAAGATGCTGGTAATGAAGTGTTTGTGGTTCGCCCAATACAAAAGTGATGAGTTCATTTGGGTTCAACCATGCTTGATAACCAATTTTACCAGTTTTTTGCGACTCAAAAATCATCTGCGTTTCAGTTGGCTTTTTGATATTGTATTTTACCAAGTCTTGGTCACCATTTGATTTCCGTTGAACGATGCACGACAAATATTTTTTATCAGGCGTAACGGTTGGAGAATATTCTGAATCAATTGTATTGGTTATTTGTAGCCCCACGCCAGTTTTGAGATTGTATGACCAAATATCAGTTTGGCCGTCATGCATTGCTGTATAATAAAGCAGCGGCTGACTTGGATGAAAAAATGGCTGATTATCGTAGCCTTTTCGATTGGTGATATTTTTAGGATTTGAAAGCGTAATATTTCCACTCGAATTTGTAATATCCAACAGAAAAATTTCGGTTCCGCTTTGTGCAAAAAGTAAATTTGATACAAATAGTAGGACGAGGAGTTTTTTCATAGTTGTAGTTTTGTTTATTAGTGAAAATACCAAAAATTAGGTTAAAAATCAAGTTTTACTATTGTTGCAAGGTTTTATTACATTAGTCGGTTAAAACTTTACAAACTTTGCACCTTTTTGTTCAGTTCCTACTCTCAAAAAGTAAGTGCCTTCAGACAAATGCTTGATGTTGACCTTCCATTGGTTTTCTGTTAAATAGATAAACTCAGATGGTATGTTTTTGCCTTGTAAATCGAATATTTGGGGCGAGTTTTTCTCCGAAAAATCGTTTAGTACATCAACTATCAAAAACTCCGAACTAGGTTGCGGATAAATCTTGAAAAATTGTGCTTGTGGGGCTTCGACGGATGTTATAAAGGCATTGGTGTAAGTACAAATCAAATTTATTTTCTGGCGAAACTCGGCTAACTTTGCATAAAGATTACTGCCCGGGCATTCGGTAGCACAGCCATCACGATGCCCCGAAATGATATTTAGTAGGCCATTTGTATGCTGAAATTGCCCTATTACTGGCAATTTCTCTTTTCCCAGTTTCCAAGCAGCCAAATTGATGAGTGATTTGATTGCGACGTTGGTTGGCTGCACTTCATTATAATTTCCAAGTAAGCAAATACCCATCGTTCCATTATTCTTCCCGCAGAAATGAGCTCCTAAAACATTATCGCCGTCCATAATTCCTTGTCCGTCTCTCCCTTGAAAAATCGTGCCGTCTTGAGTAATCAAAAAATTATAACCTACATCGTTCCAGCCATTGCCACTGGGTGGAGGAGCGGTATGAAAAGTATAGATATTTCGGACTGCTTCTAGAAAGTTAGTTGTAGTGTTTGAGCCTGCCGAATGATGCACAATCACGTGTTTGACGGTTGTTTTTACAGGTGCTTCTTTGGGTGGTGTTAAGCCTTTTCGCCATTCTGATGCTGCTATGATTGCTGGTTTATCGCAACTATCGGCTTTTTGTCTAAGTGATAAATGACTGATAGAAAGTGGTTTGACGAATTGTGTCATGAGTGTAACGCTCCCTTCAAAATTCCCAGAATATAAACGAATATTTTTTAATGGATTGGAAAAAACAATAAGCTGACTACGATTTACTTCGCTGAAATCGGAATCTTTGATAAGAAAAAAAGTGTCGGTTTCGGCAATTAAATAAGTATTTGAAAAACTTAGTTCGGGATTGATAACAATACTAGCGGCCGTGGCTTCTTCAACTAGTTGAATATCGTAGAAACGTTGTTTAGTTAGTGCTAATTTTTGTGATGAAAAACTGACTTGTGTAAATGCATTTTTTGTAAAAAAGCTCGAAATAACTATAAAAATGAGTGTTTTTAGTACGTTCATTGACGAATGAGATTAGGATTCTTCGAGCAAAGTTAGTTGTTTTGCAGAAAAATCAAAAGTATATGCTCAATGACCGGTATTGGAGTGAACGCTACGAAAAATCGCAAACGGGCTGGGATGTAGGAAATGTATGCCCAGCTCTGAAAGATTATTTCGATCAATTAACCGATAAATCAGTGGCAATTTTGATTCCAGGTTGTGGAAATGCTTATGAGGCAGAATATTTACTTCAACAAGGATTTACAGATATTACGCTGATAGACATTTCGGGTGTTTTGGTGCAAAATTTGCAAGAAAAACTTAAAAATTTTATCGAAAAAGGTATTTGTCGAGTGATTCATCAAGATTTTTTTGAACATTCGGGTAATTATGATTTAATCGTTGAACAAACATTTTTCTGTGCTATTGACCCAATTTTACGTCATAAGTACGCTCAAAAAATGAGCGAGCTACTCAAACCAAAACCGAAGGGACGTTTAGTTGGTTTATTATTCGGTCGTGAATTTGTGGGTGGTCCTCCATTTGGCGGCACAAAAGAAGAATATATTCCTTATTTTAGTCCATATTTTGATTTAAAAACTATCGAAAAATGTACAAATTCAATACCAACACGTGCTGATAATGAATTATTTATAAATTTTCTAAGTAAATAAAAAACTTTCCAACAATCTTTAGAAATGCCAAAACCAAAGAAAGCAAATGAATCGTTAACGGTAATGACCGAAATGATTTTTCCGAATGATACCAATACTCTTGGTAATTTGATGGGAGGAAATTTAATGAGATTACTCGATATTGCAGGTGCAATTGCAGCCCAAAAGCACTGTAACCGTATCGTAGTGACTGCTTCGGTTGATAATGTGCAGTTTAAGGAAGCCATTCCGCTCGGAAGCGTGGTTACCTTACAATCTAAAGTTACACGTGCTTTCAATTCGTCGCTTGAAGTAGTAGTTGAAGTTTGGGCCGAAAATATTCCTGCGGGAACAAAAATCCATACAAATAAAGCCTTTTTGACATTTGTAGCGGTTGACCAAACCGGTCGCCCAATTGAGGTTCCGGCCGTTGAGCCAGAAACCGATGAAGAAAAAGAACTTTTTGCAGGAGCGTTGCGTCGTCGTCAACTTAGATTAGTTTTGGCAGGAAGAATGAAACCTGCAGAGGCGATTGAATTGAAAGAGTTATTTATGGTGTAAATACATAAAGTTTTTTTGTAGATTTGCAAAAACAATGTCCTCGTAGTTCAATGGATAGAATTTTAGATTCCGGTTCTGACGATGGGGGTTCGAATCCCTTCGAGGACACAAAAAAAGATGGTCATTATGACCATCTTTTTTGTTTTAGGCTAAATTTAACACTACTTTCTATTCCCGTCAATATCTAATTCTACAATCTCATAACCAAGTTTTTGTAGACCAGGTAAAATTTTGGCTTTATCTCCTACCAATAAAATATTCATTTTATCAGGATTAATCCATTTCTTAGCCAGTGCATCTGCTTCTTTTTTGCTAAGTGATGCTAAAATTTTGTTTTGTGTTTCTACAAAATTAGCTGCTAAGCCATAAGTCAGAATTCGCCCAATAAAACCAGCTTTTTGGTTACCCGTTTCGTAACGCAAGGCATCTTGTTGACCAATGGCACTTTTCGTAAAAGCCAATTCTTCGGCAGAAATGCCGTTGACTGCGTAGTTTTTCAATTCTTTCATTACTTCTACCAATGCACTATCGGTAGCATTTGCACGGATTCCTGAACTAAATTGGTATTCGCCAGTATATTTATCTCCCGAAAAGCCCGCACGAGCACCGTAAGTCCAACCTTTGTCTTCACGCAAGTTGAGGTTTATACGGCTATTAAATGCTCCACCGAGGGAAAAATTCATCAAACCTGCTTTGTAGTATTCGCCAGTTGCATCGTATTTTAAGCCAGTAACATTACTTACTCTAAATTCGGTCTGTGCAGCTTTCGGTACATCTATCAAATAAATTTGAGTTTTTGAAATAGCAGTAGCAGGTGCTGGATTAGCTAAATTGATTTTTTTGTTTGGCAATTTGCTCAAAAAAGCCAATTTTGGCAAGATTTCACCTTCTGAAATATCGCCTACAACAACCACTTTCGTGCCTTGCGATGTCATATAATTATCGTAATAAGCCTGAACATCTTTTAAGCTAAGTCTTTTAACAGTACTTTCTGTGCCATTATCACTTAAACCTAAGATATTACCTGTCCCGTAGTTAAGTTTATCAATTACAGTAGAAGCAATGGCCGCAGGTTGAGATTTTAATTGTTTAAAACCTTCTAATGATTGTTTTTGTAAACGATTGAAAGCATCAGCCGTGAAGTTTGGACTAAACATTTTTTCTTCTAATAAATCCAATGTTTTATCGACATTTTTCTTCAAACATTGAATATTAAAGATGATACCATCTACCGATTGTGAAACGCTGATAAAACTTCCTAGTTTTTGAAGTTCAACCGCCATTTGCTCGGCTGTATATTTTTTGGTGTCTTCGTTGAGCATATCAGAAACCATACTCGCTAAACCAATTTTAGAAGTATCGCTTGCTTGAGCCAAATGCCCACCCGGTATTGAAATTGAAATTGTAACTGTTGGGAGTTCGTTGTTGGCAGTTCCAATGATTTTGATGCCACTTGGTAAATCTTTTTTCCAAAAAGGCGGCACTTTCACGACAGGATTTGACCCATTTCCTGGAGTTTTATTTCTATCAAAAGTATCTTTTGCTTTTGTGTATTTCAAACCATCGTAGCCGTAATTTGGTGCTGTATAGTTTTGAGTATCAATAGTATAATTATCAGGTGCGGCAGGTTTTACTATTTGTCCTTTTGTCAGAACGCTGATAGTAACGCTTGGTTTATCTTTCAAATATTGGTTATAAACTCTCCAAACATCTTCTTTGGTTACTGAACGATACATATCCAATAATTTACCAATCATATTTGGGTTGCCAGTGAAAGTATTGAAAGCGGCTAGTTGGCTCACTTTTCCTGACACACTTTGCAGACCATTGATATATTGGGCTTCGATACCGCCTTTAAATTTCTCTATGTCCTCGTCGGTTACACCACGTTTTTCAAAAACCAATAATGATTGTTTGAATAAGCTATCCATCTTTGCGAGTGAATTGCCTGGGTAAGGTGTAATTTGGAATGAAAACTCGCCAGCCAACTCACTAAAACGACTGAAACCACTAGCCGAAATTGCTTTTTGGTTTTTTACCAATTGTTGATAAAGAATTGAGTTCTTGCCTTGACCCAATATTTGAGCAAGGCAAGATAAGGCCCCCATGTCTTTATCATAATTCGGAACAGTTGGATATGTTTTTGATAAAATCGGCAAACGAGCATAATTGTCAGTGAAAGAAGCATATCTATCGCCCGATAATTTCACGGCTGGCAATACAGTTTTTTCAACCGCTGGCCCAGCAGGAATATTTCCGAAATATTTATCAACCATTTTTACTACATCGGCTGCCTTTACATCGCCACCGATAGTCAATGTTGCATTGTTTGGGCCGTACCAACGCAAAAAGAATTTTTTCAAGTCGTTTACGTCAACTCTATCCAAATCTTCCAAATAGCCGATTGTCAACCAGCTATATGGGTGTCCATAAGGATAAAGGTTTTTGCTCGTAAATTCACCTACTAAACCATATGGACGGTTATCGTAATTTTGTCCTCTTTCGTTTTTTACTGTACTGCGTTGTACCTCAAATTTCTTCTGAGTAACGGCATCCAACAAAAATCCCATACGGTCAGCTTCGAGCCAAAGCATTTTTTCGAGTTGATTGTTAGGTACAGTTTCGTAATAATTGGTTCTGTCGAGGTTGGTGCTACCATTGAGGGTCCCGCCCGCGGCTGTCACAATTTTGAAATGTTGCTCATCGCCTACATTATCGCTTCCTTGAAACATCATATGTTCAAAAAAGTGAGCAAAACCACTCTTTTTGATTTCTTCTCTTGCACTACCTACGTGGTAGGTTACATCGACGTGTACGATTGGGTCGCTGTTGTCTTCATGCACAACGAGTGTGAGGCCGTTTGGAAAAACATATTTTTCGTAGGGAATGACCAATTCACTTCCTTTTTTTTCGACTTTTTCGACCAAGCGAGCTTGGCTAAATCCGAGATTAATAAACAAACATACAGCCGCAGCGGCTAAAAGATTTTTTTTCATAGTAAAAGTGTTGATGTTTTGATGTCAAAAAAACGAATAAAATGTTAGTATGCCAAATGGTGTATCCGATAAACTTGAATTTATGATATATGTTTTGAAGAATTTTCTATTAGAAAAGATTATTTGGTCAATTTTCCCGCACAGAAAGTATAGATGGCCGTGAGCTCTTGGTTATATAATTGTATTTCTAATAAATAATCTCGTTTGATTTGCTGATGAAAAATTTCGGGCTGACGTTTTACTAAAAAAAAGCGTTCACAGAATTTACTGCCATTGGTTGAATGTTGAATAATTTTTGTCCAAATTTTATTATACATTTTAGTATCGGAATACGAAGAAAAATCAGACAATGAATAAGCCGTGATTGATTCAGTCAATTGTTTATTGTCAAGCACATTGAGCAAAGAATCAGTAATAATTTCGATTTTATGTGATTGCTTTTTGATACTTTCAAAGTTTTCTTCTCTCAGATGCAAGGGCAAAATACAATCGGATTTATATTCGCCATAAAACAAAAGATTGGCAAAATGATTGGTACGCAAAACATGATTACTGGCTAAATGATTCATCCGAGAATGCATGTATTCATAAACATCAAACTCTTTTGGAATTAATAATGCACCAGGTTCACGAATAATTTTTGTCCATAAAAAACGATTGGAAACTAGTTTCAGAAACGACGTCCAAATAGCATTATCCCAATGTTTTCTCCAATATTCTCGTTGGATTTCCAATGTTTCTGACGCCATTAACTTTGTAATGGATTTTCTTCTGAAAAATGCCGCTTTGGCCATCATTCTGAGAAATAATTCCCACGTTCCGCAGTATAAAAGGCCATTTTTAATCAGATTGAAGTTTTTATCCCAATAAAAAACCTGTGGAGATGTGAGCAAATGTTTGAGTTTTTTATATAAATCTTCTCGCGAAAACTTATTTTCTAAGCCAATAAATGATTTGAATTCTACATAATTAAGCGATTTATAAGCAGCAATTTTCAGAGCCAAAAGATAGTTTTGCGTAGCATTAAAATCAACGCTAATTATCTTTACTGGATTATCGACCAATAAATCTAGCGGCCTTGCACCACTTCCTGTGATACATAAAACCGTATCATTGGTCGTCAGTCGCAAGGCTTTTCTTTCCGATTCGCTATCTTCGTTACAAGCCGAATAATTTATTTTTTCAAAAAATGAATTTGCCAAGATTAAGGTATTTTTTAATGCGACTATTGAACTAATTATAAAGTTAAATCAATTTGCTGGGTTGTGGTTTCGTCACTCATTGGCAAATTATTAATTTTGTTATTTCTTATTTTTTTTACTTTGTTGTGCATGGCGTCATAATCTATGTTTTGGTCGGGTTTGTCTTTGAAAATTTGCATATTGGCAAACTGTTTTTGAGTGATGATAAAATCTTGTTTCAAAACCTTTTTTGCCAAAAATGGAATGACCAATTTTATCAACTGATTGAACCACTTAAACTGAAATGATAGTCGAACAAAAGCAATAGTTTTGCCCTCTTGCAGCGGAGTACAAGCAATAAAAGCTTGAAAACGATGGATTTTGTTGATATAATAATTGACTCTTACCAAATTAGGCATCAAAAACTCATCGGTGTGCGAAACGGTCAAGTTATCGCCTAACATCCAATCAAGTCCTAAGCCTATTTTTTCGTTGGTTTCAGCGTAACCGACATGTACTGTTTCGCTGGTTTGTGTAATTTTAATCGAATGTTTTACCTTTTTATCATTGTCTCTAATTAGCTTATCATGCACCATTGGGGTATGGGTAGCATCCATGAAGTTTTCGACCAAAAGTTCTTCGTTTGTGTCAAAAAGCATCGACGTTTGGTAATGTTTCCAGTTTTCGTCCGAAACTTCGCTCAATGTTTCGGGCGAGGTAGTTGGCATATTTTCTGTATCTAAATATATCCAAATGAAGCCATTTTCTTCGATAATTGGGTAATTATCAATTTTGCACTTTATTTTATGTATCAAATGCTGCGAACTCGGAATATCAATCAATCGTCCTTCATCATTATATTTCCAGCCATGATATTGGCATAAAACATGGTTTTGAGCAAAATCACAAACTTCTAAAGGAGCTTTTTTGTGCGAACAAACATCTAACAAAGCATGTATTTTCAAAGCCTTATCTCTCCATAATAATACGGGCATATGATAAAGGTTTCGCTTCAAAGATTTACCTTCGCTTAGCTCGCTCGATAAGGCAATTACATGCCAATATTTTATTAATCCTCCTATATTGTTGAACATTGTTTTGTGTTGTTTATCTTACACAATTTAGAAATCGGTTCGCCGAAGCGATTGTGCCACATATCTGCTAAAATTTCAACAAAAGTCCACCAATTGAAAAGCCAGCGGCGGTGCCGATAATGAAACAAACATCGCCTCGCTTGATTGCTCCCGAGTCCACAGCATCATATAAAACCAGCGGGATAGAGGCTGCAATACAGTTGCCACAAGTCGCTAAATTGCCCAAAACTTGATTTTCTTTTACTTTATATAAACTCGATAAAATAGAAACACCTAGTTTTGAAGCTTGGTGCGGAATAATAACATCGGTTTCTTCCATGCCGATAGGTAAATCCTCGAAGAACGTATCAATAAATTTGGGTAAATGAGTTTTTGCTAGCCTTAACAATTTTCGACCATTCATGGCAAACGAATGTATTTCGGGGTCGTAAGGATTGTCTTTAAAAAATAATTTCATACCACCACCCTTGAAAGTTGAGTCATAAACGCCTTCAGAATAGGTTTGCATCGTGCTTTTGATATATGCTGAATCTGAGTTTAGGTCGAATTGCAAAATTGCCGCCACCGCACCATCACCAAAAAGCGTTAAAGTCTCCCAATTGCTATGGTTTATGCCTGTAGAGGCAATTTCACTACTAACAATGATAATGTTTTTATACTTTTTTCCGTCCAGTAAACTTGATGCAATCTCAAAAGCACTCACAAAACTCAAACAACTCGAATCGACATCAAGGGCTGGAATATTGACAATCATCCCATCTTTGAGTTCACTCTTGATAATGCTCGATTGGCTTGGTAGTGGATAATCAAAACCTGCACTTGCAGAAATGAGCATATCTATATCTTTCAGTTCCATTTGGCATTTTTCTAAAGCTTGCTCAATGGCTTTTGCTCCCATGTATCCAATTGTCTCGAATGTGATATGATGACGAGATTTTACACCAGAATATTTCTCTGACCAGCCCTGCGGAAGACCATATTTTTGCTCTAAATCGGTCGATGAAACTTCCTGGGGGAGATACTTTCCTAAACCGACTATTTTAATTGGTTTTCCTGACATCATTTTTTATTCTTCTAAGTTTTTGGCCTTTAAGGGTATGGTTATGATTCGTTTGACTTATTTCGACCTTAAAAATATTGTTTTTGTTGAGTAATTCTTGAATCGCTTCGCAAGCCATTTGAAATGACTCTTGGTTCTCACTTTTTGTGTAAAGGATTAAGCGATGAGGCTCAGTTTGAATCAAAGCGTAATCATTGATTGTATTATCGGATAAAATAATCGCACGTCTGAAAAAGTCAGGAAAAATTTTAACTTCCTGATTTTCAATATTCCTAAAAATTAAAATATCATCAGAACGTCCTTCAATAGCTTCAATGCCCATCAGTTTACTACCGCACAAGCAACTTGCTTTTTCTTGAATAATGTCGTTTAGTTCGTATCTAATAATCGGCTGTGAACGCCGCCTCAAATCGGTGATAATTGGGTGAAATCTACTTTGCTCTTTGTCGATATATTTCTTTTCGATTATCAGAAAATCTTCATTGAAATGCAGCGTTCCGTATTCGCACGTACTGGCCAAAAACCCTTCAGTACATTGATAAGCCTGATGAATGGTTTGTTTAAAAACATTCGTCAGATAGACCTTATCTTCTTGCGTTAAAACTTCCGCTACTGAAATAATCTTTATAGGATTTATGACTAATTTGTTTGCTTCAATCGCATTGGCTAATTCTAGCAACATACTTGGTTGTGCCACCAAAATGCTTGGCTGTAAGGTATTTAGGCGTTTAATATGAAAGTCAATACTATTGAGCAAGTCAAAGAAATGAAATGCCAATAATTTTGACTTTACCGAATCATAAAGATTACTGTTGGCTCGTAAAAAGAACGCAATACTTCGTTTTTTTAATGAAAATCCCAGAACTCTATCCAACACTAAAGCTACCCAATAGGCTCGTTCTTTTTCGCTTGCCAAAAACACGCCTCTGTTTCCACTCGTACCCGACGATAAACCTACCGTAATACCCTTAATAGTCGGCGAAAAATCTCGATTTTCTTCCGATTTTATCGCAACCGCTAATGCTTCCTCTAATTTTATGTTCACGGTATTGATACTATCAAAATTGGCCATAAAAATGGCTTTATTGATGATAGGAAATGCACTGAAACCACTTTTCTTCTGTGTAAAATGCTTATAAAACAAGTTTGTGGAGCAATGCTGAATGAGTTTGTTTATTATCCAATTTCGTCTAAAATAAAAGTGATGGACATAAAGCCATTTCGATAGTTTTATTTCGACTAAATAATATAAAATGGATAATTTAAAGAACATCAAGGTCGTAATTATTTGAAACAAGAGCCGACGTTGTTGCCGAGCAATGCGTAGGCACAATTGTTATCTTTGGAAATTTTTTATGAAATAAATTTACTTTCTGAAGGCTATCTTTGAAGTCTTGCCAAGAATCAAAAAATAACTTGACGATTGCTGGCGGAAGTAACATCTCTTCGTAAGATTTCCTGTTCCAGCAAGCATCAGCAATCAGAAAATACTGCTGTTTTAGTGTCTTCAATTCTACACCTATTTGACCCGCAGCGTGGCCAGGTAAATCATAAATTAGTAAAGAATCGTCATTGAATAAGTCATGTTTTTTGCCAAATATTTCATCGTTGAGTGGTTTTCCGTAATCTTCAATAATTTTTAGTCTTTTGTCAAAATTTTTAGGTATTAGGTCTTTCAAAATTGCTTTGCTAAATGCCCAAAATGTGCTTATTTCTTTATATTGCTTGAACGCCTTTCGTGAACAATAGAAAGTTGCTTCATCAAAATCTTTTAGTCCAGCTACGTGGTCGGCGTGAAAATGGGTAATGATAATGTGCTTAATATCAGCAGGTTTAATACCGAAATGTTTGAGTTGATTCTTTATTTCGTCTGCTTCGGTCACAAAAACCTTAGTTATATTGGCATAGAATTTATTCGGATAGCTTTTCGTACATGTATAAAATCGTTTTGTGTACCCGGTATCATACAAAATCCAACCTTGTTCGGGGTGTTTAATCAACCCAAATAAGGCATGAAACTTGATGTCTTTATTGGCTTCGCCTCTAATACTATGACTTTCTTTGGCCTCACAAAAACCTGCATAACCAAGAAACAATTTGACTTCTTTCATTTATATAAGAAAAAAATTGACTGATGACCTTTAATCGTTGATTTTTCTATACCAATTCACAAACTCATCAATGGCTTCATCGGTCGATATTTTTGGCGAATATCCTAAAAGTGATTTGGCCTTAGAAATATCCATCGTAAATGATTTTGCCAAAATTCCGACGCCATAAGTCGTTAAAGCTGGTTCTTTATAGTTTGTTAGTTTTGCTTTCAATTCCATGATTTGAGAAATGAACTTGACCACTGAGTACGGGATTTTCTTTTTATTCATTTCATGGCTCAAAAGCGAAAGTACTTTTTCAATCGTTTCCCAAAGCTGTACTGGCTCACCGTTTGTGATGTTATAAGTCTGATTGAGTCCCGTATCGCTAACAAACAACGCAAGTTCAATCGAATCAGCCACATTGGCGAGCGAGGTCAAATCTACTATATTTTTTCCATCACCAATGATTTTTAGTTTTCCTTCTTTAAAAGCCCTGATTAATCGAGGCATAATAATGGTATCCCCACGGCCAATCAATGCCCTCGGCCTCAAAGTCACGTACGGAATACCCGATTTTTCTAAAGCCAACTCTGCCTCATATTTTGTTTTTGAATAGGCATTGACAAAAGCTGTTGGCAGCTGCTCAGATTCTTTTACATCAAATCGGTCTTGGCCATTGAAGTACAAACTTGGAGTCGAAACATATATAAAACGCTTGATATTATGTATTTTTGCAGCGTTTATCAAATTATTCATTGTGAAAACGTTGGCTTTTTCAAACTCACTGTGTTTACCCCAAGGCGATGAAAGTGCTGCCGCATGAATGATGTAATCAACTTTTTTGACCAATCCTGAAACAAAATCAGTATTTTCCAAATCGCCAAGCAGGTAATTAACTTTGCTGTGTTCAACAAAATGTGTTGGTCTAATTACTCGTCCAGTAGCTATGATTTTTTCTATTTTTGGATTTTCAATAAGCTTTTCTAAAGTCCGAAATCCTAGACCACCGGTTGCTCCTGTAAGCAGAATCTTCATCGACAGAATCTTGTTTTAAATGATTAAAAATAGAATTTTATTTCTCTAAAAATTGCATGCTAATTCTTGTTTAAGACTTTTTATGAGAAATACCTTAAAAACGCCTAATATAAGGATTTTTTGAGCTTTTTTCTTGAAAATAATCAGAAAATAAATATTAAACTTCATACTATTTTCTGTAAATTCGTAATGAGGTTCGTGAAGAAACAATATTTTTCCTTAAAATTGAAATAGCTATGGAAAACTTATCCAAACTCCGTATGATAGCTATCTTGTTGATAATCAGTCAATTGACTTTTGCTCAAAAAGACAGAAAGAAAGATGACCGCTACGGTTACCATTTTCGAGGAAAACATCAGAAAATTGCTAAATTTAACTTTGACTTACACGCCAATCTCATCGTTTTGAAAGCTCAACTTGATGGTTCAGATACTCTTCGTTTTATACTTGATACAGGCGTTAGTTCAACAATCATTACCGATCCCAAACGAGCATTGACTTTGGGGGTTCAATACGTGCGTCGTGTGAAAATTGCAGGTGCTGGTGAAGGAGAGCCTCTCATGGCTAATGTATCAATTGGTCATACAATCCGAATCGGAGATGTGATTGCTCGTCAGCAAAGTTTGGTAGTTTTAGATAATGATGTCCTACAATTATCAGAGTTTTTGGGCCTACCGATTCACGGAATTTTTGGACATGATATTTTTAGCAATTTTGTCGTCACAATTAATTTTGAAAATAAAAAACTAACACTCACCGACCCTAAAAAATTCAAGTACAAAAAATCAATGGGTACGCAATATCCTATTGTTTTGACTCAGTCGAAGCCATATACAGATGCGATTGCGATGGTGAGCAACGACCAAAAACTTATTCCGATGCGATTAGTTATCGATACAGGTGCGGGCCATGCTCTCTTGCTAAATGCGGGCGAAAAAGAACCGATTCATCTCCCCGATAGAGTCATGCGTGCCAATTTAGGGCGTGGATTGAATGGTGAAATCAACGGAAATATTGGTCGTGTTGATAAAATCAAGATGGGAAGTATCGAAATGAAAAACATTTTGGCTTCGTTCCCTGATAGTTTATCTTTTAGTATGAAATTCACTGCGGATGATACCAAACGTCAAGGTAGTATTGGTTGCGAATTATTACGTCGCTTCACCGTAACGCTCAATTATCGTGATGGCTACATGATTATGAAGCCTTTACGAAACCGCATGAAAGAAACATTTGAGCACGACATGAGTGGCTTAGATTTACGAGCCAAAGGAACAGATTTTGATCAATATGTAGTAAATAAAGTTATCGAAGGCTCTCCTGCCTATGTTGCGGGTTTAGAAGAAGGCGACGAATTGATTTTTGTGAATAATCAGAATGTGAAAGACATGAGTATCAGCGAAATATACAAAATTCTATCACGTAAGGAAGGCAAGGAAGTGGAGTTTTTCTTCAGAAGAAAAGGAGAATTGAAAGTAGCAACATTCAATTTGAAACGAATGATTTAAGGAGTTTAAGGAAGCCATCGCTTTAAGCGAAGACTTCCTTATGAAGTACTACTGAATCTTTGTCCAATCACTCCAACTGCTATTTGCTTCAAGTTTTGTCTGAATATCTGTAGGAAGTTTTGCAAAGAAATCTAAGCCTGTCGCTTTTTCAACCTCATCTACCGAAACTACATAACTATTCATTTTTTTGCTAAAAAGTGCTTCATTTGGCAATAAAAACGCTATCATGCGAGGTTTTTTATCAGATTTTGGCTGATAAAATAGTACAATCTTATAAAAATACTCAGGTACAGCCACATTATTATATCGCCCGATTGTTGGTAAACCTTTTCTTAAAACAGGGCCAGTTACAACAAAAACTTCCTCATCTCGCACCGCCCAACCACGTACTCTTTCTTCAATGTTTTCCCAAATTCCACGATTAAAATCAGGTACTTGTGGACAAATATTGCTCATAAAAAAAGTTTCGTTCATTAATTCTTGACAGCATTTAAAATCTGCAGCGGGTAGCATGTGTCCACGGTCGTAGCCTGTATTGCTATAATCACCCGTAAGAGCTGAATTATCTTTTACTTTTCGATCCGGAATAAATTGATTTCCAGCTCTATTTGCAATTCCCTTCGTATATTCTCCACGAAGCTTATAAGCTACCCAAGCAGGCACTTCGTAGTCTTCTTCGTAACGGAGTGTGTAATTTTTGTGCTTAATAATTTCGTCACTCTTACGAATAGCTGGAAGTGCAAAATCGGGAATTTCACCATTATCGCTGCTTTCTTCTTGCTTATCAGAATTAAAAACTTTGTTTTTTATTCTATCAAAAATCGAAGAATCATCTTCTTTTTCTTGCTTATCATTACTTTTTTGTTTGGTATTTATATTACTTGCCGTTGCTACATCGTCGTACTTTTCATCGCCTTTAGTAGCGGTTGCTTCGATATCTGGTTCTGGTGATTTATATGGATTTTTCTCTTCTGATATTGGGTTTGTTGATTCAAAAACTTCAGTAATTACATTCCAAAGATTACCAATTGGGCCTGATTTTTCTTTGAAATAAAGAAAATATCCAATACTAAAAAATATTAAAATAAGAATTATACGATTAGATTTCATGAGCCTTTAATTAAGCCTTTCCTATCAGAGAGGGTTTGGTGAGGATTTTTTTGCAAGTTTACAACAAAACACATTAAATTGTTGCATTTCTTAAAATATTAAATTTTTTAAGAACTTTGTTTCAAATCATTTTTTGCTTATATCTTTGTTATCTTAACCTTAATTTATCAATAATGACGCAAAACATCATTAAAAAAATCATTTTTTGTAGCCTTTGGGCAAGTACAACTTACGCCCAACAAATGCTTCCACTTAATGATTTGTCCGCGTTTCGCCCAATCAAAGAAAATTGGAGTATCGTTGGCGGTATCACTGCAAGTATCAATCAAACAAATATGACTACAACCGAAGCTGGCACAGGAATTCTATCATGCAAGCACGAAATCGGGAAGTATGGCATTGAAAAAGATATTGTGACCATAATGGAACACGGAGATTTAGATCTTGACCTTGATTTCATAATGGCAAAAGGCTCTAATTCGGGCATTTATTTACAAGGCCGCTACGAAATTCAGCTGAATGATAGTTGGGGAAAGAAAAATCCAAAATTTGGTGATTCTGGAGGAATTTATGAGCGTTGGGATGAATCAAAACCCGAAGGCTCGAAAGGTTATCAAGGTATCGCTCCACGCTTAAATGTGGCAAAAGCACCTGGTTTGTGGCAAAATATCAAAATTTCCTTTCAAGCACCACGCTTCGATGCCGCAGGAAAGAAAATCAGTAATGCCAAAATCTTGTCAATCATCTTGAATGGTGTTTTAATTCACGAAAATGTCGAACTCACAGGCCCGACTCGTGGTACAATGATAGATAATGAAGTTTTACAAGGCCCATTACGTTTTCAAGGCGACCACGGCAATGTGGCTTTTCGCAATATTAAATACAAAAGTTTTAATCAAAAATCTCTTACTTTTAAAGATTTGAAATTTGGTGTTTATAAAGGAAATTTCCGAACAGTTGCTGACATTGAGAAAATCAAACCTGAAACAAGCGGAAATGTTGCCCTCCTAAATTGGAATGTGAGCAATGCTGAAAATGAGTTTGCCGTTAAATATGTTGGCAAAATCAATGTGCCAGATGCTGGAAAATATACTTTTACGGCCGTTCACGGTGGAAACACCCAATTGAAAATCAACGGTGTAGATGCATTTAAAAATGGCTGGTTAAATTCAGGTGAAAGTCGCCAAACAATGATTGAGCTTCCAGCGGGCGATGTTGATTTTGAAATGTATTATTGGAAAGCTGATGGATGGTTAGCACCAGCTTTGGGGCTTTATGCTGAATCAGCAACGATTCGTAAGCAAGCACTTCACTACGCTAACTCTACTTTGGTGGCTAATCCAACTTCACCAATCATGCTCAGTCCGACTACTGAGCCAGTGATTTTTCGTTCATTCATGGATATTCGTGAAGGCCAAAAAGGCAAAAGAGTTGTTCACGCAGTTTCAGTCGGAAACAAAGAAAATATCCACTATACTTATGATTTAGACAATGCTGCTTTGTTCCAAATCTGGAAAGGTGGTTTTTTGAATACTACACCAATGTGGAACGACCGTGGTGATGGTAGTTCAAAACCATTGGGAAGTTTGACTGCTCTCGGTGATGCTCCACTTTTGAATGTGCTGGGTTCTGCTACTGCTGCATGGAGTGAATTAGATGCTACTTATCGCCCACGTGGATATGAATTAGATGAAGCAGGTCATCCAACATTTAAGTATGATTACGCAGGTTTAAACGTATCGGATAAAAGTATACCAAGCGAAGACGGCAAAATGTTCAGGCGTGAGATTGTGGTAAAAGGTTCATCAGCAAATCTTTACGCACGATTAGCAGTTGCACAAAATATCACAAAATTGAGTGATGGTATGTATATTATCGGTGAAAACAGCTACTACATAAAAGTAATTGAAGGTACACCGAGCATCCGTGAGTCGGCAGGAATGAAAGAATTGGTACTTCCTGTGGGTGAGAAAATTACCTATTCGATTATTTGGTAGATACTCAGATAAAGTAATAGTTTGTAAGCAAAATGCTTTTAATAATGCTTAAATTTTGATTAAAAAATGCTTAGAGCGTATTGCTTAAAGCATATAGCGAATAAAAAAATGAAAAACGTCATAAAAATATTTATTTCTCTACTAACATTTTCAAGTGTATTTGCTCAAAATACTGCTGAAAATGAGTACTACCGCATCATTACGCTGCCCGTTCCAGAAGGGGTGCTTTTGGAAGTGGGTGGTATTACAACAATGCCTTCAGGTGATGTTGCCTTAGCTACTCGCCGTGGCGATATTTGGATTATCAACAATGCGTACATGAATACTGGTACTGCTCCTTATTACCGAAAATTTGCGAGTGGTTTGCACGAAATTTTGGGGCTTGTTTATAAAAATGGTTCATTTTATTGTGCTCAACGTGGCGAATTAACCAAATTGACTGATAAAAATGGCGATGGTCGTGCCGATTCTTACGAAACTGTGGCTAATCTACCAATTTCGGGGCATTACCACGAATATACTTATGGTCCTAAATTAATGCCTGATGGGTCTATGATTATTACTGGAAATGTAGCTTTTGGTGATGAAGAATGGTGGAGAGGCGAGAGTCGCCGTCCAGGTAGGGGATGGGCAATGAAGATTTCGGAAGATGGGAAAGTGGAGCCTTATGCAACGGGTATGCGTTCTCCGTGTGGAATCGGTGCTATTGATGGCGAATTTTGGTACGGCGATAACCAAGGCGACTGGATGGGTTCGGGCTTTATTGCTCAAGTAAATAAAGGCGATTTTATGGGGCATCCAGCAGGTTTACGTTGGACCAGCGAACCTAATTCACCAGTAAAACTAACGACCGAACAACTTTATGCTAAAATCGACCCTCGTAAAACTAGAGATGCCAATGGCTATTATATAAAGCCCGAAAATATCGAAACTGAGCGTGGAAAGTATCTTTTTGAAATGAAAAAAGACGTTCCAGAGCTAAAATTACCAGCTGTTTGGTTGCCTCATGGTGTTGTGGGTATTTCTACTTCTGAAATCATTAAAGACGCAACAAATGGTGCTTTTGGGCCGTTTACAGGTCAGCTTTTTGTAGGCGACCAAGGAAAAAGTAACCTAACGAGAGTTTTTATTGAAAAAATAAATGGTGAATATCAAGGGGCGGCATTTCCTTTTAAAGACGGTTTTCAGTCTGGAACGTTACGTATGGTTTTTGGTAATGACGGTTCAATGTTTGTGGGAGAAACTAATCGTGGCTGGGGTTCGGCAGGCACAACAACTGCAGGTATCGAACGCTTGGTTTGGACAGGAAAAATACCTTTTGAAATGAAAACTATGAAAGCCACACCTGATGGTTTTGAAGTTGAGTTTACGAAGCCTGTCAATAAAGCAACAGCTGCAGATTTTAAGAACTATCAAATCCGTAGTTTTATTTATAAATATCAAGCAGTCTATGGAAGTCCGACTGTTGATGAGAAATTTTTGACCGTAAAAGGTTTAAAAATATCAGATGATGGCTTAAAAGTAAGATTATTGGTTGATGGCCTGCGTGAGCATTATATTCACGAACTAAAAGCTAATGGAGTAAAAGACGTTGATGGTAAAACGCTTTTGCACGGTTTGGCATTTTATACACTCAATAATATTCCGACTGGAGAAAAAATAAGTAGCTATTCGCCACGTCCTGCCAATTTAAAAGTAAATACAACCGCAAAAGCTGCTGTAAAACTTTCAACACCAGATGATGTGAAAGCCAAGAAAGTCATTGCAAAAGCACCTACTTTTGAGGAAGTGAAACCTTTATTACAAAAACATACTTGTTTAGCTTGTCATCAATCAGATAAGCGTATGGTTGGTCCAGCATATAAAGATGTGGCAAAAAGAAATTATTCAAACGAAAAAATTGTAGAATTAATTTATAAACCACAGCCCAAAAACTGGCCAGAATATGCTACTGAGATGGCTCCAATGCCGCAAGTTCCAAGAGCAGATGCCTTGAAGATTGCCACTTGGATAAATTCATTGAAATAGGAAGATTAGAAACAAAAATGCCCTTTAAGAAAACTCTTAAAGGGCATTTTTTTGATTCATTCAATAAACTACTTCTTTTGTTTCTTTTTGTAAACACAAGAAGTATTAACAGATTTTACGTAGTATGATTTGTAATTGGTTGCCTTTGGGTCGGTGCATCCACAAAGATTCAACAATTCAACTTTGCGAAAATCAACGGGGTGACTTTCACTTTGAAGAGATATAGAACCTTCTTTCAATAATTTCACTTCTGCCATTAATTTTTGATCGTGTCCGCTTACGTTCCCACCTCCAATTTGTGGTTGCAAATATTCTAGAACTTTCTCACCATTTACATAATGAATAATTGCTGAATCACCCAAAACAGTCACTTCTGCTCTAACCCATTGGTCGCCATCGTAGGTTTTTGAGGTTGAATTAATACAGTGACGCTTATCAAATTTGTTTTCATAAACAATATTTGTTCCAGGCGTACAAACATTGCAAGTCGTTCGACTTCCTTTTCCTAAACCACCTAATAATTGGACTTCAATCGAAATCGGAAAATCTTGGTCTTTACCCATGCTTTCGGGCGTTTGGCCATGAACCATAATACCACTATTTCGAGTCGCCCAACCAGGCCCTTCGATGGCTTGGTCGCCTACAAATCTGTATTCAACCGCAATTTTGTAATAAGAGAATTTATCTGAGTAAAAAATATGCCCAAAACGTTCATTGAATGCAGGATATGCACTTGCATCGTATCTGACTTTCATCAGACCATCTTCCACTTTGAAAGTATTGCCATAATTATTATTGAGTTCGTAGTTTCTGATTTTTACTTTCCATCCGTCAAGATTTTTGCCGTTGAAGAGCTGTTTCCATTCTTTTTTATCAACTTCTTGAGCGAATGTAAACAATGGAAATAACAAAAAAATGATTAGTTTTTTCATAGAAAATGAGTTTTATAGAGGTTATAAAAGATGGTCAAATAAATGTTTGGAAAGATACGAAAGAAAAATAAAATGTAGAAATTAAACACAGCAAGAATTCAACTAAGTGCAACTCCGTGTACTTAGTATCTTATCGGACCGCCGATGCGAAAAAAAAATATGTTTCCGAACTAAAAATTACCCAATCTCAATTTCATCGCCCAATTTATTGAGGAAATGAAATTCGGTAATACCAATAGAAGAATCTTTGACGAGTTTTACCCATATTCTATATTTTAAGAACCATTTCATTTGTTTTGAAATAAGTCCTTCTCGATAATAGGCATAGATAAACGGATGTAGTACAATGCTTATACCACTTTCGTTTTGTTTTGAAAGTATATAATCAAGGTTGTTTTCAATCAAATCTGTAACGATGATGCTTGCCTGAATCGTACCTGTTCCGCTACAAGTAGGGCAGGTTTCACGAGTAACAATGTTCATTTCAGGACGAACACGTTGACGAGTGATTTGGAGTAAACCAAATTTTGAAATCGGAAGAATTGTATATTTAGAGCGGTCGCCTTTCATTTCTTCTTTCATTGCTTCCTGAATTAAGCGACGGTTTTCGCTTTTCTTCATATCAATGAAATCGACGACGATAATTCCTCCCATATCACGCATACGCAACTGACGACACAACTCTTTAGCAGCTTCTAAGTTTACAGCCAATGCTGTTGACTCTTGGTCATCTTCTTGCGTTGATTTATTGCCGCTGTTTACGTCAATTACATGGAGTGCTTCCGTGTGTTCGATAATCAAATAGCCACCATTTTGTAAGCTAACCGATCGACCAAACAATGATTTTATTTGTTTTTCAATACCGTATTGCTCAAAAAGTTTATTTTTGCCCGTGTGGAGTTTAAGGATTTTCTCTTTATCGGGTGCAATGGTATGCAAGAAAGTTTTTACGCCTTCAAAATTTTCTTTTGTATCAACATAAATATTGTCGAAATCATCATTGAGCATATCTCTCAAAATTGACGAAGCTCGACCCATTTCACTGATGATACGGTCACGTGGCTTAGCATCACGCAAAGCCTTCATTCCCTCTTCCCATTTTTCTACACAAAACTCAATATCACGGCTTAGTTCTTCCATGTCTTTTCCTTCGGCTACTGTCCGTACAATCACTGCAAAGTTTTCGGGCTTCACCGACGACACCATTTTGTGTAATCTTTGACGTTCTTGCTTATTAGTAATTTTCTTAGAAATATTAACCGAATTGCCGAAAGGCACTAAAACCACATTTCGTCCTGCAATCGAAATGTCGCAAGAAAGACGTGGCCCTTTTGTTGATATTGGCTCTTTAACGACCTGTACAAGTACTGGCGTGTTTTTTGAAATAACATCATTAATTTTGCCAAATTTTTCGATTTCGGGTTCCATTTTAAAACCTTTCAAACGAAGATTAACCGGGCGTTTAGCAATAACGTCTTTTACGAATTTATTTAGAGAATTGTACGAAATAATTTCGTTATAGTGAAGAAAACCATCTTTATCATATCCAACATCAACAAAAGCGGCATTATTTCCTTGCACAACTTTCTTGACTACCCCCAAATAGATATCTCCGACGGAAAACTGGTGTTCCGTCTCGTCAAAGTGATATTCGATTAATCGCTTGTCTTGAACAAGGGCTATTCTATCACCTTTCTGTGTGGTACTGATATATAATTCGTTGCTCAAAGGTGAGGTAGAATCGAGGGGTTAATGAATAATGATTTGTCTATAAAAAGGGGATTGGTTTAGCAGAATTAGATTTCACTTAAGGAAAATAATGCTGCTAAACCTAAGAAAAATTATTTTTTCTTATGACGATTCTTTCTAAGACGCTTCTTTCTTTTGTGCGTGGCCATTTTATGACCTTTTCTTTTCTTTCCGCAAGGCATGATAGTAATAATTTATTTTCCCGAAGGATTATTTGAAATTTATTTTTTCTTAGTTAACTCATTCAAAAAATCTAAATGAGGTTTTTCATCGAACCGCAAAGATAACAAATTATTTTAAACTCTCCAAAGCCTTATTTACTTCTTCTAATAAAGTTGGCTCTTTTACGTTTTTCTTCAAGTCTTCAAAAATAATTTTTGCTTGCGATTTTTGCTTTAATTCGATTAAACTGTAACCTAATCCCAAGAGTGCATTGACATTTTTAGGATTAATTCGAATTACCTGTTTGAAGCGGTCAGCAGCTTTGTCATATTGCCCAGATTGCATTGAAAGTACGCCCAAATTCATTAAAGCGGGCTCAAAATTAGGTTCTTCGGTAATTACTTCACGAAGCATCATAATTGCTTGCATTGGCGAGTCTGACTGTACATAAGTCATTGCCAAATTAGTTTTGGCTTGAAGCTGTCTTGGGTTTTTCTCCAATACTTTTTGGTAACACACACGAGTTTTTTCGGCATAGCTACTTACGTTTTCTTGACGAAGAGACAATGTAAATGCTTGATAATAAATATCTCCAGCACGCATCCAATTTTCGGTAGTCGGATTTGTTAAAGCAATCTTTTCGGCATAAACTGCTGCACTATCATAACGATTTGCATTGATAAAAACTTGAGCGATTTGCTCGTACAAAGGGTTTTTGTCGCTTGCCGAGGTGAGTTTTTGCTTAATACCTGCGATTTGTTTTTCCTGTTCGGCTGAAAGTTTCGGTGCTTGCGAAGTTTCTTCGTGGTTGTGACCATCATCATCGGAGTGTTTTTCATCCGATTTTGTTTCCGAAACCTTATCTCTATTCGCTTTTGCTTCGTCTTTCACGACTACCTTTGGGCGAGAATAAAGAAAGCCCGTGAGGGCTACCGCAATGACAATCAGAATGATGAAGTTTTTTTTCATGTTTTTTTTAATTATGCTACTTGAAAAGAACATCATGGATAGCCAATTTGTTGGGCTACCCATGATTTATTCAACGAATCACACTATCATTAAAGATTATTTTACTGATGCCTTTACTTGTTCAGTAAATTCTTTGGCTGGTTTGAAGCCTGGAACCGAATGGGCAGGAACCATCACGGTAGTTTTTGCCGAAATATTACGAGCTTTTTTAGCAGCTCTGTGTTTATTTACGAAACTTCCGAAACCTCTCACGTAAACTGCATCGCCTTGTGTCAATGTGTCCTTTACAATTTCAAAAAATGATTCAAGTGTTGTGGATACACTTGCTTTGTCTACGCCAGTTTTGTCGGCAATTGCAACGATAACTTCTGCTTTAGTCACGAGTAAAAACGTTTATTTAGATTATCAATTAACTTTCAAAAAATACCAAGGTGAAATACAACAATTTTTACACCAAAATTTTCAGTCTTGAAAACTTCACTTTGATACTTTCAAACTCTTTGGTTTGTTTTTGGGTTTGCAAAGATAGGGGATTTATAAAGACTCTCCCAAAAAGTTTTAACTTTTTTTTTTGTAATTACTTCATAATTAGTTAGTTACAAAATATATTAACACAAAAAAGGCCTTTTAAAACATTTATTTTCTTACAAACCTATATCAAACTTATATAAAAATTGGAAACCAAGGCTTTTTCCGAAGTATTAATTCATTGGTATCACACCAAAAAAAGAGACCTGCCGTGGCGAAAAACCAAAGACCCTTATAAAATTTGGCTATCTGAGGTTATTTTGCAACAAACTAGGGTGGCACAAGGTTCGCCATATTACGAAAAGTTTGCAGAAAATTACCCAACCGTTAAGGATTTGGCAAATGCTGATGAGCAAGAAATACTACGACTTTGGCAAGGTTTGGGATATTATTCTAGGGCGAGAAATATGTACGCCACAGCTAAAATCGTGGTTAATGACTTTGATGGAATTTTTCCTAATAATTTTGAAGGATTGCTGAAATTAAAAGGTATTGGGCCTTACACTGCGGCGGCGATTGCCTCATTTGCTTTTGATGAAAAGGTGGCGGTAGTTGATGGGAATGTTTTTAGAGTTTTAGCGAGAGTTTTTGGTATAGAAACTGATATTTCGAGCTACGAAGCGAAGAGTGTTTTTAGCGAATTGGCCAATGAACTCATTTCGACCGAATCGCCAAGTACTTATAATCAGGCGATTATGGAGTTTGGGGCAATTCACTGCACGCCAGCGAATCCTGATTGCATGTTTTGTGTCTTTGCTGATTCGTGCGTAGCAAATGCGAAAGGAATACAAACGATTTTGCCAATAAAATCAAAAAAAGTGAAAGTTCGGAAACGTTTCTTTGATTATTTTGTCATTGAACATGATAGCAATATTTTGATGCACCAACGCCTAGAAGGCGATATTTGGACTGGGCTTAATGATTTTTATTTGGTAGAAAATGTAGAAAAACTTTCAGAACTTGATGAAATAAATGATGACTTTTTGCAAGAAACGCTAACAAAAGCAATTATTAAGGGACATTCGGAAAGTTTTAAACATATCTTGACGCATCAGCGAATTGAGGCAAGGTTTTGGCATGTTCTTTTGAGTGAGGAAGTAGCTGCTCCTGCTGGATATGCGTTTTATTCATTGGATGAAGTTGAGGTTTTACCCAAACCGATTTTGATTGAAAAGTATCTGAAAAGTTCTTGGTTTTCGCCCAAAAAGTAATTGTTTTTCTATTTGTTTTTCATTAAATTTACGTAACAATCTTAAACAATTTTATATAAAATGGCTGGAGTAAATAAAGTGATTTTGTTAGGCAGACTCGGCTCTGACCCAGAAGTAAGAACGCTTCCAAGTGGAGGAAAAGTAGTGACTTTTAGCATTGCTACTTCCGATAGCTATAACAATAAAGAAGGTGTAAAAGTAGAACAGACTGAATGGCATCGCATCGAAATGTGGGAAGGATTAGCAAATATAGCCGAACAATACCTCAAAAAAGGTGATATGGCCTACGTTGAGGGAAGAATTCGTACTGAAAAATGGACTGATAAAGATGGTAATGAACGTAATACGGTGAAAATTAGAGGAAATTCGTTACAATTAGTCGGTGGCGGACGTAGTACAGGAGGTGATGGCGAAAGTGCTACTCCTGCCTATTCTGGAAACAGTGGAAGCTCGAATAATTACGCACCGAAAACTGCCCCAGTGCCAATGCCTCCACCACCCGATTTAGCAGGCGGGAATAGTGATGATTTGCCGTTTTAAAGTATAATATTGTGTTAAAACTTCCCCTCCTTTTGAAGGAGGGGTGTCATGACAAAGTCGGACGGGGACGCCCAGTCGGGGTAGTTTTTGGCCGAGAAATGCTTGAAAAATATGCAAAGTTGGAGCGAACTACCCCGTCAAAATTCGACTTTGTCAGAATTTTGTCATCCCTCCTTGAAAAGGAGGGGAATTTAAACACATAACCAAGCAAACCTCCCCTTTAGGTATTGGCTGTGCTTTTTATTTTTTCTCTCAACTGTCCAATTTCATCTCTGAATCTAGCGGCTTCTAAGAAATCCAAGTCTTTAGCGGCACGTTCCATTTTTCTTTGAGTTTCTTCTATGAGTTTTTCGAGTTGTGGTTTGGTCATATAGCCCACAATTGGGTCGGCGGCGAGTGATAATTGATTAGGCTCATTATAATACATTTTGGTTGTGGCCTTACTGTCGGCAATCGAAGTTTGCTCCATAATTGCTTCTCTCGACTTGAAGATAGTTTTGGGCGTAATTCCATTATCAGCATTGTATTCCATCTGAATTGCTCGGCGGCGATTGGTTTCATCAATTGCCTTTGCCATTGAGCCAGTCATTCGGTCGGCATACATCAGAACTTTTCCGTTTTCGTTACGTGCGGCACGACCGATGGTTTGAATTAATGAGCGAATATCACGCAAGAAGCCTTCTTTATCGGCATCCATAATTGCCACGAGCGAAACTTCGGGTAAATCGAGACCTTCACGGAGTAAGTTTACTCCAACCAAAACATCGAACACACCCAAACGCAATTCTCGCAAGATTTCTACACGGTCGAAAGTTTTTACTTCGGAGTGAATATAGCGACCTTTTATGCCTACTTTGTCGAGATATTTACTTAATTCCTCGGCCATACGTTTGGTCAAAGTTGTAATCAAAACTCTTTCTTTTCGCTGAACTCTCAAGTTAATTTCTTCCAATAAATCATCAATTTGATTGATACTCGGACGTACTTCAATTTCAGGGTCGAGCAAGCCCGTTGGACGAATGATTTGTTCGACAACAACACCATCAGTCAAACGCACTTCGTAATCGGCTGGCGTGGCACTTACAAAAACTGTCTGTCCAACCATTTCTTCAAATTCTTGGAATTTTAGCGGGCGATTATCCATGGCTGATGGAAGTCGGAAGCCGTATTCGACCAAAGATTCTTTGCGTGAGCGGTCGCCTCCCCACATGGCTCTGATTTGTGGCATTGATGCGTGACTTTCATCAACAACCATCAAATAATCTTGCGGGAAATAATCGAGTAAGCAGAAAGGACGTTGACCAGCTTGACGATTATCGAAATAACGTGAATAGTTTTCGATACCCGAGCAATAGCCCAATTCTCGCATCATTTCGAGGTCAAATTCGGTACGTTCTTGAATTCTTTGGGCTTCCAATAATCGTCCATCCGACTCAAAATATTTGACTTGTTTCACCATTTCATCTTGAATTTGGTGCATAGCGTTTGCCATAACGTCTCGACCAGTTACGAACAAATTGGCTGGAAAAATCGCAATTTGTTTCTCAGAACTTAGTTTTTTGCCATTATTTGGGTCGATTCTTTGAATTTCTTCGATTTCATCGCCGAAAAATATAAATCTAAAAGCAAAGTCGGCATAGCTTGGGTAAAGGTCAACGGTATCTCCTTTTACTCGGAAAGTTCCACGAGTAAATTCGGCTTCGGTGCGAGAATAAAGGATTTCGACCAAACGAAAAAGAAACTGATTGCGAGAAATAATCAATCCAACACCAATTTGAATAATGCTACGTTTCATTTCGGTTGGATTTCCCGCACCATAAATGCACGAAACCGAAGCAATGACAATGACATCACGACGCCCCGACATTAATGAAGAAACCGTTGAAAGGCGAAGTTTGTCGATTTCTTCATTGACCATGAGGTCTTTTTCTATATATGTATTGGTGGTGGCAATGTACGCTTCGGGCTGGTAATAATCATAGTAAGAAATGAAATATTCAACGGCATTTTCAGGGAAAAAGCTTTTAAATTCGCCATAAAGTTGAGCGGCAAGAGTTTTATTATGACTCAAAATCAAGACTGGGCGGTCGAGTTGAGCAATTACGTTGGCAACAGTAAAGGTCTTTCCCGAACCAGTTACGCCCAATAAAACCTGCGATTGCTCGCCTTTGTTGATACCCTCAACGAGCTTGACAATTGCCTGCGGTTGGTCGCCAGTTGGTTTATAATCAGAAACGAGTTTGTATGCCATAATTTTGAGTAGATATAGAAATAGCTTATCTGAATATAAACACAACTTTGGGAGAGAGAGTTTCTTTTGTTTGAAGAAATATTATGCGATTTATGTTTGATTTTTTTCTATAATTGTGGTGTTTATTTTATAGTGAAGCATTCAAGTGCCGTTGTAACAATGGCTGACAAACTGACTAATCATTCCATGACGGATGTAGAACATTTAGCCAAACGAGGGATTTTGCTTATAATTGCAGTCTCATTTTATATAATACAACCAAAAATGAAAAAAATACTCCTTGCTTTAAGTATCATTTCTCAAATCAGCTTTTCTCAAAAACTAAAAATCGACACAAAAACTACCTACCAAACTATTCACAGTTTTGGGGCGTCGGATTGTTGGTCGATGCAAATAGTGGGTGAAAATTATCCTGTTGAAAAACGAGAAAAAATTGCGAGTCTGTTGTTTAGCAAAGAACTCGACAAAGCAGGGAATCCGAAAGGAATTGGGCTTTCGATGTGGCGATTCAATATCGGTGCAGGCAGTACAGAACAAGGAATTGATAGCAAAATAACGAATGAATGGCGTAGAGCTGAGTGCTTTTTGGAGAATGGAAAATACAATTGGAACAAACAGCGTGGCCAACAATGGTTTTTGGAGGCAGCCAAACGCAATGGTGTTGATTTTACGCTGGGTTTCTTAAATTCTTCACCAGTTTCGATGACAAAAAATGGTTTAGCGATTGGTAGTGGTAAATTGGGCGACTGGAATTTCGATAAAAATAAAATTGATGATTTTACTGGTTTTTTGGCGGAGGTTTCAGCAAAATTGAAATTTGATTATATCAGTCCATTCAACGAACCACAGTGGGATTGGGGACCAAAATCAAAATCGGGGTTTGGCTCGCAAGAAGGAACGCCCATTAACAACGAAGATTTGGCTTGGGCGGTGCGGAAACTCGACACAAAAATGACCGAGCGAAAACTAAGCACAAAGGTTGTGATTACCGATGCCGCACAGATTGATTATTTGTACAAATCGAAGAGTAACCGAAGCGAAGTTGGACAAGATAATCAGATTGAAAGTTTCTTTTCGGAGTCGAGTAAAAACTATGTTGGTAACTTAAATTCAGTCGAAAAACTAATTTGTGGGCATAGTTATTTTACAACCTCGCCGAGTAGCGAACTAATCGGGAAACGACAAGAGTTATCGGCTAAAATTCAGCAACAAAAAATCAATTATTGGCAGTCGGAATATTGCATTTTAGGCAATAATGCTGGCGAAATTGAAGGTGGAGGACAAGATTTAGGCATGAAAACTGCTTTGTACGTTGCCAAAGTTATTCATGCCGATTTGACTTATGCCAATGCTTCGGCGTGGCATTGGTGGCTTTCGGTTAGTGCCAACGACTATAAAGATGGCTTGATTTACGTTTCCAATAATAGCGTAAAAGGCGAAAACGATAGTAATAAATTTGATGCTGAAATTTATGATTCAAAACTCCTTTGGGCGTTTGGTAATTTTTCAAGATTTGTCAGACCACAAATGCAGCGAATAAAAATCGAAACCGACAATAAAGATTTGATGGTTTCGGCTTATAAAAGTGCAAAAGAGTTAGTGGTAGTGATTGTGAATCCTGCTCAAAATCAGCGAATCGAACTGCCAAATCTTACAAAAAATCAAGTAATTGATGCCTACACTACATCAAAAGATAAGAATTTAGCTCATAGCAAAATCAAAGGTATGAGTATTGAAATACCTGCGGAGTCGGTGGTTACTTTAGTAGTGGGGTTGAGGTAGGTCATTGTTGTTTTTTCCTGCAAGGGACTCGGAGGCATTGGTTTATACTTTGGTTTAGATATTTAGTTTTTTACCATTATCTATTTCTTTGGTTTACCAAGACCAATGCACTCAGAGCCCCCTACGTGCCTTCGGGAGACTCTGAGTGAACGAAAGAAGTTTTTCTGTAAATTTACGAAAATTTATCTTGGTTCTTGAAATTTGTGTAAAGCTATTTCAAGACGAAATATTACCGATTATTTTAAATTTGCTAGTTCAATTTCGCTCTTTTTCAAACGAAACTGTAGTGTCCCACATAGTTTAGGCACTATAAACATTTGAGAATGAGCTTTCTAAACCAATTTCTGGCAAAATCGCTTTTAAATGGTGTTTTAAATGCTCGGCATAATCTTTCATAATAAATTCGAGTTTGAACAGCCCAACTCCATTTATAGTAATTGTGTTTTGCAGAAAGTTAGGATTTACAAACTCAATGATGTGTGCAATATGCTGATTATAAGCATACCACAAGTCAATCAATGAGGCCCAAGAGGCTTGATTATAATGCTGTTCGCTTACCCAAAAATCTTGAGCGTAACCCACAAAATCAAGGTGTGGTTGTGCCATTATCCTGACAAATTTCTGCTGATTATTACAGGCTGAGTCTATCAAATGTCCTAAAATCTCTTTCTTTGACCATTTATGGGGTAAAGGTTTAATACTTGCTTCTTCGTCAGTAATATGCCTCAGAAAAGGCAATACGTGGTCGAGGGTTTGGCGTAAATGTTGAGCAGTAGCTTGCATGAAATAGAAAATTATCTGGTTTTGATTTTCAGTTCCCTTCGAGTCTCCTGCAAGGGACTCGGAGGTATTGGTTTATACTATAGTTTAGATATGTAGTTTTATACCATTGTTTATTTCTTCGGTTTACCAAGACTAATGCACTCAGAGTCCCCTACGTACCTTCGGGAGACTCCGAGTGAACGAAAAATTCAGAAACTTTGCATAGCAAGAGTGATTTTTCTACTATTTTATATGAATTTATAGAACGTAATCTACAAATTTATATGAATTTATAGATTACACTATTCTCTACTTCTTCTCAAAATAATCAACCGTCAAATGGCAAAGGGCTTTTACGCCGAGACCTAAACCGCTATCATCAATAAAGAAGTCTGGTGTGTGGTGCGGAGCTGCTGCCGTGCTTCCAATTGGTTTTCCGCCCAAAAAGAAGAAAAATGCAGGCACTTTTTTGCCAAAGAAACTAAAATCTTCGGCACCAGTGGCGAGCGGAGCGGTCAAGATATTTTCTTTTCCTGCCAAAGCCGATAGCGTTGGCCCCATTTTTTCGGTTAAAGTTGGGTCGTTGCAAGTAACAGGCACACCAATATTGATTTTCAATTCGGCTGTTGCACCTGCACTTTCAGCAATATTAGTCGCAATTTCTTGCATTCTCCTATGAATGAGTTTTTGTTGTGTTTCGCTGAAAGTTCTGATTGTTCCAATCATCGTTGCTTCTTCGGGAATAATATTGCTTCTGATTCCCGCATTGAAAGCTCCAATAGTTACAATCGCAGGATTTTCGGTAATATCCACATTTCTGCTGATAATCGTTTGGTAAGCCATCACAATTTGTGAGCCAGTCACAATTGGGTCAACACCACTCCATGGACTTGCTCCGTGTGTTTGTTTTCCTTTTATTTTGAGTGTATAAGTGTCCGCCGCTGCCATTTCTGGACCAGAACGATACCTGATTTGCCCAACATTTGTCTGAGAATTGATGTGCAATCCAAAAGCCACATCAACTTTTGGGTTTTCCATAACACCTTGTTTTATCATTAAATCTGCACCACCTTCTTCGCCCGCTGGAGCTCCTTCTTCGGCTGGTTGAAAACAGAATTTCACTGTTCCAGCCAAATCATTTTTCATTGACGAAAGCACTTCTGCCACACCCATCAAAATCGCTACGTGTGTATCGTGTCCACAAGCGTGCATTACACCCGTTTTTTGATTGTTATATTCAGTTACGACATTTGATTTGAAAGCAATATCAGCTCTTTCGGTTACAGGCAATGCGTCCATATCGGCTCTTAACAATACAACTGGGCCAGGTTTACCACCTTTCAAAACTCCTACAACGCCCGTATAAGCCACTTTTTCTTGCACTTCAATTCCAAGCGATTTTAGGTGAGCGGCTATTTTTTCGGCAGTTTTAAACTCACGGTTTCCAAGTTCTGGATTTTGGTGAATATCTCTTCGCCAAGTCACAACTTTTGAGTCGATAGATTCGGCTTTTGCATTAATTTTTGCCTTCAAGGAGCTTTGTCCAAACGAACATAATGTTACGAGAGAAAGAGCTAGAGTTAGGAGTTTTTTCATCAGATGTTTTCTTTGTTGATAAAATTTAGGTAAATGATTCTTGAAATAAGGTTTGTATTTATTCTTCAAACTTAAACATTCTTTGTTTTCTTTAAAACTACTTCCTCAATATTTATTCTGAATCTTTGATAATATTCAACATCAGGCACATGAATGAAACTTAGTGTTTCTTAG
Source organism: Cytophagaceae bacterium (assembly GCA_027486845.1). Taxonomy (GTDB): domain Bacteria; phylum Bacteroidota; class Bacteroidia; order Cytophagales; family Spirosomataceae; genus Emticicia. The sequence continues at coordinate 110,918 of JAIXOL010000049.1, forward strand.
TGCCTTCGTGTTAAAATAAAAATAAACTTAAGTAAAACTACTTAAATCGGTACCCTAATGATATGTTTTTTATGTGTTAATATCCATCTTCTAATTTGTCAAATCCTTGTTTATTGCGTTTCTTTGGTGAAAATTTGAATTAATAGATTATGAAACCAGTTTACAAAGCACACCCGTGGCATGGAATTTCGGTAGGTGATAATGCCCCAGAAAAAGTTACAGTATTTGTCGAAATTGTACCGTCAGATACCATTAAATATGAAGTAGATAAGGAATCGGGTTATTTGAAAATAGACCGTCCACAAAAATATTCTAATATAATTCCTTCACTTTACGGCTTTATCCCTCAGACATATTGTGGTGAAGAAGTAGCAAAACTCGCTCGTGAACGTGGCTCTGATAAAGTGCAAGAAGGCGATGGCGACCCATTAGATATTTGTGTTCTTTCCAGCCACCATATTCCGCATGGGGATATTTTATTACAAGCTATCCCGATTGGCGGACTATGTTTGCTCGATAAAGGCGAAGCTGATGATAAAATCATTGCTGTTTTGGTTGACGACCCGATTTATCAAAAATTTGCTGATATTAGTGAACTTCCAGAAGCCATTCTTACTCGTTTGAAGCACTATTTCTTGACTTACAAGAGTTTACCTGACGAGAAAAATGCCATCGAAATCTCAAATGTTTATGGCCGTGCAGATGCTCATGAAGTAATCCGTAAATCAATGATGGATTACCGTGATTTGATTTTCAAACCGATTTAAGATTTAAGTTAAAAAAGATAAAGACCATGGAGAAAACTCTGTGGTCTTTTTTGTTAATTTGTCGATACACACAAAAATCTATATTCCTCATTCTATATTCTTAATTAAAAAGCTGTACCTTTGAGCTTGATAATCAATTAGTTATTTAATTACAGCAGTGATGCTGCAAATCCAATGAGGAATTCAGAAAGACCCAAAAAGTCCGATAACCGTGGTGGTTTCGGCGAAAAAAAAGCATTTGGTGATAAACCAATCTTCAAGAAAAGAGAGAATGGTGTAGGTGGTTTCGGAGAAAGAAAACGTATTGTGACAAACAACAGCGAAACTAAAACTTACAGCGATAGAAAGCCATTCGGCGAAAGAAGCGATAGGAAACCTTTCAGCAGTGACCGTCCTTATCAAAAAAGAGAAGAAAGTTCTGACCGCAAGCCATTCAGCAGCGACCGCCCTTATCAAAAAAGAGAAGAAAGTTCTGACCGCAAACCATTTGGCGAAAGAAGCGACAGGAAACCTTTCAGTAGCGACCGTCCTTATCAAAAACGAGAAGAAAGTTCTGAGCGTAAGCAGTTTGGCGAAAGAAGCGACAGGAAACCTTTCAGCAGTGACCGTCCTTATCAAAAACGAGAAGAAAGTTCTGAGCGTAAGCCATTTGGCGAAAGAAGTGATAGAAAACCTTTCAGCAGTCACCGTCCTTATCAAAAAAGAGAAGAAAGTTCTGA
>JAIXOL010000015.1 GCA_027486845.1 Cytophagaceae bacterium
AGTGACCGTCCTTATCAAAAACGAGAAGAAAGTTCTGAGCGTAAGCCATTTGGCGAAAGAAGTGATAGAAAACCTTTCAGCAGTCACCGTCCTTATCAAAAAAGAGAAGAAAGTTCTGAGCGTAAGCCATTTGGTGAAAGGAAAGATTTCGCTTCAAAATCTTTTGAAGATAAACCAAGAATTTTTTCTGACGAAAAGCCTGCACATCCTTTTAGAAAAAGAGATGACAGCGGCCGAGCAACATCAAACGACCGAAAAAATGCTTATTCGGCTGACAAACCTCGTTTTCAGAAAAACGAACCGCACAATAGAGATTTCAAGCCGAAAGATAAATTTGAGCCAAAAGAAAACCAAGCAACTTCTGGGCGTATAGAAGCTCCAAATTATGATACAGAGCGTTTGAAAAGCAAACTTCCTGAGAAAGTTCAGAAAAAAGTTATAAAAGAAGAAAGTGAGTCGCCGAAAGATGGTTCGGTAAGACTAAATCGTTACATTTCTAATGCAGGAGTAGCTTCTCGACGTGATGCTGACGAATTGATTGCATCAGGTCAAATTACTGTGAACGGTAAAGAAATTACAGAAATGGGCTATAAAGTGAAGCCTACTGATGTAGTGAAATACGGCAAAAAAATATTGAGCCGCGAGAAACTAATGTATGTTTTATTGAACAAACCAAAAGATTTTATCACAACCACCGAAGACCCAGATGAGCGTAGAACAGTGATGGATTTAGTTAAAAATGCTTGTCCAGAACGTATCTATCCAGTAGGTCGTTTGGATAGAAATACAACAGGTTTATTGCTTTTGACAAATGATGGAGAAGTGGCCGAAAAGCTTTCACACCCATCACATGAAATTAAGAAAATCTATCAGGTTGAGTTAGATAAGCCTATCACAACCGAAGATTTTGAGACAATCATAAATGGTATTGATTTGGAAGATGGTTTCATCAAACCCGATGAATTAGCACTTGTTACGCCCGATGCCGAAGTTGTAGGAATAAAGATTCATAGTGGTAAAAACCGCATCGTGCGTCGTATTTTTGAACACTTAGGATATGAAGTCTTGAAACTTGACCGAACCACTTACGCTGGCCTTGACAAAAAAGACCTCCCACGCGGAAAATGGCGTTTCCTGACCGAGAAAGAAGTGATTCGCTTGAAATATATGCTCTAATGTTTAACGCAAAATGTTTAATTTTGATTGAGAGGGAGGAATGCTTGATTTAACATTAAGATTGCATAAAAATCTGTGAGACTTCCTTGCAGATTTTTATGTTTTTGAAGTTATTTTCCATCATTCCTCATAAAACATTAATCATTAAGCATTCATCATTAAATAAAACTCCTTACAACAAAATTTATTATCTTTGCCCTTGATTCAAAAAACAAGATAAAAGTAAATGATGAATTATAGTTTAAACCACGTACCGAAACGTACAGCGAAACCTCGTGAGTCTGGCCTAACGATGGTAATGGATAAAGGTCTCAGTATCAGAGAAGTAGAAGATATGTTGGATGTTTCGGCACCGCATATAGATATTGTAAAACTTGGCTGGGCAACTTCATTTGTAACTCCAAATCTAAAAGATAAAGTAAAAGTATATCAAGATGCAGGTATTCCACTTTATTTTGGCGGAACACTCTTCGAAGCATTTGTAGCCCGTGACCAATTTGAAGATTATTTAAGAGTTTTAGATCAATATAAACTCGAACACGCCGAAGTCTCTGACGGCTCAATCGAAATTCCGAGCGATGAAAAATGCGAATATATTCGTCGTTTGGCTACTCGTGTTAAAGTGCTTTCGGAAGTAGGTTCAAAAGATGCCGAAAAGATTTTTGCTCCCTACAAATGGATTGAAATGATGCAGTCGGAACTTGATGCTGGTGCTTGGAAAGTAATCGGTGAAGCCCGTGAAGGTGGAAACGTTGGTCTTTTCCGTAGCAGTGGCGAAGTGCGTCAAGGTTTGGTTGATGAAATCATTCATGCCATTCCTGCCGAGAAAATCATTTGGGAAGCACCCCAAAAATCTCAACAGGTTTATTTTGTTAAATTAGTAGGAACAAACGTAAATCTCGGGAATATTGCACCTCACGAAGTAATTCCGCTCGAAACCATTCGTTTGGGCTTACGTGGAGATACTTTTGCTCATTTCTTGCCAGAAAAAACAAAAAAACGTTTCAAACTCGGCAAATACAGCGGCGATAAGCGTATTACGCAAGAAGAGTGATATTGAGTTCTAAGTTCTGAGTTCTGAGTTTATTTCACTGTATTTTTTTGCTGTTTTTTTTATGAAAAATACTGAAAGCATAATTGAGCAAAAATCTTTTAGGTTTTCTGTGAGGATTATCAATTTGTATAAGTTTTTACAGGAAAATACTAAAGAATATGTTCTATCAAAGCAAGTTTTAAAAAGCGGAACATCGATTGGAGCAAATGTAAACGAAGCTCTTTCAGCAGAATCCACCTCAGACTTTATACATAAATTAGGCATTGCCTCAAAGGAAGTGCGAGAAACTTCATATTGGCTTCGACTACTGTGTGAAACTCAATTTATAGATGCCAAATCTTTTGAGTCAATTCATGGCGAATGTTTAGAATTATTAGAAATTATCAATAGTATTATTTTAACCACAAAGCAAAAACAAGAGGAAAAAGAGAAAGAAATCAGAGTAGAAATCATAGAAACGGACACTCAGAACTCAGAACTCTAAACTCAGAACTCTCATCATGGAATTCATACATTTTATTTTAGATTTTTTAAAAGACCCATTGACTACGCTTCAATGGTTTTTAGCCGAATACGATACGCTAACTTACGCTATCTTGTTTCTGATTATTTTTGTAGAAACTGGCTTTATTATCATGCCTCTTTTGCCTGGCGATTCGCTGCTTTTTGCGGTGGGTTTGTTGGCTTCCACAACTGGTAAACTTGATATTGCTTTCGTGATTCCATTATTGATTGTTGCTGCTCTTTTGGGCGATAACGTCAATTATTTAGTCGGAAAAAACTTTAGTAATTTCATTAAATCTCGTGAAAAAATACTTTTCTTGAAGCGTGAATACATCACAAAAACGGAAGAATTTTACGAAAAACACGGCGGAAAAGCTGTAATTATTGCTCGTTTTATGCCAATTATTCGTACAATTGCTCCATTTGTGGCGGGTGCGGGTAGCATGAAATACGGTAAATACATTACGTTTTGCGTGTTAGGAGCGGTTTTGTGGGTAACGAGTATCACGCTTTTGGGCTATTTCTTGGGTTCAAATGAATGGGTAAAACATAATTTCGAGAAGGTTGTTTTAGGAATTGTTTTCATTTCGATTTTACCAATGATTGTTGGAATCTTGAAAGCAAAATTTTCTAAATAATAATGATGAAATTCTTCTTTAAGTCTTTGATAATCAGCTTGTTCGCTATGCAAATCAATGCCCAGCAATTATCGACGTCGGTCACACAAAGCTATGCTTTTAGGCTACGACCCAATCAAGATTTAAAGAAAGAACTTCAAAGATTCATTGACGAAAAACAAATATCGGCCGCTTGCCTACTTACCTGCGTGGGTAGCTTGACATCAGTAAATATCAGATACGCCAACCAAGAAAAATACGAGATGCTCAAAGGGCATTTCGAGATTGTTTCCTTGGTTGGTGTTTTGTCAAAAAATGGTTCACATATTCATATTTCGGTGAGCGATTCGACTGGCAAAACCATTGGCGGCCATTTGGGCGATGAAAGCCTGATTTATACAACTGCCGAAATCGTACTCGGAATAATGCCCGACTATGATTTTGTACGAGAACCCGACCCAACCTTTGGCTATAAAGAACTCGAAGTTCGCCGCCGAAAAAAGAAATAAATTTTGAACTAAGTAAATTTTCCTCCTTATTTTCAAGGAGGGGTGGCCCTGACGAAGTCGGGACGGGGTGGTTAGTTTTCACTACCTATATAAATTTTATAAGACCCAAATTATGAACGCCTACGCATTAATCGGATTTCCACTCGGACATTCGTTTTCAAAAAAATATTTTACCGAAAAATTTGAAAAAATGGGTCTTTCCGAAACCCACGAATATAAACTTTTTGAGTTGCTTGATATTCAAGAACTTCCTCAGTTATTGAAAAATGAGACGAACCTGAAAGGCTTAAACGTGACAATTCCGCACAAACAAGCAGTAATGCCTTTTTTAGATGGACTTGATGAGTCGGCCGAAAAAGTTGGGGCGGTAAATGTCATAAAATTCATGGAAGAAGGCCGACTAATCGGCTATAATTCAGACTATTATGGTTTTAAAACTTCGCTCGAAAATTTCCTTTCCGAAGTTAATATGTCATCAATTAAAGCACTCGTTTTAGGCAATGGTGGAGCAGGAAAAGCAGTTGTGGCGGCACTGAAAGATTTAGGAATTGACTATAAAACTGTTTCCCGAACCAAGTCAGAAGAGAATATTTCTTATGATGAAATACCGAGTTTAATAGCTGATTATCAATTGATTATCAACTGTTCTCCCGTCGGAACTTACCCGAAATCCGAGCAATGTCCTAATATACCGTACGAATCTCTGACTGAAAATCATTATCTCTACGATTTGGTGTATAATCCCCTTGAAACGCTTTTTCTGCAAAAAGGAAAAGAAAAAGGAGCAAAAATACATAATGGCCTACGGATGCTTCATTTGCAAGCTGAGAAAGCTTGGGAAGTTTGGAATTCGTGATTAAAGGAAGGCTTCGCCTAAAGTTTGCTTAAATTTGTTGTAATACAATCAAAAATCATAAAAAATAAAAAAATGAAATTCAATAAGCACGTATTTGTTTGTACAAACGATAAAGACGCACCAAAAAAATGTTGTGGAAGTGAAAGAGGTATGGCTTTGGTCGATGCCTTCAAAGAAGAATTAAAAGACCGTAATTTATTGACCGAAATTAGAGCTCAAAAAACAGGTTGTTTAGATACTTGCGGAATGGGACCGTCTGTGGTGGTTTATCCAGAAGGTGTTTGGTACGGAAATGTACAGCCATCAGATATTAAAGAAATCGTAGAAAGCCATTTGGTAAACGACCAGCCAGTTGAGCGTTTGCAGCTAAAATTTGCACCAAAAGCATAATTTTATGGCCTACAAACATCTTTTCTTTGACCTCGACCATACGCTTTGGGATTTTGAAAAAAACTCGGCTGAATGCTTGGCTGATATTTATGAAATTTTCGATTTTAAAAGTCTAAATATCAGTACTTTAGAGTCATTTCAGCAAGAATTTTCGGTTGTAAATAGACATCACTGGAGTTTGCTCGAACAAAACCTAATTACACACGAAGACCTTCGCCGTAGAAGATTTCAAGAAACGCTCGAAAATCTCGGAGTAAAAGACCTCGAAAAGTCATTTGGTTTAGAAATCAATGAATATTTTCTCGAACTTTTGCCCAAAAAAGCTCATTTGATTGAAGGAGCAATTGATGTGTTAGAGTATCTTTTACCCAAATACGAATTGCATATTATAAGTAATGGTTGGCAGGATATTCAAGTAAACAAAATGAAAAGTTCTGAAATACACCATTATTTCGGAGAAATCATTACCAACGAATTGGCTGGTACACGAAAACCCGACCGCCGAATTTTTGATTATGCCATCGAAGTTACAAAAGCTGATTTGGTCGAAAGTTTGATGATTGGCGATAATTATGAAGCCGATATTTTGGGAGCAATCAATGCCAAGATGGACACGGTTTTTTATAATCCTGATAATATTCCAACGAGTCAGAAACCAACTTTTGATATAAAGAAATTGGTTGAATTGAAAGAGATTTTGTGAAATTGTAGGACAAGCTGGAAGCTTGTCCTATTAAATTTATAAACAATGAAAATCGAATACGACGCCATCATCCATAAAGACGAAGAACATAATGGTTCTTACTGCGATATTCCTTTTAATGTTCTCGAAACTTTTGGGAAGAAAAGAGTAAAAATCAAAGCCCTCATTGATGCCGTTGAATACCGTGGGCTACTTACACCAATCAATGGGCGGCAAATACGGACTTTTTATGAATAAAGAAGTGCGTGATAAAGTAGGCAAAACCTACGGCGAAACTGTGCATATTTCTATCGAAGAAGATACTGAGCCAAGAGTGGTTGAAATACCACAAGATTTGCTCGAAGCAATGTTGGCTGCCGATGTAAACCATTCTTCGACAGCCTATCTTTCACGCACCAAAAAGAATATGCTCAATGGATTTTGGATGCTAAGAAGGAAGAAACTCGCCAAAATCGAATAGTAAAAGCCATCGAAATGATGCAGAATAAAATCAAAACCAGATAATTTTAGATTTCATGCAAGCTACCGCCCAAAATTTACGCCAAACCCTCGACCATGTAATGCCGTTTTTACGTGCTATTACTGACGAAGAAGCAAGTATTAAGCCTTTACCCCATAAATGGTCGAAGAAGGAAATTTTAGGGCATTTGATAGATTCAGCTTGTAATAATCAACAGAAATTCGTCAGAATGATGGCACAACCGCACTTTGATTTTGTGGGTTACGCTCAAGATTTTTGGGTAAGTGAGCAGCACTATAATCAAGCATCTTGGCAAGACGTAGTTAGTTTGTGGTATGCTTATAATCAACACATTGCCCACATCATTGAATTTGTAAATCCTGATTTTCTACAAAATACAATTACCATAAATGGCATTGGGCTTTTCAAACTCGAATTTATCATGCAAGATTATGCCGAGCACTTAAAACACCACTTAAAAGCTATTCTGCCCGAAATTGGCTTAGAAAGTACATTCTCAAATGTTTATAGTGCCTAATCTATGTGGAACGAAACTCCAGTTTCGTTTGAAAATGAGCGAAATAAAGCTTTTTATAACTCTATTTCGCTCAAAATATATTTACTTCACCAAACTTTCGGCCAACCACAAATATTCCTTCACAAAAACCTCTACCTGTTTTTGGAACGATTCATCCAATAAATTTCCTTCGGCATCAAATTTCTTATCAACCAATGGCGTAATAAGCATTTGCGGTGAAGCGATTCCGAAAAGAGCAGCAACCAATAGCTGCATTTGTTGGCTTGCACGCATTCCGCCCATTGCTCCAACCGAAGCCGTCACGATTCCAAAAGGCTTGTGGATTTGTTTTGGAAAATGGTCGAGTAGATTCTTCATCGCAGGCGAATAACTTCCGTTAAATTCGGGTGTAACCAAAATAAAAGCATCAGCAGGAAATATTCTTTCTCCCAAATGTTTCCATTCTTCGGGAACTGCTTCGAGCGAAGTCCATACTTTCTGAATTGCAGGAAGTGGAAAATCACTTACATCCAATAAATTCACTTCGTGTGTGGTTGTTTCTGACAAAAATTTGTGTAAAAATTTCGCAACTCTTACCGTTACGCTTTCGTGGCGGGGGCTTCCCGAAATAATTTCAATTTTCATAAACGCCTTATTATCAATAATATTTGATTACTAAATTAATCAGAAGCTCATCGGAATATCCATCAATAAAACTTCGGCATCGCTACTTGTTTTGATTTGTATTGCCTCGGTTTCGCTCACTCCCAAAGCATCTCTACGACCTAATTTCTGACCATTTATTTCAATTTCTCCCTCCAAAACAAAAGCATAAACACCGTTTCCTTGACGTTTGATTTCGTAAGAAGTTTCAGTGCCTGTATCAAGATTTCCAAGCGAAAACCAAGCATCTTGATTAATTCCTACACCACCATCATTCGATTCGAGCGGTGAAACTACGGTCTGAAATTTATTCTTGCGTTCTTCAATCGAAAACTCTTGTTGGTCATAGCGTGGTTCAATATTTTTGAGTTTCGGAAACACCCAAATCTGCAAAAACTTTACCGCTTCGCCATGATTTTTGTTTTTTTCGGAGTGATAAATCCCCGTACCAGCCGACATGATTTGCACTTCACCTTTTTTGATGATGGCCGTATTACCCATGCTGTCTTTATGCTCTAAATCACCCGAAAGTGGAATTGAGATGATTTCCATATTATCATGCGGGTGCGTACCAAAGCCCATTCCGCCCGAAACTGTATCATCGTTTAAGACTCTTAAAGCACCAAAATGAATTTTTTTTGGGTCGTGAAAACCAGCAAAACTAAAAGAGTGATAACTGTTAAGCCAACCATGATTGGCATGTCCACGTTCGTTGGCGTTGTGAAATATCGTTTTCATAAATAAAAATACTTGTACATTTAATGTATATACATATTTAATTTTTAATTAGTTCTTTCTTAATTAATGAAAAATAAAAAAATAACAGGTAAATACTGTAACTTATTGATAATTAGCTGTTTGTGTCTTTTTATTTATCCTTCAATCGCACGATTTAGAAAGGCAATATATGGTTGCATTGCTTTAAAACCTGCCAAAACGGTATCCGTAAAATTAGGTTTTAAGATTTCTTTTGAATCAATAGCTGACGAAGTTGTGAAGCTTTTGAGTTTGATAAGTTCAATGGCAGGATTTGTTTCATCATAGCCTTTAGGCGGCCGAACGGTTACAGCTTCTCTATCAAGGCCATTCGGAAATGTATTTTTAAAAGCTTCGGCATTCAAAATGTTTTTAAATTCATCGAAATTATAGTCGATTTCTACTCGAATTTTCTTTAAATCATCGGGTTCTGGCATCCAAATTCCACCAGCTAGAAAACAATGATTCGGGTCAATTTGCAAATAATAACCAGCCGAATGGGCTTTTTTGCCACCTTTACTAAACGAAGCACCAAGATTAGTTTTGTAAGGGTCTTTATTTTTAGAAAAACGCACATCACGATTGATTCTAAATGTACAGTTTTTTACCTCAAGTTGGGCTTCTTCGATATCTCTATCAAATTTTTCGATGCTTTTAATGAGTTCTTGTACAACTTCGGCAAAATTTTTCTTAGCTATTTCGTAAGTTTTGCGGTTGGTATCGAACCACGGTTTATTATTGTTTTCCTTGAGTGCTGAAAGAAATTGTAATGTTTGTGCTTGAATCATAATTTTGATTTGTAAAGAGTTAATTGTATAAAACTAACAAGTCGAAACTGCTAAAAGTTTAAGAAATATTGAGTGGTTTGCATCAAAGACATGTCTTTTTCGATTTTAATTTATTCTTGTTTTGTTGACAGGTTAAAATCCAGTCCTGTAATTAAACTTCATTTTCAAATTTTGGCTATTGTCCAAAATTTGTAATATTTGTGGAGTGTTTAAAGGATTTCTATAAATTATTTACTTTAACAATTTATATAATTATTCATTGAAGATACAAATAATTATTGACTGCTACTTTTTCCAATTTGGTAACTAATTGATAGATGATTGGAAAAACCTAGAGCCGAGTGACTACTAAGGGCATAGTCGAAAATAAACTGCTTAGACTGAAAGCCAAATCCAAAATGTGCATGATTGAGTTTGGAGGTCAGTCCAGTACGGAGATAAAAACCCTTGACGATTTGATATTCGATACCAGCCTTGATATATGTAGGTAGTTCTATATTTTTTTCTGCTTCGGCCACCAATAAAATCTGTTTTGTTGGCGTAAAAGAAAGCCCTAAACGCAAGATTGATGGAATATGCTGCGACGCAAACAGTTTTGCACCAGTTAGATTGTAGGCATGAAAGCCAAGTTGTATTTTAGAACTTATTTTAGTCATTACTCCGAACTCGGTCAACAAAGTGTTTTTCGAAGTAAAATTTTCGATAGCTGCTTGAAAATAACTTACCTTTAGCCCCAATGAAATCATATTCGTACTTTTTCCGATAGCCAAGCCAAGTTTCTGCTCGTTATAAAGTTTATCACCAAAACGCTCTATACCAAGTCCGATATTTACAAATTTAGTATTGTAATTGCTTGATAATGAGAGCGTTTGTAGACCTGCAATATTATAGCGTGAGTGATAAGAAGTACTTATGAAGTTTTCTTTTAGAAAGCCCAAACCAGCAGGATTATTGAATACAGAGTTGTGGTCGGCCAAGGCTGCGGTAGTGTTGCCCATTCCCCAACTTTTCGCTCCGATAGGAAACGGTTCCCCTGATGCTAAAATCAAATTGGTTTTCAAAAGAAAAATCATTCCGTAGAAAACGAGTGTTTTCCACTTTGCGATAAGTTTTTGATAATAAACAGCAATTGATTTTGACATTTCTCTAAATTTTGGGCAAAATAGAGAAATCTCAAGAATTTGACAAATAAAAAAGTCAAATGGAACGCTCCTTTGACTTTCTTTTTATTTTTTTGTAAAACTGTGGACTGTTTAATTAAATCTACGTTTTATGATATCAATAAATTCTTCGGCTTCTGCTCCGGTAATATCCCACATATAGCGAGGAACATATTTTTTCAAAATCAATTCTTTGGCTTCACTAAAATCTTTGCAAAGTTCGAGTTCTTCGAGTGCATGTGAGAAAGATTGAATATTTCCGCCAAAAAGATTATTGGTAAACAAAAAGCGTTGATTCAATGAAATAGCACCCGTAATTCCTTCGATTCGAGAGTTTTGGTGATAATCCAACACCGATTTGCTTGATTTAGCTTGGTCATTCACTGATTTTTTTTCGCTAGCCAATTTTTCATTTAGTCTAATTTCTTCAGCTTCTTTTGGTACTAATCTTTCCACAGTAGCTTCATTTATTCTTGGGGAAAGTGATTCTACTTTTTGCTCGTAAATTGGTTTTGGCTCTGGTCTTTGCATGACAGCAGGAGCAACCTCTACAGGTTTTTCTATAAAAACAGCTGCAGGCTCAATTTGACGCTCAACAACAGGAGGAGGTGTTTCGATAATCCTTTCTACTATTGGATATTGCTGAAAGTATGTTTGTGGTATTTCTGCACTTGGCTGAGGTGTTGGAACTGCAAAATCAAAGAATGAAGTATTTGTATCAATTACTTTTGGTGCTTCTTTGCTTGAAACTAATTCTTCTGGCATCGGTATAATTTCGGCAAACTGAGCCAAATATTTATCTGGATTTTCAATCGATAGTGGTGTTTCTTCGAGCCAAGTCATTGCTTGATTGGCAAATACAAATTCTTGACCGTTGAGTTTTTCGGCTATTTGGGGTAAAATGTCTTTGTTAATCAGAATATATTTAGTGAGCGGACGGATATTTTCCTGACTAAACTTAAAATTTGGCAAGTCACGCATTAATTCTTTGTAGAATGTTTGCGGTTCGAGAATAAGTACTAACGTTTCGCCAACCGAATCGACTAAAAGAGGCTCAAAATGCTCTCTTTTTATGAAAATATGTTGAGAAACGGTATTCATGAAAGATTTGAGGGCTTGCTGAACTTCCGGAGCATTAAAATCAAAATATGGACTACGAAGACGTTGGTTATCGGCTTGCCACTTATCGAATAAAGCCTTGATAGTAAGCATATTTACTTGCTGTAGACTCGTTAAGTTAAGCACCTGCTTCCCCGTTATACTGCTGTTTTCGGCAAAAAAATCATTACATACCTTAGCGGCAAAAGCCTTACTGTATCTCTCGACAGCGGACAAATTCAATTTGTTCGACATTAGTAAATTCGTTTTTTTTGTGTTTTATTAGTGGTTGGCTATAGTTTTAGCTAAAAAAGCTAATCGACAACAAAATTAACGCAACTTTGTTGCCAGTTTTTACAAGAACGAAAAAAATAATTAAATAATGTTTATTGAACCAAAAAGAGGACGAATCCACGAGCAAAGAACTGGCTGGATAGAAGTGGTTTGCGGCTCAATGTTTTCAGGGAAAACTGAAGAGTTGATTCGCCGACTAAATCGTGCAAAAATAGCGAAACAAAAGGTTGAAATCTTTAAACCCGCTATTGATGTGCGTTACCATGAAGTTGATATTGTATCGCACAACCAAACAGCGATTCGTTCAACACCCGTACATTCATCAGAGGAAATTTTATTAATGACCTATGACTGCGAAGTTGTTGGCATTGACGAAGCTCAATTTTTTGATGCAGGAATTGTGGACGTAGTTAATAAATTGGCTGAAAATGGTAAGCGAGTTATCATTGCTGGTTTGGATATGGATTCGCGTGGAATTCCGTTTGGTCCAATGCCAAATTTAATGTCGATAGCCGAATATGTGACCAAAGTACACGCTATTTGTGTAGTATGTGGAGATATTGCTAATTATTCTTACCGAAAAGTACCTAATCAACAACAAGTAATGCTCGGAGAATCAGATTCATATGAAGCAAGATGTAGAAAATGTTTTCATGCTGGATAACACAAACTGTGGCTCACTTTTAAGTGTGCCACAGTTGCTCGAAAAATTATTTCTCCAAAACTGCCTTCCAACTCTCATAAACTACTTGATATTCAGCTACTTGTGAAGTATTTGGTTCGATTACTTTCAACTTAGTGAGTTTACTCATGGCTTCTTTTGGTGAGCTATAAATTCCTACACCAAAACCTGCTCCAAGAGCCGCACCTTTTGCTCCGTCGGTGTCGTATAACTCAACAGGCGTATTTGTTACATTTACAAGAGCATTGCTAAAAATATCGCTTAAAAACATATTTGCATTTCCTGCACGAATCACCTTTGGAATTACTCCATTGGCTTGCATGAGTTCAAATCCATAATGCAACGAAAATGCAATTCCTTCTTGTGCTGCACGGAAAATATGATTTCTTGAATGAACATTAAAGTTTAGATTTTGAAACGAAGCTCCTAAAATACGATTATTCAATAGACGTTCGGCACCGTTGCCGAAAGGCATCACTAAAAGGCCATTACTGCCAATTGGAGCTTGGGCAGCCAATTGGTTCATTTCTACATAATTTAGATTATTCCCAAAATTTTCTTTTACCCAACGGTTCAAAATGCCAGTTCCATTAATACAAAGCAAAATTCCGATACGAGTAGTATCTTCGGTTAGTTGATGGTTGACGTGAGCAAACGAATTTATACGAGATTGTGGGTCATACGAAACTTGGTCGCTTACGGCATAAACCACGCCCGAAGTTCCAGCAGTTGCTGCAATTTCGCCAGGTTCTAAAACATCCAACGACAGAGCGTTGTTTGGTTGGTCACCTGCTTTGTAAGTTACTGGAATTCCTTCCTTTAGACCTAAATGTTGAGCAATTTCACTCGTTACTTCGCCATGATTACTGAAAACTGGCTTTATTTCTGGAATCAAAGAATCATCAAAACCATAATAATCCATCACATCAACCGAAACTTCATTGGCTTGAAAATCCCAGAAAATACCTTCCGAAAGTCCAGAATTTGAAGTGGTGATGGCATCGGTGAGCATCATGGCAATATAATCGCCTGGCAACATGATTTTGTCGCATTGCTCATAAATATGTGGCTCGTTGGCTTTTACCCAAGCGAGTTTTGAAGCTGTGAAATTTCCAGGTGAATTAAGCAAATGATTCAGACAAACATCTTCTCCAATATCAGAAAAAGCCTTTGCTCCAATTTCAACAGCACGGCTATCGCACCAAATGATTGATGGACGCAACACTTTTTTGTTTTTATCGACCATCACCAAGCCGTGCATTTGATAAGCAATACCAATCGCACCGATGTTTTGAGGGTCAAAAACTTTGGAGGTGTTTACACGTTTGATTGCTTCGATAGTATTTGCCCACCACATTTCGGGGTCTTGTTCGGCCCAACCTGCTTGCGGAGACGAGATGCTCGCTTCGACATCGGGGTATTGTGCCGAAGCGATAACTTGTTGTGTATCAGCATCTACAACCGATGCTTTGATGGATGATGTGCCAATGTCAATGCCGAGTAATAACATGATGAGGGGTTTTTAATTGTCAAAGTTACAATTATTTTTTGTTGGTGCAAAATTGAGGATTTTTCTATTGCCTTCGACTCCGCTCAGGCAACGAAAAATACTTCTGTGGTTAATTAAAGTTCTTCGGTTGGTGAGTGAAGTGGTCAGCCGCCGCTGTCGAGCAAATCGAAGAAGTTGGTTCTTCCCCACAAAATACCGTAATTTGTATTCAATTTTAAAACGAACTCGTGCAGAATAATTATTATTTCCTTCGTCAACTTACCAAGCAAATCGAAACCAAGATTGTGGGTTTGAAGCTAATGGAATGCTTTAGTCAAGAAAAAGATGAATTGGTTTTTGGTTTTGCAGCGGCTCGTGGAAAAAACCGAAACTACAAAGAGTTTTATATCAAAGCCGTCATTTTGCCCGATTTTGCTTCATTATATTTTACCGATAAATTTGAGCGTGCTAGACGCAATAGCGTTGATTTGTTTGAGCAGTTAATGGATTTGGAAGTTACTGGTGTCAGGCAATTTCTAAATGAACGTTGTTTTTCGATTGATTTTGAGCAAGACTTTTCGATTGTTTTTAAAATGTATGGTACTCGATCGAATCTTATTTTATGCCATAATCAGGAAGTAATTGAGCTTTTTCATAGCCGAATTATAAGTGATAAAAACTTGATAATTAATGAGTTAGATAGGAAAATCGACCAATCTTATGAGTGTTTTTTGAGCGAAAAACAAGATTATAGAAAACTATTTCCAACATTCGGGAAGCTTGTCAATGCTCAGTTAGAAGTTGGTAAAAGCACTTGGGAAGATATTCGGAAAATAGTTGATCAGCTCGAAAATCCTCGTTATTATTTAGTTCGTTGGGAGCATCAATTGCATCTCTCTTTGTTGCCACTTGGCGAAATTATTCAGGAATTTGAGCAGCCAATTGAGGCCATGAACGCCTTTTACATTGCTTATAATAAGGTAAATACGCTCGATGATGAAAAGGTAGAGGTTTTGCGAAAATTAACTAAAGAAAAAAAACAAACCGAAGCTTATCTACAAAATTCGTATCAACGCATGGAATCGCTTGATTCGGATGTGAAAAATGAAGAAATTGGGCATATTTTGATGGCAAATTTGCACCAAATCGAAGAGCGAACCGAACAAGTGAAGTTGTTTGATTTTTATCGAAATCAAAACATCATAATCAAACTTCGGTCAGACCTTTCGCCACAAAAGAATGCCGAAAATTTTTACCGAAAATCAAAAAACGAAAAAATTGAACTCGAAAAATTGATGGAAAATATCGAAAATAGAGAACAATTATTGACGGTTATTAATAATTATATTGAGAATATTGAAGCTGCTGAAAATCTAAAAACTTTGCGTAGTTATCTGAAAGTCAATGGGTTATCGCCAAATACAAAACTCAAAATTCAATCTTACAAAGAATTATTTAAGCGTTTTGAAGTTGAAGGATTCGAGATTTTGGTCGGTAAAAATTCAAAAAACAATGATTTGCTTACACAGCAATACGCCTATAAAGAAGACCTTTGGCTGCACGCACGTGATGCAACAGGTTCGCATGTGGTGCTGAAATATCGGGCGGGTAAAAAATTTCCGAACTCAGTCATTGAAACGGCGGCTTCTTTGGCGGCGTATTTTTCTAAACGAAGAAATGAAACGTTGGCTCCTGTAATTGTAACTCCCAAAAAATTTGTAAGAAAACCCAAAGGCTCTGCCGACGGACAAGTTATCGTAGAAAAAGAAGAAGTGGTTATGGTAGAACCGAAGCTGATTCAATGAGTGCCATAGTGGAACTGAATGATAGAATGAGTGAATGTTTTTTTATTCTATCATTGAAAATTAAATACTTTCCAACCTTTTTAAAACAAAAACAGTCATATATGTCAAACAACGATATTTTAAAGAAACTCCGTGTTGCTTTGCAGCTACGTGACGACCAAATAGTAGAGGTTTTGAAACTGGCCAATTTTAATGCCTCAAAAGCCGAAATCGGTGCTTTTTTTAGAGATAAAGAACACCCCAATTTTAAACCTTGTGGCGACCAAATCCTGAGAAATTTTCTTGATGGACTAATTATACATTTGCGTGGGCCAAAAGAAGATAAAAAGCCGTCAATTGTTAAAAGCAAAATTTTGGCTCAAGACCCCAAAACGCCTATCAAATAGTATTATGTATAGTGTTGGCGGGCGTTTCTCAAAAAGACAGATTATTTACTTTTGAAGTTTTCCTTCATTAAACCTTTGCAATACTATGAGATTATTATCGCAAAAAATCTTCATGGGCATCGTCTGCCTATGTGTTTTGGCCTGTGAGCCATTTTCAAAGGAAACAGCTTTTCCTAAAAACATTGTAATTGTACAAAAAGATACGGTGGTGGTAAAAGTTGATTCAGTAAAAATAATATCCATACAAGATTCGATAAAGAAAACAGGCGAAGGTGTGCAGATTTTTGAGTTTTATGATATCACTTCACCCGATATTTCAATCAATTTTCCTTCACACAGTATTGTATCGATTCCTGTTAATATTGTCGGAAAAGATGTTGGTGTGGCGAATAGTTTTTGTGAATATTGGCTATATACCAAAGATGGAAAGTTGGTTTGCTATTGCAAAAATACAGTCAGTGGTCTGCATCCTGTTTATGCCAACAGTTTCAATCATAATAACCATTTATCAGAGTTTACTAAGAAAATCGCTTACGGAGACTATCGTTTGGTGTATAAAAACATTTCAAAAGTACCTGTAAGACAAAATTTGATTTTTGGAACAATTATCAGTGAAAGTAAAGACCAAATTGACGTAAAAGTCGATACTGGTGAAACTCGTGAGTATTGGATAAAGATATATCCATCAACGAGCGATTTCAAGATGAATAATAATAATAAAGAAAAATTATAGTTGACTGTTGACAAAGAAAAATGACTTTCCGAAACCGTTTGCAATATTTATTGGTTCTAAGGCTACAAATTTCTAATAAAGAGGCACTAAACCTTATTATTTCGGGAAAAGTTTTGGTAAATGGCAGTATAGCGAAATCAAATTGTGAACTTATACAGACCGATGAAGTAATTTACGAAGGGAAGGTTTTGCAGGAAGCTAAAAAATTGATTTATATTGCTTTCTATAAGCCACGTGGTATAGAAACAACGCTAAATGTAGCGATTGAAGATAATTTAAAAGCAATTTTGCCTTTTGAAGCAGATATTTTTCCAGTCGGAAGGCTCGATAAAGAATCAGAAGGTTTGCTGCTCTTAACAAATGATGGAACGGTTTACGACAAAATTCTTCGCAACGAAAATAAAACTGAGAAAGATTATATTGTACAAGTTGATAAGCCAATTACTTCTGAGTTTTTAGAAACAATGTCAGATGGAATCGTAATTATGGGTAAAAAGACTTTACCTTGCCAACTCATCCAGATTGATGATTTTGCTTTCAAAATTACTTTGATTCAAGGCTTAAATCGACAGATTAGACGAATGTGCTATAAACTTGATTATGAGGTTTTGAGTTTAAAACGAGTGAGAATTGGAGATGTTAACCTAGAAAATTTGAAAGCGGGCGAGTATCGAATCTTAGAAGTATTGTAGGGTGCAGTCAGAATAGAATTATGCATACACCCTCTGAAAGGTCAATTTCTTCCCTTCGGTTTATTGCCAACTTTTTTAATTGGCCTTCCGTATTTCGCCCATTTTTCCGCTTTAATATCACGCCTTACATTTACTTTCTGATTTTTTTCTGCTTTTTCGTGGAAAGCTGGCCCAACATCATCTTTTTTCGGTGCTTTTACCAAAACGTGCTTCATCTGCACTTGTGGCATTTCTGCTTCGGTCAGTTTATCAGAAATCGTAAGGTTTTCAGGCAATTCCAATACGGGAACTTTATATTTCATTACGCCTTCAATAGCTTCCAATTGCTCTTTTTCTTTTTCGGTTACAAACGTTATCGAAATACCTTTTTTATCAACACGACCTGTTCGACCGATGCGATGGACATAATTTTCTGGTACTTCTGGTACATCAAAGTTTATCACATGCGAAACCTCTGCAATATCAATACCACGAGCAATAATATCGGTGGCAATCAACATCGTACAGCTTCCATCTTTAAATGCCTTTACGGTATTAAAACGATTGTTTTGAGCTTTATTTGAGTGAATTACGCCTACTTTTTCACCATATTTCTTTGATATTTTATCATAAAGTTGGTCAGATAATTCTTTGGTTGCCGCAAAAATCAATACTTTACTCATGCTCTCGTCCTCAGCAAGCAACATTTCCAAAAGATTTACTTTCGTATTAAAATTTGGAACATTATAGAGTATTTGCGAAATATTCTCTAAAGGTGAACCCGCTGGAGCGGCTTCTACTCTGATTGGTT
The DNA here is from genome assembly GCA_027486845.1 of Cytophagaceae bacterium. Lineage (GTDB taxonomy): Bacteria > Bacteroidota > Bacteroidia > Cytophagales > Spirosomataceae > Emticicia. The sequence continues at coordinate 18,123 of JAIXOL010000015.1, forward strand.
CATTGAAATAAGTTTGAATCAATTGCTCAACTTCATCGGTAATGGTTGCCGAAAAAAGCAAGTTTTGACGTCGAATCGGTAGCAAATCAAGGATATTTTTTAGTTGAGGTCTGAAACCCAAATTTAGCATTTCATCAACTTCGTCAATGATAAGTTTTTTGAGCGATTTTGTCTTGATAAAGCCACTTGTGAGCAAATCAATCAATCGACCTGGAGTGGCTACCAAAATATCAACTCCATCTTTAAGTTCTAAAATCTGCGATTTGATATTGACTCCACCATACACGCCAACAGTCACGACATTCATGTAGGTTGTCAATTTTTCAATAGCTTCTACCACCTGCACAACCAACTCGCGAGTTGGAACGATGATGAGAATTTGTGGGGTTTTATCTTTGGAAAACTGATATTGACGCAAACTTGGGAGTAAATAGGCAAAAGTTTTACCTGTACCCGTTTGTGCTATTCCGCATACATCTTTACCCGACATTACCACCGAAAAAACTTTTTGCTGAATGGTCGTTGGTGTAGTATAACCCAAATATTCAAGGGCGTTGAGAAGCGGTTTATTGAGATTTAATTCGTCGAAAGTCATATTTTTTGTCGATTGACCATTTTTATGGTCTGTTGTTATCAGTTTTAGATAACAAAAATTCCTTAATTTATGCTAAAAATAGCCCACAAAGGTAATGCTATTTTGGCACAAATAAGGAAAATTTGGTCAATGCCTACGAATATCGTAGGTTTTACTGCATATTCATTGCGATTCAATGCTTCAAAATCATAATTCTAAGACTTGTTTTTCTTTCAAAAGCTCGCCTTTGAGTTTTGAGTATGGAACTTTGTGAGGAGTGGTTTTATCATTGATTGCCATTACGGCAGCTACTGCTGACGACTGCCCCAAAATCATAAAAACAGGTTCCATCCGAATCGAGCCATAAGCAATGTGCGAACTTGATAAACAAACGGGTACTAACAAATTTTTACACTCATTTTCTTTGGGCAAAATAGACTCATAAGCAATTGAATAAGGTTTGTCGGGATGCACGCCAATATCGCCTTCATTCTGCACATAGCCATCGGCTTTTACATAACGTTGGGCGTTGTGAGCGTCCAAAGCATAAGAACCCATTCCGATTGGGTTTGGAACTACCGTTTTTCCCAAAGCATCAGCTTCTTTCATTACAAACTTTCCTATCATTCGTCTGGCTTCACGAATGTAAAGTTGGTGTGGCCAATTTCCGTTATCAACAAATTCATCTTTTGGCAAACCCCATTGTTGCATTTTTACTTTTACATCATTCGGCACACGGCTGTCGTTTTGTAAAAAATACATCAATCCTTTTTGGTACAATTCGTGTTCCTTGATTATTTGTTGGCGTCGTTCGTAACTTGCTTCGGGGTAATCGTAGTTTTTGCCGATAAAGTCTGTGCTAAATGGCCCGTGATTATTGGTATCGGTTTTTCGGTTTGGAATGGCATCAAACTTATCAAAAGTTTCACGCCAACCGCTCGCAAAAACTCTTGCATAAAGTTCATAACGTGCGGGGTCGTAGCCATCGGGTTTGGTAAACGGAATTCGATTATCAGGATGATTGCTTAAACACATTCTGAAACAATACGCTTGAATTTTGTTATCGCCCGAACCGTATTCGCCCACTGGTTCGGCTGAAACTTCGGGCAGAAGTCCACTTTTTGGGTCATTTTCTTTAATAAATGGACTAACTTTTGCTTTAAAATGATGCCCGTGCTGAAAAACTTCGGTTTGAACACCATTCCATTTTTCACCATAAACGCTGTTTGCTTCACGTCCAACGTGGTAGCTAACACCAGCAGCAGCCATCAAATCACCTTCATAGGTAGCATCAATAAACATTTTGCCTTCGTAAACTTGCCCACTCAACGTTCGAAATGAGCGAATACTTCCCGAAGTTTTTGTGATACCTTTTGGTGAGCGGTCGAGCCATTCGTTGCGATATACAATGAGGTTGTTTTCTTTTACAAAATCTTCAAAAACTTGTTCGGCGGCGTGAGGTTCAAAAATCCACATAGTGCGGTTTGCTCCGTCAAGGGCAGGCGTTCCTTGTCCTTTATTGCCGTATTCTTCTCTTTTTTGCCATTTCCAAGAATCAGTGTTTTGATAATGTGTAAAAAGGCGTTGGTAAAATTCACGAGAAAGCCCACCAATGACTTTTTTATTTCCTGTATCAGTAAATCCTAAACCACCTGCTGAAAGTCCACCCAAATGTTTATCGGGCGAAACAACGATAACCGATTTGCCCATTTTTTTTACTTGCACGGCGGCTGTTATTGCTGCTGAAGTTCCGCCATAAATAATGACATCGGCTTTTCGGATTTTGTTTTGAGCGAAAGTATTTTGAAATAAGAAAACGCAGAGAAATATACTCTTAAAAAAAGAATATTGCATGACTGTTTGAGTTTGATGGTTGAATAGAGGTTTAAAGATTAAAGTTAGTGAAAAAATAGGGCTTGTTTCATAAGTTTTCTTGAAAATACAAAAAAATAGCCATTAAGAAAATTTCCCTAATGGCTATTTTTATTGAGCAAGAAATAAGTTTTACTCCATTGCTTTCAAGGCTGTCAAAAGCAAATCAATTTGCTCCATCGTGTTGGATGGAAAATTTGAGATTCTGATTTGCGTATCTTTATTTGGGCCGTAACCACTACCAATAATCATATTTTTTACTTTCAAGGCATCAATAATTCCCTTTGAAGATTTCTTAGTATCGGCGACAATTACAGTTTTGGAGCGATGATCTAGATTTTTTACAGCAATATTGAACAAGTTACTGGTTTCGAGGTATTTATAAATTTTCTTTGATTTCTCGTCGGTTTCTTTTCTGATAGCTTCGATACCCGTTTTGTTCATTTCTTCAGCAACTTTTCCGAGCAAATAAATTCCCAAAACATTGGGTGTAGCTGGTGTTTCGTATGTTTCATAATTTTTCCACAGAGCAGGTAAATTATTGTGAGCTCCAATCGTTATTCCATCGTATTTGGCTAAACGTTTGGCTTTTTCGAGACATTTTTCGTTAGCAATCCAAACACCCAAACCTGCAGGTAAACCAAAGGCTTTTTGAACCGAAAAGAAAGCTGTATCAATTAAATCTAGGTCAAGTTCTGGAATCGGTGCTGATGAAACCATATCAACCGCCATCAAGCGTTTTTGATTGCTTCGTTTGAGTTTATGAATGTCAGCTTCACGCATTTGCACGCCTGTACTTGTTTCGTTTTGCGTTACGCAGATAAGCTCGGCATATTCTGGTACTTCGATTTCTCCGTAGCTAAAGCCTTCGCCAATAGGTTTTTCAAATTTATGTGCGAATTTTTGTGCCGAAACGGCGTATTTGTGAAATTTATCAGAAAACGAACCATTTACTAAGTGAAAACTTTCATGTTCTACCAAATTCAATAGAATACGTTCCCAAACCTCTGACGCAGAACCTGTGAAGAAAATACCTGATGAGGCAGGAATATTCATCAAAACACGAAGGTTTTCAACACAATGTTGATAAATCTTACGAAATTGTCCGCTTCGGTGAGAAATTGAACCAATTTGCTCATCAATAGCTTGACGCATGAACTCTTCAAACTTTGGATTCAATTCGGCTGGACCGGCAGTGAAATAAATATTTTTCATGATTGGTTTTGTTACGGAGAATTCAAAAATAAAAAAAGTCGGTGAGATACTTATCTAACCGACTATAAATGCTTTAAAAAGTATAATTCTTTCTTGTTGTAACACAATTATTTGAATTGTGCAGGTAAACAATTTGGAGAATTGTGCTACTCAGGAAAAAAAGTAAGATAACTCAACTGAGATTCATCAAACATATCGTTTGTAATCTCTTGTAGCTGAGCAGCTTCTATATTTTTTATTTCGGTAAAAATACCTTCCAGTGATTCAACTTTTCCTACATCCAAAATACTTTTGGCCATCATCAACATAAAACTTTGATTGCTTTCTTCAGCCATCGCCAACTGCCCCATCAACTGCTCTTTAACGGTATGCAATTGTAGTTTTCCAAGCGGTTTTTCTTTCAAAAGCTGCATTTCTTTCAAAATCAACGCATTGGCTTTATCTAAATTCGATTTATCGGTTGCGAAATAAATTCCTAGAAAACCAGTATCAGTAAATGGTGAATAAGTGGCATCAATGCCATAAACGAGACCGTATTTTTCGCGTAAAGTCATGTTTAAGCGTGAATTCATACCTGGGCCGCCAAAAAGATTAACTAACATGAAAAACGGCAAACGTCGCTCATCAAGCATGGCATACGCCGGGCGACCAATTGCACAATGTGCTTGCGTGATTTTCTTCGGAATCGTGATTCGTTGTGGTTCGTAGGCACTCGGTGGTGTGCGTTGTAAATTCGATTTTTTTGAAGGAACATCTTTTAGATATTTCTCCGCAATTTTTATAGCTTTATTGAAAGTAATATTGCCCACAATCGACATTACGATTTTCTCGGTATCCATGTTTTCGGCGATAAAATCTTGCAACTCCTTGCGAGTGAAGCTTTTAACGCTTTCTTGCGTACCTAAAATATTAGCTCCTAATTGATGATTGGAAAATACGATTTCGTCGAAATCATCTTGCAAAGCATCTTCGGGCGAATCTTGGTACATGGACATTTCTTCAAGAATTACTCCACGCTCTTTCTCGATTTGGTTTTCGGGAAAAACGGAGTCGAATGTAATATCGGCCAAAAGTTCCACTGATTTCTCGAAGTGAGCATCAAGCACCGATGCGTAAAAACATATTTTTTCTTTGGTCGTATAGGCGTTTAATTCTCCACCAACCGACTCTAATCGATTAATAATGTGGTAAGATTTCCGCTTTTTTGTACCTTTGAATGCCATATGTTCCCAGAAGTGTGCAAGACCAAGCTGATTAGGTTTTTCGTCACGGCTACCCATGTCGAGCATGAGTCCGCAATGAACCACCTGTGTGTAAGGTACTTGTCGGTGTGCAATTCGGATGCCGTTGGGCAAAGTATGTATTTGGTATTCGGTCATAAATGTCAACAATAGGCATTAAGCCTGATACGATTGGCTTTATAGATATGATATTCAACTTAAAGCGTACAGCTAAATAAGTAATCTAATAATAATTGACAAATTTAAGCAAAAGATAGTTCAATGCGTATAGGATTTGATGCAAAAAGGGCTTTTAATAATCATACTGGTTTGGGTAATTATAGTAGGTTCGTAATTGAAGCACTCAGCCGCACTCAGTGGGGGAGCTTAGAATCTTTACTTTACACGCCAAAAGTCAAGAATTTAGCATGGTTAAACTCTTTTGACCATAATTTTGTAATAAAAACTCCCTCTGTGAAGGTAGGGGGGCTGTGGCGTAGTTGGCTCATTAATAACGATTTGAAGAAGGATAATGTTGATATTTTTCATGGTTTAAGTAATGAAATTCCTTTTAGAATCAATAAATCGGGTGTAAAATCCGTGGTAACAATTCACGATTTGATTTTTATGCGATACTCAGAACTTTATCCAGCCGTCGACCGATTTTTTTATCAACAAAAATTTCGCTACGCTTGCGAAAACGCCGATGCTGTGGTGGCTGTAAGTCAGCAAACCAAAGATGATATTATGGAGTTTTATAAAATTCCTGCCGAACGCATTCGAGTTATTTATCAAGATTGTCAATCATCATTTCATCAAAAAGTTGATAATCAGTCGATTTTGACAATTAAAAGTAAATATTCTCTTAATAAACCCTATATTATTTGTGTTTCATCTTTCAGCGAAAGAAAGAATCAAAAGCGTTTGGTAGAAGCCTTTCAGCAACTCGGTTTGAAGGATTATGAATTGGTTTTGGTAGGCGGAAAGTCAAAATATGCTGATGAAATAACCCAAAACTTTCCGAAAAATACAAAGATTTTATACGGAGTTCCTTCTGCTGATTTACCTGCTTTGTATCAAGGTGCATCGCTTTGTGTTTATCCTTCATTTTTTGAAGGTTTTGGTATTCCGATTATAGAGGCATTACATTCGGGTATTCCTGTAGTTGCCGCAACTGGCTCGTGTTTAGAAGAAGCTGGTGGAGAAGGTGCATTATATGCTAATCCACTAGATGTCAATGATTTAGCTGATAAAGTGCGGCAAGTTTTGACAAATGATTCGCTGAGAAATGATTTGATTTTAAGAGGAAAAGAACATGTTAAACAGTTTTCAGCAGAAAATATTGCTGGACAATTGATAAAACTTTATCAAGAATTGTAGGACAGGTTTGTCGGCAACTGCCGTCCGATTTTTAAATTGTCTATGACGAGCACGTAGTCCTTCTATTCTCGCTCGGTTGACAGTTTGAAAACCTGTCCTACAAAATATTTATTTTTTCAATGCAATATGTAAGCCTAGACCTATCAAAACTATTCCCGATATTTTATTCTGAATCTTCCAAAATTGCTGAAAACTGCTCAGTTTGGCAATTACTTTGCTGAAAAGCAGTGCTATTAAGACATTCACTAATGTTCCAGAAAAATTAAACCATAGTCCCAAAAACAAGATTTGAGAGCTAATATTATCGCTATGATTATTGATGAACTGTGGTAAAAATGCCAAAAAGAATAGTGAAACCTTTGGGTTCAAAACATTGGTAATTGTGCCTTGTCGGAGAATCTTGAGATTGGTGTTTTTATCGTTCTGATTTTGGTTAAAAATCATCGTTGAAGGTTTTTCCATCAAACTCTTGATACCGATAAAAATCAAATACGCCGCTCCAGCATAACGGATGATATTAAACAAAATCTCGGATTTTTGAATAATTACAGAGAGCCCTACCACCGATGCAAAAATATGTACAAAACAACCTAAACCGATGCCTAATGCAGCATAAACACCCGCTTTTGTACCATAACTCAAGCTTCGAGAAATGACAAAAATCATGTCATTTCCCGGCGTGATATTGAGTATTAGTCCCGCTAAGGCAAAGAGAAGGAAGTTTTGTAAATCGGGCATAAAATTTATTTTTTTAGTCGAAACTATTTTTAAATATTAGCCACTCTGAAAGGCATTACTTCTACAAACTTCCAAACACCATCTTTAATGTATGGTTCGTTATCGTACCATTCTTGCATTTTTTCATCATTTTCAAACTGTAAAATCATCACTGAGCCAATCATTTTTTCGTTATCGTCGAGCATTGCTCCTCCAACTATATAATTATTGTTGGCTTTTAGGGCTTTTGCTCCAGCCAAATGCTCTGGACGTGCTGCCATACGGCGGTCGAGAGCTTCTTCATCATGCCCATCTTGGGCAACTACTACGTATTGTTTCATTGGTTTTATCTTTTATTAATAATACAAAGAAAACGCTTTTGGCTTATGAAAAAAAAGCATTGCCAAAATTTTGGCAATGCTTTCCGAATATTTAAACGTGTTACTAACCTTTTTCTATTATTCTATGAAAAATTGAAAAATTCTAAAATTAAAATAAGCATTTGAATAGATTTAACTGACCTAATTTTTACTAATTGTTGACAATTTGTCATTCATCAATTGAGTAATTCGTCATTTCTTTTATTGCTTACTTCTTGCCTTTTCCGCCTCTTGTTCTTTCTTTTTCTACTGTTACGCCATTAGTAGTTTCAGTATATTTCAAATCACAAGTGCCATTACCGTAATCAACTACTTTTTTTGTGCCATCTGCTGCTATAATTTCTTCTGTTCCACTCACAGGGAATCCTTTTGAGTTTGAGCAAGAATTTTTTGTCACAAGTGCTTTAGTGATATTGCTTGAGAACTTTGTGCCATCGCTTGAGTTTCCAGTTGTCGAGCCAGTCACTGATGATTCGTCGTCGTTGCTGTTAGCAGTTCCTTTATTGTCTACTTTTCTTGAACGTGTGCTCGTGTAAGTAATAGTTTTGCCCGATTTTGAGTTTAAAACGGTCATTTTTTCTAATTTTTCGCTGGCGGTTGCTTTGCCGATTACTACTGTGGTTGCGATAGTGTGCGAACCATTTATTGTAATCGTATCACGCTTTAAATTATTGTAAGTAACTGTTCTTACTAAACTTCCTGAAAAAGTCGAATCTGGTTTTACAGGCATTGTGATGGTCATTTTTCCACCTACTGGAGTTGTGCCACAAACACCACCTGCTACTGCCGAATAGTCATATACGATTGTGATTACATTATTAGCTACTGTCTTGGTTACCGTTGCACAATTTCCATCTTTTCCTTTCCATGGTTTATTCCAGCCCATACCCAACATCGGAAAAATACCATTGCCTTTATCAAGAGCTTCGCCGGTTTCTCTGAAATTTCTACCTCCAAATGGCATAAAAGTTACCTCATCGGCCAATTCATACGCTGCTTCTGATTGTTCGTTGGCGGTTTGGCTGTCAATTACTGCATTGGCTAATTGGTCACTTGATGTTACGGTGTCAGTAGTTTTGTCGCACGCAATCATTGATGCCCCTAAGGCAATACACAAAGTTGTAATCTTGAAAAAATTGGTCTTCATTTTGATTTTGTTAGTTTAAGAGTAATACATAAAAATTTATTGTGTACACATCTTTTCATAAAAATTTGGATAGACTTAAAACTGTTTATAATTCTTGATTCTGTGGTTAAAGACGTAGGCTTTGACTGGATTGGTTGCACAGGGTTTAAAAGAAATTTTAAATTAATTAAATTGGTTTTGAGTTTTGTTGAAAGTTTTTAAATGTTAAAATAAGTCTTTAAATAAAATAATATGAGTTTTTGAAATACTATAAGTAGTTGAATATTAGGTAGTTATATCAATAAAAAACGCACGTAAATTGTAATTGATAAATCGTAATTTACCTAATCCTTTCTGTTTCGAGTTTTTGACAGTAGTTTTGTTGAAAAATGCTTCTAAAAGGTCATATTAAGCTTGAATATTTTAGAAAAACTTCAATGTGCTTTTGCGATTTATGATTTTTTATGAAAAAACAATCTGATAGTATTTTCTCGCTTCAATTTTGGTTACTTTGTTTGAGTTCGTTGGTGTTCTTTTGTAGTTTCAATATGCTCATCCCTGAGTTGCCCGATTATCTAACGAGTTTAGGCGGAGAAGAATATAAAGGATTGATTATTAGCTTGTTTACACTCACAGCGGCCTTATCTCGCCCGTTTAGTGGCCGCCTTACTGACCGTATCGGACGAGTGCCCGTAATGGCTTTTGGTTCGTTGGTTTGCTTTGTTTGTGGTTTTTTCTACCCCATTGTTACAACGGTTTATCCTTTTTTATTTTTGCGTTTGGTGCATGGTTTTTCTACGGGTTTTAAGCCAACCGGAACAGCTGCCTACATTGCAGACATTGTGCCTGTGCATCGAAGAGGAGAAGCAATGGGTATGCACGGACTCATGGGTAGCCTCGGAATGGCTTTTGGTCCTGCACTTGGCAGTTGGATTGCCGCTACGTTTTCGATGAATGTTTTATTTCATGTTTCGTCGATGTTTGCACTTATTTCTATTGCGATTTTATATAATATGAAAGAAACTTTGCCGAAAGAAAAGCAAGAAAAATTCACGCTTAACTCGCTTAAAATCAATCGAAATGATATGTTCGACAGCATGGTTTTGCCAGCGGCAATTGTAGTTTTTTTGACTTCATTCAGCTACGGTGCAATCGTAACGCTCGCCCCCGATTTGACCAAAACCATTGGAATAAAAAATAAAGGTATTTTCTTTCTGATTTACACACTTTCGTCATTGTTTATAAGGGTAGTTGCGGGAAAATTCTCCGACCAAAACGGTCGAATTTCTGTGCTTCGATGGGCCTGTATGGTTTTGATTGGCGGAATGATGCTACCAGTTTTTGCCAGTAATATTTACACTTTTGTGGGTTCGGCTATTCTTTTTGGTTTAGCCTTAGGGGTTATTTCGCCCATTACTCAAGCTTGGACGGTCGATTTATGCGAAGAAGAAAATCGTGGTCGAGCATTGGCTACAATGTATATTTCGCTCGAAGCAGGTATTGGCTTAGGTGCTTTTTTCTCAGCTTGGATTTACGGAAATGATGCCAGCCGTTTCCCGATTGCATTTGCTGCCATGGGTAGTTTTTCGATAATAGCTTTGATTTATCTTTATTCACCAAAGATTCGAGCGATGAAAGCTAAAGTATTGTAGTATTACTGTATTTTTGAATAATTTCTTAGGACAGGTTGAATACCTTTTCTACATTTTTAAAACCACTGTTGGTCAATCTTTCCAATATATTTATTATTGAGTTTTCCTGCTAAATAATCTTGAATAGATTTTGAGAGATTTGGATAAAGATTTACTGTGTCTAAATCACTTATATTTAGCCATTTAATGCCCAAGGCCGAAGTTTCTTTGTGGTTCAGCGTTGGAATCCCTGCCTTGACTTTTCCTTCAAAAAGCAGATGTAAGGTGTGCTTTTTACGGTCTTCAAAATAAACTTCTCCGACCAAAATCATTTCTCCGACTGCAACCTCAATACCCAACTCTTCTTGCATTTCACGAGACAAAGCTTCGCATAGGTATTCGCCGAGTTCTAAATTTCCACCTGGTAAATTATATACTTCTTGCCCGCCGTAGTTATACTGCATGGTAAGCACTTGCTGATTTTCGATGATTAAAACTGCTGGACGTACATTAATTGGCATAAAAAAGTTCTTTAAAATGATAAAAATAGCTGCTTGTTTGAGCGTTACACACTAAATAATTTGGCTTGATAGTCTAATGATTTAGCTCTTGTAGAGGTTTTCAATTAATTTATTAGGCAAAATACGCATTAATTTTAAAAAAGGAACATTTAAGCCTCATGTCTTTTGTTTAATAGAGATGGCTTATCTGTTCTAAGATATTGATGTTTTTAAACCGAATTTCATACTTTTTTATAAAAAATTTATTCTTACCTACGACTTACAATAGCTTTATAATTAGAAGCTTATCGAACTTAGAATAACAAAAGTTGATAGCTAAAATTGATAGGTATTCTAAAAATTTGAATATTACACAAGATTGTTTTGAGTTTCGCGGTAGATGCACTAATTTTACATCCGCAAAAATGCAAAATTCTAAGCGAAAATGAGAGAAATACAATTTAGAGAAGCCCTACGTGAAGCCTTATCAGAAGAAATGCGTCGTGATGAAAACGTTTTCTTGATGGGTGAAGAAGTAGCCGAATATAACGGTGCTTATAAAGTAAGTCAAGGAATGTTGGATGAATTCGGAGCAAAACGAGTTATTGACACACCAATCGCCGAATTAGGTTTCGGAGGAATTGGAGTTGGTGCTGCCGTTAATGGTTTGCGTCCAATTATCGAATTCATGACTTTTAATTTTTCTTTGGTAGCCATTGATCAAATCATCAACTCGGCAGCTAAGTTTATGTCGATGTCGGCTGGTCAGTACTCTTGTCCGATTGTATTTCGTGGGCCAACCGGAAATGCTGGTCAGTTAGGAGCTCAACACTCACAAAATTTTGAAAATTGGTTTGCCAATACTCCAGGTTTAAAAGTAGTTGTGCCTCATAGCCCTTACGAGGCTAAAGGTTTATTGAAAGCTTCAATCCGTGATAATGACCCTACAATCTTTATGGAATCGGAGCAAATGTATGGCGATAAAGGTGAAGTGCCAGAAGGCGAATATATTATTCCATTGGGTAAAGCCAATGTAATGAAAGAAGGCTCAAGCGTAACAATAGTTTCGTTTGGAAAAATGATTCCAAGAGTTGTTCTTCCAGCAATTGCTGAATTAGAAAAAGATGGAATTAGCGTTGAGTTAATCGACTTACGCACTGTTCGTCCGATTGATTACGCAACTGTTATCAATTCGGTGAAGAAAACAAATCGTTGTGTAGTAGTTGAAGAAGCGTGGCCTTTGGCAGCGATTTCATCAGAGATTACTTATCACTTACAACGTTATGCATTTGATTATTTAGATGCTCCAGTGATTCGTGTAAACAACATGGACATTCCGCTTCACTATGCTCCGACGCTCATCGAAGCTACACTACCAAACGTAAAACGTACGGTAGATGCAGTCAAGCAAGTGATGTATAAAAAATAATAATAAAGATTCAAAAAAAGCATTGTTCGGTTTCGAGCAATGCTTTTTTTGTTCGATTTTACATTTTTCGTGTAAAAGATATTTTTCTTAGCAATCTATTCATAAACAAAACCTAACATAAAATGAATTATACAGCATCACCGCAGCGATACCATGATATGGAATATCGTCGTTGTGGCAAAAGCGGACTAAAACTGCCAGCACTTTCATTGGGGCTTTGGCATAATTTCGGAGGCATTGATAATTTTGAAAATGCTCGCACAATTTTAAAATTGGCTTTCGATAGCGGCGTTACGCATATTGACTTAGCCAATAATTATGGGCCACCAGCGGGTTCGGCCGAAGAAACTTTCGGGCAGGTTTTTAAGAAAGATTTTAAACCTTATCGAGATGAAATGGTGATTACGACAAAAGCTGGTTTTTATATGTGGGAAGGTCCTTATGGCGAATGGGGTTCAAAAAAATATTTAGTTTCGAGCTTAGACCAAAGCTTAAAACGAATGGGTTTAGATTACGTAGATATTTTTTACCATCATCGTCCAGACCCTGAAACACCTTTAGAAGAAACAATGTCAGCACTTGACTTGATTGTTCGTCAAGGAAAAGCCTTGTATGCTGGAATTTCCAATTACAGTGCAGCCGATACCGAAAAAGCCGCTCAGATTCTGAAAGAATTAGGCACGCCGTGTATCATTCACCAAGCAAAATATTCGATGTTCGACCGTTGGGTAGAAGGTGGTTTGCTCGATGTTTTGGAAGCAAACGGTGCGGGTTGCGTAGCTTTTTCGCCATTGGCACAGGGTTTATTATCAAACAAATATATCAAAGGAATTCCAGCCGATTCGAGAGCAGCTTCGGGGCGTGGCAATGGTGCTATTGAAGAAGGCAGAATTACGGAAGAAAATGTTAATAAAGTAATCAAACTCAATGAATTGGCCGAAAAACGTGGACAAAATTTGGCACAAATGGCTTTATCTTGGATTTTGAAAGACCCACGTATTACTTCAGTTATTTTGGGTGTGAGCAAGCCTCAGCAATTGACAGATTCGTTGGAATGTTTAAAAAATACTTCTTTCGATGACACAGAATTACAAGAAATTAATAGTATTTTGGCTTAAAGAATCGTATTTTTAAACTTAAAATTAACAAATATATGCAAAAACATATTTTATTTTCATTGGCATTTAGCACGCTTACTTATGTTTCGTGTGCTCAAAGTGCAAGCACTTCGGTTGAAACCAAAAATCCGAACTCTACTTATCCATCGGCATTTGCTGGACAAACGCGTGTAGGAGCTGTAAAAACTCAAACACCTTATGCAGCTAAAGTTTTAACCGACGGATTAAAATCTCCGTGGGCTGTGAAAAGTTTGCCCGATGGCAGATTGATTATTACCGAAAAAAGTGGCGTAATGAGAATCGCAAAGGTAAGTGGCGAATTAAGCAAGCCAATCACAGGTGCTCCTGAGGTGAACTCTGATGGTCAAGGCGGATTATTAGGTATTACAATTGACCCGAATTTTCAGAAAAACCGCATGATTTATTGGACTTTTTCTGAAAACGTAACAGGTGGCACGCACACATCGGTAGCTAAAGGAAAACTTTCGGCCGATGAAACTAAGATTGAAGGTGCAACAGTAATTTATCAAGCAACGCCTGCTCACAAAGGTACTCTGCATTATGGTGGAAGAATTATCTTTGATAAAAGCGGAAATCTGTTCGTCAGTACGGGTGAGCGTTCGGACAAAGTTACTCGCCCACAAGCTCAGGAACTAAATTCCAGTTTGGGTAAAATTGTTCATATCACGACTGACGGAAAACCAGTTGCAGGAAATCCATTCATAGGAAAAGAAGGTGCAAAACCAGAATTGTATTCTTATGGACATAGAAACGTGCAAGGTTTGACTTTCCACCCAGTTACTGGCGAATTGTTTTCAAATGAGTTTGGCCCAAGAGGTGGCGACGAAATTAACCACGTTCAAGCAGGTAAAAATTATGGTTGGCCAACAATTACTTACGGTATTGAGTATAGCGGTAAACAAATTGGTGAGCCAGTTATTCAACAAAAAGAAGGTATGGAACAACCAGTTTATTATTGGGATCCATCAGTTTCGCCAAGTGGAATGACTTTTTATAGCGGAGATATGATTCCAGAATGGAAAAACAACCTTTTTGTAGGCTGTTTGAGCGGAATGCACATTGCTCGTTTGATTATCGAAAATAACCGAGTAGTTGGCGAAGAAAGATTATTAACCGAAGAATCTCAACGTTTTCGTGATGTAACACAAGGCAAAGATGGTGCTTTATACGCCGTTACTGACCAAGGTCGCCTTTATAGAATTGCTAAGAAATAAGTAATAGTCAACAGTCGGTGGTCGATAGTCCACAGATTGTGAATAAAAAAGTGTCTCGACCTTCGACTCCGCTCAGGTACCGAGACACTTTTTTTATGATAATTGAAATCAAAATCTATTTAACTTTCAGCATTTTATCAATCACATCAAGTAGGCCGTTTTGTGGTTTGTCTTCACGTAGCTGCCAAAACATAATTCCGTTTAGTTTATTCTTGATTACGTACTCGGTTTTGAGTTTTATTGATTCAGGGTCGTCGTAAGAGAAAAACGATTTTTCTTCTTCCGAAAACAGATACGGAGCTTGAGCAGTGGCATCCCAATATTTTTTGTAGGTTTTGTGTTCGGCTAAATATTTTTCTAAATTATTGTAAGAAATCCCTCGCTCAAACTTACAAGGTTGATAAAGTCCGTTGTTTTCGGTAGCACTTAGCTTAAATACTCGACCATACATGGCCGCTCCAATCGCAATTTTATTGGCAGGTACACCTTTGGCAAGGAGCATTTTTACACCATTATCAACCGACTCTTTTAGTTGTGGTGTAGAATACAAACCCGTGTGATGTCCGCTTACTTCGCTGTATCCATGCACTAAATCATAGCTCATCAGATTGATTCGGTCGAGTAGAGGCGTGACTTTCTCCCATTCAACTGATTCGTCAATGTATTTGGTAAAACCACCTGCTGCAAAACTTAATTCGTATTTACTGCCAAAAGTAGCTCGGAGGGTTTTGATGAGTGCAGTAAAATTTTGTTTATCTTCGGGCATAAACGGATGCCCTGGAGGGCCAGCAATAGCAGGATATTCCCAATCTAAATCCAGTCCGTCGGCATTGAAACTTACAAAAAGTTTTTTCACCGAAACTGCAAATTCTTCTCTTGTTTTTTGGGTAGAAAACACACCCGAACAAGTATAGCAGCCTTCCCAGCCACCCAACGAAAGAATAACTTTGAGTCTCGGGTTTTTCTTTTTCAATTCTACTAAATGCTTGATAGTCAGACTGTCATTTTTATTATCAACCGCCAGTACATTTCCTTTTAAGTGCAGAAATGAAAAAATAATGTGCGTGAGTTTATCGACTTGATATTGGTCTATATCTTGACTGTTGCCAGCATAATAGCCAATAACTGCAATTTCTTTTTGTTTTTTAGGTTGGGCGAATGTGCTTGCCACAAAAATAAAGTAACAAAAAAAAGCAAGTAGGAGGGTTTTAGTTTGTGATTTCATGAAGATGGCTTAGAAAAACTTTAAAATGGATTTATTTAAAAAGATTTTCCAAAGATACGATTGAAAAGTTTTTTCACTCAATAATCAAATTCAACATTTACGAAACACAGTTAAAAAATAGTATTGGTCATTCTATTTTATACTAATTACTAAGTTCTGTTTTTAAATTATAGGCTAATCTCAAAGACCCATCTGGTTGACGTTCATAAATTGCAATAGCTGCATTCCTTTTCGTGATAGTATCACCAGTTTCATTTTGAATATAGGATTGAATTTGGATTATTTCAGCTGTAATATTTTTTTTTGATTGCCAAATTTTTTGAATTTTATTCTCTTGATGCACATATTTTCTTTGTACGATTTGACTGCCGAATAAAGTTCTGATTTCTTCCCTGCCTGAATAGATTTTTCCTCCTTCAATTCTAATTCCGTCTTTAGTGAAAAAATCTGCATTCGCTGCTCTATTTCCTGAAAGAATATTATCGTTCCACTTCTTGTTTAATTGTTCTAATGCTTTAATATCTTTTTCTAAAGACATTTTTTTTTGGCATGATGTTAAAATGATTATAAATAGAATCAGAATTGAAGCTAATCGTTTCATAAAGTAGTTGATTGTTTTCGTTTTAAATGTTGTAATAGTAAGTAATTGCAGCATTATTGCCAACTTCAAAGTGAGACGATGGTTGAGGCTTAAGTAATAAGAAAACGGTATAAACTTATAGCCCTTTTCGCCTTACGAATGTTAGGAAAGGTTTTGTAAAAGTAATAAAAAAGTATTAATTCAGCATCTCAACTAATAAAATATTTGAGATGTCAACAAACTATCTCGACCTAAAATCCTTTTCACCTCCCAAATCTCAAACCAACGGTTGTAATATTCTGGGTGGCTGAGCTTCGTTCCAATTTATTCAAGAAAACATTTTTTATATCAGCTTCCACAAAAAGATTCACCACACCATAGCCCATATTCAGAATCATTCCGTAGCGGTAAGGATTCTCTGGGTTTTTGATGCTCACTTTTGTTTCTTGCCGATTGAGGGCTTTTATTTCGGCGTAGTTTCTGCTGCCTCTGAGCAACATTCCGATATATGCCCCAATGCCGAAATTGAAGGTTTTTTGATTGTTTTGTCCGTAGAAATTGATGGTTGGAATTATCTTAAAATCAGTATAAAACAATGACTGATTGTTGGTATAAGGCGTGATTTCTTTGGGTAAATCGGTGGCGTTTAGGCGGTCAACGGTGTAGTAATTATCGCCATTGCGGGCGGGCTTGAAAATCGCCACAGTATCATATTTTGTATTATCAAGGCTATTGAGGCGAAGCAAATAGGCGTTGCGTTTGGTGCTGATGCTTCGCAAGTGATACCAACTTACATCAAAGCCGTAGCGTAGAACAATTTCTTTATGGCCAGTTCGAATAAAACTTTCTTGACGCATCAAAGCAACGCTCAAACTTGGTGAAGTCAGGAAGTTTTGCCGGAAAATTTGCTCCGATATCTTAAATGGATTGTACGTAACGGTGTTGCCCGATAGATAATTAGCGGAATTTAGTCCTACCGAAAGATTAATGTAGGTATTGCGTTTGAGGCGTTGCCATGAAGTCATACCTTCCAGTTGTCGTTGAGTAGTCATTTCTTTGGTGTAGCTATTTCCTTCGTAGTCTTGTCGGAAACTTCGGCGAACGTTTAACGGCATTTCGTCCAAATCTTGATTCATCTGCACCACAATTCTATTCAAATCGTATTTTTCGAGAGCTTTTAGGTCTTCTTTGGTTTGTCCCCAAAGCACAATTCGTTTGCGTTTACCAATATTCACCACAATTGAGTCAATATCGGTCGTTTCTTTAGCAAAAGCGAGCGTCGTCAAACACAAGAATATCAATGTGAGCAGTTTATTCATTTAGAAGTGGGAGAGTTTTATTTTAAACAACTTTCCAGTTAAAATCAGTATTCTGTGAAATTCCCCTCCTTTTGAAGGAGGGGCGACCGACGCTCGGTGGCAAAAATTTTGACAAAGTCGAATTTTGACGGGGACGCCCAGTCGGGGTGGTTTGTTCCAAATCTGTATATTTTTAAGCATTTATCGACCTTTTCAACCACCCCCGCCGACTGCCGTCAGGCGACCCCTCTTTGAAAAAAGGAGGGGAAATTAGTTTATTATTTTGAAAAGTTATCTATTACGGAAGAAGTTCGTCTATTATCTATTAGTCGAGTCCGCGGACATTGTTTCATTCTTGAAACTTTCTTTCACAAACGCCCAAACTTTATTGGGTTTGTTATTGATAGAAGGCAATTCTTCAGTTGGTTCAGTTCCTTTTTTGCCAATTTTTCTACCTAAACGAGCAACTAAACCATTCTTTTTCTCTTTTCGTGGAGCTTGATTATTCTCTTCTTCGTCGTCAGGGATTTCCAAAATCGCTACACGCTCACGGCGTTGTGGAGTAACTCGTTTTTCAACAAATCCTTGATATGGCACAAATCTGTAATTATCATTCGCTTGTGTTTGTCGATTATTGGCAACTTCGCTTTCATTTGTTGAAACATTGTTTTGTGTTTCATTAACCGCTAAAGTTGGCTCTTCTGTTATTAAATTCTCTTTGTTGGGTTTCGTTTCAAGTTGTTGTGTTGATTGTTCTTTGCTTGTTGCAATAACTTTTACCACATTATTTTTGAGGTTGTAGTTATTGGCCATTAGTTGTGTAGATTTGGTAGTTGGATTTAAGGTTGGTTCTGTCGAAATAATAGAGTTTAAGTTATTAACTGTTTGATTATTAGTTGCTATATCAGTTTTTTGATTATAAAAATACATGCCTAAGCCGCCCAGCAAAATTACGCTTGATGCCGCAGCCTGCCACCAAACTAAAGGCCTTTTACGCTTCGTTTGCTTTTGTTGGATGCGTTGCCAAATCTCATTTTTGTTCCAGTCGGATTCAAAATTAGTTTGGTCAACTTTTTCTTGAATTTTCTTATAAAACTCCTCTGTTTGCATGACTATTATTCATTAATAGAATTTTCTTCTGTAATAATTTTCGAGCGTGATTTAGCTGCGATTTTGATGTACCCTCGTTGATGTGTAGCTGTTCGGCAATTTCTTTGTGCGAATATCCCTCAATAGCAAAAAGGTTAAAAACCGTGCGATAACCGTCGGGTAGCTCGGCGATGAGTTTGTAAATTTCATCGCTCGAAATCGAATCTATGATATTATCATCGACGGGCACTTCGATGGCTTCACTTTCGGGCATCAGATTAAAATTTGCCTGTTTGCGGAGTAGCATCAACGACTCGTTAATCACAATTCTTTTCATCCACGCCTCAAACGACCGCAAATTATCAAACCTGAAATTAACTGCTCCTTCAAAAATTTTGAGGAACGAATCAACCACCAAATCTTCGGCCGTCATGCGGTCACGTACATAACGATAAGCCACCCGATACAAAAAGCTTCCATAATGCTCAAAAACATTCTTTTGGGCAATGGGGTTTTTGCTACGTAAGCTTTCGATGATTGAGGTTGCTATCAAGTGGTTTCGTAATAGACGTTGCTTATGATATAAATGCGGAAAATGCCTTTAAAGTTGTATGAAGGTAAAAATATTTTTCGTTCTTAACTATTTGGCTGTAAGTATTTTCAAAGTTTTTAGGAGTGAAAAACGGTTGTTTTACGGTTTGCAGTAAATTTATTACAAAAAACTACTAAAATAATTGAAGACTTTTTGTTTTTTCGATTGAAATCTCTAATTTTGCAGTCCGTTTTAGAATAGTAATAGGAATTTCAATAAATAAAGTAATGAAAAAAGATATTCATCCAAATTATAGACCAGTTGTATTCTGGGATTTGTCAACAGGTTTCAAATTTATGACAAAATCATGTGCCAATACCAAAGAAAGTATCGTTTGGGAAGATGGTAACACATATCCAGTTTACAAAGTGGAGGTTAGCTCTGACTCGCACCCATTTTATACTGGTAAAAACGTATTGCTTGATACAGCAGGTCGTGTTGATAAATTCAACAGACGTTACGGCAAGAAATAATTTTCTTCGGTATCAGATAAAAAGCCTTTCAAAGTTTATTTTTGAAAGGCTTTTTTGTGGCATAATTTTCTAAATTGTGTTATTTCTTCTTCAAAAACGGATGTAGCACGACTGATAGTAAAATCAAAGCCCCGCCGATATAAAAACCCGAAGTCATTTTTTCGCTTTCTCCAAAAATAAAATAGGCCATAACGATGCCATAAATAGGCTCCATATTGATTGAAAGATTGAGCGTAAATGCTGAGATTTTTTTGAGCAAGTGCATCATTTCGATATACGGATAAACCGTGCAAACTAAGCCCAAAATTCCAACCCAAAGCCAATCGTAGTGGGTTGGTGTAAGTTGAAAATGCTCATTGGGCAAGGCAAGAATAATAATCGGAATGTAAATCCACATGGCTCCAAATGCTCCGACCATTTCGTAGAAAGTAACGATTTGAGCATCGTATTTTTGGGCAAATTGGGCATTTATTACCGAAAATACGGTTGCCAATAAAGCACCAACCAAACCAATCAGAATACCTACAATATATTTTCCTTCAAAAGTAAAGACAAAATACATTCCCAAAACCACCAAAATTCCTAGAAAAACCTCAACCCAACTGATTTTGGTTTTTCGTATAATCGGCTCAAAGATACTTGTAAAAAATGAAGTCGTAGAAAAAGTAACCAAACTAACCGCAACAGTAGAAGCACGAGCCGAACCAAAAAAGCATATCCAGTGAAATGACATGATTGCTCCAACGCCTAATAAGGGCATTGCCTGTTTCCACGAAACTTTTAGACTTTTTTTCTGAAATTGAGCTACGATCCACATACCAGATGCAGCCAGTAAAGTGCGATAAAAAACTACTCCTAGCGAAGAAACCTCAGTCAGCCGACCCAAAATGGCCGTAAAACCAAGTATAATGACAATAAAATGTAGTTTTAGATAATCTTGAGGTAGAGGTTTTGAATCCATGAAATGTTTTTTTACAATTAGAATTAAATAATCTTGAAACCAAACGTGCCACATTGTTGAAATGTAGCACGTTTTGATGAATTTTACTCAATTATTCCTTTTATGGTGTCGATTATACCATTAATTCGACTTCCTCTAATTTTTTTTTTCGACGTTCCTCACGTCTTAATAAGATTCTTTGCTTAAATCTCATCCAGCGTTCGTAAAGTGGCAATTCTTCCAAGAAATTCCAAGTTTCATCTTTTTTTCCTGCTTCTTCTTTCTTTTTAGCTTCAACAGGGTCGAAGAGCATTCCAGTACACAAACAATGCTTGCGGTTGGTGCGAGTAAGTACATCGTAGTTTACACAACTTGAACAGCCTTTCCAGAACGCATCATCGGCAGGTAGCTCGCTGAAAGTTGTTGGTTCATAACCCAAATCAGAGTTGATTTTCATTACGGCCAAGCTCGTAGTTAGGCCAATGATTTTTGCATCGGGGTATTTCTTGCGAGATAATTCAAATGCTTTTTGCTTGATTCGGGTAGCGATTCCACTTTTGCGGTATTCAGGATGCACGATTAGACCTGAATTTGCTACAAATTTACCATGTTCCCATGTTTCAATGTAACAAAATCCCATCCAATCGCCTTCACGGGTAAGTGCGATGATGGCTTTGCCTTCACGCATTTTTTCTCTTAGATAATCAGGCGATCGTTTGGCAATTCCTGTGCCACGTGCTTTGGCACTTTCAGCCATTTCATCACAAATAGTTTCGGCCAAATGGTAGTGGCTTTCATTGGCTACTTGCACAATATATAAATCTTCGGATGTGAGTGCTGTGTTATTCATCGTCATTTATTGGGCTTTCCCTCAAACGGAGACGCTGTATCCTAAATGGTTTTAAATGAAAAAATAAGAAAACTTTTGATGAGAAGGGGTTTTACCGTAAGGGCAAAACAATTACTGTCTGATATTGATATATCGGAATCGTCGAACTGGCGTTATGGGAAGACGAATGTGCATGTTCTTAAAAATAGGATGCAAAGATGTTAGGTTTCGGAATAATATCCAAAGATTAGACCTAATATTTTTATTTGCATCAGAATAACGAAGGGCTTTTATTTTTAGTTCGTGAAAACGAAAAACTTTTAAGGAAGTCTTCGCTTTGCGGGATGCTTTCCTTTTGATAACTTTGAGCAAAAAACAAATTATTCTTTGAATACTCGACTCGCTAATTTTCTTTCGGTAGCTTTGCATCCTTTGTTGATGCCTACAATTTTATTTTTATTGCTTTTGTTTATTGCACCAACACCATTGGGAGCCGAACCGCTCGAATTGCTTATGAAGTTGGCAGTAGTGGGTTTTGTGTTTATCTATACTTTTGCCATACCGGCCTATTTTGTGTATTTGATGAAACGTTGGGGCATGATTAGCAGTCTAAAACTCGAAAATTTGAAGGATCGTCGATTACCGTATTTTGTAACTGCTATTATTTATACGGCTTTAGGTTACTTTTTGTATTCCAAAAACTCAATGCTTTTTCCGTGTGGATTTATTTTGTGGAGCATTGCGGCTGTTATTTTATGCGTAGGAATTGTCAGTCTTTGGTGGCAAATTTCGGCTCATGCGGCCGGAGTTGGGGGTATGATTGGAGCTTTAGTTGGAATTTTGGTGCAGTTTGGTGAGCAAAATCTGTTTTTTCCTTTACTCTTCTTGGTTATTTTATCGGGATATGTTATTTCAGCACGTTTGGCTCTCAATGCCCATACACCTGCACAAGTTGGTGCTGGGTTTCTACTCGGTTTGGGGCTAAGTTTAGCTTCGATTTTTGTTTTGTTTTAAAGTTTTTTGCAGAATATCATTTGTCATAGTTTAACAATTTAGAAAATTGTTTTACGTTTCATGCAACATTTTATTTTTAGTTGTGTCATTTGACTGTAACCATAAAACACAGCACTTTTCTGACGAACACTATTTTCATTGACAAGCACTTCGACTTGGTCGAGAGATGCAAGCGTGGCGAGAGTAAAGCACAGTATGAACTGTATAAGCATTACTCAAAAGCCATGTTTAGTATCTGTATGCGAATACTCAACCACGTAGGAGAGGCCGAAGATGTATTGCAAGAATCGTTTATTGATGCTTTTGCCAAAATCAAAGATTTTCGCCAGGAATCTACGTTTGGGATATGGTTGAAACAAATAGTTGTTAACAAGGCCATGAATCAGATTAGGTCAAGAAAAGTGCAGTTTGTTGATATTGACGAATTTGATGGAGACGAACAAGACATCGCTGATTTGCAGTCGAATCATTATAATGAAGAAGAATTGAAATTTCAGGTTGAGCGAATCAAACTAGGGATGGGGCAATTACCCGAAGGTTTTAGAGTAGTGCTATCATTGTATTTGTTTGAAGGCTATGATCACATAGAAATCGGTAAAATTTTGGGCATCAACGAATCTACTTCTCGCACGCAATACATGAGAGCAAAGAAGAGGCTGTTGGAGATAATTACCCCCAGCACTAAAGAGAAATAAAAGGTAACGAGGGTTTGAATAAATGGAATTATGGATAAATTAAACAGATTTGTAAGAGATAACCGTGAGGCATTTGACGACTATGAGCCGTCGGCTGACTTATGGAAAAAAATAGAGGCGAAAAACATTCATGCCAAGCCCGAAGGCAAACTCGTGAGTTTACAAAATTGGATTGTTAGTCGACCGAAATTTGCGTTGGGAATGATGGCTGGCTTTACGGTATTTTTAATAGTGAGCTATTTGGCTTATAACTATGCCAAACCTGCTTCACAGAACCCTGAAATTATGGCTTTGAGTCCAACTTATGCGAAAGAACTTACACAGTTTGCGTCGTTAGTCGAAGCAAAACGTGAGGAATTAAAAGCCATTGAGAAACAAGACCCCGAACTCTATCATCAGTTTGATACTGAACTTAGGGTTTTGAACCAAAATTATCAGAATCTTAAACAAGAATTACCCAAAAATCCGAACCAAGAAGAGTTGCTTAAGGCAATGATTCAAAACGTTAGTATGCAGATTGAGTTGTTAAATCAGCAGTTAGAAATTATTCAGAAAATTAAAGAGGCAAAAAATGAAAAGACAAACACGATGGTATAAGTCGGTTTCTCCTAATTCTCAATTGATTAGAAAATTAATGACGGTGTTTTTCTCGTTTATAACGGTTTTATCTTTGGCCAATAATGTAGGAGACTCAGGACAAGGCTCAAAACTAGATTGGATAGAACGCCGAAAAAGTATTACGTTTTCATATATACTTTTGGTTAGCGATAAAATTTCATTGGATAACCAATTTGGCGATATTAAAGTGAGCTTTTGGGACAAAAATGAGGTAAAAGTTGAAGTTTCGATATTGGCAAATGCCACTTCCGAAGAGCGAGCAGCCAATTTTATCAGTACGGTTGATGTGCAAGGTAAAAAAGTAGATGGAATGGTGAGTGTAAAAACCACGATTGACCGTGAAGGAGGAAATTATAATAAT
Organism: Cytophagaceae bacterium; assembly: GCA_027486845.1. Classification (GTDB taxonomy): domain Bacteria; phylum Bacteroidota; class Bacteroidia; order Cytophagales; family Spirosomataceae; genus Emticicia. The sequence goes on from JAIXOL010000015.1 coordinate 42,234, forward strand.
AACACGTGGAATTGGAAAGGAGGAAGTAACGAAAAAAACTCTTTAAAGATTGACTATAAGGTATTTATGCCGAAAGGGAATGTTTTAAAAGTAAAGAATTCGTTCGGAAATACTATCCTACCATCTTTTACTTCGCTGTTAATGGTCAATCAAAGTTATGGAAAATTGATTGCCGAAGATATTTCTAATCCGCAGTCTGACATTAGTTTGTCGTTTAGTAAAGGCTCGACGATTCGTTCGATGACTGGTGGAAAATTAAAGGCTTCGTATTCGGGAATAAAAATGGACCGTGCCGATGACTTGATTTTCAATAATAGCTTTGGCGAAATTGATATTAAAGAAGTAGGAAAATTGAATGCAAAAATCTCGTATTCGAGTGGCCTGATTGGTACAATCAACGAATCATCGAATTTGAAACTCGAATTTTCAGGAGGTTTTAAATTAGGTGAATTAGGCAAGAATGTCAAAGAATTGAACTTAAACGCCAGTTATTCGCCCGTCAGCTTAGTATTGAGCGATAATGTTTCGTATGATTTTGAAGTAAAAGCAAACTACGGAGATTTCAGTTACCCAAATGAGCGTGGAATTTCGTTTACGACTAACTCCGATGCTGATGCTGAGAAAGAAAACCATCATTTTAATCCGGTAAAATATTACACTGGTAAAATCGGTAAAGGCTCGGCTGATTGCAAGATTGTAGTAAACGGAAATTTCAGTAGTGTGAAGTTTAAATAAGTTTGAAAAATATAGAACGCAGATAGTTAAGATTATTATGATATTCGATGATAAAAATCTTGAAAAATCATCATATATCTGCGTTCTAATTGTTTTACTTGATAGCAACCAAAGCAGGTGTTTCTGTAAGTGATTTCTTCAAAATATATTTAGCCATTACAGGAAAATGGTCGGAGAAATTAACATTTGAAATGGTTTTATATGATGCAACGTGCCAATCGTGGCTTACAAATTGTTGGTCGATACGAGCAAAATAGGGCTGGCGATTCAACGTAAAACCCATTCCTTTACCAGCTTCTTCAAAGGCATTTTGAAAGCTTAACTTGAGTTTTCCATATGAATATCCAAAAGGCGTTTCGTTGAAATCACCACAAATAATGACAGGGTATTTACTTCCCGAAACATAAGATTCTACTTCACGCATTTGTTCGTCACGTTTTTCAAAACCTTCTTTTAAGCGGCGAAAACTATCGGTCAGTTCTAAACCAAAGGTTTTTACATGTCCTTTTTTCAAGGCATCAAAGGCTAAATTAATGCGTACACCCATCGACCAAAGATGTACATTTACGACTCTTACAGTATCATTTTTATAAGCAATATCCGCACATAAATATCCATTGATATTGGGTTGATTTTTTCTGTCCCAAATTTTACTGTATTGTTTCAAAATTGGATATTGCGAAAACATTGCCAAGCCAATAAAACCTTTTTGGTCAAATTTGGTTAGTTTTATTGCACTATTTGCGTATTTTGATTCAATATCTTTGTTTGGTGAATATTCTTGAAAACAAGCAATATCTGCTTGAATTTTAACCCAATTTTCATCACTATTATGTTTTTCGTCAAAGCATTCTCCATTAAAACTCAAAACTTTTAAGGCTGAAACATTTTCCAACTTCATTTCGCCATGACTAATTCCAATCGTACGTTTGATAAGAGGAAAAGTAAGAAAGACCCAAATAAAGCCCGTAGCAGCCACGATTTTTTGTTTTTTTATGAGTAAATAACATGCTGCCGAAAGTCCTGATAAGACTGCCAAAGGCAGACTCATCATGATAAACCCAGCACTCCAATGGTCGAAGATTGGGTAATAGCAAAAAGCCATCGTGACGAATAAGTAGAGTAAAGCTGTATAAGAAAGAGGATATTGGCGGAAAACCTTAAAAATGAAACCAACTGTTTTAGATAATGTTTCAATCCAAATCAGCAAAACATCCAAAAGAAATGTTTTTACATCGTATAGTTTCATAATCTTAGGTTGCTTAGGTTAGTAATTGAACAGCCGTAAATTGGCAGAGAAAAAACAATAAAGACGGAATGAGTTCTGAAGAACTCAGTCCGTCTTTTTAAAATTAAATCGAAATATAGGTTAGTTATTTTACTTCAAATGCTCCTACACCAATTTTGAAGCCTTCTGAGTAAAGTTCAACGCTGTATTTCCCTTTTGTGTAGTTTGTGCCTTTGCCAGATACCAAATCGACACGTTGGTCATTGTTTTCAAACGGTACACTTTTTTTGAAACTATAACCAATTTCTTTGCCATCTACTTGTACGATTCCACCGTTACCGTTTTCTACAACAGCACCGTTGGTATCAAGTACACGCACATAAATATCTTTGTTGTTTTGGGTCGCTACGGGGTTTGAAGGCATTATAAATGCTACTTTTAATTGGTCAATTCTTTTTGCTTTATACTCCCCACCATCACGCTCTTTTCCTTTTGATGAAAGTGCTGTAACCTGCACATTGATAGCCTTCATTGCCGAAGCTAAAGTTACTTGACGTTTCAAGTCATTGTTTTTAGTAGTGAAATCATCTACTGTTTTTGTCAAAGTTGTAGATAATTCTTCTTTCTCTGTTTTAAGAGCTGTATTCTCTACAATCACTTGTTGTTTTTCAGTTTCGAGAGTTTGTGTTTTCGCAACCAACATACCGTTTTCTGCTTTCAGTTTACGAATGTCATCGTCTTTAGCAACTAAGAATGTTTCATAATCTTTGATTTTTAACTCGTATTTTTGAACTGAGAAGCTAAGGTCAGTTTTCAATTTTTTCTTATCATTTTCGATTTGAGCTTTAACCGCTTCCAATTCAGCAACACTTCCGCCGAGGCTTTGTACTTCAATAATTTTCTCATCCAATGATTTTGAGATAGAGTCAAGTTTGATTTGTGTTGATGAAAGTTGCTCTACTTTCGAGGTCAATGATTTTTGAAGTTCGATAGTTTCGTTTCTTGCACCCATGAACAAATAGCCTAAAAGAGCTAATACACCTGCCATCACTCCGATGATTACTTTCAAAAGTCCATTGTTATTATTTGATTGCGTTGTTTCCATTTTGCTTAATAGATTTAAGTTTATGGTTACAAAGCAACAAAGTCAAGGTTAAAGGCGAATTAAATCGACTTTAATTTTAGCTTAAAATTTGAGGTTTGAAATTTGCTTGCGAAATATCAAAGTAAAAACAGTTTCATCAATAGTTGAAATCACACTAATATCGCCATTGTGGAGTTTGACGATTTGAGAGACTATTGCCAAACCAACCCCATGCCCTTTGGTAGCTTTGGCGGTTGCATTGCTTCTATAAAAAGGGCGAAAAATATACGGCAAATCAGCTTTGGGAATTATGGGGCCATTATTCATAAACGAAATCTTCATTTCTTTGACAGAAGCTGAAAAACTTACAAAAACACTGCTATTTTCTGAGAATTTACAGGCATTATCCATCAGATTCATAAAGGCTACTTTCAAAGAAGCTTCATTTCCTTCAATAATTAAGGCTTCTTCATCTTCGGGGAAATCGCTGAAATCAATGTTTATTACATAATCTTCGTGCCATTTTTTTAGTTGGCTTTTGGCTTCCCATAAAAGTTCGTCCATGCGAAGGGGAAGGCGTTGAATTGCTTCGGCATTGACAACCGTATTAGCCAAATTTAACAAAGTATTAGTCAGTTGCGTAAGCGTTCGGGTGTCTTCTTGGAGTGATTTTAGGCTTTCTTCATATACTTCGGGTGTTCGTTTTTGTAGCAGAGTAATTTCAATTTGAGAATAAATTTTGGTCAGTGGATTTTTAAGTTCATGTGAAACATTGGCGATAAACATTTTTTGCATCGTAAATGCTTCTTGAATTCGGTCGAGGAGTTGATTGAAAGTGGCGACTAAACGCCCGATTTCGTCTGAGCGATTGGGGTGTTGCACACGTCTTTCGGTATTTGCAGGAAAAATTTCGTTTACTTGTGTAATAATTCCCGACATCGGGGCAAGAGCCTTATCGGCAAAAAACCACCCCGAAAGCCCTGAAAGTAATAAACCAACAAGTACCATTATAGTCAGAATTTTGTGGAGGTCTTCGAGGGCTTCTTTACCATTATTATCTATGGCACTCACAATAACCCAATAGCTTGCCTTGCCTTTTTTGAGTTGAATACCAAGCGTTTGATAAAAACCGGCATAATAATAGGTCGGCTTGCTTTGTTGTTGAATATTGGGAATCAACTCTTCATACAGGCCTGAATAAGGTTCTTGACTTGCAAAAACGAGTTTTTTTAGATTCTCGTCATAGACATAAATACTTTCGTCACTTAGCAATTCTTTATCGGCGGTGTTTACGAGTTTTAGTACCGTAGTATCAGCTGTTTGGAGGTCGAAAAGTAGGGTAGTGGTCGTTAAGGCACGATCCTGTAGGCGTTTGAAAAAACGCTTTTCGAGATAAAGTTTACTGAAAAAATACACACCCACCGAAAAAAACAGCAGAATAGCTGTTACTATAGCCATAAATTGGTAAGTAAGTCGGGAACGAATGTTTATCATGGCGAGAGTTCTGACGGGGTGGCCCGTACGATTTAGAGTGCTGAGTTCTGAGTTTAAAGCATCGCCACTGCGATGCTGAGTTTTTGTTTACTGTTTCAGACCACTCAAAATACAGCATTCAGCACTATTTTTTCATAACATAGCCCATACCAATTTGAGTATGTAAGAGCTTTATCTCAAAATCTTTATCAATTTTTTTACGGAGAAAATTTATATAAACCTCAATGACATTTGTGCCAGTATCAAAGGTAATATCCCAAATTTTTTCGGCCAACTCTACTTTAGAAATCACTCTTCCTTGATGCCGGATAAAGTATTCAAGCAATAAAAATTCTTTTGCCGTTAGTGTGATTTCTTTGCCATTACGAGTTACAGTTTTAGCATCTAAATCCATTTCGAGATCTGCTATTTTGAGCAGATTTGCGGTCTGCATCGAGCCAATATTTCGGCGAGTTAAGGCACGGATTCGTGCCATGAGTTCACGAAACTCGAAAGGTTTCGCCAAATAATCATCTGCACCAGCATCAAGACCAATTATTTTATCATCGGTTGTGCTTAAAGCGGTCAGTAATATAATTGGAGAAGCTATACCTTTGGCACGAAGCTGTCGACAAAGCTCCAAACCGCTGATTCCGGGCAAAATGATATCAGAAATAATGAGTGTATAATTATTCCGGAAGGCTAATTGGAGGCCAATCAGGCCATCGTAAGCTACATCAACTTCCCATAGTTGTTCTTCAAGCCCTTGTTTGATGAGTTGAATGGTCTTTGCTTCATCTTCAATTACGAGTATTTTCATGGTATTTCCTTTCGCTGGTGGGTCAAAATTAGGAAAATTTAAAGATAAACGAATTGAAGATGTATATAATTGTTGAAATTGAGTAATGCTTAAAAGTCTTCAACTGCCGTCAAAGTTACTTTTTCAAGCAAGCCTGAATCTCTTGGTTGCCAATTTAGGGTCGTAAAATAGCCATCTTTTCCCAAATTTGGTCGTAACCTTGCTGATACGTTAATATTATAAAACTTTTGCCAAACTTCGCCTTGTTTTTCAATCGCAATTACTCGGTTTGCCATGGAGTTTGAAACATTTATTACTAAAGTATTCTGTGTTTTTAGTAATGAAATTGGTACAAAAACTTTGTAAGTTGGGCCAATTAAAGTTCCTAAAAACTGACCATTGACTGTAACGGTTGCACTTTCGGCAACTTTGCCTAAATCGAGCCAATAGCCTGCTGATGAGCCATTTGGTTTTGCAAAGTCAATAGAATAAGAAGCTGTTCCGGAAAAATTTTTGTAGGCATCTCCTTCCAATTTTGTCCACGAGCCGAGTGATTTTGTTTCTACAGTTTTTGGTAATTCTGGGCCACCTTCTAGGAAACTGATTTTCCATGTTCCTGTCAATTCTTGTGCTTCACCTTTTGGTTTATAATACGCATAATTTACTCCCGAAACTGGTGTTTTGTAAGTTTCAATAAGGCAAGATTCGCCTGCCGCCAATTGTAGATAAATTTCGTTGGATTTTGCGTTGTATTTTGCCATGCCTAGGGTTTCGCTCATTGGGTTATACAAAGCGGCCGATTGTGCATTAACCGAAAGTTTTACCCAACCATCAAATGCTTTTGATGTTTTGTTGTTTACGAAATAGTAATTGCCTTTTGTATGCGTTTTTCTGACAAACTGCAAGCCGTTATCAATCATTGTTTCTCGGTAAATTTTAGAAAAAACCATCATTTCGTCTAAGTTTTCTCCTACTAAAAACGAACCTTGACCGATTTTTGCTTGACTGAAACCTGCGGTGATTTTTACAAAATTTAATTCAGCCAATAAAGATTTAAACTTACTTCTTCGTGCGTCTAAATTACCCAAACCCGGTACATCAGCAGGAAGTTTTTTATGGAAAATAATATTTGCACCTTGTTTTGCTAAAGCAACTAATTTTTCAAAAGTTTCGAGAGGAACTTGCTCACTTTCAGCCAATAAGATGGTTTTGTAGCTTATTCCGCCCGTTAGGACTGCTTGGTTTTTAGTGCTTAAATTTCCGATTTGTTTGTCAGAAATAAAATCAAAACCATAGCCTCGGTCGAGGAGTTTTTGACCTAATTCTTTAAAATCTGTGCCGTTAAATTCGGGCGTTACACCATCGAAATGCTCCAATAAACCTTTGGGAGAAGGTTCGGTTAGTCGGTCGGTAATGGGAAAGTAGAACAGCACATCATTATTGCCTTTGCTATCTTGCAAGAAAGTTTGGCAACGAGCTACGTAATTATTCAATTTGCCAAAATCTTTCCAAAAAGGATTATGAGGTGTGAAATGTACGGCAGCATAAAACAACCAACCTGGAAAAGCCGCTTCTTTGGGCGAATAATTTGTGCCGTGATAAAAAATGTGATTTACACCACCGACCATGAAAAGGTCCAAAGCACGTTTTATATCAGATAAATTTGAAATAAAGTGTTCGTTTTCCCAAGTAGCCGATTCCGAAGAAGTGAGTTTTTTGCCCGTAACATTAGCTGCCGACGATGCAAATTTTATTCTCAATAAATCTGTCCCTTCTATTTCTGGAATGTCAACAACGCTATATAAATCTAAAGTATTTGCTGGTGAACCGTGGGCTTGATTTCTTACGATTTTGCCTCTTGCATGAGCCCAATTTGTCCATTCAGAAGTATATTTTTCAAGAATCAAATCACCGATTGTTGCTCTGTAATCAAACAAAACTCTGTGATTGAGGTCGGTATTTTCTTTGCTAAAAAGATTCGGTAAATGATTGCGGAGGTCGTAGCCTCGACGAGTTTTAAACTCATCGAAAAGAGCTTCTGTCCAATCAGCTTGTCCACGAGCATCATCAACTTCGTAAGAATCATTGAAGAACGCTCGCATACTTGAAATATCGGTTTTTGCAAAAGCCTTATCAAACGCTGAAAGATAATTTTTAATAGCTTTTGCCGAAAAATGGTCAATTACATCACCTTCGCCACCTGGGCCAGCACGCTCAACCATTTTGCCATGAAATCCTTGAAAAATTGCATAAAGTGTCCAATTTCCTGCGGGAGCCTGCCAGTTTAATTTTCCTTCTTTGTTTACTTTTTCGGTCAGATTTAACACTTCTTTCCTATCTGAATAAGCCATTAAAGTTTGTATTGGCAGTACTTGCTCGAAACGTACTTGGTCGATGGCCAATTCTTGCAAATTGTCATTTTTTGAAATGGGATATTTTAAATCTTTAAGTTCGGTTTTCTTTGGCAAAACATACCTTAAAATCGGTTGCTGTACAAAAGTGATGTTCTCATTCAGCGTTTCGCCTTCTTTTAGTTGATATGTTTTATGAAAAACTGCTTTACAAGCATCTTCTGGCGTAACCCAACGACCACCAAAAGGCCAACCTGAAGCATTAGCCAAGTCGATGCCCATGCCGAGGCGAGTGCCTTCTTTGAGGGTATGCTTAAACATATCGACCCATTTGGGCGAAAGAAAATCTATAAACTGCGATTCGTAGCCTTTTACGCCATAAATTGGTGTGACTTCTAGACCTCCTAAACCTGCTTTTTTGTAAACTTCCATATTGTAAGTTAGGTCTTTTGGATTCACGGCATTGCCTTCCCACCACCATCTCGACCACGGCTTTGATTGCTGCGTAATGGGCTTCCATTTTGGTTGAGCAGCAGCAATTGTGCTTGCGAGAAGTATGATTGTAAATGTTTTATTGAGCATATTTTTATTTTTCTTTACCACGGAGGCACGGATTTTAAGATTTACACAGAGAACTCTTCGTGTAAATTCGTGTTCTCTGTGTCTCCGTGGTAAACTTTAAAAAGAGAAATAGCGACGCGAGAATTCGGCGTCGGATATCAAGTTTTTTTGATTGATAGAGATTTGGAAATATTGATAGTAAATATACAAATAATTATATGACAAAATAAATAAATCTACTATTCGATACTCTCCTGTGGTCACACGGATTAGGTATGAGTATAGTCGATAGCCACTTGAAACTTGTCGAAAGTTTCGATTTACTAAATTTTTTTAAAATAAAATCGCTCAAAATATTTAAAAAAGCCTTTTTTTGCACTAATTTCATATTGTCAAAAATATTCACCCTGTAATATTGCTATTTGTGATATTACTTAAAATCTATCTTCAATTCATCATGCAATCATCACGTAGAAAATTTATCAAAGGCGTAGGAGCAGCATCGGTTTTGTTGGCTACCGATACCTTTGCCAAACCTTTCAATATTATTAAAGATTTAAAGAAAATTAGCCCTAACGATAAGCTTCGTTTTGCAACAATTGGCTTTGGAATTCAAGGGCATGGCGATACTCGTGCAGCTCTCCGAAATCCCGATGTTGAGTTTGTCGCAGCAGCCGATTTATACGATGGTCGATTACTTCATGCCAAAGAAGCTTTCAATAAAGACCTTTTTACAACTCGTGATTACCGAGAAATCTTAGACCGCAAAGATATTGATGCAGTAATTGTAGCAACTCCTGATCACTGGCACGACCATATCAGTATTGCAGCCATGAAAGCGGGCAAAAATGTATATTGCCAAAAACCAATGGTGCAACACATTGACGAAGGCCATGCGATGATTGATACTTGGAGAAAAACTGGCAAAACAGTACAAGTTGGAAGTCAGCCAAGTAGCGGAGCCGCTTATGCCGAAGCTCGCAGATTGATGAGTACGGGAGCTATCGGAGATTTGAATTTTATAGAAGCTACTTATGACAGATACAATGCTTTGGGTGCGTGGACTTACTCGATTCCGCCCGATGCCTCAGCGAAAACGATTGATTGGGATACTTTCTTGGGCGATGCTCCAAAACGTCCATTCGATGCAACTCGTTTCTTCCGTTGGAGAAATTACCGTGATTATGGCACAGGCGTAGCAGGCGATTTATTTGTGCATTTGATTACAGGTATGCATTACGCAACTGGTGCAATCGGACCAGAAAGAATCTTTGCTTCGGGCGAATTGAGCTACTGGAAAGATGGACGTGATGTGCCTGATGTAATGGTGACGGTGCTTGACTATCCTGATACTGAAAAACATACGAAATTTCAAGCGGTGTTGCGAGTAAACTTTGCTAATGCAGGAGCAATTAAAAACGTAACTCGTATTGTAGGAACTGAAGGCGAAATTTTGTGGAATGCACAAGGCTTGACATTAACGAAACGTAAATTGCCAAAAGCTCCAGGCTATGGTGCAGGTGAAAGCTACGCTACTTTCTCGAACGATATGCAAGCCGAATATAAAAAAGAATACGATGCTAAATATGCAGAGTCTGACCGTGTAGCTCCACCAGTGGAAGAAATAAAATACGAAACTCCAAAAGAAGACGACCCACACGCACAACATTTCAAAAATTTCTTTGATAATGTGCGTAAGGGAAGTCAAGAAACTGCCCAAGACCCTGTTTTCGGTTTCCGTGCAGCAGCACCAGCGTTGGCTTGTAATTTGAGTTATTTTGATAAGAAAATCATCAACTGGGACCCAGTTGCTATGAAAGTTAAGAAAAAATAAGCGTTTTATTTCTGTTTTAACCACGGAGTTTCACTGAGTTTTACACAGAGTCTCACAAAGTTTTAAAAAACATCGTGTAACTCAGTGCCTTAACATCGTGCAACTCCGTGGTTTATTATTTAATTTGTACAAAATTTCAAACAAACTATTACCATAATGCTTAAAAAAACAGCTATACTTCTTCTTTTGCTTGCAATTTCCTTACAGGGTTTTTCTTGGGGTTCGACTGGGCATCGAGTAGTTGGGCAAATTGCAAATTCTTATCTTTCGTGTAAAGCAAAACGAAATATTCGTAAAATTTTGGGTTCAGAATCAGTTGCTATTTCGAGCAATTGGGCGGATTTTATAAAGTCTGATACTTCATTCAAATATTTAGATTCGTGGCACTATATCAATGTCAAAACAGGTCTAAACAATGCAGAATTTACAAAATATTTGCAGGAGGATACCAAAACTGACGCTTACACAAAACTTAATTTTTTGATTGGTGAATTAAAAAACAAGAAAACCAGTCTCGAACAAAAACGTTTTTATCTACGTCTGCTTATTCACATTGCGGGCGATATTCACCAACCCATGCACGTAGGCCGTTTTGAAGATTTAGGCGGAAACAGAATCAAAGCTTTTTGGTTTGCCGATGCCACAAACCTACATGCTCTTTGGGATACTAAATTGATTGAGTTTCAAAACTTGAGCTATACTGAATATTCGGCGAATATCAACCACGTAAGTAAGCAACAACGCAGTGTATGGCAAAAACAGCCTATGACTGAATGGTTTTTCGAGTCGTATCAGTTGGCTGATAAATTATATGCAGGAATCAAAACCCAAGAGCCACGATTAAGCTATCGCTACGACTTTGAAAACGTAGAAATGCTTAATCAACAGCTTTTGAAAGGCGGTATAAGATTGGCTGGTTTGCTGAATGAGGTTTTTAAATAGGAATATCCATTCTGATAGAGAAAAGGCTCTTACTTTTAATAGTAGGAGCTTTTTTGTTTTAATAGGAAATCAAGAAAAAATTATAATTTATGGAGTCCTAAAGTTGGTTTTCGATTTTCTAATAAAATTCTAATTTTTTACAATAACCTCTCTTTTTAGCTATTTCAAGGCTTTTTTGCTATTTTTAGCTATGAAAATTGCTTTGTGGTATTTTTCTATAATTCAACAATTCTCATTTTCGACTTGTTTAAATTATATTTGCTAAACAAAAAGAACCGTTGAATCGTGAGGAAGAAAATCATTGATAAAATTTATATCGTGCTATTGCTAACTACTATCTTTTCTAGTAGTTATATAATGCTATGTGATATGGCTTCAAAAGATGGTGTTTCTTGTACGGATACAGACATAGAATTACTCGAAGATAGCAATATGGCTGATTCGGGTGAAACCAACGTTGAGCAGATTGATGAAAGCCTAATTGAACAGATTTACGCATTTCACTTCTGCCATTTTTCGGCACTTTTCAACAAATTCTCTTACCTACAAAATACTTGCGAAATATACTTAGGGCATAATACTCCACCTCCTAAGTAATTTTTACTTACACCTATTTTATTACTTGTTATTTTGACAACAAACGCTTTTGCCAAATTTAATTTGGTATAAGTTGGTTTGATGTACGACTTTAGTAATCATTTTTGACTTTCAAAGAAAACTTTGTGGGTCAAATATAATTGCTATAATTTCAAAATACTCCAATTGATTATCTAAGCTTTACAATTGACCAAAGAATGAAAATGAAACACGCACTGTTAGGTATTTGTACGGTAATTATTGTATCGTCTTGTGCCAATGAAGAAACCAAACAAACACAAGTTGCAGAGAATTATCCAGTTACTTCTCCCATCAAAATTGACACAACGCTGTCAACTGATTATGTGGCCGAAATCAACGCTATCCAGAATGTAGAAATCCGAGCCAGAATTAAAGGATATTTAGATAAAATATTCATCGACGAAGGAAAATATGTAAAACAAGGACAGCTACTCTTTACGATTTACAACCCCGAACTCAACGAAGAAATTGCCAAAGCAAGTGCTGTTTTGAAAAGTATTATTACCGAAGAAAAAGCCGCCGAAATAGCACTAAGCAACGTAAAAAGACTCGTTGAGAAAAACGTGGTATCAAATACCGAATTAAAGGCTGCTGAAAATAAAGTTGAGATGATGAAAGCCAAAGTGGAGGAAGCAAAGGCACACGAATCATACACGAAAATCCAACTTACTTACACCCAAGTAAAAGCACCTTTTAGTGGAATCGTGAATAGAATTCCCAATAAAATAGGCTCTTTGATTGAAGACGGAACGCTCTTAACGAATATCTCGAATAATGGAGAAGTATTTGCCTATTTCGATGTTTCGGAAAAAGAATACCTCAATTATATGACAAATTTCAAGGAAAATGCTCACAATTCGAGCAATGTGACTTTGATTTTGGCCAATGGCGAAGAACATCCATTTAAAGGAAAAATCGAAACTACCGAAGGAGAAATCGACCAAAGTACAGGAAATATCGCTTTCAGAGCTAGATTCAATAATCCTGAAAAAATATTGAAACATGGTGCGAGTGGTAAAGTCAGATTATTAAAAAACTACAAAAATGCCTTGATTATTCCACAAAAAGCAACCTTCGAAATTCAAGACCGGATGTATGTGTATGTGCTTGATAATAAAAATCAAGTGCAGACAAAAGCAATTACTTCCAAGCACCGAATTCCACATTACTACATCTTAGAATCTGGATTGGATGAAGGCGATAAAATTATTTATGAGGGTATTCAGAATATCAAAGATGGAATGACCGTAAAACCACAATTTATGGAGATGAATGAGATTTCTAAAGAATTAACTTACGTCAACACACCAGAATAAGCCCACCGAAAACTATGTTTACTAATTTCATAAATAGACCAGTTTTGTCGTTGGTCATATCTTTGTTTATCGTGATTTTGGGTGTATTGGCCATGATGGGTCTTCCCATTACACAATATCCTGATATTGCTCCGCCAGCCGTAACTGTTACAACCAAATATACAGGGGCAAATTCTGAGGTTTGTGCCAAAGCCGTAGTAACTCCACTTGAGCGTGCCATTAATGGTGTGCCAGGAATGACATACATGACTTCTACTTCAGGAAACGATGGAACGAGTTTGATTCAAGTATATTTTGAGGTAGGAACTGACCCCGATGTAGCAGCCGTTAACGTACAAAATCGTGTAACGACTGTTCTCGACGAATTACCCGAAGAAGTAATCAAGGCGGGGGTTTCGACCGAAAAAGAGGTAAATTCAATGCTCATGTACATTAACCTAATCAGCAATGACCCAACCGTTGACGAGAAATTTATCTACAATTTTGCCGATATTAATGTTTTGGCAGAACTTAAGCGTATTGATGGCGTTGGTTTTGCCGATATTATGGGTTCTCGTGAATATGCTATGCGTGTGTGGCTCAAGCCTACTCGTATGGACGCTTATCAGATTTCGGCTGAAGATATAATAAAAGCTCTCAAAGAACAAAATGTAGAGGCTGCCCCCGGAAAGATAGGTGAAAGTTCGGGACGTCAGGCTCAGTCGATGCAATATGTATTGCGATATACGGGTAAAATGACCACCAAAGAACAGTACGAAAATGTAGTAATTAAGGCAACTGAAAGTGGTGAAATGTTGCGTTTGAAAGATGTGGCCGATTTAGAATTTGGCTCGCTCGATTATGATGTACTTTCAAAAGAAAATGGCAAGCCTTCGGCTGCGATTGTATTGAAACAACGGCCAGGCTCAAATGCCAGCGAGGTAATTCAGAATATAAAAGACCGTTTGGCTTATTTGAAAGAAACTTCTTTCCCCCCGGGAATGAGCTACACAGTTAGTTATGACGTTTCGAGATTTTTAGATGCTTCCATTAGTGAGGTGTTAAAAACACTCATTGAAGCCTTCCTTTTGGTGGCAATCGTAGTGTTTTTATTCTTACAAGATTTCCGATCAACGCTCATTCCTGTGTTGGCCGTACCAGTTTCTTTGGTCGGAACGTTCGCATTTATGCAACTTTTTGGCTTTTCTATCAACTTGCTTACACTTTTTGCTTTGGTTTTGGCAATTGGTATCGTGGTTGATAATGCCATTGTAGTTGTGGAGGCAGTTCATGCCAAAATGCAGGAAAAACACCTCGGCGCCCGTGAAGCAACCATCGAATCAATGAAGGAAATCAGTGGAGCAATTGTGGCTATTACGCTCGTAATGTCAGCAGTGTTTGTGCCAGTGGCATTTTTATCGGGGCCGGTAGGTGTTTTTTACCGACAGTTTTCTGTTACGATGGCCATTTCGATTGTTATTTCTGGCGTAAATGCTCTTACACTCACGCCTGCTTTGTGTGCGATTATGCTCAAAAACACACACGGAGAGCATCAAAAAGAAAATTTCCTGACTCATTTCTTCCATAAATTCAATAATGGCTACGATAAACTTTCCGACCGTTATGGCAGTTTGCTACGCCTAATTGCCAATCGCCGTTTGGTGACTGTCTTAGTTTTGGGTGGATTCTGTGTGGCTACGTGGGGCGTTGGTAGTGTTTTGCCAACCAGTTTTATTCCGACCGAAGACCAAGGAACAATCTACGCCAATGTGACAACGCCAGTAGGAGCAACCCTTGAGCGTACGGAAGAAGTAATGAATGAAGTAGATAAAATTGCCCAAACTATTAAGGAAGTTGAGTCGGTTTCGAGTTTATCGGGTTTTAGTATGATGACCGATGGCGTGGGAGCATCGTTTGGTATGAGTACAATCAGCCTAAAACCATGGAAAGAACGCAAGGCAACCGCCAACGATATTATTGAGCAATTAATCGAAAAAACGAAGCACATCAAAGATGCTGAAATTCAGTTTTTCCCGCCGCCCGCCGTACCAGGTTTTGGTAATGCCAGTGGATTTGAGGTTAGATTATTAGATAAAACTGGTTCGGGCAAACTTCAAAAAACGGCCGAAGTTGCCGAAAAATTTATTAGTGAACTAAAAAAGCGTCCCGAAATCAAAGATGTTTTTTCGAGTTTCAATCCCAATTTTCCACAATATATGATTCATATTGACCAAGATGTAGCGGCTAAAAAGGGTATTTCTGTGGACGTCGCCATGAGCAATTTGCAGTCGTTGATTGGTAGTTTTTATGCCACAAACTTCATTTTGTTTGGGAAAATGTATAAAGTAATGATTCAGGCCGATCCTAAATACCGAGCATTGCCCGATGATATTATGAAGCTACGCATCAAAAATAAAAATGGCGAAATGGTACCTTACGCTATTTTTAGTCGCATCGAGCGTGTGTATGGCCCCGAGCAATTGACTCGCTATAATATGTATGTATCGGCCATGCTCAACGGTGAAGCTGCCTCAGGATATAGTTCTGGCGAAGCAATCAAAGCTATTGAAGAAGTAGCTAAAACTGCCTTGCCACGTGGCTATGCCTACGAATGGTCGGGTATGACTCGTGAAGAGGTGCTTTCCGGCAATCAAGTGGTTTATATTTTTGCCATCTGTTTATTATTCGTTTATCTATTACTTTCTGCCCAATACGAAAGTTTCCTTTTGCCGCTGCCTGTTATTTTATCCTTGCCAGTGGGCATCTTTGGTTCATTGTTTTTCTTATACACTTTTGGTTTAGAAAACAACATTTACGCCCAAGTGGCAATGGTCATGCTCATCGGTTTGTTGGGTAAAAATGCCATTTTGATTGTAGAATTTGCCATTCTCCAGCAAAAACAAGGCAAAAGCGTACTCGAAGCAGCTGTTGGCGGTGCAGTGGCACGTTTCCGTCCAATCTTGATGACATCCTTTGCATTTATTGCGGGTTTGATTCCACTTATGGTGGCATCTGGTGCAGGTGCAATTGGAAATAAAACAATTGGTACGGCGGCCGCAGGAGGGATGTTGTTTGGGACAATTTTTGGGGTAATCATTATCCCAGGTCTGTACGTCATTTTTGCAGGAATTGGTAGTGGAAAACGAAAGAAAAAAATTAAAAAAGTTATCGAAGAAGCGTATGTTGAAATATAGAAATGTTTGCCTATTGGCCATTGTTGCTTTATTGGGAGCGTGTAAAGTAAAGCAAGAAATACCCCAAAATCGCCCAATGTTGGCTATGCCTCAGAAGTTTACTCAGCAATCGGATAGTTTGCAGGTGGGTTTGCCAGTGGCTCGTGTATTTTTTAAAGACTCAGCCCTTGTTACACTCATCGACTCGGCCATCAATAATAATTTTGATTTGCAAATGACCTTGCAAAAAATTGAAATAGCTCGTGCAGGCGTAAGATTTACACAAGGACTCGGAAAGCCAGATTTAGCAGGAAATCTTGCCATCGGACAGCAGAAATTTGGTAGATATACTTTTGATGGTGTAGGAAACTACGATACCAATTTTTCACCAAATATTAACGATAGACAGAGAATTCCGCAACCGATTATTCCTGATTTTTATTTGGGCGTACATTCTTCGTGGGAAATTGATATTTGGGGAAAACTGAAAAGCCAAAAAGCATCGGCTGCGGCAAAACTGCTCGCTAGCGAATCTGGTAAAAACTTAGTAGTGAGCGAATTAGTAGCTCAAATTGCTTCGGCTTATTATGAATTGTTGATTCTTGATAATGAGTTAGATTTCTTGGAAGAAAATATAGTTTTGCAAGAAAGAGCCGTTGAATTGACAAGGATTCTGAAACAAGCAGGACAAGCCAACCAATTAGGTGTCGATTTATTAAATGCCCAATTGTTGAGTTCGAAAGCCTTGAAAATTGATGTCAAACAGGAAATCATTGATGCCGAAAGTAAAATTAATTTTTTGGTGGGGCGTTATCCGCAGCCAATTGCTCGTCCAAAGGTGATTTGGGCAAATGTGATTCCGCCAAAGCTCACTTCGGGTGTGCCATCAAGATTGCTCGAAAATCGACCAGATATTAAGCAAGCCGAATACGAATTACTCTCAACCAATGCCAATTTGTTTACGGCAAAAGCAGCTTTTTATCCATCTCTCAATATTACTGGAGCTGTTGGTTTGCAAGCGTTTAAGGTACTTTTGTTTCTTAATCCATCATCTTTTGCGATGAATACTTTTGGTGGATTGACTGCTCCGTTGCTCAATCGTCGTCAGATTATTTCTGACTTTATGGCTGGCAAAGCCGACCAAAAAATGGCCTATACCAATTATCAGAAAACGATTGTGAATAGCTTTACAGAAGTTTATAATCACCTAAATTTGATTCAAAATACCAATGATATGTACGACCTTAAAACCCAAGAAGTGGATGTTTTGAGGCAATCAATCAATAATTCATCGGAGTTGTTTCGCTCAGGAAGAGCCACTTATTTAGAGGTAATTACGGCACAAAAAAATGCTTTGCAGTCACAAATTGAACTAATTAACCTCAAAAAACGCCAATACGGAGCAGTGATTGGACTTTATAAATCGCTTGGTGGTGGTTGGAGGTGATTTCTAAAGCTCGTAAGTATTTGTGGCACATTTTTGAAATGTGTCACAAATGTTTTAAATCATCATCTTATCGCCATTAACGCCCGCTATTCGCATGGCTTCGTATTCTACCTCAACAATAAATTCGGTTTGGTCTTGGTCATAAAATTCATTATCCCACGCATTGAAATATAGCTGCGTTTGGGTTTGTAAATTACTCACATCGGCCTTTAGTTGGGCAATCAGAAAATTAGCAAATTTTAGTACTTCTAACCTCATCAAATGAACTATTTCGGGAATTGGCATCTCCAGTTCTCGGTCTTCCCAATCATCCAAAATAAATCTTTCTTTGAGTTTATAGGCTTCTAATAGCTCAATACGTTCTTGATTTGACATTTTACAATACTTTTTTTGCTGAATAATACTACAAAGGTAGCAATTATCCTCTTAGATTTTTTCTCAATTCTTCTACCAATTGATAGACTGTTGTGCAAGGGTTTTGTCGATGAAACTCAGTATCGCCATGAGATTTATGCAATTTTTCTGCATTTTTAATAGCTGTTTTAAGTTGTGGCTCAAACATTTGGTATAGATTTTTTGTAAAATCTTTTCCTTTTCCATCTTTTGTGTAGTTGATATTCAGCCATTTTGAGAGTTTTTCATAGTATTGTGTTCGATTAAGAGCCGATTGTTGATATTCACGGTGAAGAATAAACCATAGCTCGAAACAATCATTTGAGTATGCACATTTTATGCCTTTTTCATGGGCAAGTTTTATTGCTTTATTGAAATCGGCATCACCTTGTTTGCCATCCAAATACCTAACGTCTCTATCAAAAACTACCCAAACTTGCTGGTCGTAGTCTTTTTCTTTCTGTTTTTCCAATAATTCAATCACTTTTTCGACTAAAGAAAGCCCCGATCTTGACAAGCCTATTGCATTTGCTTCTGGTATAATCGGAAATGAATTGAAATATTCAGGTTCAGTATTTATGCCTTCACAGTAAATCAAAAAAGTGCTTCGGATAGTAATATTTCGTGCTGGTCGAGCAGAAGTTTGCTTTTTGTTCCAAGCTTTTTCAGCCTCGTTTGGTTTTATATAATTTGTACTTTTCTCCATTATTCAAAAATACTGTTTAAATTTCTGATAAAAGGAATTGCACCATATTTGCCTTTAATATAGTCTTTTTCGAGCGAGGAATCGTTTCTTACGCCTTTGATTTCGTTGAGCGAATAAATTGAAGTTTCACCTCGCTGATTTTTTTCGGCAAAATAAATCTGGTCACGGCGAAGCAAATCATTATCTAATAAATTTGTCTCATGCGTTACAAAACACAATTGAGTAGTTTTGTTTTTTTCAGAATTAAATAGCTTCACAATAGCTTTCGTCAAAGAAGTATGAAATTTTGTGTCAAATTCGTCAATGATGATAATACCACCAGATTTCAATAAATGCACAAAAACACCTGCATAATTAAGCATTTTCTTAGTTCCTGCCGAAGCTTCTTTGTCAAAATCAAGGGTTTCTAAACCAACTTCTTGCCCGTTTTCATTAAAGATTTTCCTTTGGGAAATAATTTGTCTTGTTTTTTGGTCGTAGTTTTCCTCTAAGCCAATATCATAAATGTCCAAATCCGCCAACTTTAGCATATCCAATAATCGGTGTTTATTTGCTTTGTTTTGAATTAAACTATAAGAAAAACTTTGTAATATCTTTTCATCAAGGGCTTGAATGATGAATATTTCACTCAAATAACCTTTAATAATATTGGCTATTTTACCATTAAACTCAAAAACCACATTCAAAAAAAGGTTATCTTCTCTCGTTTTACTCTCTAACCCAATTCCTTCTTTAAAACGCTCTTTGTTGATATAAATCTTTTGTTCATCCCTTGTAAAAAACTCTACTTCATTCTTGTTGGCAGTTCCAAAAAG
This sequence comes from Cytophagaceae bacterium, assembly GCA_027486845.1. Lineage (GTDB taxonomy): Bacteria > Bacteroidota > Bacteroidia > Cytophagales > Spirosomataceae > Emticicia. Next base: position 61,688 of record JAIXOL010000015.1, read on the forward strand.
CCATTCTGACGTAATTTTTCCTTTTAAATAAACAAAGCCATAACGATAAGTTTTTCCATCAAGAATAAACATAATTTGAAAAAATGAGCCCTCATTTCGTGTGGAAGTATTTAACTTAAAAGGCTGAATGTGTTCTTCAAATTTTTTTCTATCTTCAAATGGTGCTTTAGCAAAATTCACCATTGCCCACATTGCCTTAACCAAATTGCTTTTTCCACTACCATTTGCCCCATAAATAGCGGTGGATTTAAGCAAACGTACTTTGTCCGTAACCTGAATTGTATTGGTTTTTTCATGCTCGTTCATTGTAGTAGCCAGAAAACTGAGTGTTTGCACATCTTTAATTGAACGAAAGTTACTTACACTAAATTCGAGTAGCATTTTTTTTAATTTTGTGATTTTTTCACGAATACTTCAATAATATTACCAATATATGAGAAAATAATTTAAAACCGAAAGCTTTTTGTCAAAAGAAATTATTACATTTCATTTTTTCAGAAAGAAGTAGTTGATAAACGAAGCTAAAAATCATATTCTTTAGCTAAAACATTTTCCATCAAAGCTTTGCATATTTAAACACAAACTTCTACCTTTGCACTCCGATTTTAGATAGATGTGCAAACGTCTGTTTTTTTCGGTCGAAATTCTGCTATTAGTCTTGACGTCATTCGTGCCGTCGCTTCCCCTGACTAATAGCGAGTTTTTTTAATGGTCTGATACTTAAGAGATTGTTACCTTTTTTGTTGTGGCCAAATTCTTATTTAACAACATTCTTTTAAATCTGAAAGACAATGGCGAAAGATATCGCAGGTTATGTGAAACTTCAGGTAAAAGGCGGTCAAGCAAACCCAGCTCCACCAATTGGTCCGGCGTTAGGTTCAAAAGGCTTGAACATCATGGAATTTTGTAAGCAATTCAACGCTCGTACTCAAGACAAAATGGGTATGGTTGTGCCGGTAGTAATCACTTACTTTACTGACAAATCGTTTGAATTTGCTCTCAAAACTCCTCCCGCTGCTATCATGTTGTTGGAAGCATCTAAAGTAAAGACAGGCTCGGCTGAACCAAATCGTAAGAAAATTGGAACAGTTACATGGGAACAAGTGCAAACTATTGCCGAAACCAAAATGCCTGACTTAAATTGCTTTACTGTACATTCAGCAATGAAGATGATTGCCGGTACTGCTCAAAACATGGGTATCACCATCACAGGCAACGCTCCTTTCTAATTAAGAATTGAGAATTAAGAATTGAGAATATTTTTATTCTTATTCTATATTTCAAATTCATTTTCAGAAAGTCTCGCTTCGGCGAAAATTATTTATTCACTGGGAGTTAGATGTTTTTTGAAATGCTTGAATTCATTCTATCATTGAAACATTCAATCATTCAAAATTAGATTCTGACGCTAAAACCAAATTAAGCCAATGGCAAAATTAACAAAAAAAAGAAAAGAGGCGAATGCTAAGTTTGACGCTGATAAAGTCTATTCGCTTACAGAAGCGGCTGGAGTTTTGAAAGAAGTTGCTTACACAAAATTCGACTCATCGGTGGACTTACACGTTCGTCTTGGAGTTGACCCTCGTAAAGCTGACCAAATGGTTCGTGGTGTGGTTGCATTACCGCACGGAACAGGTAAAACTGTTCGTGTTTTGGTATTATGTTCGCCAGACAAAGAAGCAGATGCGAAAGCAGCGGGTGCTGATTACGTAGGTTTGGACGAGTACATCCAAAAGATTGAGCAAGGTTGGACTGATATTGATGTAATCATCACAATGCCAACTGTAATGGCGAAATTAGGTAAATTAGGTAAAATCCTCGGACCTCGTGGATTGATGCCAAACCCTAAGTCAGGTACAGTTACTTTGGATGTAGCAACTGCGGTAAAAGAAGTGAAAGCTGGTAAAATCGACTTTAAAGTTGACAAAACTGGTATTATTCACGCTTCTATCGGTAAAGTTTCATTCTCGCCTGAGAAATTGGCAGAAAATGCCACCGAATTGATTCAAACTTTGTTGAAATTGAAACCTTCGTCTGCAAAAGGTACGTACGTGAAAACTATTTCACTTGCAAGCACAATGGGACCTGGAATCCAAATCGACAAAACAACCATTAATGGATTGTAATCATGACAAAAGAAGACAAAGGAGCAATAATCGAAGAGCTTTCTGCGAAGTTTGCGACTACACCTTACTTCTACATCACCGATGCAAGTGGCTTGAACGTTGGCAAAACTAACGAATTACGCCGTCTTTGTTTTGAGCGTGGTATTGAGTACCGTGTAATCAAAAATACTTTGATTAGAAAGGCTCTTGAAAGTACAGATACTGACTATTCATCGTTTGATGCAGAAGTATTGACAGGTTTCTCAGGCGTAATGTTCCACCAAGAGTCGGGCAAAGTAGCTGCGAAACTAATTAAGGATTTCCTTAAAGCAAATAAAAATAGCATCAAACTAAAAGGTGCATCAGTTGATTCAAGCATTTTCATCGGACACGACCAATTGGATACGTTGTTAACGTTGAAATCAAAGCAAGAATTGGTTGGCGAAATCATCGGTTTGTTGCAGTCACCTGCCAAAAATGTTATTTCTGGCTTGCAAAGTGGTGGCAAAAAATTGGCTGGTATCCTTCAAACTCTTTCAGAGAGAGAAGCAGCCTAATCAATTATCAGTTAACAGTCATCAATTGGCAGTTTTCGGTTAATCATTAAAAAAATTATTATTTATTTTTTGTAAAAAACTTTTTAAAATCTATAAAAATGGCAGATTTAAAAGCATTCGCAGAACAGTTAGTAAACTTAACTGTAAAAGAAGTAAACGAATTAGCAACAATTTTGAAAGATGAGTATGGTATCGAGCCTGCTGCTGCTGCTGCAGTTGTAGTTGCTGGTCCTGCTGGTGAAGCTGCTGAAGCTCCTGTTGAGAAAACAGCTTTTGATGTAATTTTGAAAGGTGCTGGTCCAAACAAATTACAAGTTGTTAAGTTAGTAAAAGACTTGACTGGTCTTGGCTTGAAAGAAGCTAAAGATTTAGTTGATGGTGCTCCAAAAGCATTGAAAGAAGGTGTAGCTAAAGACGAAGCTGAAGGTTTGAAAAAATCTTTAGAAGAAGCTGGTGCTGAAGTTGAAATCAAATAATTTTGATATTCTTCGGATAACCGATTGTTTATAAAACAACGTCGGCAAGGTTCTAAACCTTGCCGACGTTTGTTTTTATGGCTAATTATTAATTCCTTGGCTTTTATTGATTTTTCAAAGTTTAAGAAAATCATAAACTCTGAACCGTTGAAGATAAATAGTGATACAAATAAAATCGATATTGGTTTGAGCAAATAGGCAATTGATAATCATCAAATTACCTACTTGAGGATTCTCGGTTTATGCCAATATATGTAAATTTATTTTGAGTCAAATTTAAAATTACAATAAAGCAATCGTCACTTCCGAATACGCTAAGTTAAAAAATACTCTACAAAAAATTATTATGAACTATGACTGCTGTGGCTTGAACTATGGAAAAATCCACTACGACCACCTGATGGACGTGCCATCGTAGTGCGGGAATTATCTATATTTTGGTGAATTTGGCTTGACCTACTGAATGCACTTGCAGTAGCATAATATCCCATCATTCGACCTCCATAAAAATGATTACGACGATGACGAGCCGTATCAGATTTTGAAGATGGTTTATTGCTTTGAATACTGTTCACATCTGGACGATAAGTGGTATAATGTGGACTCATGGTTTTAGCCAATAAATAACCCATTCCGCCAAACAAAAGAGCATTTGATAAATTATTGCTTTGTCCGATTGTATTAGGGTTAGATTTTACTTCGCTGTCAATCAAACCTTGTACCACTTTGGGCGATAGGCTATCTTTTTTCCCATTAAGATAGCTTACGATTGCCACCGAACTATCAATTGCCACTTCTTTTTCATTGATTATTTTGAAAACGCCTTTTGAAGTTTCTGAAATATAAGTTTTTATGCCTTTCGTATAAACTTCTTCATACTCATACTCTTCTTCGTTGGAGCTATCGCTGCCGCAACTTTGGAGCACAACACTATTTCCTATAAATGATAGAGCAATTGTACTGCTAATGGTAATATCTTTAACTTTTTTAATAAAAGTTTTTTTGCTAATAGGAGTCATTTTTCGATATTGTAAGAGCGGTTTAGTAATTTTAAATGTCAAATATTTAATAAATATCGCAAATAAGAAAGAATCTTGTTAGGAATGGTTATTTTTCCTTGTAATTTGGCATTTTTATTTGACAATTTATGAAACATTCTCTGTTTTTGATATTTTTTTTTTGTAAAGTAGTAGCTCAAAATCCATACGTACATGTACTAGGTGTTGCTCAAGATGGGGGATACCCGCAGGCAAATTGCCAAAAAAAATGTTGTAAGGCTATTTTTGAAGGAAAAGCTACACGTCAGTTTGTTTCATGTATTGCGGTTGTTGACCCAATTTCAAAGCGACAATGGATATTTGATGCCACGCCAGATTTTACGCAACAATTATATTTACTCAATAATCCAGCTCCTAAAAACTTGGGTATTTTTCTGACGCATGCTCATATTGGACATTATTCGGGTATTATGTACTTAGGCAGGGAAGCCATGGGAGCCAACCAAGTGAAGGTATATGTTATGCCTAAAATGAAAAAATTTATTGAGCAAAATGGTCCATGGAGTCAATTAGTTGCTTTGCAAAACATTGATTTACAGCCGATTAAGGAAGATTCGGTCATAGTTTTAAATGAACGTATTAGCGTGCAGGGATTCAAAGTTCCGCACCGTGATGAATTTTCGGAAACGGTTGGTTATAAGATATTTACATCAAATAAGAGTTTGATATTTATCCCTGATATTGATAAGTGGCAAAAGTGGAATCGAAGTTTAGAAGAAATGATAAAATCGGTTGATTATGCTTTTTTAGATGGCACTTTTTATAAAGATGGAGAAATAAATCGCCCAATGAGCGAGGTGCCACACCCATTTGTAACCGAAACGATGGATTTATTAAAAAATCTACCAGCCACCGAAAGAGCCAAAGTGCATTTTATTCATTTCAATCATACCAATCCAGCCATGAATTCCAAATCGTTGGAAAGTAAAGAGCTTATAAAGAAAGGTTTTAAAGTTGCTTTTCAAGGAGAGAAAGTGGAGTTGTAAATTTATTAAAATACTCAATTTAATCATTTAAATGGACAAAAAACACCGCACATTACTCATTATTATATCAATCATTGGTTGGGCTACAATTGGAGGTTTGGGTTGGTATTTTATCAATAGTTTTACTTTTAAACCTAAAAAGGTTAAAGGCGTAGCAGAATACGATACGCTCATTCAGCCAACACATTATAAAACAATTGCTTCGCAGGCCTTTAAAAATGTCGTGCTTGAAACCGACTTAGGCCCAGTACAAATTTATTTTGAACCGAGTGAAAAGTATTCTGTCAAATTTCATCAATCGTATCTAAAATATGTAGATATGAACTACAAAGGCGATACGTTGGTTATTCACGCCAAAAAAACGCCAAAATCGACTAAAGAAAAGCCAGTTTTTAAGCAAATTTATGTGTATGCTCCTGATATGAAATATTACAGAGGTGAAGCCAGTCAAACTACTTTTTCGTATTTTAGTATTGAGCAGCTCAAAGTTGAAAGCCGTAGTAGTTGGGTGCGTTTTTATGGAACTCATATCGAGAATTTAGAGCTATATACCGAGCATTCATGTAATTATCGTTTAGAAGATAACTCTTATTTTGGGAATGTAAAGGCTGATATTAACGATAATAGTGCTATGACATGCTTAAGTTTTATTCAGAATGGCCTCATGATTAAGACCAAGAATTTTAAGAAAATTGATCTTAGCAATGAAAATGTGAAAAAGCTAATTATTGAGAAGTAGCATGAATACATGTTTGAAGCTATGAAGTTAGGATATTTATTGATAGTATATTTTATTTTTGGATGTATTTTTGATGCGTTAGCCCAAACAAAATATAAATACTTGGTCTTGCTGAAAGACAAAGATGATTCGCCTTATTCGGTAAATTCTCCATTAGTTTATCTTTCTCAAAAAGCCATTGACCGACGATTTAAGCAAGGAATTACCATAAAAACTTCCGATTTACCTCCTAACCCTACTTATATTTCGTGCATTCAACAAACTGGGGCGACTGTCATTTATAAATCTCGATGGATGAATGCGGTTTTAGTGGAAGCCTCCGAAACCCAGAAAAATACAATTCTTGCCTTACCACAGGTCAAAGGAATTGAATTTAATCGGCCTCTCAAAAAAACTCGACAAACATTATTTAAAGATAAATTTTCAGAAGAAAACACCGAAAGCCTGAATTATGGCGATGCTGCCGCCCAAATACAATTACTGGGAGCTGACGTAATGCACAATAAGGGTTTTCATGGTGAAGGAGTGTTGGTTGCTTTGCTCGATGATGGGTTTCTGAATGTCAATACTAGTGCATGTTTGCAGCATTTGGTTCAGCAAAACAAAATCGTAAAAGTCTATGATTTTGTGGATAATGACAATTCTGTTTATTCACAAGGTGGACACGGAACAGCAGTTTTAAGTACGATGGCTGGTTATATTGATAATCAGATGATTAGCCCTGCTTTTGGAGTTTCGGTAGCTTTATTTCGGACGGAAGATATTGCCTCTGAATCCCCTTTGGAAGAAGCAAATTGGCTTTTTGCGGCTGAAATGGCAGATAGTTTGGGAGTAGATATTATTAGTTCGTCGTTGGGTTATAGTACATTTGATAATTCGGCCGATAACTATACACCCGCCCTAATGGATGGCAAAACTGCCCTCAGTACACGAGCGGCAGACTTGGCAAGCGAACGAGGAATTGTAGTTGTTATTTCGGCGGGAAATTCGGGGAATGACGCCTCTTGGCAAATAATTACCGCTCCAGCCGATGCGGATTCGGTTTTGGCAATTGGAGCTGTTACACGAACAGGCAATTATGCATCTTTCAGTTCTAGAGGAAATTCGGCTGATGGACGAACGAAACCCGATGTAGTGGCGGTCGGTAGCGGAACTGCTCTTTGCAATACTTTTGGGTTTGCTTCAACAAGTAATGGAACTTCGTTTTCTGCTCCCTTGGTGTCGGGTTTAGTGGCAGGGTTTTGGCAAGCAAATCCGCATCTTACTGCTCAAGAAGTAACTCGATGTATTCGAAAATCAGGGCATCAATTTGCTTCTCCAACTATTCTGTTAGGTTATGGTTTTGCCAATTTTTCGAGAGCAAATACAGTTGCTAAAAATGAGTTTCCAATTTCAGCCGTTGAGCCAAATGCTGATTTAGTTTCGATTAAAATTTTGCCATCTAATAAAGCCGATGTTGAATTAAAGTTCAGTAATATCCTTATTAACAATAACTTACGAATAAACTTTATTCAACAAAGTACCAAACAAATTATATATCAAGATACTTTTACGCTTACCTCAAATGAAACAACCAAAACAATTTCGCTTGATACGCTTACGCCTGACATTCTACTCAGAATCGAAGATTTAACGCAGAAAAAAACGCTCAAAATTATTCGATGGTAGGCTAAATTCTTTTTTAACAACGAAGTGGTCAAACTTGAATAGACTTGAATGAAATTCGAGGGATAGAAATTACAAAATCAGTTACGACTATGAATGGAGTCGAACATCTTTTTTTAATCATTATAATTTAATAGATGAATTTATAAACTTTCAGCAAAATTTTTCAACGTAATTTGCGGTTTTCCCAGTAAATCCCAACTTGTTTGAGCCCCAAATTTTTCTAGACATTTATTGAGAGTCCTTACGATATATATGCCATAACGAAACATCCTACCTTATTTCGACTAGTAAAAATGTATTAAATGAATACCGAAGGATAAAAAATCGTGTAATATATGTTCGAATTTTTGATTCTCTATATGGTCTTTTGTTTGATTCTAAACATCTAAAAATCAAAATTATTCATATACAAATACAAAGTGTAATAAGGATGGAACATAAGCTATTTGCTTGATTTTCAGTGCTTTTGTATTAGGTTTTTCGGGTAAGCCTGTTTTTCCATAAACATATATTTTTTTGTAAAATATTTGCCAAAGTGATTCTAAAATAATTTGCCTTCTCAAAATTTAGATTTATAATTTTTAGGATTTAAAATATGAAACCTAATCACCCAAAAAGTGGCTTTTTATGGCTTATATTTGTAGAAATCTAATCAAATTGACCTTATGAAAAATATTTTATTGTTATTGGCGATTGTTGTCCTCTTTGCGAATTGTGATAAAAAAACATCTTCAGAAAATACTAAATCTGCCCTTTTGGGTTCAGACGAAATTCAAACTGGCGGTGTAAAAATGGTAGAAATAGAAACTTTAGCAGGAAAATTTAAAGTTTGGACGAAAAAATTTGGCGATAATCCACGAGTTAAAATCTTACTACTCCACGGCGGCCCAGCCATGACCCACGAATACATGGAGTGCTTCGAAAGTTTTTTTCCTAAAGAAGGCTTTGAAATGTACGAATACGACCAACTCGGCTCATATTACTCTGACCAACCTAAAAATGATTCCCTTTGGACAACCCCACGTTTTGTTGAGGAAGTCGAACAGGTTCGCAAGGCTTTGGGCTTAAATAAAGATAATTTTTATTTACTCGGAAACTCTTGGGGAGGAATCTTAGCGATGGAATATGCCTTAAAATACCAAGAAAACTTGAAAGGCTTGATAATCAGCAATATGATGCCGAGTATTCCTGATTATGCCAAATACAATGAAGTGCTAAGAAGCCAAATGCGTAAATCATTGGTCGATTCGCTTAATGCTTTTGAAGCCGCTGGCGATTTCAAAAATCCAGTTTATGTCGATTTGGTTATTCGCGAATACTACAATCAGCATATTTGTCGCTTGCCCGAATGGCCTGAGCCTGTAAATCGTACTTTCAAGCATGTAAATGAGCATATTTATGTGCTCATGCAAGGCCCAAGTGAGTTTAAAGTAGGAGGACGTTTATTGACTTGGGATAGAAAAGCAAGTTTACCCAATATTAAAGTGCCAACATTGGCAATTGGTGCAAAATATGATACAATGGACCCAAAGGCAATGGAATATATTAGTAAATCGGTGCAAAAAGGGCGTTATTTATACTGTCCCGATGGTAGTCATCTATCTTTTTGGGATGACCAAAAAACCTATTTTCCAAACGTTATTAAGTTTATAAAAGACGTTGATGAAAATAAGTTTTAGGATTGTAGGACAGCTGAGATTTCTGCATTGTCATGATTATTAAATATTGAGTATAACATTATTTATTTAGACGAACAGGCTACGATTGCCGCCCGATTCCCACCACAAAGATGTCACAAGCTATTATAAGAGTTTTCGATTTATTAGACCAATCGCTGGCAAAATACGATAAATCTGATGTTTTTGCTTCCAAAATCAATGGCGAATGGCAACGCATTTCGGCAAAAGATTTCATTGATTCTGTTACTCAACTAAGTTTGGGTTTATTGAAAATCGGTATCGAAAAAGGCGATAAAATTGCGGTCATTTCAGAAAGTCGCCCCGAGTGGAATATTGTTGATTTTGCAGTTCAGCAAATCGGTGCGATAGGCGTGCCACTTTACCCCAATATAACTGTTGAAGATTATAAGTATATTTTCAATGATGCCAGCATAAAACTGATTTTTGTGGGTGATGCCGACCTTCTGAAAAAAGCACAAGCTGCTGCCCAAGATGCTCCGAGTGTAAAAGATATTTATTCTTTCGATAAAATCGCAGGTAATAATTACTGGAAAGAAATCTTAGAAAATGCTGATAATCAAGACATTGTAAAGCTAGATAAAATTAAATCAGGCATCAAAGCCGATGATTTGCTGACGATTATTTACACATCAGGCACAACTGGAAATCCGAAAGGTGTGATGCTTTCTCACTTAAATCTGATTAGCAATTTTGAGTCTTGTAAAAATAATTTTCCGATTGATGAAACCTGCCAAGCGTTGAGTTTTTTACCACTCAATCACGTTTACGAACGCATGGTTTTGTATCTCTATATGAGTAAAGGTTTATCAATTTATTACGCTCAAAATATGGCAACAATTGCCGAAGATTTGCGAGATGTTCAGCCGCATATTTTCACGACAGTGCCACGTTTACTCGAAAAAGTGTATGATAAAATCGTGGCAAAAGGCTACGAATTGAGCTGTATAAAACGAAGAATATTCTTGTGGGCTTTGGGTTTAGGTTTGAAATATGACCCGAATCAAGAATTTAGTGCTTGGTATAATTTTCAGTTAAAATGGGCAAAAAAACTCGTTTTTAGCAAATGGCAAGTAGCTTTGGGCGGAAATATTCGTATGATTTGTTCGGGAGCAGCCGCTTTGCAGCCACGTTTGGCGAGGGTTTTTTGGGCAGCGGGCATTCCAGTTTCGGAAGGCTACGGCATGACCGAAACCTCACCCGTAATTGCTACTAATCGTATTGTGCCATTGGATTTGCGAATTGGCACAGTAGGTCCAATTATTGATGGGATGATGGTTAAAATTGCCGAAGATGGAGAGATTTTGGTAAAAGGGCCAAATGTAATGCTGGGTTACTACAACAAACCCGAACTCACAAAAGAAGTAATTGACCATGAAGGCTGGCTACATACGGGCGATATTGGCAAATTTGAAGAAGGAAGATATCTGAAGATTACTGACCGTAAAAAAGAAATATTCAAGACTTCGGGCGGGAAATATGTTGCTCCACAAGTGCTTGAAAACAAGATGAAAGAATCGGTTTATATTGAGCAAATGATGGTAGTGGGCGAAAGTCAGAAGTTTCCTGCTGCATTGATTATTCCTGAGTTTATGGTGATTCGTGAATGGTGCAAATCGCAGGGTATTGAATTTACTTCTGACGCTGAAATGATTAAAAATCAACAAATTTTAAAGTTGATTTTTAGTGAAATTGCTCGTTTCAATAAAGAATTTTCTCCTTACGAACAAGTAAAGAAATTTACGCTTTTGGCTAGCTTGTGGACGGTCGAAAGCGGTGAAATAACCCCAACCTTAAAACCCAAACGCAAAGCCATTATTGACAAATACAAAGCTGTAATAGATAGAATGTATGAATGAAATTAAAATAAGAATGTTGTAGTTGATTAGAATAAAACATTGTCTATAAGTTGTTTATCAAAATTGATAATTAATAATTGATAATTGATAATTGATTTCTTGAAACCTGTCAGCTTTTTTTAGTGTTCTGATTAGAGCAAAGAAAAAAATCATAATATGCCCTCTCAACAAATAGCGTTAAATTCGGTCGGTGCATTTCCGAAACTGTTTTTAGATTATATCTCAAAAAACGAAAATCTCGAAAAGTTCTATAATCAATATCCTGATATTCAGGGTTTTAGTAAAGTAATTGAATCAAGAAAGTTTTCGGATGAAAAACGCAAAACACTGGTATCGGTACTCGAAAAACAATACCAAGTTTTAGAAAAAAAACCAAATCTTGATATCCTCTTAAATCCGAATACCTTCACTGTTACGACGGGGCATCAACTCAATATTTTCACAGGTCCGCTTTATGTGATTTATAAAATTATTACGATTATCAATTTAGCCAAAAAATTAAAAGCCGAATTTCCAGCCTATAATTTCATACCTGTTTATTGGATGGCAAGTGAAGATCACGATTTTGCCGAAATCGCTTCTTTTAATCTTTTTGGGAAAACTTTTAAATGGGAAACCGAGCAAAAAGGAGCGGTCGGACGCATGAATCCTGCTGAATTACAAGCAATTTTTGATGAACTTTCTGAAAAACCAGTAATATTTGAAGAAGCCTATTTAAAAAATACAACACTCTCCAATGCTGCCCGGAAATATATGCATCAACTTTTTGGCAGCGAAGGTTTAATTTCTATTGATGCCGATGATGCTGCACTGAAAGGTATTTTTAGCGAAATTATCAAAGATGATTTGTTGAATAACTCAGCCAACGAAATTGTTACAAAAACCTCAAATGAGCTAAATGAAATGGGTTATCATACCCAAATCACACCTCGTGAAATTAATTTCTTTTATTTACAAGATGGGCTTCGAGAACGAATAATAAAGGAAGATAATGTTTATAAAGTTATGAATTCTGAGTTAACATTTTCGCAGGAAGAAATTTTGCAAATACTTGATAATCAGCCAGAAAACTTTAGCCCGAATGTAGTTTTGCGTCCACTTTATCAAGAAACAATTCTACCAAATTTGGCATATATTGGTGGGCCTTCCGAAGTACCTTATTGGCTACAACTCAAAGGTATTTTCAACTATTATGGCGAGCAATTCCCTTTGCTTTTGCCTCGAAACTTTGCTTTGGTAATCAATCAAGCAAGCAAAAAACGTATTGAAAAACTCGGAATTACGGCCGAAGAATTTTTTGCTGACGAAGTAAGTCTTCGTAGAAGTTATGTAGAGCGAAACTCGGAAAATTCGTTGAGTTTGGCTTTTGAAATTGATGATGTAAGTGAAGTTTTTGAACGCATATTAAAGAAATCGCTGGCAATTGACCAAACAATGAAAGGTGCGGTTGAGGCAGAAAAGTCAAAAATCATTAGTTCACTCGAAAATCTCGAGAAACGTATCAAAAAAGCCGAAGAACGTAACCAAGAAACATCGGTTACGCAACTTTTGGCATTGAAACATAAACTCTTCCCTGATGGCGGTTTGCAAGAGCGTAAAGAAAATTTCTTAAATTTTTATCTCAACGATAAAGATTTCATCAAAAAACTCCTCGAAGCTTTCGACCCGATTGATTATAGTTTTAATATTATCGAAATTTAAATTATTCACATTGTTTAATTTTCATTTTACCTCTTTTTTCAAATTGGAAGTGTGGCATGTTTTTGAAATATGCCACACTTTTTTGTATAAATATGAAAAACATTTGCTTTTCTGAACACCGTTCATTTTATTTGCATCGTTAAGTGATTAATTTATTTCCAAATGGGCGTAATTGATAGAAAAGAAAGAGAAAAAGTAGAAATGAAGCGACAGATTTTAGATGCCGCTCGTTCGCTTTTTTTAGAGCAGGGATTTGAAAAAACGAGCATTCGGAATATTGCAGAAGTTATTGAATACAGTGCAGGAACAATTTACTTGTATTTTAAAGATAAAAATGAGATTCTTTTTGCCCTTCATGTAGAGTCATTCAGTGTGCTTATGCAGGCCATGCAGGCAGGAATTATGGGTGAAACTGACCCGTTTGAAAGATTAATTTCGCTGGGAAAGCATTACCTGAAATACGCTTTTGAAAATCCAGAACTCTACGATTTGATGTTTGTAATGACGGCTCCAATGGAAACATTAGAGTGTCGAGAAGAAATTTGGTGCGATGGTGAGCGGGCTTTTGAAACGCTCAAGTTTGTGGTAAGCGATTGCATGAAAGCGGGATATTTTAAAGATGCGGAAAACGAAACAATTTCTGTAATGGTATGGAGTTTAGTTCATGGTTTGGCAACGCTACATTTACGTAGACGAACAATGATTTTTCCAGAAACTAAAAGAATCAAACTTTTGGAAGATGCTTATGTGCAGTTTATAGAAATCTTAAAAACTTATAAAAAGTAACGATGACAAATCAAGTTTTAGATTATTTTATTTCAAATATTGGTAAAAATTCTGCCGAAATGAGTCCTTCTGCTTTGGGGCGTTGGCTCAATGGTAAATTGATAGCGGTGGAAGAAGGCTCACTTACGGTTGAGTTTGTGGTGCGTGAAGAAATGACAAATCCAGGTAAAATTCTGCATGGTGGTGTATCAGCCTCAATGATGGATGACGTGATTGGAATGACTGTTTTTTCGCTCGGACGTGAAAATTTCTATTCAACAATCAATTTAAGCGTTGATTATCTGCTACCTGCCAAGGTGGGCGACGTTATTTATGTAAAATCGAAAGTGATTAGAGCTGGAAAAACGGTTATCAACATGGAATGTGAAGTCAGAAACAATGAACATAAAATTGTTGCCAAATGTACTTCTAACTTAGTAACTACTGGTATAAAAATGTAATTGAGTAAGGTCTGATCATTTGTTTGGCCTTATTTTTAAAACTATTACTTAACAGTGTTCAGAAAATAATAAATGATTATTTGAAATACTGTCCATAAAAAGAAAGATTTATTGATAATTTGTCAACTTAAATAAGTAGTTGAATCAAATGATACAATGTTTACTTATAATATGAAAAAGCTATTTACTTACTTATTTTTTGCTTCGTATGGAACATTTGCACAAACGAGCAATATCTCTTCCCCAGTCCTTGAATTTTATATTCAGGAAGGCTTGAAACAGAATTTAGGTCTGAAACAAGAACGTCTCGAAATCTTAAAATCATACGAAAATATCACACAAGCTAAGGCGAATTTTATGCCTAAAGTTACTTTTAATCCCACTTATTCATTAGCAGCTGGCGGGCGTAGGTTAGAATTTCCGATTGGAGATTTGCTAAATCCAGTTTATTCCACCTTGAATCAACTAACAAAAACTAATAATTTCCCGCAGGTCGAAAATGTCAATCAATTGCTTGCTCCCAATAATTTTCATGATACAAAACTAAGTTTTCAGTATCCAATTTTTAATACGGATATTCGATATAACTTATTGATTCAGAGAGATTTACTTTCGGCACAAGAATCAAAGAAACGAGTTTTAGAAAACGAAATTCGTTACAGCATCACAACAGCTTATCTCCAATATTTACAAACGCTCGAAGCCCAAAAGATTTTTTATGTATCAAGAAAGCTATTGACAGATTTTGTAAAACTCAACGAAAAACTTGTCAGCAATAACGTAGCCACCAAAGATATAATCTATTCTGCCGAATACGAAGTGAGTAAACTCGACCAGCAAGTAGCAGTTTTAGATAAAAATCGCCAATCGGTACAGGTTTTCTTGAATTTTTTAATGAATCGTGATTTTTCAACCGAAATCGTGGCGGACACTAATTTGGTAAATTATGCCGCTCCAACAACGGGCGGGTGGCGTTCCACTTTGGCTCAAATAAAGGAAGATGCCTTGGCTCATCGTCAAGAACTTTCGCAACTACGTACCAACATAAAGGTGAGTGAAACAGCTATCAAATTACAGGAAATGAATGCCATACGTCCGCAGGTTTTTGTCGGCGGCAATATGGGATTTCAGGGATTTGGCTATAATTTTAAAAACCAAGCATATCTTATTGGTCAGATTGGTTTAAGTTGGGATTTATACCATGGTTTCGAGAAAAAATCGAAGATTCAACAAGTTAAAATTCAGAAAAGCATTCTTGATACGAAGCTTGAAGAGTTACAAAATCAGATTCAATTACAGGTTTCACAAGCATATTTTGAGCTAGAAGCAGCAAGAAAATCATTGATAACAGCAAAAGATGGCACTTCAAAAGCTGAAAAATATTTTAAAATAGTAGAAAGTCGCTATCGAAACGGGCAAGCAATTATGATTGAATATCTTCGGGCATCAAATGAAATCATTACGGCACGTTTACAAGAATCGGTAGCTAAATATGATATATTAGTAAAGCAGGCGGCCTTAGATAAGGTTGGGGCTGTGAAGTAGTCAATGCAGACACACCTTAAAAGAAATATTAATAAAGAAATACAAACAAAAGATATATGAAAAACTATATTCATGTAACTCTCATAACTGCTTTACTAATAGTAAGTTGTGGCAAAAAACAAGAAGCTAAAAAAGCAGAAGCCGAAGAAATTCTGACGGTTGAACTACAACCAGTTAGTCGTAAATTGTTGAGCGAACCAATTATTGCAAGCGGTGTGCTTTCTTCAAAATCAGAAATGAAATTAGCGTTTAAAACAGGCGGTATGATTCGCCGTGTCTATGTGCAAGAAGGACAATCGGTACGCGAAGGACAACTTTTGGCCGAACTCGATTTATCGGAAATTGATGCTCAAGTTCGTCAAGCAAAATTGGGTTTAGAAAAATCAGAACGAGATTTGGAACGAGTAAAAAAACTCTATGTCGATGAAGCTACTACGTTAACCAATCTACAAGATGCTACCACAGGTTTCGATTTAGCCAAACAAAGCGTACAAGTTGCCGAATTCAACCAAAAATTATCAAGAATTTACTCTCCTACAAGCGGACGTATTCTTAGAAAAATTTCCGAACAAGGAGAATTAATAACGCCATTTGCACCAGCATTTATTCTCGGAACAGGCGAAAGTGCTTATATCGTAAACGTCGGTTTGGCCGACCGTGATGTAGTAAAAGTAAAAATTGGTGATGTGGCAACGGTTTATTTAGATGCTTATCCAAACGAAACCTTCCAAGCCCGAATCACGCAAATTGCCCAAACCGTAAACCCGGCAACTGGCACTTTTGAGGCTGAATTACAGATTCAACCGAATGGGAAAAAACTTATTTCTGGTTTCGTAGCCAAAGCTGAAATTTCTACAGGAAAAGCTCCTTCTACACTTGCGGTACCCATTGAAGCATTAGTTGAGGCTGATAAAAACACGGCGTTTGTTTATTCATATAATACTACAAGTCAATCAGTTAGTAAAATACCAGTCAGTATTGGAAATATTTTTGGCAGCAGCGTTGCCATCGTTTCAGGCATAAGTGAAGGTACACAAATTGTAACGAAAGGAGCTAATTTCTTGAGCGATAAAAGCAAGGTTAAGGTGATAAAATGAGTTTTAAATTATTAATCCTCATCAATAATTAATGCAAAAATTTACAACCGCATCGGCAATCCGATAATAAGTGACACTAAGAAATCACTTAGTGAAAACTTTGTGCTCTTAGTGCCTTAGTGGTGAAGAAAAAGACACGGTTTTCAATATTTTTTAAAACATGAAATTAGTCGAATTTTCCGTCAAAAACTACCAATTTACCATCATCATTTTTGTAATGATTATGGCCATTGGAGTAAATTCATTGCTCAATATGCCTAAGGCAGAAGACCCAGCATTGAAGGCAACTTTTAATAGTATCGTGGTGGTTTATCCTGGCACTTCGCCTGCCGACATGGAAAAGCTCATCGTCAATCCGATTGAAGATAAAATGTCCGAAATCAGTGATATTAAAAAAATCATTTCTACAGCTGATGAAGGTGTTGCTCAAATCCGTTTGGAGTTTATTCACTCAATCAACCCTGACGATAAATACAACGAGGTTGTGCGAGAGCTGAACGCCATTCGTAGTAAACTACCTGCTGATATTTATAGTACTGACGTACTTCGTTTTACGCCCGAAGGTGTAAATATCATTCAATGTGCTTTGATGTCGGAAACCACTCCCTACAAAGATTTGGAAAAAGAAGCCGATAATCTGAAAGATAAATTATTGAAAGTAAAGTCAATAAAAACGTCTGAAATTTGGGCATTTCCGAAACAACAAGTAACAATTTCGGTCAATTTAGATAAAATGGCACAATTCCGAATTCCACTGAATCGAGTTTTGGGTGCAATTCAATCTGAAAACGCAAATATTCCCGCAGGAAATATCGAAATCGGTAGTCGAAAATTTAGCGTAAAAACTTCAGGTAGCTACGAAAATTTGGATGAAATAAAAAGTACCATCGTGAGTTCGTCAGGCACAACCGTTACGTATTTGCGAGATATAGCCGAAGTGAAATTTGATTACGAAGAAGAAAGTTATTTAGGTCGTTTAAATGGGGAAAGAGCTGTTTTTGTAACCGCCACCATGAAAAATGGAGGTAATATTTTCAAAACAGGCGAAGAAATTAGGCCAATTCTTGATAATTTTGCTAAAAATCTTCCGCCAAACATCAAATTTGAACAAAGTTTCGACCAAGTAAAAAGTGTTTCCACTCGTTTGTTTGGTTTGGCTCGTGATTTTGGTATTGCTATATTATTGGTACTCATTACGCTCATTCCATTGGGTATTCGCCCTGCCATTATCGTAATGATTTCTATTCCGTTGTCTTTAGCAATCGGCCTGACCTTGCTCGATTTGGCGGGTTTTGGTATCAATCAATTAAGCGTAGTTGGGCTTGTAATTGCCCTTGGATTGTTGGTTGATGATTCGATTGTAGTAGTCGAAAACATTGCTCGCTTCCTCCGAACGGGAATGCCACGCCGAGAAGCGGCCATCGAAGCAACTAAACAAATCAGTTTAGCGGTTTTAGGCTGTACGGCAACTTTGATTTTTGCTTTTTTGCCGCTCTGTTTTTTACCCGAATCTGCTGGAGATTTTATCAGAAGTTTGCCGATAGCAGTGATTATGACAATTATTGCTTCTCTTTTTGTATCGCTCACAATTGTACCGTTTTTGGCAAGTCAGCTAATGCCTCGTGAAGAACACGGCGAAAATATCGTATTACGTTTGATGAAAAAAGGTATCGAAGGCTCGTACCGAAAAGTATTGCACAAGGCACTTTCTTACCCAAAAACAGCTCTTTTGATAGCAGTTTTGATTTTTGTAGGAAGTTTAGCTTTGATTCCAGTTGTGGGTATGAGTGTGTTTCCACGTTCGGAAAAACCACAGTTTTTGATAAATATCGAAACACCGCTAGGTACAAGTTTGGGTGAAACCGATAAAGCAGCTCGTTTTGTAGAAAAAGAACTTTTAAAGCATAAAATTGTCAAAAACTTTGCGACAAATGTAGGAAAAAGTAATCCACGAATTTATTATAATACCTTGCCAATTGGTGGCACTTTGGCAAATTATTCTCAACTTTTTGTTCAACTTCAAGATAAAGTAGAAGTGCCTGAGCGTGAAAGTTTCATTGATGAACTACGAGGGATTTTTGATTCGTATGCTGGTGCAAAAATCCGTGTGATTCAGTTTGAGCAAGGGGCTCCATTCGAAGCACCTTTGGCGGTCAGAATTGTAGGCGAAAACCTTGATTCACTGCGAGTTATTTCAGCAAAAGTTGAACAAGTTTTTAAAGATACAAAAGGTACGATTTATGTAAATAATGCACTTTCGGCACAAAATGTAGATTTACGAGTAAATATTAATAAAGATAAAGCAGGAATGTTAGGCATTCCAACGGTTGATATTGATCGCACAATCAGAATGGGAATTGCGGGCGTAAATATGGGAATTTATAAAGAAAAAGAAGGCGAAGAAATGAACCTTAATGTGAGCTTATCACGAAATCAACGCCCAAGTATGGATGTTTTCTCGAAAGTGTTTGTAGCCAACCAAATGGGAAGTTTAATACCTTTGAGCCAACTTGCAACCGTTGGTTTCGAGACTTCACCCAACAGAATTAATCACTATGACCGAGATAGATATTCAACCGTTTCGGCTTTCATTAAAAGTGGATTTTTGACACCTAATGTTACGAAGGAAGCCGTTGAAAAATTGAGTAAAATCAAACTTCCTAAAGGTTATGAGTTTAAAATGGCTGGCGAAGTAGAGCGTTCGGCCGAAACTTTTGGTGGGCTTGGTACAATTATTATTATCACGATTTTCGGAATTATTGCCATTCTGATTCTCGAATTCAAAACTTTCAAAAGCACATTTATCGTACTTTCGGTGATTCCTTTGGGAATGATTGGAGCGATTTTGATTTTGCTTTTTACTGGAAATTCGCTTTCGTTTACGGCAATCGTCGGCATTATAGCTTTGGCGGGAATTGAGGTAAAAAACTCCATTTTACTTGTAGATTATACTAATTTCTTGCGAAAAGAAAACGGTTTGAGTATAGATGCTGCTATCGAAGAAGCTGGCGAAACTCGTTTTATTCCTATTGTTTTGACAACTATGACGGCAATTGGTGGCATGATTCCATTGATTATGGAACATTCGCCATTGTACTCACCTTTGGCCTTAGTAATTGTTGGCGGTTTAATTTCTTCTTTGATTTTGACCAGAATTGTTACACCTGTGATGTATAAATTGTTACCGCCGAGTGTGTAAGAAGGTGAAAAGAAAGTCGAAAAATGGATTTATCAATTAGAATAGATACTTTTTGAATCTATAACCATATTCATTAAATTTCGATTTGGGAAATAATAGCCGATTTAGTTTTATTAATTGGAGATTAAAGGTTTTCGAAATTAAAATAGATTTAGATAGTCTAAAAAGATTAAACAGCTAACTTTCTGACTATCAATATTTTGCAGATAAAGTTTATATTGTTACGAACCAAAAATTTATCGCTCAACTACTATTCCTCTAATCCGATAATGATTATTTTATTATCAAATTTGATAGTAAAGGTTTTATAGATAGAAAAGAAGTTCATAAATCTACAATTGTTTTTTTTATGAAATATTTTTTAAACTTTTAAGAAAAAACTAGTATTTGAAAATTGGTTTTGGTCGTTCAAAATTACCTTGATTGCATTAAAATTTTAGCCGTGTAACGGCGTAATATTTGTAGAAATTGAAAGAGTTTTTAATTTCAAAGGTGCATCGCACCGTAATATTTCGGTGCGATGCACCTTAAAATATTTTTTAGGACTCAATTACTACAAATATTTTGGTGCGATGCACCGTTTCTAAATTTTAATGCAATCAACGTGGTTCAAAATGAGTTAAAACTATATAATTTAAGCCAATTAACTTTTGACTGATTCATTCTTTGTTTGTTTTTTTTGGAAGAACAAAGTTTTCAATTGCCCATTCGTTACATTTCTCATTAATTATTTTAATAATTTAGGATGTTTTAAAGCTATATTGTATCGTTCGGTTATATCATTTTTTAAATAAAAAAGTTGCCACTGAGACTCACTATCTTTTTTAAAACCTTAAAGTCTCCTAACAACCAATGTCACTCCAACCCATATCATCTGCCATTATGATAATGATATTCGGTTTTTTAGAGGATTGACCATAAGCAGATAATGTAATGAGTCCAAAAAGTATAGTATTTTTTAGCAAATCTTTATTCATTTTTTTAAATCTTTTGATGTTGCCAAAGCAATTACTCTACCGTGGTCGCTTACTGCATTGTAGAAATGATAAACAGTGCCTTTCCATTTAATTACCCAAGGCTTATGGGCATATTCTTTGTCAAATTCTGTGGAAGGACTCACTAAATCGTCGCCTTGCCAGTCGGTCCAATTTACTAAATCATAAGAGCAAGCAAATCTTTCAAAGGCTTTGGGTTTCCAAAATGCTCCAAAATAAAACATTATATAAAGATTGTTAAACTTGGCTATTTGGGCATCGCCACATATTCCTTTATGTTTGGTTATTACTGGTTCATTGCCAAAACGCTCCCATTTTACCATATTATCAGATACTGCCATACCAATACTTTCATAGTTGGCGGTTTCCCCCTTTGCATTATAATACATCACAAATGGATGCCCCGTTAGTTTTTTTTTATCATGAATAACAAGGCTTTTATATATAGTTTTATTTTCAAACCATCGGGCTTCTGTATCTTTTGGAAGTAAAACAGGTTTTTTTAGCGTATTCCATTCTTTGGCTGTCTCTAATTCGTTGGTGTTTGCCATTCCAACTCCTAAAACCCCAGCTTCATATCCTTTTGTATTTCCGCCTAAATAAGACATCCAATATTTATCTTCAAACTTAGCAACTTCGTAATTGCCACCCCACTTAATGTCAACTAAAGATACATAACCCGCTTTTTGGTTGGCATCCCAAGTATTTTGGCTGAAAGAAAGGATTTTTCCATTTGTTTTCCAATCGAGTAAATTATTGCTTTCAGCAAGCCATGATTCATATCCTAGTCCATCGTATAAAATATAAGTCATGTACCATTTTTTATTCTTTCTAAAAATAGTAGGACTATCTATTAATTGGGTTGAATCTGGATGTTTGAAAATTACGCCATATTTGTAAGGGGTTTTAATTTCATTAAAAACTTTTTCCATTACCTTTTGAGGTACTTTTTTGCTTGAAGTAGGATTATTTACTGTATTTTGGCTATAACCGTTTAAAGAGACCGTTACAGTAATAATTAGTACATAAAGTGCTGTACTTTTGAAAAAAATAGTCTTTTTTATATTTTTGTATATTGTCATTTCAATTTTATAATCGATTTCAATTTGATTTTTTAACAAAAACAGTTTCAGATAATAAAACATTTCGTGGGTCAAAATCAATTTTTTCGGGAGTTCCAATTATAGAAAATGATTGAATTTGTTGTTTTTTGGATAAATTCATTTTCAATAATGTAGGCTTGTTGCTTCCTTTTGTGTAATAACCAATTTCTATGGGCAAATTAAATACAAAATCCCTAGATTGAGTTTGAGATAATTGAATGGTTAATTTTTTGCTTTTAGCATCATAATTCCAAGTGCCATTGATGGCTGGATTAATAGGCTGATACAGCCATTGTTTAAAAAACGATTTCAAATCTTTACTCGATGCTTTTTCCATTTCTAATCTAAAATCATCTGTTGAGGCATTGGCGTTATAAAATTTAGCATAATATGACCGAATACCTTTCTGAAAATTGACTTCTCCAATCAGATCTCTTAGCATATGCAATACCCAAGCTCCTTTTTGGTAGGTTAGGCCTGAAGTAACATCTCCATTTTCAGCTGATCTTGGACTAATTATACTAAATTCTGGCATTTTTGAGGCTAATTTAAAAACAGTCTCTTTAGCTTTAATAACTTCCTTTTCATAGGCTTCTTTTCCGTATTCCTTTTCTATAAATAGCATGGTAAAAAAAGTGGCAAAGCCTTCGCTCAACCAAGCGTCGTCCCAAGTAATTTCAGTAACCGCATTGCCAAACCATTGGTGAGCTATTTCATGTATTATTACATTTCTTAGTCTTACATCTCTTCTACCATTAATCAATTTATCAGAATAAAATATTGCAGACGAAGTTTCCATACCACCGCCAGAATTAACTGACTGTATATTGGCTAATTTTTCATAGGCAAAAGGGCCAATATAACTGCTAAAAAGTTCTAACACTTTTTTGGTAGGCTCATCAAAATCATAAAATCCAGCTTCCCTATTTTTGGAATAAACCCACGTTTCGATAGATTTGCCATCGAACTTATCTACATATTTCACAGCAAAATCAGCAACACCAAGTACGGTTAACCAGCAAGAAACTGGTACCGATTGTTTCCAATGGGTCAGTTTTGTATTGTTGCCTAAATCAGATTCTTCCATTAATAATCCATTCGAAATTACTTTGTAATGAGCAGGTGCTGTTATGATAAATTCGGAGGTAGCTTTGTCAGAAGGGTGATCTAATGTAGGCAGCCAGTGCCTTGTTTTATTTGGCCAGTTTTCGCAAAAAAAGCTTCTATCTCCGAGTATTGTTGGACCTATTTTTAGGCCATCAAATGGTATTCCATGGTATTTTACACTAAATAATAATTCTGAATTAGCCAAAGGTGAGTTGGGCAGAATGATGTTTATTTCATCATTTTTATGTGTAAAAAGCACAGGGATATTTCCTATTTTTATGGAATCAATCTGCATTCCTTTTTCTTGCCTTTCTTTGGTTTTGTTTATTAAATCAAGTCTAATCGATTTAATTCCTGCTGTTTTAAATAATACACTGATTTTAGCATTTCCTAAAATTTCATTAGTCACATCTGATAAGATAAGTTCAAATGAATAATGTTTTATGTCAATGTTTTTATTGACGGGATAATCATCAGCAAAAACAATTAGTGGCCCCAAAAATAGGCAGAAGGCTAAAGTCGCTTTTTTTAGATTTTGCATTAGTATATTGTTATTTTTTTTAAATAAAAGCCTTTAGGGTCAATTTGAGGGGAAAATATACTATTTATAATAATTCCTTCAGCTGGGATTATAACTTTGTTAATTTTATCATTTGCAATTATGTCAAAAGGCAGTGGCATAAAGAAGTTGTTTACCTTTATTTGATATTTTTGAAATCCTATTTCTTTTACACTCACATCTAAAACATCTGTTGTTCTCAAATAGAAATCAAAGAAGGGCTTTAGGTTTTTTCCCGAAGAAGTACTAAAAAGCTTTTCTACATCATCGGTTGTTACAAAATTATCATAGGTGTATTTGGGGTTTGTGGCCAAACTTTTTAAAGTTGGAAAAAATACTTCATCTCCAATCAAATACCTTAAACTATGCATAAAAAATGAACCTTTCCCGTATATATCACCACCAGAATATACTTCTTCCTCGGTAATCTCGTCTCCTAAAACCATCGCTTTTCTGTTTTTTACCCCTCTTCTATGCCCATCTATCATGGTATTGTAAGCGACCTCTCCACCAAGTTCCAGCATAGCCAATGCCTCTGCATAGGTCGCTATGCCTTCTTGGATCCACATATGAGCCCAATCTTTGTTGGTTACTTTATTGGCCCACCATTCGTGTGCATATTCATGAAATAGATTGTCGGAGTATTGCTGTCCATTGATGGTTTTATATTTAAATTTATTATCGAAAGTAATCATTGTTTGATGCTCCATACCTGAATTTGGAACTTCTGCAATGCCAATTTTTTCCTTAGCCCAAGGGTATTCGCCAAAGTACTTTTCTAAAATTTTTGTATCACGTTTTTTAAGCTCAATTACCATTTTAGCCTGAGCTGTATCGGCCTCTAATACATAATATTCAATAGGCACTTTATTGCCTTTTATGGTAGTATAGGTGTCTTTTGCAACGTTATATTTTCCTATATTGAATAAAATACAATAGTTGCTTATGGTATAATTTGTTTTCCAATGATAAGTTGACTTATTTTTTTTTGTCTTTACACTCATTAATAAACCTGGGCCGGCTACTACCAAATTTGCAGGGATTGTTATTTTCATATCTACTCCTTCATTTGGTTCGTCGCTTGGGTGGTCTTTACAAGGGAAATACATTTTACCACCTTCTCCTTGAATATTTATAGATATCCAATCATTACCAGCAACATCTTTTGCCCAAGTAAAACCACCATCCCAAGGTGGTCTAATAGCTACAGGTGGAACCCCAGTGTATTCGATTTTTACAATTTTATTTCCAATTTCAAAACCTACATTGGAGGTAATAAATATCTTATCGTCTTTTTGTGAAAATAAACTGTTCTTACCATTTACTTCTATGTTGGTTACTTTATACAGGGTTTGTTCATAAAAATAAACTTACTTAAAAATTGCTGGTATTAACTTCCAATTTTTACTTAATTTTTCTCTGAGGCTGGATTTATTACCCTCTTGCTTTTCTAATAAATTAC
>JAIXOL010000073.1 GCA_027486845.1 Cytophagaceae bacterium
ATTCGAGAGTTGTCATTGGTGCATTAATTATCAAATACCTCGAACGCAAAGATGACAGAGGCACCATTGTAGCTATCTCGGAAAACCCCTATATGCAATATTTTTTGGGCTTTGACTATTTTGATTCCAAGCCGATATTTGACCCAAGTTTATTTGTAAGTATTCGTAAGCGTTTAGGGAATGAATCCTTTGATGAGATGAATCAAATCATTATCAAACAAGCTATATTAGGGTACATTTATGATTAAAGAGTGTTTTTCTCTTTCAAAAACACGGTTAAAATATTCGAGTGCCTTTTCTAAGAAAAGTGCAAAACTGCCTAAGTGATTTTGCCATAATTTAATGCCAACCGCTTCGGCGGTCCGATCTAAAAACACTCATGGCAGGCGAACCATGTTTTAAAGGTGGATATTTTCTTTTGTAGCCTTTTAAACCGTAAATTATAGACAGGTATAAGCCAAAACTACAAGAGCCATCATTAGTCTAACTTTACGAGAAGATTGTAAGTGCAAAGCCTCTAAATCAAACCCGTTAGATTTCAAATGCTTAAATAGCGATTCAATTCTGTATCTTAATTTATACAATTCTACGGCTTTATTTGTATAAGCTAAGGTTGTAATTAGCCGCAGTATCTCTATTTTCCCATTCCTATCTTTATAGGCTGTAAGAACAAAGAAATAAGATTCGCCATTGAGGTCAAAATGCTTTGAAAATGCTTGCCCAAGACGTTTTTTAGCTCTTCTTTCTAATTTTTCTATAGGCTTGCCAGTTGCATTAATGGCATCATTATAATTTTTATCTCTAAGCCTAATTACAAAAGATAAACCATTATCTTTCAGGTATTTAAGCCACAAAGATCCTATATATTCTCTATCACCAATGACTGTTTTTTCAATGAGTTTTAGCACTTTTAATGCTCCAATAAACAGCGTTTTTCTTTGTTTTTGGTTGCTAATTCCTAAACGTCCAAGCTCTATCCACCAGATGGGTATAGCCACTCCTTTGTAAAGAACACTCAGCGTTAGAAAATGGTAAGTTTGACCGCCCCATTTCCAAGAGGTACCATCTATAATGATAACTTCTGTCATTTTTTTCAGAAGACCTGCCGAAATTTCTAATAAAATTAACCAAACATATTTTTGCTCTAAACTACTCCAAAACCACCTTTTTATACGCTGATAGTGAGAGCGGCTATCTGTTTGGGTATTACCCAAAAATTTACCAACGCTCCCTTTTAATTTCCAAAGGCATACTGTTTGACGGTCTAAAATCAAAGCCACCATAAGTAGCGTATTTTTTACTAATCCAACTTGCCAGTCTGGATGGCTTTCCTTAAATTTGTCTAATAAGTGAGCGTACATTTCATTGCTGTATTTGGTCGTACTTTTACAACAATTTGTACCTCACTTTTATCCTTTGTACCCTAATATAAGCTATGACTTTAAAACTGACAGATACCGACCGAGATGCCCTAAGAAAATTCCAGCGGAATGTTTCGGACCGTTCTGCTTACGTAAAAGTTACCACTCTATTATTACTTGACAAAGGTTTATCAATATCAGAAGTTTCAGACTATTTGGGCATAGATGGTAGTACGATTTATCGTTATGCCAATTCTTATCAAAAAGATGGGTTGTCTACTTATTTACAAACAGATTATCAAGGCTATTGGGGACGTTTATCTTCTTTACAAATTTCGGAGTTACGTCAAGAACTAAATACTACTCTTTATACCGATAGCAAACAGATTGCTGAATGGATAACATCCCGTTGGCAAATTAATTATACTCCTGCTGGTGTAGTTGATTTACTTAATCGCATCGGTTTTACCTACAAACAAACCAAATGTGTTCCTTGTGAAGCCGATGCTGAAAAACAACATTCCTTTATTGAGAAACTAGAACATTTAATAGAGCAAACTGCTGATAATGAATCTGTTATCTATTTTGCTGATGGCGTTCATCCTACCCATAATACCCGTTCTACACACGCTTGGATAGAGAAAGGTACAGAAAGAGAACAGCCTACCGTCAGCGGTAGAGACCGAATCAATATCAACGCTTTGCTGAATGCTCAAAATCCTACTGATGTGATTGCTATTGAATGTAAAAGTGTCAATAGTCAATCAACAAAGCAACTGTATGAACAAGTCTTGAAAGTAAATCCAGATAAAAAAACAATTTATATTATTTCAGACAATGCAAAATATTATCGTAACAAAGAGCTTTTGGAATGGACACAAACCACTAAAATAGTACCTATTTTTCTGCCTCCATACTCTCCAAATCTTAACCTCATAGAGCGATTGTGGAAGTTTTTGCGTAAAGAAAAAATCAATACTTGCTTTTATCGAACAAAGGAAAAATTTCGACAAGCAATTCTAGAATTCTTTGAAAATATTGGACGATATCAAAACGAGTTAGCTTCTTTGCTTACTCTAAATTTTCATGTCCGAAATTCTCAATCCTATTCCTAACGAGTATATCACTGTATCCTCACCTTAACTGCATCGTTCCCGGTGGCGGGGTGGACAAAGAAGGCAATTGGTAGAATGTTCCAGCTGATGGCAAGTTTTTGTTTCCAGTTAAAGCCTTAAGTAAAGTTTTTAGGGTGAAATATGTGGCACAAATTAGGCAACGAACGGTCTTGAATAAAGATTTGGGCGAAATTTTGTTCAAAAAGAAATGGATTGTGTATGCCAAGAGACCCTTCGGAAATCCAAAAAGCGTGATAGAATATTTGGGAAGATACACCCACAAAGTAGCCATCAGCAACCATCGGATAAAGCAAGTAGATGATGAAAATGTAACCTTTTCTTACAAAGATTACCGCCAAAAAGGTCTAAA
>JAIXOL010000065.1 GCA_027486845.1 Cytophagaceae bacterium
CATGAACATTTTTGTTGGAAGTCTGCCTTTTAAAATCCAAGAAAGCGAATTAAAGCAATATTTTGAAGAGTATGGCGAAGTAAGTTCTGTTAAAATCATCACTGACAAGTTTACTGGAAGAAGTAAAGGCTTTGCATTCGTAGAAATGCCTGATGATGCCTCAGCACAAAAAGCAATTGACGCATTGAACGGCTCCGATATTGGTGGACGTCCAGCAGTAGTTAATCAAGCTGAAGAGAAAAAAGAAAGAGATAACCGTGGCGGTAGCGGCGGTGGTGGTGGTTACAACCGTGGCGGCGGTGGAGACCGTGGTGGCTACGGCGGTGGCGGCGGTGGTTACAACCGTGGCGGCGGAAGCGGTGGTTATGGCGGCGGAGACCGTGATAACAACCGTAACAGATATTAATAGCACCAATTTATTGGGTCTAATTTAGAGAGTCAAGGTTGAAAAAATGTTTATTCAGATTTTTAACCTTGATTTTCCATTTATTTTTATTTCGAAAATCGCATCTTTTCAAAATAATTGACATATAAAAAGGAGTGCAGCTTTTGATGCACTCCTTTTGTATTTTACTTGATTAATACGATTGGTTCTGAACAAGGTTTTTGTTCAAATCAATTTCTCTTTGAGGTAATGGTAATATGGTTTTAGGGCCTCCGAAAACAGCCAAACTCGCAGTAGGGCCAGTAGTACGTAATGGCAAACCTTTCCTTAAAAGATCCATTCTTCTGTGTCCTTCAAAACATAACTCCTTTCTTCTCTCTTCCAAAATAGCTGAAATAAATGCTGCTTTAGTAGTAAAAGTAGTAGCTGTCCAAGCAGGAAGACCCGCTCTTGTACGAATACCGTTAACCAAAGTTAAAGACTCATTATTAATGCCATTCAATTCCGCTAGAGCTTCCGCACGATTAAGATAAATTTCTGATGTACGCATCAACGGTGACAAATCCGTATTATTTGCTGCATCTGAAAACTTAAGCGTCATTCTCTTTCTTTGTCCATCAGCCGCAGTAACTAATGTACTTAAATCTACAAATCGCTTATCTGTTGATTCTCTTCCAAATGAAGTCTCTAAACTTGGGGCCATTGCACAATCTCCACGTCCGCCATTAGATGCAGGTCTGTGATATGATGCCCAACCACCAGAACCTGTACGTCCATTATCGGTAGCACTGTTTATTATTACAAAAACATGTTCAGCCGTTGGAGCAGCTCCATAAAATGAATAATTGGTAGCTAAACTATACGAAGTAGTGGCACTAACAATTTGATTAGCAAAATCAGCAGCCTGTTGAAATTCACCTTTATAAAGATGTAATCTTGAAAGGTATCCTGCTGCTGCACCCTTTGATGCACGACCTCTTGAAGCAGGGGTTGAGGCTGCCGGTAAATCTACTAATGCTTCGTTTAAATCTTTGGCAATTTGAGTATAACAAGCTGCCACAGTTGCTCGAGCAGGAAACTCAATCGTACCCGTGAAACTTTTCGTTAACAACGGCACACCTGGCGTATTTCCACTCTGAACCTGAAAGGGTTGAGCAAACATATGCAATAAATTAAAGTGAGTAATTGCTCTTAAAAACTTGGCTTCTGCAACCAATCTTTTTGATATTTCTGATGTAAGTGCAGGGTCTGCAATACCTGGAACATTCTCAATTACTGAATTAGCAGCATTGATAACTCGATAATGCACTTGCCAGTAAGACTGAATAGTAGCATTTGGCGATGTTGTTACATAGCTATTGATATCTTGCAATGTAGGAAACGAGCCAACAAAATCAGTGTTATCAGCTTGGTAATCAAATATAATTTGAGGGCCAGAGCCAAATACTTCCAACAATTGAGTTTGAGAATAAACTCCTCTGAGAGTGGCTTCGGCATTTGCCGCACTCGAAAACGCCTGTGAACCAGCTAGTGATTGTTCTGGCAAAAGCTCGAGTCTGTCAGAGCAGCTCGCCCCGACCAAAACCAAGGCTGATAGTAATGCTATTTTTATGTTTTTCATTGTAATAATCATTATTTGTTAGAAAAATTAAAATCCAAGATTTAAACCAAAAGTAATAGTTTTGGCCTGTGGTAAGGCAAAGAATGATTCGCCAAGTACTTGGTTGCTTGGGCCATTAGCCGAAACCTCTGGGTCTGGACCTCTGAAATTTTTATCTTTCAGTAGCCATAAGTTTTGTCCCATTGCATAAACTCTTAGCGTTCTTACAACTTTTATTTTTTCTAATAATATTTTAGGAACTGTGTATCCAATTGATAAGTTTCTAAGACGCATAAACGATCCGTTTTGAAGTCTCAATGTTGATGCTTGATTAAATAATGGAGCTGTAGAACTGCCCAATCTTGGTGCAAAAGCTACATCACCTGCTTGCTTCCAGTAATTTAACAAATCAACCGATTTATTAAAGCCAGCTGTTGCACTCATATTATCGGTAAATCCTAAACCATCAATCAGAACTTTATTACCATAAGAATAGC
Source organism: Cytophagaceae bacterium (assembly GCA_027486845.1). GTDB lineage: Bacteria > Bacteroidota > Bacteroidia > Cytophagales > Spirosomataceae > Emticicia. The sequence goes on from JAIXOL010000065.1 coordinate 2,483, forward strand.
TAAACTGAGCACTCAAATCAATTCCTTTGTATGACATATTTGAATTAAAACCACCAACCCATTTTGGAATAGCTGAACCTACAAATACTCTATTATTTGCAGAATAAGTAGTTGTGGCTGCACCTTCTTTTGTTCTCCACTCCAAGTCTCCTGTAGTTGGATTAACGCCTATTGCTTCAACCAAAAAGAATTCATTCAATGTACGTCCAACGACAGCTCTTTGAGATGCAGAACCAGCTACAAATCTGTTACCGTCAAGGTCAATCGAAGCCTCTGGCAACTCCAACACTTTATTTTTCAAGAAGGCCGAGTTAAACCCAATATTCCATTTAAAATCACCTTTATCGTAAATATTAGCATTAAAATCAATCTCTACCCCTGTATTTTGTAGTTTACCAATATTTCTTGATGCACTCGCAAAACCTGTAGTAAAAGGAAACGGAACATCCAAAAGAATTCCAGAGGTGACTTTATCAAAATAATTAACTGATAGGTTAAATTTATTCTTGTAGAAAGTTGTACTAAAGCCAAGGTCTAATTGAGCGGTTTCTTCCCAAGTTAAACTTCTGTTTGGCACTTGTGTAGGACGAAGACCTGGTGAACCGCCGTAATCAGAAAGAACACCACCACCATATAAATCAAGTGAAGAGAAATTTCCGATACGGTCGTTTCCTGCTGTACCATAACTGGCGGTTAATTTTAAGAAGTTTATGAAGTCTTGATTTTTCATAAATTTCTCCCCTGACAAAATCCAACCACCACTTACTGCATAAAACAATGCGTATCTATTGTCAGCACCAAATCTTGAAGATCCATCTCTTCTTAACGAAGCCTCAAATACATATTTATTATCATAACCATAATTAAAGCGACCAAACTGCGATTCTAAAGCCCATTCTGAACGTTCTTCGAGAGTTTGAGTTGGAGTGGCAGCGGATACAACGTTTGGTAGTCCATCAGAGGCAAAACCAGTTCCCGAAACCGCAATTCTATCGAATAGAGATGTTTCAAAGCTATATCCTGCCAATAATCCGAATGTGCTTTTGCCCAAATCTTTATTATATTTCAAAGTATTTGTCGATAACCATTTGCTATCATACTGAAAATCTCTAGAAGCCGAACCCGTTGGAGTAAACAAATTTACTTGACGTTGCTTTGAGTCTCCTGCGTTATAATCCATTCCAAAGTCAGTTCTGAATACCAAATCTTTTATTATTTTAAAATCGGCATATACATTTCCTGTAGTTCTTTTAGAAACAAAACGGTTAGTGTTCAATTCTTCAAGACCAATTACATTTTGAATAAAACCAGTATTTACAAGATTACCAGCTGCATCACGTGGAAGAACGTTTGGTAATTGTAAATAAGCCGAAGTAAGTGGAGCAAAAGTATTATTTTCGGCACCAATTCTATCCATATCAACATTAGAAATTGAAAGATTTGTACCTACTGTTATTGATTTGTTTACTTTATGCTCTAAATTCAAACGTCCAGCCAAACGGCGGAGGTCATTTCCGATGGTAAAGCCTGATTCAGTTGCGTATGTTCCTCCAATAAAGAATGTTGTATTCTGACTTCCACCTCTTGCCGATAGACTGATATTATTGGTACGACCTTGTTGTACAACATTAGTAGGCCAATCGAAATAATCATTACTTAAAGAAACCGGAGCAAGCCCTCTTGCCGCTCTGTATTCCCCTATGTAACCTACAAATTGTGCAGTATTCATCATTGGAATCAAACTCGTTGGGTCTGAAAAACCAGTATAAGTATCTAAGCTAATTTCAGTTTTTTTGTCAGTTGCTCCTTTTTTAGTATTGATTAAAATAACACCATTTGCACCCCTTGAACCATAAATCGACACTGCAGCAGCATCCTTTAATACTGACATTGATTCAATATCCTGCGGGTTGATATTCAATAATGGGTTTAAACCAACTGGTGCACCTTGACCAGCCGAGAGTGTTCCGTCATTGAGAGGAACACCATCTACTACAAATAGTGGCTGTCCACCACCTGTAATTGAGGCGGCTCCTCTGATACGAATTACGGGATTTGCACCCAATAAACCTGAAGAACCTACCATCTGAACTCCAGCAGCTTGTCCTTGTAATAACTCTTGAGGAGAAAGTACCGGTCTATTGGCAATTGCCTTTGAACCTACCGTAGCAATGGTTTGAGTACTTAGTTTTTTTGATTGCTGCCCATATCCTACAACCACAACCTCATTCAAAACACCAGCATCTGGGCTTAGTTGGAGATCAATAATAGTTTGATTGTTAATTTGGATTTCTCTCATTGTAAAACCCACATAACTGAACACTAATACGCTGTTTGCCGGAGTTGAAATTTTGTAAACCCCATTAGCATCAGTAGAGGCTCCCTTTGTAGTGCCTTTCACAGTGATACTCACGCCTGGAAGCGGAGTTCCATCCTCTGAAGATGTAACCTTACCTGATACAGTTTTATCTTGTGCAAAAACTTGCAACCCAATAAAAACTGAAAAAAGGAGGCTAAGTAGATTTTTCCTCATCATTTTTTGTTAGTTTAATTTGTTAATTATTTAGTTTGAAATAGTTGTTGTATAAAACAATGTTAATACACATAAAATTACGACTTAATTTCAAACAATCTGAAATAGGCAAATGTTCTAATTAAATTCTAATATTATGAATTTTCTTCGGAAGATATGAAGTATTGAAGTAGCAAGATATACACAAATCTAATTTCAGTGCATAAAAACAAAAGAGGGCAAACCGTAAATGGCTGCCCTCTTAAAGTATTAATTAAGATAAAATCTTAGTCAACATCCCAAAACAATCTTGTTGCAAATGCATCAATCGTACCTTGAGCTGTTACGTTTGCTTGGTTTGCACCTGATTCTGTGTTTGGATAGAAGAAACGAACTGGACGTTTTGTATCTGTTACTTGAATACTTTGAGGAGTAACAGGTAAGCCTGTTTTACGGTATTCAGCCCATGCTTCTAAACCACTAAAGTTAGTGAATGTCACCCATTTTTGAATAGCAATTGCATTCAATTTATTAGTTGAAGCATCCCAATCATAGTTTTCAATTTTGCTACCTTTGAATGCAGCTGCTAAAGCAACATTTGCACCTAACGCTCTGAATGACTGAGTAATTCCTTCTTCAAAATAAGCCTTTGCGGTGTTTGGAAGGGCTACATCGCTAAATCTTTGTTTTGCTTCAGCTAAGTTTAATTGTACTTCAGAAGCTGTCAATAAAATATATGGTTTATCATAGGCTCCTTTTACCAAAAGACTTGGCCCTAAAGCACTCGAACCCGCTGGTAAAAATCCAGAGCTTGCTCCAAATGGAACACCAACATAATTTACTGCTAGTTCAGCTTTTGAACTTACACCCGCAGTTGTGCCCTCGCCACCAGTTGCATAAGCAATTCTTTTCAAACGCAATGTATCATTTGAAGTTTTCAAGCTATTTACAAGATATTGAGTTAATCTTGGAAAGTTATTCAATGCTCTTTTAGCACCGTTTGCATCATATCCCCAACGGTCATAAAGTGGGTTCAATTTACCTGCAGTTGCCAAGAAGAAACCCGTTCCACCAACACCTACATCTTCGCCTGTGATAAAGCCTGAGCCTTCTGAAACGATTTTGTTGATTTCGGTTTTGATGTAAGCATCTCTTCCGCTAATTCTTGCCTGACGCATTAAGATTCTCAACTTCAATGAGTTAGCAAATCTCGCCCATTTCGTAGTGTTACCTTTAAAGATAATATCTGAGCTTGTAAATGCACTTGCAAAAGCATTGGCCTTGATGTCAACAATTGCCTCATCCAATAATTTGATTAAATCTTCATATACTGCTTTTTGGTCATCAAACTTTGGAGCTAACGAACCAACACCTTTTAAGGCATCAGAATATGGCACGTTTCCATACATATCAACTAATTGCTGCATCAATAATGCTTTCATTACTTTTGCTGGTCCTTTCAAGAATTTCTGATTATAAGAATCTGCATTATTGATAACAAACTGATAATCATTCAAATTATCGTAATATCCATCCCAGTAGTTAAAATCACCATTGGTGAAGTTATACGCAAAAAGCGTAGTTGAGATGATATAGCCATTCGATTGCGTCCATTGACCAGCCCAATAAGAGCCCGTTTCATTTGGAGAAACCATGTTGGCGGCCGACGTATTTTCAGCATTTGTAAATACGTAGTTGGGCGACGCAGTTGGTAGCGTGTTAGGGTTTGTATTGATATCTAAGAAAGTATCGTTACAAGCACTACTCATCACCGCCACTATTGCTGATATAAATATTGATTTTATTTTCATTGTTAAATTCAATTTTTGGTGGTTACTTAAAATACAAGGTTGATATTTACACCATACTGACGTACTGGAGGCGTTTGAGTAGTATTATTGATACCTAATCCATTACCAGTTGTAAAACTAAACTCAGGGTCAGTGTAGAAGTTAGCTTTATCAACAATTGTCAATAAATTTCTACCATAAACAGCAACACTTGCACTTGAGAAGATTTTTGTCTTCGCAATAACTTTTGATGGAACGGTATATGATAAGTTTACATCTCTTAATTTGATAAACCATGCTTTGTTAACAAAGTTTTCTGAAATCAAACGATAGTTATCTACCCAAAGAGCATACTCAGCTTCACGTACATTTACAGTTGTGTTTGGCGTTACAGTTTTACCATCAGCATTTAGGATAGCTGAGTTAGGGAAAATATGTGGGGCTCTGTTTTCAGTCCAACCACCAGCACCAGTAAATGTCATCTGACGACCTAAGTCACTAAACATGTAGTTTCCACCACGATACTCGAAGTTAAATGTAAATGCTACACTTCCATAAGAGAATCTTGAACCTAAACCTGCAATATGACGTGGCAATGTACCTCCACGAGCAGATAATGTAGTTTGGCGTAATGGATAACCAGTTGTACCGTTAACCAAAACATAACCCGAACCATCTGGAGCATATTGATAACCATCAGTTTTCAACATTGGGAAACGCTGACCTTTGATAACGTTTGTGTTAGCATAAGAATAACCACCATATTGAAACTCGTTGATACCTGGATATAAGTCAACAACTTTGTTATCGTTAAATGAATATCTCAAAGAGAAATCCCAGTTGATTTTTTGGTCTCTGAAAATTAAATATTTAAATTCACCTTCATATCCCCAGTTTTTAGTCTCACCTACGTTAATCAACAAGTTACTGAAACCAGTTGTATTTGGAACTTTAACTGTGATTACTTGTCCTTTTGAGGTTTGTGAATATGCCGAAAAGTCGATATTTACACGATCATTAAACATTTGGAATTCACCACCGATTTCACCAGAATAAACTGTTTCTGGTTTCAAGTTAGCATCTGGTAGTACGTTTCCAACTGTCAAACCAACTGTATTTCCATAAGGAAAGTTTGCACCGTTATTATAAACTAAATCTAAACCGTATAATGGAACGTTGTCATTCGCATTTTTATTGAAGTTCAAACGTAATTTAGCATAGTTCAATACTTTTCCTTTCAAAGCTGGGAAGGCATCTGTTGGAATAAATGATAAAGCAGCACCATAATAAGGATATGAATAGAAACTCTTGGCACGGGTTGGCTTATAGAAACGTGAAGTTTTGTCATAACGGAATGTTCCGTTGAAAATCAACCAGTTTTTGTAATTAGTAGTTAAATCGGCGTAATAACCCAATTTTCTCTCCAATGTATTTGATTCTCCACCGGTTAACTCACCTTGACGGTTTGACACGTTATAAACTTCAGGAACAACGAGTGAACTTGAACCTACCGAAATAGATTTAGTTGCTCTTTGGTAGATACTACTTCCTAAAATCAATCTATTTTTCAATGAACCAAAATCTTTAGTCAACTGAGCTTGGAATTCATTATTGATTACGTTTTCAGTAGTTGAATAATCATTAACACCACCTAAGATATCAGTAATTGCACGATAAATACCATCATAGTCATCATCGTTTGTCCAAGGCTCAGGAATATATGCTTTGTTTTTTGCCCAGTCAGAATATAAGAATTTACCAGTATAATCTTTACCTGTACGAGAATTATTCATTACACCCAAACGGTTAGTAAATTGTAACCAATCAGTAGTTTTATGAATCAAGTTAAAGTTACCAGTAATGTTGGCATCTTTGTAATTTCTGCGGTTATTTCCAGCTACGAAATAAGGATTATTCAAGTAGTCATTATAGTAGCCATTCGGACTTGCCAATGGATTATTTTTCCAATCTCTCAAGTCAGTCAGTGGAATATTCGCTGGTTGGTTTAATACTTCACTATAAAAATCAGCCGAAGTACGGTCATAAGCAGCTTGTGTATAATTTGCATTGAAACCAGCCGTTAATTTACCATATTCTTTATTAGCAGATAATCTGATACCAGTTCTTTCACTTTTATCGCCGGGAACTACACCTTTGATTTTTTGGTTTTCAGCTGATAAATAGAATGAACTTTTTTCATCACCACCTTGTACACTAAATTGGTTATTTGTAGAAACACCAACATCAAATGTTTTAAAACGGATGCCAGGGATTGCTGAGTATGGTACAACCAATTTGCTACCGTCTTCAGCTACACGACCTTGGATTCTTTGTGATCCATCATACGCATCACCATATTGTTGGTTTTCGTAAGGTCTCCAGTTTCCTTTCAATCTCACTAAATAATCATTGCTATAACCAGCCGTACCGAATGATGGATAATAGTGTGAACCCGAACCATATTTGTCTTGAAAATCAGGCAAGAAACTGATTTGCTCGAAGTTTGTACTGTTTGAGTACGAAACTTTCAATTTTCCTTGAGCTCCTTTTTTGGTTGTAATTACGATAGCACCATTGATACCCGCCGAACCATACAATGTTGCAGCCTGACCACCTTTCAAAATCGAAACGCTTTCGATGTCATTGGGGTTGATCAAAGCTAATATTGTAGAAGTTGTTTGCATACCATCTAATACTACTAAAGCTTCGTTGTTACCAGTTAATGAACGAAAACCACGTAAAACCACCTTTACTGCTGGGTCAACGCTGTTGTTTACGTTATAAACTGCCAAACCTGTCACTTTACCCGAAAGAGCTTGTGCTAATTGTGGCGAACGACCAACCGTGATGTCTTCAGTGGCAACTTTAGAGTAAGCATAACCAATCTCTCTGATATTCTTACGAATACCTTGGGCTGTTACTACTACTTCGTTGAATGCCGCTGCATCTGCTTTTAATTGTACATCAACAATCGCACGGCCACCAACTTGTACCGACTGCGTCGTGAAACCAATAAAACTGAAATTTAAAGTTGCGTTGGTCGAAGCAGAGATTTTGTAAACCCCATTTCCATCAGTTGTAACTCCTTTCGTAGAGCCTTTAATCAATACACTCACACCTGGAAGTGGAGAGCCATCCTCAGAAGAAGTTACCTTCCCTGATACTGTTTTTTCTTGGGCAAAAGCAATGCTGCCCCAAACCAGCATGATGCTGGCAAGTAGAAGTTTCCTCATACAGTTAGTTTTTAGTTTAGTTTGTAGCAATTTTTTTTATTTGCTGATTGAAAGTTATGGACAAAAACAATACTTTGCAAAGAAATGCGATGAAGTTTTTAAAAAGTATGACCAAAATCAAGGTTTGTGAGATAATCTAAATATTGAACTTTTAAATAAAAACAAACTGATTATCAACGCTTTACAAATTAATATTCACTAAAAAAAATTAATAAATATTTTTTATAAATTTAATAAATATTTTTAATGGATTTAAAAATATGGTTTACAATTTTTCTTGAGGTAGGATTTACTAAAAAATAAAGTTTCACAAGAAACATGAAGATATTTTTTGTGAAACTACTCTCAGATGCAATGATGTTAATCAAACTTTTATAGCAATTTTCATTACTACCTTGGCATTTGTCCACGTACAATTTTTGATAATATTTTCGGAAAAAATCTTTTTAGATAAACTCCTAAAACTTCTTTTCCGCCCATATAAACTTCGTCTTTGTTTTTATAAATAGCATCCAAAATTCGACTAGCACATTCTTCAGCAGCCATTCCATTAGCTTGGTTTTCGTCCATTCTGCCGAATTTACTTCCATCAGCCGCAACGGCATTGAGCGAAATATTGGTTCGGATATATCCTGGGCAAATGAGCGTTACACCAATATTATCTTGGTAAACTTCTGAACGTAAAGCATCAAAAAAACCATGCAAGGCGTGCTTTGAAGCACAATAGCCTGAACGCATCGGAGTAGCGAGTTTTCCTGACAAACTGCTTGTTACTGCAATATGTCCACTTTTTTGTTTTCTCATCGTTGGTAAAACTGCTTTCGTAAGAGCAACTACACCAAAGAAATTGAGATTCATTATTTTCTGATAAACCGCCATTTCCGTCTCTTCTACTGAACTACGTTGCGAAATACCCGCATTATTAAACAGCACATCAATTCGCCCGAAATGTTGGATTGCTTGTTGTGCCTTTGGTTCAATTTCTTCTGATTTCTCGACATCAATCGGCAAAACAAATACATCTGCATCGGGAAGCCCAGTTGCTTTTTTTACTCTTAACAATTCTTCTTCACGGCGAGCCGAAAGAATCAGTTTCGCCCCTTCATTGGCAAAGGCATAGGCTGTCGCTTCGCCAATTCCAGAAGATGCACCTGTAATCCAGACGACTTTATTTTCAAATCTTTTCATTTTTATCGACAATTTTATTTCTTTTTTTGTTTACTCTCTACAAAGCAAAAGTAAGGTTTTTGAATGATAAAATGTTTATTCTTGGCAAAACCAACGAATATTTCGGAACTTTGCATTATGGTACGAACATGCTGTTCGTATATATTTAGATTTACAAGGATAACTTACAAGGTTATTATTTTAAAGAGACATGAGCAAACAAGACATAAGAAAACTTTCGACTGAGCAGATAAAAGTTTGGCTTACAGAAAATGGCGAACAAGGTTTCAGAGCCAAGCAGATTTCTGAATGGCTTTGGAAAAAATCAGCGTGGAGTTTTAATGACATGACCAATCTATCATTAAAAACCCGTGAATTACTAAAGGAAAATTTCGAGATTCGGGCGGTTACGGTGCATAAAAAGCAGGTGAGTAACGATAAAACTATCAAATCAGGCTTTAAGCTATTTGATGGAAATTTGGTTGAGGGTGTTTTGATTCCTGCTGATGAACGCATGACGGCATGTGTTTCATCGCAAGTGGGCTGCTCGCTTACTTGCAAGTTTTGTGCAACGGGTTATATGGCTCGTAAACGCAACCTTGACGCAGCTGAAATCTACGACCAAGTGGTGCTTATCAAACAACAAGCAGAAGAACATTATCATCAGCCACTTACCAATATTGTTTATATGGGTATGGGAGAACCGCTGCTCAACTATGCAGGTTTGATAGAGTCAGTCAATTATATTACTTCGCCCGAAGGCTTGAATTGGTCGCCTAAACGAATAACAGTAAGTACCGCAGGAATTGCGAAAATGATTCAAAAACTGGGAGATGATGGCGTAAAATTCAATTTGGCACTTTCGCTTCATGCGGCAAATGATACCAAACGCAACGAAATCATGCCAATTAATGAGAGTAATACGCTGCAAAATTTGGCAACGGCTCTCAATTATTTCTACAAAAAAACTGGCAACAGAATTACTTTTGAATATATTGTTTTTAATAATTTCAACGATTCGCTTCAAGATGCCAAAGAGCTTTGGGAATTTACAAAAAAAGTACCTGCAAAAGTCAATATCATTGAATATAACCCTATTGCTGAAGCTGACTACATTAATACAACCGAAGATAAACTGAGCAAATTTGCGAAATTTTTGGAAGATAAAGGTGTAGTTGTAAACATTCGCCGAAGTCGTGGAAAAGATATTGATGCGGCTTGTGGACAGTTGGCAATTAAAGAGCCTTCTGTTTAGAACACAAATTATTTTCGTAGTGAAATAAAGTAAGTTATCCATGGTCAAGTCGAAAAGTTCGCTTAAGAATGATACGCTTAAATACAGATATTAAGCTATTTGCAAATTTGTCGATTAATAATATGCCATTAAATATTACCGTTATTAAAGAAGTTTTTTAGCAAATTTGCGATTTTTTTAAAGAATAAGGCCAAGTTTTAGAGCATAAAGAAAAGCCATCAACAAGATTTTTCTTTTAATACAAACTTTCTACTTAATTTGTAGGTTATTAGTTCAATTTAAAACCATAAATAAAATTCTAATCATGGCAGTAAATGTAGGCGAACAAGCACCCAATTTCAAATTATTCAACACCGAAAAAGCAGAAATTAACTTGGCCGATTATCGTGGCAAAAACGTAGTAGTATTATTTTTTCCTTTGGCTTTTACAGGCGTATGTACGGCGGAGCTTTGCCAAATGCGTGATGATATAGCAACTTATTCGGGCTTAAACGCTGAAATCTTAGGTATCTCAGTTGACTCAATCTTTACTTTAGGAAAATTTAAAGCAGAGCAAAATCTTCCATTCAATTTATTATCTGATTTCAACAAAGAAACAGCTCAAGCCTACGGTTCATACTATGATACTTTCGTTTTCGGAATGCAAGGTGTTGCCAAACGTTCAGCTTTTGTGATTGATGCATCAGGTACAATCAAATATGCCGAAGTTTTAGAAAGTGCAGGAGATTTACCAAATTTTGATGCCGTAAAAGCAACTTTAGAGGGTTTATAATCAGAAACGATTTGACTCGTTTCTGATAAAAACATAGAATCGTCCAAATTGGACGTTCTGTATAAATACAAGTGATAATAAAAAAGTCCATTATTAAAGAGAACTTCTTTAATAATGGACTTTTAGTTATGATAAGTAGTAATTATTCTTGAAAAGAACCCACTAAGCTATTGACTATTGAAAGAATAAATCCAAAAATTAATGGTTGAATAAAGCCACTTACTTTAAACCCATCAACTAAATAATCACACAGATAAACAATAACTACGTTGATAACCAACGAAAACAATCCAAGGGTTAGAATGGTAATTGGCAATGAAAGTAACTTTAGAATAGGCTTTACGAAAGTATTAAGGAAACTCATAACCAAAGCCACAATCAATGCAGCAGTAGTACCGCTTACTTTAATATCATTAAGAAATTGAGGCATGAAATAGACCGCAGCCGCACAACAAGCCAAACGAATTAAGTAGTTTATCATAAAAATATAGTTTTGAATGAGTGAATGTTAGAATGATTGAATATAAAGTTAATGAAGTATTATCATTTAGTCAAAAATTTTATAGAATCATAAAAAATCATCTATTAACTAATTCTATTTATCAAATTTATTTGTGTCGCTTAATCAGCACATTTAATACTTCATCGAAAGAATAATTTTTCTGCTCCAAAAGCACCAAATAATGATAAAACAAATCGGCTGCTTCGCCCAAAAACAATTCTTTATTATCATCTTTCGCCTCAATTACCAACTCAACCGCCTCTTCTCCTACTTTCTGAGCTACTTTATTGACTCCTTTCTGAAACAATTCACTCGTATAAGACTTATCCGAAGGATTTCGCTTACGGTCTTTAATTACGGCACATAAATGATTGATAAACAACACTTTTCCATCATTAATCTCCTGAAAACAAGTATCATCTCCCGTATGACAAGTTGGGCCATCGGGCGAAGCGTAAATCAGAATTGTATCACCATCACAATCTACTAACACGTTTTTTACGTGCAAAAAGTTACTCGATGTTTCTCCTTTGACCCAAAGTCTTTGCTTACTGCGGCTAAAGAAAGTTACAATCTTGTCGGTCATTGTTTTCTGGTATGCTTCGACATTCATATAGCCAAGCATAAGCACTTTTCCCGTAATCGAATCTTGGATAATCGCAGGAATTAATCCATCAGGCGATTTATCAAAAGCTATAGTTCTATCCATTTATTGAATCAAAATTTTTAAGCACCTTTCAAAAGACATCTAAATAATTTATTTAGATATTTAGCTAAATACTTTTTATATTAATATTTGCTATTATTTTTGCAAAAGTACAGATGTTAAAAACTTAAACTTATAAAAACATGAAAAAATTACGCTTCATAGCACTTTTTTGCTGCTCATTGGCATCAGTAGCTCAAAAAAACACATCGGATAGTCTGATTTATACAACCACCGATGTTTCGCCAAGCTATCCACAAGGCTATCAAGCACTTTATTCGTTTATTTGCTCAAATATCAATGTACCAATTTCTGAGATTCCATCCGAAAAAGATAAAAATACTGTCTTCATAAAATTTGTTGTCGAAAAAGACGGAAGCATTAGTAATTACGAAATAATGAAAGGAATTAATAAAACTTGCGATACAGAAGCGATGAGGGTAGCGAAATTAATGTCCAATTGGAATCCAGGTGGTATGAATAAATTTAATAAATTCCGGCCTCTACGAATGTATATAACTATCCCAATAAAATTTTTTCAAAATTTTTCAACCTGCGAAGCATCTTATAATCAGATATTTACAAAAAAATAATAAATTTTTACAACTTTTTTATTTCAAACACTTGACAAGTAATAAAAATCGCCTTACCTTTGCACCACATTAAGACAGAGACATCAAATCAAAATCAAAAATGTAATGCGAAAGTAGCTCAGTTGGTAGAGCGTAACCTTGCCAAGGTTAAGGTCGCGAGTTCGAGACTCGTCTTTCGCTCGAAAGAGTAAGCACCTCATCGGTGCTTTTTTTTTCAAGAATAAGTGAAAACCTATTCGCCGAGGTGGTGGAACTGGTAGACACGCAGGACTTAAAATCCTGTGAGCTTTTAAACTCGTACGGGTTCGATTCCCGTCCTCGGTACTTTTTCACCTTTTCAGGTGATACACTAAAAGCCTAAAATGCTAATTACAAGCATTTTAGGCTTTTTTGTTTTTTCGTTTTCTTCTCTATATTTGCTGTTATTATCACCAACACTTAAGAAAAAATTGAGAAAAAAATGGAGAAAATAACAACATCAATCATACCTTCGGCATGGGCTATTATTATTGCTCTCGCTTTCTATGTTATATATGCAGAATGTGTATATTCGCTATCTAAAGCAACTTCAAAAAGGCAAACCTTTTTTCTTAACAATAATCAAAGGAAAATAGCTATTACTGTATCATTTGGAATGCTCCTTATTCCCTTTCTTTGCTCTGTTTTTATGCACCTATTCTATGACTATCCTATTTTTAGGTTTTCCCAAATTAAAGGTGGTTTTGAAGCAATATCATATTTATCTTTTCCCATGTCTTCTAGTACGGTGGCAATAGTATCTCGTTTTTCACTACCAGCAGTTAAAATACAACCAATAGAGAAAGCTAAGCCTTTTCTACTCATACAACAAAATATCCCAAAAATTCAAACTCTTGAAGAGAAGGAAGAATATTTTGAACAAGCCCCAATAAATAGTAAAACCAATAATCTGATTAACGACTCAGAACAAACTTTTAATGAACGAATCGTTGAAGCTAAGGATTCTTCTACTGAAAATACAAGAATTTTTTTTGAGAAGTACTCGTATATGATTGACTGTTCATTTGAAATATTCACAAATTTCGTAAATGGAAATGTAAATTTAGCAGAGCCGATAAAGCTAAAAAGTAAATCAAAAGGGGGATAGAAACACTACCAAGACTGCTATAATAAAACTAATTTATGATATTTTTCCATTTGAAGATTTAAAAACCAGTACCCGAATAGAGCATTTATTTCTAATAAATCAAAAGTACAAATGCTTTGAAAATATTTGTGACAAAAAAGAAATTTCAAGAAGAGAGCTTATAAACTTTGAAAATAAAAGAAAAAAAGAAAGTGAAAAAGTGAAACATAGAAAGTGAAAAAGTGAATATTTTTTTATGCTGTTAGTCTTGATTTTTGCGAAGTCAATAAAAAACAGAAATATCTAAAAATATGACAGCACTGGAAAAAATACAACTAATAAAGACAAAGCCTTTTCTTACTCTTGAAGACGCAGCACTATATCTAAGTCTTAGCACATCGACGATTTATAAGTTATGCTCACAAAGGAAAATTTCGTATTTAAAACCAAATGGAAAAGAAAACTTTTTCAGAAGAGAAGATTTGGACAGTTACTTATTATCAACAAGAATTCCATCAAAAACAGAAATAGAAAAACTAATTGATGAACAAATTGACAAAAAATATGAAATAAAAAAGTATAAAAAAAACAAAAGGGTCTGACTCTGCAAAGCCATACCCTTCAAAATTTCTTTTCTCTTAAAAAGAATCTGATACAAATATATGAAAATATCAGATTCAATGGCATTGCCATGCTAAAAATTTGAATTTGATATGAAAAAAAATTTCTCTTTTTTCTCTGGAGGTATTCAATCTACTATTCCAGAAGGCACTTTTACCCTATTCCAAACCTACGAATTACTTAAATCTGACAAATACCAAAATCAGATTGAAGTAATTAGACAGACATCTGATAAGAAACAACAATCGAAATTGAAAAGTCAATTAGATTATGTTACGTTTTCGGGTATATTCTCAAAAAGAAATACAGAAAGCCTTATAGAATACAGCTATTTGGTCTGCCTTGATTTCGATAATATCTCAAACATAAGTTCTTTTTCTCAAGAAATTTATCAAGATTCATATGTCATTTTAGGCTTTATTTCTCCCTCTGGAAATGGACTAAAAATTATTGTTCAAGTTGATAAACCCATACATGAACTTGCTTGGCTACAAGTTTCTAATTATTTCAAGAATAAATATACTATTGAAACTGATAAAAGTGGCAAAGACATTTGCAGAGCGTGTTTTTTGAGCTGTGATTATAATGCTTATTCCAACGCTAATGCCTTGATTTTCTCGGTAAAAGAGCCAAACAAGCATTTTTCTTCAAAATCCACAGATGCTGAATTAGCAAGAGCCAAGCGAGTAACTGAACGAATTTTAGCACAGCGTATAGATATTACTGAGCAATACGATCACTGGCTGAATTTAGGTTTTTCTTTGGCCACTTTTGGAGAAGATGGAAGAGAATTATTTCATGGCATTAGTCAATTTCATGGTGAATATGATGCTAAGAAAACAGATGAGAAGTTTGATAATTGCTTAAAAACAACACGATTTGAAAATCCTGCTTACTTTTTCAACCGGGCAAAAGAATGTGGTATCCGTATCACAAAAAACAAAATAGTTGATTCTGAAAAAGAAATTGAAAACAATGCAGAAATTCATAGAAATAAATTTGTCATCTACAACTTGCAAGATTATACCATTGAAATTGATGGTAAAAGAGGAAAAACGTCTATTGCTGAAGGTTTTTTGCTCTATATCAAATACCAAACGACTGATGAAAATGAGCGACATACTTGGATTTTGGAACTACGCCTGCCCGATAGAAAACCATTTTATGTAGAAGTTAGCCATGATGATTTTTTTGAACCAAAAGCTCTTGAAAAAATATTAGGGGCAAAACGCTTAAATATTGCTATTAATTATCAGCAACTACAAAAAATGCGAGGTTTCTTGTTTAACTGTACCCAATTTGCTAATGCAACCAAAATACTTCGCTACGGTCTGCACTCTGATACAGAACTCTATTTTTTTGCCAATTGTGCTGTTTGCAAGCAAGGAAAAATATACTATCCTGATTCTTTTGGAATCATTAATTACAAAGGCATTTATCTATCCGTTCCGCAGGTAAATAGAGGACAATCTTCACCATTCACCTACCAAGAAACAGAGGTTTTATTCAATGAATGGTATCTACTTTTTAGTAAAGCACAGAGGGAAGAAATAACTTTTTTAGCAACTTCATTTCTGTTGTTTTCCATTTTTCGAGATATAGGTATTTCCGTTAATGGCTTCTCTCATATGCTTTATATTTTCGGCATTGCAGGAACAGCCAAAAGTACCCTATTCATTCACCTTAATTATGTTTTTGGTGTTGATGGCAAAAGCATGGGTATCAATCTGAAAGGAAGAAACACAGAGCCTGCTTTTGTTGCCAAAATTGAACAGCGGCATAATGGATTTCAATTTGGCGATGAGTATAAGCCAAACCATCCGCTAACTCCTTTATTTCAAGCAAGTTATGACAACAAAGCCTATTCAAAAATGAATATGGCATCAACATCTTACTTAGATACAACAGATTTAGTCCCTAAATGTACGATTGGTTTTGCTTCTAATTTTTTGCCCGATTTACCCAATGATGAACCCTTTTTCAGCCGTTTGGTAGTAATCATCAATAATAACAGAAATCGAACAGAGGAACAGAAAAAAGCCTACCGTGAACTTGTTCAAATACAAGAAAATGGCATTACCAATGTGCTGAGAGAAATTTGGCAATACCGAGATTTAGTAAAATCGGAGTTTAAACAAACTTACCAGCTTCTAAAAAACGCAATGGAAAAGCATTTTCAGCGATATAACATTGGGAATCCACGCTATATCTATAATATGGCTCAGTTGCTCACAGTGCCTTTTATCTTGTCAAAACATGGAAAAATAGCTTTATGTGAAGCAAATAATGAGACTGATTTATTGCAAGAATTCCTTCAAAGGAGTGAAAGTAGCATTCTAACCTCCGATAGATTGGTACAAGAAAAATCTTCATTGCGAGAGTTTTTTGATTCTATTCAAGAGCTTTTTGATAGAGGTTTTATTTATGAAACCGTCCATTACCGATTTGATGGAACAGACATCGTGATTAATCTGCAAAAATTGTATCAAAAGTTTGTAATAGAATTTCGAAAAATGAATCGCTTTGAAGCAACGCCACCCAGTATGCAAGCTCTCCAAGATGAAATCATGACATTGGTTGGGCTTGATACTCAAGATGAAGAAAGTCGAAATGTTTTCTTTCGTAAACTACGATTCAGCAATGAAATTGAACGAGAAAAAACAGATTTTATTCGTAACTCATTCAAAATCAACTATTTGCTTTTACAAGAAAACTTTGGAATTGATTTCAATACACGTCTTTATAATTCAAAAAGTGACCATTAAAAAATGCCACGCTGCCACGTTAAGAACTTATTAAATATAAATACCTTATTATCAATTAGTTATATATAAATAGAGCGTGGCATTTCGCGTGGCATTGCGTGGCAAACGTGGCATCGTGGCAGAGCGTGGCACTTCAATGCCACGCAAACAAAAACATAAAACACTTACTTTCAATACTTTACGCTTTGCGTGGCGTAAAAAAGTGGCGTGGCACGCCACAGCGAGAAAAAAATAAAACAATTTTTAACTATATGAACAAACAATTAATCATCCAACTCTTTGAAAACAAAGACAAAAGCCGAAGAAGGTGCTTATATGAAGCATTTCAAGACAAAATCAATACAAAAACTTCTCGAAAGTTTATTGCTCAGATGATTAACAAAGAACTTGCCCGAGATGATTTAATAACCGAAGAAGACATTAAGTATTGTAGACACTATTTTAAAGATGAAAAAGGTAGAAAACCATCGCCCAACATCCCGTCTGCAACTCTTTCTAAAAAAACAACTGTACAAAATCAACCAGTACCCACTTTTGAATCTGATGGATTAGTTTGGTCGAACCCTGATGATGATTATTATCAAAATAGTAGTATTAAATCTAAATTTTCAAAATAAACATGAATCGTAAAATCAATTACATCGTTTCTGCCAAAGGCGGAGTTGGCAAATCAATTTTGAGTTATGAATGGGCCATTTACAGCACCCACAAAAATCGCAATGATATTTTGTTCGTGGATTTGGATAATTCCACCCAAACATCGACCAAACAACTGAAATTTCTGGGCGAAAACCAATTAGAAACCATCTCGCTACTCAATGAAAAAGAAGTATTGGTGAGAGATAATTTAGTTTCATATCTCGAAAGCCTTACAGAGTCAATATTTGAAGAAATTGTTTTTGATTTAGGAAGTCCCGAATCCGAACAGATGCCAGCTCTCATAGAAAGAGATTTACCCTTCTCCGAATTTATGATAGAATTAGGCTTTAAGGCGGTGTTCAATGTGGTGATTGGTGGCGGTGGTGCCTATCGAGCATCAGTTGAATATTTGCAAAAATTACTAAAAGCCTTAAAAGGTGAGTTTGAAGTAGTGGTATGGCTGAATATTACCAGTTTTAGTAAGTTTCCCGAATTGGCGGATGAGTTGGAAAAGAACTGTCATAAATTAGGGCTGAAACTCAAACGATTTGGGAATTTTGACCCGAGTTCAAATTTGGGTAGTTCAATTTTAGATGGAATACGGAAAGGGTATGGCCTAAAAGACTACGCCACAGGTGCAAGATTGGCTTTAAAAAATGACCTTATCCGCACATTTGAAGATGGAAAATAAGCAACACGTCAGCAAAGATTTTATCACCCGACTCAAAGGTGAATATCAAGCTAAATATGGCTTTGAGATGGACGAATGGACTGCCATCATGCTCTATGAAATGACTGAAAGATTTACGGGTTTTTATGGCATCATCGACGAAAGTAAAGTTGAGATTGATAAGGCTGTCCAGCAAATAAATGGGCAGCTAACGCCCATACATTTCAAAGACGAAAAAGAAGCATTTAAGTATGGCTTAGGAAAAACCATTGGTAATGAAGCTGTTTAAACTTTTATTTTTTTATTGATTTTACGTAAGAAAATGACTGAGAATGCGATAAAATGTAACGAAACCCAATTTTTCACCGAAAATTCAAACCTCACTAATAAAG
>JAIXOL010000007.1 GCA_027486845.1 Cytophagaceae bacterium
GGAAGATACACCCACAAAGTAGCCATCAGCAACCATCGGATAAAGCAAGTAGATGATGAAAATGTAACCTTTTCTTACAAAGATTACCGCCAAAAAGGTCTAAAAAAGAGCATGACCTTAAGCAATTCTGAGTTTATAATCGGACCGCCGATGCTGGCGTTTTTCGCAACATATTTTACCCAAGCGATTTGTTCTGATACGTCATTATGGTGTACTATCAAGCACATGGAAGCGAGAGAAGTTCAAGAAAATATGGGAGCATTTTAATCTAAAGCCAGCAGAGCCGTCCGAACCCAAAACATTGCTTAGAAAATGTTGCTGTTGTGAAGTAGGCAATTTGGTCACCATAGATACTTTCGATGGGCGAGGTACGCCTGTTGAATATTGGGCGTGGGCCAAAACTTAGTTCCTCATAAGAGTTAAATTTTATGGGTAAGGTAAGTTTTGTACAAAAATGAAGGAAAAGTTAAAAACGCAATCATAAAGTACCTCAAAAAAAATCCCGACCATTCGATTGGGCTCAAAAAAGAGAAATTCACTCTACGATAACTCCATAAAAGAAAAAAGGGTTGGTTGGAACGCACCGCTACCGAAGGACTGGGCGTCCCCGTTCCTTTCAACATCGGTTTTATGGCTTGGCTTTCAGCCACCACGAAACATTAGTTATTATATGCTGTTTTTCTTGTTACATGCTTTAAGTATAATACCCTCAAGCATCTTTTCACCATATGTATTTTCTAGCATTGCTTTTTCATATCTTATACGTTCCTTTATTAAGGAGGGAATAAGATACGACTTGATTTTGCCAATCAATGAGTATATATTTGATCGAAAAATTGAAGTAGATAATCGCTTTTGTTTAATAGGCTTGATTTCAGACACATTAATTTTAAAAATAGACTGAAATCCTATCTCGCTAAATAATTTCTCCCAATCCTTTAGGTAAGGGAAATCATGATTAGATTGAACAATTCCATATAATCGTTTATTATCATTATTTATCTGTTTTATTGCTTCTATATCTGTTGATTCTAGCCAGATTGTCTCATTAACTATAAAAACACCATCTGGTTTCATAACTCTTTTGATTTCAATAAGTAGGTTTACAAAATCATCCTCTTCTTGAATTGCAATTATTGATTCGGCGTATACTTTGTCAAACGTATTGTCTGGATATGGAAATTTATTTTTTTCTTTAAGCAGGGTCAATTTTATTCTTTTCGACAAGCCACAAATCCATATTCTGTCCAAAGCCTTTTTATACATTACCTCGGAAATATCCGAGCCAAAGCAATTTATATTTTTGTTTTGAGATGCTAATTGAACCAGAGTTGCACCTGTTCCAAATCCAACGTCTAAAACGTTCTCATTTGGTTTAAGATCTAGCAATTCGATACATTTATGTGTAGATATCTTACCACAATCATGTAAATACCCTGCATGTATAGATCCCAAATAGTTTAATATGTTATTGTCCATTTATAAAATTGCATATAACGTCTTGCAGCTACCCGAAGGGCGGGACTTTTACCACAAAACTTGATTTGAAAAACTAATGCTCTATTTACCACAAAACTGTCTTTGGAACACGAAACCCCTCCTTTTGGGTAGGTGCTGTTGAACTAAACCTTCGGTAGCTATTCCCGTGCAAAACCTTTAATTTTATGACAATTTATAAATTTTAAATTAAATATTACCATGACAAAAAAAGAATGTTGATGAGCTACGTCAAAATACGCTTATCAATCGTACCAGCCGAGAAGTGCTAGGCTTTGAGGAATTGATCCGTCGCTTTGAGCGGAGTATTTCTGTACTTGGTCGTAGCCCGAGTACCTTCAAAAACTATTCGATGCATATTGCTGCCATCGCTCTTCATTATGGCAAAACTCCCATCGAACTCGACCAAGAGCAGGTGCATGAATACCTTTTCATGTTGCAAAAACGCTCCAAAACTCCTTCTCAAACCTATTTCAAGCACACCGTTTATGGGCTCAGATTTTTATTGAAATCCGAAGGACTGCCTTATAGTTATCTGCATTTGCCAGAGATAAAAAAGGAGAACAAACTGCCTGTGGTATTGAGTAAGCAGGAAGTTTGGGCGATGCTCAAAGCCTGTACATTGCTCAAACACAAGATATTAATTGGTCTGTTGTATGGATGTGGACTTCGCTGTTTGGAGGTTCGGAGCATTATCTTATGCGACATAGACTTTGATCGTCGGCAGTTAAAAGTGGTACAAGGTAAGGGGAAGAAAGACCGTTATGTGCCTCTGAGTGTCCACCTAATACGGGGTTTGCAAAAGTATATTGGTGCAGAGAAGCCCAGCGATTATCTCTTTGGGGGTGTAAACATTGTTGACCGTGCCGTAACATCTGTTCGGGGCGGTGAGTTTGATTCTCGTTTTTCTCAAAAAGGAGTACAATGGGTGGTGAAAGAGGCAAGTAAAAAGGCGGGTGTCTTGAAAGATGTACACGTACACACGCTCAGGCATATCTGTGCAACGCACTTGCTTGAAGATGGCATGGATATTATCAGTGTTAAAAACTTCCTTGGGCATGAAAATATTGAAACCACCCTATTGTACCTTCATGTTGCCCAACTAAATACCAAAGCGGTTTTTAGTCCATTGGATACTCTTTTTGAGCAATGTCGGTAAACTTCGAGGTAGCTCATGTACTAGAAGGCTTGGGCGAAGGCATCGAAAAGTTGGGATTAAATGGCTGGCAATTGAGTACGCTCAGTGCCATCCGTCATTGCCGAACGGCTGCATTGGGAGGTCATGTTGATGCCTGTGATAGTTGCGGAAACATCAGCATCAGCTATAATAGCTGCCGAAATAGACACTGCCCCAAGTGTCAGGATCATAAACGAGAGGAATGGATACAGGCACGAGAGGCAGATTTATTACCTGTGCCCTATTTCCACGTCGTCTTCACTTTACCCTGTGAACTCAACGAACTGGCACTACACAAGCCCAAAGAGATTTACGATTCTCTGTTTGCAGCAAGTTGGCAAACGCTTGAGACTTTTGGGAAGAAAAAAGGCTTGCAATTAGGCATGGTTATAGTGTTGCACACGTGGGGGCAGAATTTATCACTGCATCCTCACCTTCACTGCATCGTTCCCGGTGGCGGGGTAGACAAAGAAGGCAATTGGCAAAATGTTCGTGCCGATGGCAAGTTTTTGTTTCCAGTTAAAGCCTTAAGTAAAGTTTTTAGGGCGAAATATGTGGCACAAATTAGGCAACGAACGGTCTTGAATAAAGATTTGGGCGAAATTTTGTTCAAAAAGGAATGGATTGTTTATGCCAAGAGACCCTTCGGAAATCCAAAAAGTGTGATAGAATATTTGGGAAGATACACCCACAAAGTAGCCATCAGCAACCATCGGATAAAGCAAGTAGATGATGAAAATGTAACCTTTTCTTACAAAGATTACCGCCAAAAAGGTCTAAA
>JAIXOL010000064.1 GCA_027486845.1 Cytophagaceae bacterium
ACTTCAGAATAGTAGTTTGTAAGTTTGTTTTTGGGGGATTCATAAATTGATCTTTGATTCGTAAAACAAATATATCAGTTTTTTGAATCCCCATCTTTTTTTATGAACAAACCCTGTAAACAGAATTGAAGAGTGTGTAAATCATAAGCTTTTGTTTTGGATGAAGAGATTTTGGTTTTATCCCAAAATGGCATGATAACCTGTTTCTGTTTTTTGATTATTTAGGAACGTTATGTAACTATATCATGCTATAATTGTCTATAAAATCGAAAAATACTTACCCTTTAATATTTTGCCTGTTTTTTCAATTTTGTTTATTATCTTTGGTTTTCGTCAACAAAAACCAAAGATTATTATGTTGAGTCGTGTCGCCAATTCTATTTATTGGATTAATCGCTATATTGAGCGAGCCGAAAATTATGCCCGTTTCGTAAGTGTAAACCTTAATCTAACCCTCGATACTCCTGGTATTATGACTGCTCAATGGGAGCCGCTTTTGATTGCAACTGCTGATAATTTCGGTTTTTTTGAGCATCAAAAAGTTGCTGATCGTGATACGGTAATCGACTACATGACTTTCGATAAACGAAATCCAAACTCGATTTATAGTTGTTTGGCCAATGCCCGTGAGAATGCCCGAACAATCCGAGAAAGCATTACGAAGGAAATGTGGGAGCATCTCAATATCTTCTATCTCAAGGTCTCAGAAACACAATCAGCCAAAAACTGGGAAATAGAGCAGTTATTGCAGTTTTTTGATGAAATTAAAGATGGTTGTCAATTGTTTTTTGGTATTATTGATTCGACCGTAACCCGAAACGAAGGATTCCATTTTGGGCGTTTGGGGCGGTTTCTTGAGCGTGCCGATAAAACTTCTCGCTTCTTGGATGTAAGATATTTTACACTTCTGCCCGACGACCAAGCGATGGGTTCGCCACAAGAATTACTCATCTGGACATCAGTGCTAAAATCAGTGAGTGCCTTCAATATGTATCGTCAGCAGCACCGTGTCATTAATCCTTCGCACATTGTTGAGTTTTTGGTTTTGGATAAAAGTTTCCCACGGTCAATATTCTATTGTTTGCGTCAAGCCGAACTTTCGCTTTACCAGATTTCGGGTCGAGATATGACTATCGGATATTCAAATTTGGCCGAAAAGGAAATCACTCGATTACGTCATGAAATCGGATTCACTGAGGTTGAAGATATTTTTAATAAAGGGCTTCATCCGTATTTAGATGAGTTTCAGATAAAAAACAATACAGCAGCGGCCGAAATTTTCAATACGTATTTTGACTTGAAGCCTGTTGAGGTATAAACAGCGTTCTGATGTATTCTGAACGGTCGGTTTAAAACTCAACCGATTTGGATAGAATAGGTTTTTTTTCGAAATCTAAAAATATATTGATAAACTATGGATGCAGATTGTTTTGGTTTTCGCAATATAATCTGTGTTCTATTTTGTGAATTTATTTTTAATGAAAATGACATACAATTCTGATGATTTTAAGCGTAGAACATACTCTCTATTATAGCTATTCAAACCCAGTTTCGCTTAGTCCGCATACTATTTATTTAACACCGAAGGCTTCGCCGAACCAAGAAATTAGTTCTTTTCAGCTTGAAATAGAACCTGCTCCAAATATTATATATAAAAATATTGATGTCGAAGGCAATACTCAAACGGTAGCTTTTTTTGATAAACTCACCGACAAACTAAGCTTTCGGGCGAAGGTTGAAATTGTTTCAGAAGAAGTCAATCCGTTTCATTTTATCTATTTTCCGTTTGGTGCTGAAACACTTCCTTTCAAATATCCTGAAAAAGAATTTGCCTTATTACAGCCTTATTTGACCAATGAAGGAGTAACTACACTCATCGATCAGTTTGCAAGGCAAATTTCGTCGGAAGCCAATTGGAAAACGACTGATTTCTTGACCAGAATTTCAAAATATATTCGAAATAATTTCTTTTATGAAAAACGCCTCGAAGGTGCGGCTAATTCGCCCGAAACGACCTTGATTTCACGACAAGGCACTTGTCGAGACTACGCCGTTTTGATGATTGCAGCTTGCAAAGCACTTGGTTTAGCAGCTCGATTTGTGAGTGGCTATTGCTATGGGAGCGAACGGCAAGCCCATGAACTTCATGCTTGGGTAGAGGTTTATTTGCCAGGGGCTGGTTGGAGAGGTTTCGATCCAACTGAAGGCCGAATTGTCGATTTTCATTACATTGCGTTGGCCTCTTCGGCACAGGCTGAGTTGATAAATCCGATTCGTGGTGGATTTAGAGGGAACGCAGTTTCGTCGCTAAATGCTTTTGTTGATATTCGACAGAAATAAAAAATCAGAATTTTTATTTACTTTAGCATAAATATGGCGTTTTTACTTGAAATAGTATATTGTAATAAAACCAATAATCGTAATCGACTTTTATTTGCTTTTATGAACAAATGTCTGATAATTAGCAAATTATATCGCCTTTGATTGTCGTAAGTTGACTATCGATTATTAACACTTACACCACTATAATAACCTAAACTAAAACCAAGACCTTGAATTATGGGCATCAAGAACAGACTAATTATAATGAATTTTCTCCAATTTTTTATTTGGGCTTGTTGGCTCATTACGATTGGAGCATACTGGTTTCAAAATAAAGGTTGGTCAGGAGCCGAATTTGGAGCTATTTTTTCGACGATGGGAATTGCCTCACTGTTTATGCCAACACTCGCTGGCATTATCGCCGATAAATATATCAACGCCGAAAGACTTTACGCTATTCTTCACTTTTTAGGAGCTTTGGTTTTGATTTATATTCCGCAAGTTGATAACCCGAGTGATTTTTTCTGGGCGATTTTGTTATGTGTGATTTTCTATATGCCTACTTTAGCTCTTTCAAACTCAATCGCTTACACAATTCTGAAAAACAATAATACCACCGATCTTGTGAAAGATTTTCCACCGATTAGGGTTTGGGGAACGGTCGGTTTTGTGGTAGCACTATGGGTGATTAGCCTTACCCACAATGAAACTTCAGCCAATCAATTTTATATTTCGGCGGCCTCGGCTATTGTTTTGGCGATTTATTCACTTACTTTACCAAAATGTCCGCCTTTGGCTGGGTCACCCGATAAAAGAAGTTTTATTGAGATTTTGGGCTTAAATGCTTTTAAATTGTTTAAAGACTCAAAAATTGCAATTTTCTTCATTTTTGCGATGTTTTTAGGTGCTTCTTTGCAGCTAACAAATGCGTATGGAGACACTTTCTTACATGACTTTGCTAATGTTGATTTTTATAAAGATTCGATTGCTGTGAAATATCCAGCTATTATAATGTCAATTTCTCAGATTTCTGAAACACTCTTTATTTTGGCAATTCCCTTCTTTTTGAAGCGTTTTGGTATCAAGCAAGTTATGCTTATTAGTATGGTTGCGTGGGTTTTACGTTTCGGACTTTTTGCTTTTGGAAATCCAAGTGATGGACTTTGGATGATTATAATGTCATGTATCGTTTACGGAATGGCTTTCGATTTCTTTAATATTTCAGGATCATTATTTATCGAAACCTATACCGACCCCAAAATCCGTTCGTCTGCACAGGGTTTATTTATGATGATGGTCAATGGTTTTGGAGCAGTTTCAGGAAGTTTAATTAGTGGATATGCGATTCAGAAATACTTCACTTTGGCCGATGGAGTAACAAAAAACTGGAATGGGATTTGGCTTACATTTGCTATTTATTCATTGGTTGTAGCCATTCTTTTTGCTATCTTATTTAAGCACAAACACAAAGAAGGGACAGAGGTAAAAGAACATTAAAAACTTACGATTTACGAATGACGAACTATATGAGCAATTCGTCATTCGTTAAATTCGTCACTCAAAATTACTTTTCCGCTCTATAATACATCGTTGAGCAATTTTCTTTTCTTAACATTCTTTTTGCCATTGCTTGTAGGCTTTCGGGGCTTACTTTCGCAATTTTTTCGGCATCATCATTGCACCAATCTGGATTTCCTGCATTGGCG
Organism: Cytophagaceae bacterium; assembly: GCA_027486845.1. Taxonomy (GTDB): domain Bacteria; phylum Bacteroidota; class Bacteroidia; order Cytophagales; family Spirosomataceae; genus Emticicia. The sequence goes on from JAIXOL010000064.1 coordinate 4,029, forward strand.
GCAAAAGCCAAATTCATAGCCCGGTTCAGTAATTCTACTTCGGCAAATGCCATTGTTGATTCAGCTTGATTTTTTACTTTCTGTAATTCACGTTCTTCTAAAGCATTGTTTCGTAAATCAGCTACCACTTCTTCGATTGCCGCATCTGCTTCTTCAAGACTAACACCTTCATTTAGATTCCCTTGAATAATTAATAAACCTGGGTCTAGTGAAGCCGTTACATAACCAGAAACATTATTAAAAAATTGTTTTTCTTTAACCAATTTAGTGTATAATCTTGAAGATTTTCCACGACCTAAAATATCGCTTACTAAGTCAGCATCATAAAAATCATCATCAAATCTACCTGGCGTATTATATGCTTTATAGATAGCATTTAAAGGCACTTTTGCCGATGTTTCTAAGAATTTAGGTGCAGTTTGTGGCGTCTCTTGAGGAAGATTTCGTACATATTTTTCTCCTGCTGGAATCGGCTCAAACCATTTTGTACAAAGTTCTTTGATTTGCTCAAATGTTACATCGCCAGCAACTACCAAAATGGCATTGTTTGGTAGATAATATTTATAGAAAAAGTGTTTAACATCGTCCATGGTGGCTTCTTCGATATGGCTGATTTCTTTGCCAATCGTTGCCCAACGGTAGGGGTGTTTTTCGTAAATTAACGGGCGAAGCTTCAACCAAACATCACCATAAGGTTGATTCAAATAGCGTTGTTTAAACTCTTCGATTACTACTTTTCGTTGTACTTCCAGCACCTTTGGGTCGAATGAAAGACTCATCATTCGGTCAGATTCTAGCCAAAAAGCAGTTTCTATATTCTGAGCAGGAAGCGTTATATAATAATTCGTAATATCGGGTGAGGTAAAAGCATTGTTTTCGCCGCCTACTTTTTGGAGTGGTTCGTCGTAAGCAGGAATGTTTTTCGAGCCACCAAACATCAAATGTTCAAATAGGTGGGCAAAACCTGTTTTATTTTCATCTTCGTCGCGAGAGCCAACATTATATAAAATATTAAATGCCGCCATTGGGGTTGTATGGTCTTCGTGGACGTAAACTTCTAAGCCGTTTTTTAATGTAAAATGTTGGTAGTTAATCATCAGAACGCAAAGTGCTAAAGCACGATTAAAAATTTAGAATGAAAATCATTATTTTTATTCTTCGTACGAAATTGTACGAACCACAAAGTTAAAACATCTTTCCGAAAGCAAAAGTTTATCCTTACTTTTGCCAAAAAGAAATCTGTAATTTATGAATATTAGAATAGGACAAGGCTACGATGTACACCAATTGGGTGAAGGCTACGATTTATGGTTGGGAGGCGTAAAGATTCCGCATACAGTTGGTTCGGTTGGGCATTCGGATGCTGATGTATTACTGCATGCCATGTGCGATGCACTCTTAGGAGCCGCCGCTATGGGCGATATTGGTAAACACTTTAAAAATACAGACCCACGTTGGAAAGGTATCGATAGTAAAATTTTATTGAAAATCGTGGTAGAAATGCTCGAAAAAGAAGGCTATAAAATCGGAAATATAGACTCAACAGTTTGTTTGCAAGAACCCAAAATTAGCAAATATATTCCAGAAATGATAAAAGCGATTTCGGAAGTAACTGGTTTACCCGAGAACTGCATCTCAATTAAAGCCACAACTACTGAAGAAATGGGTTTTGTAGGCCGAAAAGAAGGTTTAGATGCTCATGCTATTGCTTTGATTTATAAGTAAACGTTTGAATTAAAGGTCTTAATTTCCAAGGAAGGCTTCGATTTAAGCGAAGTGCTCCTTTTTGATTACAAATGCCTCCATTTTTTTGTCATTACATCGCCAATTTAAACCTATTGGTCGAAAACGAAAACCGAGTTTTATTAAATTAGTAGTTTTTCATTAAATTGCATAAAACATTTTTATAATTTTCGCTCAAACGTCAGACCTATGGTACAGACGTTTGTACAAACTTACCATTATTTAATGAAAAAACTTACTTTTACACTTGTTACAATGCTGACTATCAGTTTGTTACAGGCTCAACAAATTAAAATTGGAGATAATGCTGGTACAGTAACCTTCGAAGAATACGAACCAAAATCTACACTTGTAGTGCCTGGAAAAGTTATTACTCGTGCTAAATTTCCATTTATTGATGTGCATAATCACCAGTGGGAAATGAACTCAAAAGAAAACCTTTCTAAGCTCATTACCGAAATGGACAAAATGAATATGGGTTTAATGGTAAACTTGAGTGGACGAGGGTTTAATCAAGATGAAGCTAAAAGTACGGCTGGTTTAGTTAATATGATTAGTGCTGTAAAAGCTAATAATCCAACTCGTTTTGCGGTTTTTACGAATATTGATTTCTCAAAAATTAACGAACCTGATTGGACTGCCAAAGCTGTAAAAATGCTTGAAGAAGACGTAAAACTTCGTGGAGCAAAAGGCTTAAAAATTTATAAAAGTCTTGGTTTTAGTGTAAAAGATAACGGAAAACTTGTACCTGTTGATGATGCTCGCATCGACCCGATTTGGGCAAAAGCTGGCGAATTAGGCATTCCTGTATTAATTCATACAGCTGACCCTGCCTCGTTCTGGAACCCACTCAATGCCCAAAACGAACGTTGGCTCGAACTAAAAACTCACCCAGGACGCAAGCGTGATGCGGCCGAAGGAAAAGATTATACTTGGGAACAGCTTATTGAGCAGCAACACAATGTATTCAGAAAACACCCAAAAACTACTTTTATCAATGCCCACATGGGTTGGTATCCGAATAATTTGGCAAAACTCGACAGCTTAATGGAGGTGTTCCCGAATATGTATGCCGAAATCGGTGCGGTTATTGCCGAGTTGGGTCGTCAGCCGCGTATGGCCAAAAAGTTTTTTGAAAAACGCCAAGACCGCATTTTGTTTGGTAAAGATTCGTGGGTTCCTGACGAATATCAAACTTATTTTAGAGTTTTAGAAAGTGAAGATGAGTATTTTCCGTACCACAAAAAATATCATGCTTACTGGCGTATGTATGGTATGGGGCTTTCGGATGAAATTTTGAAGAAAGTTTATTACAAAAATGCCTTGAAAATTATTCCGGGCTTAGATAAATCGCAGTTTCCAAAATAGCTAATTGACCATAACCGATGGTCGATGGTTTTGTTTGTTTCTAGTAACTATTGACTATGGACTTCAAAAACTTACCTAAACTCAACCGAATCATGAAAAAAACTTGTATTTTCATCACTACAATGTTGATTGTGAGTAACTTAGCTTTTTCTCAAAAGAAAAAAGCCGTTGTTGCACCAGTTCCCGACAAACTTGAATTGCTAAAACAAGAGGTAATCAAGAAAATCGATGACCGTCAAAAGTTTACACAAGAAGTAAACGATCAAATTTTTAGCTTTGGCGAATTGGGTTTTCAAGAATTTGAAACCTCAAAGTATTTAACGAATTTACTCGAAAAGAATGGTTTCACCGTTGAGCGTGGCGTAGCAGGAATGCCGACTGCATGGATTGCAAAGTGGGGTTCGGGCAAGCCAGTAATTGCCATCGGTAGCGACATTGATTGTATTCCGAAGGCATCACAAAAACCTGGTGTTGCTTACAAAGACCCAATCGTAGAAGGTGCTCCTGGACATGGCGAAGGACACAATTCTGGTCAAGCTCTTAATATTACGGCAGTTTTAGCTTTGAAAGAAGTCATGGAGCGAGATAAAATTTCGGGAACACTCGTGCTTTGGCCTGGTGTTGCCGAAGAGCAAGTAGGAGCAAAGGCTATTTTTGTACGTGAAGGTTATTTTAAAGATGTTGATGCTTGTATTTTTACGCACGTAGGCGATAATTTGGGCGTTTCTTGGGGCGATGCAGGAAATAACGGCTTGGTGTCGGTCAAATTTCATTTTGAAGGCGAAGCCGCTCACGCAGCGGGTGCTCCGTGGCGTGGACGCAGTGCTTTAGATGCCGTAGAATTGATGAATGTAGGCTGGAATTATAAGCGTGAACACTTAGAAACTACGCAGCGTTCGCATTATGTAATTTCTGATGGTGGCGACCAACCAAACGTTGTGCCATCGAAGGCTTCAGTTTGGTATTATTTCCGTGACCGAACTTATCCACGTATCAGAAAACTCTTCGAAAGTGGTATAAAAATAGCAGAAGGTGCAGCCATGATGACTGATACGAAATTTACCTACGAGATTTTGGGTAGTGCTTGGCCGGGGCATTTCAATAAACCCATTGCTGATGCAATGTATCAGAATATTAAGCGTGTAGGTTTGCCTCAATGGTCGGAAGAAGACCAAATATTGGCAAAGGCAAGTCAGAAAGAGTTGAAAGCCCCAAAAATTGAAGGTTTGGCTATGAAACTTGATACGATGAGTGAGCCGGTTTATTCACCAAATATTATTCGTCAAGGTGGCTCAGATGACATTGCTGATATTTCGTGGTCGTTGCCAACGGTTGTATTGCGTTATCCATCAAATATGCCCGGAATGCCGGGACATCACTGGGCGAATGCCATCACGATGGCAACACCGATTGCTCACAAAGGTTGTACAGCAGGAGCGAAAGCTGAGGCTTTGACAATTTTGGATATGCTTTTTAAGCCAGAGATTATCAAAAATGCTTGGGAATACTACAATAAAGAACAAACGAAAGAAATTAAATATACGCCGCTTATCTCGAAAGAAGATAAACCTGCAATCCAGCTGAATAAAGAAATCATGGAGAAGTTCCGCCCAGAAATGAGCAAATATTATTATGATTCAACTAAATACAAAACGTATTTGGAGCAATTGGGAATCAAATATCCGACGGTGAGAGCGGAGAAATAAAAGTTTTCAGTTCTCAATTTGCAGTCTTCAATTTATCGGTAAATGGTCTAATTGACTGAAAACTGTAAATTGTGGACTGCAAATTGCTAAATTATCTATCAATCTTCTGGAAAAGGAATAAAAACAAATCCTGCAAACTCGGCTTCCATTACAAATAAGCAACAATACTCGTCAGCATTTTTGTAATTTTCTTTAAAAAGTTCAATTGATTCTTCTCCAATGAGTTTTCTTTGTACAAATTCATCCAAATAAGATGCTTTGTAATCAAATTGAGTTTCAAAATCAAGCCTTGTAAAAAGCATTTGTCCAACCTCAACCAATGTGCGATTGACCACAAAAATCGGATAATCCGAAAAACCACGTTTACGTATTTGATAAGATGCTTCTTTCAAATGGTCAGAAACTTTTATAAAATCGCCTGCCACAAAACTCATGATTTTTTGGTCGAGTTCAGGCGAGTTTACATCGTCTAAAATAGTATTTTCGTTTGAGTGTGAAGTCATTTTGTTTTATATTTGTAAATGTCTGATAATTAATGAATTATATTTGACTCTTTTAAGTTGAAAATAATTCTTTCGTAAAGCTAATCACCCAAAAATCTAAAGTCAAAATTCCATTTCTTTTTAACCATAAATCTACTCAATTAATTCATTTCTGATAAAAGTAAAAGTTTTACTGAATCCTTAAAATAATATGAAAGACACACTTAAGCAATTAAAACCTACTAAGTTATTTAAAGATTTTTTTGAAAGCGAAAAGTCTGGTGGGTTGACTCTTATTGTTTGCACTGCAATTTCGCTACTTATTGCTAACTCAAAATGGGCGAGTAGTTACGAACATTTTTGGCAATTCATTGTTGCAGGTCACGGCATATCTCACTGGATAAATGATGGCCTAATGACAATATTCTTTTTGTTGATTGGCTTAGAACTTGAACGTGAAATCTATCTAGGCGAATTATCAAATTTTAAAGATGCAATGTTGCCAATTTTTGCGGCAATTGGAGGAATGCTTTTACCTGCTGGTTTATTTTTATTGCTTACTTATGGTACAGAAGGGCAAACAGGAATTGGAATTCCGATGGCTACTGACATTGCTTTTGCACTCGGAGTCTTATCATTATTAAGCAATAAAGTGCCAACTTCGCTCAAGGTTTTCCTAACCGCACTGGCAGTAATTGATGATTTAGGAGCAATTTTAGTAATTGCGATTTTTTATACAAAATCTATTCTTTGGATGAATCTTTTCATTGCATTGGGAATTTTTATTGTGCTTTTAATTTTAAATCGACTCAAAGTGCGGAATCTGATTCCTTTTTTGCTTGGTGGTGTGGCGATGTGGTATTTTATGTTGAATTCGGGGGTTCATGCAACAATCACGGGCGTTTTATTGGCGTTTGCAATTCCTTTTGGCAATGGCGACGAAAAATCTACGTCGTATATTTTGCAGCATTTTTTGCATCGACCTGTAGCATTTATTATACTTCCGCTCTTTGCATTGGCCAATACTGCTATTTCTATCGATGGAAATATTGTAGAAACCTTAACTCATAGCTATAGCTTGGGTATTGCATTTGGATTAATCATAGGAAAGCCTTTGGGAATATTTCTGATAAGTTTTATGGTAGTTTCGCTGGGAATTTGCAAACTACCCTTTGATTTAGATTGGAAGGCAATCATCGGAGCGGGATTTTTGGGCGGAATTGGCTTCACAATGTCGATATTTATTACTTTATTGGCTTTTGAAAATGCAACAATCATCAATAATGCAAAGTTTATGATTCTTACTGCTTCGTTGGTCGCAGGTATATTAGGATATCTATTTTTAAATTTTACGTTGAAAAAAGAAGTAGTGGAAATTGAATGAGTAAAAAGTGCAAAAAGAATTTGAACTAAAGTAGGAAGAATTCAAAACACTGATTTTTTGTATTTGCACATGAAGTAAAATTCAACCAAGATTTAGTTTAGAATTGCCTTATTGGAATTTGCAAAATTCTGTACTACCGATATTATATTGCTATTCATCTGCTTTTTATAAAGTCTCGAGGTGGTATAATGGAACATTCGTCAATCTTCATTTTACCTACATCCTAGCCGCAATAAGCAGACTTAAATCTTTATATCTAAGATGGAAACGTTGTGCAATTGACAAGTTTGTTAAGCTACCTTTGAAACAATAAACCCCTTTTGTGAACCATTGTTTGGCGAAAATCATGTCTTCTATGCCGCCCACATTGCCTGTTTTTAGTAGAAATGGCGTAAATACATTACTTAATGCGATACTTGCTGTATGTGCAACCCTTGATGCAATATTGGGTACACAATAGTGAGTAATGCCATATTTCTGAAAAGTTGGATGTTTATGTGTTGTTATTTCAGAAGTTTCAAAGCAGCCTCCTTGGTCAATCGAAACATCAATAATTATCGAATTAGAGTTCATTTTTGAAACCATTTCTTCTGTAACAACAATTGGTGCAACGCCATCTTCGGCACGCATAGCACCAATCACTACATCAGCACGAGCGAGTGCATCTCCTAAAGTGTCAGAGTCGATGATTGAAGTATATATGTGTTGCCCGACAGCATATTTTAAGCGTTGAAGTCGATAAATGTGTTGATCAAAAACCTTGATTTCTGCACCCAAACCGAGGGCTGTACGAGCAGCATATTCGCCAACTGTTCCAGCTCCGATTATCACAATTTTGGTTGGTGGAACCCCCGTTATTCCACCTAATATCATTCCTCGACCGTTGTGTACGCTGCTCAGATATTCGGCCGCAATAAGCATAACTGTGCTTCCTGCAATTTCGCTCATGGTTCTGATAATCGGATAATTACCCACTTTATCTTGAATCAGCTCAAAACCTATGCCTGTTACTCGTTTTTCGTTGAGTTGTTCAAAATATGAGCGAGAAAGGTTCGGAACGTTGAGCGTTGAAATAACTGTTTGACCAGCTTTTAGATAAGTCATTTCAGCTTCGAGTAGGGGCTCTATTTTTACAATCAAATCAGCTTCAAAAACCTCTTGCGGACTGTAAACTATTCTTGCACCGGCTTCGCTATAATCATTGTCTGAGAATTTTGCTCCTTCGCCAGCACCTTTTTCTAAAATTACCTCGTGGCCGTTTCTAACCAATAATCTGACCGATTCAGGTGTAATTGCAATACGGTTTTCCTGTAAAGAAACCTCACGAGGTAGTCCAATAAAAAGGCTTTTTTTTCCTTTTTTTATCATTTCCGGCGATTCTTGTGGGTAAAGAATCGATTGCTGTGCTAATTCTGAAATAGATTGTCCTGTCATTGTTTGCTTACTTGGGGACTTGTTACTGAAAAACTGTTTACTGTACACTGCCAACAAAAAACTTGTATTCTAACTAAATTCTATATTTCTTTCTAAATTGTCTGTTAGACTAATTTTTATTTTAAAACAATTATCAGGTAAAAGAGATTCAACTTTTTCGGCCCATTCAAGCATGCAGATGTTTCCCGAATCAAAGTATTCTTCTATACCAAAATCGAGGGCTTCGGTTTCGTTTTTTAGTCGATAAAAATCAAAATGATAGATGGTTTCCCCCGCTGATGATAAATATTGATTGACTATTGAAAAAGTTGGGCTTTGGATGTGTCCAAGTACCCCCAATTCCTTACAAATTGCTTTTATCAAAGTTGTTTTTCCCGCTCCCATTTCTCCTTCAAAAATCCAAATATTTCGACCATAGGCGGCTTTAATAACTTGATTAGATATTTGACCTAAATCTTCTTTATTATAAAACATTCGAATAATTTCTTTATATTTTCCTGTAAAAATCGTATAAATACTTAAAATAATTTTAATCTTTTTTTAGAAAATGCTTTTTTACAAAAAAATCAAATTTTCTTAGGCAATATATGCAGAAATCTGTTGATTTTTAAAGAACTTTGTTAGAGGAAATAAAAAAACCAATAATAGTAGTACCTAATAGTTAATAGCGATTAGTATTTAGCTTAATTGAGAAATTCAAGGTTGTTTATTCGCTAACAATATAACTGCCGTGACCAATACTTTAGCCAAAACCCAATAGATTTTATTAGTAGAATGTTCCAAGACAGAAAGCAAATCATTCTTAGTTTTTTCTTTTTAGTTTGTACCATTTATGCACTGAGGTTATTTTACCTTCAAGTGATAGATGATACCTACCACACTATTGGCTCTACCGGAGCTCTAAAGAAAGAGGTTCAGATTCCACTCCGAGGTCAAATCTATGACCGAAACGGTAAGCTTTTGGTGGCAAACGTAGATGTTTATGATATGTATGTTACGCCTTACAAAGTAAAACAAATGGATACGACTACTTTTTGTCGTTTGTTCAATATCACTCGCTCGTATTTCGATAGTACAATGACGATTGCGAAAAGTTATTCACGTAATCGATCAACCTTATTTCTTAGACAACTATCGAAGGAGGATTATGCTCGAGTGGCTGATGCGATGGTGAGCTTTCCTGGTTTTACATTCGAATTATCGTTTTTTCGTACGTATCCTGCACGAACGATGGCTAACGCTTTGGGTTATATTGGAGAGATTAGTAAAAAGTCATACGAAGCACAAGAAGTTGAATATTATAGAAGTGGCGATTATATCGGTATTACTGGCCTCGAAAAACAGTATGAAATGGAACTGAGGGGTAGGCGAGGAGTGAAGTTTACTATGATGAACGTACACGGAGAAAACAAAGGTTCGTATTCGGATGGTGAATATGACACATTGGCAGTAATCGGAAAAAACCTGTTTACAACGGTAGATGTAGAGGTACAACAACTATCTGATAGTCTTTTTCAAGGAAAAACAGGTTGTGTCGTAGCTATTGAGCCACGTACTGGCGAAATTTTGGCGATGGGGTCGTATCCTTATTATGATCCAAATATGCTTTCGGGTAAACAGTTTAGTAAATACTTCAAAGAACTTTACCGAAATCCTGATAAACCACTCAACGACCGTGTAGCTACCGGGTTTTTCCGCCCTGGTTCGACATTCAAGTTAGTACAATCATTAGTTGGTTTACAATTAGGTTCTATCACTCCCGAAACTTTCTTTGTCTGTGGAAATGCTCCAGTAAAATGTCACGGTCATCCTTCGGGCGATTTACATAATGCTGTTCGTTTTTCTTGTAATCCGTATTTTTATCAGGTTTTCAAGAAAACGATGTCGGCAACTCCTGAATCTAATCCATTTAAGGCTGCCCCGATTATGCTTTCTAAATGGCATGAAATGGTCGAAAAATTTGGGTATGGACTAAAACTTGGTATTGACTTACCGTCTGAATCATCGGGTTTGCTGCCAAATGTAAAATATTATGACAAGCGTTATGGCTCGCAGCAGTGGAAATTCTCTAATATTTATTCATTAAGTATTGGTGAAGGAGAGATTTCTGTGAATATGCTTAAAATGGCCAATTTAGCTGCTACAATTGCCAATAGAGGCTATTGGGTCACTCCACACTTGGTTCGTGGAATTGGTCAAAATGGAAAAGGCGTATTGCCTGAGCATCGACAAGTACACCGAACTGATATTGAAACTCGTCATTTTGAGGCAATAATTGGCGGTATGCAAGATGCCGTTGAGCATGGAACTGTTGGTGGTGGTGCGGGTATCGTTGAAGGTATTGCTATTTGCGGTAAGACGGGTACATCGCAAAATAAAAAAGGAAAAGATAATTCAATTTTTATCGCTTTCGCTCCTCGTTATAACCCTAAAATTGCGATTGCCGTTATGGTTCAAAATGCAGGATTTGGTGGTTCGGTTGCTGCACCTATTGCAACTTTGATGATTGAGAAATATTTGAAACGCAAGATTGAGCGTACAGCTATCAAAGAGCGTATGTTAAACTTAAGTATCAGAACCGTTGAGGCAATGGCGGCTGGCAGTGCTGCAAAACCCATACCAGTACTAATTCCAGAATCAACGAGTAAGACGGCTCCTGTTGTTCCTTCAAAACCCAAAAAAGAGGCTGAAAAGTCTATTAAAACAACATTTGTTAAACCAAAGGTAGAAAAATTTAATAAAACCAAATAGTATGGCACGTGATATTGATATTCGAGAAGGAATCGACTGGACAACAGTTTGGCTTTATGCAGCACTCGTGTTTTTTGGTTGGTTAAATATTTATGCGGCAGTATATAACCCTGAAAGCCCAATTGCTATTTTTTCTACTTCGCATAATGCAGGAAAACAGCTGCTTTTTATTTCATCTACATTCGTATTGATACTCATCATTCTCTTTGTTGATTATAAAGTTTATGATTCTTTTGCTTATATATTTTATGGTTTTATTATTCTTCTATTACTAGCGACTATATTCTTAGCAACTGAAATAAAAGGATCAAGGTCTTGGATAAAATTGGGAAGCACGTTTTCACTACAACCCGCCGAGTTTTCTAAAATCTTTACGGCTTTGGCATTGTCGAGGTATCTAAGTACACAAGGGGTAAATATTACTAAAGTTCGAGATGCTATCGTTGCAGGCTTATTAGTTTTTGTGCCACCAATCATCATTATTTTGCAGAAAGAAACAGGTTCTGCCTTAACTTTTGCTGCTTTTATTGCGGTTTTTTACCGTGAAGGTTTACCCGGGATTTATCCTGCTCTTGGTATCGCCTTGGCAATCCTTTTTGTATTGGTGTTATTTTTTAATAAATTTTATGTTGTGGCAGGTTTGGCTGTAGCTTGTGGTTTATTTTGGTATGTATTTTTGAAGCGTTATGAGCGTACTCGTCAAAACCTGATTCGTCTTGGTGGAGTGTTTGTTATTGCATCTGCATTCGTATTTGGTGTGAAATTTTTCACAACAAATGTGCTTCAACCACACCAACAAAAGCGTATTCAAGTATTGGTAAATCCAGACTCTGACCCACTTGGGGCTGGCTGGAATGTTACGCAATCAAGGGTTGCTATTAGTTCTGGAGGTATAATCGGTAAAGGCTATTTGCAAGGAACACAAACCAAATTCGACTTTGTACCAGAGCAATCAACTGACTTTATTTTCTGTACAGTTGGTGAAGAATGGGGTTTTATCGGCAGTGTAATTGTGATTTTAATATTTGCGGCTTTGTTAAATAGAATCATCAATTTAGCTGAAAAACAACGCAGTAAATTCTCCCGAATTTATGGTTATTGTGTCGCTTCCATTTTGTTTTTTCACTTACTTGTAAATATCGGTATGACTATTGGATTAATGCCTGTAATTGGTATTCCTTTACCATTCTTGAGTTATGGTGGTTCGTCGCTTTGGTCATTTACTATTTTGTTGTTTATATTTTTGAAATTAGATGCACACCGTAGTTATAAAGTGTAAAAACCATTAATTTATCTTCATAAAAAAAGCTCCGTAATTACGGAGCTTTTTTTATGAAAAAATGCATTTATGGCTGTTTTTCGGCTTCAATTATATTTCCCTGTAATGAAAGTTTAGCCTTTACGATTATTTTCTGGTCATTTCTGACGAACTCAATTTTACCGTCATAGCCAACAACTTCGAAAATATCAACTTCTTTAGTTGCTGCAAGTACAGCAGAACCTTGGCCAACTGCCTCACCAAAAAGTTTTCCACCTTGGATACTTACAATTAATTCCTCAAAAGGCCCTTCTTTTACTTTATATTTACCAACATAAGATTTAGCTGCTACAGTATCAATTGTTGCCGTAGTAGAAGGAGTTTGAGCTGAAACCTCAAAACCAAAGGCAAAAATGCCTAAAATTAATAATAAAGAAAGTTTTTTCATTGATAGATAATAGATGTTTATAAGTGATTCTAAACCCTAAACGTCAATGTTGGTTAAATAGTTTGCTTTTATAAATATAATTATTTTTATATTTTATTTTTAGATTTAATGATATGATAATGGCTTTTTTTTGGATGAAAAAAATGTTTAATAACATGATAGTAGTCATGTATTTCATATACTGAAAAGTCTTTTTTTGTACAATAATTACAAAACGTATGTTAATTACAACAGCTCAAAAAGCCTTGGAAACTGTAAAATCAGGCGATAAAATCTTTATTCATAGTGTTTCGGCGGTTCCACATCATTTAGTAAACGCCTTAGTTGCTCGTGCCGATTCTTTGAAAGGAATCGAAATTTATCACCTTCATACCGAAGGCGAAGCTCCATATACAAATCCTGAATATGCCGAAGTTTTTCATACTAACGCTTTTTTTATTGCAAAAAATACTCGCAAAGCCATCGCCGAGGGTCGGGGAAGTTATATTCCAGTTTTTCTTTCTGAAATCCCTAAACTTTTTAGTCAGAATATTATCAAGTTAAATATTGCATTAATTTCAGTTTCTGTACCCGATAAAAGCGGTTTTTGCTCTCTCGGAACATCGGTTGATGCAACTTTAGCAGCTATTGATTCGGCTGATGTGGTCATTGCTCAAATAAATAAATTTGTTCCACGCACGCTTGGCGATTCGCAAATTCACACAAACCGCATTGATTATTTTGTGCCTTTCGATGAGCCATTGCAAGAAGTTTCATGGGGCAAACCTACCGACGAACATAAAAGAATTGGTAGCCATGTTGCTTCGTTGGTCGACGATGGTGCAACGCTTCAAATGGGAATTGGCAGTATTCCGAATGCTGTTTTGGCAGCTCTCGGAAACCATAAAGATTTAGGTATTCATACTGAAATGTTTTCGGATGGAATCATCCCTTTGGTCGAAAAAGGTATTATTACGGGAAAATACAAAAAACTTAATCAAGGAAAAATCGTTGCTACTTTTTTATGTGGTTCACGAAAACTCTATGACTTTGTTGATGATAATCCGCTCGTAACTATGATGCGGGTTGATTATGTAAATGATACCTCGATTATCAGACAAAATCCAAAGGTTACAGCCATCAATAGTGCCATAGAAATTGATATTACGGGACAAGTTTGTGCAGATAGTATTGGCTATAATATGTATTCGGGTGTGGGTGGACAAATGGATTTTATCAGAGGTGCGGCATTATCAGAAAGTGGGAAACCAATAATTGCTTTGAATGCAACTTCTAAGGGTTTAACAAAAATCGTTTCGCATCTCAAAGAAGGTGCGGGGGTTGTTACGACTCGTGCCAATGTGCATTATGTTGTGACCGAGTTTGGAATTGCAAATTTATTCGGCAAAAACTTAGTAGAAAGGGCGAAAGAACTTATCAAAATTGCCCATCCCGACCACCAAGAAGCACTCGCTAAGTCAGCTTACGAGCGTTTTAAGCATCATAATTATCTTAGTTTTTGATTTTTCATATACTATAATTAAAAATAATATAACTGCATAAGTCTAAATTATTAGATAAAATAACTGTTATTATTTGTTTTGATAAATAATATATCTATTTTTGCTAAAGAATAAGGATAAAAATCATCTTTTAGAAAATGGCAAAAGTAACCGAACATCTGAAGAGTAATAACGGAAAACCAATTTTTTCGATTGAAATCATTCCGCCAACTAAAGGCTCAAATCTCAATGATTTATTAAGTGCCATTGAGCCAATGATGGAACTGAAACCTCCTTTTATTGATGTTACTTTTCACCGTGAAGAATATTTTACCAAACAATTACCTGATGGAACGAGTAAGGATATAAAAACTCGTAAACGACCTGGTACAGTCGGTATTTGTTCTTCAATCATGCACCGTTTCAAAATTGACCCTGTGCCGCACGTGCTTTGTGGAGGTTTCACAAAAGATGAAAACGAAGATTTATTGATTGATCTAAATTATTTAGGAATTGATAATGTATTGGCACTCAGAGGCGATTTTGCTAAACCTTACGATACTTTCAAAGCAAAAAAAGACGGTCATCAATTTGCCAATGAGCTGGTTTCACAGATAAAAGATATGAATAATGGCAAATATTTGCATGAAGACGCCGAATATCTTAATGCAAGCGATTTTTGCATTGGAGTAGCGGCTTATCCCGAAAAACACTTTGAAGCAACAGATTTAGACCAAGATATGGAAAATTTGAAGCGTAAAGTTGCGGCAGGTGCAGATTACGTAGTAACTCAAATGTTTTTTGATAATCAAAAATACTTTGATTTTGTAAATAAATGCCGCAACGAAGGAATCATGATTCCAATTATTCCGGGTTTGAAAGTTTTAGCTACTAAGAAACAATTAGATATTTTGCCAAGATTATTCTATTTAGATATGCCCGAGGCATTCAGAAAAGAGGTGATAGCTTGCGAAAACGACAAACAAGCAAAGCAATTGGGCATCGAATGGTCGATTCAACAATGCAGAGAGTTGATTAATTTTGGCGTGCCTGCTCTACACTTTTATACAATGAGTAAATCAGATACAACAATGGCTGTTGCGAGGCAGGTGTTTTAATTAAAAAATAGTTGAGACGTTGTATGCAACGTCTCAATATAATTATTTTATCCTTTACGGTAATATCAGAGCATATCCCAAATTCTGAAAAGTACTGAAAGTTATTAATGCTGATTGTGCTACTTTTATATGCTCATTGCGTTTTTCATCCACTAATTTTCTTGCTCTAAGCGATTGTCCACATACATAAAAACGAACACCATTCTTTGCTAATTCATTGATTAAAGCTGTGTTCGGATTTGCCATTCCAAACTTACTTTTGTAGGCTTCGTCTTCTAATATTACAGGAGTTCCTAAAAAACGAAATACACCAATAATAGACAAGTTTTCTTTGGGTACACCTGCTTCAATATGAGCATTTACAAGACGAGCTAATTTATCCAGCGAAGCATTAACCGAGTCGGGCTTATCCGATGCTTTTGACAAATCAACTATAATTTTGTATTGCATTTTTTTGTCAACCAAAGGGGTTGCTTCTGGCACTGTAAACATTCCACCGCCGCTTTTGATCAGTGGGTATATTTTTTTCTGAGCGAAGGTTATACTTCCCGAAAAACATAATAAAGAAAGAATAATCAGTTTTTGCATAGTTAAGATGAAGTTTTGGAAACTGAAAAAAGGCAGCTATTTTTAGCATTGTCTGCTAAAGATAACCGCCTTTAAAATATTCACAATGAAATAAAAGCTAAATATTTATTGATGACTGGTTAAATATCAATCTTAGCATATTTTGCATTACGCTCAATGAAATCACGGCGAGGCCCAACTTCATCACCCATCAACATTGCAAAAAGATGATCAGCTTCAGCAGCCGATTCAACGGTTACTTGCTTCAATGTACGTTTGTCTGGTCGCATGGTTGTTTCCCAAAGTTGTTCTGGGTTCATTTCTCCTAAACCTTTGTAACGTTGAATACCCACATTTTCTTCTTTTCCGCCACCAGCTAAACGTTTTACTGCAATTTCGCGTTGTTCTTCTGTCCAGCAATATTCTTCTTCTTTGCCTTTCTTTACCAAATATAAAGGTGGTTGAGCAATGTAAATAAAACCTCTATCAATCAATTCTTTCATATAACGGTAGAAAAAAGTAAGAATCAAGGTTCTGATATGACTACCATCAATATCAGCATCGGTCATGATGATAATTTTATGATAACGAAGTTTGTCAGTATTTAAAGCACGCTCATCGCCTTCACGGCCGATTTGTACACCCAATGCAGTAAACATGTTTTTTATCTCTTCGTTTTCATAAATTCTGAATTCTTGGGCTTTCTCAACGTTTAGAATCTTACCACGCAAAGGCAAAATCGCTTGGAATGCACGGTTGCGACCTTGTTTTGCCGAGCCACCTGCCGAGTCTCCCTCAACTAAGTAAACTTCACAAATCGTTGGGTCAGATTCTGAGCAGTCAGCCAGTTTTCCTGGGAGTCCACTCCCTACCAAAACATTCTTACGTTGCACCATTTCACGTGCCTTTTTGGCGGCAATACGTGCTTTAGCTGCCAAAATCACTTTGTCAACAATAATACGAGCCTCTTTTGGATGCTCTTCTAAGTAATTTTCAAGCATTTGAGCTACACATGAACTCACCGCTGTTGTTACTTCGCTGTTACCCAATTTGGTTTTGGTTTGTCCTTCAAATTGAGGCTCTTGTACTTTTACCGAAATAACGGCCGTTAATCCTTCACGGAAGTCATCGCCACTAATTTCAATTTTTTCTTTAGCCAAAATACCCGATTTCTCGGCATAGTTTTTTAATGTACGAGTCAAGGCCATACGGAAACCCGAAACGTGCGTTCCACCTTCGTGGGTATTAATATTGTTTACAAACGAAGATACATTTTCGCTGTAGCCAGTATTATAAAGCATCGCAACATCAACAGGCACACCATCTTTGATACCTTCCATAAACATTGGTTCAGGAATCAAACGCTCACGACCTGCATCAATATATGAAACAAATTCTGCCAAACCACCTTCCGATTTAAATATATCGGTTAAGGGTTCGCCTTTTTCGTCGATTTCACGTAAATCCTTCAAAATCAAGGTAATACCTTTATTCAAGAAAGATAATTCACGCAAACGATTGGCAACAGTTTCGTATTTATATTCGGTTGCGGTAAAAATCGTATCATCTGGCTTGAAGGTTACTTGTGTTCCAGTATCATCGGCTGTTCCAATTTCACGTACTGGATAAAGTGGCTTTCCGATGCTATATTCTTGTTCAAAAACTTTTCCTTCTCTGTGAACTTCCACTCTAAAAGCAATCGATAGAGCATTTACGCAGGAAACCCCCACGCCGTGCAAACCTCCCGAAACTTTATAGGTATCTTTATCAAACTTACCTCCAGCGTGAAGTACCGTCATAACGACCTCCAAAGCAGATTTTTTCTCCTTTGCCATCATTCCCGTTGGAATTCCACGGCCATTATCTTTTACTGTTACCGAATTGTCTTCGTTGATTGTTACGTGAATTGTGTCGCAATGTCCTGCAAGGGCTTCATCTATTGAGTTATCTACTACCTCCCAAATAAGGTGGTGAAGACCTTTTATTCCAATATCGCCAATGTACATGGCTGGACGTTTTCTTACTGCCTCTAAGCCCTCAAGTACTTGGATATTTTCAGCACCATAATCTGCTCTCGACTTCTGAGGCTCAATGCCTTCTTGATTTTCTGCCATAATTTATTTTTTATAAAAATTTAACTATCAGATTTTATCTGAGTAGAATATCTTAACTTTGATATTCACAGTTTTTAGTGTTATTTTAATGTAAAGATACATATTTTTATCGGAATTTTAAAATTTAAAATCCGAGCCGTACCTCAATAATCCTGCATTTTCGGGATAGATTTAGTTTGAAAACAAAATGTGCGAATAGTACCTCTAAAAATCAATAAACAATAGAAATTATGAAAAAGCTTGTTTGGGTGGTATTGCTTTTAACTTCTTGTAAATCAACGTTTTATATGATTCGTCATGGCGAAAAAGTTGATAACTCCGCCAATCCACCTTTAAGTGTTTTGGGCCAAGAAAGAGCCGAAGATTTGAAATCTGAACTGGCTAATAAAGGAGTCGCCGAGATTTATTCGACCAATTATTTGCGAACCAAAAATACGGCCAAACCTTTAGCAAATTCAAGGGGTTTAATGACCAAAATATATGTTGCTAGTCCAGCTGATTCGATGAGAGTTTTTATCGAAAAATTGAAACAAATGAAAGGTAAAAATATATTGATAGTAGGGCATAGCAATACGACAAAATATGTTGTCAATGGCTTGTTTGAACGAGATACACTTCGTGCAGATATTCCAGATAATGATTTCGATAATCTTTACATTGTAAAAAGATACTTTTTCCCGGTCCGAAAAATGCGTTTCTTTGCAAAAACTTATGGAAAAACTTCACCACAATGACATCTTTTGGTCAAGTTTTTGCGTTTTATTTAAAGTAGGTTTCTAACTTGCTCATTCGATATTTACAATTTATATATAGGTTCGCCGAAGCGATAGTGTCACAAAACCTTTGAAAATGAAAAACGTACGCAGATTTACATTAATTGCCCTCGCCGTTGTTACGATTCCGTTTGTAGCCTTTAAGTATGATGACCGCTATTTCGAGATAGCCAAAAACTTAGATATTTTCGCAACAATGTTTAAGGAACTCAACGCTTATTACGTTGACGAAATCAATCCAAACAAAGCAATGCGTTTGAGTATCGAATCTATGCTCAAGCAACTTGATCCCTACACCAACTTCTTTCCCGAAGACGACATCGAAGATTATATGACCATGACAACAGGGAAATATAATGGTATAGGGGCAACGGTTTCGCACCGTGATAGCAAACATGTAATCGTGATGATTTACGAAGGTTCGCCAGCCGATAAAGCAGGAATGAAAATTGGTGACGAAATCATAAAAGTTGATGGTGTGGACGTAGTTGCTCGCAAAGGAGTTGATATTGGTCGATTAATGAAAGGTCAAACTGGCACTACCGTGAAAATGTCAGTAAAGCGTTTTGGGCAAAACTCGCCGATTGATTTAGTAGTTGGGCGTGATATTGTAAAAACGCCAAACGTGCCAAATTCAGGTATGATAAACGACGAAGTTGGCTATATTCAATTAAATGATTTCACTGCTACTGCTGCCAAAGAAGTAAAAGGTGCTTTTTCTGAATTGAAAGGTCAAGGTATGAAAAAAGTGATTTTAGATTTGCGTGGAAACCCAGGTGGTCTATTAAATATGTCGGTTGAAATCTGTAACGCATTTTTGGCAAAAGACCAACTAATTGTAGAAACTCGTGGGAAAGTGGCCGAATGGAATCATAAATACATGTCAATGGAAACTCCGCTTGATACTGAAATTCCGATTGTGGTTTTGATAAATAGCCAAAGTGCTTCGGCTTCAGAAATTGTGAGTGGAACGCTCCAAGACTACGACCGTGCCGTAATTATTGGGCAACGTTCATTCGGAAAAGGTTTGGTTCAAACAACCCGTGATTTGAGTTATGGAACAAAAATGAAAATCACAACGGCCAAATACTATATTCCGAGCGGACGATGTATTCAGGCTTTAGATTATAGTCACCGAAACCCCGATGGAAGCGTTGGGCGTGTGGCAGACTCATTAAAAACTGCCTTCAAAACTAAAAATGGACGCACAGTTTATGATGGTGGCGGTGTTGATCCCGACATCAAAACTGATGTAGTTACTTTATCAGCCGTGGCGGTTAATTTGCTTCAAAAAAATTACATTTTTGATTACGCCACTAAGTATTATTTTGAACATGATAATCAAAAACCAAAAGAAAAATTCTCGCTTACCGAAGCCGAATATCAAGACTTTATCAGTTGGCTTATAAGTAAAGATTTTACTTATACGACAACAATGGAACGTAATCTCGATAATTTGGAGGCATCGGCTAAGAAAGAAAACTCATTTGATTTGGTACAAGAGCAAATCAAATCTTTGCGTGAAAGAATTAATCAAGGTAAACAGCAAGATTTAGTAAAAAATAAAGTAGACATTAAAGAACAGTTGGAAGCTGAGATTTTGAGACGTTATTACTATCAGAAAGCGATGAAATTTGTAGCCTTTGATCGCGATAAAGAAGTGCAGGAAGCTTTGAAATTATTTAAAGACCTTCCTCGCTATAATTCAATTTTGAAAGGTGGAAAATAATTCGTTACTTTTTTATAACTTTTTTTAGAAAAAAGCTACAATCTTTTTCATTTTGTTGTATTTTTGCAGGGTTAATAATTTAAACTTCATACGATTATGTTCGGTTATCAATATCCAACTTGGCTTCCAATTGCATTTTTTGTTGTTCTGATGCTTACATCTTTTGCAGTTGGCAAATGGTTAGTAAAAAATGACAGAGATTATAAAGGGTTCTGAGGTTAATGTAAAATGATGAATGTTTAATGCTCAAATTGTTTTTTGATTAAACATTCATCATTAAACATTAAAATACTCCTTCTTCCAGGTGCAGAATAGTTTTCTCTGACAATTTCTTTTTTAAAAGTCGTGCTACGATACTACTTCGTGTGCCGTTTGAACAAGCTACTACAATCGTTTGGTAGTTTTTCAGTTCGTCCAATCGCTCTGTAACTTCATGTGGAGGTATATTTATTCCACCGATATTAAAATCAGCAAATTCGCTAATTTCTCTTACATCAAGCAATATACTTTTTGGGTTAGAAAGAATGCTTTTTAAGTCGTTTTGCGATATTTCGGGAAAGTCTTGCATGATTTTGTGTATAAAATAAACGTGGCACATTTTGATAATATGCCACGTTTGTGTACCTAAATATTGCTAGTCAATTACTTATACAAAGCATCACGTTGAGCTTTGATTTTCTCGTCGGTCAAGTAATCATCAAAATCAATCAATTTATCCAAGTAACCTTTTGGTGCAAGTTCGATTACACGAGTTGCTACTGTTTGTGTTAATTGATGGTCATGACAAGTAAATAATATATTGCTCGCAAAATCTTCCATTCCTTTGTTTAGTGCCTGAATCGACTCTAAATCTAAGTGGTTGGTCGGTTCATCGAAAATCAATACATTTGCTCCTGAAAGCATCATTCTCGAAAACATACAACGTTGTTTTTCTCCACCAGAAAGTACAGTACATTTTTTCAAAGCTTCTTCGCCTGAGAATAACATTCTGCCCAAAAATCCACGGACAAACGTTTCATCTTTATCTACAGAATATTGTCTTAGCCAATCAACTAGGTCAAGACTTCCATCTGAGAAGTATTTAGCATTGTCGTTAGGCAGATAAGTATTTGTAATTGTAATTCCCCATTTGAAACTACCGTTTGAAGCTTGTTTTTCACCCGCAAGAATATCAAATAAAGCCGAAACAGCCAATCCATCTTTACTCAAAAATGCAACTTTTTCGCCACGACCAATTTGAAAACTAACATCTTTAAATAAATATGTGCCGTCTTCGAGTTTATAACTTAGGTTTTCAACTAGTAAGATTTGGTCTCCTACTTCTCGTTCAGGTTTAAATCCGATGTAAGGATATTTACGCGATGAGGGTTGAATTTGCTCAATATTCAATTTTTCAATCATTTTCTGACGAGCCGTCGCTTGTTTCGATTTAGCCACGTTAGCAGAGAAACGACGAATAAATTCTTCCAATTCTTTCTTTTTCTCCTCGGCTTTTTTGTTCTGATCAGATTTCTGACGAGCAGCTAGCTGGCTTGATTCATACCAAAAAGAGTAATTTCCACCGTAAAGCGAGATTTTTTTATAGTCAAGGTCAGCAATGTATGTACAAACGTTGTCAAGGAAGTGACGGTCGTGAGATACTACAATTACAGTGTTTTTGAAATTCATTAAGAAGTTTTCGAGCCATAAAATAGATTCAATATCTAAGTTGTTGGTAGGCTCATCGAGCAATAAAATATCTGGATTTCCAAACAATGCTTGTGCCAATAAAACCTTTACTTTTTCCGACGGATTCATATCGGCCATCAAAGTATAGTGTGAATCTTCTTTGATACCCAAGCCCGAAAGTAAAGTTGCTGCATCAGATTCGGCATCCCAGCCATTCATATCGGCAAATTCTGCCTCTAATTCTGCCGCACGATTGCCATCTTCTTCCGAAAAATCTTCTTTGGCATAAATGGCATCTTTTTCTACGATGATTTGTGATAAACGCTCGTTTCCACGCACTACGGTGTTTAAAACAGTTTCATCATCAAACGCATTTTGATTTTGTTTCAAAACTGACATCCTTTCGCCTGGGTCCATACTCACATTACCAGAGGTGGGGTCGAGATCGCCCGAAAGGATTTTTACAAACGTCGATTTTCCGGCACCGTTTGCTCCTATCAGACCATAAACGTTGCCAGGAGTAAATTTGAGATTTACCTCTTCAAAAAGAGTTCTTTTGCCAAAACTTAGCGAAATATTAGAAACTGTAAGCATTTTTTGTGATTGTAGAATAAAAAAGTTCTACTTAATATTTTTGTGAAAATTTTGATACTTGGAGGTTGTATATTTAAAGAAAATACGTGCAAGGTTATTATTGTATATCCTGCACAATCTTAATTAATTCTTTTAATTTCTTGTCATTAAGCGATGAGCGTTCTGATTTATCATAAATTGAAAGTAAGAATAACTCACTTGATGCAACATATACGCAAGTAATTATTCCTGCTCCACCTGACTTACCCTTATTTTTGAAGCAATAGAAAGTCTGATTTTATAACAATCAAAGCCCAGCGAAGTTCCTTTATGTGGGTTGTCTTTGAGAGTCTCTATTAATGTTAATACTTCATTTTTAAGAGAAGGGAATTTTTTAATGAGTCTTTTTGCTTGCCTTTGGAAAGGTAAAATTAGTATTATTTCAAAGCTCATTCAAAAAATCAGTTAAATTAGGTTTCTGCATTTTTCCCTCTTTAATCATTTTCATCTGCTCAAATGCCTCAAGTAGCTCTTGGCGATGCAATGTCTTTGCTGATTCGTCAGGAAGGTGTAATTGTTTGCGAATTCCTTCCCATTCTTGAATAGGAATAAAAACTCCAGTAACGTTTCCTGCGTGGTCAGCCAAATATTGTAAATTCATATCTTCTTTAATTTAGCTCATTAAAAGTATGTAAAATTACTATATTTCAATCAAAGATTTTAAAATATTCCCTCGTCAGCGAAACTAAAATATCCATTATCGCTAAAAATGAGGTGGTCAAGTACTGGAATATCAAGTGTTTTGCCTCCTTCTTTTACTTTTTTTGTCAATTCTTTATCTGCTTGGCTCGGTGTCAGGTTTCCTGAAGGGTGATTATGAACCAAAATAATTGCCGAAGCTAGATGCTCAATAGCAGCTTTGAAAATCATCTTTGGGTCAGCCACAGTTCCCGAAACTCCACCGATACTTATTTGCTGAGGACGAATAACTTCATTGGCTCGATTGAGCAACAATACCCAAAATTGTTCGTGTTGCAAATCCATCAAATAGGGGCGAACCGTTTCATAGACGTCAGCTGAGGAAGTGATTTTTGGTTTTTTTAGCGTCTCACTTTCTTTTCTTCTTCTTCCGAGTTCTAAAGCGGCAGCAATCGAAATAGCTTTTGCTTCGCCAATACCCTTAAATTTTATTAAGTCATTGATACTCAGCTTTGCTAATTCATTAAGGTTATTATTAACGCTTTGCAAAATTAGCTTTGATAAATCAACAGCCGATAACTCTCTTGTGCCTGAACCTATCAAAATGGCAATCAATTCGGCATCCGAAAGGGCAGCTTTGCCTTTTAACAAAAGTTTTTCTCTTGGTCGGTCTTCTTCCGCCCACGATAGAATATTGCTAATCATTGTTAATTTTTAGCTAAAAAGGCTCTGTGTTGCAAAGGCACAAAGTTTGTTTGATGTGTATAAAGGAGTTTGGTTGAGACATATGTACGATTTTGCAAATATCTTTATGCCTGTATGCATTTACTCCATTTTGCCTAAATTTAAACAAAAAATGCTCACGGAGAAAATGTTTCCATGAGCAAAATATTGAATTCCCGAAAGGCGGGCGACGTATCGCAAATTAAGCTGCTAATCCAGCTATATGCTTAGCTAAACCTGATTTCAGGTTCGCTGCTTTGTTTTTGTGAATAACGTTCTTACGGGCTAGTTTATCCAAAGCTGAAGCTGCTGTTTTAAATAATTCAGAAGCTGCTGTTTTATCGCTTAAACCACGTAGTTTTCTGACTAAAGTACGTGTGGTTTTGTGTTGGTAACGATTTCTCAAACGCTTGGTTTCGTTTGCTCTAATACGCTTTAATGCCGACTTATGATTTGCCATTGTATTTTAAATATAATAATTGTCTTACTCTAAATTTGGATTGCAAAATTAATGAAATAATATTAAAGAAAAAACTTAAACTAAAATATTTTTTATTTGTAAAAAACGAAGGCATCGCCCCGAGCGATGCCTTCGTTAAATTTATCTCTTGAAAATCAGATTATTTAATCTCTGAATTAATAACCAATACTTTATCCCATTTTGCTTTATTGGCTTTTTCAAATACCTTATATTGAGTACTTTCACGAAATTTTTCTACCTCAGTTTCAGTTCTGAAGGTTAGGTAATGCATAACATCGTACTCGGCTGTTGAATTTTCTTCTCCGAAGGTTTCGCCTGCTGAATAGGCGGCGATTTCTGGCATCTGACGTTTCAAATCTTGGAAGTCGGACATGTGTTGCTTGATTGCTTCTGCTGAGATGCCTTCCTTGAATTTAAAACAAACAATGCGTTGCTTTTGTGCTTTTGGGGGCGTGTACGCCGAACCATAAGCTACCATCAAAAAAGCGAAAATTCCTAAAGCCATTGCTGGCATCAAATATCTTAATAACGATTGGGCAACAACTTGCTTTCTTTGTATCTCACTCATTTTCTTAATTCCGAATAATATTCTGTAATATGATACAAATATAAGCTATTTTATTTAAAAACGTTGCATTATTTCAAGAAAAAATTTTATTGTATTTGTTTTAATATTATATTGCCAAATAAAATTTGGATATTATGCTTTTTAACAAAATGAGTATTAATCCTTAAATTTTCAAAATATTTAAAATTAGGTTTTGTTTTTAGGAGTTTTTAAAAGAAAGTATGTTTTTTCTATAAAAGAGCATTTGGAATTTACGTATTATCCAAGAAAAAATGAAAAATTAATGTTTTTGAGGTTTAAATCAGAAGTTTTTTAGAAAGTCTGTGATAAAATATTTTATTTTGAAAAATAATAACAGTAAAAATGACAAAAAGAGGTATTAAAAAAAATTTTTTGCCGAAATGGATAATTTTGCTCAGGAGTGGTTCCCTTTTTTTAGGTATTATTTTGATTTCTTCCTGGAAACTGAAACTGGAAAATTCACGTCCACTCTGGGAATATCCATTGTGGGGCTTTTTTGGGCATCAGCGGATAAATCGTTTGGCGGTTTTTACGCTTCCACCCGAAATGTTTAAATTTTATAAATCACATATAGACTATATTACTGAAAATGCAGTAAATCCTGATCAGCGGCGTTATGCTGTAAAAGAAGAGGCTCCTCGACATTTTATTGACTTAGATAATTATTCCGATTCGTTACGATTGAAGCTTCCAACTTATTCGTGGAAAGAAGTGACGGAGAAGATTTCAGAAGATTCTTTAAACCGACATGGTATTGTTCCTTGGCACATCAATTTTATGAAGTTTCAGCTTACGGAAGCATTTCGTAAACGTGATGTTCGGAGAATTTTGATGCTTTCGGCTGATATTGGTCATTATATTGCAGATGCCAATGTGCCACTTCATACAACTCGAAATTATAATGGACAACTAACCAATCAGGTCGGTATTCATGGTTTTTGGGAAAGCCGTTTGCCTGAATTATTTTCGGATAATTATGACTTTTTTGTCGGACAAGCAGAATACGTGAAAACTCCTCAGAAGCGTGCTTGGCAAGCGGTTTTGAAAGCAAATGCTGCTTTGGACTCGGTTTTGATTTTTGAAAGAGAACTAACAAGCCAATTTTCAGAAGATAAAAAATTTGGTTTTGATGAGCGAAATGGTGTGACCATAAAAAGTTATTCAAAAGATTTTTCGGAACGATATCATACCATGCTCAAAAACCAAGTGGAGCGACAAATGAGAGCTTCTATAAAAATGGTAGGAGATTTTTGGCTTACTTGTTGGATTGATGCTGGGCAACCAGATTTAGCACAATTGCTTGGTTATCAGCTAACAAAAGAAGAAAAAGATGCAGATACTGCCGAGAAAAAATCTTGGTTGTATAGGGTTTTTGATGTCAGAAAAGAAGGTGATAATTGAATTTAATGTGTGAAGAATAACATGACATACCATTTTAAAATGTGTCATGTTATTTTAATATTTTCGACAATTAAGCACTAATTGGCATTTTTTGCTCAAAATACTTCTCTACAATGTTATTTAATCGTTTTATTCTTCTTCTTGAGATATTTACTTTCAATTTGTTTTGTAGCACGAGTTCTCCCAAATGATAGTTATCAACAAATTGTAGATTGATAAGATAACTTCTATTAGGACGTATAAAACCACATTCTTCGCCTATACGTTCGTGAATCTGACCAATAGTTGTAGCAACGATTTTGTTTTTTCCTTGGTAATAATGAATGATTGTATAGTTTACATTGGCTTCAAAGTATGCCACATCTTCAGAGTATAGTTTCGTCCTACCTCCGACTTTTATTTCGTTTTTCATTTTTGGCTATATTTATATTTTCGTGTTGATTTTTTGCTTTAGAAAGTAGGTATGAGCCTACTTTCAAAAGTAAATTTTATTGCATTCGAGTAATGATAAGATTAGCTGAAACAGCTCTTGTTCCACCCGCACTCGGATTAAGAGTAATTGCAACTGGATTACCACTTGGATTCGCAATTGTTAGAACAGTGTTTGGTAGGGTAGTCGAAATCATTGTTTCACCTACAATTTGATCTGTCCCTGTTGCTCTCCCAACCACACTTCTTGCAAGGTCTGTTCCATTAAGTTGCAAGATAAGTTGCCCTGCTTCGGCTATGCTTACTTGCCAACGAACCGAATAGATTCCAACGGCAGGGATATTAAATTGACTTGCATTGATACGAGTAATTATGCCATTTGTTGGGCCATTCTGAGGGAATTCGACGGGTGAACCTGCAGCAATTGTGGCGGTATTGTCGCCGGGCATGAGTGCATAAAACTCCGCAAAGGTTGTGATGCCACCTAAAAGATTCCATTTTGTACCATTCCAGAAATAATATGCTGGTGAGACATTGGTAGGTGGAATGCCAACAGTAGAGGTGTTATACACAAGTAATGACGTAGCGGGCGAGGTAATAGTACTAATATCAGCAGTTGATGTTAAACTCACTCGAGGAATCAAAACTCCCTTGTTATTGGCCGCTACATCAAGTATTGCAGATGGATTTTGGCCAAATACGGCTTCATTAAAACTAAAGATAATTAGGCAAACAAGGCTCCAACTTGTGAAAAGGGATTTACATTGCGTAAATACAAATGAACGAACAAGTTTTTTCATTTTTAAAGTTGTTTTAATGTTAAAAAATAGTAAAATGTGTCTAAATTTTTTAAAGAATTATTTCATTTCCGTAAAATTTCAACAGGTATTGAAGTTATGTGTAGAAACTGAATGGTTTACTTTAGAAATAATTTTTACTATGTAAAGTTGAAGCTAATCTTGTCAGGAAGTATTACATAATTAATTCTAATGATTACATAATTCATACTTTTAATAAAAAAAGGGGGTAATCGGTATCTATAAATTAGTATAGGAACATGGATCAGTAGAAAAATGAATAGTAGAATTTTATGTTAATATTTTGGAAACAGGGTTTGTTCATAAAAATAAACTTACTTAAAAATTGCTGGTATTAACTTCCAATTTTTACTTAATTTTTCTCTGAGGCTGGATTTATTACCCTCTTGCTTTTCTAATAAATTACAG
>JAIXOL010000027.1 GCA_027486845.1 Cytophagaceae bacterium
GTAATTTATTAGAAAAGCAAGAGGGTAATAAATCCAGCCTCAGAGAAAAATTAAGTAAAAATTGGAAGTTAATACCAGCAATTTTTAAGTAAGTTTATTTTTATGAACAAACCCTGAAGGTGAATAATGCTTAAATTAGTTCTTCAAAAAGAGTATTCTAAAAAAAGCCAAACTCTCGCTTGGCTTTTTAATTTTCATTTCAAATTCTTCAAATATTCAATACTTAATGGCACGTTTTCGAGTTCATGCTCACTTTCGTCTTCAATGAAATAATGTTTGATACCGAACTTTTTAGAGAGTTTGAAAATATTTTTCCAATCAGCTTGGCCAGTTCCCAAAACTACATCATTTTCGGCAGGTGTATTTCCTGAAAAATTTCCAATAACCCCTTTTTTCAAATCTTTTACGTGCATCAATTTCCAACGATTACCGTAAGTTTTCAATAATTTCACAGGATTTCCTCCACCGTGAAGTACCCATAAAACATCCATTTCAAACGACACATCTTCAGGATTTGTATACTTGAACAAATAATCAAGCAAAGTTCCTTTTTCATAAGGACGAAATTCATAACCATGCGGGTGATAGCAGAAAGTTAGGCCGTTTGCTTTTAAAAACTTACCAGCCTTATTAAATACCTCAACGGCTTTTTGTGCATCTTCGAGTGTAAAATTATCGCCTTTATGGGGAATCCAGGCACACATTACATATTTTGCTCCAAAAACCTTAGCTTTCTTAACAATATCCATCGAAAGTTTTTCTAATTGGTCATAACCCGCTCCAATCGAAGGAATAGAAATTCCGCGAGCATCGCACATTTTTTTATATTCTTCGTCTGTAACGCCTTTTGCTCCACTCGTTTCTATTTCGGTGATACCCATTTTTTGAATTTTATCCAAAGTACCCGAAACATCTTTCGGAAAATGATTTCTGAATGTATATGCCTGTACACCAAATGGATAAGTATAAAGATTTTTACTGCTTGGTTGAGCAAAAATTTCTTGAGAGAAAGTAAGCACAAACAGCAAGGCACATGATGTTGAAATTGCAAGTTTTTTCATATTATTAATTTGAGGTTGAATTTTAAAGTACAGTTTAGAAAATTTTGCCACTATAAATTACGTTTTTTTAATTCTTTTACAGCATAATCAACGGCACGTGCAGCAAGAGCCATATACGTCAAAGATGGATTTTGTGTACTAGTAGAAGTCATACAAGCACCATCTGAAACAAATACATTGCTGCATGCGTGTAACTGATTCCATTTGTTAAGCATTGAAGTTTTTGGATCAAGTCCCATTCTTACACCACCCATTTCGTGAATATCAGAGCCTGGATTTGAATGAGAGTCGCCCCCTCTGACATTCTTAAAACCAGCTAAGGTAAACATTTCTGTCATTTCTTTGATATAATCTTTTACCATTTTATCATCGTTTTCTGTCCAAGCAACTGAAGCAACCATTTGTGGAATACCATACTGGTCTTTCAAAGTTTCGTGAAGTCTTAGATGATTGCTTTCGATTGGCACGGTTTCGCCTTGCATCCAACTACTTATGTGCCAATTTCCAAGTTTTGGATTTAACAAATTTTGCTTTAATTCTTCTCCAACCCCACTACTATTTTGCCCCAAACCTCTACCACTGCCAATACCTACTGAATATCCTCTCAGAAAATCAGTTTCTTGTTTGTACAGATTTCTAAACCTTGGCAAATACGCATTACTTGGGTTTTTGCCATCGGTCTTTTTATCCAAAAATCCTTCCACATCGGCACTGAGTTTTCCTCTATAATTATGACATGCAAAATACTTTCCGAGTGTTCCGCTGTCATTACCAAGACCATTCGGAAAACGATTTGAGATAGAATTCATCAAAATCATGTTAGAATTAATAGCAGAAGCATTGACAAAAATGATTTTTGCATAATATTCTATCATCTCTTTTGTTTTAGCATCAACTACTCTTACTCCAGTAGCTTTTTGTTTTTTTTCGTCATAAATAACTGAGTGAACCACCGAATTTGGTCTGAGAGTCAAATTCCCAGTTTTCATTGCCCATGGCAAAGTGGAAGAATTACTACTAAAATATCCCCCATAAGGACAACCACGGTTACAAAGATTTCGGTTTTGACAAGATGCACGCCCTTGATCATAATGTATTTGTTTTGGCTCAGTAACATGGGCACAACGACCGTGGATAATAGGTCGGTCAATATAGGTTTTTCCCACTATATCTCGAAAATGTTGTTCGACACAACTCATTTCAAAGGCTGGCAAAAACTCACCATCAGGCAACTGTGGCAAATTATCTTTATTTCCCGAAATTCCAGCAAATTTTTCAACATGACTATACCAAGGAGCTAAATCGGCGTATCTAATTGGCCAATCAACAGCAAAACCATCACGTTTTGGGCCTTCAAAATCTAAATCTGACCAACGCTGTGTTTGTCTTGCCCAAAGCAAAGACTTACCGCCAACATGATAACCACGAGTCCATTGAAAAGGCTTTTCTTCCACAAATGGTTGTTCGTTTGGTTTCAATGCCCAATGCAAAGTTTCTTCTCTCATAAAACTTGCACGACCGCTTGGATATTGATTTCGTATTTCCAAAGGTACTTGTCCACGATGCTCAAACTCCCACGGATTTTTCATCGTTGTTGGGTAATCTGTTATGTGCTGAACGTCCCGTCCACGCTCCAAGACCAACGTTTTTAAAGCTCGGTCACACAATTCTTTAGCTGACCAACCGCCACTAATACCTGAACCTACGACAATCGCATCAAAAGTTCGCTTTTTAACTGAATCTATATTTAGAAAGCTCATATTTTTAGTTGCTTTTAGCTAAATCATAAAGCTTTTAGCTTTAAAAAAATACTTTTTTTAAGTCGTAAAAAACTAATTGTAAACAACTTTTAGCCAAAAGCTTAAACATTCACACAACCATGATAATGACCAGGTGCCATTATGTAATTATAATGCTTGATCATTACATACTCAGAAGTGGTGTAGGCCAAAACAGTGAGTTGTTTTAAGAGCGAAAAAAAGTCTTTTTGCTGTGTATCTACTGAGATAGAAAGTTTAATTAAAAGCTCATTCAGTTGTATTTTATTACAATCTGAGAGCGACTTTAAAAATGTTTCTTTTGCCAATTTTTCGGCATTTTCTAAGCTAGTCTTAAAGTTTTCTTGCACTTTTTTTTCATAACAATCAGCCAACATTTTATTAATAAATGCCGATGTACCTAAATCTTTTGCTCCAATTATTTCTGAACTAGGAATCAAGGCATCCACCAAAATATCAAGAGTTTTGGCCTGATTTTGAGTGAAAATTGAAGCAGTTTGGATGAAAGTTTTTGAATTCCAACTATTTCCCCATGCAGGGAATGTAATAACGCCTGCAGCAGAAAACAGCACATTTTTAAGTGCAGTTCTTCGTTTCATTTTTTTAATCAACTTTAAAAGTAAAATATTAATAAATCTATCTAAAGATTTGATTACAAATAAGTTGTGTTAGACAAAATGGTAAATTTTTGCGACGAATTAAGAATTTAGGTCGAAGGTTTTATGAAAAACCCAATCTTACAACGTCCACATTTTTTTCCTAAACTTAACAAAAATGGTTGCGAAAGTTCAAATATTTAATTACCTCATTATCAGCACTTTGCACCGATCAACGGTCGCCTCTTTACCTTTGCAACTTTGTGCCATTTGAGTCTAAAACATAATCAATACCAATTAATCAAACTGAAATGCAAAATAGGTACAAGTTCCTTTGCCAACATTTTTGATTCCGTGTAAATCATTTGACTGCAAAAATATAATATCGCCAACTTTTGAGTCTTGCCAAACGCCATTGATAGTTTCTTGTGCTTTACTATCTTTTTCGTTATCTTGGCTATTTATTAAAAAGATAATTTCTGCAGGATTGTGTTGATGTGCATCATGGCTCATCAAACCTTCTTTTAGGGTAGTAACATGCATTTCAAATCGCTTGCACATACTTGTAGGACGATTAAAAAAATCTCTTCGACCGCCTTTTTCATGTGATTTGAAAACAATTTCGTCCCAATTAAGCAATAGAGAACCTCCTGCTTTTTTGCCCCTTTCAATATCAACTGGCTCAACAGAATTTAATTGAAATACATAATAGGTGGTGTTTTTATCACTCATATTAACATTTTCTCGCATATCTCCCGACATAATGAGGGCAATTCCACCGGGCTTTAAAACTTTAGTTTTACCTTCAATAGTTACAGTCAATTCACCTTCTTTCACAATAATTAACTCTTCATTTTCTTGTCTGTATGCTTCTGGTCTCATTCGTCCTTTTGGAAGAAGTGTTGAGGCATGAACTTTACAAAGTTTAAAATGCGGCGTTGTTCCATCTAAAATTTGTCGAGCCTCACCTTGCGGTCTTTTTTCAGCCACCAAATCGTCCCATTTGTAAACCTTCGATTCGATAAGTTTGCCTTGTGAATACACAACACTCTGAACCAAAAACATTATAATCAATAACATCTCAAAATTTTTCATAGAAATTAGGTTGAATAAGGTAAAATATTAAAAACTCTTCTGTAAAGCTTCGATAGCGGCGGTCAAATAGACCATTGGTGCATTCCAATTAATTGCAATTTCGTTGGTTGAATATGAGCAAGATACATCTAAAAATGACTCATCAGCAATTTTGCTTGGATACCCATCACACTTGTCCTGTTGGCCAGGATTTGGCCCGCCAGATAATAAACCAGGAATTGGCTCCAAAATTCCATCTGCTACCGACTGACGATGATGAGGAAACATTACTTGTTTATTTCCAAAACCTGTTAAAAAAGAATATGCCGTTGCATTTCGCCCCAATAAATAGTCTAAATTACCCAATGCAGCGGCAAGATACTTCTTATCAGCATTTATTTTATAGACCTGCAAAAGAGCAATTCCTTGATTTGCTGCATGAGAGCTACTACCCCACATAAAATCTTTGGCAGATTTCCCCATAACGGTATTAAAAGCCTGATTTTCAACACCTAACAATAATTCATCACCCAAATCAGTAAGCCTTTTCTTTAAATTTGGCAAATCATTTCTAGCTAAATCTGTAAGTTTTTTTTCATTTCGGAGCAGTGAATAATAAGCTAATAATTGTACCTGATTCCAGGTTGGAATCAAAAACGGTTTATTGGGATAAAGTTCAATCGCTTTGTAATAATTATCATCTTTTGTGGTAATATAAAGTTCGGTAGCTGCCCAAATCCATTCATCTGCATCATTTTTGTCTTCATAACCACCGGTAACAATATCAGGATCAAAAGTTTTATTCATTTCGTTCTGACGATAAACAACTTTAGGGTTTTCTTTTGCCCACTTCCAAGCTTTAATCGAAGTATTTAAACAAGAATCAGCTAATCCTGGAAACTTTTTATTATAATTTTTAAAAATTCGACTAGCCTGAGCCATTACTGCGGCAAAATTTAAAGTTGCTATTGTATTTTTTTGAATTACATAACGAGGTTTTGTGGCTTTTTCAGGCATAACCATTCCATCAAACGAAGAATTGGTTAACTTATGATAAACACCCCCATCATTTGGGTCTTGCATCGTGAGCATCCATCGTAAATTCCATAAAGTCTCATCTAATAAATCAGGAATCTTATTGCCACTTTCAGGGATATTGGTTTCAAGATTTTTAAAAAATTTAGGATAATCTTCATAAAGTGAAAGCAAAGTTGCCATTGTGATACCAGAATTAACAATATATTTATTGTAATCACCTGCATCATACCAACCTTTTGGCGAAGAAATGAGTGCTTCGGCTGGACGTTGAGTGGTTGCAGCAGATGCATGAATCAACACTTTATCGTCAGAATGCCCTGCTTCACGGTGCCATTTTCCTGCATATTTTTCGGTTAAAGCAGTAGAGGCTCTTTGAAAATAAAATGCTTTTAAAGCTGCAGTTGCAGCATCACGATGCACATTTGTTTTGATTTCAAATATGTGAGAAACACCTATTTCTGGAATACTCAAAAAATACTTTCCTGATTTAGTAAATGCTGAAAAATCTGCAATTTGGGTGGATTTTTGAGAAATGGCATTTACTCTTTGCGTTGAAAGCTTTCCTTTAAAAACTGTATCCTTGCTTATGGCATCAAATAAATAAAAACTCTCAAATTTATTACCTACCCAAACAGCTATTTTTGCAGCATTGGGATAAAAACCAACTTGATTAAAGCGAATATTTGGATTTTGAGCATAAACCAAGGGAATACTAGCCAGCAAAAAGGCAATAGTTTTATTAAAAAGGCTGAATATATTCATTGAACGAAATAAATTCTTAAGTTTAAACCAAAATTTTTACTAATACTTTTGAAAAGAAATATACTACCATAAATGATGAACTAATCTCTTTATGTGTTTCTCATAAATTGAATTCATTTGAGAAATTTGCTCGGCATTCAACTCAGGAAAATCTAAAGCAGCCACATTGGCCGAGACTTGCTCGGGTCGAGAAGCACCAGGAATAATAGTACTTACGGCATCAAAGCCCAAAATCCATTTTAGAGCAATGGGAGCTAAATTAGCTTGATTTGGAAATAGTGTTTTCAATTCTTCAACCGCAGAAAGCCCTGTTTCGTAATCAATACCCGAAAAAGTTTCGCCTTTGTCAAACATTTCACCATTTCTATTGAAGTTTCGGTGGTCGCCTGCAGTAAATGTTGATTGTTTAGAAAACTTCCCTGTCAATAAACCACTTGCCAAAGGAACTCGTACAATTACTCCAATATCTTTCTTTTTTGCTTGTTCAAAGAATAATTCAGAAGGACGTTGGCGGAAAGTATTGAAGATTATCTGGACAGTCGTAACGTTATCAAACTCAATTCCTTTCAATGCTTCCTCAACCTTTTCAACACTAATTCCGAGATTTAAAATTTTACCTTCGTCTTTTAGCCTATCAAACAATTCAAAAATTTCGGGGCGATAAAAAACTTCGGTTGGTGGGCAATGGAGTTGAATCAAATCAAGGGTTTCGAGACCCATGTTTTTGAGGCTATTTTCAACAAATTTACGTAAAACAGCAGGTTGATATGCTTCATTGGTGTGCGGATTGAGCTGACGACCACATTTGGTGGCCACAAAAATACGTTCAGAGCGACTTTTTACAAATCGGCCTACGGCTTTTTCGCTTTCTCCATCGCCATAAACATCAGCCGTATCAATAAAATTAATTCCTGCATCAAAAGCTGAATTTAATATTTTATCCGCATTTTCATGACTAAATTCATCGCCCCATACGCCGCCGACCTGCCATGTTCCAAGACTAATTTCCGAGATTTCAAAACCTGTTTTACCTAATTTCCTGTATTTCATATAAATAGTTTAAAATGTTATTTGTCTTTAGTTATTAATCAATCAGATTTTTTTAGACGACTGTCGTACAATTAATTCTCCCTTAATAACCTTTGTAAACGGTATAAATGTTTCTTTATTTATAATATTATCGATTAAGATTGCGGCTGCTTCTTGTCCAACCGTAAATGGAAACTGATTATATACAGTTAACGACGGTTCAATCAATGATGCGACTAAATCATCGCCAAAAGCCGCTAAAGCAATTTCTTCTGGGATTTTTATACCTTTTTTCTTCAATGACATAATCATTTCAATAGCATTGGCGTAGTGAACAGTAAAAATACCATCGGGACGTTTGCTTAAATCCAACCAATTATTCAAGGCACTAATTGAGTCTTCTTGCTTAAAACCACTATGAAATATTAATTCTTCATCAATCGGTATGCCATATTTTTGTAAGGCAGCTTTATAGCCATTCAATCTTTTATGACTTATCAACAAGTCTTGAGGGCCAGCACAAGCAGCAATACGCCTACAACCTCGTTTTATTAGATGCTCTACTAAAGCAAAGCTTCCCTCAAAATCTTCTAGAATTACTTTAGCGGTTTCGAGTTCATCACACACTCTATCAAAATGGACAATTGGAATACCTTTTCGTAAATGTAATTTTATATGTTCAAAAGAATTGGTTTCTTTGGAATGGCTAATCAAAAGTCCATCAACTCTGCTTGCCATAAGTGCTTGAACATTGAGCGTCTCAGTATTGTGTGATTCATTCGACTGACAAATCATTACTCTATAACCAGCTTCTGATGCAACTTTCTGAATTCCGGCCACAACCCCTGCAAAAAAAGGCCGTTGTATGTCAGGAATTACAACCCCAATAGTATGTGTTTCTCCTCGATGTAAGCTTTGAGCCAAAAAATTTGGGCGATAATCAAGTTCATTCGCAACTCTTATTACCTCATCACGAGTATTCTCATTGATTTCATGGCTATTATTCAAAGCCCTCGAAACAGTTGAAGGCGAAATACCTAAAGTTTTTGCAATATCTACAATCGTTGTTTGATGATGCTTTTTAGTAGTACTAAGATTCGGTGGATTTACAGAAAAATATAACTTACAGTCTTTACAATAAAGCCTTTGTTTACCTCTTACAAAACCAGACTTAACGATAGTTTCAACTTTCCCACATTTCGTACACGAAATCATAACAATTTATATTTTTCTAATAAAATCTAAAGATTATTCTCATTTATACTCATGTATTTTTGGGATTTTTAAAAACTCAAAGAATTCATTTTAAAATTATATTTTAAAAAAACAAATAGCAAAATAACTACCGAAATCGTTTCCGAAAACGTAACCGATAGTTTACGGCTTTATATTCTTTAAAATAGAAAGAATATTCTTTTTTTAATCCTAAATTTAAGGATAATATTATGAATAAAACAATTTAAAAGAGATAGTTGTAAACAAAAAGTAAAAATGAGTTTGTTTAGCAAGTATA
Source organism: Cytophagaceae bacterium (assembly GCA_027486845.1). Taxonomy (GTDB): domain Bacteria; phylum Bacteroidota; class Bacteroidia; order Cytophagales; family Spirosomataceae; genus Emticicia. The sequence goes on from JAIXOL010000027.1 coordinate 8,852, forward strand.
ATTCAAATTGTACTTTTCAAAGATTGCAAAAACATCAATCTTTACATTCTAAATCATTTTCAAAAAACAAGATGAAACAGAGATTATGTAATTTACAAGGTAAGTTATGTTTACTGCAACCGACAGCTACTATTTAACTTTTTTTGGTCAAAGATTGCAATTTAAAATTAACCGATGAAAAATCACTTATTATTGGTACAAATTTTACTTTAATCAAAATTATTCAATAAAACATAGAATTATTTTCAGAAATTAGTTTTCAAAAATTAAACAAACATGTTAAAAAAAATCACCCTTTCTACCTTAATGCTTCTCGGAGTTTATCAAATGTTTGCTCAAAATAAACAGATTCAGTTTATCACCCTTGATCCAGGTCATTTTCATGCAGCTTTGGTTCAGAACAAAACATATAATAATGTTTCATCGATAGTTAATGTATATGCTCCAGCTGGACAGGATTTGCAAGACCATTTAAAAAGAATTGAAAGTTATAATACGAGGGCCAAAAACCCTACAAACTGGAAAGAAAATGTTTATGAGGGAAATGACTATTTTGACAAAATGATTGCCGAGAAAAAAGGTAATTTGTTGGTGATTGCAGGAAATAATCAAAAGAAAACTGAATATATTTTAAAAGCTGCAGAAGCTGGAATTAATATTTTAGGAGATAAACCAATGTGTATCGATAGTAAAGGCTACATTCAACTCCAAAAAGCATTTGAAGTTGCTAAAAAAAATAATGTATTGCTATATGATATCATGACAGAAAGATCTGAAATCACAACAATTATACAAAAAGAATTAACTCAAATTCCTAGTATTTTTGGGCAACTTGAGAAAGGAACACCAGAAAATCCTGCTATTTTTACAGAAAGCGTTCATTTCTTTTATAAATATGTTTCGGGAAGCCCACTAAAACGACCAACTTGGTTTATGGATGTAAATCAGCAAGGCGAAGGTATTGCTGATGTAATGGTACATTTAGTCGATTTAGCTCAGTGGACAATGTTCCCGAATGTAATACTCTCCAATAAAGATGTCAAATTTAATTCAGCTACTCGTTGGCCAACGCCAATGACATTAAGTCAATTTTCTTTGATTACTGGGGCAAAAACTTTTCCAGACTTTTTGAAAAAAGATTTGAAAAATGACACTACTTTAAATGTTTATGCCAACGGTGAAATAAATTACAGTTTGAGAGGGGTACACACAAAACTTCGTGCTTTGTGGAATTATAGTGCAACTGAAGGCGGCGATACACATTATTCGGTAATCAGAGGAACAAAAGCAAATGTAGAGATTAGACAAGGAAAAGAAGAGAAATTCATTCCGCAACTTTATATCAAGCCAACCAACATTAACGAAAATGAGCTTCAAAAAGCATTTGAAGCAATAAAAAGTAAATATGCGGGTATAAATTTAAAGAAAATCGGAAACGAGTGGTTAGTCGAAATTCCAGACTCATATCGCACAGGTCATGAAGCACATTTTGGAGAAGTAATGGAAAGATTCTTGGATTATAAATCTAAAGATAAAATGCCTGAGTGGGAGGTGCCGAATATGTTGGTTAAATATTATACGACTACAAAGGCATTAGAATTGGCGAAGAAAAAATAAAAATCAAATTATCAAATTTAAAGAAAAGGCAAACTATGTTTTTTTAACCATTCAAATTATCAAAAAATAGCATTTTATGAAAAAAATAATTTCAACAGTATTAGTAATCATTAGTTTAGCGAATACATTCGCTCAAACTAAAATTGTTGCTCAAAAATTCAATTCAAAAATTGATATCCTTATCAATAATAATTTATTTACGAGCTATGTTTTATCACAAGACGAAAAGTATCCCTTTTTCTTTCCAGTCAATGGTCCATCAAATGCCAGCGTAACATCATTGCGAAATGCTAATTATCCACATCACAGTTCACTATTTTTCGGTTGTGATAGAGTAAATGGAGGCAATTATTGGCAAGAAGGACTCGAAAGAGGGCAAATTATATCGATAAGAGCTGATATTATCGAGTCAGGAAACGACAAGGTTATCATAGAAAATGAATGTATTTGGCGAAGACCAAATGCCAGTGCTCCAATCAAAGATACTCGCAAAATTACGATTACAGCACCTTCAAAAGAAGTTTTCCAAATAGATTTCGATGTGACACTCGAAATGCTTATGGACGTAGTTATTGAAAAAACTAATCACTCACTTTTTAGTGGTAGAATGGACGCTGATTTGGCGGTGATAAACGGTGGGACAATGATTAATTCAAACGGTGAAAAAGGAGAAAAAGAAACATTTGGGAAAAAAGCAGCTTGGATTGATTTTTATGGTAAACGTGGAGATAAACAGGAAGGCATGGCTATTTTGCAACACCCATCAAACGAGTGGTATCCTGCTCCGTGGTTTACCCGTGATTATGGCTTTTTCTCGCCGACACCAATGTATTGGCCACAAAATGACAAAGAAACTAACTTAAAAAAAGGGCAAACTATCAAATTAAAGTATAGAGTATTGGTTCATTCAGGCGATACATCAACAGCCAAAATTGCTGAACAATTTGAAAAATATAAATCGGAGTAAAAAAGATTTAAAAATTTGGTAATTTTAGGATTTAATACTGTAGGCAATTCCATATCTATTTGTTTTCCTAATCACCAAATTTCCAAATCGACAAGTTTTCAAATCATTAAACTTTCAACCTTAACAATTAAATATATGGAACGCAGAAAATTTATTGGTCAAACTCTTACAGGTGTAGCTGCCGCAGCGTTTGGCATTCCAACAATCGTACCTTCAACGGTTTTTGGCAAAAATGCCCCAAGTAATAAAATTAATATTGGACAAATTGGCTGCGGTCGTATTGGCCGTGAGCACGATATGGTTGGTACAATGCAACACGATGTTGCTCGTCTCATGGCGGTTTGTGATCTAGATAGTAATCGCCTAAAAGATGGAAAATTACTAATTGAGAATTATTACAAGAAAAAAACAGGAAAGGATAAATATGTAGATGTAAAAATGTACGATGATTATCGTGAAATGTTATTGAATAAAGATATTGATGCAGTAATTATCAGTACACCAGATTTTTGGCACGCTCAACCTGCCATTGAAGCAGCCTTGGCAGGAAAGGATATTTATTTGCAAAAACCTACTTCATTGACAGTTTCTGAAGGACGTTTATTGAGTAATATCATAAAAAAAACAGGTAAAATCTTACAAGTTGGAACCCAACAACGTTCATCGCCACAATTTAGAATTGCAGCAGAATTAGTACGTAATGGACGAATCGGTAAATTACATACAGTAAAAGTTGGTTTGCCAGGTGACCCATCCGGTCCATCAGCACCTGCAATGCCAGTTCCTAAGGGATTTAATTATGATATGTGGTTGGGCTCAACGCCTAATGTTCCATACACAGAGACAGGCGTTCATCCACAAGTTGGATATGGTCGCCCAGGTTGGCTACGTATTGAGCAATTCGGAGCAGGGATGATTACTGGTTGGGGACAACACCATTTTGATTCAGCGGCTTGGGGTATGGATACCGAGTATACTGGTCCAACTTCAGTGCAAGCAGTTGCTGAATTTCCAAAATCAGGTCTTTGGAATGTACACGGAGATTTTATGGTAAAAGCCGATTATGCCAATGGCGTTACGATGTACACAAGTGGTGGTTTTCCTAATGGAATCAGGTATGAAGGAACAGAAGGTTGGATTTTTGTTTCTCGTGGTGATTATGTTGCTTCTGCAAGTGACCCAACTACAAAAGCTAAAAGTAGCAAAGCACTTGATGCTAGCAACCCAAAAATATTAGAATCTGTTATAGGCGAAAAAGAAATTCATTTATATAGAAGTGAAGAACAACATGGTAACTGGCTAGATTGTATCCAAAGCCGAAAAGAGCCAATTTCGCCAGTTGAAATAGGCCATAGAGCTTGTACTGTCTGTTTGATTAGCCACATTGCTATGAAACTTCCTCGAAAACTTACTTGGAATCCAACGACCGAGAAGTTTGTAAACGATAATGAAGCTAATGCAATGTTGTCTCGTACACAAAGAAAACCTTATGGTACTAATTATATCAAAATGTGATAATTACTGGAATTTAGCGGTTTGTAGTTATTAATTCATAATAACTACAAACTTTTAATTTGAAAATCTATTTTGTTAAAATTTAACTAAAATGAATAAAAATAATGATAGACGTAGTTTTTTAAAGAAAAGTTCGTCGACAGCAGCAGGATTAATGGCTTTTCCATTATTCCAAAACAATGGTTTTGAACATTATAGCACTGAAATTGTAAAAGGTATTACCGAAAAAGTTTATGATTCTCCTCGAATCAAATTTGCTGTTATTGGTATGAATCATGGCCATATTTACAGTCAAGTTGAAGCTGTAAAAAAAGGTGGTGGTCAGTTAGTCGCATATTTTGCAAAAGAGGCTAATTTGATTGCTGATTTTGCCAAACGTTATCCTAATGCCAAATTAGCCAAAGATGAAAAAGAAATCATAGAAGATAAATCTATTCAATTGGTATTGAGTTCGGCTATTGCTTCAGAAAGAGCTCCATTGGGAATCAGAGTTATGAAATCGGGCAAAGATTTTATGTCTGATAAACCAGGCATAACTACACTCGAGCAATTGGCAGAGGTTCGTAAAGTACAAAAAGCTACCGGTCGAATCTACTCAATTATGTATAGCGAACGTTTTGAGAATAAAGCAACCATAAAAGCTGGAGAACTTGTAAACGCCGGAGCAATCGGTAAGGTTATTCAAACGATTGGGCTTGGGCCACATAGAATGAATACAAAAACTCGCCCTGAGTGGTTTTTTGATAAAGATTTATTTGGTGGAATCATAACTGATATTGCTTCGCACCAATTCGATCAATATTTGCATTTTACAAATTCAACTAAGGCTGAAGTTGTAGCTTCTCAAATTGGGAATGTTCATCACCCAGAATTTCCAAAATTTGAAGATTTTGGAGATGCCATGCTCAGAGGAAATGGAGGAATGGGCTATATTAGAGTCGATTGGTTTACACCGGATGGCTTAAAAACATGGGGAGATGGACGACTGACAATTCTCGGAACTGAGGGTTTCATCGAAATTAGAAAAAATATAGACCTTGCTGGTCGTGAAGGTGGAAGTCATTTATTTTTAACAGATAATAAAGAAACAAAGTATTTCGATTGTTCGGCTCAGGTGCTTCCTTACGGCCCACAATTAGTTGATGATATTTTGAATCGTACTGAAACCGCTATGACCCAAGAACACTGCTTTTTGGCAACAGAATTAGCTCTTAAAGCACAGAAAAATGCCCAAAAAATAAGTTTAATAAAATAATTACGAATTCGTGTAATTCGTAAATCTTAATTCAAAATCGCACGGGTCACCCGTCATAATTCTAAATGCAACATACTATGCGTTGGTTTGGGCCAAACGACCCAGTTTCACTAATGGATATTCGACAAGCGGGCTGTACCGGAATTGTATCAGCTTTGCATCAAATTCCTGTTGGCGAAATTTGGTCGGTTGAAGCCATCAAAGAGAGAATAAATATCATTGAAAAAGACAATAAACACTATTCTAACTTAAAGTGGCTAGTCGTCGAGAGCCTTCCTGTTCACGAAGACATTAAGAAAGGTTTGCCCTCAAGAGAATTTTTTATCGAAAATTATAAACAATCACTACAAAACTTAGCCAAGTGCGGAATTAAGATTGTTTGTTATAATTTCATGCCCGTTCTTGATTGGTCACGTACAAATCTAAATTATGAAATGCCCGATGGTTCAAAGGCACTTAAATTTGTTTGGAAAGACTTTGCCATTTTCGATTTATATATTCTTAAACGTCCAAATGCTGAGAAGGATTATGAGTCTGAGGTTAGAGAATCTGCCAAGATAAAATTTGAACAAATGTCTTCTGCAGAAATCGAAATACTAAAAAATACAGCATTATTGGGTTTACCTGGTTCGGAAGAGGCTTTCGACTTAAATACTTTTCAAAGTTTACTTGATAATTATGCCAACATTGGAGATGTCGAACTAAGAAACAACCTGTATTATTTTGTTAAACAAATTAGCCCTTTTGCTCAAAATTTAGGTATTAATCTGTGCATTCACCCCGACGACCCTCCAAAGTCCCTGTTAGGTTTGCCGAGAGTTGTAAGTACCGAAGATGATTTATCTCAGCTCATGCAAGCATGTGATGTGCCTGCCAATGGTATTACCTTTTGTACAGGTTCATTGGGTGTTCGAAGCGATAATGACTTAGTACAAATGGTAAAAAGATTTGCTAATCGGATTCATTTTTTGCATTTACGCACTACCAAACGAGATGAAAATCTATTTGGCGATACCTCGATGAACTTCCATGAAGCTGCTCATCTGGATGGTGATGTAGATATGTATGAAGTTGTGAAGGCTATCATTGAAGAACAAAATCGGAGAAAAGTGGCAGGTCAAGTAGATTATCAAATACCTATTAGACCAGACCACGGACTCCAAATGCTAGATGATTTACAAGAAGGAATTACAAAACGTAAAACCTATCCGGGTTATTCTGCTATTGGAAGACTTAAAGGCTTGGCAGAAATAAGAGGACTTCAAATGGCAATCGAAAGGAATTTAAGCGAATGAAACAAAACATAGCACATGTTGCAATAGTAGTGGATGACTACGATGATGCTATCGCTTTCTATACTCAAAAAATCGGTTTTGAATTAATTGAAGACACTAAACTCAACGAGGAAAAACGCTGGATATTGGTAAAGCCTAAGGGAGCAACTGAAACAGCAATTTTACTAGCAAAAGCCGGGAATACCGAACAAAAAAGCAGGATAGGTAACCAAACTGGAGGGCGTGTTTTTATGTTTCTTTACACTGATAATTTCTGGAGAGACTACCATCTTATGTTAGAAAAAGGTGTCGAATTCGTGAGAGAACCAAAAGAAGAAATATATGGTACAGTTGCGGTTTTTACTGATTTATACGGTAATCAATGGGATTTACTTGAGCCTAAAGGCAACAAAAAAAACTAATATCAATCAAATTAAAATGCAAAAAAGAATTTACATAATATTATTTTTAATAATTCCGTTTTTATCAATTGCAGACGATGGTTCAAGGCTATGGCTAAAATATGACTTAATAAAAGACCAAAAGCAAAAGCTGGTTTATCGAAAATATACGCAATTTATTTCATCAAATACGAATCACCCAACTTTACAAAAAGCTGCCGAAGAGCTACAAACAGGATTTATTGGGCTTTTAGGCTCAAAAACAAAAATAGTTACAAATAGTAATCCAACTGGTGGAGTTATTCTAGAAGTATCTAATAAACAAGCACTTACAATCAATTTAGCCGCAGATGGTTTTGCGATTTTTTCTCAAAAAGGAAATTTAATCATTAGTTCAAAATCAGAAGCGGGTGTATTATACGGGGCTTTTGAATTACTAAGACACATTCAGACTGGGCAGTCTTTAAATGAAAATATTGTAAGCAGTCCGAAAATCAAAATAAGAATGCTAAATCATTGGGACAATGCAAATGGAACTGTAGAGCGTGGTTATGCAGGTTCATCTATTTGGAAATGGAATGAATTACCTTTCAGAATCGACCCACGTTATATCATGTACGCTCGTGCCAATGCTTCGTTGGGAATCAATGCTACCTCAATCAATAATGTCAATGCCAGTTCAAGGTTTCTCACAGCCGAATATTTAGAAAAAATAAAAGCAGTTGCCGATGTGCTTCGTCCATACGGAATCAAAGTATTTATTTCAGTAAACTTTCGTTCGCCACGAACACTTGGAGGACTAAAAACATCAGACCCACTCGATACCAATGTAAGAAATTGGTGGAATGAAAAAACGAAAGAAATTCATCAGTATATCCCAGATTTCGGCGGTTTTTTGGTAAAGGCGAATTCTGAAGGCGAGCCAGGTCCACAAGACTATGGCCGTACTCATGCCGATGGAGCAAATATGCTTGCCGAAGCAATGAAGCCATTTTCAGGAATTGTCATTTGGAGATCATTTGTCTATAATGCTGACCCAAATGGAGATCGTTTCAAAGAAGGCTATGAACAATTCAAACCACTTGATGGAAAATTTGACCCAAAAGTTATTGTTCAAGTAAAAAATGGGCCAATTGACTTTATGCCACGTGAACCATTTCACCCGATGTTTGGTAATTTTCCAAATACCAAACTCGGAATTGAGTTTCAGATTACTCAAGAATATTTAGGTCAATCCACCCACCTCACCTACTTGGCACCCATGTTTAAAGAATGCCTTGATACAGACACTTATGCCAAGGGAAAAGGCTCAACCGTCGCGAAAGTAGTTGATGGAAGTTTATACAATAATCAAAATTCATTAATTGCTGGGGTGGCAAACACAGGTTCAGATGCCAATTGGTGCGGACATCCATTTAATCAAGCAAACTGGTATGCTTTCGGTCGTTTAGCTTGGGATTATACGCTTAGTTCTGAAAAAATAGCTAATGAATGGATTGGAATGACATTGACAAATGATATAAAAGCAAAAGTTCAAATAAATGAAATTATGCAAAAATCATTGCCAACATATATAAGTTATACCTATCCACTTGGATTGCATCACATGATGGGCGAAGGCCATCATTATGGCCCAGAACCTTGGCTTACAAAAGCTGCCCGACCAGATTGGACATCCATTTATTACCACCGTGCAGACTCAATAGGTTTAGGCTTCGATAGAACCGGAAAGTTGAGCAATGCCATAAAACTATATTCTAAAGAAATCACTGAAACATGGGGAAATGCAGAAAAGTGTGATTTAAATTATTTATTATGGTTTCATCATATTGCATGGAATAAAAAACTTAGTACGGGAAACACACTTTGGGAAGAACTATGTTACAGATATTATAATGGTGTTATTGAGGTAGAAAAATTACAAAATGATTGGAAAAAATTACAACCATTCATAGATAGCGAAACGTTTACAAGTGTAAATGCCAGATTTAATACTCAACAAAAAGAGGCAATTTGGTGGAGAGATGCCTGTGTTTTGTATTTCAAGGAGTTTTCAAAAATGTCAATACCAAATTCACTTACACAACCAATTAGAAATTTAGAAGAAGTTAAAAAAATAGTAGAAATATATCATTTAAGATGACAGAAAGAGCAATTTTCACAGAAGAGAGTAAACACATTTCACATAATACGGTTTTTGCACTCACAGACAAATTATGTTTGATAACTGGTGGCGGTAGTGGAATTGGATTTGACATTGCCAAATGTATGATTTTTTCGGGGGCAAAAGTAGTCATTACTGGCCGCAGAGAAGAACAGTTAAAAGCATCTGTAACCGAATTAGGGGAAAATGCCCATTACTTTGTCAATGATGTTACTGATTTAGCTTCATTAGATGATTTAGTGAGTAAAATTGAGTCGAATCACGGTCATATCGATATTTTGGTAAATAATGCAGGCGTTAACATGAAACGCTCGGCCTTAGAGGTTTCTGATGAAGATTTTAACCGAATAATTCAAACTAATTTAAGTGCAGTATTTGCACTAACACGTGCATGTGCCTCACGTATGCTTGCCAGAAAAAGTGGTTCTATCATCATGATTTCATCGATGGCAGCCTACTATGGTATCGACCGAGTTGTAGCCTATGCGGCTTCAAAATCTGGTGTAGAAGGTATGGTAAAAGTCTTGGCATCAGAATTTTCACCACAAAACGTGCGAGTAAATGCAATTGCCCCAGGTTTTATTGAAACCAGTATGATGAAAACTGCAATGGGCAGTGACCCTGACCGTATGAATCGTGCTTTAAATAGAACACCAATTGGCAAATTTGGTAAACCCTCAGATATTGGTTGGGCAGCAGTCTTCTTGGCATCCGATGCCGCAAGATACATCACAGGAGTTTCCCTGCCAGTTGACGGCGGTAATTCAATTGGATTTTAACACCCCCTATAGAACTCTTTATTACATTTATAACATTAAATAACTTAATTCATAAAATGAGTATTTTTAAAATTCCAATTGCGTCACTCTTACTTTTAAGCGTATTAAATACTTTTGGGCAGGGAAAAACACCCCTGTCTAAACCTTTAGTTTCTCATATCTATACAGCTGACCCATCGGCTCATGTCTTTAATGGAAAAATCTACATTTACCCTTCGCACGATATTGATGCAGGCACAAAAGAAGACGACGAAGGTGGACATTTTGATATGAAAGATTACAGAATCTTATCGATGGATTCACCAAAATCTGAGGTGAAGGATAATGGAATAGCTTTGGATATTAAAAATGTCAAGTGGGCTGGTCGACAAATGTGGGCTCCTGATGCAGCTTATAAAAACGGCACGTATTATTTGTATTTTCCAGTAAAAGATAAAGAGGATATTTTCAGAATAGGCGTTGCTACAAGTAAAAGTCCAATTGGGCCATTCAAAGCTGAGCTTGAACCAATCAAAGGTACCTATAGTATTGATCCTGCTGTTTTTAAAGATTCGGATGGGAATCACTATATGTATTTTGGAGGCATTTGGGGTGGTCAATTACAACGTTGGAAAGATAACCTTTATCAAGGAAAAACAGAAAATCCAAAAAAAGGGGAAGTTGCAAGATTGCCAAGAATTGCAAAGTTATCGGCTGACATGAAAAGCCTCGCTGAAGAAGTGAAAGAAGTCAAAATTTTAGATGAAAAAGGAAATCTGTTCACTGAAGACAATAATGATAAGCGTTTCTTTGAAGCCGCATGGGTACATAAGTATCAAGGAAAATATTATCTATCCTACTCGACTGGTGATACCCACAATATTTGCTATGCGATTGGAGATAATCCGTACGGGCCATTTATATATAAAGGAATTGTATTAAAACCAGTTTTGGGTTGGACAAACCATCATTCGATAGTGGATTTTAAAGGTAAAACTTATCTATACTACCATGATACTGAAATTTCAAGTAAAACTCATTTAAGAAACATTAAAGTTACTGAATTAAAATACAATCTAGATGGCACAATTCAAACTTTAGATGTTTATAAATAGAATCTGAATATTGCTTTCAATCTCTTACTCATATTTATTAAACAAATAAGTGGTTGTTTTTTTATCAAATTCATGTTATTTTCGTCATATGATAATGTAAAAAATAAGGTATGAAGAATTGAATATCTTTATAATGATAAAAAAACAATTAAATCTTGAAATATTACTTAAGTTTTTATATGTTTACAATTGAATACAAGATTAAACCAATAAACTTAATTATTGTATACATATTTAGAACAAACCATATTAACCTACATGCCGAAAATTTTTACTTTACCTGTACATTCGAGTGTCAGGGGTGATTTAACTGTCTTTGAGAATATTTTACCTGGTTCACTTAAACGTATTTTTTATATTACAAATGCTGACGGTGAAACAAGAGGTGGACATAGACATATAAGAGCATGGCAGGCGTTAATTTGTTTACAAGGTACTTGTGACATTTATGTTGAAACTCCTGATAAAAAAATGGTTTTCGGTCTTGATGAGCCAAATAAAGTATTGATTCTTGAACCTCAAGACTGGCATACCCTAGAAAACTTTTCAGATAACGCCATTGTTTTGGTAGTTTCAAACGAAAATTACGATCCTGAGGACTATATTTACCCAAGTTACTCAGATACTCAAAATGAAATAAATGAGCTTCAAGCCATAGAAAATAATCAAAAAAAGGATTGATGAAAATCAATCCTTTTTTTGTTGCTTAAAAACTTCATTATTTCTTGTAAACATCATCACTGACTTCATTTACTTTAGCCTTTTCAAGTTCTACCATTTGTTCTTTTGTTATTCCTAAATCTACAACCAAATTGGGCAAAGCCTTTTTTAGTGTTTCAACTCCAGATAAAGTAACTTTTGTCTTCCACAAGTAAAGTTTTTTAAGGTTTTTAAGTTTACTTAAATTCTGAACTGCTGCATCAGAAATATTCGTTCCGATAAGGTTTAGATACTCAAGATTCCGTAAAACACTGATAGAATTTATGGCATTATCAGTAATCTTGGTGTTCTCAAGATGCAATCTTGTAAGGTTCGGAAGTTTCATTATGAACTCAATAGAATTATCACTTATTTGAGTTTTTGACAACTTTAACCACAAAGTTTGAACTGGTGCAATTGCAATTATAGAAGCATCTTTGTCTGAAAATTTTGGATTATTCAAATAAGTAACTTCAACATAATTGTTATTTTGCGATAGTGGCAAAATTAACCCACCTGATTTTTTCACTTTTTCGATAGTGCTATTGTCAATTGCATCAACATTTTCTGCTAAAATGCTTTCTTCAACCGTATATTTATCTTGTTTTATTTCGTTAAGAATGTTCATTTTGTCACCAATCCCTAGTGAAGCTAAGATTGGTTTTACTTCATTACTGACAGCTAATTGTGAAATTTTTTTATCAAATGATGCACCTTGCTCAATCCACCATTTTAAAATTATTAGTTCATTTTCTGTAATTTGTGTTTTGCCTTTTGGTGGCATATGTTCTTCATCAGATTCAGGTAATAGGATGCGTTTTATAAATTCGCTTCCTTGTACATCATTTACCTTGAAAATGACACCATGTTTCCCACCTTTTATAAAAAGTTTAATATCATCCATTCGCAAATCTCCTTTCATTTTATTTGCGTTGTGACATTGCTCACATTTTTGTTTAAAAATTGGTTTAACAATATCTTGATATACTTGGGCTTCGGACGGATTTAGAATCTTTGTCCCAATTTCATCTTTTTGAAAATCGCTTTTTTCTGACATACCCAACCAGTTACGAAAAGGATTTGGTGTTTTTTCAGTTAAATATGATTCTCCATGTGTCAAATTGCCACCATGATGCCCAGCTATTATCATCAGAACAAATGAAAACACTAATAATGGTAAGTATAGATATTTAACAAACCCAGACTTTTCTCTAAGCCAATTTGAATGTACAAGGTAAGAAAGCCAACTAAGGCCAGCCAGACCAATACCTTGCCACTGATGTTCTTCCAATATTTCTTCGTTATACCCACCTTCCTCAGACAAAAAGTAGCCCAAAAAGCAAGCAAAACTTGCACTTATAGCGGTTATTAAAAGAGAAATTGTAAATATCTCGGATGAAATTGTGATTTTACTGTACCTATTTAATAGTTCAAAAAGTACAATTAAAACCAAAAACCCAATTGGAAGGTGAACGGCCAAAGGATGAAATCGTCCGATAAAAGACAACCAATCAGTAACTGAAACAAGAATCATAGAACTAGGATATTTTGAATTAAATCATTTACCAAAAATAAAAATCTATTGGTATGAAACAAAGCTAAATGTTAAGTAAATAACAAAAAAATTGCCAAAACACAGAAGTATTTTGGCAATTTGATAAAAAACAGATAAAATATTAATATCCAGGATTTTGAGTCAATGTTGGTTTACCATCTTTTTGGCTATTCAAGATTTCGTCATTTGGCAAAGGGAAGTAAGCATTTTTAGATGTAAATGTTTTTCCAACCAAATATCCACGCTTATTATACGTTCTTCCAGTATTGTCAGTTCCATTTTTAGATTCTTCTGAAACATATTTATTCAAATATTTTTCAGCAATACCCCAACGAACTAAGTCGAAGAATCGGTGACCTTCCATAGCAAACTCCAAACGATTTTCCATGCGATAAGCATTTCTTGCATAATCAGCACCTTTGGCCGTAAAAGTACCTTTTGGATAAGGATTTACTACATAGTTGATTGAAGCATCTTGTACTGAACCATTTTTTGCACGTGTACGAACCATGTTAACATAATCCTCACCAGCCTGTAAATTGCCTAATTCAATTTCACACTCTGCCAACCATAAAATCACAGAAGACATTTTCAATAGACGGTAATTGTTATTTACGTTACGCTTTGATGTAGAATGTGTTGAGCTACCTTCATCAGCTAAATAATACATCCATTTTTTACCAATGAAAGGTCCAGAGTAACTTTGATTTCTAATCCATGAAAAACCTGGCATTGGACCCCAATCTAAGAAATTTACTCCTCTACGACCAACTGTCCAATCTAAACGTGGGTCAACTGGAACTGTTTTGTCTAAGCTAAATGCCTGGTCAGACTTTAAACCTTGGTCGTTTGACAAATCAACTTTATTGTAAGTATCGGCTGTTCCATCTGGAGCAGAACCAATCAAAGGCAAACCATCTTTGTCAGTTTTGAAAGCATTCACTAAATTATGAGAAGGCAAATAAAATCCACAACATCCACGTCCTGGCGAATTGGCAGAATATGGCCAGTTAAGATTATCCCCAGCATTACCATTATTTCCATTGGTACCATCATTAACAGAGAATTCCACTTCAAAAATCGACTCTGCATTATTATTAGAAATGTTTCTATAGTTTTCGTGATAGTTTGCTACCAGTTTTTTTCCTGAATTTTTGTAAACATCTTCTAATAAAACCTTAGCAGCAGAATATTTCTTTTGGAACATCAACGCTTTTGCTAAGTATGTTTTTGCCGACCATTTGGTTGCTCTTCCTTTTTGTGATTGAACAGAAGGTAAGTTATCACCCGCAAACTGGAAGTCTGCTTCAATTTTTGCCCAAATATCTTGGTCATTTGGGATTTTTGTTGAATTTGGGTCAGCCGCAACATAGATTTTCTCATCGATATATGGCACCTTATTCCACATTTTTTTAGCTTCAAAATGATAGTGTCCACGTAAAAATCTTGCTTCAGCCACAACTTGTAATTTTTCCGCCTCTGTCATATCTTTTATGTCAGGACTTCCAACTAATTGAATTGCTTCGTTTGAACGAGCAACACCATCATAAGAATGTTGCCATTTCCCTAAGAAATAAGTATTATCAGATAACCAGTTATATTGTTCGATATACTCTTGTTCAGGTTGGTCACCAATATCAGTACCCTTTACAGCATCACCACTAGTAATTCCACCAAATACATAGTTTGAAATAGTTGATTGACGACCTGTATTTCCAGCACCAACCCCATCTAACAATGAATAAGCCCCTATAAGAACTGAATTCACACCATTTTTATTACTCAATGATACCAATGATGCAGCACCTTGCGGTTGAATATCAAAAAACGAATCGGAACAAGAAACGCTTATTCCTATTAGTGCTATTATTAATAATTTTTTCATTGTATTTTATTTAAAATATTTTATTTTTCAATTAAAATCCTAATCTAAGACCAACATTATATGACTTAGCAACAGGGAAAGCTCCTTCGTCGATACCCATGTGAGTATCTTGATTATCTGTACCTGAGTTTCTTAAGTTAATATCAGGATCTAAACCTTTATACTTTGTGAAAGTAAATAAGTTTTGACCTTGAACATAAATTTGAGCCGAGCTTAATTTAATTTTTGATAAAATAGCAGTTGGGAATGTATAAGTCAACTGAATGTTTTTAATACGCATATAAGAGCCATCTTCAACAAAATAAGATGAAATTTGCTGACTTGTTCCATCTTGTGAGTTCAAACGTGGCAGTAAAGCATTGTCGCCTTGTTTTTTCCAAGAGTTATACAACATATCTTTAGAACGGTTACCTTGAAAGGTATTAAAGTCAGTCCAGAATTTCTGATAATTGAAAATATCATTTCCTTGAGAACCTTGACCGAATATGGCTAAATCCCAATTTTTATAACCTAAATTGATATTAACACCGTATGTAAAGTCAGGATGTGGGTTTCCAATGATAGTTTTGTCAGCGGCTGTAATAACACCATCACCATTAATATCTCTAAATTTGAAAACTCCTGCTCTTGTGTATGAACCAAATTTTGGAGCAGCAGCAGCTTCTGCATCATCTTTAATTACACCATCAACAATATATCCATAAAAACTTGATAATGGTAAGCCTGCCTTTGTCAATGAAATAGCAGGAAGACGAGTAGTAAAACCAAATATTGATGCATTAGGGTCATTATTTAGTTTTACAACATTGTTTTTGTATCTACTAATCATACCACTGATTGAATATCTTAATTGCCCAATTTTGTCTCGATAAGTAATATTCAAATCAACTCCTTTGTTGTTTACTTCACCAATATTTACATAAGGGATAGAACCAGTTCCAGCAGTTCTTGGAATTGGCACTTGTGTAAGCATATCAGATGTAGTACGAGTATATAAGTCTAAAATTACCTCTAACTTACTTTTCAGCAACGTTGCATCAATACCAATGTTTGAAGAAGTATTAGTCTCCCATTTACCATTTGGGTTACCAAATTGTGCTAAGTCAAAACCATTGGCGATTGAATTTCCACTGCCTGAAATATCATAGGCATTGTTTAATGGATCAGGTGTATATAATGTGTATGCATTATATACATTAGGAATCAACTGATTTCCTGTTTTACCCCATCCACCTCTAATTTTCAAATCGTCAACAAAAGTTAGTTTCTTCATAAAATCAAACTCTGTTAAACGCAAACCAAGAGAGAACGCAGGGAAAATACCATAACGATTGGCAGCCGAGAATCTTGATGAGCCATCACGACGCATAGTAAAATCAGCCAAAAGGAATTCTTTGTATGAGTAATTGACTTTTCCAAACTGCGAGAATAATGCACTTAATGTTGCACCAGCTCCTGCATTTGATAAACCTGCAGCTGCACCAAGATTTAGGTATCTATATGAAGGGTCATCAAAAGCAAAGTTACTACGAGCGGCATTAAAACCAAAAGCGTAAGTTTGAACAGCTTCAGTTCCAGCTAAAACATTAAAAGTGTGGCTTCCAATTACTTTATTGTAATTTAATGTATTAAACCAAGTAATTGCTCTATCAAAACTATTTGAAACCGTTAAGCTATTTGTGTTGCGAGCTTCCGCGGCTTCAATATCACGATTAAAATAAGCTGCTAAATTGAAGTTGTTAAATTCAACACCTAAACTTGTTCTAAATTTCAAATCTTTCAAAATACCAACTTCAGCGAACATATTACCAAAAATATGAGTTCCTTTGATAATATTATCTTTTTCACGCCATTGTCTTGCCAAAGGGTTTGGTGCGTTTCCAAGATTTGAACCTCTGCTTCCAGCAAAGCCATTCAAATCAGAAGTATTTGTACCTCCTAAAGCAACTGGCCCACCGGTTATATCAAATACTGGAATAATTGGCTGAATTCTTATCGCAAATGAAATTGGATTACTTTCATTTTGGTTTCCGTTGGGTACACCAACTCTTTCGTCATAAGCCACCGTAAAGTTTTCACCGAAAGTTAAACGTCCTTTAGTAAATTCTGTATTTGCACGAACTGAATAACGCTTATAACCTGTATATTTCAAAATACCTTCTTGATCGAAATAACTACCAGAAATCGCAAATTTACCATTTTTTGAACCACCAGTTGCACCTAATTGATAATTAGATATTTTAGCTGCTCCAAAAATTTCATTTTGCCAATCAGTACCTTCTTTATTTGCTTTTGTAATATTAAACGCTGTAACACCTAATTTAGGATCAGCAATATCATTAGTATAAGTGTAATTGGCAGGTAAAGCTCCATAAACGTTTGGATAAATATAATCAGCAATTGTTTGTGAACCATCTGCACCGAATTTGTATTGAGCTGAAGGTGAGGTTCCAGGTGTTTTACCAGCACCAATCTCAGACTCATAATACAACTGACCTAATTCTTTCGTATTTAACAAGTCCAGCGTTCTTCCAACTCTTTGAGTACCCGTATACATATCAAAAGTAATCTTAGGTTCGCCAGCCCCACCTCTTTTTGTTGTAATGATTACTACACCATTAGCAGCTCTCGCACCGTATATTGAAGCAGCAGAAGCATCTTTCAACACTTGCATCGACTCAATATCATTTGGGTTGATTTGGTTAAGTGTTCCTTGTGTTGGTGTGCCATCAATTACATATAGCGGACTATTATTATTGATAGAACCAAATCCACGGATACGAACCATTGTACCACCACCTGGAGAGTTATCATTACCTACAGTTACACCCGCTGCACGACCTTGTAACTGCTGTGTTACACTCGCTGCTGGAAGTGATTGCAATTCTTTAGCTCCAACTACAGTTACAGCACCAGTAATGTCTTTTTTCCGTTGTGAAGCATAACCAGTTACAACTACTTCTCCTAATACCTTGGTATCAGATTGCATAGCAACATCTATGATTGAACGATTACCAACAACTTCTTCAACTGATAAATAACCGATTGAAGAAATCACGATAGTAGAACCCGCAGGCACTTCAAATGAAAATGCACCATTGGCATCCGAAGAAGTTCCTTTATTAGTTCCCTTTACTTGAATTGTTGCACCAGGCAAGCCGATTCCACTTTCTGCATCCGTTACTTTTCCTGTGATTTTTTGTTGGGCAAAAACCATCGAGCTAGTGAAGAATAGGAAAAGCATCAATGCCCTTACTTTAATAGGAATTGGGTATGAGTGTTTCATAAATAAATAATAAAAATTAGATTTAAAAATATATAAATTCAAAGATAAAATATTAAAAATTCAATTTCTAAATTATATTGGAAAAAATTAATTATATCAAGTTAATATTAATTTTTTTTATTAATGCTGAGACAAAAGGCATGAGATTCGAGACAAAGGATAAAATACCAACTATCAATAAGTTATTTAAATTCTATTTGTCGATTGATATGGTCTCATTACTTGAAAAAATATCTAAGTTTTAAAGTTTATTTTTTTAAGCAATCTTCACCACCTAATCTAATAAAAAAAGTCATAACCTAAGATTATGACTTTTCTAAAAACAAATTAATTTATATAGATTTTTATATCAATCAAATAATATCAATACTTTGCAGGCTGATTTGGCTTCGGTAAAGATTTCTTGATAAAATCTCTAATATCTTCATTTGCAGTTTGTAAATCTTCACGACGTAAATACATCATGTGACCACTTCTGTATCCTTTCCATGACATACGGTCTTTTAGTTTACCACTCGGATCCATTTGCCACATATTATACTTTGCATTAAAATAATCGCATGCACCATCATAATAGCCCGATTGAACCATAACATTCAGATATGGATTTTGTGCCATTGCTTGACGCAAATTTTCTCCAGTATTATCGCCGGTTCTATCCCATGGATTGGTAGGGCCAAACATATAATATTTAAGATCTGTCTTGTAATTCAATTCATTTCTTAAATATATATTGATTGCAGGCGTGAATGAGTGTAACCATGAGGTAAGCTCAGAATTGAAATCTGGTTTTTCGCCTGCATCTTTTCGGTCAAGTCCTTTATATCTTGAATCTAAACGTCCAACTGTATTTCCCTTTTCACGCAATAATTCTTTCCAGAAAAAATCAAGAGGAATATCTAAATTTTGCTGCAAAATTACTTTTTCTGATAATCCTGAGTATCTAGACATTTTGGCTGCAATTTCTTTTCTCTTTGTATCTTCTAAAAAACCGCCTTTACTAATTGCAGGAAGAAGTTCATTTATAGTGAAATTTTCTACTTCTGGAAGCATTTCGGTTAGGTCTTTCTTTTGTAAATCTGCGGGTAACATCTTATGAAACCACGCAGTTGCCGCAAAATAAGGCAATTTCAATGCTGCACCCGAAGCAGTTCCACGCTCAATTCCAAGCGTTGTTGGAGAAACCAAAATTACGCCATTCAAATACATCCACTGGGAATTTTGCAATTGCAAAGCCAAACCCGAAACACGAGTTGTACCGTAACTTTCACCAATCAAATATTTTGGTGATGCCCAACGATTTGTACGAGTCACAAATGTATTTATCCAGTCAGCTAAGTATTTAATATCAGCATTAACTCCAAAAAATTTTGAGGTTGGGACATCTTTACTTGTTGGGCGTGAGTAGCCCGTATTCACAGGATTTACGAATACAATATCTGCAACATCTAATATTGAGTAAGGATTTTCTTTGATTCCATAAGGTTGGAGCGGATATCCCTCATCATCAATATTGAGTAAATGTGGGCCTGTATATGCAATGTGCATCCATACCGAAGCAGAACCTGGACCCCCATTAAACGAAATCACTAATGGACGGCTTGCTCTGTCTTTTACATCTGTACGTTCATAATAGGTATAAAACAATCCAGCGATTGCTTTTCCTTCCTCATCCCAAACGGGCATTGTCCCAGTCATCGCCTGAAATGGCACTTTCTGACCTTTGATGGTCGTCACATGCTCTGTTGTAACATAAGAATCTGGATTAAAAGGAATGATCAGAGAGGCCGATTTCTCTTCTTTTAGAGTAGATGAGGCAGCAGGTGCAGGTGCAGTTTTTGATACAAGAGATTGTGAAAATGCACAAAAACTAAGAAAAACTAAAGGTAAAAATTTAATTTGCATTGGTTGAGATTGTTAATTGAAGTAATAAAGAAAGTCACCTCGCAATTCTTCAAGGCGACTACCAAATATATTTATAATTTTAGATTTTTATTCCCCATTCTTTATTCATATTTCGTCCTAGAAGAGAATTTGCTTCCTTATCGTCAATAAAAATTTCTTTTTTTGGATTCCATTTTAACGAACGATTAAGGCGATAAGCAATATTTCCGATATTACAAACCGAAGCAGTACGATGACCAATTTCAACATCACAAATTGGTTTACTACGGTTTCTCATTGCATTTAAGAAATCTTTATAATGATTTTCAGACTTATAAACGTGTTTCTCTGTTTCACCAATAACTTTATCTTTCAGAGAATTAGGCGTTGTTTCAATTTTCTTTCTCTGAACTTTAATTTCTCCCTCTGTTCCTACAAAATGTATCGCATTGTTCCATTCCCATTTTTCGTGGGTCATTGTGATACCATTTTCATATTTATAGGTAAGAAACTTAATTTCTTTTCCATCGGGTGCTGACACTTCCACCGGTCCGCTATCATCCATTCCAAGCGACCACTGAACAATATCAAACATGTGAGCTCCCCAATCTGTTACCATTCCACCACCAAACTCACGGTATAAACGCCAATTTGGAAAAACATCTTTTGAAATAGGTGGAGCCAATTCTGAGTTAAAAACTACTGATTCATTTGGGCCTAGCCATTTCCCCCAATCAAGTCCTTCTGGTAATTTTTCTTCTGCTAAATTATAAGTAATAGGTGGAGCTCCTACATTAACTTTAATACTTTTCACCTCCCCTATATAACCATTTCTAATTAATTCGGCGGTTTGGCGAAACTCTGGCCATGAACGTTGCATACTGCCTGTCTGAAAAACTTTTTTATATTTTCGTGCAGCATTGACCATCGCACGTCCTTCTCGAACCGTCAAAGAAAGAGGTTTTTCACAATAAATATCCTTACCTGCCTCGGCTGCTCTCACTGACATAGCTGCGTGCCAATGATCAGGCGTTGCTATTACAACAGCATCAATGTCTTTACGACTTAAAAGTTCTCTAAAGTCTTGATAAACAGGAATTTCTGAAAAAGCACCAAGTTGAGTATTTTTCTCATAGTGCGTTTTAATTCGATCCAAAGTTAATTGTGCCTTTGCTTGATATACTTCACTCAGTGCAGCAATTCGTACTTCGTTTGTATTTAAGAATGAAGTGGTAAGTCCACGACCTTGCTTTCCTGTACCTATAAATCCAAGTGAAATAATATCACTTGGGGCTAAATATCGACTCCCATCGGCTTTCTTTCCTCCTAAAACATGACGTGGTACAATCAAAAAGCTTCCAAAGGCTATAGAAGCTTTACTCACAAAATCACGACGAGAAATGTTATTATTTTTAGTTGACATTATAAATTAGATTAATGATTTTACTTTTTAAATGAATTTTAAGATTAAGTAAATCTTATTCTTCAAAATTATTAAAAAATTTTAAAATACTAATCAAATTTGTAATTATATTAGTGCAATTTATCATTGAAATAATACATTTTTATAAAACGCATGAATGCTTCATATCTAAAATGGATTTTTACTATCGCAATACCTATTTCTACTCTATTTTATTTGTATAATCATCGGTCTTCTGATGACATTAGTTATAATGAAGAAATTAGACCAATTTTTAATAAAAAATGCATTGTTTGTCATGGCGGCGTAAAGAAAAATGGCAATTTTAGTTTACTTTTTCCTGAAGAAGCTTTTGCAAAAGCTAAGTCAGGGAAGTTTGCTATTATTCCCTTTGATGCTGATAATTCAGAGGTAATGAAAAGGATCAAGTCACACGACCTCGATGAGCGAATGCCAAAAGATAAAGACCCACTAACTGATGAGGAAATAACGAAAATTGAAAAATGGATAAATCAAGGTGCAAAATGGGAAAATCATTGGGCATATTCGGCACCAAAAACAAATATTACGATTCCAAACGAAGGTAAAGGATGGGCAAAAAATGAAATTGATAATTTTGTGTTTGAAAAACTAAAAAAAGAAGGACTTTCGCCATCAAAAGATGCCGACCGCCCTACCCTACTTCGCAGATTAAGTTTAGACCTGATTGGACTTCCGCCAACGACGCAAGAATCCAAAGATTTTGTCAATGATAAATCGCCATACGCTTACGAAAAACAAGTCGATAGGCTATTAAAATCACCTGCTTTTGGTGAACGATGGGCTTCAATGTGGCTTGATTTGGCTCGTTATGCCGACTCGAAAGGTTACGAAAAAGACCTTGATCGTAGTATTTGGAAATATCGTGATTGGGTTATAAAAGCCTTTAATGAAGATATGCCATTCGACCAATTTACGATACAACAGCTGGCGGGAGATTTATTACCACAAGCCCCAAACGAAAGCATAGAATCGCTAGAAAACCGCAATATTGCCACCGCTTTTCATAGAAATACAATGGCCAATGATGAAGGTGGAACCAACGACGAAGAGTTTAGAACTATGGCCATTATCGACCGAGTTTCTACTACGATGGAAGTTTGGCAAGGCACAACAATGGCTTGTGTACAGTGTCATAGTCACCCGTACGACCCTTTTCGTCATGAAGATTTTTACAAATTGGCTGCTTTTTTTAACAATACCCAAGACCGAGATTTGTATAACGAAAAACCACTTTTCAGAACTTATTCTAAAGAAAAAGAGCAGGAAGTGATTAAGTTAACTAACTGGATAAATACCAAACTCCCATCAAACCTTTCTAGCATAAAAAATTCTGATAAAACACTTTTAGCAGAAAAAACAAATGATTATTTAAGAAAATTGGGTTTTTATCGAATTGAAGCTGAATCGTTTGATAGTACAAGTCGTCACATTGAGCTTTGGAACAATCAGAAAGAAATAATGCAAACTACTGAAGGTGCATTTACTGTTTATGAAAACATTGATTTAAGCAATATTGAGGGCGTAAAATATCGTTATCAAAGTGGTGCAGAAAATGCTTATATCGAAATGAGAATCGGCAGCGTGGATGGGGAGTTAATTAGTAAAGTAGAAACGAAATGCAGCGAAAAAGAAGTAAATGTTGGTTGGTCGAGATGGAATCAATATACAACTTCATCGGGAAAAGTGAAACCAAAGCAAGGAATTTATGATGTATATTTAGTATTTAGGAAAGGAAAAAACTTTTGGACAGACTTAATACACCTCGATTGGATGGAGCTGCAATCGAGCAAAATGCCTATCAGAACTTTACCTAAATCTGTGCAAGATTCGATTGAAAAATTGGCAATGATTGATGTGATTGCCACGCCAATTATGCTCGAACGACCACAAAATAAAGCACGAAAAACCAATGTTTTCATCAGAGGAAATTGGATGGCAAAAGGAAGTGAAGTACAAGCAGGCGTACCAGCAATTTTACCAAATATGAAAAACTACCCTAAAAACCGACTTGGTTTTGCAGAATGGATGGTAAATAAACAAAATCCACTAACTTCAAGAGTAATTGTGAATCGTTTTTGGGAACAATTATTTGGTACTGGAATTTTAGAGTCCTTAGAGGATTTTGGCAGTATGGGGTCTAAACCAACACATCCTGAAATGTTGGACTGGTTAGCAGTTAAATTTTCAAACAAAATGGATTGGAAAGTAAAAAGTTTACTTAAAACCATCGTAATGTCGGCCACTTATCAACAATCTTCAGTGATTTCTAAGCAATTAGAGGCAAAAGACCCTCGAAATTTACTTTTGGCTCGTGGCCCTAGGGTTCGACTTTCATCTGAGCAAATTCGTGACCAAGCATTGGCAATCAGTGGTTTATTGAATCCAACTATGTATGGTCCGAGTGTTCGTCCACCCAATCCGACCGATGGAGCTTGGCGAAGAGAAAAAAGCGGAAATAAGTTTCGCAGAGCTATTTATACTTATTGGAGGCGTACAAATCCATACCCTTCGATGATAACTTTTGATAGTCCTCAGCGAAATGTTTGCATTTCGAGAAGGGTTCGTACGAATACGCCTTTACAGGCACTTACCACCCTAAACGATACCGTTTACTATGCAGCTGCTCAAAACATTGCTTTAAAAATGCAACTTTCACAAGCAAAAAGCATTAAAGACAAAATTCGTGCGGGTTATTCGCACATATTTCAAAGACAACCAAGTCAGTCAAAAACAGCCTTACTAGAAAATCTTTATAATGAAGCATTGATTGATTTCAGAAAGAAAAAAAGTACAAAAGCCGAACTTTTAGCACTTACACTCACGGCAAATACGATGTTAAACTTAGACGAATTCCTTACAAAATGAACAGAAAAACTATATTTGAGGAAGCTTATTTTGAGCAAGCCAATTTCAATACTCGTCGTCATTTTCTAAAACAATGTACTTCGGGTTTGGGCGGTATCGCCTTATCGTCAATTCTTGGAGGGTGTTTTAATTCAGAACAAAAATCGGTTGAAGAAAACCCTTTCGCAGTTAAGCCACCACATTTTCCTGCCAAAGCCAAACATATTATTTTTCTGCATATGGAGGGAGCTCCATCACAGCTCGAATTATTTGATTATAAACCAGAACTTGCGAAGCTAGATGGGCAACTTTGTCCACCGTCACTTTTAGAAGGTAAGCGTTTTGCATTCATCAAAGGAACGCCTAAAATGCTTGGCCCACAAGCTACTTTTCAGCAGCATGGACAGTCAGGTGCTTGGTTTTCAGATTATTTTAAGCATTTACCAGAACTCGCCGATGATTTGACTTTCCTAAAAGCCATGCATACAGATGAGTTTAACCACGCACCTGCCCAGTTATTCATGCATACTGGAAGTGCAAGAGTTGGCCGGCCAAGTTTAGGATCATGGATTACCTATGGTTTGGGGTCGGAGAATCAGAATTTGCCTGCTTATGTTGTTTTGGTTTCTGGTTCTGAACCAAGTGCAGGAAAATATTTGTGGGGAAATGGTTTTTTACCCTCAGTTTATCAAGGTGTTCAATGCAGGTCGAAAGGTGATCCAGTACTTTATATCAATAATCCAAAGACAATAGATACGGAATTACGCAAGAAATCAATTGAAACGATTAATAAAATCAATGAACTGACTTATAAAGAAATTGGCGACCCGGAAACACTTACTCGTATTTCACAATACGAAATGGCATTTAGGATGCAAGCGGAAGTACCCGAAACAATGGATATTTCTTCTGAACCAGCATATATTCACGAAATGTATGGAACTGAAGTCGGCAAAGCGAGTTTTGCCAATAATTGTTTATTAGCCAGAAAATTAATCGAAAAAGGCGTAAGAGTCGTTCAACTCTTCGACCGCCGATGGGATAATCATGGAACTGATGAGGGTAGCGGAGTTGATATTGGTTTACGTAGAAACGTTGAGTACGTCGATAAACCAATTACAGCACTTATCAAAGATCTTAAACAACGTGGACTTTTAGATGAAACATTGATTGTTTGGGGAGGAGAGTTTGGGCGTACACCAATGATGGAAAACCGAGCAGGTGATAATAATACGCCATTAAAAGGCCGTGACCATCACGTAGATGCCTTCACGATGTTTATGGCAGGTGCAGGAATCAAAAAAGGATATTCGCACGGTGAAACGGATGAGATTGGTTATTATGGTATTAAAGGAAAAACCCATATTCATGATTTGCAAGCAACTATTATGCATGTTATGGGTTTCGACCACGAACAATTTACATTTCCTTTTCAAGGAAGGAATTTTAGATTAACTGATGTATCTGGAAAAGTAATTCGTGAGATTTTGTAGGCTTTATGCTACAAAATCTCATACCTTTTACCTTTTTTTGTCAAAAAATCAATAACAAAACTACCTCGCTCTTTAATCTCTAAAAGTTTTGAAGGGTCTTTAATAATCGGGCTTTCAACTTTAACAAAAGTAAAGAGTTGATTAGGGTTTTCGCCTTTGGCAATTTTGTATTGTAAATCTTTGATGGTCAATTTTTCATTAGTCCTAATTCTACAATTTCCACCATTTTTTGAGTAAATGATAGCTTTTATCAATTTACCATTTTTCCAAGCCATATCAATTTCAAATCCTCCTCGCACTTTCAATCCTTTCACATTTCCTGTATGCCATTCTTTTGGAAGAGCCGGCAATAAGTAAATTTCTCCTGCATGACTTTGAATAAGCATTTCTGCAATTCCAGCGGTTGCACCGAAATTACCATCAATTTGGAATGGAGGATGAGCATCAAACAAATTAGGGTAAGTTCCTCCGCCTTCCATGTTTGTCGTATGGCTTCTTACTAATTTGAATAAATTTGTCAATAATTTTAATGCGTGGTCTCCATCTTGCAATCTCGCCCAAATATTAACTTTCCAACCCATAGACCACCCCGTAGCTAAGTCTCCTCGACGTTCCATGACTTTCTTTACTGCCGAAATTAATTCAGGTGTAAATTGATTTATTTGATTACTCGGATGAAAAGCATATAAATGTGAAAAATGGCGATGCTGTATATCAGCATCTTCAAAATCTTCTTGCCACTCTTGCAACTGACCGTATTTACCAATTTGATAAGGTAAAAGTAGTCTCAAATTTTGTTTTACTACTAATAATAACGGTTCATCAATTCCAAGAATTTTGCAGGAT
The DNA here is from genome assembly GCA_027486845.1 of Cytophagaceae bacterium. Taxonomy (GTDB): domain Bacteria; phylum Bacteroidota; class Bacteroidia; order Cytophagales; family Spirosomataceae; genus Emticicia. Next base: position 35,875 of record JAIXOL010000027.1, read on the forward strand.
TCAACATACCTAGACATTGATTCTCGAATAATGGCCATATCCATAGTTGGCCCAGCACTAAATGTACCTTGTATATTTTGATTGTATAGAAAATTCTGTTCTGGTGAATGTCCAACTGGCGTAACTAAATACCCATTTTCATTCTTTACTAACCAACCTTGATAAAATTGCACAGCACCTTTTAACAGCGGAAAGACTTCTTCTTTTAAAAACCTTTTGTCTCCATTATATAGATATTTCTCCCAAAAATGACTCGTTAGCCAACCCGCTGCCATTGGCCAAAACGAACAATTACAGTTATCAATTGGTTCGGTGTGTCGCCAAATATCAGTATTATGATGAGCAACCCAACCTTCATTACCATACATATTGCGAGCAGTTTCTTGGCCATTAATTGCCATTTCTTTAATTGCTTGAAAAAAAGGCTCTTGACACTCCGATAAATTTGTAATTTCGGCAGGCCAATAATTCATTTGAGCATTAATATTGATTGTGTATGCACCATTCCAAGGTGGAGTCATTTGATCATTCCAAATTCCTTGAAGATTGAGCGGTTGACCACCGATTCTCGAACCTGCAATCATCAAATATCGACCATAATTAAAATAAAGTGCGGGAAAAGAAGGGTCATTTTTATTATAAAATAACTCAATACGTTTATCGGTTGGTAATATTGATTGTGTACTTTCCGCAGCCAATTTAAGTTCAACTCTATCGTACAGTTTTTTAAAGTCTGCAAGGTGATTATCATAAAGAACATTAAATGATTTACCTTGAATTGCTTTAAAATATTTCTCGACTAATTTTCTCGGGTCTTTGCCTTCATAGGCAGGGCTTTTGTCAAAGCCATTAAAACTTGTCGCGGAAGAAAGAATCAGCACCAATTCATTAGCATTTTTGACAATAATTTTATCTTTATCACTTACTACGCTACCGCCATAATTATAAGCTTTTATTACTGACTCAAAAGACATACCCAAACCGTTAGCTTTTGCATCATAAAGCATATTTTCAATTTCTGGTTTACGTTTACCTAATTTGTCGTAAAGTTCGGGATACTTATGTTGGTCACCAAGCTTCTCTACCTGTTCGAAACTTCTTCTCAAGCCAAAACCTGCAACTTTACCTTGCATTCTTAAAGTATTACCTTTAGCCTCAAAATGATTACTTGAATGGTGTGGAGTTGTAAATCTCAAAGTACAATTAATTTTATCAACCCCTACTGCTTGTAGCTTTATCACAATTACATGGTCAGGATAACTGGCAAAATATGTTCTTTTAAAGGTAGTTTTACCAATCTTATAACTTGTTGAAGCAGTTGCATTTGAGAGGTTTAGGTTACGTTTATAATCTAAAACTGAATTGTTTTTATGCTCAAAATCTATCCACAAATCACCCATAGGTTGATACAATTGATGATTTCGACCGAGCCACTCTTTTGCTATAATGGCCTGTGCTTCTTGGTATTTCTTATCATTCAATAAATCAGTAACCACATTAAATGACTTTCTGATATTTATATTTTTAAACGTTCCATTTGGGTCGCCTGTATAAAGAGTTCCTTCATTCAATTGTAAATGTTCTGTATCAGGATTTCCAAAAACCATAGCACCCATAAAACCATTCCCAATTGGCAAGGCTTCTGTCCAAACCGAGGCGGGTTTGTCATACCATAATTCATTGTTTTGAGCAAACAAATAAGCAGAATTCAATAAAAATACACTCAAAGAAAGTAACACCACTTTTTTCATGATAAAATAAAAAAACAACTGTAATAAGAAATCATACATAAATATTGGAAGGAAAGTTACAAAAGAAAGTGACTGAATTTCTAAAATTATTTGGAAAAGTTTTAAAATAAATCAATCAAAAAAGGCAAAATCGCCCTCTTTCAATACAAAGTTTTCATCATTACTGATTTTATCTTAAATTTGCCAGATGAATGAAGAAAGAAATCCTTGGCAAATTCTTGACTCTGAGGTCAAGTACGAAAATAACTGGATACAGGTGGTACACCAAAAAGTAATAAATCCAAGTGGAGGCGAAGGGATTTATGGCACAGTAAATTTTAAAAACATTGCTGTTGGTGTAGTACCAATCGACCAAGATGGAAATATTTGGTTAGTTGGACAATATAGATTCCCACTAAATGAATATTCTTGGGAGATTCCAGAAGGTGGATGTCCTAAAGGTGAAGAGGTTTTAGACACGGCAAAACGTGAATTAAAAGAAGAAACGGGCTTAATCGCACAAGAATGGAAATTAATTTCTAAATTACACACATCAAACTCTGTCTGCAATGAGGTTGCCTATATTTATCTTGCCGAAAGTATCACGCAATCAGAAAGCCAACCCGAAGAAACCGAGCAATTACAAGTTAAAAAAGTTTCGCTTAATGAAGCACTCATGATGGTTATGGATGACAGAATTACAGATTCAATGAGTGTGGCTGGTATTCTTAAAGTTGCACGTTTAAAAGGTCTATGATATGTTTGAAGCAATATTTTTTGGCTTGGTGACAGGCCTTGTATTAAGTTTCGGTTTTGGGAGTGTATTTTTTGCACTCGTACAAGATAGTATCCAATATGGCTATCAAGCAGGCGTAAAAATCTCCCTAGGCGTTATTGTCGGTGATATAATTATGATTTTGATTGCCTATCTTGGCACTTCTTTTCTTCCAAATATAGCAAATTTTGGTCTTTATTCCCGAATATTTGGTTCGATATTGCTTATCGGTTTAGGTCTTATTCAGTTTCGGAAACGTCAGCAAACATCAAAGATACAAGAATTTAAATTGACAAGATTTTTTTATTTTTTCGGAAAAGGATTTTTATTAAATGTTATAAATCCAATAAATTTTATCTCATGGATGGTAGTTTCGGCGTCGCTAAAAGGCTATAGATACGATTTATTAGACGAAACACTGTTTTTTACTACCTGCATTCTTACCATTTTCACTATTGAATCGGCTTTTTCAATATTTGCCGATAAAATTAAAACTCGACTAAACGATAATTCCATCGTTTATATAAAATATATATCGGGTTTGGTTTTTATTGGTGTTGGTATAAAAATGATTTATGACGCTTACAAAATTATAGTCACATGAAAATAACCACGCCACACTTTGTTTTAAAGAGTGGCGTGATTATTTAAGAACTAAAAAATCTACTTTCCTTTCTGATTATTTTCTGAATTCTGGTTCAAAGCAATCATTTGTTTCATTGTTTTATCAAATCCTTCAACCGAACCATCCATAAATATTACGTTTCCTTTGCCATCTTGGGCCACCTGACGCATAGTTTCAGTCCAAAGAGAGAATAAAATAATTGATGGATCAAGATGTGCCTTTTCCATTTCTGCCGCAGCTACGGCCATACCTTTAGCAATTTCTTCACGGAATTGAGCCAACCCTTGTCCACGCAAACGAGCTGCTTCACGTTCAGCCTCAGCCGAGATTCTAATAGCATTACCATCAGCTTCTGCACCTTTGGTCTTTGTAATCAATAGAGCCTGTCCTTCGTTTTCAGCCGCCGCCTTCAAGTTATTTGAAGCAACTACTCTTGACATTGATTTTACGATTTCTTCATCAAACGTAATATCATTTATCTGTAAATCAAGTAAATGATAGCCCCACCCATTTAATGTTTGGTCAAGGTTTGACTTTACATCATCAACAATTTCATTTCTTAAACCTAAAATTTCAGCCTGCTTTTTAGTAGCCACAAAACTACGAATCGAGCCTTCAATTGAGCGAACTAAAGCCTGCATAAAGTTAGCTTGGTCAATAAACTTAAAAGCAACGTTTTTGATTTGCTCTTCCGAATTATCTGTTACTGTGTATAGCAACATCGCCTTAAAATAGACATTGGCTTGGTCGTTAGTGATTGCTTGAAACTGTAATTCAGCTGAACGATTCTGAATTGAGATAGTACGAAATACAAACTCAATAAATGGAATCTTAAAATTCAAACCAGGAGTCATGATTCGGCTATACTTACCAAATACTGTAATTACTGCAACATTACCTTGTTGAACGATTACAACCGACAGATAAAGAACGATTGCTACAAATACACATAAAAAAATAGATATCATTGTGTTTTACGGTTTTAGTTAAAATTAGAATCAAATGTAGAATTAAGTAAGCAACATAATCTAAAAACTTGACAAATGGTATAATCACAAGGAATATTTGTAAAAAATTTATTTGTTGACAAAATTTCTACTTCAAATTCCCCATTCCACCATCAATGTGTAGAATCTGTCCAGTAATCCAACTACCCTCATCAGATAATAAAAATTTAGCAGCGGTAGCAATATCATCACTTTTACCAACTCTTCCGAGTGGGTGACGTTTGTTTGACGCATCAATTTTTTCGGGAGAAGAAAGTAACATTTTTGCTAAAGGTGTATCGGTCAATGATGGAGCAATAGCATTAAATCGAATTTTTGAAGCAGCATATTCGGCTGCTAATGAACGAGTTAGTCCTTCAATCGCACCTTTTGAAGCCGCAACTGACGAATGAAATCCCATCCCAGTTTGCACGGCAACTGTACTAAAAAGTACAACCGAAGCATTTCCAGCAGCTTTCAATTTTTGCAAAACAGCCTGAACTACATTAACTGCACCTAAAACATTTATTTGAAAATCCTTTTGAAAATCTTCACTAGTAAATCTATTAAACGGCTTTAAATTGATTGTTCCAGGACAATATGCAAGTCCATCAATTATGTTAGGAAGTGAACTAAATACTTGGCTATCAGGGTTTGCTGCATCCCAAAAAATATGTGTAGATGGTAAATTTGGCTTAGTGCGAGATGCTGTAAATACAGTTGCATCTGCTTCTATTAATGATTGTGCAAGAGAAAAGCCGATACCCGAGCTTGCACCAATTATAAGATAATTTTTACCTTTTAAAGACATTTCTTTAATGAATGAATGAAAATGAATAATTGAAAACTTACTACTTCACAATTTTAAACCGAATGTTAGTAAAATTGTTTAGTGAGTTGTCAATTATCCATTTTTAAACGTGCGGGTATCTCGAAAAAATTATTTAAGGATTAAATACTCAAAACCTTCAAGAATTCGCTTCTTTTTTCTTCTTTATTAAAAGCCCCACTATAAAATGAAGTAATTGTTGAGCTTGTTTGGTCTTTCACTCCACGAGATGAAACACATTGATGATCAGCATCCACAAAAACTGCCACATCATCGGTCATCAAGGCATTTTTTATGGCATTCCCAATCTGAATTGTCATACGCTCTTGCACTTGTGGGCGACGAGCAAAATGATTAACGATTCTGTGTAATTTAGATAACCCAATTACTTTGCCATTTGAAATATATGCTACATGAACTTTCCCTACGATTGGCACAAAATGATGTTCGCAACATGAATAAAATTGAATGTTTTTCTCAACCAACATTTCATTGTAGTTATATTCATTGGAAAAGAGCGTCATTGCAGGTTCATTTTCAGGATTTAGGCCAGAAAACAACTCTTTTACATACATTTTAGCTACACGCTTTGGAGTTCCACGAAGACTTTCGTCTTGCAAATCAAGACCAAGTGTAAGCATAATTTCTTTGAAATGTTTTTCTATTATTTCAATTTTCTCATCATCATTTAAATCAAATGCATCTTCTCGGAGTGGCGTTTCGAGTTTAGTAAACGGATGGTCTTGGTCGTCGAGTAATAAATCGCTCACAAATGTTTTTTCTTTAAATTGGGTATTCAACATAGTTTCTTTCAGTTTCAAAAAGTGTAATTTTCAAATCATAATCATTTGATATTTTTTCTCGTAAAATATCGTAAATCACAATTGCAATGTTTTCAGCCGATGGATTTAGTGTTTTAAACTCTTCAACGTCCAGATTCAAATTTTTGTGATCAAATCTGTCTAAAACATTTTCTTTGATTAAATCACTTAAAATTTTCATATCGAAAACATAACCTGTCCTTGGGTCAACTTCGCCCGACAGTCGAACAATCAGATCATAATTGTGCCCGTGAAAATTTGGATTATTACATTTTCCGAAAATCCGAGCATTATCTTCCACATTCCAATCGGGATTGTGAAGACGATGAGCTGAATTGAAGTGTTCTTTTCGCAACACCGCAACTCTCTTTTTTTGATATTCCAAAATAAATTATAAAAGATAAATAAAATGTTAGCCAAACAGTCATTACAAAGGTTGTGTACAACACTTGTAGGCTACCGAACGGTGGTTAAATCGTTCTTTAAGAAACGTTATCAAATATATAAACAAGTGGTATTTTTATTTTGTTCAAGATTTTTTCAAAAAAATATTTAACTTGAATTTTAAATTAAACATATTAAAATATTTTTATCTATTCAAAAGCTAAAAGATTATATTTTTTATTAATAATTTATTTATGAAAATATTTAATTTTATCTTTGAAACATAAATCAACAATTAAGTTTACAACACCTTCAAACCAATCTGAATATGAATCGTCGAAATTTTCTATCAACCAGCTTGGCAACCTCAAGCATTCCATTTATTGTAAAAAAACAACATCTCAAAGACGATAAAAAAGTTAGACTTGGCTTTATCGGTGTTGGGCTTCGAGGAAGAAACCATCTTCAGCAAGCTTTGTACCGTTCTGATGTAGAAATTCCTGCTATTTGCGATATTGACTTGAATTCTATTGCGGAAGCAAATAAATTATTTCAAAAGTTCGGTAAAAAAGAACCAATTGCTTATACAAAAGGCGAACATGATTTTGAAAATATGGTTAAACGCGACGACCTAGATGGTATCATCATCGCGACACCATGGGAATGGCACGTACCGATGTCAGTTGCTGCCATGAAAGCGGGTAAATATGCTGGAGTTGAAGTTTCAGCAACAGTTACCCTACAAGAATCATGGGATTTAATTGATACATATGAAAAAACAGGTTCGCACTGCATGATTCTCGAAAATGTTTGTTATCGTCGGGATATTATGTCAGTTTTAAACATGGTGCGAAAAAATATGTTCGGAGAAATGCTCTACGGTCATTGCGGCTACCAACATGATTTACGTTTTGTAAAACTAAACGATGGAAAATCGGCTTACGGGAAAGGAGTAGAATTTGGCGAAAAAGGTTTCAGCGAAGCACGTTGGAGAACCCAACACTCAATTGATAGAAATGGAGACCTCTATCCTACCCATGGACTTGGGCCTGTAGCTCACTGGATGGATATAAATCGTGGAAATAAATTTGATTTCTTGACCTCAATCGCCACAAAATCTCGTGGAATGCACAATTATATTGTTGAAAAAGGGGGTGAAAACCATCCAAATGCTAAAGTAAAATTCAAATGTGGAGATATTGTCACTACCACGATTCAATGTGCTAATGGCGAAAATATTGTAATTATTCACGATACCAATAGTCCAAGACCATATTCATTGGGCTTTAGAGCTCAAGGTACAAAAGGTATCTGGATGAATGACGGAAATCAGATTTATTTAGAAGGTATTTCAAAAAAACATGATTCTTGGGAACCTTTTGCCGATTATCAAAAAGAATACGACCACCCTCTATGGAAACGTTTCGAACAAGATGCCGTTAATGCGGGTCATGGCGGCATGGATTTCTTTGTACTTCGTGCATTTATCGAATCAGTAAAAAATAAAGTTGCACCTCCAATTGATGTTTATGATGCTGCAGCTTGGAGTGCCATTAGTCCACTTTCTGAACTTTCAATTGCACGTGGCAGCTCTCCAGTCGAAATTCCAGATTTTACACGTGGCAAATGGAAAACCAATAAACCAATTTTTGGATTAAATGATAATTATTGACATTAACGAACCTTCAAAGGCAATCTTTACGCCCTTGAAGGTTTTGAATTTTTTTTTAAACTCTAAAAAAACATGCAAGAAAATAAAAACTACACAGGTCCATTAATCATAATCGGACTTTTATTCTTTGTATTTGGCTTTGTTACATGGGTCAATGGAACATTAATTTCATTTTTCAAAAATGCTTTCGGCCTAAGTAATGCAAATTCTTATTTAGTAACATTCGCTTTCTTTATTTCATATACAATCATGGCGATTCCGTCTTCGTTTGTATTAAAAAAAGTTGGATTCAAAAAAGGTATGTCAATCGGTTTGGCAATTATGGCTATCGGTACTTTCACTTTTGTACCCGCCGCTAATGCCGAATCTTACACTTTATTTTTGGTTGGATTATTTACAATTGGAATTGGCCTTACACTTTTACAAACAGCATCAAATCCATACGCAACCATTCTTGGCCCTCGTGAGAGTGCAGCTCAACGCATAAGCATATTAGGAATTGCCAATAAAACAGCTGGAATTATTAGTCAAAAAATATTTGGTGGAATTCTTTTAACAGGAAGTGTGGTGGGTGCTGCCATTTCACCTAAAGCAGAACTGGAAAAAGTAATAACTCCCTATTTGATACTTACTGTAGTTTTAATCATTTTGGCAGTTTTAATATTACTTACAAAAGGCTTACCAGAAGTAAGTGAAGAGCAAGAAAGTATTGATGGTTCGAAGAGCATAAACCAAACAAGCGTTTTTGAATTTCCAAATTTAGTATTAGGCCTTATAGCATTGTTTTGCTACGTGGGTGCAGAAGTTATAGCAGGAGATTCTATAATCAGCTATGGTATTTCATTAGGATTTTCGACAGAAGAAGCAAGTCAGTTTGGTACTTACACGCTTTGGTTAATGATGTTGGGTTATGTTTTGGGAATTGTTTTGATTCCGAAATACGTTTCACAACAAACTTGGCTAAAACTTTCATCTATTTTTGGCATAATCGTTACTATATTTGCATTAATTACAACAGGCTTTACGTCTGTACTTTGCATAGCAATATTAGGTTTGGCAAATGCCATTATGTGGCCTGCGATTTGGCCACTTGCCATTGATGGACTCGGTAAATTTACAAAAACTGGTTCAGCTTGGTTAATTATGATGATTGCCGGAGGTGCAATTTTACCACTTATTTACGGTAGCTTAGCAGATTATTTGCATAATTCACAAATTGCATATTCTCTCATGATACCTTTATACGGATTTGTATTGTATTTTGCTATGTTTGGTTACAAAAAGAAAACCTGGTAATTTACATCATTTTTATAAATCAACACATTTGTGCAACAATCATTTATAATTTCAGCAGTTCGTACACCAATTGGCAGTTTTGGTGGCTCATTATCAAGTATTTCCGCCCCAAAACTTGGAGCTACGGCAATTAAAGCTGCAATCGAAAAAGCAGGAATTGAACCTAATTTGGTTGAAGAAGTACTTTACGGCAATGTTTGTCAAGCAAATGTTGGGCAGGCACCGGCACGTCAAGCAACTCTTGGTGCAGGTTTGAGCAATAAAACCATTGTTACAACAATTAATAAAGTTTGTGCTTCAGGAATGAAATCTATTATGTTTGGTAGTCAATCTATCGAACTTGGGCAAAATGATATTGTAGTAGCTGGTGGAATGGAAAGCATGTCAAATATACCATTTTACTTATCAAAAGCCCGTTATGGGTATGGTTATGGAAACGGCGAATTAATTGATGGTTTGGCAAAAGATGGTTTGGTAAATGTATATGATAATAAAGCAATGGGCTGTTTTGCCGATTTAACGGCCAGTAAATTTGAAATAAGTCGTGAAGAACAAGATGCTTTTGCGATTCAATCTTATAAACGTTCGGCTGAGGCATGGGCAAATGGTTTTTTTGCGAATGAAGTAATCCCCGTTGAAGTAACCGATCGCAAAGGAAATGTAAAAGTAGTTTCGGAAGATGAAGAATTCAAAATCGTTAATTTTGAAAAAATCCCCAATTTACGTCCAGCTTTTACCAAAGAAGGAACAGTAACTGCAGCTAATTCGTCAACAATTAATGATGGTGCAGCTGCTCTCGTTTTAGCATCTACCAATGCAGTTGATAAAAATAATTTGAAGCCAATTGCAAAAATCATCTCGTATGCCGATGGCGAACAAGAGCCAGAATGGTTTACCACTGCACCTATTATTGCCGCCCAAAAAGCACTAAAAAGAGCAGGTTTAACTATAGAAGACATTGATTTTTTTGAAGTAAACGAAGCATTTGCAGTAGTGCCGATGGCATTTGCTAAACATTTTGGCATTAGTCACGAAAAATTAAATGTTTTTGGAGGAGCTGTTTCACTTGGACATCCACTAGGCTGTTCAGGTGCTAGAATTGTAACGACGCTCGTAAATGTGCTTCAAAACAAAAACACAAAATATGGAATGGCTGCAATTTGCAATGGTGGAGGTGGTGCAAGTGCCATAATTATAGAAAAAATTTAATATTTATAAACAAAACTCAAACCTTGCAAGATTATTCCAATCTAGTGAGGTTTTTTTATTGAAATGAAAATAAATTCTGATTCAAGTAGTATTCTTCAAAATTTTTTTGGCCCAGATCAAGTTTTAATACAAGCGACATCCCCTGGCAGAATGGATGTAATGGGCGGCATAGCCGATTATTCTGGTTCATTGGTTCTTCAAAAATCAATTTCACAAAAAGCTACTATCACAATAGGAATCAGAAATTATAATCAACTGCGAATAAAGAGTTTAGATATTTCTTTTCAAAATGAAATCTATCTTGATTTGGACGAACTACCTAATAATTACGAAGAATCTCAAAAATACCTAAAAAACATCAAAGGTGGAGATTGGGCTGCGTACATTATTGGTTGTTATTTGGTTTTGAGCAACGAAAAAAAAATAAAACTTGGTGGACTTGATATTTTAATTCAATCAGATGTGCCCGTCGGAAAAGGTGTTTCATCTTCTGCAGCACTTGAAGTAGCTACATTAAAGGCGATTACTGAACTTTTTAATATTGAATTAATTGATACCGAACTACCAAAATTTGCACAAAAAGCCGAAAACTTAGTAGTAGGAGCTCCTTGCGGCTTGATGGATCAATTGGCATCATATTTTGGTGATAATAATAAATTGTTACCTATTTTATGTCAACCTGACCAACTCTACGATTTAGTCGAAATTCCCAATAATTTATATTTTGTTGGCATTGATAGTGGTGTTAAACACGCAGTAAGTGGAGCATCTTATAGTGAAGTTCGTACTGCAGCATTCATGGGTTATTCGATAATTGCACAAAAATTGGGGCTTTCAAAAGACGATTTAAGTAAACAAACGCAAAATGAATTGCCTTTTAATGGATTCTTAAGCAATATCAGTCCATCATTTTTTAAGGCTAATTTTGAACGAAGCTTAAATTCGATGTATGGAAAAGATTTTATTAAAGATTTTGAAGTTGTGACTGACAAACTATCAGTGATAAAACCAGATGCATTTTACAACATAATTGCCTGTACCAAACATCCAATTTACGAAAATCATCGAGTAAAATCCTTTGTACAACTATTAAAATCAGTAAATGAAACAAACTATACGGAAATCTTACCAATTATGGGAGAATTAATGTTTCAATCTCACGAAAGTTATAATAATTGTGGTCTGGGCAATGAAATGACCGACAAAATTGTAACTTTGGCAAGAAATAAAGGTATTAAGAACGAAATTTATGGTGCAAAAATTACCGGCGGTGGTAGTGGCGGAACGATATGCTTAATGGTTTATGGTGAACGAGGATTAGAATCCGCCAAACAAATTTTTAAAGAATATAAAGAATCAACAAATCAAAATTCGTTGGTTTTCTTTGAATAAAGACATTTTACGTAACTCCTTAAAATCATTAAACCATCGTATTTGATTTTTGACTAATTTTGAATAAACTAAACTATAAATATAATCAATGAAAAAAATCCTAACCATGGCCCTGTGTATTTCTTATGGTCTTACATTCGGACAATCATCCTTAAAACCAAAAATTAATACTAGTGCTGATGCAATTGAGAAAAAAGTTATCGCTTGGCGTCGTGACTTCCATGAACATCCTGAATTGGGAAATATGGAAGTTCGAACTGCTAAAATAGTTGCAGATCACCTCCGTTCGCTAGGAATTGATGTTCAAGAAAGCGTAGCCGTAACTGGTGTAGTAGGCATTCTGAAAGGTGGAAAGCCTGGCCCAGTTGTAGCTCTTCGTGCTGATATGGATGGTCTTCCAGTTACTGAACGAGTTGACATTCCTTTCAAATCAACAGTTAATACAATTTATAATGGTCAAAAAACAGGTGTAATGCACGCTTGTGGACACGATTCACACGTGGCTATTTTAATGGGTGTAGCTGAGGTTTTAGCTTCTATGAAAAGTGAAATAGCCGGAACAGTAAAATTCTTATTTCAACCAGCAGAAGAAGGTGTTTACGACCCAAAACTATTGAAAAATGGTAAATCGGGAGCTGAATTAATGGTAATGGAAGGCGTGATGGAAAATCCAAAAGTAGATGCAGTTTTTGGTCTACACATCAGTTCAGTTACAGAGGTTGGAACAATTGGCTACCGTCCTGGTGCGACAATGGCCGCAGTTGACCAATTGGGCATCAAAATCAACGGTAAACAAACACACGGAGCAAATCCTTGGTCAGGTATAGACCCAATTGTTACGGCTTCACAAATCGTTATGGGTTTGCAAACAATCGTGAGCCGAAATGTAAACATTACTGAGAACCCAGCGATTGTTACTGTTGGAGCAATTCATGGTGGAATTCGCCAAAATATTATCTCAGAAAACTTAGATATGATTGGAACAATCAGAACTTTCGGAACTGAACAACGTGAATTAGTACATAAAAGAATCAAAGAAGTTGCAGTTAATATTGCAGAGAGTGCTGGTGCTAAAGCCGATGTAACTATCGACACAGGATACCCAGTTACATACAATGACCCAACTTTGACAGAAAAAATGATAGGTTCGGTTGTAGGAGTTGCAGGAAAAGAAAATGTAAAGGTGCAACCTGTTCAAACAGGTGCAGAAGATTTTAGCTTCTTCCAACAAAAAGCACCAGGATTCTTTTATTTCTTAGGTGGAAAACCAAAAGGTAGCACAACCCCTGCTCCACATCATACACCTGATTTTTATATAGACGAATCTGGTTTTACGCTCGGAGTAAAATCGTTGGCTGCTTTGACAGTTGATTATATGGAAATGAATGCTCCAAAAGATAATCCAGCAACTGCCGTTGGCAATAAAAAAGCAAAAAAGAGTAAATAAAACTTAAATTAGCAATTATCAATTAACAAATACTCCTTTTGTTAATTGATAATTGCTAATTGGTAATTGATAAAATATGTCTGCTGAAATTATTGAATTATATCCAGGGAATTTAGATGAACGAAAACTTCAAAAGGTTGTCGAATGTCTGAAAAATGGTGGTATAATTATTTATCCAACTGATACGGTCTATTCGATGGGTTGTGATATCTTTAATACAAAAGCAGTAGAAAAATTGAGTAAAATCAAAGGGATAAAACTCCAACTCAATAATTTTTCGATTGTTTGTCACGATTTGAGTAATATTTCTACTTACGCAAAAGTATCTAATAATACATTTAGATTGTTAAAACGAGCATTGCCTGGCCCTTTCACATTTATTCTTCCAGCTACAGGTGATTTACCTAAAACACTCCAAACCAAACGTAAAACTATTGGCATTAGAATTCCTGACCACGAAATTCCACTAAAAATTATTAAAATGTTGGGTAATCCAATCATCACCACTTCCGTAAAAGATGACATTGATGATATTTTGGAATATCCAAACGAGATTGAAGTAATTTATTCACAAAATAGTGTAAAAGTCGATATTATTATTGACGGAGGTTGGTGTGGAATTGAACCTTCGACGGTCGTACTTGCTATTGATGACAATTTTGAAGTTATTCGTGAAGGTGTTGGAGATTTGAGCGAGTTTTTGTAATACAACTCTTCGAGTTGTTTCAATAATTGAATCAGTCCTTAAAAAAATGTGATTGAATTAATGTACTACATATTCCTCAACTTCCTCAACCTCAACCAACATTTTATCATTGATTAAAGACAAACTTACTTGTTTAGTTTCATTAATGAGAATTGGGTCATACTTCGCAGTAACACGCACATAATTTTCAGTCCAACCATGCATATTTCCATCTTCTATATCTTCCTCAAAAAGCACAGAAAATTGATTACCAAGCTGACTTTCATAGAAAAATCGTTTTTTCTTATCCGATAAAATGTGAAGCATTTTGGAGCGTTCGGCACGCTTATTTTGTGGAACAGTTGGCTTGATAGAAATTGCAGTTGTATTTGGTCTTTCTGAATAAGTAAATACATGTAAATAACTGATATTCAACTCATTCAGAAAATTATAGGTTTCTAAAAATTCTTCATCTGTTTCGCCAGGGTGGCCAACAATCACATCAACTCCAATACAACAATCTGGCATTAATTGTTTGATTTTATTAACTCTATCAATATAAAGTTCTCGCTTATAACGACGTTTCATTAATGCTAAAACTTTACTTGAACCCGATTGTAAAGGAATATGAAAATGCGGCACAAATCTCTTTGATTTTGCTACAAACTCAATAATTTCATCTGTCAAAAGATTAGGTTCAATACTCGAAATACGGAAACGCTCAATTCCTTCAACCTCATCAAGTTCTTTCACTAAATCAAAGAAAGTTTCTACTCTAATGCTATTTTGCAAGCCAAAATCACCAATATTAACTCCGGTCAACACAATTTCTTTTACACCGCTTTCTGCAATATTTTTTGCAGCATTAACCACATTTTCTATCGAATCTGAGCGACTTTTTCCACGAGCCAGCGGAATCGTGCAATAAGAACAAGGATAATCGCACCCATCTTGCACTTTCAAGAAAGTACGAGTACGGTCATTCAAAGAGTATGAAGTATGATATTCAACAGCTTCTTCGATATTTGAATTAAAAATTGCCGGACGACGTTTCGTCGCTTTTTCAGATTTCAGATAAGGTTCTTTTACAAAATCACCTAATAAATCAACTATACGAAATTTTTCAGCCGCACCTAAAACAGCATCAACACCTTCAATTTCAGAAATTTCTTGCGGTTTTAATTGGGCATAGCAACCAATAATTGCTACATAGCCATTAGGATTTACTCGATTGGCCTCTTTGACAATCTTTTTGCATTTTTTGTCGGCATTTTCAGTGACCGAACAAGTATTAATAATAAATATATCGGGAGTTTCATTAAATTCTACTTTCTGATAACCACGACTTTCAAACATTCGTCCGATTGTCGAAGTTTCCGAATAATTTAATTTACAACCCAGTGTATAAAATGCGACTTTTTTCATATTTAAAATGATTAAGGAAGCCATCGTTAAGAGGGAAGCCTAATCCGAAGGCTTCCTTTTCGATTCTTTTAAAGTACAAAGTTAGATAAAAATCAGTTCGTTTTTAGGTGAAATTTTGACTTTCAATATTTAAGCTAACACAAAACTGTACTATTTCAAGAAGAAGTATAAACATACATTCTATATTTTCAAATCACTAAATTTTAAGATTTTCAAATTAGTAATTTCTCGCATTCTTCATTTAATTGAATTAATTTTGCATTTTCAAAAATCTCTACAAAATAGCAACAAAATGATTCATTTCTTCGGAAGCCAAGAAACAGTATTTGCTCTACAAACGCAAAACAATCTTTCAAATGAAGACATCAAAAAACTCCTTTGGCTATTCAATAGTCAAATCCACAATAAATTCACGATTATCAACAGCAGTGATTCATCATTAAAAGCATATTTTGTTGGGCCTCGTGCAGCAATGATTACGCCATGGAGTACAAATGCTGTAGAAATTACACAAAATATGGGTATTCCTGGCATAATCCGTATTGAAGAATTTAAGGAAGTTGACGAAAGCTTCAAAGAATTCGACCCAATGCTTTCACAAAAATATACTGAACTAAATCAATCAATTTATACAATTAACGTTCAACCCGAACCAATTTTGGAAATTGATGACATTGCGGCATATAACAAAAAAGAAGGTCTTTCTCTAAGTGTAGAAGAAGTTGAATATTTGAATAATCTCTCTATAAAATTAGAAAGAAAATTAACTGACTCAGAAGTTTTTGGCTTCTCTCAAGTAAATTCAGAACATTGCCGCCATAAAATCTTCAACGGAACCTTCGTAATTGATGGTGTTGCCAAAGAATCTTCACTTTTCAAATTAATTAAGAAAACATCGGAAACAAACCCAAACGATATTGTTTCGGCTTACAAAGATAATGTTGCCTTTATTAAAGGCCCAAGAGTTACACAATTTGCTCCTTTAAGTGCCGATAAACCAGATTTTTATACCGAAAAAGAGTTTGATTCTGTCATTTCGGTTAAAGCAGAAACTCATAATTTTCCAACTACAGTTGAGCCTTTCAACGGTGCCGCAACAGGTTCGGGTGGCGAAATTCGTGACCGTCTGGCGGGTGGACAAGGATCATTGCCATTGGCAGGAACTGCAGTATATATGACATCTTATTCTCGTCTAGAGGAAAATCGACCATGGGAAAAAGGCATGAATGAGCGGCAGTGGTTATACCAAACACCAGTGGATATTTTGATAAAAGCCTCAAATGGTGCATCAGATTTCGGAAATAAATTTGGTCAACCTCTTATTACTGGTTCAGTTTTAACTTTTGAACATGAAGAAGATGCACGAAAACTTGGTTTCGATAAAGTAATTATGATGGCAGGTGGAGTTGGCTATGGAAAAGCAGAGCAAGCCATCAAACAAAAACCAATAGTTGGCGATAAAGTTGTGATTTTGGGAGGTGAAAACTACCGAATTGGTATGGGTGGAGCGGCAGTTTCATCGGCAGATACAGGTGCTTTTGGATCAGGAATTGAGTTAAATGCGATTCAACGATCAAACCCTGAAATGCAAAAACGTGCTGCTAATGCCATTCGTGGCTTGGTTGAAAGTGACCATAATCCAATCGTTTCGATTCACGACCACGGTGCAGGCGGACACCTCAATTGTTTGTCTGAGTTAGTTGAAGAAACGGGTGGTTTAATTGATTTAGATAAATTACCAGTTGGTGACCCCACCCTTTCTGCCAAAGAAATCATTGGAAATGAGTCACAAGAGCGAATGGGGCTAGTAATTGGTGAAAAAGATTTAGGAATTTTAAAACGCATTGCTGACCGTGAGCGTTCGCCGATGTATGAAGTTGGTGATATTACAGGAAGTCATCGCTTTACGTTTGAATCAAAATCAACAGGTGCAAAACCAATGGATTTTGCAATTGAAGATATGTTTGGTAGTTCACCCAAATTCATAATGGATGATAAAAGCATCGAACGAAATTATTCAGATTTAGAGTATTCTACCGAAAATATACCTTCATATTTAGACCAAGTACTTCAACTTGAGGCAGTTGCCTGTAAAGATTGGTTAACAAATAAAGTTGACCGTTGCGTTGGTGGAAGAGTTGCCAAACAACAATGTGCTGGGCCTTTGCAATTGCCACTAAATAACGTTGGTGTAATGGCACTTGACTTTAAAGGAAAAGAAGGAATTGCAACAACAATTGGTCATTCGCCAATTTCGGCATTAATTGATCCAGTTGCTGCCTCACGAACAGCTATTGCAGAATCTTTATCAAATATTGTTTTTGCACCTTTAAAAGATGGCTTGAAATCAGTTTCGCTTTCAGCAAACTGGATGTGGGCCTGCAAAAATGAAGGCGAAGATGCAAGACTTTACGAAGCCGTAAAAGGTTGTTCAGATTTTGCTATCGAACTCGGAATCAATATTCCAACGGGAAAAGATTCACTTTCCATGAAGCAAAAATATCCAAATGATGAAGTAATTGCTCCAGGAACGGTAATTATTTCAGCAGGTGGAAATTGCTCAGATATTACGAAAGTTGTTGAGCCAGTTTTAAAACAAAACGGTGGAAATATTTATTATTTGAACCTTTCGCAAGATTCGTTTAAACTCGGTGGAAGTTCATTTGCACAAATATTAAATAAAGTTGGTAGCGAGGTTCCTACAATAATAGATACTGAATATTTCAAAACCGCATTTAATATACTTCAAGAATTAATCAAAGCAGATAGAATAGAAGCAGGACATGACGTTGGTAGTGGTGGTTTGATTACAACTTTGCTCGAAATGTGTTTTGCCGATGTAAACCTTGCAGCTGAATATGACCTAACTTCATTGAAAGAACATGATTCGGTAAAAGTACTTTTCAACGAAAATATCAGTATAGTTTTCCAAGCTGATGCAGAAGTTGAGGCTATTTTTACTCAAAATCATATAGAAATTATCAATATTGGAAAGGTCATTAAAGGGAACTTTATCACTGTAAAAAACGACTTAGATTCATTTACATTTGATGTATCTAAACTGAGAGATACTTGGTACAAAACCTCTTTTTTGCTTGATTCAAGGCAAACTAAAAACGGTGTTTCTATTGACAGATATAATAATTACAAAAATCAACCATTGCAGTTTACATTCCCAACTCAATTTGATGGCAAGAAACCAGTAATTGATGCAAACAAACCTAGACCAAAAGCTGCAATTATTCGAGAAAAAGGTAGTAATTCTGAGAGAGAAATGGCAAATGCAATGTATTTGGCCGGTTTTGATGTAAAAGACGTACACATGACTGACTTAATTTCTGGTCGTGAAACTCTTGAAGACATTCAGTTTATTGGTGCAGTTGGTGGTTTTTCTAACTCGGATGTTTTAGGTTCGGCTAAAGGTTGGGCTGGAGCATTTTTATACAATGAAAAAGCAAATAATGCTCTCAAGAACTTCTTCAAACGTGAAGATACACTTTCAGTCGGTATTTGTAATGGTTGCCAGTTATTGATGGAATTAGAATTAATAAATCCTGAACATGAGGTACATGGAAAATTACAACACAATACTTCAAATAAACATGAAAGTATTTTTACTTCGGTAAAAGTGCAGAAAAATAACTCGGTAATGCTTTCAACTTTAGAAGGAGCAACTTTGGGTGTTTGGGTTTCTCATGGTGAAGGAAAATTCAATCTTCCGTATTCAGAAGACAAATATAATATTGTAGCGAAATACGGCTATGCAGAATATCCCGCTAATCCAAATGGTTCAGACTTTAATACTGCCATGATGTGTGATGCTACTGGTCGCCACTTAGTGATGATGCCGCACATTGAGCGTTCGACATTTCCTTGGAACTGGGCAAATTATCCAGAACGCCATAATGATCAAGTTTCGCCTTGGATAGTAGCTTTTGTTAATGCTCGTAAGTGGATTGAGGCGGTGAAGTAATTATACACTTTTTATAAGTCTAACGTTGGCAATGTTTTGAACGCTGCCAACGTTTTTTTTATATATGCGAACTCGAAAGTTCACTCAACAAAAAACCCCACGAAATATCATGGGGCTTTGTAAACAAAATATTATTCGAAAAAAATTTTTATATTTAGGCCGGTACTTTGGCTGTTTTAACAGTTTTGATTATTCGTGCTGCTACTTTATAAGGGTCAGCTGCAGAGTTTGGACGACGGTCTTCCAACCATCCTTTCCAGCCTTTTTGTACAGCGGCAATTGGAATACGGATTGAAGCACCACGATCAGAAACACCATAAGAAAATTTATCAATTGATTGTGTTTCGTGTTTTCCTGTCAAACGTAAGTGGTTGTCAGCACCATAAACCGCGATGTGTTCTTTAATAAACGGAGCAAATGCTTGACAAACAACGTCGTAATCTTCTTTTTTGCCCGAAGTTCTCAATAATGTGTTTGAGAAATTAGCGTGCATACCCGATCCATTCCAATCTGTATCTCCCAAAGGCTTGCAGTGCCAGTTGATAGCTACACCATATTTTTCACCAATTTTTTCTAATAAATATCGGCCAAGCCACATTTCATCACCAGCTTGTTTGGCTCCTTTAGCAAAACCTTGGAACTCCCACTGACCAGCAGCAACCTCAGCATTGATACCTTCAATGTTAAGACCTGCCTGTAAACAAACTTCCAAATGTTCTTCAACCATGTCACGACCAAAAGCATTGGCTGCACCTACTGAACAATAATATTGTCCTTGTGGAGCTGGATAACCAGTTGCTGGAAAACCAAGTGGTTTGTTAGTTTCAGGGTTCCACAAGAAATATTCTTGCTCAAAACCAAACCAAAAATCATTATCTTCATCATCAATAGTTGCACGTCCGTTAGACTCATGTGGAGTTCCATCAGCATTCAAAACTTCACACATAACCAAGAAACCTGCACCAATACGAGTTGGGTCTGGGCAAATGAATACTGGCTTCAATAAACAGTCAGACGAACCACCTTCTGCTTGCTGAGTTGATGAACCATCAAAAGACCACATATCGCAATCTTCTAATTTTCCACTGAAGTTTTTTTCAATTTTAGTTTTGCTACGAAGGCTTTGAGTTGGTTTGTAACCATCAAGCCAAATGTATTCTAATTTTGCTACTGGAACGTTTGCCATTGTTGTAATTTTTTAATGTATTGCGGTTATCATTCAAAGAATATGATACAAATATATAATACGAAAACAATATATTATTCTTCAAAAGGCAATTATTTTAGTTGAATATTCTAAATTCTTTATAAAGTACAACTTTTTGTAGGATTTGTTTGGTTTTACTATTTCTACAAGGCTGAGTAATTACCAAATATGCAAAAAACATACGTTTTTTTTCCAAATACCTACACTATTTCAAACCTAGTTTTTAAGTATTTATAACTTTATTAAGTATTTACACTTAATTTAAACCTATTTTTGAAAAAGTTACATATTTTGAATATTTGATTATTCAAAGAATTAAAATAAATTCGAAATAGTATTTAATGAAAAAAGTCACAAGTTTTACAACCTGTGACTTTCATTTTAAATCCCTTCTTACTAATTCTTGTCTGCCATCTTTTTCGGACAGCCATGCATTTGCTTTGGTCGTAGGTTCAAAAACCAAATAATCTTTTTACTCAAAAAAAGCATCGAATTTTTAATTTCTAATGGTTTTTAAGGCTGCTATTTGTCTAAATAATCCTGAAACATTCGCTGCATCAGTGCTTTTCCAAAGTCTTGTTCTTTTTGAGAAATATTTCCGTTATTCTGAATTATTTTCTGCCCAATATTATCAAAAACATAATTTTTCGACTGATTAACATAGCCAAAACCATTATTAAACGCAAAAAATGCCCATGGTTTTGTTTTAACATCAAAAATATTTTTACTCCAATTATAGGCATAAGCATTCAAATTTGCTTGTCGAAGTACAGTTGAAGCCAAATCTATTTGAGAATAAACATTTGAAACCTCAATGCCTTTTTTCTCCAATGCACCTCCTAACCAAAGCATTGGAATCTTAAAATCATCATTTTTTTTTCCTGTTTCAGGAATTCGATGGCCGTGGTCTGCAATAACAACAATTAGAGTATTATCCCACCAAGTTTGTTTTTTTGCTTCAGCAATAAAATTACCAAAAGATTGGTCGGCATAATACATAGCGTTCATAAATTTACTTTCTTCATCTTGGCCTATAAATTTGGTTTTAATCGGCACTTCAAAAGGTTCATGACTACTCAGAGTCAATAAAGTTGAAAAGAATGGCTGATTAATATTGGAATGGTCATTTAAGAATTTTTGATAAACCGCTCCATCTTGTGCCCCCCACTTCGAATTCCAATCTTTTGGGTCAAAGTCTTGTTTACTGACAATTCTCTGAAAATCAGCCTCGTATAAATAAGATTTTATATTGGCAAATTCAGTTTCGCCTCCATAATAAAAAGCGGTTGAATAAGCATTATTCCCGAAGTCTTTGCTCAAAACTGGTAATTTGGCCGATTTATTTGGTTCGGTAATGATTGAGGCCGTAGGTTGAGCCGGATATCCGCTTAAGATTGCGGGCAAGCCTTTATCAGTACGGTCGCCGCTGGCATAAATATTAGAAAAGTAAATCCCTTCTGACTTTAGAGCGTTGAATTGCGGCGTAACACTTTCTTGATTAATCCATTTTTCAGTGGCTTTTTTGGTAAAACTTTCCCAAATTATAAAAATAATATTCGGCTTTTTGATTTCTTTTTTTAGAACATATTGGGTCGAATTTGAATTCGAATAAAGTTCTTTAACTGTCTCAGACAAAGATTCCTTTGGCAAATAGGTAAATGGATTAACTTTATCATATGTACCATTGACGATTGAACTCATAAAATTCCAAGGAGCATTTATTGCAGAGATATTGGCAAAATTATTCGTAGAAAAATAAACCGTACTTTGGTTCATTGGCGAAATCCCCAAACTTCCTCTGATTGGCACAAATAAGGCTAACAAACACATTACTGATATCGGAATAAAAGGCAAATTTTCTATATGGTTCCAGTTATCAATATTTCGAGTAATGATGCGGTAAACTATGTAAGAAGCAATAATCAGCAAAATTATAAAACTAATAAAAAGTTGAAACAAAGGTGATGAACTCACCGACGCCCAAGCCTCACGCGGAGATTTTAGATAATATAGTGGAGTAGCATCAAGTCGATAGCCCCATGTATTAAACACTTGTAAATCAATTACGACTATTAAAGTTATGAAAAAAACCGCAACAAATGTATAAGAGAAAATCCAGTTTTCGAGTTTACTTTTTTTAATAAAATTTGATATGCAAACAAATACAAAAGGAATGACCGATAGATAACCTGACATCGAAAAATCCATACGTATACCATTCCAAAAAATACCCCAAAACGTTTCAATAGTCAATAATTTAGTATCTTCTATATGGTAACTCAAAAAAATCACTCTTGCTGATAGGAAGTATATTACCCAAAAGCAAAAATAAATTAGTAGAAATTGTAAGCGTTCTTTCATTAAATTGTTTGATTTGCTTAATTTAGCCCAAATATAAGCTAAGAAATGATATTTAGAAATCATAAAGTTCAGTAATTAGTATAAAACATTGATTATCAAACACTTTTATATTCAATCTTAAAACTAAGTTTAAAAAAAATTTCATTTTTATAATAAACATAATCCACCTCTAGCATTAACAATATTATTCGTAAACAATCAAAAAAATGGCAAGATTAAGATTTAAAGCGGTTGAAGAAGCTCAAAACAGGACTGCAACTAGAGTAGATATTCCTACAGGGAAAGTAACCGACTTTTACGGTTCTAATATTTTTAATGACGAGGTAATGCGAGCTATGCTCTCGCCAGAAGCCTATATGAAAGTTACCGTTGCCATCAAAAGTGGTGATAAAATCGACCGTGAAATTGCAGATGAAGTCGCTGCTGCCATGAAATCTTGGGCTGTTTCAAAAGGTGCAACTCATTACACTCATTGGTTTCAACCATTAACAGGTGGTTCGGCCGAAAAACACGATGCATTTTTTGATTTAAATTTAGATGGAAAAGCTGTAGAAAAATTCAAAGGAAGTGCCTTAACACAACAAGAACCAGATGCTTCATCGTTTCCAAATGGTGGTATAAGAGCCACTTTTGAAGCCCGTGGCTACACTGCGTGGGACCCATCTTCGCCTGCATTTATTATGTATAATGAGGCTGGAACTGGTACGCTTTGTATTCCGTCTATTTTCGTTTCTTATACAGGCGAACTTCTTGATTCAAAATCACCTTTATTGAAATCGATTCATGCACTTGATAAAGCTGCAACCGAAGTGGCAATTATATTCGACCGCCACGTTGAGAAAGTTTCGGCAACTCTTGGGGTCGAACAAGAATATTTTTTAGTTGATAAATCATTGTTTAATGCTCGACCTGATTTAATGATGTCGGGACGTACAGTTTTTGGACATCCCCCAGCGAAAGGTCAGCAACTTGATGATCATTATTTCGGATCAATTCCACCACGTGTAAATGCATTTATGGTTGATTTTGAATTTGAAGCTCTAAAACTCGGAATTCCAGTCCGTACTCGTCATAATGAGGTAGCTCCAGCTCAATTTGAAGTCGCCCCTACATTTGAAGAAGTAAATCTTGCTTGCGACCACAATATTTTGTTAATGGACTTGATGCGAAAAATTGCCAGAAAACATAATTTTGAGGTACTTTTCCACGAAAAACCATTCGCAGGAATTAATGGAAGTGGAAAACACAATAATTGGTCTTTGGGAACCGATACAGGTGTTAACTTACTAAGTCCGAGCACAAAACCGAAGGAAAGTTTGCGTTTTGTCACCTTTCTGGTAAATGTCATAAAAGCTGTTCATGATAATGCTGACTTACTCCGTGCGAGCATAGCCTCGGCAGGAAACGAACACCGTTTAGGAGCAAATGAAGCTCCACCAGCTATTATTTCGATTTTCTTAGGTACTCAAATGACAAAGGTTTTGAACGATTTAGAAAATAAAGAAATCGTGTCTATTGAAAAAGGAGAAAACGCTTACATAAAACTTGGTTTAAATCGAATTCCTTCAATCTTACTTGATAATACAGACCGCAATCGCACATCTCCGTTTGCCTTCACTGGAAATAAATTTGAATATCGTGCAGTTGGTGGCTCAGCCAATTCTGCACAACCAATGATGATTTTGAACACGATAGTAGCCAATCAGTTAGAAAAATTCAGAACCGATTATGATGCTGAAATGACCGACCACGAAGGAAAAAAAGAAGAAATAATTGTAAAAATTCTAAAAGGCTACATAAAGGAAAGTAAAAAGATTTTGTTTGAGGGAAATGGTTATGGTGACGAATGGAAAGAGGAAGCAGCAAGCCGTGGATTATCAAATATTTCAAGCACTCCAGAAGCACTAAAAGCCTATCTAAACAAAGATTTTATAGAAATTTTTGAACGCTTGGGGGTTTTAACCGAAAGAGAATTTCATGCAAGATATGAAATTGAATTGGAAAACTATATCAAAAAAATTCAAATTGAATCTCGTCTAATCGGAGATTTAGCTATGAATCACGTAGTATCAACTGCAGTAAAATACCAAGCTCGTCTAGTTCAAACGGCTAAGGCTTTGAAAGATATGGAGTTAATAATTGAAGCAGAACCAGTAATAAATATTATCAAAGAAATTTCCGAACGAGTAACAATCATTTCAAGATTAGTTCATGATATGACCGAAGCTCGTAAACGAATTAATAACATTGATGACATCGAAGAACACGCTAAACTTTATGGAAATGAGGTAAAAGGATTCTTTGAAGACATAAGATACCATGTAGATAAACTGGAAATTTTGATAGATGATGAAGATTGGCCATTAGTAAAATACCGAGAATTGTTATATATTAGATAATATTCCGAAAAACAAATGATTCACCATCAATATAAATCAAAACACCAAGTATTGAATACTTTTCATCGCAGAAGCCTACTTGGTGTTTTTTTATTCTTGTTTTCTATAAATTCGATAGGTCAAGTTAACGTAATTTTCGAAAATTTCCCAAAGGATGCACAACTGATTCAAAGGGATAATTTTAATAAAGCTAAAGTTACAATTTCGGGCAAAGTTTATACTGATAATCAAACAGACATCTCATTATTAGTGTACAAAAACAAATCTCTTTTCTATTATCAAAAGCAAAAGCTAGAATACGCTTCTCAATCAGCAACTGCTACTTTTAGTATTTCTGCATTAATAAATGCTGAATTATCTGAATATGATTTTACAATTTATTCTTTTAGAAAAAAAGATTCAGTTTTAGTCAGAGAAGCTCGTGAAATAGTTTGTGGAGATAATATCCTAATTTATGGCCAATCGAATGCTCTTGCCGCTGAAAGCGAAGAAATATCAAAGTTTAAAGATGAATTTCGTTATGGTAGGAGTACATTTGCAGATTTTAAAAACAACGAATTCACTTGGGTAATCACAAAACAATGGAATTTTTGGAGTGCTGGCCTTTTAGGTTTGGAAATTCAAAAACAACTCATCGATAAGTATCAGATACCTATTGGAATTATAAATGGGGCAGTTGGTAACAAAAGCATTGAAGAATTGAGCGAAAGAGATGAATCCAATCACGATAATCCTATTAATATTTATGGTCGAATGCTAAAACGTGCAAAGGAATTTGGCTTATATAATACAGTAAAAATAATAGTTTGGCGACAAGGCGAAAGTGAAGCAATTGATCCATTTTATAAAAATGATTATGACAAAAAATTTGATAAGTTTCGTAAACAACTTTATGAAGATTATCCTGCACTAAAGAAAATATATACTTATCAAAACAACATTTATTTTGGTGATAATAAATTGGCTGGTAATTTGAGAGATTATCAACGTACAATCAATAAGTTATATTCCGATTGTGAAGTAATGACAACTTTTGGAACATCAACCTTTGATGGACTACATTATAAATTAGAAGGATATGTTGAAAATGGAGACAATATCGCCCGATTAATCGCCCGTGATTTTCATAAAAGTAGTGACACAACCGAAATTACTGCCCCAAACATAAAATCAGCCTATTTCACAGCAAAAAAAGATAGTTTAATTTTAGAATTTGATAGAAACCAAAAAGTAAATTTTCCTGAGGAACAACCAAAAAAAAACATAAATCATCCATCTATTAATATCAAAGATTATATTTATTTAGATGGGAAAGCTGGAAACATTGAAAGTGGCATTGGAAATGAAAATCATATAATTCTGAAACTAAAAACTAAAAGCGACGCTCAAAAGATCACTTATACCCCTGATAATTATTCAACAGATTTTATAGGCATCCTACCAGGAATTACACAGATAAAAAATTCAAGAGGCATTCAGGCACTTACCTTCAAAGATTTTGAAATAATGAATATCAATAATATTCAAATTTCAAGTCTTACAGGTGAGTGGGATACTGTATCTAACAAAAAAATTACATTAAAATGGCAAACACCTAAATACCTAAACTACACCTATATTATTGAAAAAGCACAATATAAACCAAGTATTTTCAATGAAATTGGAACTACAAATGGAGGTATTTTTATTGATAATAATGTCAAAAAAGGTGTTCGATATTATTACAGAATAAGGATTAAAGAAAATAATCTTTACTCAGCTTATAGCAATGTGAGCGAGGCAGCATATAAGCTATCTCCCGAAAAACAAGGAATTGATATTACTAATGAAGACCTCATTCTTTTTCCTAATCCTGTCAAAAAAAACAATAGTATCAGTCTTTTGCCGCTATTTGATATACCGATAATCCAAGTAAGAATCACTAATTTTGCTGGAAAAATTGTGTATGATAAACCAAATATAAGCGATAATATTATGCTTCCTACCACTGAATTCGGTTATGGACTTTATATAATTGAAATAATTTTGAAGGATAATACAAAATTAATTAAGAAATTTGTTGTTCAATAAACAACTATAACAAACACATTTGAATGTTAGTCAAATTTTCGATAAAACTCTGCCTTTTTCTCAGTCCACTCATTTTCCTTATAATTGGGTATTTAATTACTGACCCATTTAAGATTATCAGAACATATGAAGAATATCCCGATAATTTCGCAAAAAGCCTCAATCGTGACCGAATTTCGACGCAAATTTTTCTAAATAATTATCAAAAATACAATTATAAATCTTTTATTTTCGGAAGTTCTCGTTCAAGTGTTTTTTATGCCCATGAATGGGGAAAACACATAAATGACAAAACTCCTTATCATTTTGATGCATCTTGCGAAACAATTTCTGGAGTTGCAACTAAACTAAAATTTATAGAATCAAAAGGAAATAAAATCGAAAATGTGTTGTTTGTTTTTGACCAAAGTTTATTCAATTACGAGCAGGATACTTTGGGGAGCGTATTTGTTCAAGATTATCGTGTAAGTGGCCTAGATTGGTGGAAATATCATACAATTTTCCTAAATACTTACTTCTCAAAAGGCTTTTTTGTAGCTTTTTATGACAATCTCATCACAGGAAATTTCAAGAATTATATGAAACAATTTATGGAGTTTAGAAAGATAAACTATACTCCAGTTGTCAATGATTTTATTTTTACGAGTTATATTGAACAGATAAAAAAAGATTCTATTGGTTACTATAATCAACCTGATTTTTTCTATAAACGAAGTATTGAACAAAAAGTAACAATTCCAACTATAAAAGCATACCAATTGAAGTATTTAGCGATGATTAAAAAAAGCTTGTATAAAAATAGCACAAAATACAAAATAGTTTTAGGACCTACTTATGACCAACACAATTTCAATCAACAAGATTTGGATATATTGATTAAATATTTTGGAAAAGAAAATATTTATAACTTTTCAGGAATAAATGACTATACCAAAAACATAGCCAATTATTACGAAATCTACCATTATAAACCTTCAGTTGCTAATGATATAATGAACAAGATTTATGCTACAAAGTAAGTTCTAAAGTAAACTTAACGCCGAATTTCTTGATATTTGGTGCATCAATGTACGATAAACGATGTATTGCCTCCACTCGAAGCACTTTGAAGATATTATTAATTCCATAACCTAACTCAACATAAGGTTTTCTACCAAGACTACTGAAAGGTAAAACATCGACAGAAGGATTCATCTGCTGGTTTTTTCTTGATAATTGCCCAATCAAGAATTTTCCAGTTGTAAAAGTTCTCCATTTTAGTTTTTTTATCAATGGAAACCGATTAAACAAAAGGCCTTCAAAATCGTGTGTATAGCGAGCGGAAGCATAGCGGTCACTTATAAACTCAAAATTATTCATCAAATTGAATGAATTTCCTACGATAAATATACTTTGGTTTCCTAAATGACTTTTAAGCAAAGGATAAGGCAAAGTACCAAAAATCGCCCCGGCTTCAGCTTTGTAATATGTTTTACCAAAATAACCTAGGTTAAGCGTATGACTATATTTTGCCATCAGCTTATGATAATTAAAATCACTATTAAAAATATTTTTTGCACCCAAAACATATCTAAATGTAATCGTAGGCGATTTTGTAGTACCAAAACTCAATCTTTCATTATCATTGACAATCGCCAGTTCATCACGGGCTAAGGTAACTTCTGATAAAAATTCTGACGTATTAAAACGTGTAATGAGTGTCGAGGCTTCTCCCAAACTAGGTTTTTCACGATATGAGAAATCATATATTGGATTAAAATTTCTTGTTCTAAAGCCAAAAATTGTAAAAACGCCTTTGGAAACTTCACGCTGTAGTTGTATTTTTCGTTCGGTTTCATAAAATGGACGCATTAGGGTTCCAAATCTCATATATGCCGAAAAAATAGCTCCTAAACCTAAATCTTCTTGACGTAAACCAACTTGTTCAAGATCATTAGTATATTTGATGCTAATAGTTGTCCATGGTTTTCTCGAAATAATTCTTGTTAGCTCCCCGCCCATTTTCCAAGCTTCATCTTTGGTGCCATAAGCCAAATAACCTTGCAAAATCCACTTTCTACTAAACTCAAAATTAGTTCGTAAACCTAGACGCATTCTTAAACCCTCAATATTATTAATTGCTCCCGAATAAACCAAGGGTCCAAATTCGATGCCTTTATAAATTTTTTTATAACCACTCGAAAGCAATAATGCTAAATTACTATATCGTCGTACGATTGGAACATTTTTAATTGTATCAATCATCGCATATGCCATTTGCTCTTTTTCAGAAAAAGCTTCTGGCCGAACTTTTTGCCAATAAGAATTATCATTTTCTTTAAAATCAGACAAAATCTCAATGCCATTATCAAAGAATTTTGCATCTTTTACTTTATCCACAACAATATCTTGATTGTAATTTGTAAACTTCAAAAGCAATCCTGCTGAGTTTTTGGTCAATTCGTTAACATCTACTAAAATACGATTTTTCACTGGAAACCAAATATTACCAACTGGTTCAAGTTCTTGTTGAATTTTAATGCGTTCTACGAAGTTTAGATTTGCATCTTTGGTAATCGTAGCATCAATTTGAGCAATAGCCCAAGTTTTTTTATCAATCCAAATTGAGCCAGCAAAGGCCAAATCTTGCTTTCTTTTAGGAGTAAAATCAATTTTATAACAAAAACTATCACCAAAAAAAGTACTATCAGCCAAGTAATAATCGTAGATAAATTTCCAATCATCAGCAATTGGCGAGGCAAAGTTTTTATCTAGAACGCTTACTTGATTTACATAAAAATTATATTGTTGAAAAGAAGAACCAATAAGCTGAGAAGTTAGACTGCCATCGGTCACACCTACACCTTTAATATTGGTTTTTTCAATAATTTCCTTTGAAAGACGAGGATTATTGCGATAATAATAATGCGAAACTGACTCAGAAATAAATGACGGGAGTAACACATTTCCATCATCATCGGTTAGTGTACCGATTTCTTTAATAGCCTTATCTACTTTTTGAGTAATTCGCCGTTGACGTAGCTTTTCGCTAATTTTATTAAAATCAACTTCAATTTTATTGTAACTAGCGTAATCAAACCCGTTTAACTTCTTATAATTATTCTCAGATTTGGCAGCAACTGTTTTCCTTAAGATTCGGTGAGCTGGATTTTCACCTGCATAAACTTTTACTTCTTGTAAAAGTATTTCAGATGGTTTTAGTTGAATGTAAATCGTTTGTGTTAGCGAATCTTTTGAAATGTAGAATAACCTTGAAAAATAGCCGAGACAACTAATAAGAAGTGAATCTGAAGGTACTGAGCCAAGCAAAAACTGAAAATTGCCTTCAAAATCCGTATTTTTACCAAGTGAGGTATTTTTAATATTTATTGAAGCAAAAGGTATTGGGTCTTTCGTAACTGCATCAGTTACTTTACCTTTTAAAATATATACATTTTGAGAAAAAACAAATTGAGATGTTAGTATAAAAAATATTACGAAATTTTTTTTCATTAATTTGAGCCAGTTTCAATTGAAAGTTTAATAACTATCATTCATTGAAAACGTAATTGGCAGTAGAAACGTTGCTTTATTAACTAAAATACACGCAAAAATCATATCATTTCATTATTTATTTATGATATTCATTCAAAAAATCACCTTTTGGCATAAACTCCAAATCGTCGACTGGTTGATTGAAATAATAAACCCAAGCGTCATAGATTTTGCCATCACTTTTTAGTTCAACTTTGGCTTGTTTTCTAACATACTCAGAATGAGCAGGGTCAATCGGATTATATTCTTCATATCGATCTAAAAAACCAAAAAGTTCTTCAGGTTCTTTAAGCTTATAAAGTTCACCCTTTACGCAATACTTTTCGCCTTCTCCACACGGCACAATACCTGGATAATAATCAACCATATACATTTTACCATCCATTTTAGCTTTACCCAAATATATGGCATGCTTATCAACCCATGCGTGCGATTCATCATCACCATAATCGCTCAAGAGCGTTCCGTAAACAAAAAGATACTCATTCTCAGTCATTGCCGTACTTTGAAATATTGCGAATATTTCCTATAAATAATGTTCGTAAAAGTATTTTAGATTGGTTGTCACCCAAACTTGAAGCAATTTTAAGGTTTTTTTCTGCACTTTCAAAATCTCCACCCCTAAATTCTAATTCTCCAATGAATCTAATGACATCAGCATTTTTGCCGAGAAACATTCGAGAAGCTCTTTTTAGTTCAAAAAGTGCGGTTTTATAGTCTTCAAGCATATAAAAACAATTAGCTTTTTGTAAATATGCTTCAGCTATCGAATTATCAATTCGTAAAGTTTTTTCAAAATCATTAAGTGCAGCTTCCCAATTTTCAAAGTAGTAATGACATTTTGCTCGATACAAATATGCGGTTGCTGATTTAGGATATTCTTTAACAACATTATCAAAATACCGAAAAGCTTTTAAGCAATCTTCTTGGTTGAACAATTCAATTCCTTCTTTAAAAAGAGCTTCGTCTCTTTCTTGGTCAGAAATATCATTCCCCAGTCTGATTCGCAAATATATGTAAATCAAAAACGGTATGCCAATGAGCATTACCTCCATTTTCTTACAAATTTTTAAGTTCTTCTTTGGTCATTTTAGGCAAACTACTCACTATTATTTCGTAGGATTCATTAATCCAATCACGTAAAAGGGTATCTTTTACGCGACCGTTGGTCTGAACCATATTCCAATGCTGCTTATTCATGTGATAAGCTGGCAAAACTGCCTCAAACTCGGCTCTTAATTCTTGGTTTTTTTCTGGAAAATTTTTCAAACTTATACGATCAAATTCAAAATCTGTAAGAGCAAAAATCTTACCCATTACTTTATAAACAAGGGTATCTGGACCAAAAGGTAATTCTTCGGTTACGCCTTTTTTTGATAAGCAATATTCCCTAAAACTCTCTAAATCCATTGATTACTAACGAGTTGCACAACGTGTTACCATTATAATTAAACAAAATAAAAACATCACTATTGATATTTTATTGATTCCGTGCATCATTTTTAGATTAAAACTATGAGGATATTTTCCTTCTTTATCCTTCTGAAAAATTCTAAAAAAGTAAGCAAATACAGGTCCAATAGAAAAGAATTCTTTTATTTTATTGAGCATTGTGATATGGTTTTAACTGATAAACTTTATTTTAAAATTTCTTGTTTCAATTACTATGCAGAATAATCGTGCGATTCTTGCTCAAACCATCGGCCGTCTTCTTTAATTAACTCTATCAATTCATCAACCGCATTATCGGCATGAACTGATTTTTTCATTACGGTTTGTCCACGATAGAGAGCAATTTTGTCTTTTCCAATACCTACATATCCATAATCTGCATCTGCCATTTCACCTGGGCCATTTACGATACAACCCATAATTCCTATTTTTACACCTTTCAGATGGTCAGTGCGTTTTCTAATCAAGGCTGTCGTTTCTTGCAAATCAAATAATGTTCTACCGCAAGATGGACAACTGATGTATTCAGTTTTACTCATCCGAGTACGAGCGGCTTGTAAAATACCAAATGAAGTACTATTTACAGTTTTCAGTCGCTCCATTTTCTCATTTTTTCCAGTCAAATTGGGTAAACCAACCATTATACCATCGCCAAAACCTTCAATTAAAACACCTCCGAAGTCAGTTGCTGCAAAAAGTTGAAAATCGCTTTCAGAAATCGCATCATAATCTTTACTTAAAACTACTGGATTTTTAACAGAAAACTTTAAAATCTGAAAATAAAAACTTCTAAGCTCAATCATGGCCGCAGAATCCTTGGCTTTTGCAACAATTACAGTGTTTTTGTATTCTTTGATATGCTCAACAAACGCTGGCGTAAGCTCGTCAAGACTTACTTCTACAAAATTGATTGTTTGATGTAATTGTTTCGCTGGATTGAAAAATTCTTCAACTGTAAACAATGGTAATTTATTTTGTAAATCTAATTGTGACTGCCAAACTTCATAATCGAGAATTTCCTTTAAACCGTTTGGCAACATAAATGGAACTGATTTTTTACCCGTATAAATATAGTCAGCACCTAAATCGTTCATTCTCCATTTATCGGGTAATGGCAAATAAAAATGACCAATTGGTTTCAAATCATCGTGAGACTCAATATCAATTTTTGAGAAATCAGCAATTACTCTCGGAACATTCAATGCTCCAAAATTGCCTACTTCAAAGGTTTCTCTACGACTATAGGCGTAAGGATTAATTGGTGAAACCGTTGAGAGTTGTGAATTATGAGTACTGAATACTGAGTTATTTTTCCTTAATCCTACACTTTGCTCTTCTCTGAAATCGGCACTTTTGGTAATTAAAGAGCGTGCAACCGGTGCTTCAAATTCTGGGTCTTCAGTTAAACTTACACGAACTGTATCACCCAATCCATCTTCCAAAAGCGTTCCGATTCCCATTGAAGATTTAATCCTACCATCTTCACCTTCACCAGCTTCTGTTACACCCAAATGTAATGGATATGGCTTTAATTTTTCTTCTTCCAATCTCTGAACTAAAAGTCGATATGCCTGCACCATCACTTGAGGATTCGATGATTTCATCGAAATTACTATATTGAAATAGTTTTCGTCTTCACAAATTCGTAAAAACTCCAAAGCCGATTCTACCATTCCAATTGGAGTATCGCCATAACGGCTCAAAATACGGTCAGAAAGAGAACCGTGATTCGTACCGATACGCATGGCAGTTCCATATTCTTTACAAATTTTTATAAGCGGTAAAAAACGTTCTCTGATGCGTTCTAGTTCAACTTGGTAACTTCCTTCGGTATAATCAATTACCTCAAAACGTTTTTTATCAGCATAATTACCAGGGTTTATTCTTACTTTTTCTACAATTCTGGCAGCTAATTCGGCCGCATTCGGGGTAAAGTGTATATCGGCGACCAAAGGCGTATTATAACCTCTTTTGCGAAGTTCGATTTTTATATTTTCGAGATTCTGAGCTTCTTTTACGCTTGGTGCAGTGATACGAACTAATTCACAACCGCTTTCAATCATGCGTATAGTTTGCTCAACCGAACCGATGGTGTCCATAGTGTCAATGGTTGTCATTGATTGCACACGAATCGGATAATCTGAACCTAAATATAAATCACCAATTTTTACTTGGTTTGTGATTCTACGAGAATATTCAGTAAGTGAATTACAGTATTTTTTTTGCGATGCTACTAACATAAGTAATTAATGACGAAGTGTTCGATTCACGAATAACGATTAAATAGTTGATTTTCAGTGCATTATGAAAAGACAAATTATCAAAATATTGTTTGCACTTACTTTAAAAATTAAGGAAACGTCTAAACTGCCTATTATTGACTAAAAGATTTATGCTTATTTTATTTGCAAATTTAGCTATGAATATAACTATTATAACGATAGAAAGGTTGAAAATTTGTCAACTATTCTTTTTGTAGTCGGTTTTTGGTAATTTTTTGGTAATTTTGCAGACATTTTTTATAATTGAATGATTTCTATTGATAATAAATTACCAGTCATGGAGGCGTTTTATACCCTACAAGGCGAAGGTTTTCATGCTGGAAGAGCTGCGTATTTTATTCGCTTGGGCGGGTGTGACGTTGGCTGTGTATGGTGCGATGTAAAAGAATCTTGGGATGCTTCTATACATCCTCAATTAACAATTAAACAAATTGTAAAAGAAGCTAGCCAGCATAAAGGAAGATTAGCTGTAATTACAGGTGGAGAACCGTTAATGTATAATTTAGATGAATTAACTTTTGCTTTGAAAGAAGCTGGATTTCAGACAAATATTGAAACTTCAGCTGCTCATCCAATGTCAGGACATTGGGATTGGGTTTGTTTTTCTCCCAAAAAATTTAAAGAAGCACACCCGAGCATTTTTGATATAGCCAATGAACTCAAAGTAATAATATATAATAAATCAGATTTTAAGTTTGCAGAAAAATATGTCAAATTAGTAAACAAAAATTGTCAACTTTTGCTTCAACCCGAATGGAGCAAGAAAGACACCATGCAGCCTTTAATTGTAGAATATATTAAAGAAAATCCGGACTGGAGAATTAGTTTGCAGACACACAAATATTTGGAAATTCCATAATTTTTGGAATGACACAAGTGGAATGATGAGTTTCGAATCGAATCCATTACGAAAATGCATATATTATAGATTCAAAACTCACAATTCTTCATTGAATTACGTTCCCATGCGTTGCCCTTATGATTGGTTTTATTAGAAATGGCATTTTTTTTAATACTGAAATAGCTAAATTTGAATTAAACTCATCACCAAAGAGTTTTTGAAGTTGTCGGCCTCGCCAAAGACGATTTTTAAAATTTTTGTTCCATTCCTCAGTATAATTTGCCTCTAATTCAACTCTACTTATCTTTTTTTGCAAGAAATTACTGATTAATTTAGAAGCAATGACCGCTGCTCGAATAGCAATTGACATACCATTTCCTGCCAAGGGAGTTATAAGTCCTGCTGTATCACCTACCATCAAAATATTTTTATGAACAGCTGATTTTGGCGTAAAAATAATTTCGTTGATAACTAGCGGGTGTTCAAAAAGAAATTCGGCATTATGGAAAATATCAAATAAAAATGGATTTTGGCACATAATTTCTTTTTCCATTTCATTTATACCTCCGCTATTTTTTACATTTTTTCTATCCGAAAGATAGCATAAACAAAATTTATCGTCCTCAATCGCTGAAATTCCACAATAGCCTCCCTTGAAATTATGCAAGGCTATTAAATCCTTCGGAAAATTGTATTTTATATGGTATTTTACTCCCACAAAGGCTTGCGTTTGAGTAGGAAATTCTCTAAAAAGAGATTTATCAAGTTTAGCTCTTTTTCCATAGGAACCGATTACAACCTTGGTCTCAAAAGTTTGATTGGTATTTGTCTCTAAAAAAAAAGTTTCGTTGATTTTTTGTATATCATCAACATTTGTATTGAGAACAAAAGTTACCCCTAAACTTTTAGCTATTTTAAATAATTCATAATCAAGGGTGTATCTACTTATACCAAAGCCACCCATTTGTAGAGGCGTTTCGAGACTTTTCCCTTTGATTGATGTTAACTGAAATCGATTTATATTCGTTGAACCTAAAGACTCCAAGTCTAAACCAATCTCTTTCAGAAAGGGTTTTACTTCATTTGAAACATATTCGCCACAAACTTTATTGAATGGATAATTATATTTCTCAATCAAAAGAACTTGATAATGACTTTTTGCAAGCTGAATAGAAGCAATCAAACCACCAAGACCACCACCAACAATGATTACATCATAATTCATAGTTTATTTTTTATAACAAAGTGTGAGTGCATTTTTGCCAATTATTTTTCCAACCTCCTCGCCTTGTTCGATTCCATCTCTAAAATGAATTCCACCATAAACTCTTGACATACTGCATTCTTTTGCAGCCGTCCAAAACGAGGAAAAAATCTTCGGTGGGCCGACAAAATATTTTGAATAATCTACAAAACTTACATTGTCACCGATTTTTGAAGTAAGCACGGTTGCCATCGTAGAAGATTGGGCAGAATGCCCAGACGGAAATTCGGGAAAAGGTGGTGTAAGTAAGGCAGGTTCCCACTGATTATCAATGTATTTCTTGATGTAGGCAATCGGACGAATTAAATTATACTGATATTTCAATCGCCAAGTGACAATAAATGCATCACTAATGGCAATCGCTAAGTTGCTGTAAAGTTCAGTTGCACTAGCCAAATCGATGGGTCTTTGCTTCAAAACTTGGGTCAGAATAGAAATAGAATGTCCAGGGGCAGTGTATGTAAAGGTAGCTGCATCATCCCAAAAATTAGCTATTTGCAATTTCTCACTATTTGGCACCACTTGCTTAGAAATATCATATACTTCTTTGGCCATTTTATAAAAAGGTGAATTTTGATAAATAGAAAATTCAACCTTAGGTTTTATATCAATTTCTTCTTGATTTTTAGCAATAAATGTACGATTTTCGCCCCATTTTGGGTGAAGTGGCCCTGTATTTTCCAAATCCGCTACCCGATTAATTTCAAAACATGATTGACAAATCGGCAATTTATAACCCATATTGTATGTACGTAAAAAGGATTGATGTCCACCGTCATTCTTTGAATATTCATAAATCCAAAAGGCAATTTTTGCACCATATAGTTTTGATTTCTTCATTGCATCGGGCGAAAGCTGTTTACTATAATGAGCATTTACAGAGTCGTTGAGGGCATACACCTTTTCCATCCAAATATAAGGTGCTGAGATAAAAAGTTTATCTACTAACTTAAAAACTGCCGAATTTAGAGCTACGGCCGGATTAAAAATTCTTCCATCAATATTTAAACTATCTGGTCTGTGAAATTCTTGTAATTGGTCAGATAACGAGATATTACTCAAATTTGCAGGCAAAATTGCTTCGTAAGCAGCTAAATTTATATATGCAAAGTTTCGAGATGCAACATTTGGGCTATAACCTTGGGTTTGTTCAACTAATTCAAAAATCAATTCATGCCATTTTACGAGCAAATCGGAATTTGTATAATCGTAAACTCTCGTTGGCTCAACTTTGTTTGGGATTGGATTACGATTTTGTGTACTATCTATTCTTAAATCCTCCTTCAATTCAACCGCTTTTACCACTTTTTCGGCTTTTATAACTTTTTCGGATGAAACCTTAGGTTTTTCCTTTATTGTAAGTGAAACTGACTTAGTTGTAGTTTTTTTCACAGACTTTGTTGGAGTCTGTGCATGGCAAAATGGAATACTTGAAATTATTAAAAATATAATTAGTTTTTGGTACATCGGTAATTCCAAAATTTAGTTTAGAAAAAGTTTTAAACTTAAAAATCATCAATTTAAGACAATTATTATCTACAAATTTAATTTAATTCTTCACTTAAAAAAAATCCACGTAATTTAGGGGCATAAAAACATTATCGATAATACAATGCCCGCAAAAAAACTTTTCCTGTTGGATGCAATGGCTCTAATTTATAGAGCTCATTTTGCCTTTATCAAAGCACCTCGAATTACATCAACTGGTCTCAATACAAGTTGTGTATTTGGTTTTGCCAATGCTATTTTGGAAGTAATTCAAAAAGAAAAACCAACACATATTGGTGTAGCTTTCGACTTACCGGGTGGAACATTTAGAAATGAATGGTTTCCTGAATACAAAGCCAACAGACAAGAACAACCTGAAGATATTACAATTGCAATACCTTATGTAAAAAAATTAGTTGAGGCAATGGATATTCCATTATTGATGCTTACAGGTTACGAAGCTGATGATGTGATTGGAACGATTGCCAAGAAAGCTGCCCAACACGATTTTGAGGTTTTTATGATGACTCCAGATAAAGATTACGGGCAGTTGGTCGAAGAGCATATATATATGTATAAACCTGCTATTTTTGGCAAAGAAGCAGAAAAGCTCGGGGTGAAAGAAATTTGTGAAAAATGGGGAATTGAACGCCCGGAACAAGTAATTGATTTACTTGGTCTGATGGGTGATGCAGTAGACAATATCCCGGGAGTGCCTGGAGTTGGCGAAAAGACAGCTGCCAAATTAATTGCCTCGTATGGCTCAGTTGAGGGTCTTTATGAAAATGTCGATAAATTGACTGGGAAAATAGCGGAAGCTATCAAAAACAATAAAGAACAAGCATTTTTATCGAAAAAACTGGCACGTATCGAATTGGATGTTCCGATTGATTTTGATGAAGAATTCTTGAAAATTAGTTCTCCAAAAGCAGAATTAATGTCTCCTTTGTTAGACGAATTGGAATTCCGAACACTTCGTAAAAAATTACTACCAAACGAATCGCAAGAGTCAAATTCAAAAACATCAACAACAAATGTTTCTTCTAATACTATTCCAGTCGTAAATGCCTTAAAAGCCAAATCTGGCACGCAAATTTCGATGTTTGAAGCGTTGTCGACATCATCAAATACCGAACCTTTTGGAATATCAGATACCTCTCAAACTCCTTATGAAGAAGAGGAAGAATTACAAATTAAAGCGAGTTCGTTAAAAGATACAATTCTGAATAAAGTGCACGAGTATCATTTAATGGACACTCTAGCCCTACGAAAAAGTTTGATTCAGTATTTGGGTAATCAAGATGAATTTTGTTTTGACTCTGAAACAACTTCGGTTGATGCCGTTGATGCCGAAATAGTTGGACTTTCGTTTGCCTACTACGCAGGCGAAGCATTTTACGTACCAATTCCAAGCGACCAAGCCGAGGCTCAGTTAATAATGAATGAGTTTAAAGAGGTATTTGAAAATGAGTCGATTAGGAAAATTGGACAAAATATAAAATATGACCTAATGGTTTTAAAAAACTATGATATAGTACTAAAAGGTCGAATGTTTGATACGATGTTGGCTCATTATATTATAGAACCCGAGCAACGCCACGGTATGGATTATTTAGCGAATGTTTATCTCAACTACGACCCTGTTTCGATTGAAACACTTATTGGTAAGGGAAAAAGTCAAGGAAGTATGCGAGATGTGGCAATTGAAAAAATCAAAGAATATGCAGCTGAAGATGCTGATGTTACTTTACAATTAAAACAAATTCTTGAACCAAAACTGGCCGATTCCCAACAAAAAAAGCTTCTCGAAAATGTAGAAATGCCCTTAGTGAATGTTTTGGCAAATATGGAAATGGAGGGTGTGAGAATAGATATGAATGCCTTGCACGAAATGTCGAGCGTACTAGAAACTGATGTAAAACAAATTCAATCTGAAATTTTCACACTAGCAGGACAAGAATTTAATGTAGCATCTCCAAAACAGCTTGGAGAAATTCTTTTCGATAAACTCAAACTTGATAGTAAAGCAAAGAAAACCAAAACTGGACAATACGCAACAGGCGAAGATATACTCTCCAAACTCGAAAATGAGCACGAAATTGTTCGAAAAATACTGGATTTCAGGGAATTAGTAAAACTCAAAAACACATACGTTGATGCACTTCCATCGTTGGTGTCAAAGAAAACTGGGCGAATTCATACTTCGTATAATCAGGCAGTGGCAGCGACTGGGCGTTTGAGCTCCACAAATCCAAACTTACAAAACATTCCGATTCGAACTCCACGTGGACGAGAAATCAGAAAAGCATTTGTGCCACGCAATGAAGATTATATAATTCTTTCAGCCGATTATTCGCAAATCGAACTCCGCATTATGGCGGCATTTAGTGGTGATGAAAGTATGCTCGAAGCCTTCAATCAAGGCATTGATATTCACTCAACTACGGCTTCAAAAGTCTTTAAAGTAGCCCTGTCTGACGTAACTTCTGATATGCGTAGAAAAGCTAAAATGGTCAATTTTGGCATTATATATGGCATTTCTGCCTTTGGTTTGTCACAAAGACTTAATATTCCTCGTGGCGAAGCTAAAGAAATAATTGATGCTTATTGGGTAGAATTCCCAAAAATCAAACAGTTTATGGATGATACCATCAATAAAGCTCGTGAAATGAAGTTTGTCGAAACAATTTTGGGACGTCGCCGATATTTGCGTGATATAAATTCACAAAATATGACTGACCGAGGTTTTGCCGAACGAAATGCCATCAACGCTCCAATTCAAGGCTCGGCAGCTGATATGATAAAAATTGCAATGATAAATATTCATCATTTTATGGAGAAGGAAAACCTCAAATCACGAATGATTCTACAAGTGCATGACGAACTTGTATTTGATGCACACCGCTCAGAAATTGATTTATTGAAGGCAAAAGTGAATGAATTGATGTGTTCAGCCATTCCAATGTCAGTAAAAATGGAAACAGGAATAGGTTTTGGAGAAAATTGGTTGGAAGCACATTGATTTTAATATTAACAAATTTTTCACATGAATACAGCAATAATTATACTCGCTGCGGGTGCTTCTTCTCGCATGGGAGTTCCCAAACAACTTTTATTAGTCGATGGAAAAACACTTATAAAACGTGTCTGTGATACCTCATTGGACACGCCTTGCCACCCAATTGTACTAGTTTTAGGAGCAAATCGTAACTTAATTCGCAAGGAAACAGAGCGTATGCCGATAACTGTAATTGATAATCCACAGTGGGAAAACGGAATGTCTAGTTCAATAAAAATGGGCTTGGCTGGTGCATACATGACCGAGAAAGCCATTGAAGCTGTTATATTCTTGACTGTAGATATGCCTTATGTAAGTTCCGAACTAATCAATAAAATGATAGAAAAAGCCAAATCTGACGAAAAAATTGAAATTGTAGCTTGCAAATACGAGAATCAGATGGGTATTCCAGTATTATTCAAACGTAGTTTATTTACCAATTTACTTGAACTGTCAGGTGATGAAGGAGCAAAAAAAGTTGTTGTCAAAAACAAAGATAAAGTTGCATTTATCGATTTCCCTCAAGGGAAATTAGATTTGGATACCGTCGAAGAATACCGCAATTTTGTATCAAAATATAACTCGAATTAATGAAACGCATAGGTTTTTATATAGCTTTACCCTTTATTTATTTCATTTCGTATCTACCATTTAGTATTCTATATCTAATTTCAGATTTTTTGTACTTAGTGGTTTATTATGGCATCGGCTATCGAAAAAAAGTTGTTCGGCAAAATTTACAACGCAGTTTTCCAAAAAAATCAGCCGTTGAATTATTAAAAATCGAAAAAGATTTTTACTGTTATATAGTAGATTTCTTTCTGGAAATGTTTAAAAGTGTAACCATCAGCCAAAATGAACTTAAAAAACATTTTAGCATTGAAAACGAAGAGATTCTTGATGAATTACTATCTAAAAAACGTAATATTATTGTTACGGCTGGCCATTACGGAAATCACGAATTAGCTAATTTGGCTCTATCTTTTTTGATTAAATACAAAGTTAAGGGCGTTTACAGGCCACTAACGAATGAATACTTTGAAAATTTCTTTTTAAATTTTCGGCAGAAATTTGGCACAATGATGATTACAATGGCCAATGCTTCCAAAGAAATTGCAAAAACTGAAGACTTTAATTACGCTTTTTTTCTTGTAAACGACCAATCTCCCCCACCCGAACGCTCTTATTGGACAACATTTTTAAACCAAGAAACTGGTTTTTTTACAGGTCATGAACGTTTTGCTAAGCAATACAATATGCCAGTTATATATATGTGTATCAACCGAATTGCAAGAGGGAAATATAAAATAAAAGTTGAGCTAATTACCGAAACACCTAATTTACTTTCGGATGGTGAAATTA
The DNA here is from genome assembly GCA_027486845.1 of Cytophagaceae bacterium. Classification (GTDB taxonomy): domain Bacteria; phylum Bacteroidota; class Bacteroidia; order Cytophagales; family Spirosomataceae; genus Emticicia. The sequence continues at coordinate 78,442 of JAIXOL010000027.1, forward strand.
TTGAACTTCACGCTCGTAAACTCGAACGAGATATTAAAGCAAATCCATCTATTTGGTTTTGGTCGCACAAACGTTGGAAATATACCAAAGTAAATGATGAAATTGTACCTGTAAGTTACAAAAAATGAAAAAAACTAAGTTTCTAATTTTAAGATTTTCATCAATTGGAGATATTATATTGACTACGCCAGTGACAAGGTGTATCAAAACGCAATATCCAAACGCTGAAGTACATTTTGCCACTAAAGAGTCATTCAAAGTATTGGTTGAAAATAATCCATACATCGACCGATACCATTTACTCGGCAAATCATTGAATGAATTTATCGAAAACTTACACACTGAAAAATTTGATTATATCATTGATTTACACAACAACCTACGAACATCAATAATCAAACTGAGGCTTTTTTCGGTAAAATCATTCAGTTTTGATAAACTAAATTTTAAAAAATGGCTTTTAGTAAATCTAAAAATTAACCAAATGCCCGAGGTTCATATTGTTGACCGATATTTAGAAACAGTCAAAAGTTTAGGCGTTAAGAATGATTTGAATGGGCTTGATTATTTTATTCCTGAAAAAGACAAAATAGAGATTAACGAAGCTTATATTGCGTACGCCATTGGTGGTCAGCACTTTACAAAAAAACTACCTACAAGTAAGATTATTGAAGTTTGTCTAAAAATTGAAGGAATAATAATGCTTTTGGGTGGAAAAGAAGATATTCCAGTCGCCGAAGAAATTGTAAAAGTACTTGGTGACAAAATAATCAATGCCTGCGGTAAATATAATCTTAATCAATCTGCCTCACTCATAAAACAAGCAGAATACATCATAACACACGATACAGGTTTGATGCACATTGCTTCAGCATTAAAGAAAAAAGTGATTTCAATTTGGGGCAATACCGTCCCTGAATTTGGAATGTACCCCTATTTGACTGAGTTTTCAATCATCGAAAATAAAGAAGTTTCGTGTCGCCCGTGCTCAAAAATTGGTTATGATAAATGCCCAAAAGGTCATTTTAAGTGCATGAACGAACTAAACTTAGATTTCTGAGTAGTAAAACTTCAAATTTCATCTCGATTTAAAGTAATATCGTCTCCAAATCAGTCTTATGATATGGTTTTAAAGGGTTTTTAACTATTTTTGTTTTAAAAATCTTAACCTTCATCATTCATGAAAAAAACTTATCTTATTGCTCTAAGTAGCTTTATTTCTTTTCATACGTTCTCTCAAAAAATTATAAATCGTGACCCTCAAATTGAAGCACTCGTCAGTCAGATTTCAAGCGATAGTTTGAAGAAATTCGACGAAAAACTGGTTTCTTTCGGTACTCGTAGCACGCTTTCAACTTCAACTGATGCAAAACGTGGCATTGGAGCATCTCGCCTTTGGGTTTTAAGTAAATTTCAAGAATTTGCAAAAAACTCTGAAGGGAGAATGACGGCTGTCCTCGATACTTTCACGCTACAACCAGATGGGAGAAGAATTGACAAAGCAATTGCGATGGCTAATGTAATGGCAACTTTAAAAGGTACAGACCCAAACGATGACCGAGTTTTTATGGTAAGTGGACATATAGATAGCCGCGTAACTGATGTAATGAACCGTGAATCGGCTGCTCCAGGTGCAAATGATGATGGAAGCGGTACAGTAGCGGTTATTGAGTTAGCTCGTGTAATGGCTAAATCTAAATTTCCAGCAACTATTATTTTTGTAGTAGTAAGTGGCGAAGAACAAGGATTACTCGGAGCAAATTATTTGGCTGAAAAAGCATTGAAGCAAAACTGGAATCTAGAGGCTTTATTGAATAATGACATCATGGGATCGAATAATTCAAACGAGACAAATATCATTGATAATACTCGACTTAGAATTTTCAGTGAAGGTTTACCCGCTTTTGAAATGGACAAAAAAGTAGGTGCTATACGTCAATATGGGGCAGAAAATGATGGAAAAGCACGTCAGTTAGCACGTTATGTAAAGGAAACTGGCGAACGCTATGTCGATAATCTAGAAATTGTGATGATTTACAGAAATGACCGTTTCTTACGTGGTGGCGACCATACCCCGTTCGTCAATCGTGGTTTTGCGGCGGTTCGACTTTCAGAAATGAACGAAAACTTCCTACACCAACACCAAGACCTTAGAATTGAAAATGGTGTTGAATATGGTGATTTAATAAAATTTATGGATTTTGAATATCTCCGTAAAAACACTTGTGTAAATCTTGCTTCATTGGCCAATCTTGCAAAATCACCTTCGTTGCCACAAGATGTAATTTTAGATGTAAGAGGTCTAGGAAACTCAACAAACTTAAATTGGAAAGCCCCAAAATCTGGTAAAGTAAAAGGCTATTATGTTTTAATGCGTGAAACTTCAATGCCTTATTGGCAGAAAAAGTTTTTCACAACAAACTTAAAAATATCACTTCCATACTCAAAAGACAACTATTACTTTGCCGTACAATCGGTTAGTGAAGAAGGAAACGAAGGCTTGCCAGTTTTACCAAGAGTTGGACTTCGAAATGCAGGAGAATAATTCGTTATTAAAAAATTTGGTAAAATCACAAATAATCGGCTCTTTCGGGTCGATTTTTTTAAACTTAAAACTTTCACAAAAATGGAAATTATTGCAAAAATATTAATTGGAATAGTAGCTATCGAACATGTTTACCTTCTTTGGCTCGAAATGTTTGCTTGGACAACCAAAGCCCCAGAAATATTCAAAGGTTTAAAGAAAGAACTCTTTGAACCAACCAAAGCACTCGCTGCCAATCAAGGTTTATATAATGGTTTTTTAGCGGCTGGCCTAATTTGGTCTATATTAATTGAAAATCATGCATGGTCTTTATATGTATCCGTGTTCTTTCTTTCATGCGTTATCATTGCAGGGATTTATGGCGGTCTAACGTCTGGAAAGAGCATTTTTTATATCCAAGCTGTTCCGGCTATTCTTGCCTTAATTGCTGTTCATTTATAGAAAACAAGTTCATTAAAAGGAAAATGCCCACCAAACGGCGGGCATTTTGACTTATGGAGTACAACAAAACCACAATAAAAGTACGGTTTGAACCGCAATTGTGATTTTATCGCAAAAATATTAATAATTTATGCTTCTACTAAAGATTCGTCGTGTTGTGAAATATCTAAACCTACTTTTTCGTCAGCCTCAGATACACGAAGTGGTAAAATCAAATCTGTTATTTTCAACATTACAAACGACATAGCAAAAGCAAATACTGAAACAATTACCAAGGCAATTACATGGTTTATAAATAATTTCGATTCACCAAAGAATAAACCTTGGTCAGCAACAGCAGCATTTACGCCTTTATTTGCAAATACGCCTGTCAACAACATACCAACCATACCACCAACACCGTGACAAGGGAATACATCAAGCGTATCATCCAATGCAGTTTTGGTTTTAAGATGAGCTAAGTAATTAGAAATCAATGAAGAAATCGTACCAATAAAGATAGCGTGTGGAATTGTTACGAAACCTGCACCGGGTGTGATTGCAACTAAACCAACAACAACACCTATACAGAATCCAAGAGCAGAAACTTTTTTGCCATTTGCAGCATCAAGCAATACCCAAGCCAAACCAGCAGCAGCAGCAGCAGTATTTGTAGTTGCGAAAGCAGAAGCAGCCAATGTACCTGCACTTAGTGCCGAACCAGCATTAAAACCGAACCATCCAAACCATAACAAACCTGTACCTAATAATACATAAGGAATATTTGCTGGAGGAAGGAAACTACCTTCTACATGTGTACGACGACGTTTTAAGTAAATTGCACCTGCCAAAGCAGCCCAACCAGCAGACATGTGTACAACAGTTCCACCAGCGAAATCAAGCACCCCCATTTTGAAAAGAAAACCTTCAGGGTGCCATGTCCAGTGTGCTAAAGGAGCATATACGAATAAACTAAACAAAATAATGAACAATACATAAGATTTAAAATTAATACGCTCTGCCAATGAACCAGTTACGAGTGCTGGTGTAATTACAGCGAATTTTAATTGAAAGAATGCAAATACAACCAATGGGATAGTTGGAGCAAGTGACCAAGGTTTACTTTCTAAAACACCTGCAAACATAAAGTGAGTCATTGGATTTCCAACAAAACCTCCGATTGATTCTCCAAAAGCAAGGCTATAACCTACTGTGACCCAAAGTACAGAAATCACACCCATTGCAATAAAACTTTGCAACATTGTAGAAATAACATTTTTTGTATTGACCATACCACCGTAGAAATAAGCCAGTCCAGGTGTCATAATTAATACTAAAGCTGTACTAACTAACATCCAAGCGGTATCGCCAGAGTTAATTCCTTCTGTAACAATCGTTGAAGGTACCGCAGGCAGCAATAAAGCAATAACAGCAAGTACTACCAAAATAATTAGGGGAAGCGGATTTTTACGCATATTGATTTTGATGTTTAAATGTTGTACAAAAAAATAAGTATTTGGTTTAAGTTTAATACAATTTTAGAATTTGAAGATTAAAGCTCCTCCAAAAGTAGATTGAGAATTTTTAGTAAAATTACCATCCTTGTCCTCGAATTGCTGATCTCCAGATTTAGCTTTAGCATAGCTATCTAAACGAAATTCGGGTTTGAATAATAAGTTATCTGAAATAATTACATTTCCTGTAAAAGTAAACGAATTTACAGAAGTACCATTACCGTCAGCATTAAGCAAATACCTTGCTCCATCTTTATTATCGAAATATTCATAGCGTGCTCCCAAACCAAATTTATCAGACAATGATATTTGTGCATATACAGCGGCACCACCCCAACTAAGTTTATTTTGTGTTCCATAAGCAGCATTAACACCCAGTAAGAATTTTTCAGTTATTTGATAGGAAGTTGTTAAATCAAGTAATGAATAAAATTTCATTGAACCATCTGTGGCAACAGGTTCTTCACTTCCAATCCAGTTTACATACAAATTCCATCCTGTTGCAGGTGATACATAAAATTGCCCCATATATCCCAATTTGTCATTATTATCATCCTTTGAATCGACTCCATTAACTAAGCCAAATGTTAGTGAGGATTTTGCCGAAGTCGCAACTGTGGCTTTCACCCCAGTATGATAGAAAGGTCCATTATTGAAAAGGTTTGATAATGAATAATTATAATTCACAGGAGCATCAATTACTTCATAACCTATGTGAGTGCCCCACTGACCAGCAGTGATTGATAATTTATCAGTAGCTTTCCAAGTCAAGTACGCTTGCTTAATTGCCAATGCAGTACCTGTTGCTTCTTTGCCACCAACTAAAACACGACCTAAAGCATTTCCATAGTTTCCGAGGTCCCCATGATTTCCAAAAGTTAAATCAATAACTCCATCAACTTTATCGGTTGAATATGTCATTTTGGTTTGAACCAATCCAACTTGGAACTGACCAACTTTTTGGTCAAACGCTCTCTCGTAACCAGATGCACCTAAATTAGACTTAGATTTTGGTGAATTTAAATTACCAAAGAAATAGGTATCGACATACCCTGAAAACGTAAATGGACTTTTCTTCTCCTCCGATTTTGTTGTAGCGTCTTGAGCATAAACGCTTGCTGCAACAAACAATGAAAATACGGCAATAAATGATTTTCTCATAATTTTCTTTGGTTTAAATTATCATTTGGTATATGTAATAATGACACAAATCTTCTATTATTTTTTATTAAATCCAAATTTTAAGTATAAAAAAAACCAATATTTTTAAAAAATTTAACAAAAACATCATTTATATGTTTTAAAATTAAACTATTTATTAAAATATTTATATTTCATATATTAACAAAGAATATTCTGATTTATAATCATTTTGACGAATTATATTCTGAATATAAATTAATCTTAATATTGTACAATTTCAAGAAAAACAAAAAAAAGCCCCAAATTAGAATATCTAACTTGGGGCTTTATATAGGCATATATACTTATAACTTTATTCAGCTATTCTTACTGCCTTATGCTTCAGCATGGAGCCATGCTTTTTTGGCGAGTAAAGTATCGTCGTCTTCTTCATGGTCGGGGTCAGGAACACAACAATCAACTGGACATACTGCAGCACATTGTGGTTCTTCATGGAAACCATGACACTCAGTACACTTATCCGACACAATGTAATAGAATTCATCAGAAACAGGAGTCATTGGGTCTTTTCCACCAATTACAGATCCGTCTTCTAATTCAACTTCTGTGAGTTTTGTACCACCAGCCCAAGTCCATTCTACGCCACCTTCGTAAATTGCAGTATTAGGACATTCTGGTTCGCATGCACCACAATTGATGCACTCGTCAGTAATTATGATTGCCATACTCTCTCTATATATTTAATAGTTTACTAAACTTTAAACAAATATAAGGCTTCAAAGTTTCAGTTTACTTGTATTTTTGTAAGATTTTACAAACGAACAATAATTTTCTAAAAATAATGCAATATAAAAAACATATTATTACATTTTCGAAACTTGGCGATTTTATCATACAGAATTTGGACACCGATGCCTTAAAACCATTATTTTCAGCTACTCGAAATGAAAATGGCTGGTTTACTGAAGATAATGTAAAATTGGCAGTCGAAAACATAGCTAAAATTTATTTAAATGAAACAGCACTTGAAAAATTTGCTCAGAAATATGCTTTAAATGAAAATTTGAATCCTAAAAAAATAGGTATCGTTATGGCTGGTAATATTCCTGCCGTAGGTTTCCACGATTTACTTTGTGTTGTTTTGTCAGGAAATATTGCTTTATTAAAACTTAGTTCAAGCGATACTGCATCAATGACATTTCTCATCAATAAACTCTATGAATATGACCCTGAACTAAAAAATACAATAATCATTGCTCAGAGGCTAAACGATGCAGATGCACTAATTGCAACAGGTAGCGATAACACTGCTAAGCATTTTGAGTATTATTTTTCTTCTAAGCCAAGAATTATTCGTCGAAATCGAACATCAGTGGCAGTCTTAAATGGCAATGAAAGCCGTGCAGAATTGGCTAATTTGGGAAATGATATTTTTCAATATTTTGGATTAGGTTGCCGAAATGTTTCAAAATTTTATGTACCAATAGGATATACTTTTGATAAATTTTATGAATCAATCGAATATTGGAGTACGATTCAGCTTCACCATAAATACAATAATAATTACGATTATAATAAATCTATTTATTTAGTAAACAGAATACCACACCTCGATAATGGATTTTTGCTTCTGAAAGAAACGGGAAGCCGTCCCGAAGATACTCTAGTATCACCTATTTCGGTTTGTTTTTATGAAACTTACGAAAACGATGCTCATTTGGAACAATTATTAGCGGAAAGTGCTGAAAAAATCCAATGTATGGTTTCGTCAGATGCTCGTTTTCCAAATAGTTTCAGATTTGGAGAAGCTCAAGTACCTAAACTAGACGATTTTGCCGATGGGATTGATACAATGGAGTTTTTGATGAATTTGTAGATAAAAAAAGGAGGCTCTTACTGAGAAAGGAAGGCTTCCTTTAAATAAACTTCAATTTACTATTCTTTAAGCATTTCATGGCTTTTTCTAAACCATTGATTGTCAGCGGAAACATTCGGTTATCAGACAATTTTCTGATTTCTTGAATTGTGTGGGTATATTGCCAATAACCATCATTGATTGGATTGAGCCAAACCAAATTCGGGAATTTATTTTTGAATCTTTCGAGCCAAACCAAGCCCGCTTCTGCATTATAATGCTCAACACTTCCTCGTGGCTCTGACAATTCCCAAGGCGACATTGAAGCATCGCCAATGAAAATTACTTTATAATCCTGGTTGTACTTGTTTAATACATCCCAAGTGGAAACTTTATCTTCATATCTTCGGCCATTATCTTTCCATAAATTTTCGTAAACACAATTATGAAAATAATAAAACTCTAAGTTCTTAAATTGATGTTTTGCTGATGAAAAAAGCATTGAACATTCTTCAATAAAATCATCCATCGAACCACCGACATCAAGCAAAAGTAGAATCTTTACCCGATTTTGTTTAGATGCTTGCATTTTTATATCCAAATAGCCAGCATTATTGCAAGTTCGGTCGATGGTTGCATTCAGATTTAATTCATCTTCAACACCTTCACGAGTCAAAATACGCAAACGACGCAACGCCATTTGGGTATTCCGAGTATTAAGTTCTAGATTGTCATCATAATTTTTAAATTCTCGTTTATCCCAAACTTTTGCAGCTGTCTTATTTCCACTATTTCCACCAATTCTTACTCCTACTGGATTATTTCCTGAATTTCCAAATGGTGAAGATCCGCCAGTACCAACCCATTTGCTACCACCTTCATGGCGTTCTTTTTGTTCTTCAAGGGTTTTCTTTAACCTTTCAAGCAATTCTTCCAAACCTCCTACGGCTTTTATTGCTTCTTTTTCTTCATCTGTTAGTTCTCTTAACAGCTTGTTTATCAGCCAACTATCATCAATTTTTAGAAAACCTTCTAATTGAATCTGTTCAACTCCTTCAAAAAACTGTCCAAAAAGTCTATCAAACAAATCCAGATTTTGTTCATGTTTTACATAAATAGCTCTACTCAGAAAATAAAAATCTTCAGTATTATAAGCTACAACCTCTTTTTCAAGTGCTTCCAACAAAGTCAGATGCTCTCGAAGATTTACTTTAAGATTATTATCTCTTAGATGAAAGAAGAAGTTGGTTAACATACAATTACAGGAAATGTTTTCACCTTGTCAAATCGGCAAAAAATTTACAAGAAAATCTATTAGTTGGTAAACTGATAAGTCCAAAATTTATCCTACTTCACTCCTTTCTCCCTCAAAGCCTTAAACAAATCATAATCAGATTCATTTTTGAGCAATGCACCAAGATAGGGTGGAATTTCATTCATTCTATTCAAATCGTCTAAGTCTTCAGCTGAGACCTTTCCGACTAAAAGTAATCGTAACCAATCAATTAATTCGCTGGTTGAAGGTTTTTTCTTAATATTTTTTACTTCTCTGATGCCGAAAAAAGTTTTAAAAGCATTCAATAGTAAAGTTTCTTCGAGTTTCGGATAATGGACATCAACAATTTGTTGCATGGTTTCTTTATCTGGAAAACGAATAAAATGGAAGAAACAACGTCGAAGGAAAGCATCGGGTAGTTCTTTTTCATTATTGGATGTAATGATAATTATCGGACGATGCTTAGCTTTGATGGTTTGTTTGAGTTCGTAGCAGTAAAATTCCATACGGTCGAGTTCCTGCAATAAATCATTTGGAAACTCAATATCGGCTTTATCAATTTCATCAATCAATAAAACCGATTGCTCTTCAGTGTCGAAAGCTTCCCAAATTTTACCTTTTTTTATGTAGTTTTCTACATGATGCACTCGATCATCGCCCAATTGAGAATCTCTTAGTCTTGAAACTGCATCATATTCATAGAGTCCTTGTTGGGCTGATGTGGTAGATTTTACATGCCAAGTAAACAATTGTTTGTTGAGAGCCTTTGCTACCTCAAAAGCCAATAAAGTTTTTCCAGTTCCTGGTTCACCTTTAATCAACAAAGGACGTTGCAAGGCAACAGCAGCATTAACGGCAGTTTGAAGCTCACGAGTAGCTACATAATTGGCAGTTCCTTGAAAACCAGCGTTTTGTTTGTTTTCCATATTACAAAGAAATGACGAATTTTTTGAATGACGAAGTACGAATGTCTCGAATGACGAACACATATGCCTAATTTAACAATTAAATTATTCATCAATTGTCATTTGGATTATTCGTCATTCGAGACATTCGTCTTTCAACCTATTCTTCTTCTTCACTTGTGAAACTATATAATGTTGGGTCAAGTTCGAGTGTTCCTGCATTGAAATCACTGATAAATTTTGTAATTACTTCATGTGTAATTTCCTCAACATTCAATGAAACGTCCAAGCCAATTCCGTATTCAAAATCAGTTTCAACTTCAACAAATTCAGAAACTTTTATCACTTCTTCTTCTTCCAATTCCTCGATAATTTCTTCCAGCATCAACTCTAAATCTTCATCTATTTTATGGTTTGGCTTGCGTTTGTCAATCTCCACATAATTTGGATATGCTTTTTTCATTCGAGTTTCGGCTTCTTCAAAAACCAAACTACTATGATTTAGGCGAAGTGTACCCATTACGGCATCAAAAATAGCTTCTATGCCTTCGTGCTTACCAACAAACTGAAAATGTGCAAATTCGCCAGAATCATTCATGCCATCTTCATCTTCAACTATCACATAGGTTTGTCCTTCAAGCTCGCACTCTTTTTTGAGTTCGGCAATTTCAACTGGGTCGAATCCTTCGTTCATATTTGTTATTTGTTAATTAGTTACTGTAAAACTGAATATTATAAAAAAACACTTTTTTAGACCTCAACTTTAATTTATCAATTCTCGAATCTCATTTCTTGAATTTACTTTCTTGTTTAAAATTGAAAATAAATAAATTGAGAATTATTATAAACGCCGAAGCACAAAATCATCATTAAAATTAAGTAATAAGCAACCCAACGCTGCCATCTTGGGCGATTTTCAAAATTGAGAGCAATATGATTGCCTCGCTGTTGCCACTGCACAAACTCTAAAATTAACACTGAAATAATGATTAAATATAGGTCATTCTGGCCAATTAATTCAATTATTTGCGATAAAGTATGTGAATTTGATTTGAAAATATTTTTAACAACATAAATTGAATCAGCATTTGAATGTGCCGCAAAAAAAATCCATGCGAAAGCTACTAAAATAAATGTAATCGTAACATTGATAAAATCCTTCAAAAATTTTGATGGAAGAATTGATAAAATTTTATCTTGAATTGATTTAGTTAATTGTCCAAAAATCAAATATATACCATGCAAACCTCCCCAAATCACAAAATGCCAGCTAGCTCCGTGCCAAAGCCCTGACATCATAAAAACAAAAAAAAGATTAAAATATTTACGGTATTCAGTTACTCGATTTCCACCGAGCGGAATGTATAGGTAATCTCTGAACCATGTTGAGAGCGAAATATGCCACCTACGCCAAAACTCTGAAATATTTTTTGAGAAATACGGTCTATTGAAATTTTTCATTAAATCAAAACCCATCACTCTTGCCGAACCAATGGCAATATCTGAATAGCCTGAAAAGTCACAATAGATTTGAAAAGTAAAGAAAATCGTGGCTACAATTAGCGGAAGACCTTGATAATCAGTTGGCTGACCATAGACTTTGTTAACAAAAACTGAAAGTCGGTCGGCAACTACAACTTTTTTAAACATTCCCCAAAGCATCAGACGCAAGCCACTTTTTGCTAATTCGTAGTTAAACTCATGTTTTTCGTAAAACTGATGAATCACATTTTGTGGACGCTCGATTGGACCGGCCACCAATTGAGGATAAAACATTACATAGAGGGAATAAATCCCAAAGTGTCGTTCCGCTTTCTGATTTCCTCGATACACTTCAATAGTATAACTCATGGCCTGGAAAGTATGAAACGAAAGTCCAATTGGCAAAATAATATCCCAATGTGGCAGTAAATTTTCGGGAGAAACTTTAAATAGGACTGAATTAAAATTATCTATAAAGAAATTATAATACTTAAACACCGAAAGCACGCCAATATTGGCTACTAAGCTCATTATTAATGCTGATTTTCGCTTTTTCCCTTTCGATTTTTCAATCCAAATTCCGGCGAAATAATCAATGATAATCGTAAAAAATAGAATTAATATATAAATAGGAATGAAAAAGCTATAAAATACGCAACTTGCCATTAATAAATGAAACCAACGGTATTTTTGCGGCAAAGCAAAATAAATAAGTGATACGAGTGGAAAAAATATTAGAAATTCAAAAGAATTGAAAAGCATATTTGGAAGTTCTGAGTTATGACGGGGCCGCCCGTGCGGTTCTGAGTTTATATTTAACCCAAAAGTAAATAATATATCAAAGTTCCGTGTTTATTTTGATTTATGAAAGTTTTTTGTTTAAAACCGTACAGAATTGAAGCATTATTAAATCATAAAGTCATCGAATATGATTCGATGACTTTATGATTTAACAAATTAGAACAAATATCTTACAAATAATAGTTAAATTGGATGAAATAATAATTGCAAATAATACAACTTCAACGCAAAATATGACAATTTAGAATAAACTTCTATCTATTTCAAAACCTTCTAAATAATCAGAGACTCTTTTTACAAATTGACCGCCTAACGAGCCATCGACAACTCTGTGGTCATAGGTATGAGAAATAATCATTTTATGACGAATACCAATAGTATCACCTTGTGGGGTTTCGATAACTGAAACCTTTTTCTGAATTAGACCAAAAGCCAAAATCGACACTTGCGGTTGAACCAAAATCGGCGTACCTGCAATATTACCAAATGAGCCTATATTTGAAACCGTAAGTGTTCCATCAGCCAAATCATCAGCTTTCAATTTATTATTTCTTGCACGATACGTTAGGTCATTTATTTTCTTTGTTAGACCAATTAAACTATAAGAATCAGCCTCGTGAATAACGGGTACAATCAGATTACCATTAGGTAAAGCTACCGCCATTCCAATATTAATTTTTGCTTTTTTAATGATTTTATCTCCGTCAACCTGCACATTTATCATCGGGAAGTCTTTGATTGCCTTCACAACAGCTTCAATCAATAAAGGCGTAAATGTGATATTCTCGCCAGTATCTTGCTTAAACTTTGCTTTAGATTTATCTCGCCAAATAGCGGTATTTGTCATGTCAGTTTCTACGAAAGAAGTGACATGCGGAGCGATGCGTTTCGATTCTACCATTCGCTCGGCAATCATCTTACGCATTCTATCCATTTCTATAATTTGGTCGCTTCCTGAAGCTACAACCATACGCTCAACTGGAGCGGAGACTGAGACAGAAACACCTTGTTTTAAAAATGATAGTATATCGTCTTTAGTGACCCGACCTTCTAATCCTGTGCCTACAATTTTATCTAATTCTTCGAACGAAATACCTTCTTCTTTGGCAATATTTAGCACCAAAGGTGTGTAAAATCTATTATTCGGTGCATTTGAAGGCTTTATAGTGACTGGCTGTGTAGTCAATAAATTTACGAAATCCCCAATGGGTTCTTCCATTAGTTTTTCAAGCTCAATTTTTTCCGCTAGTTTTGTTTCTTCAATTACTTTAACTTGCGGAGTAGTTTCTTCTCCTGCTACTTCAATGATACAAACGGCTTTTCCAATTACTGCTGTTTCTCCTTTCTGCACCAAAAATTCTTTAATGATTCCTGAATGTGATGCACCAATTTCTGTGTCTATTTTATCAGTAGCAACTTCCAAAATCATATCATCAGCTTCAATTTTATCCCCAACATTTTTCAGCCAGTTTAAAACTGTACACTCAAAAATACTTTCGCCCATTTTGGGCATTATCATTTCAATTAAAGCCATTGGTTATATTTTTGTTGAAGTTTCAATTATTGACTAAAGTCAACGCACAATCGTCGATAGTTATATAATAATCTATTATTTACGATATCAGTCGTAAAAAATCAAATTTCATAATCTCCGTTTATCATTTTGCGGAGTAAATTTAATGCCACAACACTTCCATACTGAATATTGGTGTCACGTTGGTTGGCCATTTGCACTTTTCTGGCAATTGTTCGACCTTCCATGGCACAGGCAATCCAAAGCGTGCCAACAGGTTTTTCGGGGGTGCCACCATCAGGACCAGCAATCCCACTTGTTGCAATTGCAAAATCGGTTTTCATTAATTTCCTTGCACCTTCGGCCATTTGTGTCACAGCTTCTTCACTTACAGCTCCATATTCTACAATCGTTATTGGATTTACACCTAAAACATTGATTTTTACAGAATTATCATAACTTACAACACTTCCCATAAAATAGGCCGAACTTCCTGCCACTTTTGTAAACATATGTGAAATATATCCACCCGTACAACTTTCAGCAGCCGCAACTGTTAATCCTCGTTTCTTTAATTCTTTACCAATGGCAATTTCTAAATCATCATTATCAAAACCAAAAACTGACGAACCAATCAATGGCATAACTTTTTCGATTTCAGCATCAACCTCTTTTTTAAGTTGTTCTTCATCAATTCCAATTGCCGTAAGTCTTAATCTCACTTGACCGAAACTTGGTAAATAGGCCAATTTTATATGTTCGGGCAAATTATCCTCCCAAGTTTCGATTTTTTCAGCTAAAAAGGATTCTCCTACCCCAATCGTACGTATCATTTTGTGATAAATTATTGGTGTTTCAAAGAAAACTTTAAGTCGAGGAATCACTTCATTGGACATCAAATATTTCATTTCATGTGGCACACCAGGCATTGAAACAAAGACTACTCCATTATGGACAAACCACATTCCTGGAGCTGTGCCAGTTTTATTAGCTAAATAAGTACAACGACTTGGAACTGCTGCTTGCTGTCGGTTCAGTTCGGTCATTGGGCGACCTCTTTTTTCAAAAAAATCTGTTATGAATCCCAAAGCATCTTCATTTATAACAAGTTCATCATCAAAATATTTACATAACATTTTCTTTGTAATATCATCTTTTGTTGGCCCAAGTCCACCTGTCAATAATACGATATCAGCACGACTTTCGGATTCGGACAAAATCTGTAAAATCTTATCTTCTTGGTCACCAACCGATGATTTTCTGACAGTCTTTATGCCTATTTTGTCTAACTCCGTACTCATCCATTGAGTATTGGTATCAGTAATTTGTCCATATAAAATTTCATCACCAATTGTTACTACTTCCGCTAAAATAGGTCTCATATATTGAAAACTTTATAAAAAATGTGTGATAAACACTTAAATTTGTTGTTTCAAAACTTTCACGGCACAAAAATACAATTTTCGCTGTTGATTCGTTAGTTAGACAATTAATTATTCACAAAAACAATTATAAAATTCATTCAAATGAAAAGATTACTCGCTATTTCTTTACTAATCAGTATTTTGACAATTCAAAGTTGTGCAGGACAAAAGATTAATTTCGGAAAAGTTTTAGATGGTGTTATAAGTCAAACACAAAGTGTAGGAAAATTGACAAACGATGATGTGGTGATGGGTTTAAAGGAAGCCTTGAAAGTGGGTATCAATAAAGGAGCAGATAGTGCTTCAAAAACAAATGGCTTCTATTTAAATCCGAAAATAAAAATTCCGTTTCCTCCAGAAGTTCAACGCGTTGAAACTGCACTTCGTAAAATCGGTTTGGGCGGTGAAGTAGATAAATTTGTGGTTTCGCTCAATCGTGGTGCCGAAGAAGCAGCCAAAGAGGCAAAACCAATTTTTGTAAATGCGATTTTGAATATGTCGTTTTCGGATGCTTGGAGTATTTTACGTGGCGATAAAAATGCAGCAACGATGTTTTTAAAACGAACTACTTCGACCGAATTGATTCAAGCATTTATACCTGTTATGGATAAAGCACTTCAAAAAACCCAAGCAACAAAATATTATACAGATTTGGCAACAACTTATAATGCGTTGCCATTTACACAAAAAGTAAATCCCGATTTGAAAGGCTACGCTACACAAAAGGCAATTGATGGTTTATTCATTTTGGTCGAACAAGAAGAAGCAAGAATTAGAGAAAATCCTTTGGCTCGTACTACTGAGATTTTGAAAAGAGTTTTTGGAGCATCTTGATTATAAACTTATGTACAAATTTATCAATCAAATGACAATAAAGCCACAAAACCTTCCGTTCTGTGGCTTTATTTATATTTTAAGGGCTAAACTAAATTCACAAATTAACTACTTTAATGAATTACCATAACCAACAATCAAAACTGAAAGAACAATTGTCAAAATTCCGGCAATGATTGTTGTGAGTGTTTTCTTAGAAACGCCTTTCCATTCTTTCAATACTAAGCCCCATGAATTTGCAACCAAAATAATAAATGCCATATGTAAAATCCATGAGCTTGGCCCATTGCCAAGTTTGCTTTCACCCATTCCGTAAAAGAAGAATTGCAAAAACCACGTTGTTCCCGCAATTGCTGAGAAAATATAGTTTTTCAACAATGGAGTTTTTGAATTTGAATAATCCCCAAAGGTCTTGTTTGAAAAATTCAAATACATACACCAAATAAAATTGGTTGTCAGTCCACCCCAAAGAATGACAATGTAAACAACGTTATTTCGGTACAAAAACTCACCTTGGTTAGGATTTTGTGCTACCCAAATTTCATTCGCTACATTCGACATACTTGAACCAGCTTCAATTCCAAAACTAAAACAAGCACTCAGTACACCCGAAATAACCGCAACGATTAATCCTTTTGTAATTTGAAATTCATCATCAGATTTATTTGCACCCACAAGGTCTTTATCTTTCATTCCACCGGCTTTGCCACAAATTACAATTCCAACAACACAAACAAAAAGGCCTAAAAGCACCATTTGTCCCCAATTGGTAGTTATCAAATCAGTAATTGTGTCTTTTCCAGCAGTTGGTACAAAATCGTAATAAATAGAAGGAATTATTGAACCAAAAACGGAACATAAACCAAGAATAATTGAACTACCAAGCGAAACTCCCAAATAACGCACACCAAGCCCGTAGGTAAGTCCACCAATTCCCCATAGTAAACCCATTAAATAAGTCCAAAAAAGAGTATTACCAGCTTCTCCAGAGATGATTCCCCAAAAATTAGGTATTGTCAAATATGCAGCTAATGGCGGAACAATCAGCCAAGAGCAAAGCCCTCCGACAATCCAATAACTTTCCCAAGCCCAGCCCTTAACTTTTTTGTAAGGAATGTAGAAACTTCCGGAAGCAAAGCCACCCAAGAAGTGGAAAATAATACCTAAGATTGCAGTCATTTTCGTAAAAAGGTTAGTTTTTTTGTAGTTTTTCAATAATTATTTATCCCAAAGAAATAATGAGCGACTAAAATTACTATCCTGTACTCTCATGCGAAAGAGAATTTGTGTTTTTTTCTAAAATAACTTTAACTTCAAATAGATTTTTTTTGAACTTTATAAGCCAAAAACTTATTATTTATTAAAACAGTTATAGAATCAAAAATGAAAAAATCAGAAATTAATTTTACTGTAGAATTAGATGAAACACGTATTCCTGAAAGAATTTTTTGGGATGCCACTGAAAACCCAAACGAAGGAATCAACGAAACAAGAGCAATTGCGATTGGAGTTTGGGATCATTATCACCGCGGTTTGCTTGGTATAAACCTATGGACAAAAGATATGCCAGTCGATGAAATGAAGCATTTTGCAGTCGATATTGTAGGAAATGTAGCACAATTGTTGGCCGATGCAACTGGAGACAAAAAATTGATAGAAATTTTAGAAAGTACTTGCCGAAGCATGAAACGCCACATTGACGAAGAAGAGAAGGCGAGTTCTGCATCATAAACTATAATTTTGAAACAAATAATGCTGAATCCTGAAAAAACTCAGAATTCAGCATTGTTTATATGAAACATTCAGCAATTAAAGCTAATTATTTTAACCTTTTTTAGGCGTGATAATCTTTGTCCAAGTCAATAACTTAATTACTGGATAAGTTGGATCGAACTCGTACCATTTTTTTGCAAAATTAATTGACATTGGGTGCTTGTGATGATTGTTTTGAAATAACTCGCCCATCATCAAAACATCAAATATTAATGAATTTTTTGATTCATCATGATTATCAAAATTTTGATAACCATACTTATGTCCGCTCCAGTTTACAATAGCACCATGTATTGGCCCCATCAAGAAATGTATTGGAAGTAAAAAGAAAAAGCCCCAATGTACATCAAAATAAAAGAATCCAATAACATAAAAAGCAATGTAAGAAACGCCCCAGAATAGGCGAGAAACCCAATTATCTCCGATTTTATCAATCAGATTCCACTCTGGCAAATCTTTCTCAAAACGCTCTTCAATTTTGTATTTATAGTTCAAAACTGCATTGTAAATATCTTTTGTTTTCCACATCATTGTAAACAAATTTTCTGTGTGATGCGGAGAATGGGGGTCTTTCTCGGTATCGCTGTATGCATGATGCATACGGTGCAAAACTGCGTAAGAGCGAGGGTTCAAATAAGATGAACCTTGGGTAAGGTAGGTAAGTAAATAGAAAAAACGTTCCCAAAACTTGTTCATAGTGAACATTTTATGAGCAGAATAACGATGCAAAAAAAATGTTTGACTGAATAGTGACAAATACCAATGGGCAAAGAAAAACGATAATGCAGCTACCATGTTTAGAAAAATGGGATTTTGTTGTTTTTAATAAAATACAAATATACATGACCAACACATAAGAAGTATAGAATGTTCTTTACGTATATATATCAGAACAAAAGTTCTTTAAAATATCCTAAATTTATTCTAAAAAATATCCAATTTTAATAACTTGTAAAAGCAAATTGAACCAAATTTGCTCCCATTTGTAGAGCTTTTTGACGCATTTCTTCTGGATCATTATAAACACTCCTATCTTCCCAGCCATTACCTAAATCGCATTCATAACTAAAGTAACAAACCAAACGACCCTGCCATATAAGTCCAAAACCTTGTGGTTGGTTGCCATCATGCTCATGTACTTTTGGCAAACCTGTAGTAAATTTATATTTTTGTTGATAAACTGGATGTAAAAAAGGTAGTTCGACGAATTCTAATTCTGGAAAAACTTTTTTCATTTCACGTCGAATAAACTTATTCAAACCATAGTTATCATCAATATGTAAAAAGCCTCCGGAAATCAAATAGCGACGTAGATTTTGTACTTCACCATCATTGAAAACTACATTTCCATGCCCAGTCATATGGATAAATGGATATTGAAAAATATCAGTACTCCCTACTTCGATAATATCTTCTTCAGGAAAAATATTCATTTTTAAGTTTTGATTACAAAACTTAATTAAATTGGGTAAAGAAGTTTTATTAGCGTACCAATCGCCTCCGCCACTGTATTTTAGTTTACCAATTTTTATGGTTGGCTGTTGTGCACTAGCAAAGTTTAGACAGATGATACTTAGAATCGTCAGAATATATTTTTTCATAAAATCAGTTAAAAGCATTTACAATTGCACAGGCAACAACTCCTGCAGTTTCTGTTCGAAGTCTTGAATTTCCCAGCGTAACAAGCTGAAAATCATACTTTTGTGCGAGCAAAATTTCATCTTGAGCAAAATCACCTTCGGGACCAATCATTAGTAAAATTTCGTTCTTAATTGTAACAACATCTTTCAATGGTTTTGCATCTTCAGACAAATGGGCTACAAATTTAGCTTCAAAATTGGCAGTTTTAATAAATTTATCAAAATCCATCAACTCATTTACTTTTGGCAAATACGCTTTCAGCGACTGTTTCATCGCCGAAATTGCTATTTTCTCAAGCCTTTCAGTTTTTTGATTTTTGCGTTCAGAATGTTTTGTTTGTATTAAGGTAATCTCATCAACACCTATTTCAACGCATTTTTCAACAAAATATTCAATGCGGTCGGCATTTTTAGTTGGGGCAATTGCAATGTGCAGATAATGTGTTCTTTTTTCAAACTCTCGCTTGGTGGACAAAATTCTGACCTCACATTTTTTTTCATGAGCCTTCGTAATTTCACATTCAAACAAACCACCTAATCCATCGACAACGTGAATTTTATCTTTGATATTTTTTCTCAAAACCTTCACACAATGTCTTGAATCCTCTTCACTTAAAATTGGAGTTTTCTCAATATTAGATTGATAAAAAAGCAGCATATTTAGTCATTTTTACAACCACCGATTTCGGCCGAAAAGTCACTACCCAATTTGGCATCAAAACCATGATTTAAATCAATTGATTTTTTTGCTGTCAAAGATAGTTGTTTTGTATCAGTTATTGCAACTATTGCAGTTATTGATGTATTTGCTCCAATGTAGGCTATTACTGGCACAACCTTTAAATTTACATTCTCGAGGCATTTTAAGGTTACTTCCTTAGTATTTGACTTATTATTTGGAATATTTTCAACAAAAACTCTATAAAAATAAGTTTTTCCAAGTTCGGTTTGTGTATCGTAGTAATTATCGCCTGATATTTGACCGATTTCCCCAAAGCTAACATTATCAGTTGAACGTTCGATATGATATTTAGTTTGTGCATTACCATTCCAAGTAAGTTTTATTTGAATATCTTCATTGACTTCAGTATTCAAATTTATCACAGTGGGCGGTTGAGTAATTACTGGAGTCTCGCCTCCAATTGATATATTATCAAAACTAAAAGCACGCATTCCATATTTGTTTTTTAGATGAACACCATCATAAAAACTCACACCCCACTGACCATAGGCATTTGGTAAATAAGACACCTTTTTGGCATTTTGAATGGAAGAAACTGTTAAAAAAATCCTATTTCCTTGTGCTTCGCCACCTTGCACTACATCATTTCTACCATCAACATAAATAAAATCTTTCATACTCCAATTTTTGCCTGAAGCCACCGAATCTTGGGGATAAATCATTTCCATACCTTCATCAAACTCTAAAACCAATTTCTGATTTTCCCAATATACTTTTTTTATGTCCGGAGAATAAATTTGTGGAGATTGATTGTCATTGTAAACGTCGCGACCAATAATTCTTGAAAGTTCATAAGCGGTTTGGCTGTAACCTTTTAAATTATAGTGTAGGCCATCATAGCCTGTCGTTCCGACTGTGCTTATGGCTGTGGTTTTGGGTAAAAGGTATTTCGTACGACGCTGATAATCTCTCAGAAAGCCCGCTTTACTATTACTAATAGTAAGTATATTCGTTTGAACATTATAAAACTTTTTGAGGTTCGGAAAATCTACAACAAAAGCATTGTATAGTTTTTCAAACTCACTAGGATATTGCTCTGACTCAAGTTGAAGTGAACCATCACTTTCACCATGACGAAAAATTATGTATTTAATTTGATCTTTTAAATCACTAAAAATTGTTTGCAAAAGTAATTTACCATAATATGTATTTTTATCAGTAGGATTTTGAGCATTTCGAGAATTTAATCCTTTAATATCCGAACCTCCAACAGAAGCCACAATAACACCAACAGGATAATTATATTTACCGCACAAAAACTTCTGAAGTTCAAGCGTGCCTGTGCCTGGCCAAGTAGAAGTTTTATAAGGTAAAACCCATTCACTATCGCCATTATCGAAATTTGTAACTGTAAAAAACCTAATAAGTGGATTAGGTTCTGGTCGATATGTTTCAATCCCTCCTGAACCTAATGCGTTAGACTGACCATAAATTAAAAACAAGTCACCAACACCAATTTGCGTAGCTTTTTTGATTTCTCTTGAACCATCAAGCGTAAGAATAAATGTATAATCAAATTTACCAGCTTTTAGGTTTGGTGAAAAAGTAAAATCTGAAGCAGCGTCTAAGGTTTGTTCGGAGAAAGTATTTCCATCTTGTAGGATTTTCAAAGTAATAGAAGAGTGACCATTTTCAGTTATTTTTCCTTTTACTTGAAAAACGGCTTCATTTTGATCATTTCGTTGAATAACTTGATTATTAGCAGGGAATTTTGAAAGGCTGACCTGCGAAAAAACACTTATGCTACTCAAAAAGTGCATAGAAATGATTATTATAGAGCAAAATCGAATTTTATAGAGGGACAAAACAGTCATTTTATTATTTTTTTTAATTAAATAGAAAAATCGTGCCAAAAAAACACAAAAGGGCACTTTCCTGTTAATTAAAGCACCTTTTGGGCAATTTTATTGAGTTATTTTACCACATACTTACCCGAATCTTCAATTACTATGTTAGGAAGTTTTTTAGAATTTTCAAACGCATCGTAACCAGGTTTAAGCCAAGACCAAAATGCCAATAAACTGGCATCTGTGCCAAATTCATCATTGATTGTTTTATAATTTTGCTCATTCATAATTGTCGGAAAAATATGAACGTTTATCTTTCCACCTGAACTTTTTGCTTTGGCAGCAAGCAAATATAATTCTTGGATATTTTCGTCACCAATTGGAATACACCCTATTGTAACACAATGACCATGAATAAAAATATTATCGCCAGGATTCAACTTGTCGGCAAAAACCAAATCAGATTTATTTGGGTAATTTATACGGAAAGAAAGCAAATATTGACTTTGCGGATTAAATAAATCTACCTCATAAAATCCTTCAGGAATTTGGCGGTCTCCTGAACGGCGTTTTGGACCTAAAATACCAGTAGAAGCACAATATTCGTATGATTTTAATAATATAAAATTATCATCAGCTTTATTTTTCGCCCAAACTTCCAATTTCTGTTCCTTTTTGAACGCTCTTAAAAACAAATCAAAACTATTAGAATTGATGTTTTTTGAAGAAAGCAATTCGCCTACGGCTTTACCTTTCTTTCGATTGGCTTCTTGAACTCTCAGAAACTTGAGTTGTTGTTCAAAAAAATTTATTGGTGGTGTCATTGACATAAGAATTGATGTCAAAAAAATCATTACAAATATTTTTTTCATTTTAGTTATTAAAGGAATATAAAATAGGAAAGGATGTATATTTTTTTGGACGTTTCACATTTAAGACGTAAAAATTTCAAAAAGTATACAAATTCAGCCAATTTTATTTTTCAAATAACCATTTCAAGAAAATAGGCATAGCTTCGCTCCAAGTTTTTTGGTTATGTTCGCCGCCTTCAATTTCCATATATTCAATATCTTCTCCTATTTTATAACCTTTAACCTCTAATTCTTTAATTAAATCAAGCGTATCATCAATTGAATCGATGATACCGTTTTTATTTCGGTCGTCTTGCTCATCATTTGTACCACATTCGAACCAAAACTTTTGACCATGATTAAAACTTCCTTCACGAACCAACACGTGCATAATACGGTCATTATGGTCATCGTAGCCATCTTCATAAGCTTTCTTTCGCCACCAAAATGAACCACTAAAAACCCCAACTTTAGAAAAAAAACTAGGATTCCCCCAAACTAAATCCATAGCTGAAAGTCCACCTAATGAAAAACCACAGAAATAATTGTCAATATTGAGACTCGATACTTTATAATTAGAATTCACAAGTGGAAAGAGTTCCAATGTAATAAAACTTTGGTAAGCACCTGCCAAATTTCCTCGATTTTTATAATCAGAAATAGAAGCTGTTCCGTATTCCTGCAAACGTAAAGGCTGAGTTCCACTTTCACTAGCATGTAATCCCACAAAAACTAAGGGTTGAATTGTCGAAGCAGCGTATAAATTGTTTAAGGTCTGCTCTATTTTTAGTTGGTCAAAATCTTGTCCATCATTCATGTACAAAACTTTTAAATTTGTTATTTTTTCGTAATTCGGTGGTAAAATAACATCATAAATCACCTCACGATTAAGAAATTTGGATTGAATTTTTTGGTTTTTAAAAACAGAGACTTTTTGCACTTATTCCATTTTTGTGTTGAATAATTTGACAAAATTAGCAATTACTTGGTCTTCAAAAATAAAAAAACAAAAATCATTTGTTTCATTGCTAAAATTGAACTGATATATAAAGTTTGTTTTGAATTTCGTTAAACGCAAATATTCAATTCATAAAGTTTATCGAATAGCAAAAAACAAAATATACTTTCTTGTTTATTACATAACACAGTATTATTAAACTGTTTAAGTTTACTTTAATCTTAATTATCAATACTTTATTTGGTATAAATTTTAATAAGTAAAAACAAAACACGAGTTTTGCACTTTCATTAAACATACTTTTAATATTTATGAAAGAAAAAAATATAAAGTTTTATTCGCATATCCTAAGCCGGGACATAAATATATTGATTAGCGGGCATTGGGGATACCCCATCTTAATGTTTCCAACATCAATGGGGGATTATCTACAAAACAAAGAGTTTGGTCTTCTCGACACAGTAGATGATTTGGTTGATGCAGGAAAAATAAAACTTTACAACATAGAAACTATAGATTTTCAAAGTTTTTATGCAAAACATTTGCCTGCACAAACAAAGATTTATAACTTTAATTTATATACACAATTTCTGAAAGAAGAATTAGTACCTGCCATTCAAATTGAATGTAACGTGCATAGAATCGCAGTTGCAGGTTGTAGTTTTGGTGGATATCATTGCACAAATTTTGCATTTAAAAACCCAAATTTAGTAGCTCATCTATTTAGCATGAGTGGTGCATTTAGTATTAAAAGTTTTATGAAAAACCACTACGATGACAATGTGTATTTCAATGAACCAATGGATTTTATGAATCATGTTGAATCATGGAAATATAACCACATGAATATTGTTTTGGGAACATCAGATGGGGATATTTGCCGTGATGATAACCTTAAAATGTCAAGACTTTTGGCAAATAAGAGTATCAATCACTGGTATGACGAAAAACCTTGGGCAAGTCACGACTGGCCACTTTGGAAATTGATGTTTTCGGAGTATGTAAGAAAAATGCCACTTCACATCTAAAAATTGGTTATTTATTACAGAATACTGGTAACTAAAAAAGATACTTTTTTATCATAAATCGTGCTTTTAATACCCCTACAAGCATTGCATCATCTTAAAATAAGTCCCCCTTTTGGGGTCAGGGGGCATTTACTTATGAAAAAAATTGGCATATTATTCGGAATGGAAGATACCTTCCCTTGGGCATTTATCGAGCAAGTAAACAAAACTGCTCCAAAAGGAATTATTGCCGAGGCAGTTCAAATTGACAAAGTAGAACAAGGCGTGGCAACTGATTACGCTGTAATTATTGACCGTATATCGCAAGATGTGCCATTTTATAGAGCATATTTAAAAAATGCTGCCCTATGTGGAACAGCAGTTGTTAATAACCCATTTTGGTGGAGTGCTGATGAAAAATTCTTTAATAACTGTTTGGCAGTAAAACTCGGTATTCCTGTGCCTAAAACCGTACTTTTACCATCAAAAGAACGACCTAGTGAAACTTCAGAAAAATCATTTCGAAATTTGGTTGCTCCACTTGATTGGGATTATATGTTCAATCAAATTGGTTTTCCTGCCTATATGAAACCACATTCTGGAGGAGGTTGGAAGAGCGTTTATAGAGTTGATAATCCAGAGGATCTATGGAAAAAACATAGCGAAACAGGTCAATTAGTAATGCTTTTGCAAGAAGAAATTCAGTTTACAGATTATTACCGTTGCTATTGCTTAAATGGCAAATATGTGCATATTATGCCTTATGAACCTCGCAATCCGCACCATTTGAGATATGCAACACAGCCAAAAACGACTGGTGAAGCCCATAAAAAACTTATGGCTACCATTACCGACTATGTACTGAAACTCAACCAAGCTTTAGGCTACGATTTTAACACAGTGGAATTTGCAATTCGTGACGGCATTGCATACGCAATCGATTTCTGCAATCCTGCACCTGATGCAGATATTCATTCCGTTGGACAATTAAATTTTGATTGGATTGTAGAAAATGCCTCTAAAATGGCTATTGAAAGGGCAATTGAGCAAGTTGATGGAAAAAACAATTGTACTTGGGGAACTTATGTAAGTAATGCCGCAATTCCAACAACTCCTACCGAAGCCCAATCAAAAAAAACTCTAGCTAAGAAGAAATAAATTGAGCCGTATCATTGATTAAATGTCGCGGCTTTTCTTTAGATTAGATGACAAATTATTTAAGAACTAATCTCAAAAAAGAATTGTAATCATTTTTTAAACAATCTTCTGTATACATCCTACATTCTTAATAGTGCAAAAACACTTTATACCGAATAAACTATGTCTCTATTCACTTTAGGTATTGAAGAAGAGTTTCAAACCATTGACCCAAAAACTCGTGAATTACGTTCACACATGTCGAAACTGGTCGAAGGTGGGCAGGTAATTCTACAAGAACGTATCAAACAAGAAATGCATCAAGCTGTGGTAGAGATGATTTCGAGCGTATGTGAAAACATAAAGCAAGCACGCGAGGAAGTTACATATCTGCGTAAAATGCTCATTGATTTGGCAGCCAAACAAAACCTCCATATTGCAGCAGCTGGCACTCACCCGTTTTCTGATTGGCAGAAACAGCTTATCACCGAAGACGCTCGCTACGATAAACTCATTGACGATATGCGTGATGTAGCACGTTCAAACCTCATTTTTGGCTTACACGTACATGTGGGAATTCCGAGCCGTGAAGAGGGAATGCAGATTTTGAATGCAGCACGCTATTTTTTGCCGCACATCTACGCACTTTCAACAAATTCTCCATTTTGGTGCGGTCGGAATACAGGTTTTAAATCATATCGTTCGAAAGTGTTCGACAAATTCCCTCGTACGGGTATTCCAGATTATTTTTCAAGCGTTGCTGAATATGATAATTATGTAAACCTTCTCATCAAAACTGGCTGTATCGACAACGGAAAAAAGATTTGGTGGGATATCCGTTTGCATCCGATTTATCCGACTGTTGAGTTTAGAATATGTGATATTCCAATGCGTGTCGATGAAACAATATGTTTGGCGGCATTGATGCAAGCAATTGTTGCGAAATTACATAAACTACATCAACAAAATTTAAGTTTCAGACCTTACCACAAAATGCTCATAAGCGAAAATAAATGGCGAGCCGCTCGCTATGGAATTCATGGAAAATTGATTGATTTTGGTAAAGAAATCGAGGTGCCATACTCACACCTTGCTGAAGAATTAATGGAATTTGTAGATGATGTATTGGATGAACTTGGAAGTCGAAAAGAAGTAGAATTTATCCACGAAATATTAAGAATAGGCAGCGGAGCTGACCGTCAATTAAAAGTATTTGAAGAAACTAAAAGTATGAAAGCCGTTGTTGATTATATCGTAAGTGAAAGTAAAATCGGGCTATAAATTAGGTGTTTCTTAAATTTTAGGGTAGATTTTCATAAGTTTGCAAAAATAAATGCGTTCATAATTATGAAACAGAATATAAAAATTGCAATTTTAGATATGTACAATGGCTTTGCCAATGAAGGTATGCGTTGTATACAAATGATTTGTGGAGAATTTCTAAGACAAGAAGGTATCAAAGGAAACTACGATATTTTTGATGTCAGAAAAAAAAATGAAATTCCTAAAATTGAGCATTACGATATTTTTATTTCAACTGGTGGACCAGGAAACCCTTTACCAGAAGGACATGATTGGGAAGCAAAGTTTGGAGACTTTTTAGACCAAATATTTAAACATAATCGTTCAAACGAAAACAAAAAATTTTTATTTCTCATTTGCCATTCTTTTCAAATTGCAAGTAATCATTTACAACTCGGAAATGTATGTAAACGTCGCTCAACTTCGTTTGGGGTTATGCCAATTCATCGTACGTCCGAAGGCGAAACTGAACCTTTTTTTAATGGGTTACCAGAAATTTTTTACGCAGTTGACTCACGAGATTATCAAATAATTTTACCAAATTGGCAAAAAGTCAACGATTTTGGAGCAAAAGTGCTTTGTCTCGAAAAAATTCGAGAATATATACCACTTGAAAGAGCGATTATGGCAATTAGATTTTCCGAACAGGTTTTCGGTACACAGTTTCACCCTGAAGCCGATGCTGATGGCATGCTTCGTTACTTCAAACAGGAAGACAAAATGATTGCCGTTATAAGCGAACATGGCTCGGACAAATACGAACAAATGATTGACCACCTCGACGACCCAGACAAAATCATGCTAACTGAGTCAATTATCATTCCATCGTTTTTGAATCACGCTGCCAAACAAATAATAGCAATTGCATAAAATGGAAAAGCCAAATTTATCGAAACAAGCTTTCTGGGATGTTGATTTTGATAGTTTAGATTATCAAAAAGAAGCTAATTGGATAATCGAACGAGTATTTGAATGGGGAAAATTGAGTGATTTAAAGATACTCATTAGATATTATAGAAATAAAAAGTGTGCTGATGCCCTAAAAAACGCCCATTTTTTAAGGCTAAATGCAATAAGTTTGGGATATTTAGTATTGGACATTCCTAAAGATGATTTCAAATGTTACACAAACAGACCTTCTCACATTCCCTTTTAACAATCTTAAAAAATCTTATGCAGGACTGATGTATTTCCAATGAAATTTGATGCGATTTGTACCCGTAAAACGAAAAAAGATTTTATTGACATTTTAGAGTTATGCCAGCATTTTTCCTTTCACGAAGGCTTTTCTCACTTTAATATTATTTATCCTTACAGTAAAAATTCAACAATCATTTTTACTGCATTTGGTAAAATTAATCTCGCAGATAAGTCGAAAATACCAAATATGTATAAAAACTATGAATGGAATTTAGTAAAAGATAAACTAAAAAATATGCAAAAAAATACTTTCTGAACCTATGATTCCTGCCATTCGACAACAATTCAACGAAAGTTTCACGCCCGAAAAATATGATGCAATGATTGAAGAAATTCATAAGGATTTCCCCAATCAACTTGATTTTCGAGTGGCAGAAACGCCTGTTTTTGTTCCAAAAGAATTAAAAATCAAGCTATTACAGGCTTGCAATGATATAATTGAGGTTTTGTTAAAACCAGATTTCAAGGAAAAAACTAATCGAGCGATTCCAAAAAACCAAAATGTGCCAAATGAAGATACACACCCGAATTTTTTGGCAATTGATTTTGCAATTTGTAAAGATGAAAACGGTGAATTGAGCCCACAACTAATTGAATTACAAGGATTTCCATCTCTTTTTGCTTATCAATGGTATTTGGGGCAGAAATACCGCCAATTCTTTATCGACCCAAAAGGTTTTAACCAATATTTCAATCGTCTTTCAATGACATCGTATGTCGATGAAATGAAAAAAATATTGCTAGGCAGCGAAGCCGCTGAAAATGTAATCCTTCTTGAAATTTATCCAGAACAACAAAAAACTCGCTTAGATTTTGAAATCACTCGCCAACTTTGGGGAATTGAACCTGTTTGTTTGACCAAAATAATAAAAGTTGGTCGACAACTTTTCTACGAAAAAGAAGGAAAAACAATTGAAATAAAACGCATCTATAATAGATTGATTTTTGATGATTTATTAGGCGTTCCGCATTTAAAGACAAATTTCAAAATAACAGATGATGTAAATGTCAAATGGGTAACGCACCCAAATTGGTTTTTCCGAATCAGTAAGTTTACTTTGCCTTTGCTCAAAAGTGCGTTTGTTCCGCAAAGTTTTTTTCTTTCAGATTTAAAAGAATATCCTATCGATTTAGAAAATTACGTTTTAAAACCTCTGTTTTCATTTGCGGGGAGTGGCGTAAAACTCAATTTTACGAAGGAGGAATTAGATGCAATTCCAGACAGGGCAAATTATTTGATTCAGCGAAAAGTAAAATACGAACCAATCATTGAAGATAAAGCAGGAAATTTGATTAAGACCGAAATCCGAATGTTGTTTACTTGGGAAGATAATGCACTAAGACCAAAACTCGTAACAAATCTTGCCCGTTTGAGCCGTGGAGAAATGATTGGCGTAAACTTCAATAAAAACTTCGATTGGGTTGGCGGTAGCTGTGCATTTTTTGAAGATTAATTTTTACTCCTTGAAAATTTCTGAGAGTCAGTATCCCATATTGTAATTACAAGCGGCGATACTATTTATAAAACTCAGGCCACTAAAAACTTTAGAAATAACAAAAAATAATTCACTAAAGAAAATAAAAACAGGCATTTTTCACTCGAAAACATTGCCGCAACCAAATCCTCACATTGAGTTATTTCTTGGACAATTTGTAGCTACAAAATTGCTTTATTGAGCAAAAATCTAATTTTCAAAATAGAGAAAAAGGGAAACAAAACTTTAGTATATTTACCCAATTAATTATTAAAAAAATACAAATCCCATCTATCCTTAATGCTAAAATTAGATATCTAAAAATGAAAAAAACATTTACTCTCATTACTCTTTTGTTGAATTTTGCGTCTTTTGCTCAAGTTAAACTTGTAAAAGAACAATTTATTGATGCGAAACCCGAAGAGATTTCTTGCCACGCCTCCACTATCGTTGAACTTTCTAATGGGAAATTTATGGCTGCTTGGTTTGCTGGCTTGCACGAAAATCACCCAAAAGTTTGTATTTGGGTTGCAATCTCCAACAACAATGTTTGGGAAAAACCAATTAAAATTGCCGACGGCATTTATGAAGGAAAACAATATGCTTGTTGGAATCCAGTTTTGTTTAAAAATCCTTCGGGAAAATTGTTTTTATTTTATAAAGTTGGAATAAATCCAAGAGAATGGTGGGGAATGATGAAAAGTTCAACCGATGAAGGAAAAACGTGGTCGGTCGCAACTCGACTTCCAAACGATATTCTTGGCCCAATCAAAAACAAAAGTATTCAACTAAAAAACGGAGATATTTTGCACCCTTCTAGTACCGAAAGTGTTGATAGTAAAATTTGGCATACGCATGTAGAAATTTCAGACTCAAACGGAGAAAATTGGAGGAAAATTCCAATTGAATGCGGAGAATATGGTGTAATTCAGCCTTCGGTTTTAATTCATAAAGATGGTAGATTGCAAATGCTTTTACGTAGCCGTCAAAACAAAATTATCCAATCTTGGTCGTCTGATAATGGAAAAACTTGGGGTGTACTCTCTCCTATCAATTTGCCAAACCCAAATTCAGGAATTGATGCAGTTACCTTGAAAGATGGTTCTTTTTTGTTGGTTTATAACCCACTTCCATCGGGCAAAGAGTGGTCGAAAGGAAGGAATGTTTTAAAATTAGGTCATTCAAAAGATGGAGTGAATTGGACTGACATTTATACGCTTGAAAATCAAGAAAAAGGAGAATTTAGTTACCCGGCCATTATTCAATCTTCGGACGGTTTGGTTCATATAACCTATACTTATGACCGAAAGTTGATTAAAGATGTGGTTTTGGAGGTAAAGTAATGAGAAACGAGGCTATTTCAAAATATGGAATAGCCTCGTTTGTTAGTCGTAAAACTCATATTTTAGCTCATGGATTTTGGTTTTGCTAAGAATGTGGTCGGTGTAAATTATCTTCACTATTCGGTCTTTTTCGAAGATATTTTCTTGGGTGAAAGAAAGTTTTGGTTCGTCGATGGATTTTGAGTTTTGTAGAGAAACTTTATACTTTTCAATTAAAATTTCTTGTTTATTTTCATTAAATATAACTTTTCTAATAACATAATCATTTAGTTTCTTTCTTTTAAAAACTTTCCATAAATAAGTTATAATTGTTCCTTCATAATTAATATCTGTTGTTGTCCACTCCTTTTTACCTCTAATTGCCCTTTTAAAGGTCAAAACTCGGCCCAAATTATCATAAGTAAATCTGACGCGATATGTAACTGAATTATTATTAATCTATCTATCTATCTTCAATTACATTTCCACTTTTATCGTACAAATATTTTATTTTTAAAGGAAACTTTAATTCTTCAAGATTGAAATTTATATCATTTAATGAAATTATTCTGTTCAAAGTATCTGACTTTAAATAAAGCTGCTCGTATAATGATTTTTTCTTTTTACCTTCAATAATATGTAACTTTCTGAATTGAACCTAAATTATTAGGATTGTAGAAAAAAATGCTATCATCAATTATATTTACATGATAAGTTTTAAATAAAATATATTTGCCATTTTCCGATTGAATTAAACAAACCCCATTTTGATCTCTTCCTTCAAACCCTTCTTTATAGTCGATAAACACTTCTTTTGTTTTTAATGACAAAGTATCAATATATTCAGCCCTAACCAACTTCCCTTCCTCAAAATATTCAATTTTCTTAACTTTTAATGAATCTGAGGCGAAGATTGTTCGTGAGATAAATAAAAGAAGTAAAAGTAGTAGTCTGTAAGGTTTTGTGGTTTTCATTTTTTTCAAAAATAGAGATTTTATTAAAATCTAACAAATTTCAAAAAAAAAAAAAAAAAAGTACCTCAAAATCTCTTTTAAGGTACTTTTTTTAAGCTTTTGCTCAAAATCTATTACTGTTTCGCTGCTTCAGCTGCAATCAAATTCAAGGCAGAACCAGCTTTAAACCAACCAATTTGACTTGTATTATAAGTATGGTTCAATTTGATTTCGTCTTTTGAGCCATTTTTGTGGTTGGCAACTAATGTCAAAGGAACTCCTTCTGCAAAAGTAGTCAAACCCAAAATATCAAAAGTATCGTCCTCTTGAATTTTTTCATAGTCCGCAGGGTTGGCAAATGTCAGACCCAACATACCTTGTTTTTTCAAGTTTGTTTCGTGAATACGAGCAAACGAGCGAACGATGATTGCACGAACGCCTAAATGACGCGGTTCCATTGCAGCATGTTCTCTTGATGAACCTTCACCATAGTTTTCATCACCGATTACGATAGTACCTACACCAGCTGCTTTATACGCACGTTGTACGGTAGGAACTTCACCATAAACTCCAGTCAATTGGTTTTTAACTGTATTTGCTTTATCGTTGGCAAAGTTAATTGCACCAATCAAAAGGTTATTTGAGATATTGTCAAGGTGTCCACGGAATTTCAACCATGGTCCAGCCATTGAAATATGGTCAGTTGTACATTTTCCTTTGGCTTTAATCAATAATTTCAAACCAGAAAGGTCAGTTCCTTCCCAAGGTTTGAATGGATCGAGTAATTGCAAACGGTCAGATTTTGGACTAACAGCTACTTTTACTTTACTACCATCTTTCTTAGGTTTTTGGTATCCTGCATCTTTCACATCAAAGCCCATTGGAGGTAATTCAACACCAAATGGATTTTCGAGTTTTACTTGCTCACCTTTTTCGTTAGTCAAAGTATCTTTTACAGGGTTGAATGTCAAATCTCCCGCAATGGCAAAAGCTGTTACGATTTCTGGTGAAGCTACGAATGCATGCGTATTAGGATTACCATCAGCACGTTTCGCAAAGTTACGGTTGAATGAGGTGATGATTGAGTTACGCTCACCTTTTTCTGCTCCGTGTCTTGCCCATTGTCCAATACACGGTCCACAAGCGTTAGCAAGAACTACACCTCCGATTGCATCAAATTTAGCTAAAATACCATCGCGTTCAGCTGTGAAACGCACTAATTCAGAGCCTGGCGTGATTGTAAATTCTGCTTTGGCTTTGATATTTTTAGCAGCAGCTTGTGAAGCGATTGAAGCAGCACGCGTCATATCTTCATAAGAAGAATTGGTACATGAGCCAATCAATCCTACATCTAATTTCTGAGGCCATTTGTTTTTGATGACAGCTTTTGCAAATTTAGATAAAGGCCAAGCTAAATCCGGTGTAAATGGACCGTTGATTCTTGGCTCCAATCTCGAAAGATTGATTTCAATTACTTGGTCATAAAATGCTTCTGGATTATCAATACATTCTTGGTCAGGGCGAAGCAAATCTTTAATTCCATTGGCCAAAGAAGCAACTCTCGCACGACCAGTGGCCTTTAAGTAAGCAGCCATCTTTTTGTCATAACCGAAAAGTGATGTTGTTGCACCAATTTCAGCACCCATATTGCAGATAGTGCCTTTTCCAGTTGCTGATAAGCTATCTGCACCTTTACCAATATATTCAACGATTGCACCAGTGCCACCTTTTACAGTTAATTGTCCAGCCACCTCCAAGATAACATCTTTTGCAGAAGCCCATCCTTTAAGCTTACCTGTCAATTTTACACCAATTAACTTAGGCATTTTTAATTCCCAAGCTAGGCCTGCCATTACATCGCAAGCATCAGCTCCACCAACGCCAATCGCTACCATTCCCAAACCACCAGCATTTGGTGTGTGCGAGTCAGTACCAATCATCATACCGCCAGGAAATGCGTAGTTTTCAATTACAACTTGATGAATAATTCCAGCACCTGCTTTCCAAAAACCGATACCATATTTATTGGAAACAGAAGCTAAAAAATCATAAACTTCTTTGTTTTTTTCGGTCGCAATTTTTAAATCGTCAGTAGCCCCTACTTTTGCTTGAATTAAGTGATCGCAGTGTACTGTTGAAGGAACAGCTACTTTTGGACGACCGGCCGACATGAATTGCAATAGAGCCATTTGAGCAGTAGCATCTTGCATAGCCACACGGTCAGGAGCAAAATCAACGTAATCAACACCTCTACCGTAGGCCTTAGTCGCTGTACCTTCGCACAAATGAGAATAAAGAATTTTTTCGGCCAAAGTAAGTGGTCTGCCTACTGCTGCACGAGCGGCGGCTACTCTTTCTGGCATTTGAGCGTAAACGCTCTTAATCATATCTAAGTCAAAAACTGCCATTAGTTAAATTAATTTAAGATTTATTATTACCGTATTTTCCTCAAATTGATGCATGAAACAAAAATACACGACATCATTTAAATACGGGAAGGAATTATTGCAAAAATAGAGTAGAAGCGATGTAAATACAACCTTTAGGGACGATTATCTTAAAATTTTATAAAAAAAAGCTTAATTCTAATCAAAAACTAATAAAAAAGACTTTTTTTAAACTTAATTTTTGAATTTCAATTAATATAATCAATGGATTCAATGTCTTAAAAAGATATTTTTTTTGGCAATTTTATAAAGAAAATAGTTGTTTTATGAATCAAGGCTTATATTTGACCCAAAATTATCAAAATCAGGATAGATGTCGAAAAATTTAGTCATAGTTGAGTCCCCTGCCAAAGCCAAGACAATTGAAGGTTATCTTGGCAAAGATTTTACCGTTAAATCAAGTTATGGCCACGTAAGAGATTTACCTGATAAGGAATTAGGAATTGATGTAAAAAATCAATTTTTACCTAATTACATTGTGTCATCTGATAAAACAAAGGTGATAAGTGAATTGAAGAAATTAGCCAAAGAATCAGAAACAGTCTGGCTCGCGACCGATGATGACCGTGAAGGAGAGGCCATTTCTTGGCACTTAAAAGAGGCTTTGGGTTTGATAGATTCAACTCCAAGAATTGTATTTAGAGAGATAACAAAAAAAGCAATCACATCGGCTATTGAAAATCCACGTACGATTAACATGGATCTGGTAAATGCACAACAAGCACGCCGTGTATTAGATAGATTAGTTGGATTTGAATTATCACCAGTTTTATGGCAAAAAATTCGAACTGGCGAACGCACCAATCTTTCGGCTGGACGTGTACAGTCGGTTGCTGTAAGAGTTATCGTTGACCGTGAGCGTGAAATTGATGCCCACAACTCGAAATCTTCTTTCAAGGTAGTTGCTCAATTTATCGTTGAGAAGCGGGATGCAGCCCAAAGCAAAGTTTTGAATGCTGAACTTGGCAAAAACTTTGAAAAAGAAGCCGAAGCAAGAGCATTTTTGGAAAAATGTCTCGGTGCAATTTTTACTATCAAAAACCTTGAAGTAAAACCCGCTAAAAAATCTCCTGCTGCACCTTTCACTACTTCAACTTTACAACAAGAGGCTTCTCGTAAATTAGGATTTTCGGTTTTACAAACCATGACTGTAGCTCAGAAACTCTACGAGGCTGGAAAGATTTCATATATGCGTACTGATTCTACTAACCTATCGGGAGAGGCCATAGAAAAAGCAAAAACGCAGATTGAAAATGCTTACGGCGAAAAATATGTAAAAACTCGCCAATATAAAACCAAAAACGAAAACGCCCAAGAAGCTCACGAAGCAATTCGTCCAACGGATTTTGCGGTTGATCGAACAGATGGCGACAGAAACGAACAGCGTTTGTATGAATTGATTTGGAAACGCTCGATTGCCTCACAAATGGCGGATGCCGAACTTGAACGCACTGTCGCTACGATTTCAATTTCAACAACCAATGAAGAACTTGTTGCAACTGGTGAGGTAATTAAATTTGACGGTTTCTTGAAAGTCTATTTGGAATCGAACGATGATGAGGACGAAGAAAATAAAGGCATGTTGCCGCCATTAAATATTGGTCAAATTTTAGATTTGGCGATAATGAAAGCAACTGAGCGTTTTACAAAACCTGCAGCAAGATATACCGAGGCAAGTTTAGTAAAGAAACTCGAAGAAATGGGTATTGGCAGGCCGTCAACTTATGCACCTACAATTTCGACAATTATAAAGCGAAATTATGTTGTTAAAGAAGATCGACTTGGAAAAGAAAGAGAGTTTAAGGAGTTTACACTTCAAGAAAATGTAATTTCTGAGAGAGTAGGTAAAGAAAATTATGGTACCGAAAAAGCTAAACTTTTTCCGACAAATATCGGAGTGGTGGTAAATGACTTTTTAGTTGAAAATTTTGATGCAGTAATCGACTATAATTTCACAGCAAACGTCGAAAAAAGCTTTGATACAATTGCCGATGGAAAAGTTGAATGGCAAAATATTATTTCTAATTTCTACAAAGATTTTCATAGTAAGATTGAGTTAGCTTCTGATGCAAAATCAACTGCTGGTACGCGAGAATTGGGTTTAGATCCTAAATCTGGCAAAAAAGTGTCGGTAAAAATCGGTAAATTTGGGCCTTATGTACAGATAGGTGAAAAAGACGATGAAGAAAAGCCTACGTTTGTTAGTTTACAAAAAGGACAGTTAATTGATAAAATCACCCTTGAAGAAGGCTTAGCTTTGTTTGATTTGCCAAAACTGCCAAGAGAGGTTGGTTTTTTTGAAGACCTTCCTATCATTGTTTCAATCGGAAAATTTGGGCCTTATATTAAGCATAACGACAAGTTTTATAATATTGATAAGTCTGAAGACCCTTATTTAATTGATCAAGATAAGGCAATTGAGTTGATGACAATTCAACGAAATAGCAATGATTTATCTCAACCAAAAGATTTGGGAATCTACGAAGGTTTAGCACTAAATATTGGTAAAGGTCGTTTTGGCCCTTATGTAAAACACGGCGATAAATATTATAATATTGACAAAAAAACTGACCCATCAACACTTACAGTTGAAGGTGCAATTGAAATCATAAAAGCCAAAAAGGCGGTCGAAAGCAATAAAATAATTAGAGAATTTGAAGAAAATAAAACAATTCAAGTTTTAAACGGTCAATATGGGCCATATATCAAGGCAGGTAAGCGTAATGTAAAGATTCCGAAAGGAACAGACCCAACAACATTGACTTTAGAAGACTGCTTGAAATTGGCAAATGGATAGTCAAACAATGGCTAAATGATAAAGGTTGAACGGTGAATTATGCCTTCATGCAATCAAATAATGGCACACCTTATTAGAAATAATATTAAGTTGTGCCATCTTTTGTATCATCTAATTATAAGAAAGAATGAAAAAGAAACTCGTAGTTTTGACTGGTGCAGGAATTAGTGCTGATAGTGGCATTATGACTTTCAGAGATGCAGGGGGCTTGTGGGAAAATCATAGTATTGAAGATGTGGCCACACCCGAAGGCTGGCATAAAAACCCTAATTTAGTTTTGCAATTTTATAACGAACGCCGAGCAAAATCAGCAGAATCAAAACCAAATGCTGGACATTTAGCTTTAGCAGCATTAGAAAAACACTTTGATGTTAGAATCATTACTCAAAACGTTGATGGTCTGCACGAAAAAGCGGGTTCAACAAACGTCATGCACCTACATGGAGAACTTTCAAAGGTAAGGAGTGTTACAAACGAAAATCTAATTTATGATATTGGTGCAAAGTATATTGAAATTGGAGATTTGGCAGAAGATGGCGGTCAACTCCGCCCCCATATTGTTTGGTTTGGCGAAATGGTACCATTGATTGAAGCAGCAGCTGATTTGTGTCTCAATGCTGATATATTTGTGGTAATTGGCACTTCAATGCAAGTTTATCCTGCTGCAGGTCTAATTGGGTATGTAACAGATGATGCTCCAAAATATATTATTGACCCAAATATGCCGGAGGTATCTAATTTATATCAAAACTTAACCTTCATTAACGAAACCTCTACCATTGGTGTTCCACAATTAGCTCAAAAATTGATTAGAGAATTTGTTTAGAATATCAAATTATTTTAAAAATTCCACATAAAAAAGCCTCTGCTCTTTATAAACAGAGGCTTTTCCTATATGAATATGTATTAGACGTGAGCTTCCAACTTAGCAGTTAATACACTCTTCGGCACTGCACCAACGATTTTATCAACCATTACACCACCTTTGAAAATCATCAAGGTAGGAATCGAACGGATACCAAAACTTGCTGGAACATTTGAGTTCGCATCAACATCCATTTTACCAACAATTGCTTTACCTTCGTATTCACCAGCGATTTCTTCAACAACTGGTCCTATCATTTTACATGGTCCACACCATTCTGCCCAAAAATCAACCAATACTGGTGTGTCCGATTTGATTAAGTCTGCAAAACTTGCATCTGTAATTTCAATTGCTTTACCTGCCATTTCTATAAATTCCTCTTCGGAAATTAAAATTTTATTTATGATTTGTTTTATTGATTGGATAACAAAACAGTGTTAAATAAAAGTTCCTTTCGAAATGAATTACCTTATTTGAACAATGAATACCAAACATTTTCTCAATTTTTGTTTTAGTTATTCTGTGGTCATCATTGCATTTTCATCATCTTGCTCCTTACCTTTTTCTACTGCACTAATAAAAAGTAGCTTTTCAACAAGTTCGTCGATAGAAAACTCATTAGGCATATTTTTAATATCGTTTATTTACTCTCACCTTTTACTAACATTTTTTTTGCTATTTATCATATAATAATAGAACTTTTTAAGAAAAAAGCAAATTGGATACTTATTACGCCAAAACAACATTCTCCTCCCCTACTAATTCTTTCAATTCTTTTACAAAATCGTTAGTCGAAGCAACTTTTTGTTTGCGAGAAAGCAACAATACATCCATTTTTTCTTCAGCATCATAGACTGACATTTTGAAATCAAAATTACCTGGGAAACGAGCAGTGGTTTTTTGAATTTGCTCGATTAATTGGGCATTTACATATTGTAAACCCAACGAGATTTTCACTTCTTTAAATAGTTTATTTCTAATTTCGCTCAATAATTCCATACTTAGCGGTTTGAACTCGAAATCACCTTCTCTTCCCCACTTAGTTTGTATTTTTCCACGAATAAACAAAAACAAACCAACCTCAAAATAATTCCTAAACTTGGTATAATCTTGCCCAAAAAACATCATTTCTATACTCGAAGTATAATCTTCTATTTTAACAATACCAAATGGATTGCCATTTTTGGATGTCTTAATTGCAACGCTCGTAATTACTCCTCCGATGGCAAATTCTTTGTTTTCATTGGATGGGTCGAAAATTTGGTCAAGTGGTATACAGCGACGCATTTCAAGTCTAAATTGGTCAAGTGGATGCCCCGAAATATAAAACCCAACTACTTCTTTTTCAAATTTCAATTTCTGAATATCGCCCCATTTCTCACATTCTGGAATCTTTGGTTTCGCAATATCAAAAGCACCTCCCATGCCTCCAAAGAGTGAATTTTGTCCTGCATCTTTATTTTCTTGATATTTATTGGCGTATTTGATAATTTTTTCAATCAAAGATGTATTGTCAGTTTCATCAAAATATTGAGCTCTATGAATATCTGAAAAACAATCAAATGCTCCTGCATAGGCAAAAGATTCGAGTGTTTTCTTATTGACAGTTCTAAGATTTACACGGGTAATAAAATCAAAAATATCAGTAAAATTCCCTTCAGCCCTTTTCTCAATAACCGCATCAACGGCGGCATCACCCGAGCCTTTTATTGCTCCCATTCCGAATCGAATATCACCTTTTTTATTTACACTAAATTGTTTTTGAGATTCATTAACATCTGGACCTAGAACGTTCAGACCCAATGCTTTACATTCTTCCATGAAAAATGTAATTTTATCAATGTTCCCCAACTGCGAAGTCATTACCGCCGCCATGTACTCTGAAGTGTAATGAGCTTTCAAATAAGCAGTTTGGTAAGCCACAAAAGCATAACATGTTGAGTGAGATTTATTAAAAGCATAGGATGCAAACGCTTCCCAGTCAGTCCAAATCTTATTCAATATTTTCTCGTCATGCCCTTTTGCAACAGCCCCTTGAATAAACTGTGGTTTGAGCTTATCAATCATATTTCGATCTTTTTTACCCATCGCTTTACGCAAAACGTCGGCATCACCTTTTGAAAAACTAGCCAATTTTTGTGATAAAAGCATCACCTGTTCTTGATAGACCGTAATACCGTATGTTTCACCTAAAAACTCTTCCATCTCAGGCAAATCATACTTCACTTCTTCACGCCCATGCTTACGATTAATAAAGTTTGGGATGTATGCAATTGGACCAGGTCTATACAAGGCGTTCATTGCAATTAAATCGTCAAGTCTATCAGGTTTCAAATCTTTCATGTATTTTTTCATACCGTCAGATTCAAACTGAAAAACCGCATTAGTTTCACCACGTTGCAATAGCTCGTAAGTGAGCGTATCATCGAGTGGAATATTATCAATATCAATAGTTACATCATGATTTTCTTTAATCATTCTGAGGCAATCTTTGATAATTGTCAGGTTTCGCAGACCCAAGAAGTCCATCTTTATTACGCCTGCATCTTCTATTATTTTTCCTTCATACTGAGTAATCAGCAACTCTGTCTCCTTTGAGGTAGAAACAGGCAAAATATTGAACAAATCCTCAGGAGCAATAATAATGCCTGCTGCATGGATACCTGTATTTCTGACGGTTCCTTCGAGCCTATGAGCTTGCTGTAAAACCTTACCTGTGAGGTCATTACCATTGTACATGGCTCTGAATTTTTTCACATTTTCAATCTCATCTGGTTGAATACCAACCTCCACTAAGCTACCTTTTCCTTCGAGTGGATAATTAACCATTTTCTCAAAATCAATACCGTAAGCGGGCTTGTCAGGCACAAGTTTTACTATATAATTAGCATCTGCCAAAGGCAATTCCATTACACGAGCTACGTCTTTAATGGCCGATTTTGTGGCCATTGTTCCATAGGTGATGATTTGAGCAACTTGATTTTTGGTGTATTTTTGTACCACATAATCAATTACTTTTTGGCGGCCTTCATCATCAAAATCGGTATCAATATCGGGCATTGACTTACGATCAGGATTCAAGAAACGCTCAAAAAGAAGCTGATACTTAATTGGGTCAATATTTGTAATGCCAATACAATATGCTACAGCCGAACCAGCAGCCGAACCACGACCCGGCCCAATCATTACTCCCATATCTCGACCAGCCTTAATAAAGTCAGAAACAATAAGGAAGTACCCCGCAAAACCCATTGATTTGATGGTAAAAAGCTCAAAATCAAGGCGTTCTTGCACTTCTACACCAATTTCGCTGTAACGTTTTCTTGCACCTTCGTAGGTTAAATGTTTCAAATATTCCCATTGATTCAATACATCATCTGAGTGAATTTTAAATTCATCAGGAATTGGGAAGTTTGGGAGCATAATGTCACGCTTCAATTTCAACGTTTCTACTTTTGAAACAATTTCGTTTGTATTATCGATAGCCTCTGGCATATCGCTAAACAAGGTGGTCATTTCTTGCGTAGTCTTGAAATAAAATTGGTCGTTATAAAAGGCAAAGCGAGTATCTTTCGATGTGCCTTCTTCATCATTAAAATCTTTGGCTGATGGCGTCGAAAACTTTTCATTGGTATTTACGCACAACAAAATATCATGAGCAACCCAGTCTTGTTGGTCAACATAATGACTATCGTTTGAAGCAATTACTTTAACACCATATTTTTTGGCAAATCTAATCAAAACTTCGTTTGCTTTTATTTGCTCAGGAATTTCGTGGCGTTGAAGTTCAACATAATAATCTTCACCAAATCTATCCAACCACCATTGAAACTCTTTTTCGCCATCTTCTTCGCCTTTTTTCAAAATCATTTGCGGTACAGACGCTCCAATGCAGCAAGTAGTGGCAATTAGACCTTCTTTATACTGCTCAATCATTGCTTTCGTAATACGCGGGTATTTTCCATAAAGCCCTTCAATGTAGCCTAAAGAGCAAAGTTTCACAAGGTTTTTGTAACCTTGTGCGTTTTTTGCCAACAAAAGTTGGTGGAAACGTTTGTCTTTTACATCTTTCGTAAATTGCTTTCGGTGGTGGTCTTCAACCACATAAAACTCGCAGCCAACGATAGGTTTTACGCCATATTTACCCGCAGTCGCCACAAAATCAAAAACTCCAAACATATTACCGTGGTCGGTAATTGCCATTGCGGGCATATTGTCGGCCTGGGCTTTCTTAAATAATTTTTTAATATCAGATGCACCATCAAGCAACGAAAATTGGGTATGATTATGTAGGTGAGAGAATTGCATTTTTTCAATTATCAGTGAATAATTATCAATTATCAGGCACGCACCTTATTTGGTTATGCGAGTAGTTTGAACCATAAATTTAGTCAAAAAGTGTGAGTTTTTTGAGAAAAGTTTGTTTGTTTTAAATTAAATCACTGATTATCAGGTTTATAATTGAAAACATTTTCATTAAAATTTGAAAACTCAATATCATATCGTATCTTTGCACCCCAATTTACTTTTTGTTCAATACTTAATGTTTTAGCGATGCCAAAGCAAAAAACCAATTCTGGAGCGAAAAAACGCTTCAAAATTACAGGAACAGGTAAGATTAAGCGTAAACACGCTTTTCATAGCCATATCCTAACAAAAAAATCTAACAAACGTAAAAGAAACTTGGTTTCTGCTACACTTGTTAGTTCCGCAGATACTAACCGTATCGAAGGATTATTATGTATGTAATACGAATGACGAATTTTTGAATTACGATTGACAAATTAATTTTCGATGTCATCATTCAAAATCAATTTCCAATTTACATGGTTAATGCGAAGAGTCGAAAATCGACATACCGCAAATGTTTCACCCGACAAATGGCAACGAAAGAGTTTTAAAATTCTGAGTTTTGAAGTCTGAGTTCTGAGTTTCAAAAAAATTCGTAATTCGTAATTCATAATTCGTAATTCAAAAAGCCGCCCACGTCAAAAAACTAAAAAACAAAAAAATGCCAAGAAGTGTCAATCACGTAGCGTCAAGAGCGAGACGCAAAAAAGTCCTAAAATTAGCCAAAGGTTATTACGGACGTAGAAAAAATGTTTGGACGGTTGCTAAAAACGCCGTTGAAAAAGGTTTAGTTTATGCCTATTCAGGTCGTAAACAAAAGAAAAGAAGTTATCGTCGTTTGTGGATTGTTCGTATCAACGCGGGTGTGCGTCCATTAGGAATGTCATATTCTGTATTGATTGACAAACTCGCAAAGGCAGGCATCGAACTTAACAGAAAAGTATTGGCCGACTTAGCAATGAATCATTATGATGCTTTCAAAGCGGTTGTTGACAAAGTAAAATAACACCATACCTCTACTTAGGAATAAAGGTAAGGTTTATAATAGTAAAAAAGCATCAAGTCTTTATCTTGATGCTTTTTTTATGAGGTAGTAGGAATTAATCAACTTTCAATAATCAAAGTTTTTAAGCCTTTCCATTTTCCTTCAATATCTTGTCCTATTAAATAGGCTTCAAATTCAACATGATTCCCTGCTCGTATATACTCTAAATTTTCAAGATTCATTGTAATCAAATCTTTAATTATCAAAAATTTGGCAGCCCGTTCCTTTTCAAAATCTGACCACCAATCTTTTTCAACAAGAATTGAGTCAAAGAATTTTTCCCACTGCAACACTTCCACTCTCACAGCCGGAGTGACCCCAATATATCTTCTAAAAAGAATTGTGTCAAAAGGAGCAGGATTATCAGCTTGCCAATCTATGACTTTAATTTTTTCATCAGATTCGCTCGGATAAAATACACCGCTGACACTTTCTGTCAATAATTCAACGAATGTTTTTTCAGGATTTTGGATTATTTCGCTCACTTTAGGTAAATTAGTATTTTTTTTCGCTTAATGTTACTTTTTATTTTTTTCTGTGTCAAATATCCGAAAATAATTTCATTTTATTTGGAATTAAATGTAATCAAAATAGTAATATTGTATCAATTAACAACCATTAAATCAAAAAAAAAATGTTAGAAGTATTGCAAGGTCTTATTCAACAAGCTGGTCAAGGTGCGGTCATTCAAAACCCTGAAGTTCCTAATGAACACAATGAGGGAGTTATGGGGGAAGTAATGCAAGGACTAATAGGAGGTCTTTCAAACCAAGCAAATTCACAAGGAGGTCTTGGGAGTTTAATAGGATTGTTAGGTGGTGGAACTGGAAACAGTGGCAACTTAATGTCGAACCCTATTGTCGGAAACATTGCTCAGAGCGTTATTGGTAATCTAATGGGTAAATTTGGCTTGTCTAATTCTGCGGCATCTGATGTCGTTGGCAATATGTTACCATCTGTATTGGGCAATCTTATTGATAAAACAAACGACCCGAATGATAATTCAATCGACTTAGGTGGTCTGATGGGCTCAATCACTGGTGGTAAAACAAGCGGTATTGACTTCGGAAGTATTCTTAGTCAAGGGGCTGGTGCATTGGCAGACGGAAAATTAGATATGAGCGACTTAATGAACCTTGCAAGTAGTGCAATGGGTGGACAAAAACAAAGTGGTGGTGGCATTGGTAGCCTTTTAGGAGGCTTATTCGGAGGAAAATAATATAAAATAGATTTCGAAAAATGTAGTGAGCTAAAAATATCTGTCCAATTAATAAATATTGCGACGGATGTTTTACGCTCGCTACTTTTTTTTTGTTAATTTTGAGGACGCATTTGATTATAAACTAAAAATTAACCTACATGAAATTTGTAGTTACGCTTACTTTGTTGATTTTTACTTCTTTTTTTACAATTGGCCAAATAATTATCACCTTTCCAATGGAAAAGGCTGTTTTCCAAAGAAGT
This sequence comes from Cytophagaceae bacterium, assembly GCA_027486845.1. Lineage (GTDB taxonomy): Bacteria > Bacteroidota > Bacteroidia > Cytophagales > Spirosomataceae > Emticicia. The sequence continues at coordinate 123,269 of JAIXOL010000027.1, forward strand.
GCAAACAACAGTGCGACCATAAACATTGCCGGAAATTATTCTTCAAATATAACTTCTGTTGAGGCTAAGTTTATTAATGTTCAGACTGGTCAGGTTGCTATAGATTGGACACCTTTGACTAGCAATTTAAATGATGGAATTTTTAATGGGTCTGTTTCAAATGTACCTGGTGGATGGTACACAGTTGAGGTTAGAGGAAAATTAGGAACAAGTATAGTAGCAACAACTTATTTGAATAGAGTTGGTGTTGGAGAGGTTTTTTTGATAGCTGGGCAGTCGAATGCACAAGGGCTTGCTGGAAATCAAGGCGAAGTTGGAGCGACTGACGAACGAGTTTTGTGTCATAATGAGGTTTCGTGGTATGATATAAACATTGGTCAATGCGATAAAAAAACACCAAATTATCCTTCATTTAGTCAGATATACAGCGATGGAATCACAAGAAGCTACCTTTCAAAAACAAGTTTCAATCCTTGGTGCTATGGAAAACTTGGAGACATTTTAGTTGAAAAACTTCAAGTCCCAGTTGTATTTTTTAATGCTGCTGCCACTGCTACAACATCATTAAATTGGAAAGAAAGTTCAGATGGCCAAGAAACAAAAAATGTTTATACCCAATCACGGTATTGTAATTTAGTAGGAGCTCCGTATTCAGGCTTAGAAAAAATTATAAATTACTATGGGTCTGTTTTTGGTGTAAGAGCTATTTTATGGCATCAAGGTGAATCTGACAATTATTCTAATACATCTGAATTAGATTATTTTTCAAACATATCTCATGTGATTAGTAAAACTCGTTCAGAACTGGGCAATATTCCATGGGTAATTTCTCGTGCTTCTGTAACTAATAAAAAAGAAAATAATGGTACAGGAAATCCCAACAATAATATAATCAACGCACAAAACTCTTTAGTTAGTATTGGCAATCAAATATTTCCTGGACCCTCAACAGACGACATTTTAGGGTCTTTTCGAAGTGAAGATGATAATGGCGTCCATTTTTTTGGTGGCGGATTAATTGAATTGGCAAATAGATGGAATGAGTCACTAAATGTTGATTTTTTCAATAATTCAAGCCCTATAGTAGCTCGAAATTTCCCTCAGATATCTATAAGTTTGCAATCTACAAACGTATATCGTCTTACTGCTCCAGTAGGATACAGTGAGTATAAGTGGGTGCGTATAGACACTGGAAATGAAGATTACGAAGATGCAACTGAAGCCTCAACCCAAAGTATCGACCGCTCATCAGGCTCTTATCGTTGCTATGTTACAGATGGTCAAGGTAATATTACATTTACTCAACCAGTCACCATTAGTGTATTGCCAACTTGTGCGAGTATAACTTATTTATCTGATAGTCAACCGTTAAGCTCTATTAATGAATGGGGACCAATCGAAATGGACAAAAGTAACGGTGAAAATGGAGCTGGAGATGGAACAACTCTAATAATTAGAGGTGTATCTTATCCAAAAGGTATTGGCGTTCATGCTAATTCAACTATCATTTATAGTTTAAATAAAAATTTCGGTCGATTTATTTCTACAATTGGAATTGATGATGAAATTGCCGCAGTAAATAATGGTGCGACAGTTATTTTTAAAGTTTATAAAGATGGTGAAGAGTCATACAAGAGTGCTATACTCAATAAAAACAGTTCGGCAGTCAAACTTAATATTGATGTAAAAGGCGTAAGTGTATTAAAATTAGAGGTCAATGACGCAGGAGACAATAACTTTGGCGACCATGCCGATTGGGCAAATGCTCGTCTTCATTGTGTAGATACAGAAGCCCCTTCAGCTCCTACATCACTGAAAGAAAGTTTACTTTCTCAAAATTGTGTAACACTTACATGGAACGCTTCTACCGATAATATGGAAGTAGAGAAATATAATATTTATCGAGATGGTGATTTAATTGGTAGTGTTGATGCTCCAATAACTACATTCGGTATTACAGGCCTAAGTCAGTTAAGCTACTATACATTTGTAGTCAAAGCTGTTGATTATTCTGGTAATGTTTCAAATCAAAGTAATTTATTAGAGATAGTTACTCTGCAAAATCTGATTATTTCTAATTCTAAAAAAATTATTCATCAAGGTCAATCAAGTTCATTACTTGCATTTGGTTGTTTTGGCGGAACAGTTACTTGGTCAAATGGTTCGAGCTCTAATCCTTTGGTGGTTAGTCCAATCGATACAACAATATATAGTGTTAGTTGTAAAATTGGTGATTGTACGAGCATTGCCGTAAAAGATACTGTTAAAGTCATTCCCGATTGTAAAAACTTTTATAATTTCATAAAAAATAAGGATAATTATACTGGAACTTCTACCTCACTAACTTTTAGTGCTTCCGAAACTATTAGTGCAACAAACGTCATATCATCCAGTGCTAAAGTAAACTACAATGCCGCCAAATCAATCATTCTTCTTCCTGGATTTAGTGCAAATAATGGGACGGTGTTTACGGCAAAAATAGCTGACTGCCCTAGCTCATCAAGTATACCATATGCTTCGGCTGACAATTTGGAAGTTGCTCCTATGATAGAGACAAAATTAAGAACATCGAGAAATTCAACACAATGATTCTCTGACAATCTGTCAGTATTTTCTGCCAAAATCATGCTTGGCATTTCAATTGATGAGATAAATAATCAAAATAAATCGATTAAAAATACTGACACAAAAAACATGGGAAAAATTATTGGAATTGACTTAGGAACAACAAACTCGTGCGTTGCTGTGATGGAAGGAAACGAACCTGTTGTGATTGCAAACAGCGAAGGAGCTCGTACTACACCTTCAATTGTAGCATTTTTAGAGAATGGAGAAAAGAAAATTGGAGCACCTGCCAAACGTCAAGCTATCACTAATCCTAAAAATACTATTTCTTCTATCAAGCGTTTCATGGGTAAACGTTATACAGAAGTTGGAAGTGAATTGAAAACTATTACTTATGATGTAGAACAGGGTGCAAACAACACTCCACGTGTACGAATCGGCGACAGATTATATACCCCACAAGAGATTTCGGCATCAATTCTTCAAAAAATGAAGCAAACTGCCGAAGACTATCTTGGAACAACTGTAACAGAAGCGGTTATTACGGTTCCTGCATACTTCAATGATGCCGAACGTCAGGCTACTAAAGAAGCTGGTACAATCGCTGGATTGGATGTAAAACGTATCATCAACGAGCCTACAGCTGCTGCCTTAGCCTATGGCCTTGACAAGCAAGGAAAAGATATCACAGTTGCTGTTTTCGACTTAGGTGGTGGCACATTCGACGTTTCAATTCTTGAATTGGGAGATGGGGTATTTGAAGTAAAATCAACTGATGGTGATACGCATCTCGGTGGTGATGACTTCGACCAAGTGATTATAGAATGGTTGGCAGAAGAATTTAAAAAAGATGAGGGTATCGACCTCCGTCAAGATGCAATGGCTTTACAACGCTTAAAAGAAGCGGCTGAAAGAGCTAAAATCGAACTTTCAAGTTCGGCACAAACTGAAATCAACTTACCATATATCTTCCCTGTTAACGGAATCCCGAAACACTTGGTAAGAAACTTTTCAAGAGCAAAATTTGAACAACTGGCTGACACTTTGATTCAAAGAGCGATGGAGCCATGTAAGCGTGCCATGAAAAACGCAAATATGAACATAAGCGACATTGACGAAGTAATCTTGGTTGGTGGCTCTACTCGTATTCCTAAAGTTCAAGAAGAAGTTGAAAAATTCTTTGGCAGAAAACCATCGAAAAATGTAAATCCTGACGAAGCGGTTGCTATCGGTGCAGCGGTTCAAGGCGGTGTATTAACTGGCGAAGTAAAAGATATTTTATTACTTGATGTTATTCCGTTATCGCTTGGTATCGAAACTTTAGGTGGTGTGTTCACAAAAATGATTGAGTCGAACACAACGATTCCAACTAAAAAGAGTGAGACATTCTCGACAGCAGCTGATAATCAACCATCGGTAGAATTACACATCTTACAAGGTGAACGTCCTATGGCTACGCAAAACCGTACATTAGGACGATTCCATTTAGATGGTATTCCACCAGCTCCACGTGGTGTTCCTCAAGTAGAAGTAATGTTTGATGTAGATGCCAACGGTATCCTAAACGTTACTGCTAAAGATAAAGGAACTGGTAAAGAGCAAAAAATTAGAATTGAAGCATCTTCTGGCTTATCTGACGCAGAAATCCAAAAAATGCGTGACGAGGCAAAAGCCAATGAAGAAGCCGACAAAGCTGAAAAAGAAAAAGTTGAGAAAGTAAATGCGGCTGATACCATGATTTTCCAAACTGAAAAACAGTTGAAAGAATATGGCGAGAAACTTTCAGAAGGTAACAAATCTGCGATTGAAGGTGCATTGACTGAGCTAAGAGCGGCTCACGGCACAAAAGATTTAGCTGCGATTGACTCAGCCATGGAGAAAATAAACGCTGCATGGCAAGCGGCCTCACAAGAAATGTATGCTGCTGGTGCAACTCCAAACGGAGATGATATGGGCGGCCAACAAACTGGTGGAAGCACTTCAAACACAGACGAAGGTGTAACTGACGTAAACTTTGAAGAAGTAAAATAATTTGGCTTCCCTTGAAAATTACCTTTTAGATTTTACCAAATAGGAAAATCACTTCATTTTTGGAGTGGTTTTTCTATTTCAAATAAGATAATTTCTTGAAAAAGTACAATTTATTTGCAAATTATACTTTCCACCTTGATTTCTCTACTTTTTGGACATAGTGATTTAAGCCTTTTGGTTTGAAAAAGGCATTTAATAAGTTTTTCAATACTTAGGCTGCTATTTTATTTTGATTTGCAAGCTTTTGCCGTCGTTTAGAAATCAAGACTGCATTTGCTGTATGCACGCCAAAATAGAGCCAAACTTGTTCATTATCAGGACTTCTAGCTTTGATTTTATTTAGTAAATAATGTTCCTTTTCGTTGCCAAAACTACCTTCCAATCGTGTACTTCTTTCTTTATTGAGTAGCGATTTAATTTGTTTAGTTGGCTTATCGTCTCTGCCTGCTCCTTTTCTACAAAAGTTTGTTTGTATGCCTTTTTGAGTGGTAAATTTGCGATTTTCATTGGTAGCATAAATGGCATCAGCAGACAAATGAGTACATTCTCCAAAGAGGTTTTTATGCTTTAATGTGCTTATTTTCAAGCGTTTACACTCATTAAAGGCTTCATAACTTTGATGCTCAATAATGCTAATTCCACCTACTTGCAACTTGTGAACTTTGATTCCAAACTCAACGGGTTTGTTCTCTTTTCCTCTGACAATCGGCCTAATATAATCTTTAAAAAGGCTAACTATTCGATGAGGTATTTTAGCCTTCGGGTTCTGAAAATGGTGTTTCTGTTGTTGAAAAATGACCTTAATGGTTTTGAAAGTGGCAGCGTCTTTTTCTGTTAAATCTACCGCTTTTGTTTGGTTGAGCAAAGCCTGATAAGCATCGATACCCTTCTCTAAAAGTTTCAGTAAGGCGTTCTTTCTACTGCGGGTTTTTCGATGCGACTTCTTACGTAACTTACTATAAATCAAGTGTTTAATCTTTTGGTCTTTGAATTTTGAACGTGGAATTTTGAGCTTCTTATCTTTGCAAATTTGGGGAATTTGTTTGTCCCACAACCATTCACAGGATTCCCATAGAAGTTTTACATCAGTAGGAAAACGAATATAAACCTCATAACAAGTTGCGTCCATAAGAGCCACTTTTGTATCAGGAATTTCTAACTTCCAATGGCTTATCATAGATTTTTGGAAGGCTTCAAAATCTGTATGTTTGCCAAGATATGTTCTAACATTAGAAACAAAGGCGTTATCTCTAATCATTTCATTATCAGTAAGTAAGACTCCACAAAACATTTGCATTGCCCAGTCAGTATTGAAACGTTCTAGTAACTTTTCATCACTTAATTTGGTGTAATGTTTCAGAAACATTAGTCCAAAATAACCTTGAGCTGGTAGCCATGATGGGGCTCCTGACATGACTTTTTTTGCTGGTAAGAGTTTTTCCAACTTTTCCCAATCAATGGTTTGGTAAATTGCTCCAATTTGTGTCTTATTCTTGAATAAGTACGGGGACGCCTAGTCAATTTGGTGAAATTTGGAGAATTCAAATCGAATAGCGTATATTGCATCTGTATTTTGTTGTTTTGGTAGACTAAAAATACGAAAAACCCCGATATATGCCAAATTTGTGCATATTCGGGGTTTAATTTTCAGATAAGTATCTTATTATCAGTTAGTTACAGATTCAAAGGGAAGCCTAATTTCTTTAAAACGATAAAAAGCCCCCTTTTCGAAAGAATTGGGGGCTTTTTATATTTGAATAATGTTTTTTTCAATCGGCTTTTGTAAATTTTGAAGTACGTCCTATAATCGAAATTCCGATGAAACCACGTACATCAAGCTGTGTTGGACTAACCAATGTCATTTTACAAGAATATGTTTTACCATTTTTTGGGTCATATACTTCTCCATCTTCCCAAGTTCCTTTTCCAGTATTTTTGAAGTTTTTTAGGTTCATCATTCCTAAAATTGGACGAGTTTTTAGTTTGGCATCGGGATTTTCTTTATCTAATCTTGGCTTACCATTTTCATTGGGGTCTTTTATCCAAACAATTTTACCATTGATTTTATCTCCTTGCTTGAAAAACTGAATTTTCCCAGTTTTTTCTTCATTATACCAGGTGCCTTGCGTAATATCTTGTGAATAAGAAAAGGCTGAAATAAGTATGAAAGCAATGATTGAAAGTGTTTTTTTCATAAGATTAGGTTCAGATTACTGATTTTTTGTTTTTAAAAAGTGTAATTAAAGGATAAACTGCAAATGGAATTAAGAAACCAATCAAACCTCCAACCAATATATCAGTTGGGTAGTGAACACCCACATAAATGCGACTATAGGACACAATTATTGCCCAAGCTGACAAAAAAAGTATCCATTTGGTTTCAATTTTAAACGTTTTAAACAAAATGAAAAGTGCGGCCACCAACGCAAAACAATTGGACGCGTGACTCGAAACAAAACCATATTGCCCACCACAATTACCCACCACATGCACGATATGTTGAATTAATGGATCATGGCATGGCCTCAAACGTTGAAAATAAGGTTTCATAAACCCTGAAGTAATTCTATCAGCTAATCCTACCGTAATTAAAACAAACAATATACTTCTAACAAAATCAAAATTGATATTTTTGTAAAGAAAATAAATGATATAAATATAAAGTGGTATCCACGTAAAACGATAGGTGACCCAAAACATTATCGTGTCCCAAAATGGTGAATGAAAGCTATTGAGCCACAAAAACCACTCATATTCTGCATACCTAATTGTTTCAATCATCTTACAAATATCCTAAAACTCCTCTTACATCATTGATTGTCTTTTCAGCAATTTCACGGGCTTTGGCCTCACCATGCTTTAATTTAGCTTCTAAAGCCTCTTCATTTGCCATGTAATAATTAAAAATCTCTCTTTCTTTTTCGAATTTTTTCCATAAAACCTCAAATAATGCCTGTTTGGCATGACCATAACCAAATCCGCCTGCCAAATAATTGATTCGCATTTCTTCTATTTCAATTGGTTCGGCAACCAAGGAAAATAATTTAAAAGTTACGTCAGTATTTGGATTCTTTGGTTCTTCGAGCGGTGTACTATCCGAAACTATAGATTTAATGGCCTTCAATAAAGGCTTTTCAGCCAAGAAAATATTGATGTAATTATTATAAGATTTACTCATTTTCGTACCATCAGTCCCAGGAATCACCATAACTGTTTCATCAATCAACGGCTCTGGTAATGTTAAAACTTCTCCATAAGTGCGATTAAATATGGCAGCAATATCTTTAGACATTTCAAGATGCTGGCGTTGATCTTTTCCAACGGGAACAAAATTTGCTCCATAAAGAACAATATCGGCAGCTTGTAAAACTGGATAAGTAAAAAGTCCAGCATTTACATCTGAGAGGCGGTCAGATTTATCCTTAAAAGAATGTGCGTTTGCCAACATCGGATATGGTGTTTGACAATTTAGGTACCACATCAGCTCGGTGTGATAACCAGCCAAACGAGACTGACGATAAAAAAAATTCTTTTCGGCATCAAAGCCGCAAGCCAACCATGCAGCCGCAACCGCACGAGTATTTTCTTGCATAATTTTTGCATCTTTGATGGTAGTCATTGAGTGTAAATCTGCAATAAAAAGAAAAGAATCGTTCTGAGGATTTTGTGATAATTTAATGGCAGGCAAAATCGCCCCGAGTATATTTCCGAGATGCGGAACACCGCTCGCTTGAATGCCTGTTAATATTCTTGCCATAATTTAATAAAATAAATAAATAGACTTAATTTTTCACAAAAATAGATAAAATTACGAATGCTAACCCATCATTTACTTCAATATTTAACAAAATTAGAGCATAAAAATAATCCAAAGAAGTTTCATTGCTAACCAACAGGATTATGAACAAACCAAAATAAAGTTTGGTTTTTTTTAAAACAATTTTTCAGAAATAGAAATTTTTCAAGAAAATATTATAAATACTTCAGCAATAAGTTGTATATTTAACTCCAATTGGTGAATTTTATTCTCTGTTAAAAATCTACGCATATAAAATATAAAGCCTTTGGCTTTGGTTTAGGTAGTAAAAATTTTGATATTAAAATTATAATAATTTGAAATCTTACCTCATAATTATTAATCATAAAATAATAGTGACTAAAATTAAACCTTAAACGTAAACTATTGTCAATAGTACAAAACCTAATTTTAAATTATGACTCAGTTTTACTCTCCAACAGCCATTCAAGGCGGAATCGACGAGTACAAGGGCGAATGGAAAACCGCCCAAATAAGTCATTTACTGAAACGCACCATGTTTGGGTCTAGCCCTGATGACATCGCCTATTTTCAGAAAAAGACAGTCAGCCAAACAATTGATGAACTTTTGGCTACACCCTCTCCAGTCGAGCCACCCCTAAATTATTATGATACAGCTGACTATAAAGACCCACAAGGCATCAAATTTGGTGAAACTTGGGTTAACGCAATTTATGGTGATGGAACTGTAAACTCACGACGAAGAGCTTCGTATAAATATTGGTGGGCTATTCAAATGGCGACACAAAAACGTAATATTAACGAAAAAATGGTGCTTTTTTGGCATAACCATTTTGCTACTGAAATCAATGATGTGGATGATGCTCGATTTGTGTATGTGCACAATACAGTACTCAGAAAATATACGATGGGTAATTTTAAGGATTTTGTTAGGCAAATTACCCTTGACCCTGCCATGCTTCGTTACTTGAATGGCAGACTCAATACTAAAAACGCTCCTGATGAAAATTACGGCCGTGAATTGCAAGAACTTTTCACACTTGGTAAAGGCAGTGGCTCAAAATATACTGAAGACGACGTAAAGGCTGCCGCTCGTGTTCTTACTGGTTTTAATATCAATAATGACAGAATTGTGTATACCTTCAATATTAACAACCATGACACATCTGATAAGAAATTCTCTGCTTTTTACAATAATACAGTCATAAAGGGAACAAATACCGCAGCAGGTGCAGAAAAAGAATTGGACGATTTACTCACCATGATTTTTTCGGTGGATGAAGTAAGTAAGTTTATTTGTCGAAAACTCTACCAGTATTTTGTCTATTATGACATCACTCCTACCGTAGAGAAAGATATAATTGAACCTTTGGCAAAGATTTTTAGAGATAATAAGTATGAAATAAAACCTGTATTGGCAGCTCTTCTTAAAAGTCAGCATTTTTTCGATGCCAATGTTTACGGGTCGATGATAAAAAGTCCACTTGATTTGGTAATAGGAACTCTCCGAGAATTTAATGTGGCATTTCCTTCACCAAAAGATTTTTTACAGGAATATTATAATTTGTTTGGCGAAGTGGTACGACAAGGACAAATTATGCAGCAAGATATCGGTGACCCACCAAGTGTAGCAGGCTGGTCAGCTTACTATCAAGCTCCAATGTTTTATGGAATTTGGGTAAACTCAGATACTTATCCAAAACGGAATCAATATACTGATACATTTATAAATTCTGGATTTACGAAAAACAATAAGAAAATCCAACTTGATGTAGTTGCTTTTGCAAAAAAAATGCCTACACCAAATGAACCAAATAAATTAATCAGTGACTCGCTCGAAATTTTATATAAAGTACCTGTCACAACGGAACTTGTACAGCAATTGAAAAAGGATATACTTTTGAGTGGTCAATCTTCAGATTATTACTGGACAGAACTTTGGGATACGATGATTAGTAAACCAAACGACACCAATACACTCAATATGGTAACGACTCGCCTTCGAAATTTATATAAATACTTGATGGCTTTACCTGAGTACCAATTGAGTTAATCAACCTGCAAATAAAACAACCCTTTAAACATACATTGGGATTCTATGAAACGTAGAGATTTTATACAAAATACATTTGCAGGTGTGGTTATGCCTGCTTTATTGAATGGATTATCGTTCAAGGCATTTGGTAATGTTGATGATGCCGCCATTGGCGATGAAAACATACTCGTTGTTGTTCAATTGTCTGGAGGAAATGATGGTCTAAATACAGTCATTCCGATTGATAAATATGGACTTTATCAGAATGCAAGATCAAACATTGCAATACCAAAAGAAAAACTTTTGACCATTCCTCAAACCGATACACTCGGCCTAAATCCAGGAATGACAGCTTTCCAGACGATGTTTAAAGAAGGGAAAGCGGCATTGATACAAAGTGTTGGCTATCCAAATCCAAATTTCTCTCATTTTAGAGCAACTGACATTTGGAATACAGCTTCTGACTCAAATATTTTTGTTAATAACGGCTGGACTGGAAGATATTTAGCTGTTGAAAATTCTAATTTTCCGACAGGTTACCCAAATACAAAATACCCAGACCCATTAGCAATTCAGATTGGATCGGTGGTAAATACGTCCTTACAGGGGCCAATTCAATCGATGGGAATGGCTATATCAAATCCTTCAAGTTTTTATAATTTAATTTCAAACAAAGTAGAGTCAACACCTAATACGTTGGCAGGTAAAGAGTTGAAATTTTTGCGAGAAGTGGCAAATCAGACAAATCTTTATGCTAATTCAATTAAATCAGCGGCTGTAAAAGTTACTAAGCAATCAACTTATCCAAATACAGGTTTGGCAAATCAACTTAAAATTGTAGCTCAGCTGATTGGGGGTGGTTTAAAAACAAAAGTATATTATGTTAGTATGGGAGGATTTGATACACACAGTGCTCAAGTAAATACAAGTGACACTGCAACAGGCACTCATACTAATCTTTGGAAAACAGTTAGCGATGCAATTAAGGCTTTTTCTGATGATTTGGCTGGATTGGGTGTATCGAAAAAAGTATTGGGTTTAACTTACTCAGAATTTGGGCGAAGAGTAAAATCTAATGCTAGTGTCGGAACTGACCACGGTGCGGCTGCCCCAATGTTTATGTTTGGCGATTTGGTTAACCCAATTGTACTCGGTAAATCACCTGATATTGCGGCTTCTCCAACTACCAACGATAATCTTACTATGCAATACGATTTTCGTTCGGTTTATGCCTCGATTCTAACTCAGTGGTTTTGTCTTGATCAGTCTTTTGTTGATGATGTATTGCTAAAAGATTTTCAACCTTTACCACTTGTTCAAGTGCAAGCCTGTGGCAAAATTACTGCTAATGAACCGATTACATTAAACGAAGATCTCATCAGTAATTACCCAAATCCATTTTCTGATGCAACAACGCTAACTTTTACCTCAAAAGGCGGCCATACGATGATTCAGATTTTTGATAATATAGGAAGAGTAATTTCCGTGCCCGTTGATGGTGATTATGATGCAGGAAAACACGAAGTAGTGATTGACACAAGGGATTTTAACAGCGGTATGTATTTTGCTCGTTTACAAAATGGAGAAATACAGCAAGTGAGACGAATGTCTAAATAATGTAAAAAGAGACGTTGCTTTAATTTAAAAATGGCAACGTCTCTATTAAATCATTACTCGATACAACTTAAAATAACTTCACAAGAAAATCTTATTTGTTCTTCAGTAATTACCAAAGGTGGTGCAATTCGCATTGAATTATCACAATATAAGAACCAATCTGTAATTACACCTTTTTCGATAGCACGGTCGATGATTGGTTTTAAAACCTCAAAACTTTCAAATTCTACGGCTAACATCAATCCTTTTCCCCTAACCTCTTTGATTTTGGGGTGAACCAACAATTTTTTAAATAATTTGGATTTCTGCTCGATGAAATTACAATCTATCAAAATACAATTCGAATGAATACATCCAAACTTACAATTTTTGGGATCGTACAGCATATTTTCATCAAAAATTGCATTTAGTGTTGCCAAAGAGGCAGCACAACTAACTGGATGCCCTCCAAATGTTGTAATATGTCCTAAGATTGGATTATCTTTAAAAACACCCATAATTTCGTGCGAAGCTATAAATGCTCCTATTGGCATTCCTCCGCCCATTCCTTTGGCACAAAGCAAAATATCAGGTTTGACATCATAATGTTCAAAAGCCCAAAACTTACCCGTACGCCCAAAACCCGACTGAATTTCATCAAAAACCAATAAAGCCCCAACTTCATCACAACGAATGCGTAGAGCATTCAAGTAGGTACAATCAGCCTCACGCACGCCTGACTCTCCTCCTATCGGCTCGAAGAAAACGGCGGCGGTTTTGTCAGTTATTTTTTCTAAATCAATAAAATTGTTTCTTTCAATTTTATCAATAGAAGAAAGTAATGGTCGAAAATTGCGTTTAAAATGCTCTTCACCAAGCGATAAGGCACCTTGCGTAGAGCCATGATAAGCTTTTGTGCAAGCAGCAATATTTATACGTCGAGTAAAACGTTTTGCCAGTTTCATTGCACCTTCGACAGCTTCTGTCCCCGAATTTGTGAAATACACATTATCTAAACCTGTGCCTTTTAAAGTCTTACACAAAGCTTCGGCCAAATGTACTTGCGGCGACTGCACATATTCGCCATATACCATCAAGTGCATGTAGCTATCCAATTGATTTTTTATGGCCTCCACCACCTTTGGATGTCGATGCCCAACATTACTCACGGCAATGCCCGAAATTAAATCTATGTATTTTTTCGTATCGCTATATAAATAAACTCCCTCAGCTTTCTTGATTTCAAGGGCAAGTGGAAAATCAGAAGTCTGAGCGATATTTTGAAGAAAAAGTTGACGATTTGTCATAAATCAATACTATTTTTTTTACAAAGTTGGCATAAAAAAAACTCGCAAGCAAAGCACACGAGTTTTAAGTACTAACCTATTATTTATGAGTCATTAATTACTCCGAAACTAAAATTAAATCATATTCAATCTCCACCTCCAATAATTTATTAAAAAATGAAAATTATTTTAAAACTTATTACCTTCATTAATTATTAACTTCACGAAAATAACGGATAAAATGTAAGCTACATTACACATGAGACAAAATGCCAAAATCATGCGACTATACTTATTTACTACCAATTCTACGCAATAATTCATCAGAAAATTGTTCACTGACAGGTATTAGATGGGTTCCAATACTTATCTTAAGGTTTCTGATGGATTCAATTTTATTCAAAGAAACAATATAAGATTTATGTACACGCATAAAAGGCATGGTCGCAAATTTCTCCTCAACACTCTTCATTGTCATACGGGTAATTATTGGTCTTGGTTGAGTGCTTACATAAATCTTTATGTAATCTTTCAAGCCTTCAATGTACAAAATATCGGCATATTTAATTTTTACTAAAGAATATTCAGCATTGACAAAGAAATGTTCTTCTGGTAACACTTTTGGTGTTTGAGCATTTTCTTTCAATAAAAACAACTCATTTGCTCGATTACAGGCTTTCAAAAAACGCTCAAAAGAAACTGGTTTGAGTAAATAATCAATCACATTAAGATCGAAACCGTCAAGTGCAAATTGGTCATAGGCAGTAATGAAAATTACCATTGGATTTGACACCATACTCTTCACAAACTGAACGCCTGTAATACCAGGCATCTGGATATCCAAGAAAATCAAATCAATATTTCGGTTCTCAGCTTTTTCTTTCTGAATTAGGTCGATTGCTTCAAAAGCATTTTTACACCTTCCAACAAATTCAAGGTAAGGCACTTGCTTGATATTATCTTCTAGTAAATCAAGGGCTAAAGGTTCATCATCAACAGCAATACAACGCATATTTATTAAAGCGAAACCGCCCGTTTTGATTAATAATAGGTTTTTATGAATTTAAATCTACTATCTAAAGCAAATTATTTGAAATTAAGTTTCAGATCAGTAATATAAAGATTTTGGGACTCGTTTACATTCAAAACATATTGTTCAGGATAAAGCAATTCTAAACGACGCTTTACATTATTTAAGCCTATACCCGAAGCACCATCTTTTACTTCTTTTTTATCGGCACTAAATTTATTTGTCACTTTAAAACTTAACTCTGCATTGGTCGTTTCCAATTCTACTTTAATAAATGGATCCTCTATCAAGCCAATACCATGCTTAAATGCATTTTCGACAAAAGGAATCAATAACATTGGTTCTATACTTTTACTAGAATCAGTTGATTTTACAACAAAATCAATGTTTACATAATTACCAAACCTAACTTTTTGGAGGTCGATATAGTTTGAAAGATACTTAATTTCGTTTTCGAGTGAAATACGTTTATCATCCTTTTCATAGAGCATATATCTAAGTAAATCCGCCATTTTTAACAAAACTGGTTCAACCAAATCAGATTTTTTTCGATTGAGTGAAACCAGGCTATTCATCAAATTGAACATAAAATGGGGTGAAATCTGAGAACGCAAAAATGATAATTCTGATTTCAAACGCTCATTTTCATTCTCTCGCTGTATCTCTTGCTGACGTTGATAATCGGAAAAGAAGCAATAGGATGCACTGATACCAAAAACATATAAATACTGAATGAAGGCATTTACATAAAATAAACTTTTATTGATGTCACTTCCCACGAAGATGGTACGAACAAAATAACGTCCCCACAATAACACCAAAATTATGGCAATTAGACTCAAAAAATACCTTATGGGCTTTTTCTTATATATTTTGGGGAATAAAACAGCCGAATTTAAATAGAATAAAATAATTGAAGAAATCGAAACATACATCCAATAAGTTGTGTTCGTGTATGGATTTACCCTTGTTCTTGATGAGTCATTCTGAAAGGCATTGAGCAAAGGTAATGCCGTGTATCCTATCCACATAATAATGTGTAAAAACACATAAAGAAATCGATTTTTAAACATTGTTGATGTTAAACTATAATATAAGTTAGTAAGTGATTAGTACAATGATAAAAAATATTGACAAAAGTCAAATTTTTATAAGATAAACCATTTAGAATTTGAGACTTAGTAAGGCTATTCAGCGACAAAAGCCTCCATCAGCGAATGAAGACTTTTGTAATTATATGACATTATTCATTTTTATCTTTAACAAATCTAACACTTATAGCTGCTAGAAGAAAACAAATGCCTCCTCCAACTACCGCAAATATGGCTTGATTATTATAAAAGTTTTTGACAATTGGCCCGCCAATGATTCCATTAATAATTTGTGGGATTGTAATAAAAAAGTTGAAGATTCCCATGTAAATACCCATTTTCTTAGCTGGGATTGAACCTGCCAAAATTGCATAAGGCATTGCTAAAATACTTGCCCAAGCAAAACCAACGCCAATCATTGGCAGTATCAACCAATGATAATCCGTGATAAAATATATAGAAATTAAACTCAAACCTCCAGCTATTAAAGAATATGCATGTGTGTTTTTACGACCATATTTTGTAGCAATTTTTGGCAAAAAGAATGCATAAACCGCTGAAACCGCATTATAAACACCAAAAATCACTCCAACCCAGTTTCCAGCATCATTGTACTGCTCCGAACTTGAATCTGTTAAAGGAAGGTTATAAATATGCTGTGCGATGGCAGGAGTCATAAAAACCCACATTGAAAATAAACCAAACCAAGAGAAAAACTGAACTAAACCCAATTGTTTCATGGTCGTTGGCATATTGCCAAAATCTTTGAAAATATCAAGGAAACTTCCGTTTTTAGTATCATTTTCTTCCTCCCCCTCAAACTCAGCTTGCTCTTTTGGAGAATATTCGGGTGTTTTAATGATTGTCCAAATAATACATGAAAGCAGCGAAACCGCACCAATAATAAATGATAAAACTAGACTGAATGGGATTTTTCCTGCTTCAGTTGTCTTTTCAAATCCAAACCATTCGGTCAGAACATAAGGCAACCACGAACCGATAACCGCACCAATACCAATTAAAACGGTCTGAATAGAAAAGCCGAGGGTTTGTTGTGAAGTGTTAAGTTTATCTGCAACTAATGCCCTGAATGGCTCCATCGCAACATTAAAAGAAGCATCCATTATCATCAGAAAACCAGCTCCAACCCATAATGCAGGCAAAAAACTGACAAATAAATTAGCATTAGGCATGAGAATCAAACCGATAGATGCCAAAATTGCTCCGGCTAAGAAATAAGGTCTTCTTCTACCCAACTTTGTCCAAGTTTTATCGCTATAATGTCCAATGATTGGCTGAATAACCATTCCTGTAAATGGTGCTACCAACCAAAACCAAGAAAGATGCTCTACATCTGCACCAAAAGATTGTAAAATACGACTAGCATTGGCATTTTGGAGGGCAAATCCCATCTGAATTCCCATAAAACCAATGCTCATATTCCAAATTTGCCAAAAATTTAAAAGCGGTTTATTTTTTTTAGTCATCATTTTGAATGTAATGTTAAAGTTGAATATTAAGGTTTCTATTTTATCTCTAAAACGGTAACACTATTAGCTGGCAAAGTTATTCTGATTACTTCTGTGGTTGAAATTGATTTTGTCTGTTGATTAATCTCAGTTGAATTCATATTTTTATCAAATATCGCTTTTATAGAATAATTTACAGGTTCATTAGTGTTTATTTTCATCATCTCCCAAGCTCCTTGTGGAATAAGAACCCCTGTATCGTAAGATTTTTCTAAGTCAAAATTGCAAATAAATAATAATCGAGAATCACTGCTTTTTTGATAATCTGTAAATCGAAGATAACTATATATTTTTTTATCGTTATAATTGACAGTTTGTCCATTTCCGTTGACATATTGCAAATCATAGAATTTGCCATTTTTTACAGCTTCATTTTCAATTGTAAATTTCAAAATTTCAGAATAAATATTACGCAGAGATTTTTGTTCATCTGATAATTTGCCACCATCATATTTATGATTATTTACCCAATTCTGAAATTCTGATACTCCCCAATAATCAAACATAGTTGTGCGACCATCATTTCCACTAAATCCTTCAGCTACAGTTGGCCTTACACCTACTTCTTGACCGAAATAAAGCATAACTGGGCCAGTATGCAAAGTGGCACTCAAAACCATTGAAGAAATGGCTTTAAAAGGGTCATTGGCGAAATATTGAGAAGCAATGCGTTGTTCGTCGTGGTTTTCTAGGAAGCGAAGCATACGATTTGAGAAATCGCCCGATTCATTTTGCCAAACACGAGAAATGTCATTGGCGTCGCCATGCCCTTCCATCAATCTACGAAGTGAATCATAAAGGCCAACTTTATCATACAAATAATCAAATTTTCCTTCAAAAAGATATTGTCTATAAGTTTGAGGATTGTATATTTCAGCAATAAATATTATATCTGGATTCACTTTTTTAATTTCAGGAATAACCCAACCCCAAAATTCAAAAGGAACCATTTCAGCCATGTCACACCTAAAACCATCTACGCCTTTTTTTGTCCAAAAAGTCAAAATATCACGCATTTTCAACCATGTACTTGGAATCGGCCCAAAATTTTTACTTCGATTATTGAGATAATCTACACCATAATTAAGCTTTATTGTCTCAAACCAGTCGTTAATGCTTGGTTTTGAAGAAAAAACATCATTCCCAGTAGCTTTTGCTGGAGTTTCGATGTAGTTTTCTTTTGGTAAAACAGGAGGATTTGCCTCACTTGGCACAACAAATATTTGATCTTTAATATAGTAGAAATTATTGTCTGGGTCAAAGGCTTTGGTTTTATCATCTTCTTCGCCAAAATCTTTGATTCCTTTAGGTTTTTTGTCAGAATGATAACTTCTTGCTACATGATTCGGAACACAATCAATGATTACTTTCAAGCCATTTGTATGGCTACGTTTCACCAAGGCTTCAAATTCTTTCATTCGATTTTTCACATCAACTGCCAAATCTGGGTCGACATCATAATAATCTTTAATTGCATAAGGCGAACCCGCAATTCCCTTTACAACCAACGGATTATCTTGCGAAATACCTAACTTTGAATAATCAGTCATTGTTGCATGTTCGATAATACCAGTAAACCAAACATGCGAAACGCCAAATTTTTTCAATTCTTGTAAAGCACTATCATTGATGTCATTGAACTTGCCACATCCATTCTCTTCAATTGAGCCATAAAATTTATTAGTTGTATTAAGATTCCCGAAAAGACGTGTGTAAATTTGATAAACTACTAATTTGTCTGTTGAAGGTGAGGTAGGTTTTTTTTTGGTCATTTCTATCGTTTTTTGAGCTAATGTAAAATGGCTTATTGCCAAAAGGACAATCGCAATTGTTTTATTCATTTTACGTGAGGTTAAAGTTAGTTTCAAATCTAAACAGTATTTTTTTATGAAAAAATAGTTTGTTTGTGTTATTTTGCCTTTCAAACGAATACTTTAGCACTTATGAAAAGAATTAAACGCTTACTCCTTCTTGTTTTTGTACAATTAGGCACAATTTACTTTGCTTTTGCACAAAAACCTGACATTCAACGTATTAACCCAACAAACTGGTGGGTTGGAATGAAAAACCCATACCTTCAAATATTGGTTTATGGCAAAAATATTGGCACTACAAATGTTAGTTTAAAGCCTTACCTAGGTGTAAAATTGAAGAAAATTCAAACAGTTGAAAATCCGAATTATATTTTTGTTGATTTAGATATATCTAAAAATGCCAAGCCTGGAAATCTTCAATTGATTTTCAATAATGGTTCAGAAGCCTCAACAGTCAACTACGAAATACGTCAGCGTACTGCCAAACCTCAAGCAGTAACACAAGAAGATGTTGTCTATTTACTAATGCCCGATCGCTTTGCAAATGGAGATGAGTCGAACGATAAATACGATGACATGAATGATACCAAAGCCGACCGTAAAAGTCCTTGGTTACGACATGGTGGAGACTTACAAGGTATCATTGACCATCTTGATTATTTCAATGAATTGGGAGTAACAACACTTTGGTTAACACCAATAATCGAGAACAATACCAATCAAACAAACGAGGGTGGAACCTTGCGTAGCTCTTATCATGGTTATCATTTTACAGATCATTATCAAATTGATCGTCGCTTTGGGGGGAATGTTGGATACAAAAAGCTAATCAATGAAGCTCATAAAAAAGGTATTAAGATAGTTCAAGATGCTGTTTATAATCACGTCGGCGAGGATGCTTGGTTGGTCAAAGACCTTCCTGCTAAAAACTGGTTACATAATTGGGATAAATACACAAACACTTCTTATAAAGATCAACCTTTGATTGACGTAAATGGCTCTAAATTTGACAAAAAAGTCACAGAGGAAGGCTGGTTTACCTCTTTTTTGCCTGATTTAAATCAAAGAGAGCCGTTATTAGCCAATTATTTAATTCAACACGCACTTTGGACAATTGAGTATTTCAATATTGATGCATGGAGAATTGATACTTATATTTATAACGACATGGAATTTATGAATCGTTGTAACAAGGCAATTCTTGATGAACACCCAAGTATGCTTTTGTTTGGAGAATCGGCTGTAAATACTGTGATTAGTCAGTCGTATTTTACAAAAAATAATCTTAATATTCCGTTTAAATGCAACGTCCCTTCAAGTTGTGATTTTCAAGTACAAGGAGCAATCAATGCTGCTTTGAAAGAAAATTTCGGTTGGAATGAGGGTGTAAACCGACTTTACACAACACTTGCACAAGACCTTGTGTATCAAAACCCAGAAAAACTTGTACCATTCGTTGAAAATCATGATACCGACAGATATTTCTCTGTAATTGGTGAAGATTTTAGTAAATATAAGTTAGGTTTGACTTGGCTTTATACCGTTCGCGGCGTACCACAAATGTATTATGGCACGGAGTTTCTGATGAAAAACTTCAAAAATCCAACTGATGCTGAAGTAAGAAAAGATTTTCCAGGTGGCTTTAAAGGTGATATTGAGAATAAATTTTTATCATCGGGAAGAAATGCACAAGAAAATGAAGCGTTTGAATTCAATAAAAAATTATTGAATTATCGCAAAACTTCACAAGCATTGACCAAAGGTAAATTCATGCAATTCGTGCCTTTTGATGGTGGAATTTACGTGTATTTTAGATATACTGATACTCAAACAGTTATGGTCATCAGTAACACTAAAAATACTGAAACCGTTGTGTCTTCTTCCAACTTTTCAGAGATTATAAAAAGTGCGAAATCGGCAACAAATATAATGACAGGCGAAAAAATCAATGATATTTCTAAAATCAAAGTACCTGCAATGACAGCTTTGATTTTAGAACTGAATTAAGGATTTTTTCAGATTGCGTATTTAATAAATAGTAAACCAAAATAAAACAATTGAGAAATTTGTTATAAAAAGGATATGATTAGAGGTTTTTTATTTGATTTAGATGGTGTAATTGTAGAAACAGCCATATTTCATTACCAAGCATGGCGAAAAATGGCCAACGATTTAGGTTTTGATATTTCAGAAGAATTTAATGAAGGTCTAAAAGGTATCAGCCGAATGGATTCTTTGAATTTGATTCTCGAACACGGAAATATTGCTCTGACCGAATCAGAAAAAATGAATTGGGCTACCAAAAAAAATGAGCATTATTTGACTTTGGTAAGTAAAATGACCGCTAATGATATTTTGCCGGGAGTAAAAGAGTTTTTTACACAAATCAAGCAAACCGATATTAAAATTGCTTTAGGCTCGGTAAGTAAAAACGCAAAATTAATTCTTGAAGGAGTTGGCCTTATCAATGAATTTGATGCAATAATTGATGGCACAAAAATCACGAAAGGCAAACCAGACCCTGAAGTGTTTTTGAAAGGTGCGGTAGAATTAGGACTTTCACCCGAAGAATGTTTGGTTTTTGAAGATGCCGTAGCAGGTGTAGAAGCAGGTAAAAATGCAGGAATGAAGGTGGTAGGTATTGGCAATGCGAAGGTATTGACAAAAGCAGATATTGTTTTTGGTGGATTTGAAGGTATTGAGTTAAACACTTTGTTGGAGAAATTAAGGAATTAAGTACGATTTATGAGAATATTTTTTGCTGTTTATATTTTGTTCAGTTTAGTAACATTTAAAGTTTGTTCGCAAAAGGTTTTTTTTGAACCAGATAATTGGAGAAATGTTGTAAAGTTGGCCAAGGAAAAGAATCAAATGATTATAATATATCTCTTCTCCGAAAATTATAAAAATTGTAAAAATACTTTTAATGATGTCTTTTCAGATTCAACTATTTTAAGCAATTATTCCAAAGAAAATATATTATTCAAAGTCAATGCAGATAAGAAAAATGGCAAAACATTAATAAACAAATATTTTGTAAAACAAAACCCTTCGGTTCTCTTAGTATTACCAAATGGGAACTTGTTTAGAAAATTTTCTAGTTCAAGTGTTGAAATACCCAAAGGAAAAATTATAGAGTATATTGATGAAGGGAAAAAAGAATTCGACGTTTTTTATAGCTATTATCAAGATTTCAAAAATCCAATTTTAATAAAAAAATACCTCGAACAAAGAATAGGTTATGGTAGTCAATGGAAAAATGAAGAGATAATTGAAAGCTATTTAAAAAAAATATCTGAAAAAGAGAAAGAGACTAATGAAACGCTTAATTTAATTCTAAATGCAGGTTTTTTCATAAACGGCGAAGTAATAAATACGCTTTACAAACACCTAGAAATAGCAAAAAAACAGCAAAATTTAATTAAACAATACTTAATAAAATTACAAATATTTGAAAGAATTGTTGAAACTGTTAATAAAGGCACATTTGAAAGTAAAGTTAATTTAAAAAGGGCTTTTGAAATTACCGAACACATAAATAAAATCACACAAGATTTCAATATTTATGATAAGCAAATGTTGGAATTAATTTATCATGCAAACGCAAAAAACAAGACTAAGTTTATGAAGTATTCAAAGCAATATTTTTCTGAAAACAAATTTAGTTTTAATAAACAATATTTAGTTTCAAAAGATTCTCTTTTTAAAAAATTGACCTTTGCAAACACACTTTTTGACTCTTCAAACAATAAAAATCAAAAGGAAATAATCCAAGAAATTTCAAACTTTAATAAAAATAACCAAGCATCAAAATTATCAATAATCTCTAAAGCTATTTTTTTCCAACAATTGCAACCCAGAAATATTGATTTTGGTATTGAATGTGCAAAAATTGCAGCAGAATTATCACCCAATGCGAGTCGTTATGCAATTTTGGGTTTGTTATATAATAAAAATGAAAAATATAAATTAGCTTATGAATATTTAACAAAAGCCCTCGAACTGGAGTCTGATAAAAAAGAAAAAATTGATAGTGACGTTGCAAATCAAGCAATTTCCACGTTTTTAAATATCCAAAAACGAATACCAGTAAATTAAAAATACTTTAACTATAAATAAAAATTGTGGCCTTTTGGCCAACGAAAATACTATTAAGAATGAAAAATTATATAACACACGATGAATGGTGTATCGTAGAAAATGGTTTCCATGCTGAACATAACGAAATTACAGAAAGCTTGATGAGTTTGGGTAATGGACGAATGGGCGGACGTGGAAATTTTGAAGAAACTTTTTCAGGAAAAACGCTACAAGGTAATTACATTGCAGGGGTTTGGTTTCCAGATAAAACGCGTGTTGGTTGGTGGAAAAATGGGTATCCAAATTATTTTGCAAAAGTTATCAATGCATGTAATTGGACAGGAATTGATATAGAAATAGAAGGTGAAAGTATTGATTTGAATACCGCCAAAATACATGAATTTACACGTATGCTTGATATGCGTACTGGTGTGCTAGAACGCAATTGCACAATCGAATTAGCAAGTGGAAAAATACTAAAAATTCATTCTATTCGGTTTTTAAGTTTAATTGATGATGAATCAGGTGTTATAAAATATTCAATCACTCCGCTTAACTTTTTTGGTTCAGCAAAAGCAACTGTTTATTTAGATGGTGATGTTTCTAATAAAGATTCCAATCACGGAGAGATGTTTTGGAACGAAATTTCAAAAGAAACAGGTCATGGTGAAGGTTTTTTAACACTCGAAACTAAACAATCTGCATGGGATACAGTTCCAACTTTCCAAGTCTGCACAGGAATGAAGTTTGATGTTTATCAGGCTGACGAAATAGTTGACTATCAGACATTTCCCATCAAAAAAGAAAAATATATTGCGAATGAATTCAAAATCAACCTTGTAGAAGGTGAAGAAATTTCAATCGTAAAATTTGCGGTAAATCTTTCATCTGAAAATCACTCAATTTATGATTTAAGTGAAAACGCAAAAAACTACCTTGAAAAGGTTGTTAATAAAGGTTTTGATAGAATGTTAAGCGAACAAAAAGTGGCTTGGGCTAAAAAATGGGAAGGAAATGACATTCAAATTGAGGGGGATATAGCTGCCCAACAAGCCATTCGTTTTAATATTTTCCAGCTTCAACAAACTTATACAGGTGAAGATGCACGTTTAAATATCGGACCTAAAGGCTTTACCGGTGAAAAATACGGTGGTGTAACTTATTGGGACACTGAGGCTTATTGTTTACCGTTTTATTTATCAACTTCTGAACAAAAAGTTGCTCGAAATTTATTAATCTACCGTCATAATCATCTACAAAAGGCTATTGAAAATGCAGAAAAACTTGGTTTTTCTGGTGGGGCAGCTTTGTATCCAATGGTGACAATGAATGGTGAAGAATGCCACAACGAATGGGAGATTACTTTTGAAGAAATTCACCGAAATGGAGCAATCGCTTACGCAATTTTCGACTATATCCGCTATACAGGCGACACCCAATATTTAGAAGAATATGGTTTAGAAGTTTTGACAGGAATTTCAAGATTCTGGGCTCAACGTGTAAACTGGTCGGCAGAAAAAAATAAATATGTAATGCTTGGTGTAACAGGTCCGAATGAATACGAAAACAATGTAAACAATAACTGGTACACCAATTATTTGGCAAAATGGTGTTTGAGCTATACGATTGAAAGTTTTGAAGGTTTAAAAAATAGTAACCATCATAAATTTCAAGAAATCGTCGGTAAAACTCAAATGGATTACTCTTCTGAAACCGAAAAATGGCAGCATATTATTGAAAACATTTACTTTCCGTTTGATGAGCAACGCCAAGTAATTTTACAACAAGACGGATTTTTAGATAAGGAATTATTGAGTGTTGACGATATTGCCTCTCAACGTCCAATCAATCAAAAATGGTCTTGGGATAGAATTTTGCGTTCATGCTTCATCAAACAAGCCGATGTTTTGCAAGGAATGTATTTCTTTGAAGAAGACTTTTCTTTGGAAGAATTACGCAGAAACTTTGATTTTTATGAACCAATGACTGTACACGAATCATCACTTTCACCTTGTGTTCATGTTATTCATGCTGCTAGACTCGACAAAAAAGATAAGGCTTATGAAATGTATGTTCGCACAGCTCGACTGGATTTGGACGATTATAATAACGATACTGAAGATGGCCTTCATATTACTTCAATGGCAGGAACTTGGCTCTCGGTTATAAAAGGTTTTGGAGGAATGAGAGTTAAAAATGACAAACTTTCTTTCGAGCCATTCTTGCCCGAACAATGGCAAGGTTTCTCTTTCAGAACTGGTTTTAGAGGAAATTCACTCAAAATATCTATCAACGAAAATATTATTAAAATTGAAAATATCAACGGAAATGAGATAAAAGTTATAGTTTATGGGAATGAAATTTTAATTCCTGCTAATGACCATAAAATAGTCAATTATTAAAAAAAACTAAACAGTATCCTATTTCTTCAAAAAACGCTGTCAAAATAAATTTGACAGCGTTTTTTTACAATAGACTTATTGCGAAAGTCTAAAATATAATATTTCTAATTATCTGTTTAGAAAATTAACAAGAAATCAGAAAATCGGAAGATGCCGAAGAAAGGATTTTGGAATTTAACGAGAAAAACAAACCCAATTGGGAAATTAATAGATATTTTTGCAAATCTTTTATCATTATGCAGAGACCTTGAATGCAACGTCTCTGCACAATAAAATTATTTCGATTGATTTAAAAATTCTCACAAAACCTTCTCATTATCAGTCACATATACACGCGTACAAACGCTAAAAGTTCCGCCATTCGGGTCTTTGTATTTGGTTTCTAAATAAAATGCTTGGAAACCTTTCTTTGGGTGAGACATTGAAATTTTAATTTTAGGTAAATCTTTCAACTTAATATTCGTACTTAACCAGAGATTATTTCTAAAATCTCGGTCAGAAGAAGTCGTTTGCCATAAAGTTGCCTCTACCAAATTTTCAGCAACAGCATTAACTGTCAATTCTGAAAGCACTTTGTTTGAACTTATTTCCCATGTATTTACCGGATATGCTTGATTTAAAACTGTAAGTCCGAAAAAAGCACTTAAAGACTCAAAAGCCTGCTTTCCGCCGCCTAAATTATGACCAACATTTGGCACATAATGTATCATATTTTTCCCTGGAATTTCACCCAAATAATGTTTAATAGCATCAACCGTCCAGTATTCGTCATTGGTGCCGATAAAAATCATTTTAGGTACGTTCAACTTGCTTCTATAAGAAAATGGGTCAATCATTGCAGTTATTGCCTTACCATCTTCGGTATCCGTTCCTTGAGGAATTCCCAATTTCACATAGTCTTCTATCTGTATGCTGTATTCGCCATAAGTTGTGTACTGATAATTAAGAGTAGCTGGCATATTTAGCATATCAATCACCATCGGAGCAATGGCTTTGACTCGTTTATCATCAATAGCAGCCGAAAGCCAAGTTGTCCAACCACGCTTTGATGCACCCGAAATCACAAAATTATTTAATTCATATTTTTGCTTTTGCCTCGTAAATTCTTGTATGGCATCCATTGCTCTAACTGCCGATTTTACCATCGGAAATAACAAAGGCCAAGTATAATCTTTATCTTTCTTAAATTGATTTAATGTGTAAGAAATCAATGCATCTTCGGTCAAATTACCAAAAAACGGTTGGTTTGGCACTTGACGAATCAGAGCAACAGTTGCTTTGTTTTTTTCGGCAAGACCCGCTAATGAAGGCCATAAACCGTCTGATTTTGTCCAATTGGGTTCTTCGTCCTTGTTAGAGCCACCTGTAATAAACAAAAGTGCATCATTAAACTGTCGGTTTTTCGGCACAAAAACAGTTAGTTGATGTCTCCAAGTATAATTTTGCCATTTTTGCGAAGTAAGCAATAGCTGGTAAAGCTTTACATTTCCAATTACGGAAGAGTCTTTTAATTCCCATTGAAAACTTTTATCATTATTTGAAATATAGTTTTTCAAAGCTGTTTGTGGTGTAACTGCTACATTTTGGGCAAAGACACCAATATTAAAAAAAAGGAAAGTAAAAAAACTAAAAAAGGCCTTGGTTGAAATTGATTTCATGTCTGATAACGGGTTTGTTTAAGTAGGCTGAAAAAAGTATTGTAATATTCTTGATTTTTTTTAATAAATACTCAATAAAATCTAATAAATTTGAATTATAAGTTTTCCACAGTTAAGAAACCATGAGTCAAAAGAATTGATTTAAAGCAAAACCCTTCTTTACAACGCAATATCAACCTCAACTATTGAATATGAGAAATTATTCCTTTTTTCAGTTTTTAGTACTTTTTAGTACACAAATTCTTTTTGCACAAAACCCTGCCATTCAGTCTTCTACGCTTATTTTTCCGCTTCAAGAAAAACACGTACATGCCAGTAGTATTGTTGCATTACCAAACGGTGATTTTTTGTGCGTTTGGTTTAATGGAAGTGGTGAACGCACTTCTGATGATGTAAAATTAATGGGTGCAAGGCTCGAAAAAGGTAAAACCAATTGGTCAGAGCCATTTTTAATGGCCGATACTCCCAATATTCCTGATTGTAATCCAGTACTTTTTTTAAACCATGAAAAAAAGCTTTTCCTAGTTTGGATTGCTGTTCAAGCAAACAAATGGGAACAATCAATTTTGAGATTTCGTACATCAATAGATTATCAGAAAAGTGGTTCACCAATTTGGAATTGGCAAGATAATATTTTGCTAAAACCCGATGATAATTTTGCTAAAGAAGTAGCCCAAAGATTGAAAGAAATACCACCAAGCTCAGCAGGATGGGCAGGTTATGCACCAAAATATGATGAATTAATCATTTCAGCAAGCAATGACCCAACAAAGCGTAGTTTTGGGTGGATGACTCGCATAAAACCGCTCCTTTTACCAAATAAACGTATCGTTTTGCCGCTTTATTCTGATGGTTTCAATATGTCGATAATGGCAATTTCGGATGATGATGGCTCAACTTGGCGGCCAAGTTTACCTTTGGTTGGCCGAGGGCCAATTCAGCCTGCAATTATTCAAAAGAAAAATGGCAATCTTTATGCACTCATGCGAGACAGCGGTGATGACCCTGCACGAGTACACATGAGCGAGTCAAAAGACAATGGTGAGACTTGGCAGGTAAGCACCAAAACTGCAATTCCGAATACTGCAAGCGTCGAGCTTTTGGTACTACAAGATGGTCGATGGGCTTTTCTTGGCAATGATATTGACGACGGACGTTACAGAATCGGCTTATTTTTGTCGGATAATGAAGGAAAAACTTGGAACTGGAAAACCTATCTCGAAAAAGTTGAACCCAATAAAGGTAGTTTTTCGTATCCATCTTTGATTCAAACTGCAGATGGATTGCTACATATTACTTATTCGTACCATCTCGAAAAAGATAAAAAATCTATTAAGTATGTGGTTTTAAATCCTTTGAAAATTACGAACAATTGATCTAATTAACTTACAACATCAACCCTTCATCCGATGAAAAATACACTTATACTTCTATTCACACTAAAGTTCTGCTTTGTTTTGGCTCAAACCAAACAACCAGTTTATCAAGACAAGCCATATTTGCAAGATTACAGCATTAAATATTATACCAAAGACGCTGAAGTTTTTCCACAAAAAGCCTATTTAGACCGAAATAGCAATATAAAAATTTACTCAACGGCAGGCTTATTGGTTCCACACAATGGACAGTTTCTTTATGCAGGAAATTTGCTCCCCGATAAGACTTATCGAACAATTCAGAACAAAAACATCAAGGCAATTGGACTATACGAAAATCAATTTGTTTTATTAGATGATAAGACAGTTTTTAGTAATGCTTGGGCAGGAAGTTTATTAGCAAAACACGATTTAACTGATGCAAAATTATTTGTCGGTGGGCATAATTTCGGTTTTCTACTATCTAATGGAAAAGCCTTACAAATGATTGACAAAACACAAATTTTATGGAAATTAGACAACTTTAATGATGAAATAATTGACCTAAAATTTCAAGCTACAACTAATCTTTTTTGGATTTTGGGCAAAAAGTCAATCTCTACTTTTTCAGCAGAAACAAAGAAAATTAATAGTATTTTTAAAGGATTTGATTTCACAGCTTTTGATTTTTCGTCAGACAACAAAAATCTATACGTTGGCACAAATGATGGCTATTTTTTAGTTGATATTAACACAAAAAAACAAATCGGCATAAAGCAAACCAAAATACCTACGACTGAAATCACATCTATAAAAAGCATTGACAACAAAGTTTGGTTTGGTACTAAAAACGGAGCGTTTGCCTTGAGAAAAGATGAAAAATTTGATTATTATAATGGTGAAAGATGGCTTGTCAGCAATGAAATTAAAGACATTTCCGAAGGCCCAGAAAAATCAGTTATGATATTAAGCGATAAAGGGCTTTCTCAAATTTGTTTCAAGAAAATGACCTTGCACGAAAAAGCCGTTTTCTTTGAAAAACAAGTAAGAACTCGACACATTAGAAATGGTTTCAATGCCTCGCTGGAAAATATGGAAAAAGGCAATCTCTCGACTGGCTATTTAGCCGACTCTGACAATGATGGACTTTGGACTTCGATGTATTTAGGTGGAGAGATTTTTAGGTATGTTGTCACAAACGAAGCCGATGCTTTACAAAATTGCCGAGAATCATTAGATGCAATGGAACGACTCTATTCCATTAATCAAATTGCAGGTTTTCCTGCTCGTTCGTTTGAGAGAAGCGGATTTATTAACCAACTTGCCGACCCCGACCGTTGGCAACATTCGCCTAATAAAGAGTGGGATTGGAAATCAACCACTAGCAGTGATGAAGCTATCGGGCATATTTTTGCCTGCGGAGCTATGGCCGAACTCATTAAAAACCCAGAACTCAAAAAACGTTCGATTGCACTCATTGATACGCTCATGGGTCATATTGTACGAAACGATTTTTACCTGATTGATTATGATGGAAAACCAACTACTTGGGGGCGTTGGAATCCAAGTTATGTGAACGCTTTTCCAACCAACGTTGGCGACAGAAAACTTAATTCTTCCAATATCATTGCCATGTTACAAACAGCTTATTATTTTACACAAAAGTCAATTTACAAAGAAAAAGCCTTTGAGTTAATGAATAAACACGGCTATTATGAGAACTTAATGCGACCAATGAAACAAATTGGTTATGCTCCCGAAGATGCCGATGCTCACAGCAAAAAAATGTCAGATGCATGGAATCATTCTGATGATGAAATGTATTTTGTTGGCTATTGGGGATTGTATCGTTACGCTTTTAATGATACGCTCAAAGCTCAATACAAGAAAGCAATCATTGACCATTGGCAGGCAGAAAGACCCGAAAAAGAAGGTTTATGGAATATATTCACGGCTCTGACAGGTACAAAAGATTTTGATTTAAACGAAGCTGCTTGGTATTTAAGAGAACACCCACTCGACCTCATTGACTGGAAAATTATGAATAGCCACAGGAAGGATATCGAGGAAATTTCTATTAATTTCCGAAGCCAAACCATCAAAAATGTGCTACCACCCGATGAGCGACCTATACAGAGGCACAATGCCAATATGTTTAATCTAGACCGAACAAATAACAACGGAACCTCGGAGCATAGTGCGGGCGATATTTGGTTGCTCCCCTACTGGTTGGGCAGGTATTTAGGTGTGATTAGTCCACCACAAAAATAATTTTGGCACAACATGAAAAGCAATATTTTGTTAATTTTTGTCTTATTTACAAGCTGTAAACCAATGTTTTTACCCGAAAAACAACTCACAAATGACCTAACTTACAACCACGATTTAGACAATAATGATAATTTTTCACCCGATAATCAATGGTTAATTTATGATACTCGCACTGATCATGGTGGCATTGCAGCTTCAGCCAAAATTGAAAAAGTTAATGTAAATACGGGCGAGAAAAAAATTGTGTATGAAATAAAAAACAATCAAGCATTTGGGCCAGGGGTTGGAGCGGCGAGTTATTCTTCAGTTTGTAATCAAATTGTTTTTATTCATGGCTTAAAGAATGTCACCAACGAAAATCCCTATCAGCAATGGCGACGAACCGGCGTGATGATTGATGAATCAATGCCCAATAAACCTATTTTTATTGATGCCCGTGATACTGCTTTTCCATTTACAAAAGGAGCATTAAGAGGTGGAACTCACAGACACGAATTTAGTGGCGACGGAAAATGGATTGGCTTTACATATAACGATGCAATCATGAAAGCCTTGGAAGATTCGACTGGAGAAAATCATAATTTAAGAACAATTGGTGTTTCAAAAAAAGGAAAATCTGTTAATATAATTGATGAAAATAATGGAGAAAATATTTCGGGCGAATGGTTTTCAGCATTGGTTGTTAATGTTGTTTCGAAACCCAAAATAGGAAGTGATGAAATCAGCAAAGCCGCAAGCGATAGTTGGGTAGGAAATTATGGATATCTTAAACCCAATGGTAAACGCCAATTGGCTCGTGCATTTATCGGAACAATTAAAAATGAAAATGGAGAAAATATTGATGAAGTTTTTATCGTCGATATTCCAGAAAACATAGAAATTGATGGTGAATATGGCTTCTTAGAAGGCTCTGAAACCCAATTACCAAAACCTCCTAAAGGTACTTCTCAAAGACGTTTAACTTTCACATCAAAAACCTCACATGCAGGATGTATTGGAATTGTCAGGTCAACTCTTGATGGAAACTTGCTTGCTTTCTTGGCAAAAGACACAAAAAATATGAATCAAATATTTACGATTTCACCAAACGGAGGAAGTCTTAAACAAATTACTTTTCACGAATCTAATGTTGAAGGAAGTATACGTTGGCATCCTTCGGGCAAAAGTGTTTTTTATATTTGGAATGGTAGTATTTGCGAGGTTGAAATCAATAATAAAGATTTTGATAAGCGACTGAAGATAATTTCAAAGCCAATGAATCCTTCACCAAGTAATTTAGTTTTATCTCATGAGGGCAAAATTTTAGCGTTTAACAGACTTATAGAAAACCCAACAAAAGGCCTAAAAAGCAAACAAATATTTTTGATAAATCTTGATTGAATCAATAAAGACCACTTTGGCAAAGAAAAATATAAAATAACAATATTCAACCTATCCTAAAACAATGAGTTTATTACCTAAAGGGCTTTGGCCTGTGATGATTACACCTTTCAAACCCAACAATCAGATTGATATTGATGGCTTAGAAAGACTAACAAATATGTATCTTGATGCTGGCTCGAATGGCATGTTTGCTAACTGTCTATCAAGTGAAATGTATCAACTCACCACTGATGAACGTTTACTGCTAACAAGTAGCGTTGTTAAATTTTGTGATGGCAAAGTGCCAGTTGTGGCCACAGGAACTTTTAATCGTGGCGGAGCTTCAAACATAGATTTTATAAAAAAAATATACGATACAGGCATAAATGCAGTAATCTTGATAACAAGTATGCTCGTAGAACCTGATGAAAATGATGATGTCTTGAAATCTCGCTTGGAAGACATTATGAATGCAACAGAAAACATTCCTTTGGGTGTCTATGAATGTCCAGTTCCTTACAAACGTCTTTTAAGTACCGAAATGCTAAAATGGATGGCATCGACAGGGCGTTTTGTTTATCATAAAGATACAAGTTGTAATTCAATCTCATTAGAGCGTAAGTCGAATGCCATAAAAGACACAAATTTTGGCCTTTATAATGCCGATACTGCCACTGCCCTCGATTCGCTCGAATCGGGTGCAAGAGGAATTTCACCTATTTCAGCAAATTTTTATCCAGAGCCTTACAGTTATTTACTAAATGAGTTTTTTGCCAATGGCAGAACAAAAAAACTGAATCAATTACACGCAATTCTAACGATGATGGATAGAGTAACGCATACCTTTTATCCGTTCTCGGCTAAATTATTCCTACAAAAAAGAGGCTTGAAAATCGAAACTAATAGCAGAATTCCAACAGATATGCTTACAAATGTAGATACAATCAGATTTAATGCTTTGATGGATTCATTTAAAGTAATTTCCGAAATATATGATATAAAATCGGTAATCTAATTTTAATGGAATGAAAACCCAAAACGATTTAGACTTTTTGGGTTTTCACAATTTCTTCAACACCACCTTCCAATTTATACCACTTCTAACATTATATTTTTTTGAAAAATCATCCATATTGATTCCAAAAGACAGATTCAGTAAACTATTCATATAGCAGAGATTTTCTCCTTCTTTCACATCTCCAAATGTATGAACATAAGGCATTTGTGCTTCAAAAACTTTCTTTTCACCATCAAATATTTTCACTAAAAGCTGATTACCAATCTTTAATCCAAGCTGATTCATAATTTTTTGGTCAATATTTGTCCATACATTTCCATATTGAATATCTAAAATGGAGATTCCGCCTGAAATTAAGCCATTTTCAAATTTTGGTTTTGGATAATCCAACATAACTAACTTATTATAAGCTACCTTCTCTCCTATTTCTTCAAAAGAAATCTTTTCTGAAGCAAGTTTTGCACCAGAAAATGCAAATACATCGCGTCCAAAAAATGTATATGAATTTTGAGAATTTGGCAAACGATTGGCCGCCGAAATCTCACGAATTTCATCAATTCCTTCGTTTTCAGCCACTAATGTAAACAAACCATTATCGGGACCAACAAAATAGTGATTGGCTTTGGTTTTCAAAATAATTGATTTGCGTTCAGTACCCACTCCGGGGTCAACCACACAAACAAACACAGTTCCTTCTGCCCAATATGGAGCAGTTTGCTGCAATCTGAAAGCACCTTCCCAAATATCATATGCTGGAATTTCGTGCGTAAGATCATGAATCATAAGATTTGGAGCTAAATTCAAGACTACGCCTTTCATAGCAGCCACTGCAGCATCTTTTGTACCAAAATCAGTCATCAAAACTAAAGCCGAACTTTGAGTATTTATTTTAGTGTAAAATACTGATAATAAGGCGATTGCTAAAACAATAAATAGAGGAATTATTGTCTTTTTGGACATAAGATTGAAAAGGTTTGATTTTGTAGGTACAAAATAACAACGATACAGCTTTAAAATTGTATTTTTACGCAAATTTTATTCGCTCATTCAAGCAATCACTCATTCAAAATTCAAGAAATGTCGGAGTTTAATCATCGTGAAATTGAAAAAAAATGGCAACAAGTTTGGGAAGAAAACCAAACTTATAAAGTAGAAATCGACCACACTAAGCCAAAGTTTTATGTGTTGGATATGTTTCCGTATCCTTCGGGAGCTGGTCTGCATGTTGGTCATCCACTGGGCTATATCGCAACCGATATTTATTCAAGATACAAACGTCTTAAAGGTTTTAATGTGCTTCACCCAATGGGTTTCGACTCGTTTGGTCTTCCTGCAGAACAATATGCGATTCAGACAGGACAGCATCCTGCCGTTACGACCGAAAATAATATTACGACTTATATTAGTCAATTAAAGAAAATTGGATTTTGCTACGATTGGAGTCGTGAGGTACGTACTTCGGACGCTAAATATTATAAATGGACGCAATGGATTTTCATGGAATTGTTCAATTCTTGGTATAACAAAGAATCTGACAAAGCTGAAGCCATTGAAACTTTATATGCAAAATTTGAACAAAATGGAACATCGGGCCTAAAGGCAGCTTGCAATGATGAAACTTCAAGTTTCACGGCCGAAGAATGGA
This sequence comes from Cytophagaceae bacterium, assembly GCA_027486845.1. GTDB lineage: Bacteria > Bacteroidota > Bacteroidia > Cytophagales > Spirosomataceae > Emticicia. The sequence continues at coordinate 157,815 of JAIXOL010000027.1, forward strand.
AATCTTTTAGCGAAACTGAGAAATACAAAATTTCACTCGATTATCGCTTGACTTATCTTTCTGATGCTGTTGTTAATTTCTGCCCGGCACTCGGAATGGTTTTATCGAACGATGAAGTAAAAGATGGCGTTTCAGAGCGTGGTGGATACCCAGTCGTTCAGAAAAAAATGCAACAATGGGTCATGAGAATCACAGCTTATGCCGACCGTTTGATTAGCGGTTTGGATTTAGTTGATTGGTCAGATTCATTGAAAGAACAACAAAAAAACTGGATTGGCCGCTCGGTTGGAGCAATGGTTAAATTTGGTCTTGAAAGCAATGCTGATTCTAAAATTGAAGTTTTCACGACCCGTGTTGATACAATTTATGGCGTTTCATTCATGGTTTTAGCTCCTGAACATGAATTTGTAGCTTCTTTGACAACTCCTGAGCAAAAAGAAAGCATAGAAAATTATATTTCCGAAACTCAAAAACGTTCTGAACTCGACCGTATGTCTGATGTAAGAACGGTTTCGGGTGCTTTTACAGGTAGCTATTGTATCAATCCTTTTAGTGGAGAAAAAGTGCCTATTTGGATTGCAGATTACGTATTGGCTGGCTATGGAACGGGTGCAGTTATGGGTGTACCTTCGGGTGACCAACGTGACTGGAATTTTGCAACACATTTTGGGTTGCCAATCGTACAAATACTTGATGCACAAGCAGATATTGAAACCCAAGCTGATGCTACCAAAGAAGGTAAATATATTAATTCGGGCATGATTAACGGCCTTAATTATAAGGAAGCGACTGCTAAATTGATTGCTTTCATGGAACAAAATGGCATTGGAAAAGGTAAGGTAAATTATCGTTTGCGTGATGCGGTTTTTGCTCGTCAACGTTATTGGGGCGAGCCTGTGCCTGTTTTCTTTAAAGATAATCCAGGCGGTGAACCGCTTCCATATTTAATTGATAAAGAAGATTTGCCATTGGTTTTACCAGAAATTGACAAATATCTACCAACCGAAGATGGCGAACCACCTTTGGGCCGTGCCGAAGGCTGGAATTATAAAGGCAATGAATACGAACTAAGCACTATGCCTGGTTGGGCGGGTAGTAGTTGGTATTGGTTCAGATACATGGACGCTCATAACGACCAAGAGTTTGCCTCGAAAGAAGCGATTGACTACTGGCAAAATGTGGATTTATATTTAGGCGGAACGGAACACGCAACTGGACATTTATTGTATAGCCGTTTCTGGAATAAATTCTTGAAAGATAGAGGGTATGTGCCGCAAGAAGAATATGCTATGAAACTCATCAATCAAGGTATGATTATGGGACGTTCGAGTTTTGTTTATCGCTTGAAAGATTCAGAAAAAGTAACTTTTGTATCTTATGGTTTAAAAGACCAATACGAGACAACAAAACTTCATGTTGATGTAAATATTGTAGAAAATGATGTTTTGGATATAGAAAAATTCAAAGCAACAAGAAATGACATTGGCGATGACCCTCAATTTATTTTGGAGGATGGCGGTTCTTCACACGGAAAATATGTTTGTGGTTCGGAAGTAGAAAAAATGTCAAAATCGAAGTACAATGTAGTAAATCCAGATACGATTGTTGAGAAATACGGTGCTGATACATTCCGTCTTTACGAAATGTTTTTGGGGCCATTGACCGAAAGCAAGCCTTGGGATACACGTGGTATTGAAGGCACGTATAGATTTGTGCGTAAGTTATGGCGAATGTTCTTCGACCAAAACGGCAAAAATTTGGTAGTTGATACCGAACCAACCAAAGAAGAATTGAAGGCTTTGCACAAAACAATCAAAAAAGTAAACGAAGATATTGAGTCATTCTCATTCAACACCTCGGTGAGTTCGTTTATGATTTGTGTAAATGAACTTTCTGATTTGAAATGCCATAAAAAAGCCATTCTTGAAAAATTAGTTGTAATTCTTTCACCTTATGCACCCCACGTAGCGGAGGAATTATGGCAAATTTTAGGGAATGCTGATAGCATTACGGTTCAAGAATTTCCTGTTTTTGAGGCAAAACATTTGATTGAAGATTCATTTGAATATCCGATTCAGATAAATGGCAAAGTGCGTGCAACGCTTAACTTCCCTGCCGATATGAGTAAAGAAGAAATTGAGAAATTGGTTTTAGAAAATGATTTAGTATTGAAATGGTTGGAAGGTGCAACACCGAAAAAAATCATTGTTGTGCCGAAGCGGATTGTAAATGTGGTGATATAATATTTTAAAAAGCCCCAAGAAATTGGGGCTTTTTTTGGGTTTCTGTTAAATATTAAATACTCATAGAACTTGATAATAACAGACAACGCACAGGCTGATTTTAAAATATTATTAAAAACACTTTTATTTACCAACGTTCATGCAAGAAGGCTTTTGACCAAACAAAAAGACCATTAGATAAATTGGCTATTTGAGTTTATTTCCTAATTTTGGATTTGATTTTTTCAAATCAAGAAAAACATCGACAAAAAGAGGAGATATAGACGCAACTAAGGTTTAGACTTCGTCTATATGCTCGTTAGGCGTAATTATAAAAAGACAGAAATACACACCGTAAAATATGGACTTATTTTCAACCTTTGAACAAAATAACAAGCCAAGTCAGCCGACAATTAAAGGTTTGACTTACTTAGAGAATTTCATTACGAAAGACCATCAAAGACAATTAATAACGATAATTGACGAACAAACATGGCTTGACGATTTAAAAAGAAGAGTTCAACATTATGGCTATAAATATGATTACAAAGCAAGAAGAATAGATACAAATATGTATTTAGGAGAATTGCCATTGTGGACAAAACCTTTAATACAAAAATTTTTAAGTGACAATCTTTTTGACGTAGAACCAGACCAACTAATTATCAACGAATACTTGCCTGGACAAGGCATCGCAAATCATATAGATTGCGAACCTTGTTTTGATGACACAGTCATTTCTATTTCTTTAAATTCATTTTGTGTTATGGACTTTTGTAATCAAATGACTAAACAAAAAATTCCATTTTTGTTAGAACCTTGCAGTGCAGTTGTACTAAAAGGAGAAAGTAGATACGATTGGACACACGGAATAGCTGCAAGGAAATCCGATAGTTACAATAACCAAACTTATTTACGTAAAAGACGTATTTCGCTAACTTTCAGACGAACAATTAAATAATGAGAGAGATACAACAACTACTTCAAAGTAATAAATACGAAGAAGCTTTAATTAAATTGAATACTCTTAAACCTTCAAGAGAAGAATTAGGACCATATTATTATTTACAAGCTGTGACCAATAGTGCATTAAATAACAATGATGAAGCTATAAAATTTATAGACAAAGCAATTGAAATTGATGATAGCATTCCCGAAATGTATCACATTAAAGGAAACCTCAATTTGAAATTTGGTAATTTAGAAGGAGTAGTAGATTGTTTTCAAAAAGTGCTATTACTTGAAGAACGAAAGGATGAACCTGATTTTGAAATTATCTTTAATACAACCGCAAAACTATATGAAAATAAATATTTTTTAGCAGACTATGATGGAGCAATTTTTTACGCTGAAAAAATGTTACAACTACAAAATGAATTTCCTGAATACATCAATTTAGGTGAAGATTTTGAAGATAAATTGAGGATTTTAAAATCCTTTTCGATTAAAAACAAAAAATTTGTACCAGAGAAGTCATCAACAAATGTTAGTTCACCTTATTTGCCGAATAGTAACTTTGAAGAATTTTTTGAAGAAGTTGTTGGTAGTAAAATTTCAAAAAATAAATCTGACAATAAAATATTTGGTTATTCAAATGATGAAATAAGAGCCAACATACTCGAATACGGTTCGACAAATTTTGACTTGCCGTATAAAAATATAAGTGTTCACGAGAAAACTTTACTATATTGTTACTTTAATATGCGAAAGCATATTTTTACTTTTTATCATATTTTAAATACTTTAAAAAAATCAAAGTATGGCAATTATTTCAGCTCAAAACTTTTTCAATCTGACAAAGTATGTATTAATGACATCGGATGTGGTCCGATAACAGGAGCAATTGCATATTCATTATTTTGTCAGAAAACTGAAAACGCAATACCTGAAATAAGTTATGTAGGTATCGATAAATCAAAAGCTATGTTACAGCAAGCAAAGTTATTTTTACAAGCAAATATTTCATTTTTCAATCCACAAAGTGAATTTCAATTTTCAACGGACTGGGAACATATACCTAGAAAAGGTTTTAACTTTCACGAGTTCTATATGGGCGAGAAGTCAACACAGACTTTTTTTCCTCAACTTCACATTTTTAGCTATTTATTTGCCAATTTAAATGAAAAGGAAACAATATCATTGGCAAAAAATATTGACGAATACTTTACTGGTTGGTCAGACAGAGAAATCGTTGTTGTATTTCAAAATTCTACTGATGTTGGTAAGAACAAGATGTATGAAATCTTTAAAGAAAATTCCAAAGCTTTACGCTTAGTTTATAATGGAAATGACACTATAAAGTATCATAACAATAGACAAAATTCAGATAAGTTTATTCCATCAGAAGAAAAGGTTTGTTATGAAATACTTGTAAATAGGACGGCTTATGAAAATATGTTAAATCAAGAAAATGTGCCTATTAAATATAAATCAAAATCAACAAACGACAATGATGATTTGCCATTTTGAGGACAAAACTAAAATAACTACGCCTAACAGCACCTAAAAGAAATTGGCGGTTCAGTGGTTAAATGAAGCTTTGTGCTTCGTATCAAGTTCAGTGCTGGCAGACAGTTTTCGTCTCCGAAATCGCCAACTTCTTGTAGCTGCAAAACGTTAACTGTTATTGCAGAGCGACACAATCTGAAAATTTATGGTAGGACTCTTAATTATAATTCTTGTTTCTTGGCTTTTGCTACACTTTCTTGATAAGACAAGTATTGAAAGTCTTGGACTTCTACCTAAAAGTGAAAGAACAAAAAAAATATCTTTTGGACTGCTTATTTCAATTATATGCTGTCTAATTTATTTTGGTTCATTGATTTTATTATCAAAAAGCAGCTTGACAATTAACAAAGACTATGGACTCTTTGCTGCTTTAAACAGTTTAGGTTGGATAACTAAATCTGTTCTATTTGAAGAATTTCTGTTTCGTGGAGTGTTACTCTATTTTGGAATAAAATATTTTGGTACAAAGACTGCATGTATAATTTCTGCAATTGCTTTTGGTGCGTATCATTGGTTTTCTTACAATATTTTTGGAAACGTAGGACAGATGATACCTGTATTTATTTTGACATTTGTTGCAGGACTTTTATTTGCACACTCATTTGTACAGACAAAATCAATGTATTTGCAAATTGGACTTCATCTAGGTTGGAATATTGTGACAATTATTGTTTTTTCACAAGGCCCACTTGGTCAACAATATTTGATTGCTTCAAATGGACAACAAATTGGAATTTTAATGACGCTTGTTCTTTTTGCATTTCAGCTCTTAGCTTTACCAATTTTGACATTATTCTATTTGAATAAAAGTTTGAAACTAAAATGAGAAAGCAACAAACAGCTAAAACGGATTTTACAAAAGTGGCGGTTCAGTTCACCCATGGTTCTCCGCATCAATATTTGTGATAAAAATCAACATTTCGCCTAAGACAAATTCCTTATATTAGATTATAAGCTATAGTAAACACAATTAGCCCGCATATACAAAATACTGGAAATTTCTAGCTATTGGTTTAAAACCAAGCATAAAACTCATTATTTGCTCATTTATAGTTTGAATGGTTGCATTAATAAAGTTGCAAAAACTCGTATTCTAAGCTCAGCATCACACATGACTCTTAACAGGTGTATGTTAGGTGTTTTCTAAAAATGATTATATCTTATACTTTTGTAGTTTGTGGCAAAACCGAAACCTTTCTAGAAATGCCTCATGCGGTAAAGAATCCAATTTTAATAGTTGAGGTATCATCCGATTCAACCGCTTTATATGATCGACAAGGTAAATTTCAAGCCTATCAAAAAATCACTTCTTTTAGAGAGTATATTTTGGTATCTCAAAACGAGATTTTAGTCGAAACCTACTATAAACCTGAAAATGCTATTTTTTGGCAATATCGTTCTTATACCAAACTCGAAGATGTAATTGAACTAAAATCAGTCGATGTAGAAATTTCAATCAATGATATTTATTTGGATTGGGAAAAAACAGCGTGATATTTATTTCAAAATGCTCAAATCTAATTCAAAGCCAACTAATACATTTTCGCCAGAGAGTTTTTGGTCAAAGCCCACAACAATTTCAACTTCTTTCTTTTCTCTAAAAATATACGTTTTTTGAGTTTTAGGATTTATCAACCAAGCCAATTTACAACCGTTTGCTATCCATTCTTCCTGCATTTTTTTAGTAGAGTCTTTCAAATTATCTGTGGTACTCATTAATTCCAAAACAAAATCAGGACAAACAGGTGGAAATTTAGTCTGTTGGGCTAAATCTAATTGATTCCAATTTTCATTATTTACCCAAGCCACATCCGCCGAGCGTGCCGCTGAACTTGGCAAACGAAATGTTGTTGATGAATCGAATACTTTTCCAAGTTTTGCTTGACGATTCCATCCAACGAATTCAAAATTAATTTCTGAATTCATTATCCCAGTTATTCCTCCTGTATTTGGCATAATTAAAATGTTTCCTTTTGCATCTCTTTCAAATTTTAGACTGTCATTTTGTGTACAAAAATCATAAAATTCGTCATCGCTCAATCGGAATCTGTCGTATTTTAACTCTACATATTGTCCCATTTTGATTATTATTTTAGGTAAATTTAGTTGATTTTAAAATAAAAACAAACTTCACTTCAAACAAAAAGCCCTTTTCGAAAATCGAAAAAGGCTTTTTGTTTATTTTCATTCCCCATAGGGGCTAAGTCTATATTACTTCTTTCTAACACTCACCGCAATTCTACGGTTAGTTGCACGACCTTCTTCAGTATCGTTACTTGCAATAGCATTTGTTTCGCCATAACCTTCTGATTCTAAACGAGCGTCAGCGATACCCAATCCAACTAAAGCTGCTTTTACTGATGCAGCACGCTCACTCGAAAGTTTCAAATTTGCTGCATCATTACCTGTATTATCAGTATAGCCACCCACTTTGATGTTTACATTTGGGAATGCTTTCAAAATTTCAGAAATGTTTTTTACTTCATTCATCGACGTTGAGTCAATTACATTACTACCCGATGCAAAACTCAATGCCTTAAAATTGAACCAATTATCTTTTCCTGCTACTGAATCTGATTCTATAAAATTAATTACTTGATCTTCAATTCCATCTTTCAAGAAATTCAAGTTAGCACCTGTTGATAATACCTTATTAATGCTAACTGGCAAAGTCGCTTCAACCGTTGGAGTGGCTTCAACACTTGCAGTTTCAGACGAAGTAACAGCAATGTATGGTGCGATTACCAACGAAACGATTGACATCAATTTAATCAAGATATTCATTGACGGGCCAGAAGTATCTTTGAATGGATCGCCAACGGTATCACCAGTTACGGCAGCCTTGTGTGGCTCAGAACCTTTCTTATGTTTCACACCATCAATCATCACACCTTTTTCAAATGATTTTTTAGCATTATCCCAAGCACCACCAGCGTTCGATTGAAAAATTCCCATCAAAACACCCGATACAGTTACACCTGCCAATAAACCACCTAAAATCTCAGGTGAAGAAGTATCTGCAAAAACATCTTTAAAACCAAATCCAACTAAAACTGGCGTTACTAAAGCAATTGCACCTGGCAAAATCATTTGTTTGATTGAAGCCTCAGTTGAAATGGCAACACATTTTTCGTATTCAGGTTCAGTTTTGTATTCCATAATTCCTGGAATTTCACGGAACTGACGACGAACTTCGTTTACCATTTCCATAGCAGCTTTACCAACCGCCGAAATACATAAAGCACTGAAAATAAATGGAATCATTCCACCAACAAACAATCCTGCTAAAACTGGAGCTTTGTAAATATCGATTGAGTTGATTCCTGCAATACCAACGAATGCCGCAAACAAAGCCAATGAAGTCAAAGCTGCTGAAGCAATCGCAAAACCTTTACCAGTTGCGGCAGTTGTGTTACCAACAGCATCCAAATTATCAGTACGTTCACGCACTTCTGGAGGCAATTGCGACATTTCTGCGATACCACCTGCATTATCAGCAATCGGACCGAAAGCATCAATTGCTAATTGCATAGCCGTTGTTGCCATCATACCAGCCGCTGCAATTGAAACACCATAAAGACCAGCAAAATAATACGAGAAAATAATTCCAGCCGCTAAAGTCAAAATAGGAAGAACAGTAGATTCCATACCAACTGCCAAACCACCGATAATATTTGTGGCATGTCCTGTACCAGATTTTTCAATGATTGAAAGTACTGGACGTTTACCCATTGCAGTATAATATTCAGTGATGATTGACATCAAAGCACCAACAATCAAACCAACTACAATCGCCATAAATACTCCATTTGAAGTAAATTCATGTCCACGAAGCGAAAGTGTTTCTGGTAAGACATATTTTACTAAGAAATAAGAAGCAAATAATGTAATGATTACAGATGCCCAGTTTCCAAGATTTAAAGCTGCTTGTACAGAAGATGTTTCAGATTTGATTCTTACAAAAAATGTTGAAACTAATGAAGCCAACAAACCAACAGCAGCAATTGCCATCGGCAATAATACCGGAGAAAAACCTCCAAAATTATCAGAAACACTTATTTCTTGACCCAAAACCATTGTTGCTAAAATTGTAGCCACATAAGAACCAAATAAATCGGCACCCATACCAGCTACGTCACCAACGTTATCACCAACGTTATCAGCGATTGTTGCTGGGTTACGAACATCATCTTCTGGAATTCCGGCCTCAACTTTACCAACTAAGTCAGCTCCAACATCAGCCGCTTTTGTGTAAATACCACCACCAACACGAGCAAAAAGAGCGATTGATTCAGCACCTAAAGAGAAGCCCGCTAAAACCTCGATGGCGATTCTCATTTTTTCGGAAGTCAACAATTCACCTTTTGCAAAGTAGTTATAAAATATTATGAATAACAAACTTAAACCTAAAACTGCCAAACCAGCAACGCCCATTCCCATAACAGAACCACCAGTAAATGAAACTTTAAGAGCCTGTGCCAATGAAGTACGAGCAGCTTGTGCAGTACGAACATTCGCTTTTGTAGCGATTTTCATTCCAACGTAACCTGCAAAAGCAGAAAACAAAGCACCAATCAAAAATGCAATTGAAATAATCCAAGAAGATTTATCAGTTGATGAGCCGAGCCATGCCAATAAAATAGCAGTAGGAATGGCAAAATAGGCCAAAACCTTCCATTCTGCTTTTAAAAATGCAATTGCTCCATCAGCAATATAGCCTGAGAGTTTTTGCATATTGGCATCTCCAGCAGGTTGCTTCGAGACCCAACTGAATCTCCACCAAGTGTAAAGTAAGCCAATAATTCCACAAAGCGGAACAAGGTACATAATCATCGAATCCATAAGTAATCGTATTTGAGTTTAGTTTTTACTGTAGTTAATATTTTCGCAAATTTAAGTTAATTGAGTTGTTAAAAAAAGTCTAAATACAATTTTAGTATTTTTTTGATAAATAACATTGTTTTATCGCATTCATTATAACAAAAATCAGATTAATTTATCTAATTTGTCGAATAATAAAACCCAATCATAGATGACATTAATAATTTCTTTTTGATTCGAGGTTTCTTTATTAATTTCGAAAGACAAACAAAACCTCTTCAAAATTAGAATTAAACTATTGACTCATAAACCTTACTCGATGAAAAAAATAACAATCCTTCTTATTTCTCTTATTTCATTTTCGGTTTTTGCCCAAACTAAACAGATGAATACGGGCGAAATCCTTCAAGCAATTAAAAGATTAAATGTTGTTGGCAATGTACTATATGTTGCAGCTCACCCTGATGATGAAAATACCTTGTTCATTACGTGGCTTTCAAAGGAAAAAATGGTGCGGGCGGGCTACATTGCAATGACTCGTGGCGACGGTGGACAAAATTTAGTAGGCTCTGAACAAGGCGAGTACGTTGGTTTGTTACGTACACACGAACTTCTTGGAGCAAGAAGTATTGACGGTGGCGAACAATATTTTACTCGTGCCAATGATTTTGGCTTTACAAAAACCACTGATGAAGCGATGGCGACATGGGGAAAAGACCAAATACTGGCTGATTTGGTTTGGCGTATTCGTAACTTTCAACCAGATGTCATTGTTAATCGTTTCCCACCTGATGCTCGTGCAGGTCATGGTCATCATTCGGCATCGGCAGTTCTTTCTGAAGAAGCATTCAAAGCTGCCGCTGACCCCAATCGTTTTCCAGAACAATTAAAGTTTGTAAAAACTTGGCAAGCAAAACGCTTAGTTTGGAATTCGTTTTCTCCAAATTTCCAAAATAACCAACCCGAAGGAAGTTATATCAAAATTCCACTTGGAGACTACAATCCCCTACTTGGAAAATCTTATACCGAAGTTTCTGCTGAGGCACGCAGTATGCACAAAAGTCAAGGTTTTGGCTCAGCAAAAACCAAAAATCAACGTTCAGATTATGCTCTGCACAAGGCGGGCGAAGAAGCAAAAAATGATTTATTCGATGGAATAGATATTTCGTGGAAAAGAATCAATGGCGGAGAGAAAATCGAAAAAATGGTCAATGATGTTTATAATAATTTTAGGGCTCAAAATCCTTCAGCATCGGTTCCTGCTTTGATTGAAATTTATAATACAATTGAAAGTTTAGAAGATGCTGAACATAGCCCAAATGTTTGGACAATTTATAAGAAAAAAGAAGTAAAAGAATTAATTTTAGCGTGTGCGGGATTATGGTTTGAAGCAAATCCGGTAGATTATTCAGTTTCACCAAACGATAAAATCAAAGTAAATGTAAATGTCGTAAGTAGAAGTAATGCAAATATTACACTCGAAAAACTGACATTTAAAGGAACTGACAAGGATACAACCATCAATAAAAAACTCGTTTATAACGATGGCTTGAACATCACCACTGAACTGCAAATACCTATTAATCAACCAATTACTCAACCCTATTGGTTAGTTGAACGTAAAGAAAATGGTTTTTATAAAGTGAACGACCAATTATTGAGAGGTTTAGCAATGAAACCTGCCGATTTGGTTTGCGAATACAGCTTCTCTATTGAAGGTAAAGCATTTACATTCCAAACTCCACTTACATATAAATTCGTGGAGCCTTCGGATGGAGAAATCTATCGTTATTTCGAGGTACGCCCAGAAGTATCTGCAACAATTGGCGAAAAAGTTTATTCATTTGGCGACAATAACCCAAAAGATGTAATTGTAACTTTAAAATCAGGTAAAAAAGGTGTAATAGGAACAGTGAAATTGGATCTCCCAAATACATGGAAGGTAGAGCCTGCCCTTATAAATTTTGATCTAAAAGAAAAATACGAAGAAAAAAAGGTGATATTTAGAGTTTTTCCTTCTTCAACTGCTTCTGAAATTACGCTAAAAGCCATCGCCCAAACATCATCTGGCTCGTATGATAGAGGCATTTCTAGTATTGAATATAAACACGTACCTACGCTTACTCTTTTTCCGTTTGCCGAGGCAAAAGCTCTTCGCATTGATTTAAAGAAAAAAGGAAATAAAATTGGTTATATTGCTGGTGCAGGCGATGAAGTTCCTGCGGCATTACAGCAAATTGGCTATCAAGTAACAATGCTTACACCAACAGAACTCGCCAAAGATTTAAGCCAATTCGATGCAATTATTGTTGGAGTTAGAGCTTATAATACAGAAGAACACTTAAAATATTTCCAAGAAAAACTTATGGACTATGTTAGTAACGGAGGAAATATAGTAACTCAATATCAGACAAACGCTTTTTATGGTGTGTCTAAAGTTAAAGAAATAGGGCCATTCCCTATGGGTATTGGCCGTGGAAGAGTAACCGATGAAGTTGCCACAATGAAAATTTTGAAACCTCAACATCCGTTACTTAATTCACCAAACAAAATCACTTCTAAAGACTTTGAAGGCTGGATTCAAGAACGTGGTTTGTATTTTGCAGACAAATGGAGCGATAAGTACGAAACAATTTTTGCGATGAATGATGCTAACGAAACCGAACTCGAAGGCAGTGTTTTATATACAAAATATGGAAAAGGAAATTTCGTATTTACAGGTTTAGCTTTTTTCCGTCAACTTCCTGCGGGCGTGCCTGGAGCTTATCGCTTGTTTGCAAATATGATTTCGGTAGGAAAGTAAAAAACTGATAGAGTAGCATATTTGAAAATTAAACTGAAAGATTTGATAATTTTAAGCCGTTAAAAGCCCAAAAATTATCGAATCTCTTAGAAAAATCTAAATTAAGAAAAAAATACAAAAAGGGCTGAATTGAGATTACAATTCAGCCCTTAATATTTCAAAGAAGTCTTATTTTTTTGCTTTGGGAGCAAGAAATACAATCATTCTTTTACCTTCAAGCTTCAATTCACCTTCTGGTTTGCCATATTCTTCCAAACCTGCAATAAATCGCTTCAACAATTCAACGCCTTGGTCTTTAAATACTATCTGACGGCCAACAAAATGAACATAAGCCTTAACTTTTGCATTTTCCTTCAAGAACCCAATAGCATGCTTTAATTTAAAATCAAAATCATGATCATCGGTTTGCGGACCGAATCTAATTTCTTTGATAACAGTCTTTGCCGCTTTGGCTTTTATTTCTTTTTGCTTCTTCTTTTGGTCATACTTAAACTTAGAATAGTCGATTACTCTACATACTGGCGGGTTGGCCGTCGGTACAATTTCAACTAAATCTAAACTTTGAGCTTGTGCCATAGCAAGAGCTTGGGCGGTGTCAAAAATACCCTGCTCTACGTTATCACCTACTAAACGAACCTGTGGTACACGAATACGTTGGTTGATTCGGTGTTCGTCTTCCTTCTGTACTGGTTTTCTGAAATTACGATTGAATGGTTGTTGTGCCATTTAACGATTTTAAGGTTACTAAAAATTGATTTTTACGAAAGTACTAACTAATTTGTATAAAACAAATATTATTACTTCAAATATTACAAAACCGAGACGATTATGCCTTAAACTGAGGTATATTTTTATATATTTCAGTTTTTGCGTAAGATATAAATTCTTCTATTGACATCGAGCCTAAATCCCCTTCACCTTTTCTTCTAACTGAAACCTTACCTTCTTCTGCTTCTTTCTCACCAACGATTAACATTAATGGTAATTTATTTACCTCAGCATCGCGAATTTTACGACCAATTTTTTCATCACGGTGATCGACGTAGCCCCTAATATCCTCTTCTTGTAAAGTCAAGAATACTTCATTAGCATAGTCTTCGTATTTTTCTGAAATTGGTAAAATAGCTATTTGGTCAGGAGATAACCACAATGGAAAATTACCAGCTGTTGTTTCAATCAAAATCGCAATGAAACGTTCCATCGAGCCAAATGGAGCTCGGTGAATCATCACTGGACGGTGTGTTTGGTTATCGGAGCCTACATATTCCAACTCAAATCTTTGTGGTAATTGATAATCAACTTGAATAGTTCCAAGTTGCCATTTACGACCCAAAGCATCTTTTACCATGAAATCGAGTTTTGGTCCATAAAAAGCAGCTTCTCCCAATTCTTCAATAGTTTTAAGTCCTTTCTCGGCTGCTGCACGTCGAATGGCATTTTCAGCTTTATCCCACGCCTCGTCCGAGCCAAAGTATTTAGTTTTGTTTTCGGGGTCACGCAAAGAAACCTGGGCAGAAAAATCTTCAAAACCAAGGGATTTGAAAACATAAAGAACCAAATCAATTACTTTTTTGAACTCATTTTCTACTTGGTCATCGGTACAGAAAATATGTGCATCATCCTGAGTAAATCCTCTTACACGGGTTAAACCGTGCAACTCTCCACTTTGCTCATAACGATAAACTGTTCCGAACTCAGCCAAACGTAAAGGTAATTCACGATAACTACGTGGTCGAGCACGAAAAATTTCACAGTGGTGAGGGCAATTCATTGGTTTCAACAAAAACTCCTCTCCTTCTTCAGGCGTTGTGATTGGCTGGAATGAATCTTTTCCATATTTTTCCCAGTGACCAGAAGTTAGATATAATTGTTTGCTTCCAATGTGAGGTGTGACAACTTGTTGATATCCGGCTTTTACCTGTGCCTTACGTAAGAAATTCTCTAGACGCTCTCGCAACATTGCACCTTTTGGCAACCATAATGGTAAACCCTTTCCTACTTTCTCAGAAAAAGTAAACAAGTCTAGTTCTTGACCCAATTTGCGATGATCACGACGTTTGGCTTCCTCCAAAAGTGTTAAATAATCTTCTAACTCTTTTTGTTTTGGGAATGTTACTCCATAAATACGAGTCAACATTTTATTATTTTGGTCGCCTTTAAAGTAGGCACCAGCCACATTCATGATTTTAGCAGCTTTGATAAAGCCAGTATTCGGAATATGTGGCCCACGACATAAATCAGTAAAATTTCCTTGCTTATAAAAGGTAATAGAACCATCTTCCAATCCAGCAAGTAAATCTAATTTATATTCGTCGCCTTTTTCTTCAAAATATTTTATTGCCTCGGCTTTAGCCATCGGAATTCTGATAAAATCATTTTTCTGACGAGCCAATTCTAACATTTTATCTTCAATTTTCTTAAAATCCTCATTTGTGATGGTTTCACCATTGGTATCTACATCATAATAGAAACCATTTTCGAGAGGTGGACCAACCCAAAACTTTACTTTTGGATACAATGTTTCTAACGCTTCAGCCATTAAATGAGCCGAGGAGTGCCAAAAAGTTGATTTCCCATCTGCATCATTCCAAGTCAAAAGTTGTAATTTAGAGTCTGCCTCAATTGGCAAATTGGCATCTTGCACCATGCCATTTATTTTGGCAGCTAATACATTTCTCGCAAGCCCTTCACTAATCGAAAGTGCAATATCGTAACTCGAACTCCCATTTGGATAATCTCTTACGCTTCCGTCGGGTAAAGTAATTTTAATCATATAAATTTTTCAACATTAAGTGGCAAGCCACATTTATATTTTAACGATTTTATTGTTTTAGAATAACGAAGTTTTTAAATAACTTCGATTTTATCTAAAATCACAATTTTAAACGTCTTAAAGTATCAGTTTTGATATTTACTTTTTTCTTAGGTGCTATTATGTTTACTCTAATTCTTGACGTATCTAAAAGTCTTTTGGGCTCTTCAACAACTGGTTTAGCTATTGGAGTAACTGGAGCTTTTTTAACAGGAATCGGTATTGGTGCAGTATAAACACCCAAGGCTGCATTTACTTGTCCAGAAACTCGATTTAAAGCTATAATTGTTTGCGTATCATTAGGATCTTTTTCAACTTGAGCTTTTAAAAACTCTTCTGCCTTAGTTAGTAAACCGAGTTGTTCAAGAGTTAGAGCAATAAAATAGTTGATTTTTGAAGTTTCTGGATTAGTATCTAAAACCTTTTCATACAACTTCAATGCCTTATCATAGTTTTTCCAGCGGAAATAAATTGAAGCTGAATAAAGTATCGCTTCAATTCTTTTTTCATCCATTTTTATAGCTTTATCAAAATAGACAAGAGCAGAGTCTAGTCGACCAAATTTATTAAAAACCAAACCCCTATCGACCAAAAACTCAGAATTTTTAGGAAACTGTACTATGGCTGAATTATTAACAGCCAAAGCTGAATCATATAATCTTCTATTTCTCAGCAGTTCTGTCAAAGACGAATAAGCCAATTTGAGAGAAGGCTTCATTTCGATAGCTTTGTTCATTTTCAATAAGGCTTTTATTGTATCACCTTTACGGGCAGCCAAAGTCCCTTGATAAAAAGAAGTTTCGCCGTCATAAGGAGCTATTTGCACAGATTTTGCCAAATATTGTTCAGCATTTTTGAGATCGTTGCGTTGTTGTGATAAATCACCGAGTAAAGTATAAAGTTCGGGGGTATCAACATTCAAGATTTCAGCACTTTGGGCAACAGCATACGCTTCACGGTATTGCTTCATATCCCGCAAAATCATAGCTTTGACATATAAGTATTTCCCTGTATTTTGTTTAAGACGGTCGGCACGATTAATATCTTCAAGAGCTTTTTGAGTCTCGCCCATTTTATTTAAAACTATCGCACGTTTATAATAGTTTTCGGCCAAACTTGGGTTGCTTCTAATTGCATCAGTTAAGGCTTCAAGTGAGGCAGTATTTTGAATACTTTCAGTTTGAAAAGGTGTTGGTGGAATCTTCGAACGCTCACGATTATTTTGTCCGCAAGCATAAAAGAGTGCTGAAAGAGCAATAAATAGGTATTTTTTTTGATTATTAGACATCCGATTTTACTGACAATTGGGTCATAGCAATTAAAAATCGCTTAATTGTGAGATATTTTTTTACAAAAATCCGAATTTTTTCTCACAAATAAAATGAAAAGTTAAGAGTTCTGAATTGAGTGTTCTATATTCAGTGTTTATTAAATTATCATTTCATCATAAAATTTTGATAATCAATAACTTACATAAATTCATTCTCCATTTTTACAATTACTCAAGAAACACTTCAATAGGTAGAATAGAAAACATAAAGTCGAATAATGTTTTTATTGCTTAGCCTTATGACTTGTAAGTAAAAAAATATTGGTAAAAACTTTTTTTGATAAATCTAAACATGAATGATTGGCATTGTCCATTTCTTTTACTTTACCAAATACCACATAAAAGAGCAATAAACCATACTCGATAGAAAGTTAAAATGCTACATTACCATATTATCTTCGATTCTATAATAAAAGCCGAAATCAAAAGTTGGTTAATCAACGAAAGACTTCTGAATCTTATATTTACCGCACGAATTCAATAAATAGGTGTAATTAAACGAATCAAATTGAAGAAAAACGATAAAAAACACCCAATGGCAATTTCTTGTTAAAGCTATCTTGCAATACCAACTCTCCCATTTCGGGATTTTGAATATTTTCGTAGTTTTGCCTAATAATTGTTTCAGCAATAACTGCCGAAAAACCCATTGAATAAAGATTTAGAATGAAAAAATGATAATTTTCATCAAGAAGTTCGAGGCAATTTTTCAATAATTCGTTCAAACCTTCTTCCAAAACCCATTTTTCACCGTCGGGTCCACGACCATAAGCTGGAGGGTCGAGAATAATTCCATTATATTTTTTCCCACGTTTTACTTCTCGCTTTACAAATTTTAGTGCGTCTTCGATTACCCAGCGAATATCAGTCAGTCCACTCGCTTCCATGTTTTCTCTGGACCACGAAATTACCTGTTTTACTGAATCAACGTGTGTAATATCAGCTCCGTTGGCCTTTGAAATCAAAGATGCTCCGCCAGTATATGCAAATAAATTTAGCACTTTTGGGATTTGAATCACAGAATCACCGCTTTTCATTAATGCCAACTTATCTTCGATATATTTCCAATTAGAGGCTTGCTCTGGAAAAATGCCAACATGTTTGAAAGATGACAATGAAAGTTTAAATTTGAGTTTCGATTTGCCTTGAAAATAGTCCATGTACCACTTTTCTGGCATTTTTTTGATATTATGCCACTCTCCACGTTCTTCTGGACTTAATTGGTCACGACCTTTAGTTTTCTTGAAAATGGCCGATGCTTTTCGTTGCCAAATTTCTTCAGAAAGTGATTTATCCCAAACGGCTTGTGGTTCGGGGCGTGCCAAAATAAAATCGCCGAAGCGTTCAAGTTTTTCGTAGTTTCCTGAGTCGATTAACTCATAAGAGGTGATATTTGGTGTAAGTAAATTATACAAAACAATGCTAGTTTTAAACGTATTGAAAATTATCTAAAATGAAGAATTTAGTATTTTCGATAAATAAACAATTTTCTTGACGTTGGTTTCTGGAATTTGACGCTGCCTTTTTTTTCGTCTTGATGCTTTCTCTTTTGGGGCAGACATTTCTTTTATTACCTCAAATTTAATACGACTTCCATCAGCAATGAAATAATTTTCATACCAATTTTTCACATTTCGGAATTTGGCAATAAATTGATTGTTTTTTGTTTCATCGTTTTCATTCGATAGTTTGTAGCTATTAGTTTCTTTTAAGCTTTTAGGATTTGTAAGAATCAAATTTCCTTTGTTGCAAATTGCTACCGCATTTTGATTATTTATAGCTAAAACATCATCAAGTTCTGCTGAGGTTTGTTTGATTTCCAAAAGTTGTTGTTTAAGTAAATTTCCACTTAAATCAAAACTTGCGGTAAAACCAAATGAATAATTATAGCTTGATAAAACTTGCTTAGATTTAGTTTTCTGTATTGAATTGAACGAATTTATATTATTACCAACATAATCAGGATTGTCTGTATTAATCAGCTGATAGGAAGGTTGGTAGAAACTCCCTCCTAAAAAAATCTGATTTTCTGTAAAGATTGTTTGAGCTGATAAGAAACTAAATGTACTTGAAAGTTTATTGAGTTGTTCTTCATTTTGGTTTTCAGTTCCGACCATAAGTTTCCGAAAGTCATAAAACTTGGTAAAAATAGTTTTATCATACTCTATTTTAGAAAAATAAATGCCTTTTACTCCATTTTTGGATTGGAAAACACCAGTTACTACACTCTTCAAAGAATCAATTCTTGTAAGTTGGGCGGTCAGCGGAAAGTTTCCTGCATTTGATTGTATAGCATTTTTTGAAATAAGTTTTCCGAGAGTGTCATATTTGGCATAAACCACATAAGCATTTTTTATAAACTCACCTTTTTTCTTCTTTTCATTAGAATAGCCTTGCTCTTTAATTGACCAAAGCGTCTCAATTAAGTGAGTTTGGCTATTATATTGAACAAACTGTACCTGTGGTTTACCGCTAAGGTCGGTAGCAAAAAATTCACCTTCGTTTAATTTAAAATCAAAATCGTAGAATACGCCTCCTTTTTCGTTTATTCCAGCTATCAAAATTCTATCTTTAAAGGCCACATGACTATGGTCTTGAAAATAATCTCGAATTTCAAAACCTCTATTTTTTTCTTTCCCATTTTTTAAATCAAAACTCAATTGCTGATAATACATTCCTTGGTTTTCGCTGAACAAAAAAGTAATCTGATGATTATCAAGATAATATGAGCTAGGTTTTCGTTCAACATCCAAAAAGACCTCATTTTCCCACACTGTGTTTAAATCAGTATCAAATTTTATAATCAAAGCCTTGGTGATATCTTTTTTGACAAAAAATAAAAGACCTTCTTGACCCAATGAGATTATTTTTTGCCAAGTTGAATTTCCACTTACTTCTAACTCAACAGTTTTTAAAACACCTGAAGCAGGAATATTTACATTTGGTTTTTGGGCTATTAATGAATTTGAAGCTATAAATATTAGAAAGAAAACATATTTTTTCATCAGCAATGAGGACTTTGAGTTTTAGCCATAAAAATATGTCACAACAATTGGGAAAAGGGATGACACAAAGAATTTGATGTTTTAGAATGCAATTTTATTAAGATAAAAAACCCTCCTTCTTCCTTCGCTTCTATTTGCAATTTGCTGATATCCCCAAGCTAAATAATAATTTTCATGCCAATATTCAATGTCATCGGTAGCTGTATCTCTTACTTTGTCCCCTTCTTTTTGAGTGTCAATATCAATAGTTTTGATACCCTCAATTACCTCATTCCCTCTCACTATTTTGGTGGCGAGTTTACCTTTATTGCTGTAAACTAGGGCAATTTCATCGCCTTCATATCGAATTTTAACTTTCTCTTTTAGTTCCATACTTTTTACATTATCAAAACTAAAACTGTTATCCCAAACTAATTTTCCATCTAAATCAAATCCAGCTACAATGGCATGAGTGTATTTAAAACCATCAAATTGTTGGTTATTATTACTATAGTTTGAATACATCCACGGATTCCATGCCCAAGAATTTAAACCATAATAACGAGTAAAACGCATCGCATTTAACGAACTATAACCAAACCCAAAAGGCGAGCCAAATGCACTTCCATAAAATGGCGATCCATAGTTATTGTTATTCCTAAATTCTGGATAAAAAACCTCAGCTACTAAAATATATTGATTGTCTTTTTTGATAATTTCGTGAACTAAAACCCTATAATTGAGTTTTAAATCATCGCCTTTGCCTTTTTTCTTTTTGATTTTTTTTTCAATCTTTTCTTGTTGTTTCGGCGGTAAAAATTTGAAAAAATTCTTAAAATCAGTAAAACTATGCATTTTCAAGTATTCGGGAGTTTCACCATCAACTTTACTGATGTATAGTCCTTGCGACATTGGCCCACCATTTGATTGGTATCCCTTAAAACCATAGTTTCCAATCATTAATTGAGTTCCATCATTCAATGAAAATAGTTTTCCAGTCAACAATCCATAATCTTCTTCTGGTTCGACAGTCAATTGTTCAACAATTTTGCCATTAGGATTTATCCGTTTAACAGCCATATAACTTGAACGACCTTTTTTAACAGAATATGAAACTACGAGTAAATTATTGATATCGTCATAATCCAGCGACGAAATACTTGCGGTGCCTTTAATTCCACCCGCTAAAATACGCGGTTGCATTTTATTAAAATTGACACTCATCAAGACGGGCTCTTCCTTTACCATACCTGCTAAGTAAGCTACCTCGTTGAACACTTTGAATTCAGAAATTTCAAAACGACGAATATTTTCAAAGAAAAACTTTTGAATGATTCCAATTCCAGTAGAAACTTTTATAATTTGGTAAAGATCTGAATTGTATTTGCTAAATAGAAAATAAACATCTCGACCATCTCGATAAAAATCAACCATTGATTGATTTTCTTCTAAGTCACCATTTTTTGACCAACTTTGTTGAAGTTGAGTATCTAATTTGGTAATATTAAAGTTTAGTTTCCCAATTTTTGTTAAAAGCAAAACACCTTCTTCGCCAAGTGTAATCACCTGAAAACCTTGGTCATCACCACGAGTTGGTATTTCTACACGCTTTACACTTTGTGCATTAACATGAGAAAAGCTAACGATCAATAATGAAAACAAATTTATTCTTAAAAAATACTTTTTTATTTTTTTAATTTCCATATCCTTTTGAAACAATTAGGTCAAACTCTTCTTTTTTAAGTTGTTGAACAGAGAGGCGAGACTGACGAATCAAAGAAACATCTTGCAGGCGTTCATCGGCTTTGATGGCTTTTAATGTAACACTTTTTGGCAATTTTTCTACTGGAGCTAAATTAACAACAACCCATCGAGGATCATCAGTTGTAGGATCTGGATAAGCCTCTTTTACAATTTTCGCTATTCCAACTACCTCAACGCCTTCATTCGAATGATAAAATAAAACTAAGTCGTCAAGTTTCATTGCCGCAAGATTATTTCGAGCTTGATAGTTTCTAACGCCATCCCAAGTACCTACGCCTTGACTAACGAAATCGTCCCAAGAATATTTGAAAGGTTCTGATTTTACGAGCCAATAATTCATTGAATATTGATTAAATTTTGATTAATATTTGCCGTTTTTTGCTTTTACAGTACAAAATTAAAGTAAAATTGATATTTATCTAAGCATATTGTTTAATATTGCTAATAGAATAATTTGTAAAGTAAATCCCACTGGTATTTCATATTTTAGAGGATTTTGCCAATAAATAAGATATAAAGAATTATTCTAAATGAACAAACAAAATGTATTTCCTTTGTAAAAAATTGAATAATGAAAGTCGTGAAGGGAATTATAATCTACTTGTTTATACAATTTATTATTCGTACCTCATTTGGACAAAGTCCGAATATCCTTTGGCAAAAATCTTTGGGCGGAAGTTTCTATGACAAGGCTACTTCAGTACTTGAATTGGAGGATGGAGGGTATATTGTGGGTGGTCATTCTCAATCAAGTAACTTTGATCTTTCAATGAATCATGGCGGATCCGATTGGTGGATTGTTCGGCTAAACAATAATGGAAATATAATTTGGCAAAAATCTTTGGGGGGTAGCAATGATGAATATTTAAAAAAAATCATAAAAACTCCAGATGGAAATATTCTGTGTATTGGCGATACAAAATCAAACAATGGCGATATCACTAATTATATCGACCAAATTGATTTCTGGGTTGCAAAAATTGATTTATTTGGCAATCTCATTTGGGAAAAGTGTTATGGTGGAGTGAATATTGACATTGGTTATTCAGTCTGTACAACAGATGACGGAAATTTTCTGATTGCAGGTTCAACAGAATCTCAATATCCATATATCAGAAACAATCATGGTTTATCTGACTTTCTTTTAATTAAAATCGACCCAGAAGGCAATGAAATTTGGCAAAAAACTTATGGTGGTAGCGGAAATGAAACCTGTAAATCAATTAAAAAATCTAGCAATGGTGGTTACATATTAGTTGGAAACAGCACGTCTATCGATGGTGATTTAAGCAATAATTTTGGACAACAGGATGTTTGGATGCTAAAAATTGATAATGCAGGCCAAGTAGAATGGCAACAAAACTTTGGGGGCAGTAAAGATGATTTTATTAATAATTTCACAGAAGATCATGAAGGTAATTTTGTAATAATTGGAGAAACCTATTCTTTTGACTTTGATGCTATTGAAAACCATAGTGGAAATGGAGCAAGGGATTTTTTTATACTAAAAATTTCTGCTCAGGGAAATAAAATATGGAATCATTGTTATGGTGGAAGTGGCGATGAATATGCACGAGGTATTATAGAAAGCAATAGTAACGAATACGTTGTTGTAGGCGAGTCATACTCGAATGATGGTCAAGCAACCAATAATATTGGCAGTGCGGATGTTTGGATTATTAAGCTTAACTCTACAGATGGCGAAATTATTTGGCAAAAAAAATACGGAAGTGAAGGACATGACGAACCAAATGATTTGATACTTACCTTTGACAATAATTTTTTATTTGTTGGAAATACTCTTCCAGTTCAAAACTTTAACGATGTAACTCAACATTACGGTGATGATGACTTTTGGATAGTAAAACTGCTGAATAATGATTGTGTGAAAAACCTTTTTCTAAAAAAAGATATGCTATACGGAAACAAAAATTTTAGTTCTTCTGAAATTATATCAAGCAGTACAAAAGTACTTAGTTCGACCTCTCAAATTATATATTCGGCAAAAAAAAGTATCTTATTGCAAAGTGGCTTTTCAACTCAAAATGGAGCAGTTTTTGAGGCTAAAATTGAAGGTTGTAATTAAAAAAAATGGCGAAGAAAAAATACTTCGCCATTTTCAAATGTTTTTTTATCAGTTTATATCTTTCTTCTTGCCAACACTAATGGCTGGAAGTTGATTTTCAAGCACCATTTTATTGAATGCTGGCACGTCTTCATCTATGACTTTCTTAAGTTTATCTGTTGTTTTTTCCATCTTTTTAGACAAATCATCAAGTGCTTCATAAGAACCTTTAGTTGGTTTAGCGTCTGCACTTGAAACAACACTTGCTACACCTGCAATTTTATCATTAAGACGAATTGGATACGCTAATAAATCTTGAGTTGCTCGTGCCTTATTCTGAACTAATGTTTGTTCTAAATCCTCTAAATTTTTGAGCATTGGCTTAGTCAGTTTTTGGAATTTACTAATCAAGACTGTATCTTTTACACTTTTCATATATTCAGATACAGCTTTTTTAATTTCACGCATTTGATTAATTGCCTTATGGTTTTCATCTAATTTTCTATGAATCTTTAACAATAAATCAAACTGTTCTTTTAACTCGGCATCAGTTACAGGATTACGCGGGTCTTTTTTGATTTCTGCAATTTCTTCTTTTATAATATTTTTGCCTACAACCAATCTAACCTTATAATTTCCAGGAATTACCTTTGGCCCAATAGTGCTCCCAGCCCACATCGGAGAGCGTTCGCCTGAAATTTCAGTGGCATCAGCATAACGCATATTCCAAACAAAGTGATTCTGTCCAGCATTTGCTGAAAGTAATCCAGATTTCGTTTGTTTAGTATCTTCATAAAAATCTTTTGATGCCTTTTGCTCCTCTCCTTTAACATCCTTTTTACTTGAATATGTGATGATAGTGTCATTTGTCATTGTCAAAAACTGTAATTTAACCTCATCTTTTGGGACATTTTTAAAGTAGTAATTTACCAAAACACCATTTGGAGCATTCTGACCTTCATCTTTTGGAGCTCCACGTCGGCCACCGCCATCACCACCTTGCATTCTGTATGAATGGCGTGGCTTAAACAGGTGAATATCAGCCACTGCATTGTCTTTAATTTCATATAATGGAGTCAAATCATCTAAAATCCAAAACGAACGACCATGTGTAGCAACTACTAAGTCTTTTTCACGCTTTTGAACTTGCAAATCACGAACAGAAGTAATCGGAAGATTATTATTCAACGGATTCCAAGAGGCACCATCATCAAATGAAACATAAATTCCTCTTTCTGTTCCAGCATATAACAGACCTTCTTTATTTGGGTCTTCACGCACTACACGAGTATATTCATCTGTTGGAATTCCTCCAACAATATTTGTCCATGTTTTACCATAATCGCTTGTTTTAAAGAGATAAGGTTTTCTATCACCAAACATATATCGAGTTGCAGCAACATAAGCTTTTCCTTTTACAAAATCGGAGGTATGAATGGTCGAAATTAAAGCGAAATCACCTAATTGAGAATTTGGAATCGTAATACTTGACCAGTTTTTGCCATTATCACGAGTCACATGAATAAATCCATCATCCGAACCAGCCCAAATATTTCCCTTTTCGATTGTAGATTCAGCTAAAGCAAATATAGTAGCATAAATTTCAGCACCAGTTTGGTCAAGAGTAATTGGCCCACCAGTTGCACCGGTTGTCTTTGGGTCATTTCTTGTCAAGTCTGGACTTATAGTTTCCCAAGAATTTCCGCCATCGTGAGTAACGTGAACGTATTGTGACGTTGCATATAAGCGTGTATCATCATGAGGTGAAAAAATAATCGGATAAGTCCATTGGAAACGGTACTTCTTCTCGGCTGAAGTATGTCCCATATTATTTTCAGGATATACCATGATATTTTGTTCTTGGTTATTTTCAACATTAAGTTTTGTCATATAACCATCATAAGAACCACCGTAAGTTATCTTTGAATTTTTTGGGTCAATGGCAATATAGCCAGACTCACCACCTGAAACTGGATACCAATCACGAATTCCAATTGAGTTACCATCTGTGCGGCTTGCTATTCTAACGGTACTATTGTCTTGTTGAGAGCCATAAACATTATAAGGAAAATCATTATCAAGATGTACATGATAAAACTGAGCCGTTGGAATATCAATATCGGAAAATGTAAATCCATCATTAAAAGTAACTTCTGCTCCACCATCATCTCCAATGATAAAATTCGATGGATTTTTTGGATTTATCCAAACATCATGCGTATCTCCATGATGAACATTTAGATTTCTGATAGTTTTACCCCCATCTGTTGATTTAAATGAATTTACATTTAATATAATCAAAGCATTTTCATTTTGTGGGTCTGCTTGCAGATTCATGTAATACCATGGTCTTTGCCAAAGATTTTTGTTGTCATTAACTAATGTCCAATGTTCACCAGCATCATATGAAGTGTAAAGTCCACCCTTTACATTTTCAATCATAGCATATAGGCGATTTGAGTTTGCTGGAGAAACAGCAATTCCGATTTTACCCAAAAGTCCTTTTGGCATACCAGGTTTTTGGTTTAGCGATTCCCAAGTATCACCTCCATCTACTGATTTATAAAGACCACATCCAAGACCACCACTACTCATACTGTGGCCATTACGATAAGCTTGCCAGAGTGTTGCATAAACAATTCTTGGATTATTTGGGTCAAGTCTTACTTGATAAGCACCAGTACTATCATTCTTGGCTAAAATATGTTCCCAAGTTTTGCCACCATCTTTACTCCTGAAAACACCCCTTTCTTTGTTTGGTGCAAATGGATTACCTACTGCGGCAACATAAACCAGATTATGGTCTTTGGGGTGTACCTCTATCGTTGCTATTGCATCGGCTTTTGGTAAACCAACGTGTTTCCATGTTTTACCAGCATCTGTTGATTTATAAACACCATCGCCATAACTAATATTGCTACGCATATCGGCTTCGCCCATTCCAACATATACAACATTAGGGTCAGAAGGAGCAACAGCAATTGCACCAACTGAACTTGACTTAAATGTACTATCGCCAATGTGGTTCCAATTCATTCCTGCATCGGTTGTTTTCCATACTCCTCCACCAACAGCCCCAAAGTAATAAGTAAGAGGTTGGTCAACATGACCGGAAACAGCCAATGACCTTCCAGCACGAAACGGACCAATATTTCGCCAAGAGAGATCTTTATATAGATTGTTATCAATTTTTGTTGTAGTGATATTTGTAAGTGCTTGAGAGGATGGCTGAGGTAAATTTACTTTCTTTTTCTGGGCAAAAGCAGAAATTGATAAAGTACAGCCCAATAACAATAGGGTGATTTTATTCATAACTAGTGATAAGTTTAGGTTTATGCGTAAAAATACGTTCTAAGTAATAACAAAACAAAAAAAATAACGAAATTTGTAAACGATTTAACCCATCTATAAATATTGTAATTTAAACTTAAGAAATATGAATTTTATAACATTCTCACCATCAACTGACTTTGCGACATTTGTTGAACATTGGTCACAGTTATATGACCCCAACTCAAACTGGGAGGCAAACTATTATAAACACATAAAAATTGGTAAGCCTTTTACGCATAATGATATAATGGAGCTTTTTGAATGGCAAAGTCAAGCAGGCCTAGGAAAGATTCGAACGACAGCCATCAAAGATAAAATTTATCCTCATCTCGACTACATCAATGATATGAAATTTGAGGAAACCTTGGATTTGGAAGTTTTTAATGAAAAATTTAGTGAAGTAGCTGCTGTTTCAAGGACTTTGATTTTACATATGATTAAACCAGAGTTTTATCCAATGTTCGACCAAAATGTGCATGTTGCCTACAATTTTATTCATGGCATTGAAATGGGGCCAAACGAATATCCAATCAAGGCAGAACCAAGATTAAAGTTTTATTTTAGACACTTCGTTCCTTTCATTACAAAAGTAAAAGGTGATATTCCAATGAAGAAAATTGACGAAGCTCTCGATACCTTTGGACAGTTAATAAAGAGAAATCCTAAACTAAAAATATAATTTTAGTTTATAGTATGTCAATTCATGGCTTTTTCTGAAATTTGCAAGTAAATTATACTTCATATTTATGACTAACAATCAACTCGAAAAAATTATAGACAATTTGGACACCGTTTTTAGAGGTGATGCTTGGCATGGACCGTCAGTGATGGAGTTTCTGAATTCGATGCCACTTGATATTGTTGATGTTCAAAAAAACTTTTCTAAACATACAATTTGTCAAATAGTTTATCATCTTTCGGCATGGCGGAACTTTGTTTATGAAAAACTTAATGATAATATTCGATTTGACTTAGTTGACGAAATCGATAATTACGGAAGTGAGGAAGCGATAACAAAAGCTAATTGGTCTACTTTAGTAAATAATCTTAAAGAATCACAAGAAAAACTGATTGAAAAACTCTCCAAATTTGATGATAGTTTGCTAAATCGACTTGTGCCTGGTCAAGATTATGATTTTTATAAATTATTAACTGGATTGATTCAACACGACACTTATCATCTTGGTATGATTTGGGTACTATGGGATTAAATTTTAGTTAATAGTCAACAAGTTCACGATCAATAGAAATTTTCAACATTAGTAAGGTAAACTTAAATTAAGATTTAAAGATAAAAAATAGTACATTCTCAACGAAAGAGAATCTTTTATTATGGAAGAATTGCAAACAAAAGAACTTGAACGAATCAAGACATTACTTAATGCCGCCTTTCATGGCGGTGCTTGGCATGGCCCTTCGGTTTTAGAAAACCTCAAAGATATTAAACCAAAAACGGCCGGCACTCGCCAAAAGAATATTCATACAATTGCCGAGTTGGTTTATCATATCACAACTTGGAGGATTTTTGCCTTAAAAAAAATCCAAGGAGATGTTGAATTTGAAATTAAAACTGAAAAACAAAATTGGGGAAATATTAGCGAAGTGGACGATTTTGAATGGGAAACACTTCAAATGGAACTTACCCTAAGCCATGATGAATTGATGAGTGCTTTGGAAGAAAAAGATGATAGTTTCTTGAACGAAATTGTTCCAGGTGCTGAGTATGATTTTTACACTTTGCTCCATGGTATCATTCATCATGATTTATACCATAATGGACAAGTAGGTATTCTAAAAAAGTCTGCTCCGAAAACGAGCAAGTTCGATGATGAAGATGAATTCCGAACGACAAGCTATTTTGAAGACGAATATTGATTTCTTGAGTTCTTTAAAAATAGGTCTAAAGTTTCTATAATTTTAGACCTATTTCTGTAAACAATTATCTAAAAATCAATCAAATTAAAACTCCCACCAAACTTTATCAGGATATAAACTATCAAGTACCACAGGCTCTCCAATCATTGGGGTAGTTAGTTTAATTTTATTATTTGATACTGCTTTTAGACGTTTGATTGGCTCATTCCAAGCATGATTCGCCAAAGGAAACTTTGCCCAGTGCACTGGCATTAATACTTTAGCTTTTAAATCTTTGGCAGCCAAAAATGTCTCTTCTGGCAGCGTATGAATATTGTGCCAAAGCACGTTATACTGACCGTTTTCGAGTATCGCTATATCAAAAGGGCCGTATTTTTCACCTATAATTTTGAAGTGGTTGTCATACCCCGAATCACCACCTAAGAATAGATTATAACCATGAATATTTAACACAAACGACGACCAAAGGGATTTTGCACGAGTGAAACCTCGTCCAGAAAAATGTCGAGCTGGTGTAGCCGTTATTACAATATCATCAGTAACTTTAACGCTTTCCCACCAATCAAATTCTACAATTTTGTCAGAACTTATGCCCCAATTCTCCAAATGAGCTCCAACACCTAAAGAAGTATAAAATTTCTTAATTTTTGGTTGTAGCCTCAAAATAGTCTCATAATCAAGATGGTCGTAATGGTCATGCGACAAAAACAAAATATCAATTTCTGGAAAATCATCAACTTGATAAACATCTGCACCTTTGAAAGACTTAACCAAAAAACTGACTGGCGAAGCACTTCCACTAAAAACTGGGTCAATTAGAATTGTAGTTTCTTTAGATTTAATAAAGTAAGATGAATGACCAAACCAAACAATGTTTGGTTTATCGGCTTTTAGATTTTTTAAGTTGGTTTTTATTGATGGAATTTCTTTTGGAGGCTCAACATTCGAAGGTTTATTGAAATAATCTTTTAATAAAGTCAAATAACTCCCATTTTCAGCCATTACCGAAGTTATATTTATATTCTGAAATGCTCCATTTTTATAATTGGGTGATTTCAAAACTCTCTCAAGCCTTGCCCCTGATGAATCTTTACCAAAAACAGCTTTTTGCATAAATCCCCAAACTATTAAACCTAAAAAAAACACTATAACTATTATACAAATCATCATTTTCTTTACAATTTTCATTTTTTTGTTTGTTAGATATTAACTATTTTAATCAATACAATAGTTCCAAATACAAAATTCTATAAATTTATCTCTTAAAAATGCTTTTTTTTAATTGAATTTGGCAAATTGCTAAAAATTTTAGATATTAGGGTGTGTAAATTTTCCTAAGATACCATCTCAATGAATTAAGCCTATGCTTCTTTCATAAAAACTATAAATCCAATGTCTCTCATCAGTAATAACCTTAAATACTTGCGTCGAATCAATGGTTTGACCCAAGAACAATTTGCTCGCCGAATTGGCACTAAAAGAGCCAATGTAGGTGCTTACGAAGAATCAAGGGCAATTCCACCAGTCGATACCCTCAAGATAATTGCCAATACTTTTGGTATTACAGTTGATGATTTTGTAAAAAAAGATATACGTAAACTACGAGAAACTCCTGACCTTACTTTTGGCTTTGAAGCAAAACCTTTTTATAGCAACGAACATTCAGAGGCTTCATCAGTTTTGGTTGAAATCGACCCTTTTGATATTCCGATAAATAAAACACCAAATAATAATTTTGAAGAAGCAACGGGCAGCGTTGCTTATTTTGCTCAAAATTCGGCAAACCCAAAATCCGATACGTATTCAGCCCCTTCAATCGGCGATTTAATGAAAAAGTTTTTAGGTGATGAACAACCAATAAATATAGAAAGAAATCAAGAACCTAAAACCGCTGAAAGAGTCGCACAGACTGTAAATTTAAAACCAAGTTTTGAACGAGAACCTTACCCTGCACCTCAACAAAATACGCTATCGAATAATCCACAAACAACTAATTATCAGTCAATTAATCAAAATATTTCTTTAGTTAGACGATTTCAATATAATGAATATTTGGTCAAACACAGTGATTTTTATTTTTTAAAAACACTATCACTTTTTAATATTCCGACTCTTACAAATGGAGAATTTCGGGCATTTGAAGCGGGCGAAGATTTTGCTTTTGAAGGGGCTTTACTAGTTGGCTCTTTGATTAGAAATTGGCACGAAATATCAGATGGAAAAAACTATATTTTAGTAACAAAAACACACGGCATTATTTATCGAAGAGTGTATAATCAAGTGAAAATCAAAGGTACGCTCCTACTTAGTACTGATAACAATCGTTTTCCGAGTTCGGAAATTTCTTTTACAGATGTAATAGAAACTTGGGAAATAAAAGCCTTTGTAAGCCATATTTTGCCAGAACCAGCAACCCCATATAGCAAACTAGGAAATTTGGTCGATGAAATGAAATTTGAATTAGAACGTATCAAAAAATAAATGCAAATTACCTCGAAGCAACCTAATATCGGTACAACAATTTTCACTATAATGTCGCAATTAGCGGCTGAAAATGATGCATTAAACCTCTCGCAGGGCTTTCCGAACTATAATTGTTCGCCAAAACTCATCGAATTGGTCAATCATCACATGAAGCGAGGAATGAACCAATATGCCCCTATGGCAGGTATTATGCCTCTGCGTGAGATTATTGCTCAGAAAACATTTGATTTATATGGATTGACTTATAATCCAAACGATGAAATCACTATTGTTTCAGGCTGTACAGAAGCACTTTATGCTGTTATGACAGCCATAATTCACAAAGATGATGAGGTGATAGTTTTTGAACCTGCATATGATAGTTATGTGCCAGCCATTGAACTAAACGGAGGAAAAGCAGTCTATGTAACACTTTTACCAGAAAATGACTTTGCTATCGATTGGCAGCTTGTAAAATCAAAAATTACAGCTCAAACTAAGGCAATTATGCTAACAACACCGCATAATCCGACTGGAAAATGTTTAACTCAAAATGATATTAATTCTTTAGCCGAGCTATTGAAAGGAACAAATATCTTTGTGGTATCGGATGAAGTCTATGAACATATTATTTTTGATGGTCGAAAACATCTTTCGCCCGCCACACACGCCGATTTGAAGGAACGCACATTTGTATGTGGCTCTTTTGGCAAAACATTTCATACAACGGGTTGGAAGTTAGGCTATTGTATGGCACCAAAAGCACTTTCAGTAGAATTTAGAAAAGCTCATCAATGGATTACATTTTCTTGTCCGACACCATTTCAATATGCTTTTGCCGATTTCTTGAAAGAACCTGATAATTATCTTTCAGTAACGCAGTTTTATCAAGAAAAAAGAGATAAATTCATAAATTGGATAAAAGATTCAAGGTTTGAATTAATCCCAACTGAAGGTAGTTTTTTCCAATTGGTTTCTTATAAAAATATCACGGACGAATCAGATTACGATTTGGCAGTAAGATGGACAAAAGAAATCGGTGTAGCCTCAATTCCGATTTCTGTTTTTTTATGCCGATAAAATTGACAATAAAATATTAAGATTCTGTTTTGCCAAAGATAACGAAATGCTCGAACGAGCTGCAGAAAGGCTTTGTAGATTATAGTGTAATCTTAAGTCCACAGTAATTCTATTGACTGTGGACTTCCGAACGTTGCCTAATCACATCTTCATTATTTTCAAAATCTTATTCGGCTGAATCAACAATGATTTTCCAACTTCATACCAGAGTTCATCGCCTGCATTCAGAAACAAACCTTTATAAGATGGCTTTTTACTATGAGCAAATTCAGCCTCAAATTCGCCAGAAAACGTATTTTTTAAAATAAAATTGAGTTCTTCCCACGCTAAAACCTTTGTTTCGCTCGAGCCATCATTAATATTTGTACGAACTAATTGCAATTTGCGTTCAACAAATGAGGCACTCACAAAAACCTCCACATTTTCACCCGATTGATTTTTCAAAAAAATTAATTTCAATGATGATTCCCTACCAGCCTTTTCATAAACCGCTTGTTGGAGCTCTTCAATCAAATATTTTAACGCATCGGTGTTTTTTGGATAAAAACTTTTACCGTTAAAATCTACTTGCCAAAAATCTTGATGCGGCTCTAATGACTTAATAAATAGCTCATTAGCTGATTTCAAACTACCAAAAACTACATCTGACCAAACTTTTGGTAGTGCACCTTTCCAAGTAAAATCATCGTTCGAACTAAAACCTTCATCAAAAAGTTCATCTTCGGTTAATTCTTCACGATCAAGATAAGTTAATTCGAAACTTAAGGCTAATTCTTGGTCATAACTTCCATTTATCTCAATAGCGTGAGCAAAAGGTGCTGGAATATTTTCAGCCGTTTGATATTTGAGGGAGAACGTAGGCATTTATCGTTTTAATTTTATCAATTTTTCCCGTTGGAGTTTCTAACATTTTTTCCAAAAAAAACACTTCCTTTGGGACTTCAAATTTAGGCAAAATTTCTTTGAAACCTTGCAGAATATCAATCTTAGTTGCATCGTCTCTACTTGGAAAGGCAGCGTTCGTCTCTTTTTCAAGTACAAAAATCAATCTTTCTCCCAGCTTTTCATCAGGCAAACTAAATACAAAATATCGACCATTAAGTTTCTGTTCGTCGGTTTTTAGCTTTTTCAAAACTGAGTCTACAGCTTTTTCAACTTTTTCGAGCTGTATTTTCACACCGCCACTATTGATTACATTGTCGATTCTACCATGTAAAACAAAACTGCTACCATTGATAATTTCGGCCACATCATTTGTTGTAATCCACTGACCATCAGTAGTTTTGGATTTTATCATCAAACAACTTTCTTCATTTAGTTGAATATCAACACCTTCAAGCGTATTAAAAAAATCTTCTTTTTCTGAGCCATTAATTCGTTTGATAGCAATATGCGTAAGAGTTTCGCTCATGCCATAAGTTACATAAACAGGACGATAAATTTTTTGTACTTTTTCAAGAATAGCATCGTTGACAGCCGCCCCACCAATGATAATTACTTTAGCCGAATTAAGGATTTCGTAAAAAATTGGTGTGCTTTCTAAAATTGTCTGAATTTGTAAAGGAACAAAAGCAAAGAAATTCTGCCCACGATTAGCTTTCAAGATATATAAATGCTTTTCAATATCTTCAAAAGGATTGGATTTTGGCTCAACAATCAACAAATCCATACCAATTTCAAAGGCCCTAACCAGCATCATCATTCCAGCGATGTAATCAATATTTAAACAACAAAATGCAGTATCGCCCTCTTTTAGATTAAAAGCTTTGGCAGTCATTTTTACTGATGCCAACATTTGCTTACGATGAAGTAAAATTTTCTTTGGGATGCCAGTTGAACCTGAAGTTTGAATCTCGAAAGTTTCTTGACCAGACTCCCAAGCTTTTTTGAAATCAAAAACCTTCTTGAAGTATGGATTAGTGGGCTGCGTATTAATGCATGAGCCATCTTTTTCTAAAAAAATCATTTTCTAAAATAAAAATCCCTTCTCAATTTGTTAATTTGAGAAGGGTTGAATAAATATTTTGCAAAACAAAATTAAGCAAAAACTCTTAAAGTATTTTTAGTTGCATCAAAAGATGTGTTGAAACGTGCGAGAGCAGACTTAGCTGGGCCTTTAGTTGCTGCTCCAGTCGATGAAAATGTTGAACCATGATTTGGACAATAGAAATCATTACTAGATGAACGATAATCAATTGTAGTTAGCTCATGCGTACATCTCGAATCAACTGCTATCCAGCTACCATTTGTATCGTTTACGCGAGCAATAATTACATTTTGGGCTTTAACAACTACAAAATTCCCTTTTGTTTTTAAGCCCGAATACATTGCATCATTGATATTAATTGTAAAATCAAGTTTTCCTGTGTTTGTGGTTGGATTGGGGTCGGGAATCTCACCACCATCACTACAAGACTGTAGGCAATTCATGAGCATAATTGCACCAAAACTGAGCCCAACCTGACGCATAAATTCTTTGCGATCAATTGTATTTATTTCCATTTTTTCAATCTCAATATTGTTTATTGTTGTTTCTTGCATCTCTTTTGTTTTATTCTTAAACGGTTAGGGTTTATATATATTTTCAAAAATATTGAAATAATTAAACAAATACAAACTTTTGCTTGTTGATATTTTAAAGAAAATATTTCCGAAAAATAAACCAAAAATGGATAATAAATATACTTATTTTTGTTTTTATAGTTTTTTTATCCATTATATTTGCAATAAATAGATTATTTATCAGTTTCAATTCATTAAAACTGGTTCTTTTTTTATCTATTTTAAGACCTTGGATTCAATTAAAAAATAAAATGACGCTTAAAAATGGAACACAATCCAATAAATAAAATAAAAATAGCCGAAAACCCAGGTTTGATGGAATATGCACACACTTCCGGTGGTGCGGTTATTCGCCCAGAAGATATGGGAAAAGTAAAGGGAAAGGCTCAATTGGCAATGCGTCAACAAACGCATGAGCAGATAAATAAGATTTATCGTCAAATGGAGTTACTTGCACTACAAGCCAAAGAAGTACAAAATAGAGTCGAAGTATCAGAACGCATTTATAATGCTGCGATGGGTTTTGAGCCTATTATCGGTCATATTTATTATTTATACGAAAAGAAAGACGGTACAGATATCCTTTCGATGGTCGCTCCAAACGAATGGGGAAGGAAGTTTTCATTCAATCAGTTTTTGGCAAAAGTATTCCTTTTGGCAGACCACACTTGGAAAGTTGAGTTTTTTGAAGAAAACGACCGAACTGATACGATTGATTTAGATTGAAATAAATCATATATTCCCACTACAAAAAATGGCGAGCTGAAATTCAGCTCGCCATATCTATTAGCAATAAGTGTAATCAAATGATTAGTTCCCACGCAATGCACGAGGAATTGAAATAAAGGCAACTGGATTACTCGCAGATTCCATTATTGTTACTCCGTCAATTTCTGCAATAGCACTAACTTTTACTGATTTACCTAAATCCAAATCTTTAATATCAACATTGATATAATCAGGAATATTTTTAGCTGGTCCTTGAACACGGATTTTTTGCATTTTCTGAACCAATTTACCCCCTTTCTTTTGACCTTCTGAAGGGCCATGTAATTTTACTGGCACTGCCACTTTGATAACTTTCTCAGGCGTTATTTCTAAGAAATCAGCGTGAATAATACTATCAGTGGTTGGATGGTACTGTGAATCTTGTAAAATTCCGGTATAAATTGTTCCTTCAATATTAATTGTAACTTCATAAACATCCGGAGTAAACAACAACGGACGGAATAAATACTGTGGAACATAAAAAGATACCTGACTACTGCCTCCATATAATACACACGGAACCATTCCTTGACCACGTAACTCTTGCGATGCTGTACGACCGAGATTCGCTCTGTTATACCCTACAATCTCTGCTTTTTTCATATTGCTTTGTCTCCTTCCTCTCAAATCGGAGTTTTTTTAGTGTTTATTATACCTTGAGAGTTCAAGTAAAGGCATAATTTTTAGGCATTAAAGACCTAAAATTTGTTGGTTATTTATAAACAATGTGCTAATAGACCCATTATCGCGAATTCTCCCGATTGCTTTACCGAATAATTCGGCAACCGAAAGGACTTTAATTTTTTCGTTTACTTGACGTAGCGGAATCGAATCTGTCACTACTAATTCTGTCAAGACCGAATTTGATATATTTTCATTGGCCTTACCTGATAAAACCGGGTGTGTACAAAACGCTCTAACCGATTTTGCACCTTTTGCCAAAATAAGTTCTGCGGCTTTACAAATCGTACCGCCAGTATCAATCAAATCATCGACTAGAATGACATCCGAACCTTCAACATCACCAATCAACTGCATTGAAGCGATTTCGTTAGCTTTTTTGCGATGTTTATCACAAATCACAATATCCGCATCAAAATAAGAAGCAAATTTACGACAACGGGAAACACCACCAACGTCAGGAGATGCAAACTTGATATTCGTCAAGTTTTGAGCTTTGAGGTAAGGTACAAATACCGAAATACCTTCAAGATGATCAACTGGAATATCAAAAAAACCTTGAATTTGACCAGCGTGCAAATCCATTGTCATTACTCTATCAGCACCTGCTGCAGTGAGCATATTTGCAATCAATTTTGCAGCAATACCAACCCTTGGTTTATCTTTTCGGTCTTGTCGAGCATAACCAAAATAAGGTATAACTGCACAAACGTAGTGAGCGGAAGCTCTTCGAGCTGCATCAATAAGCATTAGTAGCTCCATGATATTATCACTCGGTGGAAAAGTAGATTGAACAATGAATACATCACAGCCACGAACGGACTCGTCAAAACTCACTGAAATCTCACTGTCAGCAAAACGGTTGATGCTCACACCTCCCAAATCTTTACCGTAATAATCTGCAACTCGGCTCGCCAAATATTTGGATGACGTACCTGAAAATATCTTAACTTCTGCCATGTTATTGGTTATGTCTCGAAAAGAAAGTGCAAAGGTACGGCTTTTGCTCAAAATTTCACAGATAGGATTGATTATTTTCTGAAATTTTACATAAATTTGCAATACTCATGAATTAAACTGTTGAGAGCCATAAACAACAAAAGATTTAAATTAATGCAGTTGTCGCTAGTGGACGAAGTCCCGGAGTTAAATAAAATTTTCTTTTTAGATGTTTTTGCTAAATCTTTTTTCGATTCCGGCAGAAAACGTATGCGATTGAATACAATTAATGGGCAAAGCGTACCCCAAGATTTGAAAGTGAGTTGCCCTTCAAAATTAGTAGCTCATTATCCAGAAGGGACAATTTTCAAATTAGATGCCCGCCTGATTCGTCGTGGAAATGGTAGCCATCCTTATTTTGTTGCTGTCAATAGAAGCAACTTACAGAGAGCCATTGAATTTTTTGAATTAAATTTAAAAGTACAAAACGGTTTAAATTACGAATTCCAAAAAAAGAAGGAAAAGAAAGATAAGCTTTAAAACAAATTCACTTCTCAGCATCATAAATAAAAAAACGATTGAAATTCAATCAACCAAATAAGCAATTCCTAAAAAACAAATGTCATCAACTTTTAGCTGGGGGCCTTTTTATTATATTCTTAATAAATTCGATTGGTTGTTTTATCTATTTTGAAATAAAAAGAAAAAGTATTCGGCACGAAATCAAACATAGTATTCTACATAAACTTCCTGATAGCCAACTTGTTAGAATTATCAATGACGACTACAATGATAAAGATGAATTTGAGACAAACGGCATCATGTATGATGTCATGAGAAAAGAAGTTCGTAACGGTCAAGTAATTCTTTGGTGTTTTGAAGATAAAAAAGAAACTGAATTGAATCGTTCTATTGAATCGCTAATCAAAAATGATATGGCCAATAGCCCAATCAAAAAAACACAAAAACTTCTCCTCAATTTTCTTAAAACGCCCCTTAATATTCTCGAAAAGCCTTTATTCATTTTTAAATTAAAAACAAATCCACCTACAAAATTCCTTTTTACTTTATCGCTTTCGACAATTTTTCTGTCGGTGACTTCTCCTCCACCCGATTTAATTTAGCACATAAAACTTTAATGAAGTTCACTTTAATTTCTTATTGAAGTGCTTATTATTTCTATTCACAATTTTGTGCAATAGTTTTCTGTGTTAAACTAAAATCAACTGATAATGAAATACTTATATTTATTAATGCTTTTACCTTTCGGGGTATTAGCCCAAATCGACTCGACCGAAAAAAACATTTCGCTCAATGAAGTGGTAGTTTCGGGGAGTAAATTTGAAGCCCAACGAGGCACTCTTCCCAATCAAATAAGTTTGATATCTAAAAATCAAATTGCTTTTCAGAATACGCCCAACACGGGCGATTTATTAATCAATTCAGGCAATGTTTTCGTACAAAAAAGTCAAGGCGGCGGCGGAAGCCCTGTTTTGAGAGGTTTTGAATCGAGCCGTGTTTTAATTGTAATTGATGGTATCAGAATGAATAATGCCATTTATCGTGCTGGGCATCTACAAAATGTCCTGCGAATTGACCAAAGCATGCTCGACAGGGCAGAGATTTTATTTGGCCCAAGTTCGGTAATTTATGGTAGCGATGCACTCGGCGGTGTGATGAGTTTTAAGAGTAGAAATCCGACTTTAGATAAAATTTCAGCATCGACATATACTCGCTATTCTTCGGCATGGAACGAAAAAACAGTTCATGCAGATGTAAATTTAGGTTTTAAAAAAATCAGTTCATTGACAAGTATTACCTACTCAGACTTTGGAGATTTAATACAAGGCGATAAACGCACTGATAAATTTCCTGATTTTGGTAAAAGACTATTTTATGCCGAACGGATTGACGGAAAAGATACGAAAGTGACAAACGCTGATTATAACAGGCAAGTCGGCAGTGCTTACTCGCAATATGATATTTTGCAAAAATTCATGTATCAGCAGTCTGTTAAAGTTAAGCACCTTGTAAATTTACAATATTCAAATACAACTGACGTGCCAAGATATGACCGACTAACCGAGGTTTCTGGAACAAATCCAAGGTTTTCGGAATGGTATTATGGTCCCGAAAAGCGTTTTTTGGCAGCATATCATTTAGACCTTTCAGATGCTAAAATTTATGATAAAGCTATGATTACGGCAGCTTTTCAGGACATTGAAGAAAGTAGAATTTCTCGAAACTTTAATAACGTAAACAAAAAAAGTCAAGTTGAAAATGTAAAAGTATTAACATTAAATGCTGATTTTCAGAAAGTTATCAAAACTAACACTGTTCAGTATGGATCAGAGTTAACATTTAATGATGTAAAGTCAACGGCAACCAATCTTAATATTAGCACCGGCTTATTTAGTCCTTCAAATACACGCTATCCAGATGGGAAAAATACAATGCAATCGTTGGCATTTTACTTGACAGACCAACTAAATATTTCGCAGAGGTTTTATATCAATGGTGGCTTGCGTTATAATTCTATTAATTTGAACGCTAAATTTATTGACAAAACTTTTTTTCCTTTTCCTTATAACGAGGCTAAGCAAAGTCCTAACGCACTATCGGGAAATTTAGGTATTGTAGCACGACCTACCCATAAAACTAAGCTAAGTACTTTGTTTTCTAGTGGTTTTAGAAGTCCAAATATTGACGATATGACTAAAGTTTTTGATTCAAAAGCAGGCACTTTGGTTGTTCCAAACCCAGAAATAAAGCCCGAGTATACCTATAATTATGAGGCTTCAATTAATCAACAAATCGGTAACGTTCTGACAATTGAGGCAACTTACTTTTATACACAATTCAAAAATGCAATTGTTACTGCCCCTTACACATTAAATGGGCAAGGTTTGATCGATTATTTAGGTGTGAAAAGCAAGGTAGTAGCCAGTCAGAATGTGCGTGAAGCTCAAATAAATGGCTGGAATCTAGCAGTTTATGCCAAATTAACACCTTATTTTATTTTTTCAAGTACGTTGAATAATACTAAAGGTATAATCAAAGACAATAAAAATTCGCCACTTGACCATATTCCACCGATGTTTGGTCGTACTGCCTTGAAAGTCAATAAAAATAAATTTCAAATCGAAGTATTTAGTCTATACAATGGGTGGAAAAAAATCGCTAATTATAACCCCGACGGTGAAGATAATCAACAATACGCAACCGCTGAAGGGATGCCTTCGTGGTGGACTTTAAATTTTAGAAGTTCATTTCAGATGAGTAAAAAAATCCAAATTCAAGCAGCTTGCGAGAACATTCTTGATAAAAACTACCGAAATTTCGCTTCTGGTATCAGTAATGCGGGGCGTAATTTTATTATTACTTTAAGAGGAAATTTATAAATTTAACAGCGTTTCAACGGAAAATTTACGTCTTAGATAAAAACATACATCTAAACGTAAATTTTCCGTGATTGCAACAACCTCAGAAATTTACTTAAACACATTAAATCCAAAGCCACTATTGAACTCAAATAAGTTGATGGAAGTAGTAGAAGGCTGCCTAAAAGGCAAAGAAAGTGCCATGAAAAAATTCTATGAGCATTTTCAAGGCTTTGCTTTGTCGGTATGTTTGAGCTATTGCGAAAACCGTGACGATGCTTTAGAGATAATGAATGATGGTTTTTTGAAGGTTTTTAAAAGTCTGCATAAAGTTGAAAATATCGACCGCATAAAACCTTGGCTCAGACGCATTATGATTAATGGTGCGATTGACCATTTCAGAAAAAATATCAAAAACCAAACTACGCAACTTTCTGAAAATATTATTGAACCCAATTTTGGCGACGCATCGGTTTATGCCAAATTATCATCAGAAGATATAATGTTGGCTGTACAAAGTTTGCCTACCAACTATAGATTAGTTTTTAACCTTTATGCAATTGAGGGCTATTCGCATAAAGAAATCGGCGAAATGCTCAAAATGGCAGAAAGTACATCTCGTGCCAATCTTTCTTTGGCAAATGGATTGCTTCGTGAGAAGCTCCAAAAAATACTATAAAATATGCAAGAAGAACAACAATTTCATCGGTTTGTCAGGGAAAAACTTGAAGGTTTTAGTCCTGAGAAATCACCGGAGGACTGGAAGAAGATGAAGCGTAAATTGCTCATTAGAAAAACCTTACGTTTCTTTTATCCTACTTTTGGAATGCTTTTGCTTAGTTTAATGTATTTATTAGCGAAACACCCATCGTAGAGTTTTTTATGAGTAGTAAACCATTATCTCTAAATCAAACTTCTTCTGAAGCAGAAGAAACATCTATAGCCACGACAAATAATCTCCCGTCTCGTCACGAATATATTAAAAGAAATACTGAAGAACCTGTTTCAAAATTGGGTGAATCACCTGTTTTTCCTGAATTATATAACGAAACTCAGGAATATAACGAACAAACCGAGACAGAAATAAAACTCAATAAAATTACTAATAAAAGATTGATTTTTAATGATAATCTCGCAAATGACTTAGCAGAAAAAGAAATCAGATTCCTTTCAGCGAGTGCGGTTTCGATGAGCGATAAAATTTCGAGAGTTCGTGAACTTGGAAAAACTTATGAACTTACGTCATACGATGCTCTCGACAGAAATATTGATAAATGGAATAACGTAGTAATTGTTTGTGATATTACCTCAACAATGTTTCCATATACAACTCAAGTGTTTGACTGGATGAACGAAAATACCAAAAATACTTCTATCAAAGGAATTGTGTTTTTTACCGATTGCGACAGCCTTGGACGACAAACTCGTGGCCGTATTCCTGCTAAAATGTTTACGGTTAGAAAAAAAGATGAACTCGTACTTTGGGACACCATGTTTGCGGCTATTAATAATACAGAAAACAATAAAGATAAACCAGAGAATAATATTGAAGCATTACTTTATGCACAAAAGCATTTCCCTGATGCAGACGAGTTTGTAATGATTGCCGATAATAGCACACAAGTAAAAGACATGAAGCAATTATCAAAAGTAAAGAAAAAAGTACATATTATTCTTTGTGGTGAAACCTTCGAAAAGAATTTGGCTTTTCAGACCGATTACGTACAAATCGCCAAGAAAACCAAAGGCACTATTCATACACTCGAAGACGACATTGATGATATTACAAAAGTAAAGGAAATGAGTGTTGTGAGGGTTGGAAATATTTACTTTCGCTTCCATAAAGGTAAGTTTTATACAACCAAATTTTTGTCAAGACCAAACAATACCCATACCCTAGGAAAGTAAAAAAACACAAAATGCGGAAATATAAATTCCCATTTGGAGCCAGCGGTCAGCCGTTTCGGTTAGGGAGTTTTCCAAATTACCTCTATAACTTGTTCACCATTCATTACTGTTGTTTGCTTTATTAATGAGTTGCGTTTAAGAGAAATGAAATTATTCTTCGCTTTAATTGATTCTTGACTAATTACGTGGGTGGAATTCTTTTTGTGAAAAATAACCGTAATATTACTTATTGGAATCGGAATCTCTATTTGCTCTTCGTTTTCTGCAACTTCAACTATTCGAGATTGAATTTCAGTTAAAGTCTTTTTAGCTGCTAAATTCAAAGCTCTTTTGGCATTTGGAATACCAAAACCGATAAAATTATTGGCATAAGGATATAAATTACCTGATTTTTCTAGAATTATACGAATTTCTTTGTTGGTCAACGTAGGGAATGCTTGCATAACACAAGCAACAAAACCCGTAATCACAGGGGCGGCAAGCGATGTTCCAAAAAGCGAAAAACACGAAACATTAGGTTTCATATAAGTCAAAAATTCCGGGCCGATACTGCTGTATCCCATTTTCATACCGAGCTCATTAGTTGCTCCGACAGCAATCACACCATCAACATCGGCTGGCGTCGAGATGATTCGCCAAGAGCTATCATCACCTTCATTTCCTGCCGAAACCACCAAAACCATACCTTTCTCATCGACAGCCATTTTTGCTGCACGAGCAATAACGCTCGTTTTACCATCCATTTGTTCGGGAGTATAACTCTCTTTCGGGTTAGAAAACCCCTTTGCATAACCTAATGAAGTATTAATTAGCCTTACCCCCAAACTATCCATCCATTCCATTGCCGCCATCCAGTTATCTTCCTCCCCTCGAAATTCTTTATTTCCGCTGTCAGTTCGAGCTAAATAAAAATTAGCGTTTGTGGCAAGTCCGATTTGAATATTTTCTTTAAAATCCCTTCCAGTAATGGCATTTAAAACTTCTGTTCCGTGAAAATCAGAGGCAGATTCTCGCTCGCCGAAATAGTCTATTTTCTTTGGATTTACATAATCTTTTATACCCAAAATCTGCTTTCTATCAAATAAATGTTTGAGGGTTTGACTATCATTTGCACCGTAAAATCCTGCATCAATTACACCAACATTAACATCTTTTCCGTTTAGACCAGCTTCCAAAAAATGCTCAATTCCAATTTGTTTCATCACAAAATCTACACGCAAATCGTCGTCGCTTTTTTTATTATTTTTTGCAAAAATTATTTTAGTATCAATCGGAATAATTTCCTTTACAAAACTGAGTTTTTTAACCTCATTTAATTGTGATACCGAAAGATTTGCAGAAATAGCATTCAACCATTTTGATTTTTTAAGCGACTTAACATCAATACTCTGCAAAATTTCAATATAAATATCTGAAACTGGCAAATCAGAAAATTGGTTGTTTTGCAAGCCCAAAACTCTCCTATTTTCTATACACTTCTCCGAAATAGCAGGTTTGGCGTGTGTATCTTTTTCAGTAAAAATAATCCAATATTTAGATTGTTGGGCTTTTGCTTGAAAAATAACTAAAAAAAAGATAAAAAATGAGAAAACTTGTTTGAATCTAAACATTCGTTTGTGATAATTTATAATTTCGCAAATATTCTAAAATTTCTACTTAAAAAACGAAAATGCGTTACGAAAAAATTGATTCGAAACTATTTATTTCAAATCGGGAAAGACTAAGAAACCTTCTCAAGCCAAATTCGATGGTAATTGTTCAATCAAATGACGTATTACCGACCAACGCTGACGGTACTTTTGGCTTTCGTCAGAATAATGACATTTTTTACCTTTCGGGAATCGACCAAGAAGAAACAATTTTGATTTTGTTTCCTGATTTTCCTGACGAAAAATTTAGAGAGATTTTATTGATTCGTGAAACAAGCGAATATTTAAAAGTTTGGGAAGGTGAAAAACTTTCTAAAAAACAGGCAACTGATATTTCAGGTATTGAAAAAGTGATTTGGACGAGCAATTTCGATA
This sequence comes from Cytophagaceae bacterium, assembly GCA_027486845.1. GTDB lineage: Bacteria > Bacteroidota > Bacteroidia > Cytophagales > Spirosomataceae > Emticicia. The sequence continues at coordinate 202,137 of JAIXOL010000027.1, forward strand.
CAATACTACGAAAACTCATCTTTCTTGCCGACCATGTTTACCTGAACTTAAACGAACACGATGGCGGAGTTTGGAGTTTTGAAACTCGTGAACGAAGATTTATTTCTGAATTTAAACAAAAATTTCCACTTCATAGAATTGAGCGTCTTGCTCCTTTGTTGCAACAATTACGAGTAATAAAACAGCCAATTGAAATAGACTTGATTAAAAAAGCCATAGAAATTACAAATAAAGGCTTTATCAGAATGGCAAAATTTTTGAAGCCAAAAGTTGAAGAATTTGAGTTAGAAGCAGAACTTATACACGAATTTTTGAATAATCACTCTCGTGGACACGCCTTTGCTCCTATTTTGGCTTCGGGCAAAAGTGCCTGTGTGTTGCATTATGTCACAAATAATAATCAATGTAATTCTGGCGAAGTGATTTTGATGGATTTTGGAGCAGAATATGCAAATTATAATGCAGATATAACTCGATGTTTGCCTGTGAATGGAAAATTTAGTGAGCGACAAAAAGAAGTTTATTCAGCAGTTTTAAATGTGATGAAAGCTGCAAAAAAAATGCTATTCGTAGGTAATACGATGGAAAATATGAGAAAAGAAGTGGGTAAAATCATGGAATTTGAGTTGATAAAATTGGGTTTATTGAAACAAGATGAAGTAGATAATCAAAATGAAGATGCTCCGCTTTATAAAAAGTATTTCCCGCATGGAATTTCTCATCATTTGGGTCTTGATGTGCATGATGTGGGCAATCGGTATGAAGTTTTTAAGGTTGGAATGGTTTTCACTTGCGAACCAGGTATTTATATTACAGAGGAAAAATTGGGTATCAGACTCGAAAATAATATTTTGATTACTGAAAACGGTATTGAAGACCTAATGACCAACATTCCAATTGAAATTGAGGAGATTGAGGCATTAATGCAATAAGAATTCGTAATGAAATTTGCAAAATACGACAATATTCGTTTATTTTACGACAAATGTCAGAAATTATGTTTTTATTATTTAATCAAACAGTCAGAAATCAATCAGATTTGATTGAATTGGCTCGCACTGGGATTCCGAAAAATGAAGTATTGAAAATGGCCAAACACTTGTCGTTTTCTGGAAAAGAACTCGCCATAATCATCAATCTTTCGGAGAGAACGCTACAACGATACCCTGATGATAAAAAATTAGAAAAAATTGCGTCTGAAAAAGCAATACAATTAGCCAAATTATACGAACGAGGTAATGAAGTTTGGGGAGATTTAGATCGCTTTAAGGGCTGGATGCGTCATCCAAATCCATTTTTAGGGTCAAAAACTCCTCTCGAAATACTTGATACAAGTTTCGGATTTGAAATGGTGTTGGACGAAATTGGCAGAATAGAACACGGAATATTGGCTTGATGGAGGTTTTTAGATTATCTTCCGCAAAATACGCCAACGATTTATCGGGAACTGGTGCAAAAATTCATGGTGGCCGATGGAACAGAAAGGGCGATGCCGTTTTATATACGGCTGGAACACGAGCGTTAGCTTTGGTGGAAGTATTGGTTCATACAACAAATGCCTTCTTACCACTTAGTTATCAGTTGATTACAATTTATATTCCCGATGATTTAATATTGACAATATCCAATAAATCTTTACCTAAAGATTGGAATAATATCGAACCCAGCGACTCGACAGCCATGTTTTGCTCGGAATGGCTTAAAACTAATGAATACATGACACTTAGAGTGCCATCGGTTGTGGTTGAAGGTGAATATAACTACCTCATTAATCCTGCAAATGCTGATTTTGCAAAAGTCAAAATTCTACAAAACGAGGCTTTTAATTTTGACAATAGGTTGATCAAACAAAATTAGCAATTGAATTAAATCAAATAGTGCATTCCAATCACCATATTTTATTTATTTGGAAAATACGTAAGTCGTCGAAAGTACGATAATTTTCAAAGACAATTTTTAATAAAACAAGGAAAAATCTAACGATTTAATCATTTTATTCAAAATATTAAGCAACGATAGCCTTTGACTCTAAATTATTTAAAAAATACAAATTGCCTACCCTCGAAAATCATCCCTAAAAATCTTTTGAATTCTAATTAGCGAAATCATACCTTTGTCAAATAATCTCAAAATCAACTATTCAATGTTGCTCAAAAATACACTTGGTCTTTTCTTGACAGTCTTTACGTTAAATTTCGTGTTAGCACAAAATGCTGATGAAACAGTATTTTTGCAGAAAATGAAATTATCAAAAGAGGAAACAAAAGCCAAAACAGCTATAAAAATTGCAAAAAGTTTTATTGGGAAACCTTACAAAGCGGGTACATTGGAAGGCAACTCGAAAGAACAATTAGTATGTAATTTGAGAGATTTTGACTGCTCTACATTTGTTGAAAACGTAATTGCCATGAGCCTGATCAGTCATTCAAGTTCACAAACTTTTGAAGAATATAAAAAACAACTTACTGAACTACGTTATAGAAACAGTATAGTACAAGGATATGCCTCAAGATTACATTACTTTAAGGAGTGGATTATTCAAGCCGAGCGAAATAATATTTTGCAAGATATTACGAGCAAAATCGGGGGATTGAAGCAGAAAAAGACCTTAAATTTTATGACTTCCAACCGAGAGTTATATCCAAACTTAAAAGATGAAGCTACTTATTTCGCAATAAAAGACTATCAAAAACAAATCAATGAGTTTGATTTTTATTATATCCCCAAATGGAAACTCGAAAAAATTGAAAACCAGATTCAAGAGGGAGATATCATAGCGATTACATCCAATGTGGATGGTTTAGATTTTAATCATGAAGGTTTTGCAATTCGAAAAAATGGCAGAATTTATTTACTTCATGCTTCTTATGAACAAAAAAAGGTAATCATTTCTGCTGAACTTTTAGTCGATTATCTAAACAGAATCAACAAACATTCAGGAATATCAGTTTTAAGATTATTGTAAATTTATTAATTTCCCATTTTTCATCACCAATTTTACTTTTCGAATATTCGAAATTTGTTGTATTGGATTTCCGTCAACCACCAAAATGTCAGCAAAAAGACCGTTTTTAATTCGACCTACCTCTTTATTAACATGAAAAGCATCGGCGTTTACACTAGTTGCGGATTTAAGTGTTTCTGTAGGATTCATTCCATACTCAACCATCATTTCGAGTTCTCGGGCGTTATCACCATGTGCAAAAACGCCTACATCACCACCGAAACAAATCTTTACGCCCGCATCCATGGCTTGCTTAAATGACACACGTTTTTTCTTAATTCTCTCAGGTTCTTCTTCCACTCCTTTTTTCCAGCCTCTGTACTGACTAACAGCATCACCTGCAGCCAATGTCGCACATAAATACACATTCTTTTCGGCCATCAATTTCCATATTTCAATCGTTCCATTATCACCATGTTCGATTGTTTCCACACCTCCTAAAATTGCACGACGCATCCCTTCAACTGTCGAAGCATGAGCAACAGTTGGTCGGCCAGCACTTTGAGCAGTTGCAACAATGAGTTTTATTTCTTCTAGCGAAAATGTTGGTGCGGCTTCACCACGCAATCCCCAACGGTAATCAGCATATATTTTAATCAAATCTGCTCCACGTCCAATCTGATTACGAGTTTTTTTTATCAAATCATCAATTCCGTCTGCTTCTTCTGCACCTTGTGGCACTTTAATATCGGGAGAAAAGTTTTTTGGAGCATAACTACCAGTTGCAATCAATGCTTTTGTAGCAATCAATAACCTCGGCCCAAGAATCAAGCCATCATCAATGGCTTTTTTTAAACCGACATCATCAAATTCTGCCCCTTCTGTACCTAAATCACGTGCGGTTGTAAAACCAGCTTTGAGCGTTTTCTCGGCATGAATCACAGCCCTTGCAGTCCTGTACGAGCGAGCTTCTTTCAGCACTTGGTCATCCCACGGAACCTCATTATACGGGTGCAAAAAAAGATGAGTATGTCCTTCGATTAGGCCTGGTAATAGCGTAGAATTTTTCAAATCAATAATTTCAATGTCCTTGGGCAAATTCTTTTCTATATTTGCTTGACTATCAAATAGTTCAATTTTTTCACCTCTAATAATGACACCATATTTTTCAAATATTTTTTCTCCATCAAAAACTCTTTCAGGACGAAGATAAATTAGCTTTTGAGCGGAAACTTTATCAAAAAAAATAACAATAGATAATAATACTAGAATTTTTCTGAAATACATTTTTTAAAAAGGTGAAGGTTTAAACAAACAATTTTGATGACAACTTAAATTTTTTTGTGATACGTTTTTAGTCCAATAAAACCAATTGATACGAATAAAAGAGCCATAACAATGTTTGATGTTGATTTATCTTGTAAATAAAGTTTCATTAAGAGTAGAAAGATACCGCAGAAAATTGCGACATAACTGGCATAATAAGAAAGTCTATCTTTATTCATTTTTTATAGGTTTTTGAAATTTTGATTTAAATATAATCAATTTTAATTTCCTTTGTAGTAGAATCTCAAAATCTAACTCAAAAGCGTATTTTCAAAATAAAAACATGATTATTGGTATTGGAGGTGTGAGCCGTTCTGGAAAAAGTACCCTCGCCAATTTATTGGTGACATATTTCAGAAAAAATGGAAAGAAAGCAATTATTTTTCATCAAGATGATTTTGTTTTTCCTGAAACCCAAATTCCGAAAATTAAAAACAAAACTGATTGGGAATCACCACAATCTATTGATTTTAAACAATATCGTGAGGTTATCGAACTTTTTAGAACCCGGTTTGATATAGTAATTGCAGAAGGTTTATTCGCTTTTTATGACGAAAATATTTATCAACTTTACGATAAAAAATTTCATGTAAAAATCTCAAAACGTACATTCTTGATTCGTAGGGCAATGGATATTCGTTGGGGATATGAGCCAACATGGTTTATCGACCACGTTTGGCAATCCTTCTTGAAATATGGAAAACCGAATAAAGATTTAAATGGAATTGTAAATATCAGCGGTGAAGATGAATTTGATATGGAAAAAGTTATAAGGAGCCTTAATTTAGGTATAAGTCAAAATTCTTAATCACTCGGGGGACCCCGTCTTAATTTTCAATTCTTAATTCATTGCCGTATCTTTGTGTTTTAAATAAAAAATCAGCTCCATGACAATCATTGATGGTAAAATTATTTCGGCTCAAGTCAAGCAAGAACTCAAAGTAGAAGTAGAGAAACAAAAAGCAAATGGTGGTAAAATTCCACATTTGGCTGCAATATTGATTGGCGACAACGGTGCAAGCGAAACCTACGTAGCTAGTAAAATTAGGTCATGCGAAGAAATCGGCTTCAGATCAACTTTAATTCGCAGAGATTCAAGTACTACCGAAGACGAAGTTCTCGAAATTATTCAGCAACTCAACAACGACGAAGACATTGATGGTTTCATAGTTCAGCTTCCTCTTCCTGCCCACATAAACGTAGATAAAATAATTGAAGCAATCGAGCCACGCAAAGACGTTGATGGTTTTCATCCAATAAATATTGGTCGCATGGCCAAAGGATTACCTGCCTATATTTCGGCAACGCCATTCGGAGTTTTGGAATTAATTAAACGCTATAAAATCGAAACTGCAGGAAAACACTGTGTAGTAGTAGGAAGAAGCCAAATTGTTGGTTTGCCGATGAGTATTTTGATGCAACGCAATACTTACCCAGGAAACTGTACTGTATCATTGGTGCATAGCAAAACAAAAAATCTTGCTGAAATAACCAAACAAGCCGATATTTTAGTGGCGGCACTTGGCAAGCCAGAATTTATAACTGCTGATATGGTAAAAGAAGGTGCAGTTGTTATTGATGTAGGCCTAACAAGAGTAGTTGATACTACAAAGAAAAGTGGTTTTGCCCTAAAAGGAGATGTAAAATTTGATGAAGTTGCTCCGAAATGTAGCTATATAACTCCAGTGCCAGGCGGTGTTGGGCTTATGACAGTAGCTGCCTTAATGTACAATACCTTACTTTCGGCTAGAAGAGAAATTTATCAATAAGAATCAACCTTGAGTGGTATGTGAAAGCCATACCACTCATATTTAGAACCATTAATTGTGGTTTATATTAAACTGATGTGTAATTGACTTTCCATGCGGCAAAAGTAACTCAACAAAATAGGTACCGTCATTTAATTTATCAACATCAAACTCGTTATTCGCTTCATTTTCGAGGTCATGCATTTCAAGAATTCTACCTTGTGAATCCTTTAAAATTATTTTCGTTCTCATTTCAATCATCGTTTTATATGGCTTATAAATAGCAAAAAATCTGCCAATTTAATATATAGACGTTTATTTGATTGAAATATGTTGCATGGGTTTAATTAAAATTCAAAAATATTTATTTGTAACATGGTAAACCTATATCACCATCTCTTTATGATTGAAATATAGCTTCCGTAGTTATCCTTTATTAAATCGCCGTGATCAACCGAAATATTCAGATTCAAATCTGCTTTTAATTTACGGATTGGTACTACTGTATTTACTGAATAAGAAATTTGGTCAACTGGCTGAATTACTTTCCCTAATAAACTTGTATTTCCAAAGTTTCTACTAAAAGATAGTTTATTCGTAAAACTTATTGTACCTATTTGGTTCAACAAAGCCCCATAAAAGGCCCAAATTCGATTATTATTAACAAAAACATTACTATTACCAAGCTGATTTTCATTTCTTATATTTTGTTCAGGAGTTAGAAAAGGAGTTCCTATCGTTCGTTGATTATAAGACCAACCATCAAAATATTGTTGATGATTAAACAGAAAACTTTCTTCGTTTGGGTGTCGGTCAGGCATATTTAATAGCCGTCCAATCCCCGCAACATATCTACCTTGATTTTTAGTAAACAAATATTCAAAGACCACTCTTTTAAACGAAGATTTAGGGTTTGGAGTAAAACTCAAACCATAAATTCCATCATCAGTATTTGTTAGTCCAAATAACTGACCATCCTCAAACAAAAACTGTCGATAAAGCATCAATTTACTTTCCTTAAACTTAAATTCAGCTGCCGCATCAACCGTACCAAGCTGATTTCCAAAATGATTGGTAGTCTCGAAAGCATTATATGTATAATGTTTATCGGTCTGACGCCAAAGTCCTTTCAATGGTAAAACCACATTACCATAAACATACCAATCAGCTGGAAACTTACCACTCAAAAGTCGGTCATCCCCAATTGGAAGAATATTCTTTGGTGTTCCACCCCAAGTAACATTATGCACAAATCCACCGTAAAGATTTATTATTGAAACAGATTTTCCTAACCTAAAAAATAATGATTTTTGGTGTAAATAATGACCTTTAGTGAATGTCTGATTTCCATACCACCCGTGTGAGAAAGTACCTTTAACAGCCAAACCATTAAAAAACAACTTCGTAAAATTTGGCATTCCAATCTGAACTTTCGGAATGGGCATGGCGTTTCCCGACCAAGATGCAGACCCTGATGAAAGTAACGTATCAACAATTCCGAAAATTTCTCTTCTTCGACCAACATAAATATCAACTTTACCAAATTTAGTGCATAGAAAACCTTCAGGCAGTAATAATTGAGGTTTTTTGCCAAGAATAGTAACCGCTTCGAAGCCATAATCAAATTTGAAGAATCTATTCAGTGTATCTTTTTGAGATTTGATACTTTGGCGGCAAATAAAGGCAGGCAAATCGCTCGGAATGCTTCCATACTGATTGGCACTTTGCCAAAATGGCAATTTATTGGTTATTGAAAAATAACTTCCTATTTCAAATCTATAATCAAACTTTTTTGGTGGACTTTGTTGAGCATTACACGCTACCAACAATCCCAGCCAAAAGGTTAATACTTTTTTCATATTTGCTCAATTTTATATTAAAAAATGAACAAAAATGATGCCTATGATAAAGTTCTGCAAATGAATGTCCCTTTTGACAAAAAAAAAGCCTAATTTGCTAATTATAAGGATTTTAGTAATTAGAAATCCACTGCATAATAAGCCCCGTTAAATAGCCACAATATGTGCCGACGGCATTTCCTAATATGGCCAATAAAACACCAATCGGAGCGAGAGACGGATTAAAGGCTGCTGCCACAACCGACGCGGAAGCAACCCCCCCAACATTGGCTTGTGAGCCAACGGCTGTAAAAAAGAAAGGAGCTTTTACTAAATATGATGCAACAATAGTAAAGACTGCATGTATCAGAATCCAAATTAAACCAACCAAAAATAACAATGGATTTTTGAAAGCTTCAAAAATATGTAATTGCATTCCGATTGTAGCAATAAGAAAGTATAAAAACAAAGTTCCAATTTTTGAAGCACCGAATAGTTCAAGGTTTCTTGCTTTGGTATTTGAAAGTAAAAAGCCCGATAGTGAAGCAATAGTAATAATCCAGAATGACTTTGAAGCTAAACTATAGGCTCTTAAATTCGGATAATATGTTTCGATAAAAGGAGCAACAATATCTGCAACAAAATGAGCAAAACCTGTTATTCCAAAACCGACCGCCAAAACCAAAAACAATTCTTGAAAAGTTGGATTTTTCTGTTTAGCACTTTCAATTTCTACTCTTTGTTGTATTTCTTTAATGATGCTCGCATCGGCTTTCATTTTTCTATCAATTTCTGTGGCTTTTCCAACAAAATACAACAAAATTCCCAACCATAATTCAGCAAAAAGTACATCAATTACGCTTGTTTGTGCAAATACTGCTGGTGATGGCTGAAATATTTCTTTTAGTGCCAATTGATTGGCATTTCCACCCGTCCAACTTCCTGCAATGGTTGCCAATCCACGCCAAATTTCTTCACTACCTTTTCCCAAAAAATTTGGATTAATCATTTTTCCAATCCAAATGGCTACTGGACCACCTACCATCACCCCCATTGCACCTGCAAAAAACACAAATAAAGCTTTACCACCAAGCTGTTTAATTGCTTTAAAATCAATACTTAATGTAAAAAAAACCAAGCAGGTAGGCAAGAAAAAACGAGAAGCCGTTTCATCAAGTTGCGAATCAGCAGCTGAAATGATATTAAACGAACTTAATAAACCTGGAATAAAAAAACAAAGAAGAATAGACGGCACAATCTTATAAAACTTTTCAAACGACTTGACCTTAGTTGAATAAAATATCATAGCCAAAGTTGCCATCAAAATGCCAAGCACTATGGCATCATTTGTAAAAAAAGCTTTTTCTAGAATCATGGTTTTGTTTTTTTTCAGTAGGAAACACAAAGTAAATGATTCTTGATTGTAAATAAAACAATAGCGTTTTTTAAACATAAAAAAACACGCAAACCTCAATTTGGGATTGCGTGTCGCAATTACACTTCATCAACAAACTAAAAACCAAATAATATTTTTACTAAGCAAAAATACTCAAAAAAGAAGTGTGAAAGAAATTTATAAAATAAAATATTCTTTCACACTTTTAAATTGTTTGCTGTAAGAGGGGGAGTCGAACCGCCCACGGTGTAGTTAGCCACAGTACAAGTTTGGTGGTCCATCCCAGTCGACTAAGAAAGTCCGGCATTATGCTGCGTTTGTCCTATATTCACCACCCCCGAGACAGGAGGGCATGGCTGCCAATTTCATCACCTTACAGTATAAATCAAAACTTAAAACTAGCTGTAATTGTGGTGCTTGGCCTTATTTTGATATTACAAAGGTAATACAAAAAAGATATACATTGCAAATATTATATTAAATTTATTGATTATTTATATTTTTCGTAATTTTTTACTAATTTTATTAAAATATTCATAATTTAAGTTTTTAAAAGTGGAAAAAAATTTAGAAATTGATAAAACAGATTTAAAGATTCTATCATTGTTGATGCAAGATGCAAAGATGCCATATACAACAATTGGAGAAAAAATCTTTGTTTCGGGAGGCACTGTTCACGTAAGAATGAACAAAATGGAGCAAATGGGCATTGTGAAAGGATCGCAACTTATCGTTGACCCTATTAAACTCGGCTGGGATATCAGTGCATTCTTGGGTATATATCTTGACAAAAGCGAACTTTATGATACCGTAGCAGACCAATTAGAAAATATCCCCGAGGTTGTTAGCATCAATTATACGACTGGACAGTATAGTATTTTCGTAAAAATAGTTTGTCGAGATACCCAACATTTACGTGAAGTACTTCATGACAAAATTCAAAAAGTTGGCGGAATCAATCGTACTGAAACATTTATTTCGCTTGAAGAAAGATTTAATCGACCAATACCTTTGGTATAGTCAGGTGTTTTGGATATTTGAAAAACGCTCAAAGAGACTACTCAGACTATCCCACTCGGAGGTTTTAAGAGTGTAATAAACATTAAAGAATATGAAAAACAGAGGTTATTTCAGATATAGCCTAATGAATGTATGAACGAAATAATTTACAAAATTGTGCTACATTCCTAGACAAAATGGCTGCCAAAAGACAGCCTTTTTGTCTAGGAAAATTAGATTTCATATCAACCCACACTACCTTCTAATGAAATTTCGAGAAGTTTTTGTGCTTCAACAGCAAATTCCATCGGTAATTGGTTTAAAACCTCCTTCACATAACCATTCACAATCAAGGCAACGGCTTGTTCGGTTGGAATTCCTCTTTGATTACAATAAAATAATTGGTCTTCACCAATTTTTGAAGTTGTAGCTTCGTGTTCTACCGAAGCGGTAGAGTTTTTCACTTCTATATATGGAAACGTATGAGCTCCGCATCTATCACCTAAAAGTAGGGAATCGCATTGAGAGAAGTTACGAGCATTTTCGGCACGTTTTGAAATATCAACTAATCCACGGTATGAATTTTGACTTCTTCCTGCAGAAATACCTTTCGATACAATACGGCTTTTAGTGTTCTTTCCTAAGTGAACCATTTTTGTGCCTGTATCGGCTTGTTGCATATTGTTTGTAACCGCAACAGAATAAAACTCACCTATTGAATTATCACCTCGCAAAACTACCGATGGATATTTCCAAGTGATGGCAGAACCAGTTTCTACTTGAGTCCACGAAATTTTTGAGTTATTACCAAAACACAATCCACGCTTCGTAACGAAGTTATAAATTCCGCCTATGCCTTCTTTATCTCCAGGATACCAGTTTTGAACTGTCGAATATTTAACTTCAGCTTTTTCATGAGCGAAGATTTCAACAACGGCAGCGTGTAATTGATTTTCATCACGCATTGGAGCGGTACATCCTTCCAAATAACTTACATAAGAACCTTCATCGGCTACAATTAATGTACGTTCAAACTGACCAGTTCCTGCCGCATTGATACGGAAGTAAGTAGACAATTCCATCGGGCAACGAACACCTTTTGGTATATAACAAAACGAACCATCAGAGAATACTGCCGCATTTAAGGCAGCGTAATAATTATCTTTTACTGGCACAACTGAACCTAAATATTTTTTGATAAGCTCTGGATGCTCACGAATTGCCTCTGATATTGAAGAGAAAATAATGCCTCTTTCAGCCAAATCTTTCTTGAAAGTAGTAGCCACAGAAACCGAGTCAATGACGGCATCAACAGCCACGCCAGACAGACGCTTTTGCTCGTTTAAAGATATACCCAAACGCTCAAAAGTACGGCGTAATTCTGGGTCAATTTCATCAAGGCTATCAATAACTTTTTGTTGTTTGGGAGCAGAATAATATTTAATACTCTGCAAATCAATAGATTTGTATGAAACATTTGGCCAAGTCGGTTCGGTCATAGTTTGCCAAACTCGATATGCACTTAATCTATATTCAAGCATCCAGTCAGGCTCATTTTTCTTTGCAGAAAGTAGTCTGATAACATCTTCATTCAAGCCCGCAGGAATTTCGTCAGCTTCAATATCTGTGTAAAATCCGTATTTATACTCGGATGTGGTTAGTTCTTCTAATAATTCTAAATCTTTGCTCATGCTATTATTATGCTTGATTTACTCTATTCTTGCAACAAAAATAATGTTGTAAATGTTCGCAAATTTAGACTTAATATAAATAAGAATTTAAATTTTATTTCAATTTTTGTACAAAAGCTTATTTGGCTGGTTCAAAAGTTGCTGAAAACGCATAGTTTACGTTGTTAAGTAGTAGCGTAGTTTTACCTACAAAAATAATATCATTTAATTCAACAATATCAAAACTAACATTATCAAACTGGCGACCTTGAAAACTAATTTTATCAACCGTAAACTTTGTTTCATCAGCGTTGAAGCCCCAATTTGCTTTCAATACTAAATCAGGGTCGGCAGTATTACATTTTGTTGCACCTTCTCTAATTTCGTAAGTTTTTGTAGTCGAAAACGTCAATATATTATCAACCACACAAGTTGGTTGTGAATTTACTAAGTCAATAGTAAGGCCTCCATTAGCAGCAATTGCTTTTGTATTTTTCCAGGATTTTGAGCTCGTTCCAGCCAAAAACTCAGTTTTTGTTTTAGGAGTCACCACTGTTTCATTCTTTTTGCAAGAAAAAAGCGTTACTAGCACAAGTGATAAAGCAATTGAAATGTTTTTAATAGTCATTTTTGTTATATTTTATTTAATTTGAACTCCGTAATATTTCTACGATTCTTCTACCAGTTTGTTCAGAAGCCCCTACATCACCGAGACTTTCTTTAACTTGCTTATAATCAATTATTTGTTTATTTCTAAAATCAGTATCCTTCAGAATTTTATTCAATTCAATTGATAAATTTTCGATAGTCAATTCGTCTTGAATTAATTCTTTTACTACTTCTTTTTGAGCCACTAAATTTACTAACGAAATATAAGGCACTTTTATGACCAACTTGGCAATTTTATAAGATAGTTCGCTGGTTTTATAGCAAACCACTTGAGGAATCCCAAAAAGAGCGGTTTCAAGCGTGGCAGTTCCTGATGTGACCAAAGCAGCTGTGCTTTTCGATAATAAATCGTAAGTTTGGTCGGTAACGATTTTAATACTTTCGTTGAGAAATGGTTGATAAAACTCCATAGGCAAATTGCTAACTCCAGCTATAACGAATTGATAATCAGAAAATTTAATTTGAATATCGACCATTAACTTGAGCATTTTCTCAACTTCCTGTTTTCTACTGCCTGGTAATAAAGCTATAATTTTTTTATCCGATAAATTGTTTTTTTCTAAGAAATCAATAGCGGGATTAAAGGTGGAAATAGCATCAAAAAGTGGATTACCTACAAATTCTACATCAAAATCATACTTTTTAAAGAACTCAACCTCAAACGGAAAAATCACAAACAGACGGTCGAGATTCTTTTTCAGACTCCATACACGACTTTGATTCCATGCCCAAACTTTTGGAGAAATATAATAAAACACTTTAAAGCCGTTCTTTTTTGCCCATTTTGCAATACGGATATTGAAACCTGCATAATCAATCAAAATTATGGCATCAGGTTGAAAGTCTTCTATCGTTTTTTTGCATTCACCAATAAAACCTAAAATTTTTGGTAGATTTTTTAGCACTTCCAAAAATCCCATAAATGCCAAATCTCGGTAATGCTTCGTGATTTCTGCACCAGCTTCTTGCATATAATCTCCACCCCAAGCTTTTATAATTGACGGAACGCCGCCCGCCTGATTATCAGATTTCTTGATAGCTTTTACTAAATTAGAGCCATGTAAATCGCCCGAGCGTTCACCTGCAATGATGAAGTATTTCATAATTTCAGTAAGAATGTAGAATGAGGAATGAATTTTTAATTTTCAAAATATCATTTAATTGTATTGCGAACTCAAAAATTCTTAATTCTTAAATTTATTTCCCATAATATTCCACAAAATGATTAGCAGTTTCTACCAACTTGATGCAATGCAATTGTCCAAGACAATAATTAGGTATGATTGGTTGTAAAATCTTCCAAATCTCAACTGCAAAAACTTCCGTACTTGGAAGTTTGTCCTTCAAAAATTCAACATCAGTATTCAAAAAAGTATGGTCAACTTTATTAACAATTTCTTGCTTCACAATTTTACTAAGATCTTTCAAATCCATCACAAAACCAGTTTCTTCATTAATTTCTCCTTTAATTGTTACAAATAGTTCCCAATTGTGTCCATGAATATTTGAACAAAGTCCGAAAATCTCTAAGTTTTTTTCTTTCGACCATTTCGGATTATATAGTTGATGAGCAGCGTTGAAGGTTTCTCTTCTCGTTATAAAAATCATTATTTGCTTAATTTTTTTACAAAATTACCAACAAAAAAACTTATTTATTTAAAATACTCATAAATCTTAAAAAAGTGCAATTTAATCAATGTTTAGTGTATGGATTTGTAAGCTACAATGTTATAATTTTGCAAACTATTTCAAAAAAATAGTATAAACACTATGATAATTGTAACAGGTGCAGCTGGTTTTATCGGAAGTTGCTTAATTCAGCGTTTGAATCAAGATAACTTTAATTTCATAATTGCCGTTGATGATTTTTCTAATGTAGAAAAAATGAGAAATCTCGAAGGCAAAAAAATTCAAGAATTTGTTCATAGAGACAATTTCTTTGAGTGGTTAGAAATAAACCAAGCTGAAGTTGAATTTTGTTTTCATATTGGTGCAAGAACCGATACTACGGAATTTGATACCGAAATTTTCGACCGTCTGAATCTTAATTATTCAAAACGTATTTGGCAAAAATGTTTTGAGTTCCAAATTCCTTTAGTATATGCTTCATCAGCAGCTACTTATGGTGCGGGTGAATTGGGTTATGATGATAACGAACTCATTATTCCGCAATTGAAGCCCTTGAATCCTTACGGTGATTCAAAAAATGATTTCGATAAATGGGCTTTACAGCAAAAAAACACTCCTTTCTTTTGGGCTGGCTTGAAATTCTTTAATGTTTATGGCCCGAACGAATTTCACAAAGGACGCATGGCTTCGGTAATTTTCCATTCATTTAATAATATCAACAAAAACGGCAACATCAAACTTTTCAAATCACACCGCCCTGACTTCAAAGATGGTGAACAAATGCGTGATTTTATTTACGTGAAGGATTTAGTGGATGTATGTATATTTTTGATGCATTCACGCCGAAATTCAGGCATTTATAATTTAGGCACTGGTATCGCTCGCACATTTATCGACCTTGCTAAAGCTACATTTGCGGCATTGAATATTGAGCCAAACATTGATTTTATTGATACTCCGATAGATATAAGAGACAAATATCAATATTATACTCAAGCCAATGTGGGCAAATTGCGTATGATTGGTTACAAAAAACCATTCACAAGCCTAGAAGATGCAGTAAAAGACTATGTTACAAATTATTTAGTCGACAAAAAATATCTTTAAAAATCTGCCTTTTTCTTACTAATTTTGTTTTTTATATGATAAGTATCAAACTTGTCTGTTTAAAAATTGTTATTGTTAAATCAAACGGTTAATAAATCCGTACTACATATTTGAATGAAAAATATTCGTAATTTTTGCATCATTGCACACATCGACCACGGTAAAAGTACACTTGCCGACCGTCTATTACAATTTACAGGAACAGTATCGGGAAGAGATATGCAAGCCCAAGTGCTTGATGATATGGATTTGGAGCGTGAGCGTGGAATTACAATCAAGAGCCACGCAATTCAGATGAATTATCAGTTTGAGGGCGAAGAATATGTTCTAAACTTAATTGATACTCCCGGTCACGTTGACTTTAGCTACGAAGTTTCTCGTTCGATTGCTGCTTGCGAAGGTGCATTATTGGTTGTAGATGCAGCTCAAGGTATTGAAGCTCAGACAATTAGTAATCTATTTTTAGCTTTAGAGCATAACCTTGAAATCATTCCTGTTCTAAATAAGATTGATTTACCAGGAGCAATGCCTGAAGAAGTTAAAGACCAAATCGTCGATTTGATTGGTTGCGACCGTGACTCGATTATTCCAGCAAGTGCAAAAGAAGGTATAGGTATTAATGAAATTTTATCGGCAATTATTCACCGAATCCAAGCTCCATCTGGCGACCCTAAAGCAGAACTTCAAGCCTTAATTTTTGACTCAACTTTCAATTCATTTAGAGGGATTGAGGTAATTTTCCGAGTAAAAAATGGTCGAATCAATAAAGGTGATAAGGTAAAATTTGTGGCTACTGGCAAAGAATACTTTGCCGATGAAGTTGGAATTTTGCGATTGACCAAGGAACCTCGTGATTATGTAGATTGTGGCGATGTTGGTTATATTATTTCGGGAATAAAAGTTGCAAAAGAAGTAAAAGTTGGAGACACAATTACGAATGCCCTCCACCCTACTAGAGAAATGATTAAGGGTTTTCAAGAAGTAAAACCAATGGTTTTTGCTGGAATTTACCCTGTTGATACATCAGAATTTGAAGATTTGCGTGATGCCATGGAAAAACTTCAACTTAATGATGCAGCATTGATTTGGGAACCAGAAACTTCTGCCGCTTTGGGTTTTGGTTTTCGTTGTGGATTCTTAGGAATGCTTCACATGGAAATTGTGCAGGAACGCCTAGAACGTGAGTTTGATATGACGGTTTTGACCACAGTTCCTTCGGTAAAATTTCACGTTGTTGATAAAAAGAATGAATTATTGGAAGTTTCGGCACCGTCGGAAATGCCTGACCCGAATGTTATCAATTGGATTGAAGAACCATTTATTAATGCACAAATCATTACAGCGGCCGATTACGTTGGGCCAATTATTGGTTTATGTATGGATAAGCGTGGTTTATTGAAAAACCAAGTTTATTTGACCGCCACTCGCGTTGAATTGACCTTTGAATTGCCACTTTCAGAGGTAGTTTTTGACTTTTTTGATAAGTTAAAAACAATTTCTCGTGGTTATGCTTCACTTGACTATCATTTGATAGGCTACCGTGAATCTTCGCTTGTAAAATTAGATATACTTTTAAATGGTGAACCAGTTGATGCACTTTCAGCGATTGTTCACCGAGATAAGGCTTATGAATGGGGCAAGAAATTATGTGAGAAATTGCGTGAATTATTACCTCGTCAGCAATTTGACATTGCGATTCAAGCTGCAATTGGTGCTAAAGTAATTTCGAGAGAAACAGTGAAAGCTTTAAGAAAAGACGTAACTGCCAAATGTTACGGTGGCGATATTTCTCGTAAGCGTAAACTCTTAGAAAAACAGAAAAAAGGCAAGAAACGCATGCGTCAGATTGGAACAGTAGAAGTTCCACAAGATGCATTTATGGCTATTTTGAAGATTAATAATTAATATCAAAAGTAGATTTAAGAAGCCGTGGAGATTTGAAAATTTCTACGGCTTTTTATTTTTTTGAGAATTTTAATTATTATAATTCAATTTTATTATAATAATTAATTAAATTTATGCAATTTTACTACGACAAAACCAAATAAAAATGATACCGCATAATCTATCAAATTCGCTGTCTTTACCAGCGATAGCTGCACCCTTATTTCTCATTTCCGGACCAGATTTAGTAGTAGAATGTTGTAAAAATGGTGTAGTTGGCACTTTTCCAGCACTCAATCAACGCTCAACGGAAGGATTTGAAGAATGGTTGATAGAAGTCGAAAATCGACTTGCAGGATTTACCCAAGCCAATGGAAAACCAGCCGCTCCTTATGGTGTAAATCTAATTGTTCATCGTTCAAATCCACGTCTATATGCCGATGTTGAAATGATTGTAAAACACAAAGTTCCTATTGTAATTACTTCGTTAGGTGCCGTTTCTGATATTGTTGATGCAGTACATAGTTACGGTGGATTAGTTTTTCACGATGTAATCAATCAACGCCATGCTGAAAAAGCAAATGAAGCAGGTGTAGATGGACTTATTTTGGTTTGTGCAGGTGCTGGCGGTCACGGAGGAACACTTCACCCAATGGCGTTCGTAAATGAAATTCGAAGTTTTTTCAATAAAACAATCTTACTATCTGGTTGCATTAGCACTGGTCGAGATATTGCTTCAGCACTTCAAATCGGTGCAGATTTGGCCTATATGGGAACTCGCTTCATCAACACCACTGAAAGTCGAGCAGACAAAGAATACCAAGAAATGATAATTGAAAGTGATACTAAAGACATTGTGTATACCGCCGCAGTTTCGGGAGTAAATGCTAATTTCTTAAAACCAAGTCTCGAAGCCGCTGGACTTAGTCCCGAACTTTGGAGCAAAGCAGGAAAAATTGATTTTGGAAAAGAATTAGATGCCGCACAAGCCGAAGCTAAAGCATGGAAAACCATTTGGTCGGCAGGGCAAGGGGTTACTTCTATTCATGACGTGCAAAGTACGCAGAGCTTAATAGACAACTTGAAAAAAGAATTTCGTTCTGCGATTGAAGAACAATATCTATTATTGCAAAAATATTAACCTTATAAAAACTTCAAAATCTTATAAGTTCTGAAACGAAAATAATCGACAAATTGAAATGATACCACTTATAGATATTAGTGTTTTGTCCATGCTCTAACCATCTATTTTCTCGAAACTTATGTCTTTTGTTTCAGTGCTTATCAGTTCTGATAGGAAAATATTCAACAAAAACATGTTTATTGTTTTATTGATAATCAATCATTTATCGCTAATGCGAACTATCTTTAATTAGGTATCTCGTTTCTTGTTTTTCCTTACTTACTACCTGCATTTTTATTGATTATAAATGAAAACAGCCGAAGAATTAGTACAACTTTTGAGCCTTGAAAAAATAGAACAAAATATTTTTAGAGGTGAAAATTATCAAGCACCATGGAAACGAGTTTTTGGTGGACAAGTGCTTGCTCAATCTCTTTATGCTGCATATCAAACAGTTCCTGAAGACCGAGTTTTGCATTCTATGCACGGCTATTTCATTCTGACGGGAGATATTTCGATGCCGATTCTCTATGAAGTTGACCGTATTCGTGATGGAGGTAGTTTCACAACTCGCCGTGTAAACGCAATTCAAAATGGTAAGGCTATTTTTAGTATGATAAGTTCGTTTCAAAGTTCACAAGAAGGTTTCAATCATCAGATTACAATGCCAAATGTTCCTCCACCGGATACATTGGTGTCTGATTTGGTATTAATTGAAGCCTTCAAAGATAAAGCTCCAGATTTTTACAAAAACTTTTCACATCCTCGACCACTCGAATTTCGACCAGTGGAGCGAATAAATCCGCTAAAACCGCAGAAACAACAGCCATTTCGCCACGTTTGGATAAAAGCTAATGGAGATTTACCTAACGACTTGCCTTTACATCAAATTATTTTGGCCTATGCTTCTGATTATAATCTTTTAGGAACTGCAACTCTACCCCATTTAGATACAGTTTCCCTCAACGATTTGTTTATGGCAAGTCTAGATCACGCCATGTGGTTTCACGAAGATTTTAGAATCGATCAATGGCTTCTTTATGCACTTGATAGCCCAAGTGCTTCAAATTCAAGAGGTTTTACTCGTGGAAATTTCTTCACCGAAGATGGAAAATTAGTTGCCTCGGTTGTTCAAGAAGGTTTGATTCGAGTAAAGAAGTAATTAGAAATAGAATAGATTTGTATAAGTAAATACTGAGACAAAAGACACGAGACAGTTCAACGCTTCGATTCGAGGCAAAAGAAGGTTTGCCGCAACAACAAAATACTAAAATCAAAAACTTGCATTCTTTTAATTTATCGATTAATATTGTCACAGCACTTAACATCAACTCATCTCGCCACAAATACTCTGTTCCATTCTATATTTAACACGTTCGGGCTCGGTTTCTTGGCCAAGCAAAAACATTAATTTTGTAATTGCAGCCTCGGTGGTAATATCTGAGCCACTAACGATACCGATTGATTTTAATTTACTACTCGTTTGATAATGACCTTGTAACACACGTCCACCATCGCACTGCGAAACATTCACAATCACAATTCCTCGTTTGGTAGCTTGATACAATTCCTCCAAAAACCATTCTTCCGATGGAGCATTTCCTGCACCGTAAGTTTCCAAAACAACGCCTCTCAATCCCTCTGTACTCAACAAATTTTGCACCATCTTTTGATTGATTCCTGGGAAAAGTTTCAAAATCATTACTTGTTCTTCAAGTTTTTGATGAGCAATCAATGGCAAATCAGGGCGAAAGGGCATGATAAAAGGGAAATTATAATCAATCGTTACACCAACCTCGGCCAAAGCAGGATAATTTTCCGAACGAAATGCATTAAATTGACTACTCTCTTTTTTCTTGGCTCTGTTGCCCCGCAACAAATAAGAATTAAAATAAACGGCAACCTCAGCTACAACTGGCCTTCCATTGATTTCTGTCGAAGCAATTTCTAACGCCGTAATCAGGTTTTCACGGGCATCGGTGCGAGCTATTCCAATTGGCAATTGAGCTCCAGTCAGAATAACTGATTTAGATAAATTTTCAAGCAAAAAGCTCAAAGCCGATGCCGTGTAAGCCATAGTATCGGTTCCGTGCAGAATCACAAATGCATCATATTGTTCAAAATTATCTCTTACAATTACCGCCAACTCAATCCAAGTTTCGGGTTTAATATTTGACGAATCAATCGGTTTTTGTAAAGTCAAAATTGTTAACTCAAATTCTAGCCTTTTTAGTTCTGGTACATTTACCAATATTTGGTCAAAATCAATAGGTACTAATGATTTCGATTTTGTATCGTAAACCATGCCCAAAGTACCACCCGTGTAAATCATAAGAACCGATGTCGAACGATTTTTTTTATCTGATGAAGTTAAAATTTTAGAAATTTTGTAGGTCATTATGTTTTTTTAAAAGAAAAAATGAAGTGTCATTTTAGGCATTTTTAGGAAAAACAATGTTTTTTTTTATAAAAACAGCTGAAAACAAAGTTTAATTTTTGATAATTGAGCATTTTTTAGGCACAAACACTCAAAAACAAAACCAAATTTTCTATTTTTAAAATTTATATATTTATACTATTCCAAGAATTAATTATCTTTTATTGAACATATTCTATATTTTTTTGTTATATTTGATACAGATACAAAATATTATTCGGAAAAATTAAAATTATAAAGTTATGAATATCCAGCCAACCTTACGCATAGTTAGTGATGATGTAGCAATAATTGATTGCTTAGTAGACCACGGCGAAATGTTTAAGTCATTTGACACCAACAAAACTACAACTTTCTTAGTTGACGAAGACCTACATATAGTATTCTATTTCGCAGAGTCTAAACTCGAAAACCGTTTCATGATGTATATCGTTGATAGATTCACCGAAAATCAAGATTGTATGGCGTTAGTTCTCAATCATTTGACAGAACAAATCAAAAATGACAACCATACATATATTATGAAACAAGCAAAAAGTAAAGTCTTGGATATGCTTCACATGACCAATACTTTCAGAGCATTGTTTGGTAAAAACAAAGAGGAACAAACAAACGAAATGTATTATTAAACATTCCGAGGTAAATGGTAGACAGTTTATAGGATTTTCTTTAACTATAGACGGTGAACCATCGACTAATTTATTCCATTTCATCAAGAAACATTCGGTAAGCTCGTTTAAGCTCATCATAAGCCTTCATAGATTGCTTCTGATGAGCTTTTTCAATGCCTAATTGATAAATATACTCTGCCTTTGTATAATCTTCTAACTCAACATATACTGCTGCGGCATGATAGTAAGTAGGCACATAATCGGGATGTTCAGTCAATAACTTTTCGAGATAAAACTTCGCCTTCTGAATATCCTTGCTCATGTATTCCATCGCAATGGCATAAACATTAAAAGGTTTATTTGGTTCTTCTTCTAAATACTGAAATAAAATTTTTAGTCGTTCTTCTTGCATTGAATATATCTTTAATTTAGATTTGCATAATGTTATGCATGCATACTATTATTTGCTTTTTTCAATAAATAATACCCACTTTCGAAGTGTGTTGATTATCTGACAATTTCTTTAAATATGCTTTTCATATAACCTCTAAAAGCATACAATAAATAAAATTTCCCATTAGGGGTTGGGAGTATAAAATTATGAAAATATTAGTTTGTATTTCGAGTGTACCCGATACAACTTCAAAAATCTCCTTCACCGATGGAGACACAAAACTAAACAAAGCTGGCGTAACTTACATCATTGGCCCTTATGATGATTATGCTTTAGCTCGTGCAGTAGAACTAAAAGAACAAACGGGAGCAATTATTACTGTATTAAATGTGGGCGGTGCGGACGCCGAACCACAAATTAGAAAAGCACTAGCAATCGGTGCAGATGATGCAATTAGAGTGGATGTTGAACCAACTGATTCATATTTTGTAGCCGAGCAAATTGCTGCCGTTGCTAAAGAGGGAAATTATGATTTGATTTTGATGGGTCGTGAAACGAGTGATTACAACTCAGGTGTTGTTCACGGAATCGTGGGCGAAATGCTAGGAATCCCGTCATTCTCGCCAGTAATGCAATTAGATTTAAATGGAAATGAGGTAAATATGACCCGTGAAATTGAAGGTGGAAAGGAAAAGTTAATTGCCTCTCTCCCACTCGTTTTGGGTTGCCAAGAACCAATTGCTGAATGGAAAATACCGAATATGCGTGGTATTATGACTGCTCGTACGAAACCATTAAAAGTGATTCCGGCGGCAGGTTCGGCTCTTACAACAACAGAAAAATACAGTCTGCCGGCTCCCAAAGGTGCTTGCAAAATGATTCCTGCCGAAGAAGCAGAAAAACTAATCGAATTATTGAAAACAGAAGCCAAAGTACTATAAATTTAGTTCTGAGTTCTAAGTTTTGAGTGCTGAGTTTTAGCTCGTACTTGACTCAGAACTCAGCACTCAAAACTCAGAATTATAATGATACTCATATTCACAGAGATTGCCGATGGTGCAATCAAAAAATCATCTCTAGAGGCTATCTATTACGGTTCTAAAGTAGCCGAAATGATGGGAACAAATTCAACAGTACTCGCCATTGGCAATGCAGATGAAGCAGAATTAGCAAAAGCTGGAAACTTTGGTGCTACTAAAGTTTTGCACGCCAATGACACAAAACTTACAAATCCAAATAGCATGGCTTATGCAAGTGTTTTGGCAGAAACTGTAAAAAGTATAGGAGCAAAAGTAGTTATAACGGCAAAATCCTCATTTGCTGATGCCGTGACGGCTCGTGCTGCTGGTGCATTAAAAGCCGCAGTTGTTGGAAACGTAACCGAATTGCCAGACCTCAGCAATGGTTTTCAAGTAAAAGTAAGTATTTTCACTGGAAAAGCATTTGCCGATGTAAATGTAAACGGCGATGTGAAAATTCTTGCAATAAAGAAAAATGTAGTTGCTCCAATTGAAAGTGGCAATAGTGCAGCAGTACAAAATATTTCTCCTGCACTTGCTGATAATCTTTTTGCGGCCAAAGTGACTGAAACAATTAAAGCAACTGGAATGATTTCTTTACCAGAAGCAGATTTAGTTGTTTCAGGTGGACGAGGCATGAAAGGCCCAGAAAATTGGCAACCTTTACTTGATTTAGCTGATGCTTTGGGTGCTGCTACTGCTTGTTCGAAACCGGTATCAGATTTAGATTGGAGACCACACCACGAACATGTTGGACAAACCGGTGTAAAAGTTTCTCCGAATCTTTATATAGCCTGTGGAATATCGGGAGCAATTCAACATTTGGCGGGAGTAAACTCTTCAAAAGTATTAGTGGTAATCAATAAAGACCCCGAAGCACCATTCTTCAAAGCCGCAGATTATGGCATTGTTGGTGATGTGTTTGAGGTTTTACCAAAATTGACAAAGGCTGTTTTGGCAAACAAATAATCTTCAAAATAATTTTCTTGAAACTTATTAGCCCAAATTTGGTTTATAAAACTAAGTCTGGGCTAATTGTATTTATGGGCTTCAAACGAAAAACACAAATTTTTAGAAGGAATAAAACACAAGTTTTATTTATATTTGCATCGTGGAAAAAATAAAACTCGAAATATTAGGACTATCGCCAAGTCAATCTCAGACTGGCTCTTTTGCATTGGTACTATCGGAAGAAGGTGGTAGTCGCCGCTTACCAATTATAATAGGTATGTTTGAAGCTCAAGCAATTGCAATTGAGATGGAACATATAATACCTAATCGGCCAATGACGCATGACTTATTTAAGTCTTTCGCTCGTGCATTTGATTTTACAGTCGAAGAAATCGTCATCTCAGACCTCAGAGAAGGAATTTTCTTTGCAAAAATTGTTTGTACAGACGGCATTCGGCAGAAAACTGTTGACGCTCGTCCATCAGATGCTATTGCTATTGGCTTGCGTTTTCAAGTACCGATTTATTCAACAGAACAAATTTTGAATGACGCTGGTATTACAACCAACGAGGTTGAGCAAGCTGATGAAACCGAAGAATTGGTCGAACCATCTTCTACTCGTCCACAAAAATCTCAAAAAGAAGCCTTGAAAGATTATAGTTTGGACGAGCTAACAATTATGCTTTCGCAAGCATTGTCAGAGGAAGAATACGAAAGAGCAGCTAAAATCAGAGACGAGATTGATAAGCGAAATTAAAAGTTATTTCTTTAAACATATCAAAGAGGCTGTCTCAAAAGGGCAGTCTCTTTTTTATTTGCAGATTTATTTGTAACTTAGGGTTATGAAACATCCAAGAAATCGGGTCGTTTTTAAGACCTACACCCCTAATCAAATAA
>JAIXOL010000057.1 GCA_027486845.1 Cytophagaceae bacterium
AGATTAAGATAATAAACTTAATAGACCATGGTCAATAGTCGATAAGTCCATAGATTAAGATAATAAACTTAATAGACCATGGTCAATAGTCGGTAAGTCCGCTTAAGATTATAAGCTTAGCTTATAAATAGAGAAGCAGTTGGGTATATTTAATCGTCAAATTTGTTTTTCATAAAATAATGAAGACAGTATTTTATGTTTGTGTTGACTGTAGACTATTAACTGCGGACTATTTTAGCTCTTTGTAAATTTGTCGATTAAAATTATCCTATTATTTAAACCTCTTTTGCGGTTAATGTGTTTTATTACCTCATGTTACGCATTCTCAAGCCCAAAGGGCTTAAACATGAGTAGCCCCGAAAGAATTTCGGGGTAAATTATATAAATTTTACGCATAACCACGAAGTGGTTAAACTTAAAATGGACGGTTCTGTTCAACCACTTCGTGGTTGTCAACATTTTTGATATTTTAAACCCCAAAAGAATTTCGGGGATATTCGAACGGTCCGCAGTAGCGGTTTAACGCTTTCAGCGTTATAGTGCGTAACATGAGTTATTAAATATCCCAACAATTAACAATTATGAAAGGTCGTATTGGCAATATTCTTAGGAGTTTCTTGCTGATTGCCTCAATTACATACACTTCTTTCGATTCTATCGCTCAGTTTTATGTAGGAGGCAAGCTCTGTGTCGGTTCTTCGGCACCGATCACTCCTCCTATTGGAACAGCACCAACACCAAATACCGATTGCAGCGGGCCAACCATATTTTTTGATGAAAACAAAGCATCAACCGCTTGGGCATGGGATTTTGGCGACCCGACGACAGTAAACGATGTAGCATTTATTCGTAATCCCAAGTATATTTATTCTCAGCCCGGTCAGTACACTGTAACTTTAACCCGAATAATCGCAGGTATCCTACAAGCACCCGAAACAAAATTGATTACGATTGGCTCACCTCCCGATAAACCCTTGTTTTTTGGCAAACCAAAAGCAGATACAACTATTTGTGATGGTAAAACACTTAAACTTGACCCTTATCGACTAAAACCTTCACCACCTGGAGCAACTTTTTTGTGGTTTCCAAGTGGACAGACTACCCAAACGATTGATGTGACCAAAACTGGGTGTTATTCAGTAGAAGTTTTTGACCCAACTGGCGGATGTTCTTTCATCGCTCAAATCAATGTGAAGTTTTGCATGCAAGATGCCAATAGTGGCGGTACAGAAAAATGGTATTTTGGTGATGGAGCAACTTTAGATTTTGAGGCTATAACCACACCACCAACTCCACGAGACCCACTTGATCCTACGGGTGAGCTATTTAAAAAACCCGATGAATCCAACCCCATTTTTGTACCAAAAACGGCCACCCAAAGCAATCCAATACGCTCTCCTGAAGGAGTTGCTATGGTTTACGACCCCTCAGGTTCTTTATTGTTTTATACAGATGGGATTGATGTATTCGATAAAGACGATGCTCCACTCATAGCAACGCCTCCGCTGACAGATAGTAAACTTGGAGGAACCAATACCGCTACACAATCATCGCTTATTATACCTAAAGGCTCATGCAATGAATGCCCACACCATTTATATTATGTCTATACTATCAATGAAGTCACCGGCTTGCTTTCATATAGTGTGATTGATGTTCGCCGCAATGGTGGTAAAGGAGCGGTCGTAGAAAAAAATGTTCCAGTTAATTTTCAAACGACACAGCGGCTTGCGGCCATAAAAAATCCGAGTGAGACTGCTTTTTTTGTGTATGCACATGATGCAGGAACCAATACTTTTAGAATTTTAAAAGTAGATTCAACAGGAACAAAAGAATTTACACAAGATTTAGGCCTAGTCCATAGCGATGCCAAAAGTCAAGAAGGATACATGAGGTTTTCGCCTACCGGCACAAAAATGGCGATTGCAGTTACGCTTAATGGTAAAAATTATGTAGAGGTCTATGAAGTAGATAAAGAAACAGGTCTATTAGGAACGCCATTGACGATTGATATTGAGGTAGCCGCTCCTCCTACTATATATGGACTTGAGTTTTCAGATGATGAAGAAAAGTTATATGTTACACTTCGTGGCGACCCTACCAAAGGTGAAACCTCCTACTTATATCAATTAAATCTCAACCTTAAAAAGCCAGATGAGATAGCCAAGCAAAAGAAGGAAATAGATAAATCTAAAACTTTTGCTTTTGGTGCATTACAAAGCGGGCCAGTCAATGGGCCTGGGGTGAAGTTTATCTATATGGCTATCAATGGAAGCCAATTTATTCCTTACATACAAAATACCAATGAAATTGGTGGAGCTGCCTTAGTTGGTTATCAACCTATAAGTAGTGGCTTTGGAGCCGACCTTTTGGGCAATAGTGGTTTGGGTTTTCCAAATATTATTCAAGCCAAGCAAAAACAAGATGGTGCAGGACTAAGTGCTAAATATACGGGAAATTGTCAGAATCAGCCAACATCGTTTGAAACTGAAGGTGTATGTAGCCCAATGAAAGGCGAAGCGGTATGGGATTTTGGTGATGGTGAAACTGGTACAGGCTTAAAAACTTCGCACACTTATACTAAAACTGGCACGTATAAGGTGACATTAACTTTAAGCGTATATGCAGAAACAGAGGCCAGCAAAATAGCAAGTCAAGCCCAAATATTAGACAAATTATTAGGAAATACTTTAAAGGAAAAATGCAAAGATTTTGTGCTTACGGATGAAATCTATATTAAACCAACCCCAGAAGTTAATTTGCCTGATGAAGCATTTGTTTGTATCCTTGAAAATCAAAAAATTTTACTTGACCCCAAACCTCAGCAGACCTACAATCCAAGCTACTTATGGAATTATAATAGTCAAACAACACCAACAATACTAGCTGATGCTACTGGAAACGTGACTGTAAAGGTTACAAATGTTTTCGCAAATAGTTCAACTTGTGCTACTTCAGATAAGATTGAAATCAAAGAAGGTTGCGAGCCACGCCTATTTGTGCCAGAGATTTTCACCGCCAACAAAGATGGTATCAACGATATTTTACAGCTACCTTATGCCCATATAACAGATTTCGATTTGCGTATTTATAATCGTTGGGGTGAAATAATATTTGAATCTAATGACCCTGAAGAAATTTGGGACGGAAGCCATAATGGAAAAGTAATTGCACCAATGATGTATGCTTTTGTGGTAAGCTATAAAAGCCGAGATTTCCCAGAAAGAGAAAAAATTACTCGTCGAGGAGGAATATTTTTGGTCAATTAAAGTAGTCCATGGTCAATAGTCGACAAGTCCATAGAAAAATAATAGGCTAAGTAGTCCGCTGTGCTTGCCTAAAATAGGTTGACAAGTCCA
>JAIXOL010000032.1 GCA_027486845.1 Cytophagaceae bacterium
CCTATTCTTAATTCGACTCACAAACGTGCTTTTTCAAAAAAAACAATCCTATTTCCAATATTCTAACCTATTGATGACAAGTTCAATTTGATATTTGAAACTTTTTCAGCAAACCCTAATTAAAGTGCCGTTGGCATCATATACATTGCCCACCGCATCCATGACATAATTCTTGCCATTGACTGTCAGTGTTCCCGATGAAAAGGAAGGCATTGAAATTCCTTCTGAAGAAAACAAATCCCCAAATAAATCACCGCCTAAATCACTGCCAATATCGCCAAATACACCTTGATTACTCAGTCGAAAAGCTGTTCCGTTGTTTCGGCTTTTTACGCCATCATTGATTGCCATCGCTTTGCTTTCTAATTCTTCGGCCAGTTGATAATAAGTCATGGCTTGCTGCATTTTCTTTTTTTGCAATGCAGTTTGTAGGGCATATTGGCGACTCATAAAAGATTTTTGACTACCCAAAAAATCACTAAAAGATTGAATCCCATTTTTATTATCAATGGTTGTTCCCTTCGTAACGAGGTCATAGAAAGTTGAACCACTTTTATCGGAATAGTTTTTACCATCCAAATAAGGTGATAAATCGGAGATTTTAAAATTGCTATTCAAGTTAGCAGAAAAAGAGCCTTTTAAAGCACTATTCAACTTCATAATGGCAGTGGCATCGTTGTACATCATCGAATGATAAGCCAGTTTCAAATACTCATCGGGGCTTCGTAGAAGGTCTTCAATTTTTGAACCTGTCTCCAAAATACCTGTTGTATTGGCTTTGGTTGCTGCTCCTTGCTTGGTTACACTTTTGAGTTGTGCAATCTGGGTTTTGGCTTTATCGACCAAATTTTTCAGTTGAATTAGGCGTTCAATAGCGGTTGGGTCAATAGATACCTGTGCTTGTACGCTTAGATTCAAACATAGAATACTATAAATGAGGGATAGGGATGTCACTTGTAATAACTTTTTCATTTTTGGTGCGTCAACACGTCGCCACGTTGGTTTAATTTGGTTTTAAAAAGACTTTGTACCCTTCGTTTAGTTCGATTTCGCCCGACTTTTTCTGAACTCCACCGTAACGCAAAGAGCGAGAAATACCTGTAACCACACCTGCCCCCACTTGGCCAACGATGCCTGCCGAACTGCCGATATTGTAAACCGTATTATCGACATTATCAAGGGCTTGGTTATTTTGCTGGCGAATTTGTCCTTTGGTATTATCGCTGAGATAGGCAATGCCTGGCAACATATCATTGCTATCGTACACGACCATTTTAGCAGGAATATAATCTGCACCAATTTTGAAAGCCGTAACCATAATGATAAGCCGATTACCGCCCATCATGGCCACACCACTGCATAAGGTATTGGCAGGAATGATTTCATCATCAATTGTCATTGCTTCTAATAATCGGATTCTGACAGAAGAATTATTTCGCACGATTTGAGTGCCGTAAATCGAAGCTTTGATAAGTTCTTTTTTACGTTGAGGATTAGGAATGGTTGCTGCATTTTCTAAACTGGTGGTATTAAAAGTGTTATTTTCAATTGGCTTTGTTTGGAGAGTCCCAACGGTTTTGTTAGACCTTTTTCTTGCTTTTACTGGCAAAATTGTACTTTGTGAATTGACTTTGGGAATTTCAACTTCTGGCGATTTTTCAACAGTTTTTGCTGGTTCATTTTCGACAATATTTGAGGTGTTTTCAGTAAATGCCTTACTGCCTTGATAACTTTTTAATCCTTTGTCTTGGACTTTTAGGGCTGATTGGGTCTTTAATTTTTCTTCTTCCACTCCTTGTTTGACCGAAGTAAGCATTTCTCCTTCCGCTGCTTTCTTGCTGTTTTTATCGTTATCTTTGCCAACATCAATTTTTGGCATAGTGAAATTCATGTTTTTAATTATTTCTTGGCGGATGTATTTTGAAACACCAAAAAACATGACCAACAATAAAAACACACTTCCCAGAATAAAGAGTAATTTGTACTGCTTGAACCATGACAATAGGAGTTCTTTCACGGAACGCCACTCAAAACTTTTCTTTTTCGTTTCAGTTTGGATTTCTTCATTTTCCATTATTCTATTCCATTTTGCATGATTTATAGCATTTCAGCCTTTAGTATTTTCTTGAAAGGAATCGCAATTTTGATGTTTCGTAAACCATTCTTTTCTCGAAAAACGACCTCCAAAAAGCCATTTTCGGTAGTTGCGTAAAGTGGGATGTAGTAATAATACTTTTCACTTTTTTGAGAAGTGAGTATCTTGACTGGCTCAATGCTTTTCAAGATATTGACTTCTTCAATACCCAATGTTTGCAAATGATTAATTGCTTTTCTCTTCATTTTAGAGTGGTAGGAGAATGAAACATTGTCAATCTCGTAAGCAATCGAACTTTTGTTGCTCAGTGAAAACTTGAGATAAACTCCGTTAGCATCGGTATAGATGTTTTCACAATGGAGTAACATACCCGATTGCATTTTTTTGAAAGACACATTCATCGGTGAAATCGCCAACTTTTTAAATTTATCTTCTAATCGTAGATTTTCGTCCGTTGTCTTGAATGATTCTTTCGATTGATTTTCGGAACGGTAATCATAGAAAGATTGATTGAGGGGTTCTTGGTAATATAAATAGGCTTGATAAATCTGCTTACCGTGAGTCAATAATAATGTCGTGGGTTTGGCATTCGGTATTTTTGCCTTCAAGAGTAAAACTTGTGAACCCAAACTCATCGGAAGAGTTGAAGCCGTTTGTGCTTGAAAATCGGTATTGCCCAAATTGAAAAGCGAGATGGCTTCATCAAAAATCAAATAGGTTGTGGCAGATGAATTGACATAAAGAGTATCTATTTTCTGAGAAAAGATACTGAAAGAGATAAACAGGAACGGTAAGAAGTAACGGAGCTTTTTCATGAAATTATTGTTTAGTTGGTGTATCGTTTGACTGATACTCGATGTAATTGAAGTTTTGAATTTGTAATCCGTAAGGATTTTTTTCGGAGTAAGGCACTGGCTGTAACTCGAAAATTGTCCCGATTGGGCTGACTTTTTCTTGCTCATTGAAATAAATAGACTGTTGAAAAAGCAAGGTGCATCGGTACGGCACAACCGACATATCCACCCCAATACTATCAATTTTTATTTTGGAATAGGCATTGAACTTGGTGTAGTTTTCCTGCACTTTTTCGTCAATGAAGTTTTTGTAAATGGCTTGAGCATCTTGTTTGCTCAAAAGCCAAAAACCTTCGTTGAGTCGTTCGCTGAATGATTTGGCATCACTTTCATAGAATAAATGAGCAAATGTGGTGATGAGTCCCCGTGCTTGTCCGATGTTGCGGGTTTCATTGTCAGCCAACAAAGCGGCAAACATTTCTTTACCCGAACGAACAAATACTTTTTGGTCGGCATTTTTGGTGGCATTCCAAAACAATATTCCCCAAAGAACATTGGAAAACAAGAGCAGAAAGACACTCGTTTGTATCAGAAAAAAGAGCCTATCAATGTATTTATTGACATCGTTGGCGGCAAACAAGTTTTTAATGGCAATACTGATTTTTTCGCTCATGATTTCGTTCGGTTAGTAGAGTTATTACCAAAGACATTTGAAAAACCCTGTTTGGTACTCGTCCACGCTTTCGTTCTCATATCAGCTGATTTTGCCCAAGCGGATTTTCCTATCGAACCTGCACTTGATAGAGTTGCCCCAGCCATTCCGCCCGATACACCTTGCATACTTCGGATGATGCCACCAATGGCCGAAGAACCAATATAAATGGTAGTCAATAATGGCACTCCCAAATACATAATAATCAAAGCCATATTTATGACCAACATATTAATAATGTCGCTGCCTTGATTGGTGGTTTGAATTGTGATTGATAAACCGACCACCAAATTGTCCAATACGGCAAGGGTGAGTGTCCAAAACAAAATATTCAACATCGAGCGAAACCAGTGGGTAATTGTTCCGCCCAATCCTGGCACCGTACTAAGAGCAGCGGCAAAAATGCCAACTGAATAGGTGAAAGCGACCAATACGTTTTTGACATTTTCTAAGAGCAAACGAATAATCATGGATAAGCCATTTTGAATAGCGGTCAGAATGACATTGATAAGTTTGCCAAAATCCATTGTCAGTAAATCCCAACCACTGGCTTCGGTAGAAGGATTATTGGCATCGCCTGATACCTTTTTCATTTGAGCTAAAATATCATCAACTTTGGTATAGGTATTAGCCAACTCATTGACCGCACCCACGACCAAACCCATCAATTCATTATAATAGCCAATCAGAAACATCAATGCCACCACTCGAATCAAGTTCATAACGCTGGTGCTATAAGATTCACCAAAAACCAATACTTTGAAAAGCATGTAAGCAAAGTGAATGAACAGCATGATTCCTGCCAGTTCTAAGCAATTACCTTTGGCTTTATTGGCAAGTAATTGAGCCGTTTTGAATAAGGCATCTCCGCTGATGGTTGCCTGTAATAAAATATCCATTTATTTAATGTTTAATGGTTAATTGAAAATGGCTTGATAACAAGGAGCAATTCTTAATTCTCAATTCCCCTTCTCCCATTCTTCCACGAAGCGGTTAATGGCATAGTCGAAGTATTTACCACCTTCCGACATTTCTCGAATACGGTTGCGTTCTTCTGCACGGGAAGTTAACAATGGGATTATTTTTGCAGGTACTTCCAC
Organism: Cytophagaceae bacterium; assembly: GCA_027486845.1. Lineage (GTDB taxonomy): Bacteria > Bacteroidota > Bacteroidia > Cytophagales > Spirosomataceae > Emticicia. The sequence continues at coordinate 4,702 of JAIXOL010000032.1, forward strand.
CCGATAGACATGAATCAAATCCGCCCTTTTGACAAAGATTTCTCGCCATTTGTCTTTGGCATCTTTGCGTAAGGATTTCAATAAATCTTCGGCGTGGTTGGTGAGTCCGAAGAACTTGACGATTTTATCAATCATGTTGGAATCGGTATGGCGAAGGACAATAACTGTTGATGATAAGTCTTTTACCACTGTCCCAATAGCTGAGTTTTGTATCTCCGAAATTCCTTGCGTGATGATGCTAATTGTACCTTCACACTTACGAACCGTGCGGTACATATACTCAATGAATCCTCCCAAAAGTCCGTCTAACATTGACCACGCTTCATCAATGTAAATGCGTTTAATAATCTTGGGGTACTTCTCAATAATATCACAGGACAGCTCAATGATGAGCATTCCAACAACTGGATACAAAGTAGGATTTGCCTTAATTTTGGCCAAATCGAAACAAATCAGTGGAAAAGAAGCAATTGGACGTTCGGCATCGGAATTATTATCTGAGTTCAATATTGCTTGATAACTTCCCACAGCAAAAGGCTCTAAAGTGATGAGCAATTCATCCATATTGAGATTTCTTTCAATCTTTTTATAGACTTCTTCCTCATGGTTTTCAGATTGAAAGTTTTTCAAAAAATCATAAAAACCACGAACGCACGGCATCATTCCTTGCTTTTGTTGGTTATACTCATAGTAATATTGATTGAGCAACTTGTTTAAAATACTTCGTTCGGCATTGCTTAGATTGGCATTTCCTCGCCAAATTGTAGCAATCAAGTTGATTAAAAATTCCATCTTGGCTTCGCTCAATATGAATTCGCCCGTTAGTTCATTGTAATTGACCAAGAAAGGATTATACTTCAAGGGTTTTTCGGGGTCGTATTCATAGTAGCGGCATTTATCGGGAGGAATCGCATAAAAGATGGATAAGTAAGTACCACCCACATCAATGATGATTTGTCTTTCACCTCGATAGAATCTTTGCAGAATCAAGTTGCCCATTGTAAAACTTTTTCCCGAACCTGGCACACCAATCGTCAGGGAATTATTATTTTCAAACCGCACCGTATCATAAAAGTCAATCAGTAATGGATTGCCCATTCGGTCGCATAATAAATCACCTTTTTTATCACTTTTGAGCAAGGTTGTGGCATTGAAATAGCAAGCAGCTACTTGATTTTCCATCAGAAGCCAACGGAAATTTTGGTAAGCATTACAAGGAGCATTACTCACAAAAAGATTGGTCGTATCCAAATTTTCTATGTATGCTTCTGCCCCCATTTCTCGGTAGGCTTTCATCACTTGCTGGACGTATCCGTCCGTTTGCCCACCGTGATTCCATACTAAGCATTGCACCGAAACTTGTACCAATGAATTGCCGTTGGTAGTAACATCGTTCAGAAATTCAAACATATCCCTGCTTTTTGCACGGTGTTGTTCGGACATCAGAAAATCTAAACGAGCAATATTTTTTGCTTCAAACTCCATTTTATTGTACGCCTTTTGCGTGTCTAAGGGCTTGAAGGTAACGCTCAGTATGTGCGGGATTTCTAAATAGTTTGTTAGTGCATAGAGCTGTGGCGAAGACACATTGTAGCTATTATCCATGTCATTGTTTACATTCGTTGGTTGGCCCGACATACTAATGATATTGATGGTATCAGTTCCCAAAATCAGCCGTTCTTTGTCGGGTGTGAAGGTCTTGAAAATCTGGTCTTGGTTGGGCGTAAAATCCAAATTGAAATACTGACAAATCACCTGCATGATTTCGGTTTCCGTCAAGCGTTGATAAGTCAAACCGTTGATACCCACCAACGAAATGAATTGACTCGCAATGTTTTCAATCTTTTTCTTGTGTGAAGTAATCGTCTTGAAAGTATTATTTAAAACCTGACCGCCCCTACCAAACCAATTATTTGTCAGTGAATAATCTTTTTCTTCCCCCAAACTGATAAATAAATACTGCTCGTGACGTTGGATGAGTCTTTCGCCGAAAGAATGGATAAAACGCTGTTCGTAGTAATTTTTATCTCGCACGGTTGGACTTGACTTTTCGTAGTAATAAAAATTCAATAGTTGCACACAAGCACCCACAGCGAGACTTTTCAGGGCTTGCGAAACGTTTTCGCCAATTTTATTAAACTCACCCGTACTGAGTCTTTCCATTTCGATGCCTTGCACACGGTAGCCAATACCAACTCTGCCATCGGACAGCACCAAAAGATTGTCTTCAAAGGCGAAGTAGGGAAATACTTGTTCAAAATTTCTTTGATGGTCAAACATGGGTTTGTTTTTTAGCATGGTATGCACGAATGAATTTGGGTTTATCCATGATGATTTTTTTGGGAGCGGATAAGTGCCAGAAAAGCCAACTTTTCAAGAAACTTGTTTGCTTCTTTTGGGTCATTTTACGCAGAGCAATGAAGCCCAGCACCAACACAGCAAGTAAGATAAGATTGACCCAAGCAGGGATGGGAATGAACGTTCGCATGACACTCAGCACAATCACAAAACCAAAACTGGTGATGAGATAAAGCATTAAATCACCCATTTCGACACCCACAATGAGGGTTGGCTTTTCTAAGGATTTCTTGATAAGCATCTTAATTTCCGTTAAAGCCCCCTTGACCACCGACATCGGTTTTGACTTGCTCAAAGACGAACGTAAACCCGAACCAAAGCAAAACGGCTACGATTAAATAGACCAATCGCATGATTTTGTTTGGGTTATCGCTGATGAAGCCAATAATGACCGAAATTAGTCCGATAACGATGGCGATGGTAAAAACCACATTGACAACTAATTGAACGGTTTTGCTGATATTCTTCAATCCACCTACCACTCCTTGAGCCATGAGTGCATGGGGCATGAACGAAAAGAAAGTGAATAAAATCAAGTAAATGCCCAATGTTTGCAGATGTTGATTGGTTACTGAGAAGGATGTTATTTTCATCATTTTTGTTATTTGGTTAAAAAATTATTACTGATATTTTTAATGAGTGCGACATCATCATCACTCAAAACTGCGGTTACTTGATTGGTCTTCACTAAGTCTTTATTTCCCCTTGTGAGTGTCTGAGCTTTGGGGCGTTCAATTGGTGTTTTATCAGGGATTAGAGATTCAACAATTGGCACATTTGGTTCAATAACTTTGAAATGCTCCCACGCAATGGCTTCTACCGTTGGCTTTTGTTTACTGACTTTCAGTTGGATTATTGGCAGCAAAACTACAATAGCATAAATGAGTAAAATCAAGCCAAAAAAGCACATAAACACCATTAAATAGACGAAAAACGAGACTTTTGGTATATTGTTCATCCAAAGGTCAATTGTAGCCTCTCCGCCCATATAAACTAAAAACAAGCCTATCATCAAGGCTAAACTTACTTGGTAAAATTGTTCCTTTTCTTCGTGTTCCCATTCGGCCATTTGAGATGCTTTTGTGCAGATACTGGCACAAAAATAAAAACTTATATTTTCATATACAAGATATATTTATATATAATGAAAATATAAATACTTAATTTTAAGTTTTCATTTTCAAACATTATCTATTTTTATGGAAAATAACCTTAGTATATTCAGACAAGAAATCAATATCGCAGCTTACGCCGAATCAAAGGGTTGGCGAATCAATCAGAGTAAAAGCGGGCGAGATTGTACCGTTGTGCAACGCATGGAAAACATTGGAACTACCGAGCGAAGCGTTGAAACGATTTTGGTTCGGAAAGACGAACAAAGAGGCTATCGCTACATCACTGACGGCGACCCATCGGACAGAGGTACAATTGTAGATTTTTTAGTCAAAAAAGAAAATTTTGCTATCGCTGAAAAGGAAGATTGGGGGAAAATATTCACTCATTTAAACAACTTCATGGGGAATGTTACTCATACTCATTTACCGACCACTCCGCCCAAACCTGAAAAAGAATTACAAAAACAGGTGGATTCGTTTCATCTAAATATGAATCAACTGACCGATACTCGGTATTTGGAAAGTCGTGGATTGACCGCACAGTCTTTTCATTCCCCCGAATTTCAAGGGCAAATATTCAATAGCAAAGTTTTTGGCTGGAAAAATACCAGTTTTCCCTTGCGAACCGATGAAGCTTTTGTGTGTGCCATAAACCGAAGTGATGAACAAAATGGCTATCGAAAAGACCAATGGAATAGATTGACCAACGAAAGAGAGGGAGCAATTCATATTTCAAATCTACCCCAGAATACACAAAAAGTTGATAGACTCATTATAGCCGAAAGTCCGATTGATAGCCTTTCTTACCTTGAATTACACCGCCAAAGTATCCGAGAAAAGCAGGAACGCAATATTTATATAGCTACGGCAGGTACGCCCGCCAATGCTGCTTACGCAACGATTCAAAAAGTTATTCAACAGACCCAACCCGAAAAAATTGTCATGGCATTTGATAATGATAATGGTGGTTATCGTCACAGTTTGAATATGATTGGGCAGCTTTCACACCCAAATGTCCCAACTTCGGAGCTGATAAAAGCGGATTTTTCGTGCATTCACAAAAAAGAAGGTGTGCTAAGATTACAAATTCCAATAAATGCGAATAATAAAGAAAGTCACTTAAAATTGCTTGATGAGAAACTCATTAAACCGCTTGAAAACAAAATTTATCAACATAGTGAGGATAGTATCAAGCAAAGCATTTTGTCAGAATCTCCACAACATCTACAAGTTGAAATTCGATTTCCTTACCACAAAAATTATTTAGTTGAAGCCGAAAAAGGTTTGGTTGCCATCAAAGGCATGGAAAATATCATTGCCTTAGAACATCCCAAACAAAAGGATTATAACATGGAAGTTTATCGAAGCAAACCTTTTGTGGTAACGCAGGAAGTAAGCAACAAAGAGTCAAAAAGTATCGAATTGGCTTATAATCGTTTCGCTCGACCTATTGAAGCACTTATATTTGCTCAAAGTCTGGAGGCTAAAAATGGTAAAACAACCAACATTTATCTCGAAAAATATACGGCTTACCAAGAGTATGAAGCTCCTGAATTGGTAGCTACACTGAAAAACAAAGAAGTTCTGTTTAAGAATGAAGTCTTCAAAAAAGACATTGAAACCCATCAAAAGGAATACCAAGCCCAACAGGGTTTGAACAAACAAAAACTCGTGGCAATTGCATTAGCGGAAACAATTTTCCGAGAAAATAACATCGTTTTGGTTGCTACTCATCGTCGAACGGATAATTCTTTGGCCTGCGAGTTTCAGACTCTCGACAAAAAGCCACTGCAAGCAATGGTGGGCAACGATGCTGTTTTTATGGATAAAATCAATGTCACCCCGACCGATAAATTCGCTATCGTTTTCAAAAATAATGACAGCACCTTGCTATTCATTCCAGCCTTGCAAGAGAGTTTACTTTTGGGAGAAAAGGTTGTTGAACGCCAGCAACAAAACGTTAACAAAATGGATAGTCTCTTTAAAACTGAATCATTAAGAAAGGATTTGAATTTAGGAGAAATAAAAGTTGCCGACCGAGAGGGTGATACTTTAGCTATCAATGATTATTCGGTTGAGATTCAAACCGACGGTAGTTTTTTGGTGAAAAAATCCGCCAGTTACGATTTGGAAAAAATTGAAAAAGAGGGCTTCGATAACACAACAATTCAAGCAACAATTGACGCTCCAGCAATGAGTCTAACGAGTAAAGACACCCACACGCACCAAGTTTTGGACGAACAAAATATGGGTTTATAATGGTATCAATGAATAGTGAAAAATCCCGTCAGACAGTCATTGTCGATGGGATTTTTTATTTTTTGTTAAGGGGAAAAAAGAACGAACGTTCATAGCCGATTCTGTTCCATTTACTTCAAAAAACACCGTTTTAGCCGTATCTTTATATTATCAAACAAGGAGATAATAAGCTAATAATCAGTGTATTAACTTAATAAAACAATCATTTTAATCTTTAATTTATACAGCAATGAACAAGACAATTTTAATCGGAAATGTAGGCGGTACGCCCGAAATTCGCACACTTGACAGCGGTACTAAAGTAGCTAATTTTTCTTTGGCAACGAATGAGAATTATACAAAAAAAGATGGTACAAAAGTAGAGCAAACAGAATGGCATCGCTTAGAGGTTTGGGGCAATTTAGCCAACGTAGCCGAAACGATTATCAAAAAAGGCGACCGTATTTGCATCGAAGGAAAAATCAGAACTGAAAAATGGGAAGACAAAGAAGGAAGCCCCAAAACATCAGTAAAAATCAGAGTTGAACGTATCGAACTTTTAGGCAAACGCAGAGAAGAAGTTGAAACACAGGCGGAAGAAGAAGCCAAACAAGCCCCCAAAGGAAACAAGAAAAAGCCTTTACTCGGTGAAACCAAAGAAAGCAATGTTGCTTTTGAAGCCAAAACAGCCGAAGGAGATTTACCATTCTAATTTAATTTTCAATTATTCAATATAAGGGAAAAAGCCCCCTTTCATCGGCTTATCAAACCAATTAAATCAAAAACAAAATGAGCAATCCAGTAAACACCCAAGCAAAAAACAACAACGGTACACCAGTAGCACCAGCGAAAGCAGAAACAGCGACCGAAAAAGGTAAAATCAACGGTACAGAGCCGATTGTTACCGAAGAACAAAAGCCGATTGAAGTTTCTGCACAACTTCAGGTAATTGAATTAAAATCAGCCAATGCCGTTTTTGACCGCTTAGATGAAGGCTTGAAAATGAAAGAACAATTCAACAAAGCCAAAGAACGAGTAGGCGAATTTGAGGATTTTTCAAAAGATTACGGTGATGAAGGTTTGATTATGACCATTTCAAATGTGGGAACAAACAAAAACATTCAAATTCAGAATGTAGCCATGATTTTAGATTTTATCAATAATTTGGTAAAAACAGGCAAAACCCACCTCAAAGCCTTAGAAACTGAAATTGTTAATTTCACTATTTAAGCACCCAAAGAAAGCCCAATTTACGGGTTGGGCTTTCTTATTTTCAATCATTTGTAACACTTAATTTTATCAAAATGGAATCTTTAGAATGGGATATTATTCAAAAACCGATTTTTGCCAATAATAAGCAGGTAGTTGGCTATAAAGGCATTTTTCGCAACGATAATGGGCAATTATTAAATATTGCTAAATCAAGTTACACCCCTACACATAACGAAAAATTTATCGAAGTAACTGAAAAACTGCACGATATTACAGGTTTCCCGATTGAAAATTATTACGATGTAGATGGAGGAAAAAAGGTTTTATCATTTCTCAAATGTACGGACACAATTCAAGTTTGCGGGCATGAGTTTAAAGATTATTTGATGATAGGCAATAGCTTTGATGGTTCGACGGGCTTTTTTATTGGAAATAGTAACATTATGGTCAGATGTTCAAACCGTTTTTCAAGAAACTTTCGTCAACTCCAAGTAAACCACACCAAAAATAACAGTCTCCGCATTGATGGTTTAGTACAATACTTTGATATGTTTATGAAGCAACGCACCCAATTATTTGAAAAAATGGAGCAACTTTCATGGGTAAAAATAGATGATTTCATCAAAGATGCTTTGGTTGAGCGATTAACCCGAATGAATGACGAAGAAAAACTCGGCAACGAAGTTTCGACCAGAAAAAGAAATATTATAACTAATCTTAATTCCTCGATTGACCGAGAATGTGCTGATTTGGGCGATAATGCTTTTGGGCTTTTTAATGGCATAACGCACTACACAACCCACATTAAAAACTCAAAAAACGCCACCTTTGGCAATCCGTTTGGCTCATCAAACGAACTCAATCAAACCGCTTTTAAATTCTGTACGGAGTTAATAAATGCTTAAAAATTAGGGTTGCAGGTACAGACGCTTACAACCCTAATTTTAGATTTCTTGTATTTTATTTACCTAAATGGCACGGTTTCCCCTTGTCCAAAAAATTTTGGGCTTCGCCCAATCGTTAAATTAAAGTTTTTGAAATGGCATAGTCCTATTTACTAATTCTTCGCTGAAATCAACTCATCTTAGATGTTTTTAAACAAGTCGGCATTAGCAGCTAAATCCTTTTCTAAAAGTCCTAAAAAGTATTGCTGTTTTGACTTTCCTTTCATTTTTGAGATTATTTCGAGTTTGTAGAGCAGTTTAACCGAAGTGATTTTTAATTCAATCCGCCAAACTTTGTCATTGGCTTCAAGCACTTTTTCTTTCCCCTTAACTACTTTATTGATTGGTTTATCGACAGGCTTGGTTGCTACTTCCAAAGTTTCATTGGTCGTAATTTCAGCAGGTTTCTCGTACATTTTACCGATATTTCTACCCAGACGTTCACGCATGAGTTGCTGTTTTTCTTCCATTGTCATTGGCTTCCCTTTCTGATTTTCCATATCATAGTTCAATCTTAAATTTCTCAATAAATTCCTTGAAAAAAGGTTCAAACTTCTCTTTACCGCCTTTTTTATCAAAAATCGACGTGTAAGAATCTTTGATAACAAACACTTCGAGCATGGATAAAGGAGTTTCAAAAAATGGCACTTCTTCGTTTTGTTTCATCAATTCCAATACTTCTTTGTCATTATTGGTCGAACGAGATTGATTCAAAAAGGCGTAGAAATAAAAATCAAGGTCTAAATCAGTTCGTTGTTTTTCAATTTCTTTAATTACGGGTAGAAATTGAAACATGGAATCCGTTGAAAAACTACTACTTTGGGTCGGGATTAAGATACTATCGCAAGGAGCAAAAATATTGATAGCATCTTTTATAATATCCTCTTTATTGGTCAAACGGGGAGCATCAATAAATATAAAATCAACTAAACTTTGGTGTTCTTGCACCAATTCGTGCAGCGTGTCAGTTTCTTCAATATTGATTATTTCGTAAGGAAAAATAAAACTATCGTCTTTTTTCTCATAATCAGCTATTCTGGTCATAGCGATAGTTGCTTGTAAATCGGCATCAATTACCAAAACTTTCTTCTGGTAAGTACCACCTAAAATATTTGCCAGTAAAGCGGTAATGGTGGTTTTCCCAACGCCACCTTTTTGGTTGGCTACTGAAATAATTCTTGCGGCGTTGTTTCTTGTTTGTGTTGTCATTGATTGATTGTTTTAAAATGTGTACCGTTTTTGGTATATCTGTGATACCGTATTTTTGTATTCTCGTATTTCTAGGAAACTGTATTTTTGTACTTCTGCTTTTTTGTAATACCGTATTTTTGTCTTTCTGTGATACTGTACTTCTGCTTTTCTGTAATACTGTATCTCTGTGATACCGTATTTCTGTACTTCTATATTTCTGTAATACTGTACTTTTGCTTTTCTGTAATACTGTATTTCTGTGATGAGCGGGGTGCGTAACCTGTTTCTGTGATACCGTATTTCTGTTTTATCCTATTTCTGTAATTCTGGCACAAAGATATAATTCATTTTATTTATTTATTTATTTTATTTGAAAATATTTGTATTTATAATTCCGTTAATACTACGTAGAAGAAGGTTTAGCAAGAAGGGGGAGTTTAGCATAGCTAACTCGTTGATAATCAGAGAATTATCAAAACACAATAGCCCCAATAAAATATAATCGTTTGATTATCAATGAATTGACTTACCAAAAAGTACCCTTTCTGCACTAAAATATGGAAAATGAAACCCGATTGGCCAAAATAACGATTGATGAACGTATTATTAAAGAGGTAAAAGAAACCGTTGATAATCTGAATAATATTAATGCAGAATCCGTCCTGCCAACGCTCACCGAAAAGGATAAAACCCATCTAAAAACCAAGTTTGTACATGGTAAACTCACGAATCAGGTTCAAAAATTGACCATGAAAATGTTTACTGAAACTGCTTTAAACTACTTCATTAAACACAAAATTGACCCTCGTTTTTTTGATGATTCAGATGGTTTAGCCAACCAAGTAGTGCGTTTACGCAATCAGATTTTCTCTTTTTTACAGGTGCAAGAACGCCAATACTTAATTCCGTTGAATATAAATTTAGCTGAGTTAAAACAGAAAAATACATCTCAGTCAATGGATGAAAATAGGCATTCAACTCGCCAAATCTTAGCTTATTTAGTCTCATTTGCCAACTTATATTTTGAAACATTGGATATTGAAAAAGACGAAGTTGAGCTACTAAAAACAAGACTTGACTTATTTTATCAAGCCACCCTGAAACAATTGGAAAGACAATCCTAAGCACTTATGTATTCAAAAATAATCAATCCTGCGAAGCATGGAAATGTGGTATATGACAATAAAAGCAGTGCCGCAAGATTGGGGAATTATCTCAACAAAGAGCCTTCATCCAAGCAAGAAAAAAGTATTTTCTTTAACTCTCAGGGTGATTTTGATAAAAAACAGATGGTTAAGAGCATTGATAATAATGTGAAAGGTTTGACCTCGAAAGATGATAAATTTCATTCCTTGGTTATTGCTCCGTCGGCAAAAGAGTTAGAACATATCGGCAATGATGATTCAAAATTGAGGGAATTTACTATTGCTTGCTTGGAAAAATATGCAGCTAATTTTAATCTCAATTCAGGGAAAACACTTTCTGAAAAAGACTTAGTTTGGTACGCCACTATTCACCAAAACCGAGCTTACAAAGGAACTGATTTAGAGGTTTTGAACGGGAAAAAGAAATCGGGCGATTTGAAAGAAGGTTTACAAACGCATATTCACGTAGTAGTTTCAGCACGGGATATTGAGCAAAAAATTACACTCAATCCTAATACATCAAACAGAAATAGATTTAAAATGACGGCTTGGTTTGAAGCAAATCAGCGACAGTTTAACCAACAATTTGATTTCAAACCCGACCAAAAAGAAGTAAGTCAGCCCAAAGACAAAACCGCTTACTTTATTCTTTGGACTGAAAAGAAATTACAGCAATTGGAGAAGCTGGGTATCAATGATAAGCAAATTGCTGAAATTAGAAATATTGCTCAATCGAAAAATAACAGCACCGATTTTCGTAAAAATCTGGGTGAAATTGTGAAAGAAGTTAGAGTGAAAAGTAAAAATCAATCACCGAGAGAAGCATTGATTTTACCCGAACAAATCAAATCTTTAAACGATTCAGTAGCATTTAAAAGCAAGTCTGAGGTCGAATTATCGCCACCGAGTAAGTCGTTTTTGGGTGAGTTTAAATCTTTTCAACACTTCTTTTCCACCATCGCAACTGATGATTTTAATCAAAACCACGGGCAGTTACCCAAAAAGAAGCGAAATAAAAAGAAAGGCTTGTCTCAAAATAACAACAATCAGGAAATTTCGATGTAGAAATATTTTCAATTAGACAGATTGATTATGAAAAACGAAAAAATACTATACTGGTCAATTACAATCATGTTGATGAGTTTAGTTTTTGGCGAGGCATTTATTCGGTATTTTGTGGAACTGAAAGCAATCCCATTTGCATTGGCTACTCGATTTGTTTTGTACTACAATACTTACGGAATTTGGGTAAGGTTGGGTAGTTTTTCTATCCTTTGGGTGTTCTTTTATACAAGTAGAAAACAATCACTGGCCGAAAAATACGCTGTTACGCCCAGAAAAACGCTCAGTCAAGAATATGCTAAATATTTGATTGTTTCTTATATTTTTTGTGGAATTGTTGGGCTATTTGCCATCTATTTACCGTTTCCTTTCTTAACTTTTTTAGTCTATTTAGCAGTTTTTATGCTCGGTTTTCTATTTTCATACTTTACTGTCAAAGAAATTGAGAGAGTAGAAACTGACCGAAAAAAGAATCAAACTAAATATTCTTTGCATCTCAAAGGCGACAATGGAAAACAAGTAAACATCACCAATCCATTTCGTGGAATTTTGGTCATTGGCTCAAATGGTGGCGGAAAGACCGTTTCAACGGCTGAACCATTTATCGAACAATTTGCTCAGAAAAACTATGCAGGAATCATTTACGATTATAAATTCCCTACACTTTCTGATATTGCCTATCTACATTTCTCGACCAAAAGAAAAGTTGATGCTGGTGAAATACAACCAATTTTCTATGTGGTCAATTTTTCGGATATTAGTAAATCGCATCGGTTCAATCCATTAAACCCAAAATATCTGAAAAGTCAAATTTATGCGACTGAGTTTGCCAAGGCTTTGGTGGTTAATTTTAATACGGAATCGAATCAAAAATCTGACTTTTGGGTGAAATCTTCTACTGCTTTTTTGACTGCTATTATATGGTTTTTGAAAAAACATCATCCGCTAAATTGCACGATTCCGCACTTGGTGAGCATCATTACGGGCTTTTCTTACCGAGATACAATGGCAATGCTTGAAACTGATGATGAATGTAGTAAAATCATTCGTTCGGTGCTGACAGCTCGTGATGAGCGAGCAGGTAATCAATTATCGGGTGTGGTGAGTTCATTACAAATTGATTTTGCTACTCTGAATGACCCAAACCTGACTTATGTATTATCGGGCGATGATTTTGATTTGAATATTAACGACCCGAAGCATCCAAAAGTACTTTGTGTAGGCACTGACAATCATATTGCGGCGGCACTTTCACCGATTATTTCATTGATTTTTTCGGTGGCACTCAAACAGATGAACGAACACAGTAAACATCATTCATTTTGTTTATTGGATGAAGCCGCTCAAATTAATATTCCCCGATTATCGAATGTACCAGCCACTTGCCGAAGCAATAAACTTTCGGTAATATTTATGGCACAAAATTTAACTCAAATCGAAGATAAATATGGCAAAGCCGAAGCAGAATCTTTGCTGGCTAATTTAAACTACCAGTTTTTTACCCGAACAACGGTATTTTCAACGGCTGAATATATCTCTAAAATGATTGGTGAAACTAAATCAGTTGCCAAAAGTGAGAACCAAAGTCATAGTTCAAAAGGTCTAAATACCAGTAATAATTCAATAGGAGATAATTTTTCAGAAGTTGAAAAACGTGCAGTAAAACCTCAAGATGTTCTAAATCTGCAAGCTGGTGAAATTGTAGGCATCCGAGCAATCGAACCAAGTGATATTAAGGCAGGAACGGTGATTCCGACCTTCAAAATGAAAGTGATTCGAGAGGTGTTTTCTACTATTGAGGGAATGAATGGAGCGTATAAAAAAGATGGTTCTTTTCAAACCAATAGCAAACCAATTCCGAGTTTTAATGCTCAACTTGACATCGAAAAACTGACAAATAAAATTACCGAAGATTGCCGAAAAATGCTCAATATTTCGTAAATTGACTACTCAAAAAAACTCCAAAATGGACACATTTATAAAAATCTTAAAATTCATTTTCTGTGCAATATGGGCAATATTGGTATTCTTAGTAAAGACCTTTTTCACTATTGCGGGCATTATACTCCGAAATACTCAGAAATCGGATAAAGGATTTTATAAAGAGGTAGAAGAAAAGGGAAATTATACTGGAATGTATGATTGATTCTTCTTATATATGATGTTGCACTTTATGCAATCGAGTATAAAGAATGATTATAGTCCCACCCACCAGCCGCACAAGACTTTGCCTGACACTAAAATCCCTTTCCGCACAGCCTAAAATCTGTTGGGGATATACACGAGGCTTTCTGCCATTTATTACGGTCGTTCCTTCCTACAAAGGAATCGCAAACGCACACAAATATTAGGTTTTCCAACGCTACATTTTAGGTCAGGTAATACCTTTTGGCTACACTACCCACCCTGTTTATTTAAAATGAGACAATGAAAATGAGTGTTTTGATAGATGGTTTGTAGTTTTCCGAATAGGGTTTTATATCTATGTGAATTGTAATGCTACAAAAAAACACTTTTAGTTTTATTATAATAATAGCAACCTAAAAATTACAGAAATAAAAATATGATTGATTTTTATAGTAAGAACTATTATTTCAAAATCGAAAATCTAACAATTGGCTTTCCAAAGTACAAAGAATCAATTTCTGAAACGCTAACTTTTAATAGCTTTGACAATTCCTCTTTTGAGTAATTTAACTCTGTCAAGTATAAATTCAGTATCTCAGTAAATAAACTTGCATTTTCGGCAGGGAATAATTCTGGCTCACCTTTCCCATATCCCAAATAATTGAATTGCTTGTTTAAATAATAGTATTGGTCTTTGGTCATTGTCCCCAAAGTATATGCTTTTTTGACAATAGATTTCATTGATGTTTTCCAATATCTTTTCAATTCAGCTAACTTTTCTAAGTTTAACCTTGTCAAATATTGCTCAATATCTCTGGTAGGCATTAAAAACTCGCTTGCAAACTGATTGGCTTCAGTTTCAACATCCCTTTCTTCTGAAACTTTCATACCCCAGTGAAGTACAAAATGAGCCAATTCATGAGCCAAGTTAAATCTTATTCGGTCTGATGTTCTACGTTTATTTAGGAAGAGAATAGGCTGTCTCGTTTCTGAAAATGTACTTAGTGCATCTAAATCCCCCAAATCTAAGTGGATTACAATTACTCCATTATCCTCTAAAATTTTTGTAAGGTTATCTATTCTACCTTTTGGCATACGCCAGCGTTCCCGCAAAAAAATTGCAGCCATTTCGGGAGACCCATTTTTCTCTATATCCCAATTTGGAATATTAATTATTGGTAGCTCGACAGCATCATGGAGTAAGCTAAAATGCTTCTCAGCTATCGTCATTTTAGCCTCACAAGATTTGAACTTATTGACAGGCATACTTATTTTTTTTCTGTAATGCCCTTGTACTCTTATAAAGGATTCACAAAAAAAAGAAACTGGATAATCTAATTTATCAATTATTTGTGAGAGCAAATTCTCACTTGGCTCTAACAACCCTTTTTCTATTTTAGAAATAGTACCCTGTTCAACACCTAAAAGAACTGCCAGTTCTTTTTGAGTGTAACCCCTTGACTCTCTTGCGAGAATTATAGTTTCGGGCTTTATATTCATCTTTTATCCGTTTGTCCCCGTTTTAGTTTCATCAATATTATTTTTACTTCCTTTCAAGCGAACACGCATACGATTCTGTTCTTCTTCTGTCGCAGGTTGTTGGAATATATTTAATTGTTGAACAGCATACTTACCGATTTCATCAAACCATTCAATGGTTGTGCCATTCCAACAAGCAATGTAAATACCCTTAATTGAAGTCCAAGATTTATCTGGGATATACCCTGCAAATAAGAAAGTAGGGCTATCGGGAAAACCTTCAATAATAGATTGCCCCATGTATTTCACATACTGATTTGTCTTATATCCTGCGACTTTCTTATGGTCATCAAGTTTCTTGAAACGAATTAGAAAATCGTCTTGAATTTTTAAACCAAAAATACCATTTGATTCAAAAAGCGAACTCTCGCCAAAAGTTTCAGAAACTCTGGCTTTTATTTGGTCATGTATGATACTCCCTTTTGTTCTATTTTCATGTTTAGTATATCTGCCGAAGCTATCGACAAATTCTTTAATCTTAAAATAGTCATTCACACCGCCACCAATACACGACACTAAATTATCATAATATGGTTCTAAAATTGAGCTTGCTTCTTCAAGACTGATTATTTTTCGTTTCATTTTAAACGTTTTAGATACGGTTACAAAGGTAGTTAATTGCGAAAAATAAACAAATAATATTCCTATTATTTTGTAAATAATATTCCTAATATACTGACTGATATTTCACGGTTTGTTTACAGTTCTCATTTATATCTCATACAACACATCAATTCTTTTATACTTGAACTAAAATAGCTAATTACTATACTAAATATATTTTGGCAAAATAAATTATTTATTGCCAAAATGTAAATTATTACTACATTTGCTATTGAATTCAAGATAGCTCTCAAAACTATGTTAATAACAAAGGTAAAAACAGATGATTTAATGCCACTTTTTGATAAAAAACAAGAAGTGGATAGAACAAGTATTATCAATTTTGTCAAAGATAAAGTTGCATTAGGAAGTACAACTTATTTGATTAATTCATTGATAAATCAGAATCTTATCAAGCGAACAGGTTATGGAAAATATAGTTTAAATGAAAAGAGAATCCATTACCAACCCGAAATCAGAGAAAAACAGAAAGAGATTTATCAATTATTAACAGAGAGGAAACCATTACTAAATCATTGCATTTGGCGAACATCTATCGTCAATGAATTTACATTGCATCAGGCAGGCATTTTCAATATATTCGTTGAAGCGGAAAAAATCGGTACAGAAGCAGTTTTCGATTTGTTGCGAGACCATTATCATAATGTATATATCCAACCAAGTGATGAAGTTTTTGACCGCTATACTTCTTATCAAAATGATGCAATAATCGTTCTTCCAATAGTTTCAGAAGCTCCAACTATTGACGTTGAAGGCATTCGGACAATCTCTATTGAAAAATTATTAGTTGATTTGGTCAGAGAAACCAAATTATTACAATCATTTCAAGGTGCAGAATTAAGTTATATTTATCGGGAGGCATTCTCAAAATATATTATAAATCAGCCAAAAATGCTCAGATATGCCAGTAGAAGAGGTATAAAACAAGAAGTCGAGCAAAGAATTAATCAAATGCTTACGTACAACCTAAATGATGAATATTAGCAGATGATAGACTTAAAAACAACGCTTTCAGTAGAATAGTTTGAAAATATCTAATATAGAGGTTTATCCATCATTGCCGACGGTGTTTCAGATGATATTTTTAAACAGTTTTTTGCTTAACCCTCAGAGGGAATAGTGTAAAAGGAGATTTTGAAAATCTACTAAATGGTATAAATGGTTTGAAATCTTACACTTTTACCGTGAAATTAAGTTTGGAAAAGATGCTACCAAAAATAAGAAAAGCTGCTTACCTATCCGCATTGATGAAAACAGAAAATAAACAAATTGAGAAATTGCAAGATGAAAGACTTGTATTAGATTTGCAAATAGAACAACTGCATAAAACAAACTCAAAAAAACTAACCCTGATGCTTTTTGGTATTGGAAGTGTGCAACACAATTACAAAAAAATGAA
Source organism: Cytophagaceae bacterium (assembly GCA_027486845.1). Lineage (GTDB taxonomy): Bacteria > Bacteroidota > Bacteroidia > Cytophagales > Spirosomataceae > Emticicia. Next base: position 21,656 of record JAIXOL010000032.1, read on the forward strand.
TATTAACGAAAATAAACGTTTTTCCTTTTCGGGGCATGAATCGTTTCAGTGCCGTAGTCTTTGGTTAAAAAAAGGCTATGATTATGTTAAAAAAGGTAAATCATTTAACGATGAAGATGCCGTTGTGGAATTAGGTGTAGGAAAGAATATGGTAGGCTCTATTCGTTATTGGATGAAAGCCTTTGATATGTTAGATACTGAAGATAAACTTACGCCTCTTGCAGATAAATTGTTAGCTGATGATGGTTGGGACCCGTATTTAGAAGATGAAGCAAGTCTTTGGTTACTACATTATCATTTGGTAACAAAGGGATATGCCACAACATATATTTTACTTTTCAATGAATTGAGGAAGGAAAAAATAGAATTTACCAAAGAAGCATTTTTAGCGTTCATAAACAGAAAAGCAGAAATTCAAAAAATAACGGTCAGCAAAAATACTATTAATGCTGATTTTGATGTGATGATAAAACTGTATAACAGGACTAATTCTCAAAGTAACGATAAAGAAGATAATTTTATGGGTATTTTGTCTGAGTTGGAAATTATGCGTAATTTTAGTAGAAATAAACTCGAAAATTATGTAATTGAAAACAACGAAAAACCACAAATTCCATATCATCTAATTCTCTATGGAATTTTAAAAAGTACAGAAAAATCACTTTCAGTAAGTTTTTCAGAAATCGACCACGATTATAATAGTGTCGGGAATGTATTTGCTATAAATCGGTCAGGTTTAATGGATAAAATTGAGTCTTTTGTGGAAGATAGCAATTACAAAGGTGAAATTATTTTTAACGACCAAGCTGGAATTAAGGAGTTACAATTTCGCTCTCGACCAGAGCCAATAAGTATTTTAGAACATTATTATTCGTCTGTTTATGCAGGATAAAACTTACAATGTATCCGTTAATATTATACGTGATGCCAACCGTGAATTAACTTATTATCGCACTCCGAATGCAGAGCGTGTGGTTAATGATTTGGTTAATGATTTTAAAAAAGGAGTTCGTGCGTTTACTATTATCGGTTCTTATGGAACTGGAAAGTCGTCGTTACTTTGGGCTTTTCAGCAAAGCATATTAAATAGGAGAAAAGACTTATTTGATATAAGTTTAATTTCAAAACCAACAGTACAAATTATAGACTTAATTGGCGAATATAAATCAATTACGGAAGCATTTGCAGAACAATTCATTGGAAACGAATCATCAGATGTGCCTCAATTTATCCTTTCAGAAATATATAATCAATACTATGAATTAGGAAAAAAAGGAGGAAATCCACTTTTGGTGCTATTGATTGATGAGTTTGGGAAATTTTTAGAATATGCAGCCAAAAACGACCCAGAAAAAGAATTATACTTCATCCAGCAATTAGCGGAGTTTGTAAACAATGCTGATTACAATATTTGTCTAATTACTACTGTACATCAAAACTTTGATGCTTATGGCAGTGGACTCGACCATACACAAAAGCGAGAATGGTCAAAAGTTAGAGGGCGTTACAAAGAAATAACATTTAATGAGCCAGTAGAACAGCTACTTTTTTTAGCATCCGAACACCTTAATGCTACTCCGACCAAAGAGGTAGAAAAAGTAATAATAAAAGCTCACAAAGTTGCGGATACTACTAAGACATTTCGATTTGAGAAACAATTTGCAGACAAAATTGCATTGAAACTGTTTCCGATGGATTTAATGTCCGCAAATGCTTTAACTCTTTGCCTTCAAAGATATGGACAAAATGAACGGTCTTTGTTCTCATTTTTGGAATCGCAGGATTATACTGGAATTGTAAACTTCAAAACATCACAAATTGACCCTTTCTATCATGTAGCCAAGGTTTATGACTATATGATTTATAATTTTTACTCATTTCTAAACTCTAAGGATAATTCAGATTATACTATTTGGGCGGGTATCAAAATCGCTTTGGAGAAAGTGGAAGGTTTTTATAATAAAGAGGTTACTATTTACAATAAATTGATAAAAACAATAGGCCTTTTAGGTATAACTACATCAAAAGGAGCTATTTTAGGCGATGAGTTTTTGATTGAATATGCATCTATTTGTTTGGGAATTGATAATCCAAAGACGTACATTGATTCTTTAGTACAAAAAAAAATAATAGCTAAAAAGAATTATAATAGACGATATGTTTTATTAGATGGTACAGACCTTGATATAAATTTAGCTCTTAACGAAGCAAGTAATAAAGTTGAAAAAATTACTGACGTTACAACTTTACTGAAACGCTACTATCAACTTCCTCCCGTATTAGCTAAGATGTATTCATATCAATATGGTACACCCCGCCTGTTTGATTATAGAATTTCGGAATTTCCTATACATGAAGAGCCAACAGGAGAAATAGATGGATTTATCAACTTGATTTTCAATGAATCCTTTACGCTTGAAGAAGTAAAAGAACAATCAAGATTAGAAGATGAAGCAATAATTTATGGTTACTATACAAACGCTGTCAGAATAAAGGAACAACTTTTTGAGATTGAGAAAATACAAAAAGTAATTGAAGAAAATGACGAAGATAAAACGGCGATACGAGAACTGAATGCCATTCAAACTCATCATCAAAAACTATTGAATCACTATATTTTAGATGCTTTTTTTGAAAAAGATGTCATTTGGGTTTTTAGAGGGAATGAAAAACAAATTGCCAATAAAAAGGATTTTAATAAGTTTCTTTCGCAAGTTTGTATAGAAATATATCCCAAAACACCAATATTCAAAAACGAATTGGTGAATAAACATAAAATTTCTGTACAGATTCATACTGCAAAAAAAGAATATTTTGCACAATTAGTAAATCATTGGGATTCACCAAACCTTGGGTTTGAGAGCGACCGTTTTCCAGCACACAAAACAATCTATTTGACTCTTTTAAAGGAAAATGGAGTTCAGTTGTATTCAGAAGATAGCAGTTTTGTTTCAGAAATTTCAAAAGACTCAACATTTAGAGAACTTTGGGAATATTGTAATGACTTTTTGTATAAATCGAGAAATAGTCAGAGAAAAGTTTCAGAGTTAATGGAATTGCTGCCAAAAAGACCGTTTAAATTAAAACAAGGATTTATAGACCTTTGGGTACTGACATATCTTTTCATAAAGCGTAATGATTTTGCACTTTTTGGAGATGGTATATATATTCCCTATCTTTCAAATGAGGTAATGGATTTAATATCCAAAGCCCCTCATAGATACGAAGTTAAAGCATTTGATTTGGAAGGAGTCAAATTGGATTTGTTTAATCGTTATCGAATTTTAATTAATAAAAGCACAGAGGATAAACTAAACAATAATTTATTCGTAGAAACGATTAAACCGTTTGTTACTTTTTATAGTGAACTTCCTTTCTATGCTAAGAACACGAAACGTTTAAACAGAGAAGCCATTGCAATTAGGGACACAATCGCTAAGTCTAAAGACCCTGAAAAAACCTTTTTTGAAGATTTTCCAATCGCATTGGGGTATTCGATTGATTCGCTCCAATCCTCTGATGATAGTTTAGAAAACTATACTAATCGCTTGCAGGAGTCAATTCGAGAGATGAGAGTTTGTTTTAGCGAGTTGGTTGCAAGATTTGAGAGTATGATTTTGAATGATTTTATAGGTGAAAGTATGCTATTTGAAGATTATAGAAAAAAACTTCAAGATAGGTATAAAAAACTTCATAAGGCTTTGTTATTAACGAACCAAAAAACATTCATACAACGCCTTGACTCTCCATTAGACGACCAAAAAATGTGGCTTAGTTCTATTGCACAGGCTCTAACAGGCAAATCATTAGAAATGTTTAGAGATGAAGATGAAGTCTTACTTTACGACCGTTTCAAAAGAATGATAGCTGATTTAGATACGCTAACAACTATCTCTAAATCGGATATTGATGCTCAAAAAGAGGATATGATAGGTTTGGAAATCAGTTCATTTGTTGATGGAATAAAGAAAAAACTGGTGCGTTTCCCCAAAAGTAAACAACCACAAGTAACAAAAATGGAGGGAACTATCAGAGAACAATTATCGGGAGATAATTCAATGGATATTGCCGCACTCACTAATATTTTAAAAGAACTTTTGAATAAATGAGCAATGTAAGACACGTTTTGGGAATTTCGGGAGGAAAAGATAGTGCTGCCCTTGCCTTATATATGAAAGATAAATATCCAGATATGGATATTGAATATTACACTTGCGATACTGGAAAAGAATTGAAGGAAACTTATGAATTAATTGAAAAACTTAATTCGGTTTTAGGGAAAACTATTATTCAAAAAAAAGCCGCTGATGGAAGTAATCTTGACCCTTTTGACCATTTTTTGCAAATGTATAGGGGATACTTGCCATCTTCTAATTCAAGATGGTGTACTAAAAAGTTGAAACTTGACCCTTTTGAAGAGTTTGTAGGCGACGACCCTGTAATTTCTTATGTTGGTATTCGTGGCGATGAAGACCGAGAGGGTTATATTTCTAAAAAATCTAACATTCAATCAATTTTTCCATTCAGAAAGAATATTTGGAGTGAAGATGTAGTGGTTAAATTATTATCAAAAGCTAATTTAGAAAATATTTTAAACATTTTTGCATCATTATCTATCAAATCAGAGCGATTTGAGGAGATTTTAGCCAAACCTATTTCGCTTAATTTTACTCAAATTCAGAAACTAAATCTTTTATTAGATTGTGATGTAAAAGCGTTCAATAAACTGACTTTTGCATATCTGAAAACCACCGATTATCCACTTTCCAAAGTTGATTACTTTCCGCTCGTTGATAATGATGAAGTATTGATTAGGGATGATATTTTTAAAATTCTGAAAGATAGTGGTGTGGGAGTGCCAGCCTATTATAGTGAGATTGAGTTTGAAGTAAATGGCAAAAAAGGTAAATATGCTCGTTCACGTTCGGGATGCTATTTCTGCTTTTTTCAGCAAAAAATAGAATGGATTTGGCTGTATGAACAACATCCAGAAAAATTTGCGATGGCAATGGAATATGAGAAAGAAGGTTATACTTGGAATCAAGATGAAACCCTTTCAGACATTATTGCTCCCGCACGTATGGAACAAATAAAAGAAGGGTTTATTAAACGTACTGCTCGAAATAAGCTAAATACAAAATCTCCCTATTTGGTTGATATTTTGAGTGATGCTGAAAGTGAGGGTTGTGCAAGTTGTTTTATTTAAAAGATGATAGAAAGCCAAAAATACAAGTTTGAACCTGGTGCCATGTCCATCATACAAATGGGTGAAGAACTCATTGGACATCCATCTACTGCGATAAATGAACTTGTTAAAAATGGATATGATGCCGATGCTGATAAATGTTGGGTATATACGCAATATGATAAAGACATTAATCGTAATTTTTTAATTATAAAAGATAATGGGTTAGGAATGAAAACCGATACCCTTTTTGGCAGTTGGCTAAAACCGTCTATCAGTAGCAAACGTGATGATGATAGAGAAAAAAGAAGGAGTGAAATTTATGAAAGAAAATTTCTTGGCTCAAAAGGAATAGGTCGCTTAGCATCAATGGCATTAGGTCGTTATTTGACAGTTATAACTAAACAAGCAAATGAGAAAGAATATAATTGGCTAAGAATTGACCGTGAAATTTTTAGGGTCGAAAACCTTTTGAAAGAAATATCGTTCCCTGGTGGTACGATAAGAGATTATACACAACTTTTTAAAGAGTCTGAGTTATTTGAGAATCAGGATATAGTACCAAATGGTATATTAATTAACTTATTGACAACAAAACCTTTTAATGATTTTAAGGAAGGTACAATGATTATTTTGCAAAATCTTGACGATTCTGTAAAAACTATTATTGAAGATGAAGTTGATTTTAAAGAATTAGATGAAATGTCTTTTTTTAAATCGTTAAGAGATTTAATAACACCATTACGACTAAATAAAGAAATTCAGGACGAACTTGTTACCCAAAATATTTTATCTAAATCTCAGAATATTGATAATGGTGCTGGAACATTTGAACTTTTTTTTGGTTCAAATTTCATAAACAACAAGATTAAAGGGCAAGTTGATTTTATTCAAGTTGAACCTTCCCCAATTATACAATTCTATGATTATCGGGTTTTTGGCAAGGTTAATAACCATCATGAAGTACAAGGTAAATATTTATGTCAAAGATTCAAAGATGAGTTAATAGAAGAAGATTTTGTTTTGGATGCGTCCTTTCTTCTTTCAGATGAAGACATAAAAATCAGAAAAATACTTGAAAATGATGATATTCCAGATAAATATAAAGAAAGTAATTTAGGGGAATTTTATTTCGATATTAGAGTTTATGACCTTGATGAAGATTCAAAAGATGAATTAGCAAAAAAACTAAAAACTTCTGGTCGGAGAGAAGCAACACAAGCACTGAGTAAATATTTAGGTTTAAAAATCTCTAAAAATGGTTTCGGTGTAAAACCCTATGGAGAAGAAGAACAAGACTGGTTGGGCTTGGGAGCAAAACGAGTTAGTCAGCACCAAGTAACTATTGGACCAAATCAAATTATCGGTTATGCTTTTTTATATTCACCTCAAAATGATGGATTAAGCGAAAAAACAAATAGAGAAGGTTTCTTTGAAAATAAGGCATTCATAACATTCAAGAAAATAATAGGTGGTATTCTTAAAGAAACAGGTCAAAGGAGGGCAAAATTTAGGCTAACTAATAAATTAGGCAGAATAGTACGAAGTAAATTAGAACGACCTGATGCAACTAAGTTTATTGAATATATTCTTCAAAATCATAAAAATAGCCCAGAACTTATACGAATTACGAAAGAATTTGTTAAGGATTCAGAGAATGCTTATGATAATATAGAAGATTCTTTGTCTTTTTCTCAGAGGTTAGCTTCATTAGGAACTGGTTTAGAATTAGTTTATCATGAGTTATCGCAACCACTCAATTCTATGGGGGCTTCTTTAGATTCATTAATAACTAATGTTAATAAAATACAGGAAGAAATATTAAAAAAACGAATATTAGAAAGAGCCGATAATATTTCTATTTCCCTAAACTTACTTGAAACTTTACGAAACTCACTTCAACCAGCCATAGGGCGAAGTATTGCACGAACCTTCAAGCCATTTGAAACATTTAAAAAAGTTGGTTATTTATTTGAAAACATAATGGCTGACAATGATATTAGATTTGTACCTCAAGATATTCAGACCCTTGAAATAAAAGAAGTAGAATATGTTTTTTGGATAAGTTTCTTGAACATCATTAATAATGCAGTTTACTGGCTTAAACAATCAGAGGGAGAGAAAGCTATTTTTTTTACGCATGAAAATCCTAATATTTTTGTTTTGAGCAATTCTGGACCTAAAATACCAGAAGGAGAGTTAGAAAATATTTTTGAATATGGTATAACAGGAAAAAAAGAAAAAAATGCGACTGGATTGGGACTGGCTTTCACACGAAGTATGTTAAGTACAAGAGGGTGGGAAATAAAAGCAGAAAACAGGGAATATGGTCCTGCTTTCTTGATATACAGACCCTAAATTAAATTTATAACCTTCTCAAATTAAAATATTTTATGAGTATCAAAAAAAATGCTATCGTATTATTAGAAGATGAAAAAGCAATCAGAGTTGGTTTTAAACAACAATTTGAAGATTTTGACTTTGACTTTGAATTGGTAGAATGTTCAGATTATGAGGCATACGAATCATTTTTAAAAGGTGAAAATAATCAAGAGCGTGTTAAGGGTTTCATTATGGACTTATCAAATACCCCCGAAGAAAAGCTATCTGTCCAATTTAAATCAGCCGATTATATACAAAATCAATATAACCAAAATCGTGTTCCTATCTTTGTCCATAGTGCATATCTTGAAAAATATCTGGAGCTTGATGAAAAGGGAACTGTTTTTAAGATACCTAAAAGTAACGATTCTACAAAAAAAATTTGTACTATAATCAAAGCTCTAAATGAGTCTGGATTTTTAGATATTTTCTGTCAAAATGGTAGCCTTGAAACAAAAATAATGGCAGAAATACATTCTGCGTTTGTTGAGCAGTTTAAGCCTGATGAAATTGAAAAAATAATAGAATCAGTTAAGAGTTCAGAAACAACTAATATTAAGGAAAGAACGGTTGAAGTTTTTGAAAGAATAGCTTTAAGGTCTGTTTATCAAAACTTCATAAATAAGCCAAAATCGCAAGGAAGTGTAAAAATTAATGCAATTGAACACTATTATAGAAGAAATACACAAACTAATCCCTTTTATACTGGAGATGTTTTCAAAAATAAAAAAACGGATGAATTGATTTTTATTGCAACACCAAGATGCAATTTATCAAACATGAATTATGATGAAATATTACTCTGCAAAATCAATCCAATTGCTCAAAATCAGAGAGAAAATTTCTTAAATCCAAAGATTGATAATAAAGATTCGGGAGAAACGAAAGGCAGCAAGTCTTTAAGAACAAGTATTACTGATGATGTTACTAACTCTTTTATTGGTGAAAGGTTTAGATTTTTGCCATTAGCACCCTCATTTCAAGGTGGTTTTGTCGATTTTAAACTTATTTTTTCATTAAACCCTTTAAAATTTTTATCGGAATATGAATATCAAATATCATTAGTAGATGATTTAACTAACGATGTAATTAGGAAATTGACAGCATATTTGCAGCGTGGCGGCATTTCAGACACAAATTACATGGAAGCTCAGCATTATATGAAACAAATTGATTTAGATAATATATCATCAGACAAAAAATAGTTTATTGAAACTCGAACGCTCTGATATTGAATTTCCGCTTTGGCGAAAAAAAGTTGATGCTTCTTTATTCAAAGATGCCGCAACGCCACTACCCAAGTTTCTTTGGAAAATGTGGCGTATTGAGCAATTATTCAGTTTATGCAGAGATAAAGAAAATGCAGATAGTAGAGTTGTAGTAAGTTATGACAAGAAAAAATATATTGGTCGAATTATCTATTCTCCTACTAAAAATATGTTCCGCCTTTTCTTTGCTAAAGAATTAGGTGAAAAGTTGAAAGACATATTTTTGATGAGTTATATGAGAAGTATCGAACAAGATTTGAGAAAAAATAAACAAGAGTACCAAGACATTGATATTGAGGAAGAAATCCCCTTTTGGGAGTTTTTAGATATTGAATTTGATGATGAAAATAAAGAATTCAAATTCAAAGCTCATTATATTCAAAAGCCAGCATACATTGAATTGTTCAAGGAATTAGTTAAATCTCATACCCTAAAAAAAATTGATGATAATTTGAATGAAAAGCCCCCTTTTCGATTCACAAAGGGTGATTGGAGGAATAGAGAAAGTCTTGCCCAACAAATTGATAGCACTAATGTAATCTACAACTTAATTGATACCCAAGCAAAAAAAATATACATTGGTGAGGCTGAGAGCCTAATCAAACGACTAAATCAAGACAGAGAAGAAATTAAAAACTGGGACTTCTACCGTTTTGATACCCTCCCCGAAGGTCTTACCAAACAACAAAGAGTAGCCATAGAACGGCTACTTATTCGCACATTTGCTTCATTTTTTGAAAACTTGAATAATATTCCTTCTATGAAAGTTTCAGATTATATTTTGGCTAACAAAAAGATAGATAGCTGATGATACAAGTGACTGATGATGTTTTTAATATTCTTTTCCATTCATAAGTTCATTCCATATAAAATTAAAATCATTACATTTTTTGTAAAAGTTAATAAAATATTGACAATTATCTATTTTTGAATTCACAAGTTCTAAATAGCTTCTCTATTAACTATTTCGAAAAAATAATCATCAATGTAATTAAATTTTGATTCATACCCAGGAGTTTGTCTTAACTCCAATATATGTTTAGCTCCACCTTCTGCATATTCCGATATAATTGTTAGAAGCTTTCTGGAATCTAAAATATCATCGGATGTATTACCTTGAACCTTTCCTATTGCCATTAGCATTAATCCGTTTGCAATTGTTTCAGAGCCATTTGAAATCATTTGAAATTGAAAAGAGCTTTGATGAGGCAATTGTGCATCCTTCTCTCTTTTATCATTTACAAACCCTATAATCGCTGACCAAGCATATACTTGCCAATATTTAGAAAAGAATTTATCATCTTGTTTTGAAAGACTTTCTTGCTTTCGGCTAAATAAGTCTCTAACTTTCAATACAAAATCTCCATAATGGACATTCTTCTTATTTATATCAATAATAAATTTCTCCCTCATTAATGTTTATTTTATAGTCGTTATGAACGTTTTTTTATTAACTCTCGAATCTAAACCATTCGAATCTATCATTTTGTTTTCAAATTCATAGAATTTTACAATATTTGCATCCTTGATTAACTTTATTCTTTCGTCGTCAGTAAATACTGCATAATCTTTAGACATAATTATCATCTGATTAAATGATTTACCAATATTTAATGTCAGACTTCTTGTATTTTCATGAGATAATTCAGAAGTAGGGGCATCAGCAACTATTGGGTAAGATTTCCGCATTTTTCTTTCACTCAGCGAAAGAAAAGCATTTGCTACGGCTAATTTTTGCACGACAATTTCAGCAGTATTCAAATTTGTAAGAATATTCTTTGATACTTTATCGACAATTCTAATCCCATTATTAATTTCTATCTCACCTTGTGTATTTCCTCCAAGATATAGAGAATAAAGTCTATTACTTTCAGATTGAATTTCATCTATCAGTTTTGAATATGCACTTTTAGTTAAAGAACCTATACTTTTAATAAACAATTTTATATAAAGCTCTGCTTCACTTTCAACAATATTAGAATCAATGTTTTTTAATGTTGATTCACGTTCAATTATATCTTGCCTCAACTTTTCTTCTAACTCTTGTATATCAGTATTTAAAAATTTCAATGCTGAAATTTTCCTTTCTTTTGCAGCCCTCAATGTTTGCATCTTTGATAATATTTGGCTTGCTGTTGAAGCCCCAACCATAATTCTTTCTTTGTCATCATCACCCGATTCTATATAAATTGTAGCTATCTTCTTCGTAACCCTATTACGATTTTTAATTAACAACTCTATTGCTTTATTTTTTTCTTCAATTTCTTTACGTATATCAGGTAAATCAGTAATAAGTCTTTTTCTCGCTCTATTTAATTCGGTGTAATTATCTTGTAATATCTTGTGATTTAAATTATCTCTAAAGTCTTCTAACCTTTTCTTTAAAGCATCATATGCAGATGTCCCTTCAACAACTTCCCTTTCACATATATAGCATATTTTGTCTTCTATCATTTTTTCGACATACTCTGGGCCAGGAAGAGAGATTGGGACAGGATTGCTTGTCTGTTGGAAACTTTTAATTTCTTCATTTATAATATTTAAGTTTTTTTCTGAAGCGTTTACAAGTATTTCGCACCCATTCAGCATCCACTTATTTATTAAAGTCTCCTTGATATAAATATTTGCATCATCAATTCTACTTTTAGTTAGGCTAAGTTCATTTTCTAACTGATTTATTTGTTCTTTAATATCTCTATATTTATCATATCCTAAAAGTTTTTGTTCTTCAGTTGTAATATCATCATCAAGATTATCTATATCGTTCTTAAGAATTAATAATTCATTCTTTTTTCGATTAATTTGTGCAGTATTGTAATTTATATCATTAATTAACTTTTGTTGTTTTGATGTTAGTTTATTTTGAGAGCTTAATTCTTTTTGAATTTTTTTTGCAATACTTTCTTCAGATGCTTTTACAATTTTATTCATATTGTCATACATTGGAAAGTATGAAATTTCATTTATTGCATTTTTGAGAGTACTTGGCTTACTAAAGTCATATAACTCATCCATTGTTTCTCCTTGATACCACATGAATTTCCTTGTACTGACTGGAAATATTCCTTCCAAGAAGGAGCTATGTCTATGTGTAGGCAAAAATAATGTCTCACCATTTCGGATATAACTAATCATCAATTCTGGCTTTGAAAAAATAGACAGAGTTGTTCCTGTTTTTTCGTAAACAACTTTTTTAATAAAACAATATTCTACCAAATCTCCCTTTGGTTCATTATTCTCATGAAATTCATTGGTTAAAGTAACTTCAATTGAGCATGTTATTTTAGAGGTATCTTGAGCTTCCTCTCTCAATTTATCTGGACATACGAATAAATTTGTTGAAGATTTCCATTCTTTTTTTGTTGAATTATTATCTACGTCAGCATAAATTTTATCAAAAAAAGTCCAGTAAAAAGCATTAAATAGTTGAGATTTTCCTCCAGAGTTTACAGCAGAAATAATATTCAAACCTTTTGAAAATTCAAGTATATTCTCCCCTAAAAAGCAATAAAAATTGTTTATTATGACTTTATTTATTATCATATCTATGAGTCTTTGTTTTGATGGAATTTATAATATAGGTCTCAAATTCAGCCCTACCTTTGTCAATCAAAGAGCCTTCTTCTGCACCAGTTTTATTATCTAATAGCTTTTCAAACGCTTTTCTTATAATATCCATATCTAACTTCCTCTGGGATATTAACTCCTGTATTTCGGGTGTTGCCAAAATCTCCCCAAATTCTTCTTTCAAATTATCATTTAAGCTTTTCATCTATTTTTATTCATTATATTTTTCTTCTTCTGTATTTGCTAAATCATAAATATCAATATCAAAACTATTACACAGTTCTTCTAAACTTTTTAATACCTCTATTTTATTCTCAGATAATACAGCAAAATTTATAAGCCTTGTTAATTCGCTTTTAAAAATGTTTTTTTCTAACTTTATTTGTGTTAAATCAGTACATGTTGTTTCTACGCTTGGTTTAACAATCATATCATAAATTATAGCATATTCTTTTCCTTTATGATACCTTAAAACCCGACCTCTCCTTTGAATATATTGTCTTGGATTACCAGTACTTGAACAAAAAACAGCAATTTTTGTCTGAGGAATATCAACCCCTTCATCTAAACATTTCATTGCTAATAATGCGTCAAGTTTGCCATCACTAAATTGCTGTAATATTTCTGCTCTTTCTTTGGTTTCACCAGTAAATTTTTTTAATTTAAATTTGTAATTTTCATATAATAAGTTCGTATAGTCATTTATTATTTTATCGTCATTTTCCTGATTTTGGTCTAAATCATCGTCATCATAGTTGGTTTCGTATCCTTCTGGCACATAAATAAAGGCATATTTAAAATTATCCTTACCAATTTTTTCAATAATATTAATCAGACATTTTGACTTACCTCTGGCTTTATGAATAATATTTTTCCTTTCGATAAGTAAATTATTAACATATGGATTATCTTTATATTTTCCTGTTTTTATGTCTAAAAATTTAACGAGCTTTTTTGTTATATTTTTATATGCAATAAGCTCATCAGATTCCAACTCAACGATGATAGGGAAGTAATAATATTGGCATAAAACTTTAGCCTCAATCGCTTTTTTCATATTATAGCTAAATGTATATTTAGGATAAGAAGTATCGAAAAAATTATATAATTCAATTTCTCCCACTTTATCATATTGACGCTCAGGTGTTGCAGAAAGTCCTATTCTTTTCTTTATCCCAAAAGGAAGAATCTTTAGTAACTGTTTTGACCCTAAAGTGTGTGCTTCATCTGCTATTAATGTAATATTACCAAATTCTTCTTTAAACAAGTCATTGAAGAGTCTTTGAAATTTTAAACCTCTAAAAGTTGCATAAGTGGTTACAATACAGAAATCAATTTCATTACCTAACTTTAAATTTCTCCCATAAGCTCTTAATTTATCTTCCCAGATGTTATTTGCACTTGAGCAAATAGTAACTTCTTCAAAGTTAAATTTATTAGTTATTTCATTCTTCCATTGGGAAGCTAATGATATTGTTGGAACAAAAACTATAAATCTGTAAAAGTTATTTATCTTATATTCTTCAACAATACAATTTAAAGAGGTAATTGTTTTTCCTGTGCCAGTAGCCATAGCAAACATCCCTTTTCTATCATTCTTAACCCAATTTGTATAGGCTTCCATTTGATAAGAGCGAGGTCCACTTGGAAAGGGAAACCGTGGTTTTCTTTCTTGATTTTCATATTTCTCAATTAAAAAATTAGCCTTTTCGATTGAGTTTTCTAAATTACTATTAATTACTATTTGCTTTTTCCTTTTTATTAGTTCTTTTTCAATCAATAATAAATCATTGATTGATTTATCGCCAAATTCGCTCTTAATCGCTACTAATATTTTATCAATGCTTAAATAATCAACAAAATCTGCCCTTTCTTCAAATATTTCATCAAAATATTTACTTTGGGCATTTATCCATTTGTTTGACCTACCATTCTCCCAAGACATAAAACAATCAAGTTCTTCAAGATTTTCAAGCAAACCATAAGCCGTAAAATTACAAGAAGCCTTAAATCCTACCTTGTTTTCACCATCACTAAAAATACCTGATTTATAATGAGATATTCCTTTACCATTCTTCGGCTGGATGATTTTTACTTGAATTCTCTGATGAGCTATCAACCACGCAAAACATTCAAAAAAATGCTTGCCATATTCATCTAAGGTGCTTCTTAGGCCTTTTATATCATCTAATTTGAAATTTGATGAAGTAATATCACCTTCTTGACCTTTTTTGATAGCGTCTTTGTCTTGCTCAGATAATATATTGTTGATAACCATCCTCATAACACCGCCCGAATAGAGGAAATTAGCAAACCCAATAGATAAAACATTGATTGCTGTCGAACTAAAATAGCCCAACAATAAATCAAAAGATTTACTATTACAGAGAGAATCTATATAAAATTGTAGTGGTTCATTGATACTTCCAGTCTTATAATCTCTATCATTTGACCAATCAACGGCATTTAACATTGTAATTGTTTTTTAGGCTGGTAAAAATAAGTTAATCGCTCTAATAAATTCTAAAATTTCACTCTGTTTATTCATTTTGCCAATAGAAATTCTTAGGCTACCGAGAGCTTCATCATCGGTTAGCCCCATTGCAGCTAAAACATGAGAAGGTTGAACCAAAGCAGCAGTACAAGCAGAACCATTACTTACTGCAATATTTTTGTGATTATCTATAAAAAAATTAGCATCAAAATTGGGTAAACAAATATTCAAAGTATTGAAAAGTCTTTTACTGATATTGCCATTTACAAAAGCCCCGTTTATTTTCAAGAGTTCTGTTTCTAAATAATTTCTCAAATTAGTAATTTTTTCGACATTATTAGTCATTTCATTAAATGCAATTTCGGAGGCTTGTCCTAATCCAATAATTGCAGGAACATTACTTGTGCCACTTCGTAAACCAAATTCGTGTCCACCTCCATGCGTTTGTGCGTTGAGTTTAACTCCTTTTTTTACATAAAGTCCGCCAATTCCTTTTGGACCATAAAATTTGTGAGCAGAGAAACTCAATAAATCAATATCCAAATCATAAACATCCACAGGTATTTTACCGACCGCTTGCGTTGCATCAGTAAAAAATAAAGAACCGTTTTTGTGTGTGAGGTCTATAATTTCTTGAATCGGTTGAATTACCCCTGTTTCATTATTTACCCACATTATTGAAACTAAAATTGTTTCCGATTTCAGAGCATTTTTTAAATTATCAATAGCTATTGTGCCATCTTGACCAACGGGCAAATAAGTTACCTCAAATCCAATTTGTTCAAGATATTGACAAGTATCCAAAACCGCTTTGTGTTCTGTTTGGCAAGTTATTATATGCTGTCCTTTGTGTTGATTGGCAAATGCTACTCCTTTAAGAGCTAAATTAACTCCCTCCGTAGCACCAGAATTTAACACTATTTCACTTGGAGCAGCAGCACCTACTAATGAAGCAACTTGTTCTCGTGCTTTTACAACACTTTTATTTATATTTTTTCCAAAATGATGGGTACTTGAAGCATTTCCATAAAATTCTTTGAAGTAGGGAAGCATAGACTCATAGACTCTTTCATCTATATTAGTTGTAGCGTTATTATCAAGGTATATTATCATTACGTAATAAAATTATTTAACAAAAATACCAATTTAAAAGTGGTAAATTATAATTCTAATAAGTTTTTCAAAATTACCTCCGTAACCCTTACCCAGTCGCCAAACGATTACCATCAGTTTGTCGACTGGGTAAAAGTTACTCTCTCCAAATTCATAAATCACTGAGCCGACCCGCACAAAGGCACATTGTCAGCTTGCAGAAAAAGCAAACTGTCAAAGAGCCTTTTCTTCAACGCTCCAGCGTTGGAATATTTATATTAAAAATAGCCTTGCAACGGACGGCGTTCCGCTTACAAGGCTATTTGGAGAAGTAAAGCACGTAAGATAAATTATTTGAAAGGGCAATAATTCAACGAAACTCGAAAAGTATTTGCTAAAATCTGATTTCTTTTATTAGGAATTAAATAAGCTAAATCAAGTCCAAAATTCTTAAACTTTCCGCCTAAACCAAGCGTAAAGTAATGTATATCTCCCTTTCGCTTGTTTTGGGTATGATAGCCCACACGAGCATAAAGAAATTCTCGAAACTGAAATTCTGTACCGAGTGAAAAAGTAATTTCTCTCATGGTTTCACGCAAACCGTCTGGAGCAGTACCCCACGATTGAAAAATTGTACCGATACCTGTGATATTTTCTTCGTTTACCCCTGCAATCACTTCATTATTAATATTACGAACAGAAGGTGTTGGCACGAGCAATTTGTTGGCATCGACGGTAAACATCAGTACATTTTGTTTCTTCCCCAAAATAAAGTTTTGTGCCGCACCGAGTTTTAAAAGAGTTGGTTGAAAAGTCCGCTTACTGTAATCTCCGTAGGAAACTTTACCGCCAATATTTGTCAACGATGCACCATAGTTTAGCCAATGTTCTTTTGTATTTTTTCCATCGTGGTAAAAACACAAATCTCCTGCAATGGCATTGATTGGTTTTGTGGTTACATTTTGGGTGGTTGAATGAGCCGATAAATTAGAATAGATATACTTCAAACCAACTGAAATGCTATTATTATGGCGAAGTTTAAGGCTATAAAAACCATTGATTGAAAACTCTTTTGAATGGAAGTTTTTGATAAACTCTCTATTATCGCCATAGATTACTACATTTCCAGCATCAAAGTATTTTACAACAAATCCATAAGCCGTCTTTTCTTTGGCTTGAAATAGATTTAAGGCGTACAAATTCATACCTTGAATGAGGTTTCTGTAATAGGGAGTGTAATGTAACGAAACTCCAACATTTTTAGCTTTTCTGGTACTATCTTGATTGAGAAACACTAATTTCGCAGGGTTCATCAAAGCACTATTGACATTTGGTGAAATCGCAATTCCTGCTTCGCCCAGTGCTGCACTTCGAGCATCATACGTAAAGTTTTGAAACGGAAAAGCACCAATTAAAACTCTTTGAGTGTTTACGGGTGTATAGGCTTGTGCCATGCTTTGAAGACTTACTAAAAATAGAAAGCCAATCATTTTTAAATTTTTCATCTGATTTTATGTTTAAATTCCTTGCCAGCTTGACTGACAAGGAATGAGTGAAATTTTTAGTTATTTACTTTTACAATGCGTTTTTTCAAGGTAACGGGTCTGTTTCCATCTGTACCGACTATGTATAGAATGTAAGTTTCGGATGGTAAATTGAACAAGTCGAGTACGAGGCTATCTAAATACCTTTCCTGTCCGCCACCTTCGTAGAGTTTTTCTCCTCGTTGACTATAAAGAATGAGTTTTACCCCATCAATACATCCTTTCGATTTGATATATAATTTCCCCGAAGTTGGATTGGGATAGGCAATTGCATCGTTGATATTATAGTCCAAAACAGTGATGGTAGCCGTTGTTTCATCTGACTTTTCATTATCAGCATTGATGCAGTACAAACTATATTTTTGCGTTTCACCCCGTGTGCCTGTTACCTCAATCTTTTCACCACTTTGACCATTTGACCAGACAATCGTGCTATTACATTGAGTAAGAGTAGATATAGTTAGTTGCTTGTTTAAACAAAGCGTATCAGTGATGGAATAACCACGAATACCGTTAGTCGTTTCAATCTCAATCGGGCGAGGCCTTACTCGCACTTTGACCGATGCGGTATCAGAAATACATTGCCAAATGCCACAAGTAGCTGAGTAAACAGTGTTTTTCTCTGGTCTAACCAAAATACTTTGCGATTTCTCTCCTGTATTCCAAAGTAAACTTTCTTCGCAGCCACTGGCAGTTAAGGTCGTTTTCTCACCATCAAGGATGATTAAATTACCAGTAATGAGTGGCTTTTGGGGAGTTTGATATACTTTGATAAAAATTGTGGTAGTATCAGAAACTAACGGGTTGTGTTCCATTGAGTCAAGGCTTACACAAATGGCTTTGTAAGTAATATCTAATTTTGGCGAAACAGTAAATGAGCGTTCTTTTACATCTCGATTAATTAACCATACCAACGTACCGCCATCTTCGCAGTTTTTTGCCGTTATTATTGTTGAAGAACCGACACACAAAGTATCTAAAGTTGCTTTGATTACAGGCATATTGGGTCTTACATAAACCTTAAATTGACTCCATTCGCTATAACAACCATCTGTAAAACATCGAGCATGATAAGTAGTCGTTTGTAAGGGTTTTACTTGAATTTTATTCAATGTATCAGCCAGTAAAACACTTTCGGCTTTCCATTCGGTATGCTTACAAGCATTTGCTAATAACTCAATTGTTTCACCTTTGACAATAATTGCAGTTTTTTCAACGCCTTTGGCTGTAATTATTGGTGGAGCTATTTGTGCTTTGACAGTAACTTTTATAGCCACCGCTTCACTCCAACCAGTTTCAGCATCATAACACGATACCGCATACGTATTCGATTCGGTCAATCGTTCTTGAAATCCTTCGGGTACTTCCACTCGATTCGGAATGTCCATCCAATTTTTTGTCCAATGAGCCTCTGTGCCAGCCATGCAACCACTCACCATTTTTATAGTATCGCCATAACAAATAGTTTGGTCTTTAGCTGTTGGTGGTGGTGTTTTCATTGTGATTTCAATCTCGTTAGAGTTTGTACAACCATAACCCCCCACACAAGTAACGGTATATTTAGTAGTCCTTCTTGGCTTTACTTCAATGGTGTTTAAATCATTTTCACCATTTGACCATCTAACAGAACCATTACATCCACCAGTGCCAATTCTTACTGTTTCGCCTAAGAAGTAAGTCGTTCTTTCGCTGCCAATGTCAGGTTTGTTGGGTAATGGAATTGGATTTATCGTAATATCTCCTGTACCTTCACCAACTGGCGTTGAACACATCACTCTGAAATTGGTTTTCTGAGTAATTGGGTATGAATTGGGGTTATCAATAGGTTTAGCATCCATAAAATCATCATTATGCCAAACGACCCAATAAAATGCAGTAGTGCAACCACTTTGACCAAGGGTAGCCGTAGAACCCCAACAAACATCTTTCCCCGTAGCTTGAATCACGGGAGGTTTCACCTCGATGGTTATTTTACCTTTTCCACCGCAAGCATTCGGACTTAAACATTCTGCCACGTATTCTGTGTATTTATTAATTGGCCAAACAGTGATTGGATTTCCTACCGCCTGTCCGTTTTGCCAACTGACCACACCATCACAACCAGTTGTACTTAAAACGGTTGATTCTCCTAAAATAACTGGATTTTTTGAGGCAGTTATCTGAAAATCTTGCGGCTGTCTGATAGTTACTCCGATAGTTTCGGTGGCTTCTCCTGCCGAAGTAACGCAATGACCTGTAAAAGATACAGCTTGTACTATTCCGTTATAAATTGGGGAAATTTCGTCTCTTTGACCAAATTCTGGAGAAGTCCAATAAATATTATTCGATGGGCAACCGCTCATACTCAAAGTTGTTGAACCACCAATACAAACTACTTTTGGAGAGGCTGTTACTACAATTTTTGGAGCATTTACCTCAATTGTTATCTTTCCATTTCCGCTAATACATCCACCGTTGGCGGTGCAAGTAGCTGAATATTCGGTTGTTGCTTTCGGTGTTACTGAAATACTGGTTGTACTTTCACCCGTATTCCAAGAAATAATGCCATTGCAATTTGAAATACTCAATGTAGCTGTTTCACCTAAAACTAAAGGATTTTTAGAAGCTACAATTTTAGGAGTAGTACCGCTTGAATTAACGATTAACTTTACTAAAATCCTTGCATTACTCGCACAGTTATTAGTAGCGTTTCTTGCTTGAACATAGAAAAGACCATTGTTTGAAGTTTCTGAATTAGGTGTAAAATTTAACCCTGTTGCCAATAAATTTCCACCAATTGGAGCATCATACCATTCTGCTACTTCATTACTCCCAACACTAACTGATAAAGTCGGAATTGCTTGACCTGCACAAATGGTTTTATCGCCCCCACTGATGGGAAGATTGACAGTTGGACAAATACAAGCGGGTGAGTTTACCGTTTGTGTGGTAATACAACCAGCACTACTTGTAGCAGTCAAGACGACATTTGTACCCGTTGGAATGCCTGAAATGATGTTATTTGATACAATACCAACGGAACTTGTAATCACGCCATTACCTGTAAAAGAGACGGAATAAGTCAATAAATCTGCTGAACAAGTAGGCGTTCCTACGCTCAAAGTTGGTAAAGCATTAACGGATAAACTAACGGGTGTTCGAGTAGCACTCACACAATTAGTAATCGTATTTTTTGACTGTACATAAAAAGTTTTTTCAATCGCAACATTTGGTGTATGACTTAGACCTGTTGCCAATAAATTTCCACCAATTGGAGCATCATACCATTCTGCTACTTCATTACTTCCAACACTAACTGATAAAGTCGGAATAGCCTGACCTGCACAAATGGTTTTATCGCCCCCACTGATGGGAAGATTGACAGTTGGGCAAATACAAGCGGGTGAGTTTACCGTTTGTGTGGTAATACACCCAGCACTACTCGTAGCAGTCAAGACTACATTTGTACCCGTTGGAATGCTTGAAATGATGTTATTTGATACAATACCAGCGGAACTTGTAACTACACCGTTACTTGTAAAAGAGACTGAATAAGTCAATAAATCTGCCGAACAAGTAGGCGTTCCTACGCTCAAAATCGGTAAAGCATTAATGGATAAACGTATGAGTGTCCGAGTAGCACTTACACAATTAGTAATAGTATTTTTTGATTGCACATAAAAAGTCATTCCAGTAGCTACACTCGGTGTATAATTTGCACCCGTCGCCAATAGATTTCCACCATTGGGAGCATCAAACCATTCTGCTACTTCATTATTGCCAACACTAACCGATAAGGTCGGAATAGCTTGACCTGCACAAATGGTTTTATCGCCCCAACTGATGGGAAGATTGACAGTTGGACAAGTACAAGATGGAGCATTTACCGTTTGTATGACAACACAACCAGCACTACTTGTAGCAGTTATGACGACATTTACACCCGTTGGAATGCCTGAAACGATGTTATTTGATACAATACCAGCAGAACTTGTAACTACGCCATCACTTGTAAAAGAGACTGAATAAGTTAATAAATCTGCCGAACAAGTGGATGTTCCTACACTCAAAGTCGGTAAAGCATTAACAGATAAACTAACGGGTGTTCGAGTAGTACTCACACAATTATTTTGCAGATTTCGGGCTTGGACGTAATAGGTGTCA
Source organism: Cytophagaceae bacterium (assembly GCA_027486845.1). Taxonomy (GTDB): domain Bacteria; phylum Bacteroidota; class Bacteroidia; order Cytophagales; family Spirosomataceae; genus Emticicia. The sequence continues at coordinate 43,331 of JAIXOL010000032.1, forward strand.
GTTTTCGTAGGGATATAACTTAATGTGTTACTTGCGAGTAAGATTAGATTAGCATCGTACCAATCGGCGGTGGTATTTTCTCCAACACTTACAGTAAGAGCGGGTATCGTTTGTCCTTCACAAATACTTTTATTTCCACTACTCATGGGGGGATTAACAATCGGACAAGTACAGTTTGGTGAGCTGACGGTTTTTGTTATTAAACAACCCGTACTGCTGGTGGCAGTTAATTGCACATCTAACCCTGCGGGAATATTGACTACACTATTTCCAGAAACAGTGCCAGCGGAACTGGTAATCATGCCATTGTCTGAAAAATTGACAGTATAAGTTAATAAATCTGCACTACAAGTTGTTCCATCAATGGTGAGTGTTGGTAAAGCATTGACTGTGACCACGCCCGATGCTGTGCTTGTAGCATCGAGGCAAGGTGGAGTTGCCAGTACCTTACACGTAGCGGTGTATGTTCCCGCTTCATTCACGGTTGTACTCGTTCCGACAATTCCATTACTCCACGTTATTGTTCCATTGGTGCAGCCTGTGGCAGTAAGCGTACCAATTTCACCTTGGCACAAAGACAAATTATTTACTGTGATATTTGGTGCAACAGCATTGCTACAACAAGGGGTTACATTTATCACAGCACTTTGCTCCGATTGGGTTTGCCCTGCATTTTTGGCAATCACATAGTAACTTCCACCTGCTGACAAATCTAAACCAGAAAATGTACCTTGTCCATTAAAGGTATTTCCTACTTGTGAAATATTGGTGCTTGCAATCGGGCTTGGGTTTCCAAGTTTATACAACTCCAATGTGCCAGATTGCTGGAAAGCAATGTCAAATGTGGTACTGGTTGCATTACAATTTAATGAACCAGATAGAATTGGTGTAACGATTTTATCGTATTGCAAAGTTACTTCTACATCAAGAGCAGTATCATCGCAATAAGTACTGCCATCATCCCCTTTATCAACGATAAAATAGATATAACTCCCCGCACTCACATTAATTGCTGGTACATTATAAGTGGTCGGACTATTAGAGGTGGCTATGATAGTTCGAGGAAATATGGTCAAATTATCGGTTTTGATGGTATAACCAATGTTATCGCCACAACCAAAAGTAGCTCGTTGCAGGGCATTAGTGATGCCAAGAATATGCACATTATTTGGGATAGATAATCGCACAACCGAAGGAGATTCGCCAGGGTGAAGGAAAACCCCAAATGGTGGAAATGGTTGGGGAGTGACTTCGCCCGCATTTAGCTGTTCGTATGCCAAAAAGGGATAACTTTCTTGACCTACATTAAAGGTCCAGCCAAGTTGCCCAGCCGCTCCGCCGCCGTAAGTATTATCATTGCCATACGCAGGAAAGGGTACAAAATTATTGTTTCCATCAATTGTACCATAACTAAACAGACCATTGGAACTTGGATTTTGTTGTCCAACCACACTTTTGAGTTTGAAGGTGATTTGGGCTTGTGTTTGAATTACTGCTACTAAAATCAACAGTAAGACGTAAATTTTTTTTCTCATCTAATTCAAATTTGAAATTGTTTATTAAGAATGATTGATATTTAAAATCTTAAAAATTTCAGCTTGTATCGAAGTAAGGAGTAGGGTAGTTTTTTATCATTCTCTTTGGGATTAATTGATTTTATTTTCTTATTAATGTTGTTATTATATATAATGAAAATATTTATTTACAATATTTTACACACACTTATCTCAAAGACAGTTCTTTGATTATTACTTAGTTTTCAAATATACAATATATTTATATATTATGAAAATATTATGACCTAAGAAAATGGGAACGCTGCCAAATAAGCATAATAAAAACCCTCAATTCTTCCCTGTGGAAACTTTCGCTCTTTTAAGTTTTTACAATGCTCCACCAAGTCTTCTTTGGTAGTAAAACGATTTTTATACATTCTAAAAAGTTCAAGTTCTGAAGCTCTATTATTGACTGGATAACTTGGTTTTAACTCCTTAAATTCGGGCGTATTCAACTTAATTTCTTTCAGGTTTTTTAAATAATCGCCCAAAATGAAATAGGTCTGCACAGCTCCGTGCGTAACAATAAACTTTTCGCTCTGCAAAGGGTTAAACTCAATCAATAATTCATCTTGACTTTTGCCAATATTTCTGTTGGTACAAAATGAGATATAATAAGACTTTTCTAAATAGCCATTCGCAACAATTCGCTGCACAAAATTAGACAGACACCGCTCTTTATCTTTCGGTTCATCGTGGAATCTGTGCTTAGAATACCCATCAAACATAACTGCTCCATCCCCATTTACATTACTATAACAATGCTCTGGTCGAAGGTAAATTTCACAACGATAAGTGGCGTTTTGTCTGTCTCCAATAAACTTAAAAGCTCTTGGCTTTTGCTGATTTGAGTGAGCATTTTTATTCATATTTTTTCTTGAAATTTTCTTTTTTTCCCCTTTACAAAAAAACACTTACGCTTTTAACGTTATCAGAATAACGTTATTCTGAATAACAAAAAAGTGATAACGTTATTAGAATAAATTTTTGAATAAGGGTAAACCCTTTGAATAACGCTTTTTTATTAAAAAGTTTTTTAGTCGAGAATCCCTAACCGAATAACATGGTATCGGGGCGGTAAAAAATGCCCAAAATTTGGGCAATAAAAATCCATCACTGATTTTTTTGGCAGCTTGCGGGGTGCGTTTTAACATTGTAGCTATCAATGCTAAAACCCAAAAATATGTTTATTTTTAGGGAGGACTATGGCAGTTTTGAGTCAGATTCTTTTTCATAATTTTGTTATTATTTTAAGCTATTGTTGTTTGATTTGTTGCCGAGTAAGTAATGATATTGGTAAATAGATTGATATTATTTTTTGTCAATGATTGAATTAAAAATTCAAAAGCAAATTGAGTGACTTGGTGCTGGTTTGTATCAATTATATTATTTAAAATGACAGATTTTGCCTTAATTATAGTATTAATTAAGTCTTTTGATAAGCGAAAATCAGCCAAAGCAGCTTGGAAATCTGACTCACTTTGAATAGGGTATGCCCGAAAATTAAATATCATATCCTCAAACTCATCTATGTTTTTATCGGTGCTTATCATAGTATAATGGAGATTTAGATGATGTCTTTCTTAATAATTTCAACGATTCCAAGAAAAGCGTTGAACAAACCACAAACTACCATAATCGGCAATAAAATAGGTAAAAATACCAGCCATTGACACAAATATCCGTAATTGATTTTCATAGTTTTGGTAGTTTAAGGTGTTTTCTACTTCTTTTTTGAGATATATTCTTCAATTTCTTCCTTATAAAAAATCACTGCTTTGCCAGGTTTATGAAACGGTATTTCCTTGTTACTGGTCAGTTGATATACGTAGTCGGGACTAACATCCAGCATCGTGGCTACCTCCTGCCGAGAGATTTTGGTTCGAGCAACCAATACCTGTTTCGATTGCAGAGCTTCATTGACCCCAGACTTGATGGCATTTTGAAGCATATCCTGCAAATCATTGATTGATATTTGAATTAATACGGTCGTTCCCATTGAAAAATAGCGGTGGTTTATTGTGTAATTTTAAACCAATTAGGCTGTTCAGTTTTTACCAATTCATCGAAAGATTCGAGTGCTTTCAATAAATGTACGTCGGCAACTCTACCAGTGTGGGCATTGGTAATCATGGTGATACCGACGCTGTTATTGAACATGGGGTTACTATCGAGAAATGCTTTTTTCCAACCTCTATGTTTACTAAATTTTTTGAGTAAAGTAAAAATTAACTCCTTACGGTTTTCTAATTCCGCCTTTTCTTCTTGACGTATTTGTGCGATTGTTTGTATCATAATGGAATATTTTTTTGAAAAGCTTTGATTATAAAATAGTTTTATATAATATTACAGCGTATTAAGTATGACGTAAATATATTACGTTATATATAAAGTAAAAACAAATGTAGTACGCTTTTCGTAATATTGAAAAGTAATTGATAAATTATTTTTAATTCTTAACTCATATTTATAATGAATCCAAATAAGATTACTGTAAAAGACCGCCTTAGAGAATTGAGAGGAGGAGTTACACAAGCAGATTTTGCAAAGAAATTTGATGTAGTTGCCGTTACGATTTCACAGATTGAAAATGGCAAACAAAATCCAAGTTGGGAGTTAGCCCTACGAATTTGTGAAGCATATAATTGTTCGATGGATTGGTTGCAGGGCCGCTCCGATATTCAGAATATTCAGCAACTATCTTATGATAGCTATAAAGAAAAGTACCATGAACAAGTAGAAAAAAACACTTTTCTGATGGAAAAAATCATCAAATTGCAAGATGATTTATTAAAGTTCAGTTACGAAAAGAATGCTGCCGAGAGAAGTTTTAAAAAAGATACTGAAAGAGATTTGGCTCTCGAATTCGTATCGGCATAGGTTTAACTGATTCTTAATTGGGGAAAGCTACGATTAAAATATAACACATAATTTGTAACCCTTATCCAATCGCCAAACGATTTACAATCAGTTTGGCGATGGTTCGGCACACCGATTAGATAAAAGTTACTTCTCTCCAAATTCATAAATCACTGAGCCGACCCGATAGCTAAGATAAAAACAAACAAAAATTAAAAAAAATTATGCTGCAATTTTTGGATGCTTATACTCAGGGTCATACACCACTTCTTACAATAGCTACCATCTGATGAACGAGTTTATTCTTTGCATTATTTAAAACAATGACACCCTTCTTACCTTCTGCTTTTTTTAGTTCCTGATATTTGGGGTAAAGTTGTGTGGATTTAATAGCAAAAAAGCCGTATTCATGTTGAAGTACGGCTTTTTATACATCGTATTTAATCTTTTACTGACACTTCGTAATAAATCCTCCAATTGTTTGACTTGGATTCTCGGCTGGTCGAGCATTGAAGCCTTGTAGTCCACCTGTACCGTATGGAACTGTTACATTGTAGCCATTTGAGCCAACATTTGCTTTAAACCAATTAGTATTGTCGATTGAAAATTCAGCATACGAATCAGTGGCTAAACCCGTTACTGATACAAAAAAAGCACAATTACCACCAGTATTAGAGCAACTATTGCTACTCCAATTAATAGATGTGGTACATCCTGCATTGTAGTTCATTGTAATTGAGGTACTTACAACGTCAGTTGCTCTCGCTTTGAATGTTTGGTTATAATTACCAGAAGTAACAACAAAACTATACCCATCACTGCCTATATTCGCATTATTCCATGACGTTCCTCCATCTGTACTGAATTGTGCAGTAGCTGGCGATGTTAAACCTGTCACATAGACACTCATGGTAGTTTGGCCGTTGTTACACAATTTAGTTCGTCGAGTGTTATCCCAAGAAATGTTAGATGGATTTCCACCACATTTTCCAACAAATCCATTAATAACTTGTGCGGGCGAGTCGGCTGCTCGTGCATTAAAACCTTGAACGCCACCGCTTCCATATGGAACAACCACTTGATAACTGTTATCACCAATATTTGCTCGATAAAAATTTACACCATCAATTGAAAATTCAGCGTAAGAATCAGTGGCCAGACCTACAACAGATACGGTAATTGTAACGTCACCATTGTTATTTAAGCAACTGTTGCCCCCCCAATTGATAGATGAGCAACCTGCGTTGTAAGTTGTCGAAATAGTATTTGATATAAAATCAGATGCCCTTGCTTGAAATGTTTGATTTGTATTAGATGCCGTCCTTGTAAATGAAAAACCATTATTTCCAACATTTGCATTTTGCCATGTAGAGCCACCATCGGTACTAAACTGAGCTGTTGCACCTGACACTAAACCCGATACATATACATTCAAAGTAATCTGTCCACTATTATTACAAACTTTGGTTCTAAGAGCTGTATTCCACGAAATATTTGAAGTAGAAACAGGCAAAGAATAGGTGATTTTTGAAAAAAGCGTGCTATTATAATCATCATTATAGGCTAATTGAGTTGAGCCATCAGAATCATATAAGTATATTTTGGTATCAGTCTGGCCAATGCTTATCGGGTCTTGTTGGGTTTCAACCGTTAGAACATTGCTTGAAATATTTGACGATAATTTGTAAAAACCATTGTAAGTAGGTGTAAACCCAACTACTTTTAAATAATAGGTTCTTGAATTGATAGTTAAACTGTAAATATCTACATCGTTATTAACCAAACACTTTGTAATTGTACTTCCAATACTTATGCTCGTTGCTTGGGTGTAAACCTCATTTGGCTCATTAGAATCGGCACACGACCTAATTTGGAAAATATTTGAAGAACCACTGGTACACGCCCCTACTGTACAGGTAGCATAATAGGTAGCATCAGTAATAGGAGTAAATGTAATTACGGGATTGGTTTGTCCATTTATTGAAATGCCTTGCCATGTAGTTGTGCCGCTACATCCACTTGAATTTAACGAAACAGAACTGCCAACAGGAATTGTAATGGTAGTTCCACTATAACTATTCCCCGAATATGTAGCTGTTATGGATGGTGCGACTGGAGAACTACTATTGTCTATCAGTATTTTGATTACAGATTTAGCCGACTCCTTAGTTCCTATCGTACAACTAACAAAATAAGATGTATTAGTTGATAAATTGGTGGTTGTATAGCTATAACCAGAACTTAACAACGTATAATTTATATCATACCATTTGGCCGTCCCAGTACATCCTATTGCATTTAAGGTTGTTGTTCTGCCTGAACAGATAAACAAATCACCATAAATATTCATGGGGTTTGGAAAACACGTGGTTTCGGCATAATTATATTCGTATGCTTTTAAAACATTACTATTGATGTCCCTAATATCTTTTAGCCTACCTGCACCGTCGTAAGAAAATGTTTCAAAATATCCGTTGGGGAACACCTTTTTAGATGTTCCAAATAATGGTATATATTCATATTGTATAAATTCTTCTTCAGGTGAACCATAACCCCGTTTTATTCCACTAACTAATAGGTCATTATGAACATACTGTATTTGTGTAGTTGAACCATTTTTTTCTTTAAGTTGAATAGGCAATCCCTTCATATTGTAGCTTAAATATTCAGACCTTTCTACATATCTTACATCGGGTTTAAAAGAATAACCCAAATCACCTTCGAGAGTTAATAAGTTTTTGGCATATTCAACGGGCTGATAATCTGAAATAGGTTGTTCCGTTTCCAAAATCCACTCTTTGTGTAGCAGGCCGTGATAAGGAGTAGTAACATAATATTCATTTACTTTACCGTCTATTACCTTCCCATTTCTTTTGACGTATTGCTCAATTAGGGGATTCATGAACTTATTTTGGAGATTTATAATAGATTGTCCATCTAAATATTGCGTACCTCCAAATACAGGGAACAAAGATGTGTAATTAAAATCTTTCGCATAACGATTTATTTTTTCAATAATATCTCCGTTAGCGTGAGTTACTTTTGTACGGGTTAGTAAGTTATGATACTGGCTTTCATAGAAACTTTCGTTGGTAACTATTACTGGATTTTGCCCAGTTTGGTCGTAATTCCTTTCAATAACTTTTTCTAAATTGAATCGACCAACAGGTATGTCGTAGTAATATTTTACGCTCAATATTTCTTCTCTGTAAAAATCGGCTGTAAGGCTTAATCCAACACCACCAGCAGATATGCTTAGCATAATATTGATATTATACTTTCTCCTTCCTGCAATAGCATCAATCGGCATTAAATATGCCCCTCTAATTGTTTTCTTTTTTACTAAATTGTCGGGAGTATAGAAATATTCAAAAGATTTTAATGGTTGGTTTGATTCGTTGTAATGAGTTAACTGTTTTAGCGTTCCACGCTTAAAGTCAAAAACAGGTATTTGGTCTAAAAAAACATTTGTATTACCTGTTATTCCAATATTCGTTTCATCAGCATCAAAAATATATTCAGTATAGCCCTTCCCGATTTCTTTTTCGATAACTCTTTTATAGGAAATATAGCCGCCATTTAAAAAATTTCCAACCATATAACTATATTGTCCCACTGATTGTATTACATAATCAATAGAATTTGCTCCAAGTGTAGTGTTATGCTTGAAAAAATACTTTGGCTTTAAACTTAAATAGCCCGACGATGAATTATCCAACTGTTTATAGTCGTATAAAACCTCTTTTTTTGTACCTGTTAGACAATCATCGGTGATAATACTGGCAACACGAAAACCACCAATAGAAGTTGTTAATCCCCAGTTCGTAGCTTCATGTGGCTCATAATTGTAAGTTACTTGGCTGCTCGTTGGATAAAAAACTCGTGTAAGAAGTCCTGCAACACCTAAAGTTGGGTTTGCTTCTCTATTACTGGTATTTGTACAACTTGTGGTTGTGTTGTATGAAACAGGCATTAAATTAGTCTTGAGCCTATTATCGTGCTTACCATTATAATATCCCCAGTGGTCTCTTGCCTGTGAAAGCCTTCGAGGAAGCTCCACCATAGAATATTCAAAAGAGTACCCAGGTAATAATTTATAATTACCAGTTTCCATTAATACTTCATACACACCTTTGAGCCGTAGTCGCTTATAATCAGATAATCCTGCTGTTGGACTTGAAAAAGCATTATATGTAACACTTGTTTCTGTTGGGGTTGTTCCCCAGTATAAAGTTTCGGTTTTAGTAAATTGCTGTGGTAAATCAGTAAGGTTTGAATTTGTGACAAAATAATCGCTGTCTAAGTAGAATGCCTTTTTGTTGTTAGTTGCCTTATCTTTTATCAAAATGTTTTTTAATGCCGTTGCTGGATATGGCTCGCCACTTAGATACCCTATATCTTGCCTCAATGTATCTTTGAATCTCGATGAAGAAAAATCAGGAATAATATTATTGAAGTTACCTATTGAACTTTGAAGGTTAAAAATCTCTGTTGAATTGAATTCAACCAAAAAATTGGGGGATTCAATTTTTTTTATAGCACATAAACGGTTTCTCATATTGGAAACAACCATCTGAGGATATTTGCAATTATCAGGGTTATGTACTTGTTCATATTCTCGTAAATAATGAAAATTGTAAAACTGAGACTGGTAACTAAAATTTACAGTATTTGTGCCAACTGGTGATACAATCTTTTGGAGATGCCAAGTCGATGGCATTGATGCCGCAACATACTCAAGTAAAAATGGGTCTTTTGTGCCATCAACCAATGAAAGGTCATAACTATAATCGTAGTATGTAGAATTATATGATGAATTTGGCTTGACAGAATAGGGGTCTCCAAATATGTACTTTGTTCCATCACTAAGCGTTACAGTCCAGTTTACAAACCCTTTAACTGTAAGATTTTGTGGCCCGCCCGAATCAAGTGCATAAGGAGAAAACTGATTAAAAGTGTATTCAATTTTTACGTCCTCACCATTAAGAACTTGTATTTGGTTGTTTTCATCAAATAAAAACCTTATTATTTTTCCTGCTATATCAATAACAAAAATATCTGGTGCATGGTCAAAAATATTAGGATTTGTTTTGGTACTATCATACTGAGGTTTTCCATTATAAAACCACCCACCCATAAATACAAAAGCTGGTGCTAAATTGTAAATATGGCTTGATTTCATGTAACTTGTTAAAGGAGTTGTGGTAATTCCAACTTGTAAATTACCGAATGTAACCCCAATACTAAAACTGCTTGGCTTTTCGGGTCTATATCCTTCATCGGGTTTGTCTCTGACAATTCGGGTAATTGAGCCACCAGCACTAATACTCATACCAAGACCGTTACGAGAAGCAACATCTTCGACTCTTACGCCACTACCTGTATAATTTATTGAAATTGGTACTTCAATATCACCTTCTTTTAGTACATGTATTGGAACGCCAAAAGACGACATACCATACGCATGATTTATTTTAGATTGGCCTACTTGGTTAGACCTCATATTTTCTGGAGTAGGAAGTTGTGCAAACGAAAGCCTACTTAAAAGTATCACTAAAGAGAGTGTGTAGATTATTTTCTTCTTATCCATGATGCTACATCTGAAATTTTATTTTGCTCAAATATTCGGTCACTACCATTTAAGCCTGAATCAGTAAATGTATTATTTGTAAATTTGGTTTGTAAACCATTGGTTACACATGAACAATTAACTTCTTGTGTACGAGCTGAAAATAATTTGTAAAACTTCAGACGATTTTCCAATAGAACGTCTGGTTTATTGACTCCATCATTCGGAGCTTCAACACCATTCATTAATAATTTTGTAGCTGTTAGTTCAACTAAATCATTTTTGTAGGTGTATGTAAAATCAACTCGAAATTCAGGATGCTGATTTTTGATAACTGGTACATAATAAAAACCAGTACCATCATCTCTAAATGTAAGTTGTTTTTCTAAGCTACTTACATTGTTACTCTTGATTTCATCGGCAGAGTAAGCACTTAAAGGTGCATTACTGCCAAATGTTCCAATGATACAAGGTTCAACACTTTCTGACTGGTTACTACCGCAACCAATTACTAATAAAATGAAACTTAAAATGAGGTTTTGCATAGGTTTTTGTATTTTGATGATGACTATTTCTTTTTTATGTTTTACATCCAAGTCATGGGGTTTTCTTTATTTCAACTTTTGTTCTAATTATTTCTATAATATCACCTATTTTTTGCCTTATAATAATTTCAGGCTCTTTCCCAAAATGATTATATCGTCGTTGTTCCACATAAAGAATATATCTTAAATCAGAAATAGATAGGCTTTGATAGTTACTATCTATGCTTAAATTTTTTTGTACCTTTTCTGTTATATCAAAAGTTAGGCAAAACGCTGATATAACTCTCCAATAGCTATTTCTTTGGGGTATATCCATAATACTTAGGGTATTACTTGATATAATTTTACGAGTATCCATTTTCTCTAAATGAGTATATGATTTATTTTTATTTTAATCATATATGTCTATCCAGTCAGACACAGGCAAGAACTTTGCCTGATAATCTAATTTATCATTGAGTTTTAGATAAAAAATTGACCATTCTTCAATGTAATCAGCTCCTAAACCCATTTGCCAAAACATATCATACTGACTAATTTGGGGAAATGCAATCCAAGGTGGCATTATGATATTAATATCGCTACTAATAGTAATTATATCATTTCTCAGCTTCATCAACAACTCACCTAACCTATTTTTCCCATTTCCGTCTCCGCCATCCCCCCAATAGGAATCATTAGAAGTATGTTCAATTAGTTTACTATCTCCTGTTTCAATTAGTTTTATTCTTAATTCTGGGTGTTGAAAAAATTTTGCACGTAATGCGTTAAACATAAACATTTCTTTTACTGAATCCCAGTCGCTTCTTATATGATATTTAGTGTCTCTTCCTTCAAGGGCGACTTTCATTGGAGATTCTATTTTTTTAATTTTTGCTTTTAGTATATCATCTTCAAACTTATTACATTGAAAATAATGCTCTACTGTATTCCAAATTTCACCATCTAATAAAATTGGATAAGGAGCAAAGTTTGAAAAATATCCATAAGGTTCACTCATTTTATAAAACTTTATATCTTTCATTATTTCATTAGTTTAACTGCATTCTGAGGAATTTGACCTAAAATAGAAAACTCTTGTTGCCAAATAGAATAATGATAACCCGCTGATGTTCTTGGTAAAGATAACCATCCACGTTGAACAACAGTACTACTTGGTAACTTTGATAAATTTATGCGAACTATACCGTTTCCACTCGAAAATGCACGAGCGATACTTATATCTGATGTCGTTGCAATCCAAGGGTCATTCAAAAAAGATTTTGGACTTGACCCTTTGATTAAATGGTCTTCTAATGACCAAGACCCATTTACGTTTTTTGCAAGCAACCCTTCGCCCTTTGCATATGTTTCTGCATTTGATTTAGTCATAGCTCGGTAGACATAATTTGTTTTTTCTGCGGTTTCTTTTGCTGCTACTCTGCCCGCAACCAAACCAATGCCTTTTACGGCCAATACAACCCCTTCTCCAACCAACATAGACGTTCCAAAATCTGGAGCTGCTGCACCAGTCCAACGCCTTTGTTCACTAATTACTATACCTGTATTTTGATGAACTATTCTATCACGAATAAGATACCCCTCAGTTACAGTTTGTCGTACATGGTTTTGTTTATCTTGCTCTGAAAAATCTTTTTGCAAGAAAAACCAATCTTTTTGTTTCCTAAAATTATCCCCTTGTGTTTTAATACTTTCAGCAAAAGGTTCTTTATAAGGCTCTGGTTTCACAACCGCTTCATTTAACCAGCCACCATTGAAAAGATAATTATCTCCTCCTAAATGTTTGAATCCTGGAATATCTCCTGTTTTATCAAACCATATAGGCATACCGAACAATCCATTTCCTAAAAGTGGCAGATACCAATCTCTGCCATCAGGGTCTGTAATGGCCATAGGATTATTACCCGCATAAACAAATGGTGAATATGAGTGATAGTTATCGGCGGATAAATCGGTTGCATCAAATTGCCCCCTTGTTGGGTCATACATTCGGGTTTGCATATCAAACAAACCTAAACCAAAATCATCTTGCTGTTCGTGATTCCCAAATGTGTGTTTATCAGTGTTGGTTTGAAGACTAAAGCCAATGTGTTTTAAGGGCAATCCAAATGGGTCTGAATGAATTTCTTGCGTTACTACTGGCGGTCGATAAATACCTCCAACTGGATTTGCAATACTGTCCCTAAAACTTAATCTGAGATTACCCAGATGGTCGGAGTATTGATACTCTAACAAATACGTTTTTGCTTCTGTGGGATGAGAAACGGCTCTACCTTCTGGATGAGAAAATTGGTATAGTTTTATGCTTGAACTAACTCCAGAGTAGATAATATCACCAATGTAGTGAGTAATTTTTCCCTCTGAGTTTATTTTTTTTATCTTATTTCCATAGGTATCATAATAAAATCTAACCCAACGATTATTCGTTAGTTTGATTTCTTCTGTTAATCCTAAATAATTATAAATAATCTCATTGATTCTTTTATTTTTATCTAAAATTAAACTCCCATCATCCAAATAGGTATAATCAGTGATACTTGTGCTATCCCTAAAATCATCAACATTTATATTATTTGAGACGTAATCGGTGATGTTTTTAACCCGATTACTAAATAATGTTTCATATTCATAACTTAAAGAGTCGATTTTGCCGTAGTTTAGGGCTTGGCCAGTCGTATTTACATTGATTGCTCCATATCGTACTAATTTTTTAATATTGCTATTTTTATCATACTCGACACTATTTAGGCTGTAATTTTCATTTGACCCTACCCTGCTATATTTTGATTTAGTTAAACGGTTTACATCATCGTAATCATTCAAATACTTTCGTGGCTGGTACTTATTGGCTTTACTGACCCAAGAAAGTTCACTGATATTTCCATCATAATACCTGTTGTCCTCTTGAAAAACCCATTTCATTGAGAAAAGGTCATTTTGAGTGCTGTCTAATTTAGGGTTATTATTAATGCAGTTTAGGCAACGTAAATTGCCCCTTATATTATAGGCATAGTTGAGCGTTTGTAAAGCGTCTGCAATACCATCTTGTGATTGGTTAATGTATGCGAGATAAGTGTTTTGATTAGCTGGAGATATATTTGTACCAGAATTAAGTATTATTGCTCTCCTTGCTTTATCTATTGTATTGCTCGATGGATTTGGGGGGCGAATAATGAAATCGGGGTCATAGACTACTTGGTATTGTCTATTGGGTTGAATTTTCTTTCCATCTAACCTTCCAATGGCATCATAAAGGTAATTTGCCATTTCAACCTTTTTATTATTGGCGGTATAAAACACTTTTGTGATTCTGCCAACATGGTCATATTGAAATTCTGTTTTTCTAAAAACGGTATCAATTGAAGTTCTTGTGTAAATCCTTTCTGTAAGTATTTCTCCAGTAAAGCTGTATTGTAAATCTTTTCGAGTTAAGCCGTTTAAATGGTTTTCTTGAAATTGTTGTATAACTCTATTTTTTGAGCCATAATAATTGACACTTACTAACCACTGGTCGGTTTCTGTACTACGATATTTTGTTCCCGTATTTAGCCCTTGAACATTATAATATTGAGCATGATAAGCGGAATCTATATGAAAAAATAAGTTTGAAGGAAGCCATGAACCATATTCATCATAGTAATTTACAGACTTTACATTCGACTCGGAAACAGTTGGAAATTGTGTATTTGTGTACCCAAGTAATGTTGTTCCTCTTGTTTCATTGACGGCATTGTTTGCTAATGCTTGTAAGTCTGCTCTACTTCTGTTGTCTAATAATATCCCAGCGAATATTTCACGACCAAGAGCATCGTATTTTTTAAAATCCCACTCTTTATTTGTTTTCTGCCGTTGTCTTGCATTTTGACTCAGAATAACTTGGTCAAGTGAGTTATAGATAAAATATGTCCAACCTGTGCTTGGCGTATGTTTTTCAACTATCCTTCCCCTTTTGTCATACCTGTTTGCAAAAACCCCTTCTTTAAATGCCAATGCGTCTTCGTCAAATCCAGCGTTCATATCATAGCTTTTAGGCTGTATTATGTAAGCTAATCTCCCAAAATCATCATAAACGTAGGCCGTCTTTATAAAATCACTACCATCTTGTACGTCCTTTTCGATTAAACGTCCTTCACTATCTCGATATTCAATTGTTTGAATATTCCTCTCATTGGTAACTACTGTTTTGTACAATGAATTGGTAGGATGTGTACCTATAATTTCTATTGTACGTGGGTTTGTTGTATAGTTAATTCCATATCTGCGGATTCCCCCCGCTGTTCCAAAATTAGTTTGTATGCTTTTATTGGCAGTATACCATGTGTTTCCTGCACCATAAGTTTTGATTGTTCTGTTTAATGGAGAGTTTTCATAAACATTTTCTGCAAATGGTCTTACATCTGACTCGTAGAAAGATTGTGCTGGTGTTTGGGTATTTGATAAATATTGTCCTGAATATGAATTTGGAGTTGGTAGATAGCTTTTTATTAGTCGACCATAATTGTCATATACTGCATTATCGACAATATTATCTTGTGTACCATCTGGCGAAAACCTGTAATTATTTTTCTGTATAGGTCTTCCCAAGCCATCAAGATATTGAATAGCAGTTGCTACTTCAATATAGCTATTGCTTATTGTGGTTGAAGCAATTCTCGGAACTCTTTCTACAACACTATTTCTATTAGTGTTGATTGTTTGTGTGAATCCTTTAAATGTTATAAGGATTAGTAGGAGTATAGTGTGTTTTTTCATAAACCTAAAAAAAATGACGTGGTACTATAATTTACCCGTCATCGAGGCACTGGTATACCTTCACTACAAGATAAACTAAGCCCACGCCTTAGCGTAGGCATTAGTCTAATCATCTTACAGTAGTGAGTTTTTGAAAATTACCAGTTTTCGATAAACTTTGGATTGATTAACTAACGCTAAATAATATTTTTCGCTTTATACTTAAAATCTAAATCAATAATTCTTTTGGTTGGTTTACGGGTAAAGTTAGAATCAAATCTATGAATAACAAACTTCCGAATGTACTTTCTTACAGGAAATTTATTTTTCGGTACACCTTATTTTTTTATTGGGTACATAAATGGCTAAAATAACGACAATTGCATCAGCGAAAATGGTGTTCTCGCTAATAAGTACGATTTAACTTTATAAAGATAGACCTTAGATTATTGTAAGTGATGTTAAAAAATTTGAAAATATTAATATAATCCCTGAATCAAATCCGTAACTTTTACCCAATAGACAAACTGATGGAAATCGTTTGTCTATTGGGTAAAAGTTACTCTCTCCAAACTCACAAATCACTGAATCGACCCGCACAAAGGTACATTGCCAGCTTGCAGAAAAAGCAAACTGTAAAAGAACCTTTCTTCAACGCTCCAGCGGGAAGCGGTCTGCATTACGTTTTCCCCACGCACATTTTTTCACACTGTGCATCGAAAATTACGAGAAATAGTCTGACAACCGCAAGCCTTCACTACGTCATTTGATTTTTTAGCTCTTCACAAAACCCAACGCACCATAAACCATCAAATGGGCTTGCAGTCTGGGGGCGTCGCCCTGTCATTCTATTCTCGTGTTGGAATCGGCGATTGCTTGTGCGAGTGCCGGGCTACTTAATTTTAATCATTTATTACAATGAAAACTTCACAAACACCTCAAATTTATGTTGGTACTTACGCTAAATACAACCAAGGCTCAATCTTTGGAGAATGGCTTGATTTAGAAATTTATGACACAAAAGATTCTTTCTTTGAATATTGCAAAGAACTGCATAGCGATGAAGATGATGCTGAGTTTATGTATCAAGATTATGAAAATATTCCTAAAAAGTTGATTTCTGAATGCTCATTGAATGATAAGTTATTTGATTACATTGAAGCCATCAAGGATATGGAAGATGAAACCATCGAGGCACTGGGCTTATTCTTAGAAGACAAAGACATCAATGAGGATACTGATTTTGAAGAGTTGATGCAAGATTTCAGAGATGAATATCAAGGCTACTACGACGGCTCAGAAGGAACAGAGATTGAGTTTGCCTACAAATACATTGAAGAGAATGGCATTCTAAATGAAATGCCAGAACATCTACATATCTACTTTGATTATAAGGCTTATGCAAATGACTTATTCATTGAAGACTTTGTAGATTATGATGGCCACGTTTTTAGAAGATAGTAGGGAAGGGGAGAATCCCCCTTTTGTTCAATCTACCCAAAATATTCAAATCAGAGCCTTCAAATATCCTTGTACTTGTTCATCTTCAAATGAGCCTAAATACGCTTCGGTCGTGGCAATATTTGAATGTCCGAGTGATTGACTGATAAATGGAATAGGAGCATCACTTCTTAATAAGATGGTAGCAAAAGAGTGTCGAGCATGATAGGTATTTACATCCCCTTCGATACCTAATTTTTCGGCAATACGATTAACCCACTTATTGGTAATTTTTATAAGTTGTCTTATAGTTTCCTTCTTTGCTCTCTCATTCATAGTTTCATTGATGAACGGAAAAAGATAGGTCGTAGCATTTTTATCTTTGTTTCCCCAACGCTCAATAATGGCAAAACTTTCTGGAAAGAGTGTAATTGTAATTCTCTTTAAGTCTGATTTCTTGGTATTTGCTGTCTTTTTACGCACAAATTTTACTTGATTACCATTCACATCTCCCCAAGTGAGGCGACAAATATCCGAAAAATTCATGCCGTTTGACAAGTAACTGAAAATCCATAAATCACGACTTCTTTGCTCAAAGTTATTTGGCGAAGCTTCGTAAGTCATTATTTTTTTGACTTCTTCTTTTGTCAGTGCCTTTTTTTCATTTCGTCCAGATGGTATTACGAAGCCTTTTTGAGTGAAAGGATATAAGTCACGATTGACAATGCCTTGCCCGATGGCATCATTATAAACTGTTCGTAATTGACGCAGATAAATACCTACCGTGGTTGAACTGGCAGGTGTTGCAATACCGTTTTTCTTTTGTGCTGATTTACCAAATTTCAACATCCATTTTTCATACTTCTGCAAAAGTATTGGCGTAATTTGAGCAAATTCTAAAAATGCTTTTTCCGTACTTTTTTTATTTAAAATCGGCAAATTCAACTCATACCTTTCGTCGTTATTCAACGAAAAAAGAAATCTACTTAGAGAACCAGCTACGGTACGGTAGAGGTCAGCACTGCCAATTCTATCATTTTTTAGCATAGTTTGAGATTTATTTTCAAGGGCAATGAAAATGTTATTTGTATCTTTTTTAGTAATTTCTACACTAATTGTAGGCTTGCTAAATAGGTATTTGAAGTCTTCAAAGGTAAAAGACTCACCCAGTTTTTCAACAATTGCTTTGGCACGTTTCAAAGAGCTATTTTCATCATATAACTGATTATAGAGTTCAATGAATTTGCTATCTCTCAATTTTGAAGATAAACCATTTTCATCTACATTCCTTTGTAGCTTTGCCCAATCGGTAGATAAAACCTTAATTCCTGTTGTATATAGCTTTTGTTCACGCTTGAAAGTGATTAGAATTTTGATAATTCCCATACCTTCAATCTTCATTTGTCGAGTGTCCAAAAACAGTTTAACCGTTGCTAATATCATGTTATTTTTAGTCAAAATATGCAATACAATATGCAATACAAAGGTACTAAAACAACCTTAAATAAGCGTAGATAATAGAAGAAAAGTAGCAAAAAGTGTCGTTTTTTAATAAAAATGCTTGTAAAAAGCAGGAAAGAGTAGGGTATATGATATAAAACGCTATGACTCATAATCAGTAGGTGCTTGGTTCGATTCCAAGTGGGCCCACTTCGTAAAGTATTGATAATTAAGCACTTGTAATAAAATTCAAGTGCTTTTTTGTTGTCTTAAAAATTCATTTGCAAACAATTTGCAAACATTCCTTGTGAAATTCTATGGTAAAAAAATCTTTAGCATTCAACAGAAAAGATAATTGTATGATAGGGTATCAAAGTCCTAAATTATGTATTGAAGTATAAAAAAATATCTGTAAAAATCTCTATTAAAAAGATTCATACAGAAATTTGAGCATTGAAGTAAAGATAAATTTCACAAAGCTTCGACTAATTTCTTGATTTCGTCAATTTGCCAAGTAGCATAGTCTTTGTTCTTATTGGTCTTTCGGATGTGAATTTGCATATTACTCAAACCTACTCTGTGGTAGAAAAATTGTTTTTTATACCCCTTTTCGGCAATCATTTTATCAATATTTTCAAGTACCTCAATATAATTATCGACTATTTTAGTGTCTTTTTTGAGGGCATTTAATACGATTTTGATTTCGCTGGCTTTCCAGTCTCTTCTACCTTTTTTCTTGTTGGAAACTGCTGAATTTGATAATCCTAATGCTGTTGCCCAAAAGCTCAGTGGTTCGGGACTGGCATCTATCATAGACGGTATTTCTTTATAGATTGTTTCATATATTCTAATTGCATGGCAATCCGAGCAATTCGGCTTACAATACCATTCAAAAATTCATTAATGCTTCCGAACCGAAACAGATTGTTTCATTAATGGATAATGACCGAGCAGGGAAAGCTTTCACAATTAATCTTCTTGGCAGACTTTCCAAACCCGAAAATGATTTATCAAATAACAAACATCAAAGCCGAAATCAATGTTAGCCAAAAGACGGAGGCAACTTTGAGTATTAATTTTTCTCATGATACTGACGAAAAACGCCGAGTAATGGCAAACAACCTAAAAGAATGTTTGATTGACCCTCTGAAAAATAATGTTACCGAAGGAAGTGAAGCCCTTGTCAAAGTTTTAACTATAACCAAATCCACTCATAATGCTCAGATTGAAATCAAGTTTCCTTATGATAATGCCAATTTGTTGACAGTGGAAAAAGGCTTGATTCAACTCAAAGGCTTGGAAAATGAATTTTGTTTGGAACACCCCATTCAAAAAGATTGGAATGATGAATTGAAACGCCAAAAACCTTTTGTGGTAACGGTAGAAAAACAGGGTGTTGAGCTACCTGAAAAACGATTTTCGCAAGGAGTGGAAGCATTTTCTTATGCAGAACAGAAAAGTTTGGAGCAGATGGGCGGCATTCCGCAACAGACTGTAAAACTCTATTTAGAAATATATAATCTTTCGCATGAAGTCGATAAACCACAGGTTTTTGCCATCATTAAGCAAGGTAAAATAGAAGAAATTAACCCCATTTTAAAACAAGAAGTTGAAAAGCAGCAACGTGACTTTTTACTTCAACGCACATTACAAGAAGAAAAAATATTGGCTTTGCAACTCAGTAAAGAGCTATTTCCTATCAACGATTGTGTGATTATCAAAACTACTCATCAAGTTAGTACACACCAACATTTTATTGAGTTTCAAAAGGTCTAATCAGATGATAAGTTGCAGAATTTTGCAGAAATTGATGCTGGTTTTCAAGATAAAATCAATAATTCGGATGCACAGAATTTTGTCGTTACCTTCAATCGCAATACCAATTCGGTGCATTTATTGATGCCTAGTTTGAAAGAAAGTACTGAAATTGACAGAGATTTTATCGAAAAAAACAAAGGCTATTTAGCCGAAAAGTCAACAGCTGAAAAAGAAGAAATGCTCAAAAAGAGTTTAGAGGGTGAGTGCGGAGAACTATTAGTTTCTGATAAAAAAGGTACTATTATTGCTACGGCTGATTATAATGTTTCGATAGAAAATGGCAAGCCCATCATTCATAAAATATAAAACTTTGAGTTTGATAAAATTAACCGTGAAGGGCTGGATATTGGGCTTATTAAAAATGATTTAGCTGACGGATTATCAAAAAACGCTGTCGATGATTTGGTTTTTACGCAGAAAAAAGATGATACCTCCATGAATATTGAAATGTAATAAATTATTGTAAATTACTATACTCTAAACTTATTTTTTCCATTACAAAAGCCCAATAATTTCAGTATTTTTGTGTTTAATAACTTGCTTGACTCAAAAGAATGATAATAGAAAACCAAAATATTGAGTGGAAAGAATCTTGGCGTGATGAATATATCAAATGGATTTGTGGTTTTGCTAATGCATAAGGCGGTACACTATATATTGGTATCAACGATAATGGAATTGTCAGTGGCGTTGATGATGCAGAGAAATTACTGGAGGATATTCCAAATAAAGTGCGTGATGTTTTGGGAATAATGGTCAATGTAAACCTACTTTCTGAAAACAACTCACTGTATATCGAAATCATAGTTGAGCCATATCCTTACCCGATTAATTATAAAGGTCAGTACCATTTTCGAAGTGGTAGCACCAAACAAGAACTAAAAGGACTTGCCTTAAACAAGTTTTTGCTCGAAAAAACTGGCTGACACTGGGATTCTCTGCCTATGCCAACGGTTAGTGTTTCAGATTTACAAAGTAGTGCCTTCGATTATTTCCGTAAACAAGCAATCAAATCTAACCGTGTGGAGCCATCGGTTTTGAATGAATCTATTGAAGCTCTTTTGACACACCTCAATCTAATTGAAAATGGACTTTTGAAGCGATCAGGTTTTTTGCTGTTTCATCCTGTGCCTGACCGTTTGATTACAGGTGCTTATGTCAAAATAGGTTTGTTTTCAAGTCAATCAGATATTCTTTACCATGATGAAGTGCATGGTACTTTATTTGAGCAAGTTGAGAAAACGATGGATTTACTCCTAACCAAATATATGAGTGCCTACATCAGTTATCAAGGTATTCATCGAGTTGAAACTTATCCTTACCCCGAAGCAGCTTTGCGTGAGGCGGTTCTCAATGCCATCGCTCCTAAAGATTATAGTAGCGGAAGTCCGATTCAGATAAAAGTTTATCGTGATGGCGGTTTATTTATTTGGAATGATGGAGAAATGCCCAATAATTGGACAATAGAAACACTTTCTGTTACGCATGGCTCTAAGCCCCGAAACCCTGATATTTCAAATACATTTTTTAGAGCTGGTATGGTTGAATCTTGGGGGCGTGGTATTTCTAAGATTTTAGAGGAATGTACGCTTGCTGGTGTACCAAAACCCTATTTTGACCTCGAAATGGGCGGCGTTGATGTTCGTTTTTCGCCGAGAGTTGTGCAAGGAAGTATAGAGAAAACTACACAGGAAATGTCGGGGAAAATGTCGGGGAAAATGTCGGGGAAAATCATTGAAATGATTGTTGAGAATGGCAAAATTACTATTCCAGAAATAGCAGCAGTTTTGAAAGTTACTGAAAGAACTATTGAACGTGCCATTAATAAACTCAAAAAGGAAAACAAAATAGAGCGAATAGGTCCAGATAAAGGTGGTTATTGGCAAATAAAAAAATAATTGCTATCCACAGTTTTATTTTTTTGCAAATATCTCATAGTCTTTAAATAGACTTATCTGAAAGGGTAATTTGACTTTCTGTTAAACAGAAACCAAAAGTATCGTACAATAGATATTTTGAACACTAATTTATTAATTTAAGGTGCGTGTGTGCGACCTTTGCAAAAAAACGATATGCAATACACCAAAGCACGCCAAAACGAACGACAATTTAAATCACTTACCAGCCTAAGTGTAGACCAATTTGACACACTTTTACCCATTTTTGAATCTAAATGGGATGACTTTATTGAAAAATTCAATCTCGATGGCACACCTCGAATGAGGAAATATGTTCCGAAAAATGAAAAGCAATTGC
>JAIXOL010000041.1 GCA_027486845.1 Cytophagaceae bacterium
CTGACGCAAGTACTGCCGAAACCGACATGGAAATAAAAGCAAAACCAACTGCACCAACTGTGACCGCACCTACTGAAAAAGTTGTTTGTTTTCCAAGCGCTTTAACTCTAACATCTTCAGATTGTGCAGGAACTGTCACTTGGTCTAATGCTGCCACTGGCACAAGTTTGCCACTTTCTGCTGTCGGCACTTATTCTGTAACAGCTACTTGTACTGTCAATAACTGTATATCTGACGCAATTACTGCTGTTACTGGCATGGAAATAAAAGCAAAACCGACTGCACCAACTGTGACCGCACCTACTGAAAAAGTTGTTTGTTTTCCAAGCACTTTAACTTTAACAGCTTCGGGTTGTGCAGGAACTGTCACTTGGTCAAATGCTGCCACTGGCACAAGTTTGACTCTTTCCACAGTTGGTACTTATTCTATTTCAGCTACTTGTACTGTCAATGGCTGTATATCTGACGCAAGTACTGCCGAAACCGGCATGGAAATAAAAGCAAAACCAACTGCACCAACTGTGACCGCACCTACTGATAAAGTTGTTTGTTTTCCAAGCACTTTAACTCTAACATCTTCAGGTTGTGCAGGAACTGTCACTTGGTCTAATGCTGTAACTGGCACAAGTTTGACACTTTCTGCTGTCGGAACTTATTCAATAACAGCTACTTGTACAGTCAATGGCTGTATATCTGACCCAAGTACGGCTGTTACTGGCTTGGAAATCAAGGCTCAACCAATCATTAGTACAAATAATACCGGGCCATATACTGTTGGACAAACGATAAACTTGAATGGAACAGGTATCGGAACTTATATTTGGACAGGCCCTAACAACTTCACAAGTACATTGAGCAATCCGACTATCAACACTGCACTTTCGGTAAATGCTGGTGTTTATACCCTTTCAGTGATAGGTCAAAATAGTTGTATTAATACCTCTACTACGAATGTTGTCGTTAATGAAATCGACCCTTGCGACCCTACTCGCATTGTTGAATTTATATACGTTAAAGCGGGTGATCCGTATCAAACACTTTTTCAACTAACTAATGGTATGGTTATCAACCAAATGAGAGACCAAGTGTCTATTTTGGTTAATCCTGTGTGTCCATCTGTTACCATCGAAAGTTTTGAAATGAATATTCAAGGGCCAGAACTTAATTGGAATATTCTCCAAAATGTTCCACCAAATGCACTCTTTGATAATATTGGACTTGATGTTTGGGGTAGAAACTTCAATCCTGGAAATTATACTTTGACTGTCACTGGATACGCACGAGATAACAAAGGCGGCGGTATTACTTATGGTCCGAAAATCATCAGATTTACTGTTGTTGGCAATTTGGCAACCATTAATGCTCCGACGCTGTCAAAAACATCAATTTGTGCTGGAAGTTCGGTAGATGTAAGTTTCGCTACCTCTGGAACTTTCAATGATATCAATCAGTATCTAATTGAACTTTCTGATACTTCGGGTAGCTTTGAAAAACCTTTGTTAATTGGAACAACCAACACTACTGGAACGATTACTTGTTTGATTCCACAAAATATACTCGGCGGGTCAAAGTATCTTATTAGAGTAAAATCTTCAAATCAAGTAATAGTCAGTAATCCTGTCATAAGTCAAGTTACTGTTAACCCACTTAACTATAGTTTGGTCGGTTCAACGAATAATTTGACTGGTACAAGTACCAAAAAGGCGGTAGATTCAATAAATGCGAGTAATAAAATTAGTTCTCCAGCCAATGTGGTATATCAAGCTGGAAAAAGTGTAGTACTTACGCCAGGATTTGAATCAAGTGCTGTTTTTAGGGCGGAGATTAAAAGTTGTGATAATTAATACTAAACTTTAGCTAAAGAAAATAGATTCAAAGGTCATCATTCAAAATCAAGAGGGAAGTCACTTTCAAAATTGACTCCCTCTCAATTGAGATTAAATTTGAATGATAAACATGTCGATGTACATTTTAAGCTTTTGTTTCAAATTAAAGAAATTAATAGGGTAATATTAATCGAAAAATTTGCCATCAACTAAATATCTGTCTATTAGCTTATTATCTTTCTGTGGACTTGTCGATTATTGATCGTGGACTACTGATATTCTCTCTAACTCGTTTTGGGTATGCTTTAAATTCTTATTACGGGAAAAAAGGCGTAACCCACAATCTTATGCTCTTACAGCCAATAAATTACATGCACCAATACCTGAAAATGAAATTTTTATCATTAAATTTAGAACAAAATTTAGGATATTAATAAGAATTGTATTGAACAATGAAAAATATAGCCATGAAAGTTCTTTTTTCTTTTACGTTGATTATATTCAGTTTAGGGAATGTTTTTGCTCAAAATAACGACAAAAAACCTAATATTTTATACATATTGGTTGACCAATGGCGAGCATCTGCAACTGGCTACTCAGGAGATAAAAATGTAATGACCCCAAATCTAGATAGATTAGCATCTGAAAGTATTAATGTGAAAAATGCTGTTTCGGGTACGCCGGTTTGTACGCCACATAGAGCATCGTTAATGACAGGGCAATATCCGCTTACAAATGGGATTTTTATGAACGATGTTTTGCTCGATACCAATGCTACTACGATTGCTAAAGTTTATAAAAATAACAATTATGCCACAGGTTTTGTAGGCAAATGGCACATTGATGGTCATGGGCGAAATAGCTACATTCCATCCACTCGCCGTCAAGGTTTTGGATTTTGGATGGCAAATGAATGCTCGCATGATTACAATAATTCTCCTTATTATACTGGCGATAATAAGAAAAAGATGTTTTGGCAAGGCTACGATGTGATTTCCCAAACTGAAGACGTTTGTAAATACATTAAAAAACAAGCTGTTGAACCGAATCCGTTTTTATTGTTTATTTCAATTGGTAGTCCGCATGACCCATATCAAACCGCTCCCGAAAAATACAGAAAAATGTACGAAAACAAGCAGTTTGTCATCAATGGAAATGTGCCAGTCGATAAACGAGAAAAAGTACAAAAAGACTTAGTGGGTTATTATTCTCACATCACAGCAATTGATGATTGCGTTGGTAAAATGTGGCAAACTCTCAAGGATTTAGGCATTGACGATAATACCATTATCGTATTTTCATCTGACCATGGCGATTTATTGGGTTCGCATGGCTCTTGGAACAAACAACAACCTTACGAGGAAAGTATAAGAGTTCCTTTTTTGGTTCATTATCCAAAAGCTTTTGGGAAAACAGGTAAAATATCAAATGTTTTATTAAATTCGCCTGATATAATGCCTACACTTTTGGGACTTTCTAAGATTGAAATCCCTAAATCTGTTGAAGGTATTGATTTTTCGGGAGTTCTGAAAGGATCAAAAAAAGATAACTTAAAGCAAACCTTAATTGCTTGTTATCAACCATTTGGGCAATGGGATAGGCGGAAGGGTGGTAAAGAATATAGAGGAATTGTGAACCAACGCTATACTTATACAAGAGATTTGCAAGGCCCTTGGCAATTATTTGATAACTTACAAGACCCTTTACAACTCAATAACCTTATCGGAAAACCTGAATTTGCAAAGTTACAAAAACAGCTAAATAATGATTTAAACGCTGAGCTAAAAAAGCGTAAAGATGATTTTCGGCCGGGGATGGAGTATATTAAAAAATGGAATTATTTAGTTGATGAAACCGAAACTGTGCCATATATTAAGGTAAATTATGAAGGAAAATTAATTGTTGAATAAAAAATTATTTAAAAAAAGATGGTTGTTTCTATGAAATATTTTAAGCAGATTGCATTTTTGATTATTCTTTTTAATGTAATATTTAGCAGTAAATTATACGCAAGTTTTACAGATTTAAAGCCTATCAATTTAAGAACTGAGTATAAGGTAAATCCTGTGATTGATTCGCCAAAACCACGTTTTAGTTGGGAGTTGACTTCCACAAAAAGGGGGCAAAATCAAACTGCTTTTCAAATAATGATTGCTTCATCTGCCGAGCTTTTAGCGGTAAATAAAACAGATATTTGGGACTCCAAAAAAATAAATTCAAATGAAACCAATCAAATCGAATATGATGGTATTGCCTTAAAATCGAGAACTTTATGCTTTTGGAAAATAAGAAGTTGGGATAAAAATGGTCAGGTAAGTGCATGGAGTAGTATTGCAAAATTTGAAATTGGACTACTCAATAAAACCGATTGGAATGCCGATTGGATAGGAAATGATTTAACCGCTCTGGGCAAAGGAAATGTATATCATTTGCCACCTTCACCATTTTTTAGAAAAGAGGCTTTTATAAAATCAGGAATCAAAAAAGCAAGGCTTTATGTGACAGCATTGGGCTTATATGAATTTCAAATCAACGGAAAACGTATTGGTAAAGACTATTTCACGCCAGGTTGGACAGATTATAACAAAAGAGTTTATTATCAAACCTACGACATAACCACTGATATTAAATCTGGTAAAAATGCTTTTGGGGCTATTATTGCCGACGGTTGGTATGCTGGATATTTGGGTTATGCCCTTTTGGTAAATAATCCAGTAGTGAAAAATTTCTATGGAAACGTTCCTGTGCTAAAAGCTCAAATGGAAATTGAATACATAAATGGTCAAAAAGAAATAATTTCGACCGATAAATCTTGGAAAACTAATCATGGGCCAATCGTTGAAGCTGACATCTTGAATGGTGAAACCTATAATGCTAACTTAGCTTTTGAAAATTGGAGTAAATTGGGTTTTAATGATCTTAATTGGAAAAACAGCAGTGTTTTTCCAGATAATGCAGAAAGAAAAATTGAAGCATATCCTGGCAATCCAATTCAAGTTTTTCAAGAATTAAAAGCAAAGACAGTAACAGCAAAATCCGATGGGAAATATATTTTTGATTTAGGACAAAATTTTGCAGGAATTGTTAGGTTGAATGTCAAAGGAAATAAAGGAGATACAATTCGATTAAAGTTTGGAGAAGTATTATTTCCGAGTGGAGAAATAATGACAGAAAACCTTCGAAAAGCCCGTGCTATGGATACCTATATTTTAAAAGGTAGTCCAGAAGGCGAAACTTGGATGCCTAAGTTTACCTATCACGGATTTCAATTTGTGGAGGTAAGTGGTTTCAGAAAAAAGCCTCCTATTGATGCCATTACTGGAATTGTTTTAAGTTCTGCCACGCCCGAAGTTGGCTCGTTTGATACTGATAATCAAATGATTAATCAACTTTATAAGAATATTGTTTGGACTCAACGCTCAAATTATTTTGAAGTGCCAACTGATTGTCCGCAACGGGACGAACGTATGGGATGGACTGGAGATGCCCAAGCCTACATACAATCTGCAACCTATAATAATGATATTTCTGCGTTTTTTGCAAAATGGCTCGTTGATTTAAACGATGCCCAACGTTCCGATAATACCTATCCACTTTATGCACCCGCCCCCAATTTGCGAAAGTCAGATACTTATTCGCCAGGTTGGTCAGAGGCTGGTATTATTTGCCCATATACTATTTACAAAACTTATGGAGATACAAGAATTATTAAGCAGTTTTGGCCTAATATGGTAGCTTATCTTAAGTTTATGGAAGATAAGAGTAAAGGAGAATATGTTTATAAAGAAGCAAGTTTTGAAGATATTTCGCCAAAAGGTGGTTTTGGGGATTGGCTTTCGGTAGGCAAAAAAACTCCACCTGATATGTTGGCTTCGATGTATTTTGGTTATGTAGCATCTATGATGTCAGAAATGGCAAAAGCCATCGGTAAAAATGAAGAATCTGCTCATTTTGAAGCTATTTTTCATAAAATAAAACAAGCATTTCTTAATCATTATACCGACGAAAATGGCAAATTTAAAACCAATGTTACTGCCTACGGAGATGGAAATGATTATGTTGATGGTCAAATGGGCTTTGAAGGACATACTCAAACCGCTTATGCAAACGCAATTTATATGAATATGCTACAACCCCAACTTAAGCAAAAAGCTGGCGATTGGTTGGTTGAGCTAATTAAAGCAAATGACAATAAACTATCGACTGGTTTTTTAGGTGTTAAGCCATTGTTACCTTCACTTTCAAGCACAAATCATACCGACGAAGCATACAAATTATTGCTAAGTACGGAATATCCTTCTTGGGGTTTTGAGGTTATAAATGGAGCAAATACTATTTGGGAGCGTTGGAATAGCTATATCAAAGGCAAAGGATTTGAAAATAATGCAGGTATGAATTCATTTAATCATTATGCTTTTGGTTCGGTTAATGAGTGGCTTTTTTGCAACGCAGCTGGAATAAAAATGGATGGAGTTGCCTACAGAAAATTTGTTATAAAGCCAGAAATTGCAAAAGAGGGAATTGGTTTTGTGAAAGCAAAATACCATTCTATAAATGGAGAAATTGAATCGTCTTGGAAAAAAGAAGGCAAAAAAATAATTTTAAATGTTAAAATCCCAGTAAATACAATTGCCAATGTATTTGTTCCAACAAAAAAACCAGAAACTGTTTTAGAAAGCAATAAATTGATTAAAACAAACCCAAATATCAAAATAAAGGCATATCAAGACAATTATCTGAATCTTGAAATAGGTTCTGGGTCTTATCAAATTATATCAGAAAATTAAGAACCATTTAAGAATCATAAAAAAAATCTCGTAAATATGAATTTTACTTATTGCATATTATTGATTTTAAGTTTTTTGGCGGTAAATAGTCAAGCACAAAATAAAGTGTCTAAACCCAATATTATCTTTATTTTAACCGATGACCAACGTTTCGATGCCTTGGGTTACGCAGGAAATAAATATGCCCATACGCCCGAAATGGATAAATTGGCAAGGCAGGGTTCATATTTCAAAAAAGCATTGGTAACAACCCCAATTTGTGCGGCAAGTAGGGCAAGTATTTTGAGTGGAATGCAAGAGCGTAGCCATCGTTATACTTTTCAAACGGGTAATATCAAGCAAGAATATATGGAAAATACTTATCCAAAAGTGCTGAAAAATGCGGGTTATTATACAGGTTTTTTTGGAAAGTTTGGTGTAAAATATGACCAAAACGAGCAATTGTTTAATGAATATGAAGATTATGATAGAAATGGAAAATATACTGATAAACGTGGGTATTTTTTTAAAACTCTCGGAAAAGATACCGTTCATTTAACTCGTTATACTGGGCAAAAAGGCATTGATTTTATTGAAAAAGCACCAACCGATAAGCCATTTTGTTTGTCGTTGAGTTTTTCTGCACCGCATGCCCATGACAATGCACCCGACCAATATTTTTTTGATGAACAAACCGCACATTTGCTCGAAAATGTAAGCATTGATCCACCCAATTTGGGGGAAGATGTGTATTTTAATGCCCAACCGGAAGGCGTGAAAGCAGGTTTCAGTCGCTTGCGATGGACATGGCGATTTGATAATCCTGCAAAATACCAACGAATGGTCAAGGGTTATTTTCGAATGATTGCAGGCATAGATTTAGAGATTGCAAAGATTCGTGCAGAACTTAAAAAGAAAGGATTAGATAAAAATACCGTCATTATTGTGATGGGTGATAATGGTTATTTTTTGGGCGAGAGGCAATTGGCAGATAAATGGATGATGTACGATAATTCGGTAAGAGTGCCGTTGATAATTTATGACCCACGAACACCAAAACATCAAGATGTTAATGAAATGGCCTTGAATATTGATATTCCAGCAACTATTTTAGATATAGCAGGACTCAACCAACCCAAAAATTATCATGGTAAAAGTTTATTACCAATTGTTTCTGGCAAAAGAAAAACCATGAATCGTGATACAATTTTGATTGAACACCTTTGGGAATTTGTTAGTATTCCACCAAGCGAGGGCATAAGAACAAACGATTGGAAATATTTCAGATACGTAAATGATAAGTCTTGGGAAGAATTATATGATTTAAAAAACGACCCGCAGGAAATAAATAATCTTGTAAAAAATGATAAATATAGCATAGTTTTAAACAAACTTCGCCAAGAAACTGCTGCACAAATTCAAAAGGTACAAGACCCATACCCAAATGCTCCTACGGGTTTGATGATAGAATTTATTAGGCAGACAAGTAATATTTTATTGAAAGTTTCCAAACCTGAATTCGGTTGGATTGTGCCAAAGGATGCAGTTTCGCAATCGGCGTACCAAATTTTAGTTGCTTCTTCCAAAACAAATATTGATAATAATATTGGCGATATTTGGAATAGTAATCAAGTGCAAGGAAACAAATCCTCAAACGTAACTTTTCAAGGTAAAGAACTAAAAACAGGCATTGAATATTTTTGGAAAGTACGTATTTGGGATACATATAACCGAACAGGCGATTATTCAGAAACACAATCGTTTCGAGTAGAGGAGATTAACAGATAGTCATAATATGCGAAGTCAGTTAGATAAAAATCGCATTTTTCGAGGGCAATAGATTCGATGGCACGCTCAAGGCGAGTGCCTTTGGCGGCTTCAAATTCTTTTAAGATTTCGGGTTCGTAGTGGGCGTATTTATTAACTGAATAATCGGCTGCTTTCAAAGCACCATAAAATCTAAGAAAGTTGGCGGAAGCCTAAAGTTTATCTTCTAATTCTTTTAATTCTTGGTTGGTCATGGAAAAAGGGGGGGGGGGGGTAAAAATAGATGTTTTGGGGCAGTGTTTGGGTAGTGGGGGTGGATTTTTTGAAAATGAAAGACAATTTGTGTAATAAATTTCTATCTTTAAGATGGGTTAGGAATCTAATTTTCAAATAACTAAATCCATCGTAGGCAGTGGTTTTACCATTAAAATTGATACGATTGGCTACAACATGAAAATATGCATGATTGGTGTCATTATGTTGAAAAACTATGAGTTGGTTATTTTTAAAGGTAATAACATCAACAAATAAACTTGGTTCATCTTGTTGCTGGATTAATTCAAATAAAAAGTTTAATGAGCTTGTAAATTTTGAACGAAGAAGTGCGAGAAGTTCATTTTATGTAGATAAAGCCTCAAAAACAAAAAAAGCACTCAAAATGAGTGCTTTTAAAGCTTTATGGCGGTCTGGACGGGACTTCTTAAGGTGCTGATTATCAATGAGTTATATTTTAATTGTAAAACATTTGACAAAACATTTTATTTGTGAAATTAGAGGAGATAATTTCTTCTTTCAGTTATTTCTTTGATTTTCAATTTAAATTAAGAGGTCTATTTTGTTTTTATTGGCAATTTTTAGTTTCAAGTATTTCACAAATTGACATCACTTTGTAATGATATATTTTTTTGAATAACATGAATCGGTTTTTCAATCTCTTTGATAATTTTCCGAGAGCCGTCTGAAGAAACTTCAATAAGTTTTCCCTCTTCTGCAATCATAACTTTATCACCTTCAGCTAAACTTCTCCAGTAAGCTTGTTTGGTAGCTGTTTCCGCTAAATATGGAATCTGTTCTTCGAGGAATATGATTTCTTTTTCAGTTAACATATTTTTTTGACTTTATACAAATTTAGTATTACTTGAGTAGCAATGCAAGTATTTGTGTTTCGTTACCAATATCTGATTTTAATTGTAAGAATTTATTGAAATTAGCAAGAATATAGATGGATTACGACCAATCTTTGTCATATTCAAAGTCAAAAATCTTTTTTTTCTTCATTTGTGTAGTCGAAAGCATACCCATCAAAGTCAGATTTCCGAGTTCTTGCCAATCGGTATAACCTAAAATATTTCTTTCTCTTTGGCTTTTTTTTACTTTTGGAGCTGGTTTTCTTACTACAATCTCAGCATCTTGAAGTTTTCTGCCTAAAACATCATCGTTAGCGATATTCAAGAAATTCTTTTCTAAGCCATTCGGCAAATATGAAATTCGTTTTTCGGAGACTTATTTTTTTAAACCTAATTTTTAATAAAAATTACCAAACAATAATTATTTATACTGCTTTATAAATATTCAGAAATTCAACTGTTGTATTCAGCGTTTTCGTCTTCTAATGTATTGAAGTAGCGTATTTCTTTTATCTACTTTTGCCAAATGTTTTTCGTCCCACATATCTCTGTAAGCATACACATGATAGACAGTTGCCGCGGGATTTATAGCATAAAAATACCTACAAAGCTGCTTATATAATTGTAGCATATCTTTATCAAAACAGAAACTTACCATACCATCTAATAAATGCTCAATTTGGTTTTGGTCGGTAGTTTTGCTTCTGATTAGATTTTCGACTTCTATTTTATAGGCTACAAAAGCTTGTTTGCCTAAGTTTTGATGCACTTCCGCAAGTTTAGAGATAGAGTTTACTAAATCATCTAATTTCATTTAGTTAGAGCTTTTTTCATTATTTCAGCTAAATTACACGCACTTTTCCAAGTATATTTATAAAAAACCAAGGAAAAAGTTAAAGTTATTTTAAGATATTATTTTCTTTATGTTAGTGGTTTAAATTAACTACCCAACCATCGCCCTCTGGTTCGTTTCTTCAATAATAGAAATTAGTTTTTCGGCATTCATAGGAAATACGCCGCCAATTCCACTTTCATGAAACTTTGTAAAAGGTTGCTCGAAAAGCATACTTGGTTCAATAATACCGTTTTGAGTAAATTGTTGAATAAGGTTGTTGATAAACTCAATCTGAATAGAACTTAGTGGGCTATTGGCTAAGAATGCAGAAAACGCCTCACGTGCAGCATTTGTATCTAAACCCAAAATCGACCTTATGAAAATACCCAGAGGTTTTTCTCCCAAAACTTTCTGAAATTCTTGGTGCGTTGATAAGCCCGACTGTTCAAATAATATTCTATCTAATTCGTCTAACTCAGTGGACGTTATCGGTTGATTGGTACGTAAACGGTGAATGGTTAAATTATTGGCATTATCTGCAATGATTTTCTTTAGTTTGGCATAATGACTTTCGTAGTTTCCATAACTGCCAACAAAATCTTCCGCAATCACAGGTGCTGTTATTTCATCTTGAAAATTGGTGTAGAAAATACCTTTACCCGTATTCAAATCTATCAGTTTACTCAATTCTCTAATATCAATTCTTACTTTTTCTATGGCAGGAATCGAAATTTCAGCCCAATATTCTGGCTGAATGAGTGCTTGTAAAGTAGTTTTTTTCTTAGCTATGGCTGGTACATCACTGCCTTTTCTTAGCAATTCACTGGCCATTACTTGCAGTTTCTCAATATAGCCTATCTGCGACCTTTCACTTCTTAGAATTGCCACTTGCATCTTGGCCATCATCAAATCGAAACGTTTTACTTTTTCATCCGACTCTTCATCATGAATCAAGCCCGCAACTGTTTCGCTCAAAACTTGAATGTCATTGGCATTAATTGTAGTCCAAGACTCAATCTTGCCATAGTGTTCCACCTCTCGCAGGTGTAAGCGTACTTCAAAACCCGTTTGGTCTAAATCTGTGATTTGTTTGTGCAGTTTTTCGGCCATTGATTTGGCCAATTTGAAATCATCACTATCAGGGTCTGCATCGCCTTGTGTTTGTAACAAATAGATGAGTTCAGCTCTTGCAATAAAAATACTTTCACTCAATGACCTTGATTTGCTTGGAATAATTCCAGCAGGATTTTGACCAAAAAAGTCAAAAACGCTGCATACATCAAACACATAGAAGTTTTCTTTATGCACATCTGGTGCGAATAAGACTCGGCAAAGCCTCGTGCCACGTCCCAGCATTTGCCAAAATTTCGATGCCGAATATACAGGTTTGAAAAACACCAAGTTTACAATTTCAGGTACATCAATGCCCGTATCGAGCATATCTACCGAAATTGCAATCTGCGGGAACTTATCCTTTAACTTAAATTGGTCTATCAGTTTTTCGGCATCTTTATCATAATTATCAATTATTTGGGCAAATTTCGAGTCGATTTGTGGGTAAAGTTTATAGAAACGCTCATAGATAAACTCGGCGTGTTTGTGCTTTCTGGCAAAGATGATAGTTTTTCCAAGCTTTTCGTTTCCTTCTACTTTATGTCCAAACTCCATCAATAAGGTCAAAACCTTATCAACCGTATCTTGATTGAATAGCCACTGATTTATCGCCCCCGAATTGATTTCATTAATCACTTTGCCTGTGGCAGGGTCATAAAACTTACGTTCCCATTCTCGTTTTTCTTCCTCCGATAAATCTTTGTATTTGATGCCTTGTGTCGGAAATCTAAGCTCTAATTTTACCTTTTTGATTGGCACTAAAAACTCATCAGCAATGGCCGTTGCATATTCGTACGCATCGGTTGGTTCGCCCTGCTGGTGGTCAAACAAAGAATAGGTATCTCGGTCGGTTTCGTTTTTTGGCGTGGCAGTCAACCCCAAGTATAAACCATCGAAATAATCAAAAATAGCACCGTATTTGTCATAAATTGAGCGGTGGGCTTCATCAATTACTACTAAATCAAAATGACCAACTCCGTAGTAGCGTTTGCCGTTGCGGTAATCATTATCTATTTTATTGATTATCGTTTGGTAGGTCGAAAATACCACTCTGGCACTTCCATCGTCCACCGTTTTCGTTAAGTCAATGCCTGATAAATTGGGTAAATACTGATTAAAATTTTTCAGTGCTTGTGTAACCAAAGCATTACGGTCGGCCAAGAATAATATTCTTTTTGCCCATTGTGCTTTTGTTAGTAAATCAACAATGGCGGCCGAAACCCTTGTTTTACCAGTACCAGTTGCCATCACCAACAAGGCTTTGCGGTGGTTTTTCTCTTCAAAACGCTCAGCCACGCTCCGAATAGCTCGCTCTTGGTAATAACGATTAGCAATAGATTGATTGATTTTTTGTGCTTTAAGTGTCGCTCTTTGGGTTTTTCTGATGAGCAGACGCTGCATTTCGTCCAAACTTAAAAAGCCAAATACTTTTCTGGGTGGGTATTGTTTATCGTCCCACAGAAAAGTTTCAAAACCATTGGTATAATATATCAGTGGTCGTTGACCATATATTTGTTCGAGGGCATCGGCATAATATCGACCTTGGTTTCTGCCTCTTTCTACGGCTGCGGTTGTACGCTTGACTTCAATGACCGCCCAAGGTTTGCCATCGTCGCCCCAAAGCACATAATCTGCTTTTAGTGTAGCGGTTTTTCCAGTTGTTTCATCAATAGATTGAATGGCAAACTCTTGGGTATTGGCTTGCTCAATGTCCCAACCAGCTTGGCGTAGCATGACATCAATGTAGAGCTTTCGAGTTTCTTTTTCTGATAATACTGCGGGAGCAGCCACCAAGCCATTTTGTTGGCTTAATGTTTCATAGTATGCCAGTTGAGCTTTTACTTTTTCTAACTCTTCTTCTTTTTCGCTCAATTCGGCCACTCTTCGCTCCAAAACCAGATTTTTAGAGGCTTCTTCTTGCCTTATTTTCTCGATTTCCTTCTGAGAAAGTGTATTTCCAGTAGTCGGAACTAAGGTTTCACTGAAAGGTAAATAAGCGGGTGGCGTTGTTTCAGCAAAAGTACGAGCAACGGTGAAACAGAATCTGAATAATAATTTTATACTTGAAATAGCCTCATTGCTCGAAATATTGACACTCTTGTGAGCCGCACTATTACCCGTATTTTTTATTATCTGCAATTCCCTGAAAAATTCTTTTCCCCAATTTTTTTGAAAGCTGGGCTCACGTATCAAATCATTGAGGTTGAATTGTTCTTTGGTGGGTAGTTCTAAACTGCTATCATGGTCATAGAGCCACGAAAGCATTTCTTCCAAAGCTTTTCTACACAAAAAAGCCGATACAGTAGGTTCTGTAAAGGCATATTGTTCGGCTTTTTGGGCTGTATCGTAGATGTCAGCCCATTCGTTTTTCAAGAAAGAGAAGTTGGAGGAAGTCATTTTGAATGATAAGTTAGGAGTGATAAATGATGAATTAATATTTTCTTTTTTGAATCATCACTTTTTCAAGATTCTTTGTTTGGTTGTTAAAATGGAACTTCTAATTATCTTTAATAGCTCTTTTGCATTTAGGCAGATACTTTCAAATTCTATTTCTGATAAATAATCTGTTTCTTTCAAAAGCTCTAACCAGTAAATTGCGGTCCGCCGCTAAGGCTTCATCACATTCTTTTTGAGCGATAGCTAATTTGTGTATGAAATCGTTTTTACTTTCCGCATTTTGTGCTTCACGCACCAAAGCTCCAACGGCTGTGCCACTTCTAAGTAATTGTTTACTCAAAATATGCTCTTTTTTAGAATCACTTAAATATTGATACAATCTTACAATCCTGATTGCAAAACTAAATGACTTTTGCAATAATATATTTTCACTCATACTTTTATTATATTTATCATTCATCACTCATCATTCATCACTTTTTATAAGCGTTTCCAAATCAACTAAATTTTGTTGGCGAGCCGCATCTAAATCTTTGATTCGCTGAATAATCACATCGGGTTTTTCATAGTGTTTTTCTTCGTGAATCACTTCTTTGTAGCGGTTTATGCTCAAATCATAATTATTTGTTCTGATTTCATCAACAGGCACTAAGAATGACTTATCGGTTCGCTGGCGGTCGGTTTCGGCTTCGAGTTTATGATAGCAAGCTATAATATCCGCAATATCATTATCTGCAATTTCTTGGCGTTTATCATCCAAACTAAATCCATCTGCGTGCATATCATAAAACCAAACTTTATCCGTGCCTCCCGAATTGGTTTTTGAGAATATCAAAATTGCTGTGCTTACTCCTGCATAAGGCTTAAAAACACCAGATGGCATTGAAATAACTGCTTTTAGTTGATGTCCGTCAATGATTTCTTTGCGTATTTGCACGTGAGCGTTCGATGAACCAAACAATACGCCATCTGGCACAATTACGGCGGCTCTTCCGCCAATTTGCAAGCCACGCAACATCAATCCCAAAAATAGTAATTCTGTCTTTTTAGAATTAACAATCGACAAAATATTTTTTTCTACGGCATCGTGGTCAAGGCTGCCTTTGAATGGCGGATTGGCCAAAATCAACGTTGCTTTGTTCGTAAAATCAATGTTTAACTCTGAAAGTGCATCAACATCGACCAAATGTGGGTCTTCGATGCCGTGCATCATCATGTTCATTGAGCCGATACGAATCATTGTGGCATCGAACTCGGTGCCGATAAACATTGATTCGTTGAAATGCTTTTTAAAGGCTGGGTCTGCAAAACGGTTTTCGTATTTCGACTGCACATATTCGGCCGAAGCAACCAAGAAACCACAAGTTCCTGCAGATGGGTCGCAGATGACATCGTTTGGCAATGGCTCCATCATATCGACCATCAACTTGATGATGTGGCGAGGTGTACGAAACTGCCCGTTTGTGCCTGCGGTGGCTATTTTCGATAATAAATACTCATAAATATCGCCTTTGGCATCTCGTGAGGTCATTTCTACATCGCTCAATAAATCAATTACTTGAGCTAAAACCTTGGGCGTTGGTATCATAAAAGTTGCTCCTTTCATGAATCGGCTGAATGAACTGGCCGAACCGAGGTTTTTCATAAAGTCAAATACTCCATCGAGTTTGGTGAAATGCTTGAATAAATCTTCGGGTTCACGGTCTTTGAATCTGCTCCAACGAAGTTCGGATTGCTCTTCGGTATAAATCGGCGATTCGATTGCCTGACGGAGCAAATTGGCCTTTTGTTCTTTGGCGGTTTGTAGCTCATCGAGCCTTTTGATGAATAATAAATACGTGATTTGCTCAATAACTGTGAGTGGATTCGATACGCCACCTGTCCAGAAAGCGTTCCATATTTTATCTATTTGACTGCGTTTTTCGCCTGTAAGCATTATTTCTTAATGTTTAATTATTACGGGGTCGCCCCTTTGATGGTGAATGTTTAATTATTGTGTGCGTCTAATTCTTTATTACTTCCCAGTGTCCTTCTTTCCTGCCACCAATTCTTTCTATTTGATTTTCTTCTTTTAGCACTTTCAAAGCTCGTTCTACTGTTTTTGTACTTACCTCTAATTTTTCCGCTAATTCGTTTGTTGTTACTTTTGAGTTATACCTAATTAAATCTAAAATCTTTTCCGACATCTTTTCCGACATCTTTTCCGACATTTTCTCGGACATTTTCTCCGACATTACTTTTTCGCCTTGTCTGATTTCAAGCGTAACGCTGCTTGATTCATAATTAAATGTTGGTTTTTCTATTCTTTATTTTTTACTCAAATATACATTTTTCACTTTAAAAATGCTCCAAAAAACTTAAATACCGCTCAAATTGAGCAATTTCTGACTTATCTCTTCGGTTGCTGGCAATAATGCCTTATACGCTTCTGGTAGCTGTTCGGTGGTGGTGTAGGTGGCTACTCCGATGGGCAATGTTGCGGTTTTAAGGGCATATTCAACTATCGTTCTGTTTTTTGTTTTGCAGATAATAATGCCTATCGCTGGGTTTTCGTGCGGGAGTTTGACTGTATCGTTCAGCACGCTTAGATAAAATTCCATTTTGCCTTTGTATTCGGGTTCAAACTCTCCGATTTTTAAATCAATGGCTATCAACGATTGTAATTTTCGATGAAACAATAGCAAGTCTATTTTGAACTCTCGTTCGCCCACATAAATCTTGTATTGATTGCCGATAAAACTATAATCAGCCCCTAACTCTAATAAAA
Organism: Cytophagaceae bacterium; assembly: GCA_027486845.1. Lineage (GTDB taxonomy): Bacteria > Bacteroidota > Bacteroidia > Cytophagales > Spirosomataceae > Emticicia. The sequence goes on from JAIXOL010000041.1 coordinate 16,599, forward strand.
AATCTTTGATGTTTTTCATGAGGGCTTGCTCCAATTCGTATTCGGAATGTTGGCTCGACATCTCCAAAAAACCAAAATTATAATGGTCTTTTACTGCCAAATAGGCTTGGTTTTTTAGTTTTTCAGAGAGTACTTCATCAAAATTTGTTTGATTCAACAAATATTTTTGATACGTTTTGTTTTCTACTTGATGCGTAAGTACGTCTTTTGTCCAACCAAATTTCTTGGTAGCAATCGTGTAAAACAATCGCTCTTGGTTGTCTTTACATTTCGATAATATTATCAAATGTTTTGTCCAACTGATTTCTCCAACCATTGGCTGGAGATTTGAGTCGGTATGGTATTCGTTATAAAACTGCACCATATACCATAGATTAGTAGTAGAAAATCCCGTCATTTCGGGAAATTCTTTTTGCAATTCTTTCGATAGCGTTGGTACGATTGCTTTGCCCCATCCTAATTTTTGTTTTTCAGAAATGGCTTTTCCAAGCTCCCAATATAGATTGATTAGAAGCACATTGACAGCCTTGAGTGCTTCGTACTGGGCTGCTCTAACTCTCTGTTTGATGTCGGCAATAAACTCGACTTGCGATTTATCTAAATTCATTATTTCTTATTTTTTCATCATCAAGCATTAAAATACCCCGCCAAAAGCCAATCAAATAGTGCTTCGCTCTCGGCCAAAGCCGTCTGTATTTTATTTTATAATTTTGTTTCTCGCCAAGATTTCGCCAAGATTTGACAACTTTTTGAAAGTTGTCAAATCTAACAAATCTAAAAAATCAAGCATTAAAATACCCCGCCAAAAGCCCCTCAAATAGTGCCTCGCTCTCGGTCAAAGCCGTCTGTGCTTGTGCCTTTTGGGCTTCTATTTGCTCTACAATCTTGGCAAAATGCTGCTGGAGTGGAAGGGGTGGGACTGGGATTTGAAATGATTTTACATCTTCTTGATTAATACTTGATTGATTGACTGCGTCTTTTGCTCTTTCTAATATTTGCTTTTTTACATAAGGGCTTGATAATATAAATGAAGCATATAGTGAGTTTAAAGACGTATTGAATCTTATTCTCATCATATTTGATTCAAACAGTGTAATCTCATTCAAATGAGGAATTAAGGCACATTTTCCCAAGTGACTTCGACTATTTACCCTATTTATCACTATATCATCTTTTAAAATCTGAAATTGTTCTATTTCTTTATCGGACGCTTTTACTCTTTTTAGGCTTGAAATATTTGTGACCTTACCATCATAAAAAGAATCTATTCTAAGTATTGGATTTCCTTCTCCATATTCTTTTGATGATTTATACAAACCATTTTTTGGTCCATCTTCGATTAACCCTTCCAACTTCTTCACCTCCCAACCTTTCGGGTTTTTAACTGGGTCGCCGAAAAGCTCAATAAACGTACTTTGCAGCAGCTCATCATAATTTGCCAATAATTGGCGGTTTTGTTGGCGTAGGGCATCGGCTTTGTCGAGAACTTCGGCAATGTGTTTTTGGGTGGCAAGGTCTGGGAGTGGGATTTCGAGGTTTTTTATATCTGTTTGAGTAATTGAACCAAAAGTTGAACCAACACCACTTAATGTTAATTTTGGTTCTAATTGCTTAAAAAAGTAAAGAATATATTTAAAGTAAATATTATTATTTGCTCTAATTGCACTTAAACCTCTTCCTATACAACTCTTTTGATTACAAATATTAGTTGGACCAACAGGTGCTCTAACAGAAAGCAAAATATCATTTGGTTCGGCGATTTTTTGTGGTGAACTACACCAAATTCTTACTTTAGGTGATGTAATTCCAAAGTCGGCTTTTCCTTGAAAAAATGGCAACCCAATAGCATCAGTGTTGTATGTTGATGACGGTGGTGATTGCCCAGCAATAATAGCACAAACACTCTCTAACTTAACTTTTTTCCAATTCATATAATTTTGTTTCTGTGGTGGTTTGTTAAATTTGGTTAGATTTGACAACTTTTTGAAAGTTGTCAAATCTTCAAATCTTCAAATCTTGAAATCTTGTTGTTGTTATCAAATCTTGTTAATCATCTAAATCCCAATTTTCGGGCAAAGTAATGTCATTTGTCGTATGAAACTTCAAATATGCGTCTTTGCCTCCAAACCAATCTAAAACCTCTCTTTTGCGTAATTTTGTAGGTTTTTCCATCAAAATTCGTTGATACGAACTCCATTCATAGTTTTTAAAATCATCTACAAAACCATGTTTTTGGGGGTTAGCATGAATATAAAAAATCATATTCGTAAAATATTCATCATTATCAATCCAAGCTCTTTTAAAAGGTGTCTGAAACAATGTGCCTACTCTGTCTTGTTGTTTATTATATGCCATTGCATAAGATTGAAAAAACTTTTTAAACTGGTGGCTAACAATCTCGTGTACAGTTTTATCAGAATTTTGTTTCTTATTTTGAACGATTTTTTTTCCACTATCCGATTTTTCAAACTTTTCTAAATTGGTTCTAATCGCTTCTTCTGGCAAAACACCTATTAGCCAATGAAAATGATTTCCAAGCAAACAATAAGCAAAAGTATTTACAAAACCAGAAAGATATTCGTCAAATTTTTTCAGGAAGAACATATAATTTCCAGCATTGGCAAAAAGTTTTCCTTTATCTACCGTTCTATTATATACATGATAATAATTTCCTGCTTCAAATTGAGTATAGTAATGTTCTGTTTTTGCCATATTATTTGTTGTTATATAGATTTGAAATTTGACAACTTTCAAAAAGTTGTCAAATTTACCCAATCAAATCTCCCAATCAAATCTAATCTATCAAGATTCCAATAAAGCGGTTTCTTCTTCCACGACCTCAAACTCGGCAAATTCTGCCACCGTTTGCCCCGAAATTCCGTTGATGCTGCCAGCAATTCCCGAAAGGTTAATCATGATTCGGTCAATTTCTTTCTCTCGTTTCTTGAAATTGGCCAAAGATGCCTTTTTCTCTTTAAACAGCGAGGCGTGCATGGCCGCAAAAGTATCATGCACCGCTTTTAGTTGATTCTTAAAATCATTCCCCATGAGGTAATCATACAACATCTTCGACTTTTCGCCTTGGTTGGCTTGCACAATCTTTACTTCATCAACTTTTAACAATGCAGCTCTTAATACAAAAGTAAGTGCTTTGAGGTGTTCAAACGAACAAATCCACAAGTTTTCTTCTCGCTGCTCAAACGTACTCACGCCTTTGGGCATTGCTTGGGTAACAATCACGCCTAAGTCGGCCTTTTTCAGCAACATATCTTCTTTCAGCTTCTGTACCCACGATTCGCTAAAAGTCTTCGTGTTTTTGCTTTCATACAGAATACCACCACACGCCTGCCCAGAGCGATTCTGAACAATCTGCAAAATATCTGCACCGTTTTCGCCTTTTTTGATTTCCTCAATTACATCAAAACGGTGCGTATTTCTTAGCATTTCTTCAATCACCAATTCTTGGGCTTCGCCTTGTAGTTGCGTTGAGCCTTGCTGCATTTTTCGTTGCATTTCGGCCACTTGGTTTTGCATTTGCTCAATCACAATATCCTTTTGTTTCAGAGCCAAGGCGTTGTCATTCTCAACTTTTTCTTTGAGCTGACCTAACAAAGTAGCTTTTTCGGCAGCCAAACGTTTCTCAATCTCGGCATCAATGCCCGCTTGTGCTTCTTCGAGTTGGCGTTTTTGGCGGAGTAACTCACCCTCTTGTTTTCTGAGGTCGGCTACTTGCTTACTTTTCTCACCCAATTCACTTTGCAAATTTTTCAATTCATCTTCCTTTTCAGCATTGATTGATGCTTTTAATTGTGGCAGAAGTTTGTTTTTTTCTTGTTCGAGCAAGATACGAACTTGGCTCTGCAAATTTTCTTTCTCGGCCTTAATACCTTGCTCCCTTTGGTCTAAATCTCGAAGACGAGCATTATACTTAGCGTTTTGTTCGGCTTCGATGCGTTCGGCAAGAACAGATTCAATATTGATTTCGTGTTGGCACTTTGGGCAATGTATATGATTTGTCATCGTATAAAAAGATTTTATTGTTTTTAAGATACACCTCTAAGTTCAAAGCACGTGCCAATGCCAAAAACGCTTGTTTTTGGTATGTTTTGCATTATATTTGTGTCAATTATTGATTTATATATATCAAATATTGACATGAAAATACTGGTTTCGTGGTACGCCAAAAGTAATGATTTTGATAATGAGAAGAATGTAAACCTGCAAGGGCCAACCATGCAGTTTCATAAATATTTCTTCAAAGATTATGACCAGCATATTATTTTAACTTCCAGAGAAGAAAACGACGGAGACGCCTATTTGGATAAACTTGTTCGGGAGCTTGCACAGCAGTATAAAGGACGAAGCATAAAAAAGCAGTACATGGACATTAATGATGTCATTGGTTTTCAAGAAGTAAAGACCAAAGTTGAAGCCTTGCTTCTTACTTATTCTACCGACGAAATTGATATTTTCTTTTCGCCTGGTACTTCGGTCATGCAATTAAGCTGGTTTGTGTGCCATCAGTCGCTTGGTTTAAATACAAGATTATTACAAACCCGTGAAGGTAAACATATCGGCAAGACCGAACCCGAATTGATAGAATTGAAAGTCGGACAATCGAGCGTACCGATGTCGGCCACAATTGCTGAGCAAAACCAACGCAAAGCAACTACTCAAACAAACTATTTGATTTCGGAAAGTATTCAGCCCATTTACGATAAAGCAAGTCTAATTGCCCAAACCGATAAAGTAACGTGTTTGATTCGTGGAGAAAGCGGTACAGGAAAAGAACATTTGGCTCACTATATTCATCAAGAAAGTAGTAGAAACGGAAAACCTTTTACGGCGGTCAACTGCTCAGCAATGACCGATAATTTACTGGAATCAAGATTGTTTGGTTATATGAAAGGAGCATTTACCGATGCCAAAGATGATAAAAAAGGAATATTGGAAGAAAGCAATGGCGGCACGATTTTCTTAGATGAAATTGGGGATATTTCACCGTTCATGCAGCAATCACTGCTCAGGGTTTTGCAAAGCTGTGAAGTGTTTCCGATTGGGGCAAGCAAAAGCAAAAAAGTAAATATTAGGATTATTGCAGCCACCCACAAAAACCTCGAAGCGATGTGCGAAGAAGGTACATTTCGCTGGGATTTGTACTATCGTTTATCGGTGGTTGAGCTTACACTACCAACGCTTAAAGAGCGTGGAATTGATGAAAAGCAAGAACTTATAGATTTCTTTTTAGGCAAAGTACAGCGAGACTTGAGCAAAAGCAAAAAAATAAAATTAAGTAAAGAAGCCAATCAGGCATTAATTGAGTATCCTTTCAGAGGCAATATCAGAGAGTTAGAAAATATTATGACAAACCTCTATGTGTTTTGTAGCGAAGCAGTACAAGTAAGCGATTTACCTAAAAGGTTTACCAAAAAAACTGTGAATAAAACACTTTCATTCAATTGGCAAGAAACAGAAAAAGACTTGATTATTAGAGCATTAGATTTTTATAAGGGAAACCAAAATAAAACTTATAAAGCCCTCGGTTATGGTTCGGTAAATACCTTGAAAAGTAAGGTAAATGGCTATGGTATAGATGATTAGTTCTTTAGGGCTTACTTCTTTTTTTACCCAGTAATTCATTTATCAAATTTTGAATATTCTACAAAGAACCTGACCAACTGAAATTGTCGTGCCAGTGGAACGATAATTTACTTCCCCTTTTTGACAATAAACTATGCTACTTCCAAACTATCCAAATCTCTTGCCATTTAGCTTGTAAAAGTTTTTTATAATTAGGTTGCATTTTCTTTGTTAGATAGATTTGTATATCCAAGCACACTTTTAGTTTCTAAATCTCACATCCCCATCTCCCAATCCATGTCAAATTTAGGCGAAGATTTTATTTCAATATCCTTCGTTTTTTCGGGTATTACAGCTTTTTCTATTTCTGGTTGCTGTCCTAATCGTTTTTCAATATTCATCAAAGAATATTCTCTGCCTAAATCAGAACCTTTAAATTTTGCGGCAGTTTTAATGTCCAAAAAACTGATACCTCGCTTTTGATACATTTTTAAGCCTTCTTTTTGCAAAGCGATTCTGAGGTCTTCCATGGAGTTACATTTTGATAAATTTCTGTCAATTCTATCTCGAATATTTTGAGCTAATTTATTCGTTGAAATGTCAATCTCTCGTTCTTTTTCGGGCAATAAGGCTTTCATATTTGGTGTAGTTTGCAAACCCAATTCCAGTTCAATTTTCCTGCAAAATGTACCAGTTTTTAGATAACTATACCCATCGTTAGCAGTAGTTTTTCCATTAAAATTGATACGATTGGCTACAATATGAAAATGAGCATGATTAGTGTCATTGTGTTGAAATACAACGAGTTGGTTATCAGAAAAACCAAAATCTTTGGCAAAAGTGGTGCTGATTCTCTGTATCTGTTCTTTTGTTGGTATTTCTCCTTTCGGAAACGAAAAACTTTGATGCCAAACGTAGTTCTTTAAATTTTGATTTTTATCGGCACAATCTCGGAACTGTTTTGCCAAATAATCCATATCAAATCGTCCATCAGGCATACTGTTGATTCCTAAATTTTGGATATAGACAATTTCACCTCGAACATCAGCTGGTGTTAAACGTGCTTTCTCTGCCACAGAAAGTTTTTCTTTTTCATAATAACAATAATTTAACAGTCCAATTGGATTTGTGCCACCTGTAACTTTCCCTATCATCGTTTCAATAAATCAGATTTGATATTTTCAATTTCTTTATGAATGTCCATTTCTTCAAGCCAAAGCTGCTGAAATCTTATAGGTTCAATTTGATTCTGATAATGCTTTTCAAATGATTCGAGCAACTCTTTGCTATTGTGGTGTAGCCTACTTGAAAAACTCAAAAGTTCGTTCTGCTCTTCGGTTTTTGAGTTTAATTCTAATTGCCAATAAAGCAACTGTGCATCTTCTTTTATCCTACATAAATATTTCTTCAAGATTGGAAAGTCGAAATCTTCAAAGATTTTCAAAACAATCAAGTTCGTAATCCATCTTACATTTTGGCTGCTCTGTTGCCAATTTTCTGAAATCATTGCTTTGTCTTTTGTTTTCAAGACCGATAAGGCCAAGAGTCCAGATAGTTTTTCAAGTGTGCTGATTTGCTCAATTACCGATTTGGGCAATGATTTTTTCTTTGGTCGTTGAATCGGTTTTTCGATTACTTGAGTCAAAAAGAACTGACTTGCAGGTAGATTCGATTGAGCTATCAAGGCATCAATTTGCTTTTTTTCTTCGGCACTAACCCAAACTGAATAGTGCAATCTTTTTCTTTTGGCGGTTGGTTTGGCAGGTCTGCCTTTGGTTTTCTTTTCCATGAAATGTTTTTTGATTATGAGCCGATAGGCGAATAATGGGGTTCAAAGGGGCCTCCCTTTGCAAGCTGGTGTGGAAAGGAGCATTTATGCGACTTCCACACCACAGCTTGCTTTTTCTTCCCCTTCGCTAAAAGCAGGGCTGTTAAGTTCTAAATATTTTGTAATTTTGCCCAAATAAAATTTGGAATATGAGCCTTAATGATTTATTTAAAAGCCTTCCTGATACTCGCCGACGTCAAGGACAACGTTATCCCTTATCGGAAGTGCTATGGATTATTTTTTTAGGAATAAGTAGTGGGTATGTCGGCTACCGCTCTTTATATAAATTTGCCAAGTCGAATGAGGCATATTTTAAAGAGGTATTGTTTTTAAAGTATGGAGTTCCAAGCCATGTTACGATTCGTCAACTTCTAACGAATTTGGACAAAGATTTGGTTAAAAAAAGTTTTCTTCAATGGACACAAAGCCAAGAAATAGGGTCATTGGATTGGTTAAGTGCTGATGGAAAATCTTTAAAATCAACCCTGAGTGATTATAGCGATAGTTCACAGGATTTCTGTTCAATTGTCAGCATGTATGTTCAGAAAACAGGACTTACTTATGCCATAGCCGACTTCCGCAACAAAAAAGTTGGGGAGGCTGAAATAGTACGGCTTTTATTGCCCTCTATCAAAGATAAAGGCGTTATTCTAACCTTAGATGCCTTACATACTCAAAAAAAACAGTAGATGCTATCATTGAATCAGGCAACCACTATGTGATGCAAGTAAAGAAAAATCAATCAAACTTGTATGAATATATTCAAGATTATATCCTTACAAATCAAGCAATAGAAACTTTTCAAATCCAAGAAAAGGCACATGGTAGGCAAACTAATTGGGACATCAAAGTCTTTGAGGTCAGTGATAAAAAGCTTCAAGCAAAATGGACAAAGCTTCAACGCTTTATTGTCATTGATAAAAGTGTTGTACAAAAAGGCAGAGCCAATACAAAAAAAGCTAAAGAGAAATTTACTACTCACAGCACCAGTTTTAGGATAAGTGATATTGCCCTTTCTGCCAAAAATTTTGCAGAAGGAATTCGAGGGCATTGGGGCATTGAAAATCGTACCCATTGGGTAAAAGATGTTAATTTTAAGGAAGATAACAATGGAATAAAAAACGATAATGCAGCAGTAAATATGGCTCTTTTTAATGCCATATCACTCAATTATTTACGCCAAAATATAGATGATTCTATTAAAACAGCCCAAATTTTATTTGGGCAAAATGTCAAAAAACTATTTTTAACTATCAGAACTTAACAGCCCTGCTTCGCTAAAAGTGGAACGAAGTGGAAACTGGTCGAAAAAAGTTGAAATAGGCCGAAATAGGTCTAATTGGTTAGAAATACCTGCTTTTATGGTATTTTTGGGCCTAATGGTATCCAAACGGTTTCGTTATCTTTTGTCAGGAAAAACTCTTTTCCAACATTAACACTATCAGCTTTTTCATTGTGCCTATTGAGTATTAAAAACAAATGGCCTTTCTGTTCTTCAATAACCCCATGTTGTATCAAAACTTTGTAATTTCTAAAATTTGCAGTCGTGGACTTTAATTCTCGATACTCAAGAATATCGATAGTTATGAAGGAGAAAATTATTCCAATCGCAAGAATTGCAATCGCATAGGGGATACTTTTCCCAAAACCATAATTGTACGCCTGACCTTCATTAGCAAAGTGAATCGGCTTGAGTTGCCCTTTTATCAAATTACTTGCTTTCTCAATTTCTTTGATGGTGTTTTCAGCAACTTTGTTATTGTCTTCAAAGTTCTCAGAAATTTCATAAAGTACCATTGCCGACCACTCGTCCATTTCAATGCCATATTTGGCTTGGTAAGCACCTTTCAACCTTGTCAAAAAGCCTTTGTCAATGATATTATCACTCACCTTTGAAGTTGTCGTTTAGTTCTTTCTTTAACTTGATTCTTGCACCCGTTTGATAATCACCGATGCCATATCCTTTTCTAACACCATCTAAAATCTGACTACCTAAATTTGAACTTGGCTCAAAATCGCCAAACTGACGTAAGGACAATCCTAACTTTTTACAGTTGGTTTGTAATTCCTGAGACAAAATAGGGAAATTGCTAAATGTGGTAATACTTCGCCAAACCGAAACTTCAAACTGTTGATTGAGAGCTTTTAGTATCTTTTGTAAATACTCAATTGAGGAAGTATATGCTCCGCCACCACCAACAACAATATGAAAATGGGCTTGAAAATCTAATTCGTCTAAGAATTCTTTGAATGGTAAATCTCTTTCAATTAGGGCTGGCAACTGCTCCGACTCAGGAGCTCCAAAGTCAAAATAAATGTCATTGAAAGGAGTATCGACCAAACTCTCCAAATAAGCAATAAACTTATCTCTGACCAATACCTCTTTCTCATTCAAAAGAGAAAGTGTTTCGGTTCTGTTTTCGCCTAAAAAAGTTAATTGACGAGTGGAAGTTTGTGTCGAACTATCCACATCAACAAATAAACTTGGTTCGTCTTGTTGCTTGGTTAATCCAAAGAGGTAGGTCAAAAGGCTTTTGCCAACGCCACCCTTTGCTTGTACGATAAAATGCAATTGTTTCATTATTTTGAAAATTTAGATTTGATAACTTGATTTAGATTTACTTCGTTTGGATTTGTCCAGTTAATTTCTTTTGAGCGGCCGTCGTTACGGCGACCGTCGCTACGGCTTGTTTCGTTTAATTTGTCAGTAATAGTATGTCGTTTAGGAATATCGGGCAATCGAGCTTTGACTTGTATTTTTGTATCCTTGAAATAATGACGACAATATTTTATGTCATCTTGTGTTATTAAGCCTTCAACACCCAATTCTTTGTTAATCATCTGAGCGATAAAATGCAGTGAAGCATTGATTTGGATAGTATCACTAAATAAATCATAGAGTACCCTTTTACGCCTTCTGTCTTGTTGGCGATATAGTTCGATTAGTAGGTCTTTGGTCATTTATTTTTACGTTTTAAAATATTTTTTACCCTCTTGTGGCGTGCCACGCCACTTTTTTATGCCACATTAGTTATAAGGCTCTTATAGTCAAGTGTTTACGAGTAAACTCTGCGTGGCATCTTTGTGGCAGGTCTGCCACGTTGCCACAAATGCCACGCATTTGCCACGGAAATGCCACAAGATTTTTTTATATAAGTAATTGATAGTTAATGGTTTATATTAGTATTTATTAGAGTGTGGCAACGTGGCATAAAAAAAGCTATTTTTTTGAATCAGTTCGATAAAATGTAAAATCAAGACCAAAAGTGTTTTGTAAAAACAGATAATTGATTTTGAAGGAATTACGAATAAAATCAGTTTTGTTTCTCTCTATTTCATTCGTAAATCGTAGTTTTCTAAAGAAATTGTTTCTCACTTCTTCACTCTGAGAATCCAAACCAAGTATCGCTAAAATTTCATCTTGAAGCGTTTGAATACTTGGAGGTTGCAATTCAAAGCGGTTTTGTTTTTTAAATTCTCCAACAAATTTTTGATAAAGCCTTTGTAGGTTAATTATAATGTCCTGATTCTCAAGTCTGTAATGTACTGATTCATAGATTTGTCCCTTATCGAAAAGCTCTTGAATACAATCAAAAAACTCTCGTAAAGCTGATTTTTCTTGAACCAAACGCTCCGAAATCAGAATGGATGTTTCACTTCGATTGATAAACTCCGTTAATAAATCTTGCTCATTAGTGGCTTCACATAAAGCTATTTTTCCGTGAATCGAAAGAATGTATGGAACAGTCAAAATCTGAGCGATATTATAGAAATAGCGAGGATTGCCTATTTGATGGCTTTCAAAGTGCTTTTCTAAAGCATTTTTCAGGAGATGATAAGTCTTTCTAAATTCTTTTTTGATTAAATCTCGGTATTGCCAAATCTCACAAACAATCGTAGTTATACCTTTTTCTTGCATTACTAAAAGTTCTCGAAATGCTTTTTTCTGTTCCTCTGTTCGGTTTCGATTATTATTGACCAACATCACTAAACGGCTAAAAAATGGCTCATCATTTGGCAAATCAGGTAAAAAGTTTGAAGCAAAACCAATTGTGCATTTTGGCACTAAATCGGTCGTGTCTAAATAGCCTTTCGATGCCATATTCATTTTAGAATAGGCTTTGTTGTCGTAACTGGCTTGAAATAGGGGAGTTAAAGGGTGATTTGGCTTGTATTCATCACCAAATTGATACCCATTGTGTCGCTGTTCGATTTTTGCTACAAAAGCAGGCTCGGTGTTTCTGCCTTTTAAATTCACTCCCATTGATTTTCCATCTGTACCGAAAATATAATTTAGGTGGAGAAACAAAGTGCTTTTGGCTGTACCAGCGATACCATAAATATAAAGCATCGGCGAAAAACCATTTTCTTTGATGCCAATGTCTCGAAAAAGGGAGAAAAGCATAAAAGAGGTGGAAAGAAAGGTCATTTCTTCCCTCTGTGCCTTACTAAAAAGCAGATACCATTCATCAAAAGTTACATGGTTCTCAACGTAGGTAAATGGCGATACCTGACCTCGATTGACTTGAGGAACTGATAGATAAATGTCTTGGTATTTGAGAATACCAAAGGAATCGGGATATAAGATTTCTCCAGTTTTTGTAATGGCACAATTAGCAAAAAAGTACAGCTCTGTTGCAGGATGAAGGCCATAACGAAGTACTTTGATTGCATTAGGAAACTTGGTGCAAGTGAACAAAAATGTTCTGAGTTTCTGTAACTGTTGATAATTGATGCTCATACTTAGGCGTTTTGCCCCTAGTATTTTTTCAAGGCTTTTAGGCTCAAACAAATCATCATGCGTGACTTCAATATAAATAGGGTTTCCGTCAGGAATATGCAATTCTAACACCCAAGTATGTTGCTCATTTTCGTCGGTCGTTTGATACTTAATGTAAAGCAAAAAGCCTTCGGCAACTACTATTCTTGATTGACCCGCTCTTATCAAAATTTGATAATCTTGTAAATCATACGTTACAATGCCATTAGTGCAGGTTTCTTCATTTTTAATTACCTGAGTTTCTGCTTGAGCATTCTGGTTTTTAGTGATGGTAACACCACATTCTTTCGCACGTTTGAAGAAATAAGCAGGGCTGGTAAAACGTCCTGTGGTCAATAAATTATCAAATTTTTTATCTGTGTCTTCACTATTGTATTGAGCATTCATTTGACTGGTCAAATGAAATAATTCTCTACCATCTTCGCCAAATGTAGCAAGTGCAAAACCAATATTTAACCAAGCATTGTAATTATCTGTAATGTCTATACGTTCATCTGTCATTCGCTCAACTACTCGTTTGGCTCGTGTTAGTTCTGACTGCCAATTCTCAAATAGGGGAGCTTGCCTTACTTTTTTTACTTCAAAAACTTTGGCAGTTGGGTTAAAATAAGCGGCGGTATCATAACTTACAAAACATGCTCGGCAAACATCTTTACCCGATTTGTCAGCTTCAATAGCATACTTTTGCTTGAAATACTCAAATAATTGTTGCCAAGCGGCAGCGTTATCAGTAATACTAATTTTAATGACAATTTTTAAACCATTTCCCGAAGGGCTGACGAAGCCTAAAACAACAAATTCATCAGCGTAGATTTTCTTTTTGACTTCTTCAACATTTTTGATATTGTCAAAATCTAAGCATATCAGCCCACTATGAGAAATTAACCCCGCTGCTTTCCGAGTGGAAAAAGTGCCAGAGAAGATAAAATAGTCTAATTTGCTTTTTTGTTGAGATTGTAGTCGTTTATCAGTCGTAGCCCTAATCGAAAGAATTTGGTCTTTGTAGGTATCAGAATTGATTAATGCAAAAGCATTTTCAATTCCAATGTCAGAATCGGGAATTTGACTTTTTATACCACCTTTGCAAAATGAAAAATGTTGATTCATATAACCTTTTTTTTACTTTTGAACATGGGAATTCTAAAGAAACTGGTTATATTCGCACCAGATTCTTTCTTGTAGCTCAAGAAATTATTTTAACGCAAGTTTGCCCGAACTTGCGTTTTTTTATTTTATGCTTGGGTCGGAAAAGAATTTTGATATTTCGCTCGTCGGAACATATATTTTCCTTGATTTTTTCAAAGTCTTTATTTGGTTGGTAGCTACTAAATGGTCAAACTTTGTTCTTCGTATTCTGACAGCCTCCATAAATTCTATCGCTGTGATGTAGGGCGATTGTGGTATCTCTCTTGTTTGAAGACTCTCTAATTTTTCAAGAATTTTTCCTTGAGTCTCTTTGATTTGTTTTAATTCCTGTTCGGGAATCATTATGATTTGAGGCATTATTGTGGAGTTCATTTCTGTTAATTTTTATAAGTTTTTACAAATATAAAAAATGATTTCCAATTGGAAAACATTTTTAGCAAAAAAATTATTTAAAGCAGTCTAATACTATTGATAAATCTTTTTGAACGCTATCGTGTACTTCGCTAAGTATAAAATCAAATATACTTTCTATTTCATTTTTTGAATAATCTACATAGCCAAACTTCAATGTTTGTAAATAAATATATTCTTTTAGTTTTTCAGAATGATTATCAACGCACCAAATTGGTAATGTCATACCTTTAGAATCACTAATTTTAAAATCAAATACCAAATAACGTTCACATAATATATTGATAACATTTAATAACTTAACATATCTATATATAGAATCAATGTCTGCATTTTCTAAAGCTGGATGGCTTCTATCTAAAGTTGATAGCGTTTGAGATAATTTAGTAGCAAGTTTAGTGAACTTTTCTTTTGTGTTAAGAAGTGGAAAAAATGGAAGTATAGAATTAAGTTTGTTTTGCAGTAGTTCTTTAATAACTAAATCAAAATAGTCAAACATAAATTTTAAGCTATTTTGATAGCCTTCTGAAACCCTTGATAAGGTAAAATTTTCTTCATCTATTTCAAATAACATTTGAAATAGATATTTAAGGTGTTGCTTTTCGATAAACAGCAACTCAAGTAAATTATATTTTCTTTGAGTAAAATCTACTTCTATATCATTATTAATTATTGCATACACATCATCTGTAAATACGCTTTCTTTAATTCCATAAATGTTATAACCCTTTAAACCACTATCTTCAAATCCTCTGATGAAAGAATATACATAACTATCATTTGCCACAAATTGAAAATACCTGCTTTTACATTTATTAACTTTTCTTCTGTAAATAAATTCAATATAAAGGTGATAATAGGTATCATTTGAACCATGTAGAGTATAAACAATAGGAGATATATCTCTACGAAGGTAAAACTTAATAGATAATTTCTTAGGTTTTTTATTTAAGATATTAAGATTTATCATAGGCCTAAATCTTTGAAATTTACGTGTTTAACTCCTTCTTCAACATCATTGATATTTATCTTGAAATATTCTTCCGTTGTTTCACTCTTAACATGGCCCATCATCTTTGATACAACTTCACGAGCTGTACCATAGCGAATCCATAATTGAGCGTTCGTATGTCTTGCCACTTTGTTAGAAATGTTCTTTTTGATATTGGCTTTAACCCCTAACTCTTTTAGGTTTCTATTGTAGGGTTGGTCTTCAATGATATATTTTGCATCAAACACTAATTCTTCATCCTTATCAACAGAGCTATATTTCTCTATTATCCTTAATGAATTTGGAAATTTATAAAGTGGAATAATCGTCTTATTATTATTTTTATCTCGTCTTGAAATCAAAAAGAAGCCAACACCCTTTTTCTCATTAAGTTGGTCTTTTTTCAGGATTTTGAGGTCATTATAATACAGTCCAGTATAAATTTGGAATAAAAACAAATCTCTATCTCTTTCTAAATGTTGCTCCTCTTGTTTGAATTTTAACTGAATTAAACGCTGAATCTCTTCGATTTCAAGGAAAGTCCTACTGGCTTCGTTCACTTTAATCTTGGCATCGGTAAACAAAAACCTTGTTTGCTGATAATCTAAATAACCTTCTCGCTCTGCTTGATTGACAATCTTTTTAAATTTATCGAAATAAGATTTCATCGTGCTACCAGCCAAATTAAGTTTTACTTCCAAATGTGTCCTAAAATTGACCACCAATTCGGGCGTTAAATCATTGAATTGGACTTGTTTGTTGAAATCATTCAGGTGCTTTAAAAATGTATTATATTTAGTAATAGTGGCTAATTCAAATTTCTCTTTTGGATTTTTGATATACTCAGCCGCAAATTGGTTGAAAGTTAGTTTAGCTGAGTTTCTATTAAGTTGTTGGAGAATGGCATCAAAAGTGATAGACTTATTTTGTAAATAATGCCTTTTAATTACGTCATTTGCCTTATTTTTCATCTCAATTATTTTTTGATTGATTTCAAAAGCAAATGGATGTGAGTTTTTGACGTAGCAATCTCCCTTATGTTTGGCATTCCAATCTGAGGTAGAAATTTTCTGAGGCAGGGGTATAGGTACGTACTTTGAATTCCTTTCTATAGTAATTCTGAGATGTAGTGAGTACATACCTGTTTTGTTTTTAGAATTAAGGCGATTAAAAACAATGGTAACTGTTGGCAGTTTCATGAAGAAAGAGTGGTTTAAGCTCCAAACTTCCATAAAACATTTCGTAAAACAAGTCGCACGAATCAACGAGAATCAGCACGAATCACTAAGCTAAAAATCCCTCACAACCATAAGATTATAAGGGATTTTTTTACTTAACTTTCGGCGGTCTGGACGGGATTCGAACCCGCGACCCCCTGCGTGACAGGCAGGTATTCTAACCAACTGAACTACCAAACCGAATGTTTTGAGGCTTTTTTGAGCATTTCCTCACTTTTTGTCAAATAATGACGATTTTACTTTTTACAATTGAAACGTATAAAACTGAACCTTTCAACTGAAACTTTGATGAAAAAAGCACTCATCGCTGAGTGCTTTTTGCGGTCTGGACGGGACTCGAACCCGCGACCCCCTGCGTGACAGGCAGGTATTCTAACCAGCTGAACTACCAAACCATTTGCATTATCTAAACATCAAAATATTTATCTGTTTGTTTAATGTGGTGCAAAGGTACAACTATTATATTTGTGTGTCAAGTCTTAAATCAAAAAAATATGAAAATTTCTCGACCAACCGAGCACGAGTACGACGTTAATTCTTATCAAAACCGTTATATTCAGAGAGTTACGGGCGATGATGCTCTTAAAACTTTATCAGAAAACCTTTCGATTGTGGATAATTTTTTTAAAAATATTCCCGAAGAAAAACTACATTTCCGTTATGCCGAAGGAAAATGGACACCACTTGAGATACTCGGGCATATAGTCGATACCGAAAAAATCTTGCTTTATCGTGCTTTATCGGTAGCTCGTGGCGAAAAACAATCTTTACTCGGCTTCGATGAGGATAATTATGTAAAGGCAACTAATTTTGATAAAAAATCTTTGCGAAGTTTATTGTTGCAATTTAAGGCTCAACGCAAATCAACGGTTTTGTTTTTTAAGTCGCTCGGTAAGCGAGAGCTCAGTCGAATGGGTAAAGCAAATCAATTGCCAACCAATGCTCGTGTACTAGCGTGGTTTCTTGCAGGGCATGAGCTACATCACTTGAATATTTTAAAAGAACGCTATTTATAAAACCTTTTTTAAAAATATAGCTTTAATAAGGCAACATTCATCAAAACTAAGTATTTTTCTAAATTTTTACCTAAACAAATTTCAAAAGTGAAACTAAAAACTATATTCCAGTCATTCTTAATTTTTAATGCTACATTCTTAGTTCAATCAAATGCTCAGTCGATAAGTGCAGTCGAGAAAAAAATCATTGAACATGTAAAAGTTAATATGCCACAAACCGAAAAGTTATTGATTGACGCAGTCAATATCAATAGTGGTACACTCAATCATGAAGGTGTACGTCAGGTTGGGCAACTTTTCAGAAAAGAATTTGATGCGATGGGTTTCACGACCGAATGGGTTTCGTTGCCCGATTCGCTTAACCGTGCCGGACATTTGGTGGCTTATCGTAAAGGAAAAAAAGGTAAAAAACTTTTTTTGATTGGTCATCTTGACACAGTTTTCGAGAAATCTATGGCGGTTGGTCCATTTACAAGACTCACCGATTCAACCGCAACTGGGCAAGGTGTAAATGATATGAAAGGTGGCGATGTTATGATTATTGCTGGCCTAAAAGCTCTTTATGCCCAAGGTTTGCTTGATGACACCAACATTACTGTCTATATGACAGGTGACGAAGAAAGTGCAGGAAAACCAACTAGTATTAGTAGAAAAGACTTCATAGAGCGTGCCAAAGAGTGTGAAGTTGCTTTGGGTTACGAAACCGCACAAAGTTTCGATATCGCAGCTACAGCTCGCCGTGGAGCGAGTGGTTGGCATCTAACTACACATGGAAAAACTGGGCATTCGTCGGGCGTATTTAATAAAACAATGGGCTATGGAGCAATCTATGAAGCTGCACGTATTTTGGATGAATTTCGCGAGGCTCTAAGCCAAGAAAAATATTTGACCTTTAATCCGGGTGTGATTGTGGGTGGTACTGAAGTAAACTATGACGCTACTCAAGCAAAAGGTTCGGCAGTCGGAAAAACTAATATCGTTGCTCAAAAAGTTGAAGTTACAGGCGATTTGAGATTTATCAGTGAGGCTCAAAAAGAAGTTGCCCGAATGAAAATGCGGGAAATAGCTGGCAAAAACCTAAATGCAACTAGTGCTGAAATTTCGTTTTCGGATGGTATTCCTGCAATGGAGCCTACCGAAGCAAATTCAAAACTATTGGAAGTACTCAACAAAGCTAGCCAAGATATGGGTCTTGGGTCAGTAAAAGCAGGAGACCCTGGTTCACGAGGAGCAGGTGATATTTCATACATTGCTCAATATGTAAGCTGTCTAGATGGACTCGGTGCATCCGGACGTGGAGCTCATGCTCCTGGCGAAACTATTAATTTAAAAGAGTATCCAGCCCTTATTCAGCGTTCGGCAATTTTACTTTATCGCCTTACAAGATAAATCATCAGTCTTCAGTTTACAGTGGGCAGAATTAAAATGCCAACTGTAAACTGAAAATTGTCTACTATTTCTTTTTATACTTGCAAGTAGAGTTATCTGGTTCGAGATAATAAGACTTAAAATTTAAAGCTTTTTTATCCATACATCCTTTCAAATTGAGCAATTCGATGTTTTTGAAATCAATTGCATGGCTTTCGGCTTGCATCGCGATGTATCCTTCGCCCAAAAGTGTACCGTCTTTTTTTGCCCATTCTTCGCCATCTTTTACTTTATCGGTGGTAAAATTATAAGGTTTTCCTAAAAAACCTCCACCAATTTTAGGATTTTGAAAACTCAAAACAGTATCGCCTTCAATTAAATGATGCACTACTTTGCTACCAATTACAATTGCCTCGGCTTTTACCCATTGGTCGCCATCATAAGTTTTTGATTTTGAATCAATGCAGTGTGCCGTTTGTAATTTTCCTGCAATGTCTACAATTGTTCCGGGAGTGCAGAGGTTACCTGTGTGTCGTGGGCCATTTCCAAGTCCTCCCAAAAGTTGCATTTCGAGCGAAATCGGAAAATCTTGGTCTTTGCCATTGCTAACCGCTGATTGAGAATGTAGCATTATTCCGCTATTTCGTACATTCCAAGACGCTCCACCTGGCACTTGATTTCCTTGAAAACGGTATTCAAAACGTACTCTATAATGCGAAAATGGTGTTTTGTAATAAATATGTCCATACTTTGAATCGAAATTTTGGTATTCTTTGTAATTTACCCTCATCATTCCATTTTCTACCAAAAAAGTATTTTTGTAATTGTCGTTGATTTCGTGTCCCGAAATTTTCAAATCCCAGCCTGTGAGGTCTTTGCCGTTGAAGAGCAAAGTCCATTCTTCTTTATCTGCTTGTTTTTGGGCAAAAATGATATGGTTTAAAAGCAAAAATAGGAGGGTAATCAAATGTTTTTTCATAGTTGAATATCGTTTAAGTTAGGACAAGTTTTTAACTTGTCAGTTTTCGTAGTATTTGCTTGAATAGATGAAAAATTGCAAAAATATTTGGCGTAATTTTGCAAAATCAAACTTACTAAAAATTCAGAGTTTATTTCTGTAAAGAATAAAAATATTTGGAAGAAAATACAAAGTAGAATGACAATAAAAGATATAACAAATTACCTCGAAAGTATTGCCCCATTGGCCTATCAAGAAAGTTACGATAACGCAGGATTAATCGTTGGAAATGCTTCTGCTGAAGTTTCAGGCGTTTTAGTGACCCTCGATTCGACCGAAGAGGTAATTGACGAGGCCATTGCCAAAGGTTGTAATTTGGTGATTGCCCATCACCCGATTGTTTTCAAAGGACTAAAAAAACTGACGGGTAAAAACTACGTTGAGCGAACAATTATTAAGGCCATTAAAAACGATGTGGCAATCTATGCCATTCACACCAATCTTGATAGTGTGGTTGGAGGTGTGAATTTCAAAATTGCTGAAAAACTAAGACTTGATAAAGTAGAAATTCTTGCTCCCAAAAGTCAAATTTTGATGAAATTGATAGTTTTTGTGCCAGTTTCGAATACCAAAGAAGTTTTAGATGCTCTTCATGCTGCAGGTGCAGGTGTAATTGGCAATTATAGCCATGCAAGTTTTAGAGGAGAAGGAATTGGTGCTTTTCGACCAAACGAAAAGGCAACTCCGACCATTGGATCGGCCAATGTTGATGAGGAAGTACACGAAAATAGGGTAGAGGTTATTTTTCCTACTTATCTCAAAAATCAAGTATTGGCGGCCATGTATCGCTCGCATATTTATGAAGAAGTTGCTCATGATATAATTTTGCTCGAAAATCAAAATTCAGAAGTTGGTGCGGGAATAATCGGCGAACTTGCTAATGAAATGTCGGAGAATGATTTCATGGCTTATTTAAAACAAAACATGGGTGTGACCGTAATTCGTCATACCAAATTTTTAGGTAAGGCAATTCGCAAAGTGGCAGTGTGCGGAGGTGCGGGTGGTTTTCTATTGGGCGATGCTATCCTGCAGTCGGCAGATATATTTATTACGGCTGATTATAAATATCACGAGTTTTTTGATGCTGATAATCGCATAATTATTGCTGATATTGGACATTATGAGTCAGAACAATTCACAAAAGAGTTATTGAAAGATTATATTTGTAAAAAAATCACTAACTTTGCAGTCAATTTGTCGGAAACCCCAACAAATCCAATCAATTATTACTATTAAGAATAGATACTGGTTATCGGTTACTTGTTATTGGTTTTCAAAAATGGCTATGTTTTGAATTGAATTTAGTTTGTAAATTCAGATTTTAATCCATTTAATCGAAAATAAACGATAAATTTAGGATTGATAATTTACTAATTATCATTCGCCAATCGTCATTCGACTCATTCGTAAATCGTACTTAATAATCAATTAACCAATAACTAAATAACCAAATTAGTTTTAGATATTATGGAATTAACAGTTGCACAAAAATTAGAAACACTGCTTAAACTTCAATCAATCGACTCGCAATTAGATGAGTTAAGAAAACTACGTGGTGACTTACCAGACGAAGTACGTGATTTGGAAGATGAAGTTATTGGTTTTGAGACTCGTATTGGTAAATTCAAGAAAGAAATCGACGTTTTGGATGTTGAATTGAATGGCTACCGTGCAGGAAAAAAAGAAGCCGAAAAATTAATTCAGAAGTACAAAGACCAACAAATGAATGTTCGTAACAATCGTGAGTATGATGCGATTGCTAAAGAATTAGAGTTACAAGAGTTGGAAATTCAGTTAGCCGATAAACGTACTCGTGAAACTGAATTTAAAGTAAAAAATAAAAACACTGAAATTTCTGATGTGGAGTCAGCGATGATCAGCCGCAAAAAAGACCTTGAAGTAAAACGCAAGGAATTGGATGTATTGGTTGCTGAAAGCCAAGAAGACGAGAAAAAATTGACAGTTAGCCGTGATAAAGCTGCCACCAATGTTGAAGAACGTTTGGTAAAAGCTTATAACCGTATTCGTGGTAATGCTGAAAATGGTTTGGCGGTTGTTATGGTTAGACGTGGTGCTTGTGGCGGATGTTTCAATATTGTTCCACCTCAGCGTCAAGCAGATATTAAAGATAAAAAGAAAATCATCGTGTGTGAACATTGTGGCCGAATCTTGGCTGATGTTGATGCCATTGAGATTGTAAGAAGATAATTTTTTTAGTTAAAGTTGATGGTCAATCGTCCGTTGTACTAAACGCTAGAGATTTCAAAATAGCTAAGTTTTCGCTAATTGCGAAAACTTAGCTATTTTTGTTTATTAACAATCATTTTTTCAAATGATTTCGTTTCTTGTAAAAATAAACTGATAAACAAATTGAAGTCTCAAATCCATATTTTTAAAATTACGAAGAATGATGGGGTTGCCCAAAGTTTTCCTTGCTTTACAATTAGGAATTTCATCTCTGGAATTTGCCGTTTATTTCTAATATATTGTCTAAGTTTACGAACATCAAGTTTTTTAATTGTTAATTGTTTACTTGTGGCTTTTAACTCTAAAGCTGCTGATTTTGATTTTACACCTAATCTTCAAAAAGCCTATTCTGAGGTTTTTAAATTAAAAATACAGTCAGGTAGAGAATTACTCTCGAAAGAAAATCCCAAGAATCCCTTCCGAATTTATGTTGAAGATTTCGCTGATATGACTGAGTTAATTAATTCAGAGAATGAAATGCAGTATGAAAAATGGATTAGTAGAGAAGATGAACGCTTAGGCTTAATTGAGGAGTTAGATGAAAAGTCGCCATATAACCGTTTTTTGAGAGCTGAAATAAAACTGCATTGGGCATTGATAAAAATAAGATTTGGGCATGAAGTAAAAGCGGGGTATAACGTTATTCAGGCTTATAAATTGCTTGAAGAAAATCAGAAACTATTTCCAAATTTTCTACCAAATTTAAAATCACTTGGCTGCTTGCACGTATTGATTGGATCAGTTCCAGATAAGCAGCGATGGATTTCAAAATTACTTGGACTTCGTGGAAATATACAATTGGGTATGAACGAACTTCGCTTAGGTGCAACAGATAAAATTTGGGGGACAGAAGCCAAGTTTTGTACTGTCTTTATTCAAGCATACGTTTTGAAATTTGATGATAAACAAAATGCTGAAATGCTTCAATTTGCTGATAATCAGTCTGATAATTTGAATATAAACATGGTCGCAACGGCTATTTCGCTGAAAGTAAATAGAACCGAGCAAGCCATCGAATTACTGAAACGTACTCCCAAGGATGCGGCATATTTAAATTTTCCAATCTTTGAATTATACAAAGCAGAGACTCAGCTTTTCAAAGGAAATTATCCGCAAGCTGTTTTAGCATATCAAAATTATCTTAGAACATTTAAAGGACAAACTTTCTTGAAGGATACTTACTATAAATTGTTTTTATGCATTTGGCTAATAGGTGATGAGAAAAAAGCAAAATTGTATTTATTGAAGATAAACGAAAGAGGAAACATAATTGCAGAGTCGGATAAAGCTGCACAGAAATTTTATAAAGACTTTCAGAAAAATAAAGCTTTACCCAACAAAACTTTAATAAAACTTCGATTACTTTTTGATGGTGGATATTTTGAAGAAGCACAAAATGAATTAGTTTTCTTAACAGAAAAAAAATTTACGAATACCAAAGATCAAGCTGAGTTTAATTATAGAGCGGGAAGGATTTATCAGAAACTTAATCAGCTTGATAAGGCCGCCAATTCTTTTGAGAGGTCAGTAGCATTAACAGGGAGTGATGAATGGGTTTTTGCTCCAAATTCTGCTTTGCAATTAGGTTATATTCAACAACAAAAAGGACGAAAAAACAAGGCAAAAGCTTATTTTGAACAAGCAATTGCCTATAAAAACCATGAATATAAAACTTCGGTTGATAATAAAGCTCGTGCTGCACTGACTGAAATGGGGTATTGAGATGGTTTATACAAGAGATAAAAAACAACAGACATAAGAGTTTGAATTCGATACAAATTTTTCTCTTGTCTTAATTCTCTTTTCTATATTTCCATTTCAGGTATTTCGCCTTCAATTATCAGTTTGCCTTCAGTGGAATTTTTTATATGTTCTACCGAAATTCCGGGGGCTCTTTCGAGTAATTTAAAACCACCTTCTGGCATGACTTCTAAAACCGCCAGTTCGGTAACAATCTTTTTTACGCAACGCAAACCTGTAATTGGCAAACTGCAAGTTTTTAATAATTTAGATTCACCTGCTTTATTGACGTGCTGCATAGCTACAATGATATTTTCAGCCGAAGCCACCAAATCCATTGCTCCGCCCATACCTTTCACCATTTTTCCCGGAATTTTCCAGTTGGCAATGTCGCCATTTTCTGAAACCTCCATTGCACCCAAAATTGTAAGGTCAACATGGCCACCACGAATCATTGCAAAGCTTTCGGCCGAACTAAACAAAGCCGAACCATCAAGTACTGTGACAGTCTGTTTTCCAGCATTAATCAAATCGGGGTCAACTTTATCCTCTGTAGGGAAGGGGCCGATACCTAAAAGCCCATTTTCTGATTGTAATACAGCATTGATACCTTTTGGAATATAATTGGCAACCAAGGTTGGAATACCAATTCCGAGATTTACATAATAACCATCTTTTACTTCACGAGCGATGCGTTTGGCAATTTGGTTTTTGTCGAGGCCTTGTCCAATAGGTAATGGGGTTTTTGCTTCCTGAGTAATTTCTTTCTCATTAGGGCGTTTTGAAGTTTCAACGGCTGGGGCTATCGTCCTCTGTTCAATTCTTTTCTCATAATCTTTTCCTTGAAAAATTCTTTGGACGTAAATGCCTGGTGTGTGAATTTGAGCTGGGTCGAGGCTACCCGTAGGTACGAGTTCTTCTACTTCGGCAATCGTAATTTTTCCCGCTGCTGCCATCATCGGACTAAAGTTTTGTGCTGTTCCCTTAAAAATTAAATTACCCGCTGCATCACCTTTCCATGCTTTTATGATAGCAAAATCGGCTTTTAGCCAACTTTCTCGTACATATTTTTTGCCGTCAAATTCTTGAACTTCTTTGCCTTCGGCCACTTCTGTGCCTACGCCTGCCGGTGTAAAAAATGCAGGAATTCCAGCACCACCTGCTCTGATTCGCTCGGCAAGTGTACCTTGTGGCGTAAGTTCTACCTCCAATTCGCCTGATAATAATTGGCGTTCAAACTCTTTATTTTCACCTACATAGGAAGAAATCATTTTCTTTACTTGCTTCGTTTTTAGCATTAAACCAATGCCAAAATCGTCAACTCCTGCATTGTTTGAAATACAGGTGAGGCCTTTTACACCTTTTTCCAGCAAAGCTGAAATTGTATTTTCTGGAATTCCACAAAGGCCAAAGCCTCCAAGCATAAGCGTTGCACCATCTTGAATATCTGCAACTGCTTCTTCTGCACCACTTATTACTTTATTTATCATCGTATTTTTTTAAATCTACGCAAATATAATAGAAGTTAGGCTGTTGTTGGTTGATTGTTTCTAAGAAAATCATATTAAAAACTTAGTTTTATGCAAAATAAGCTGCGTTTTATGCAAAATCCAGCAATTTTAAAAAATACTCCAGCGTATGCCAAGAAATCCTCTGATACTTTGTAAAGGGGCATAATTATAACTTGGGTCAAACTGCTCATTGAAAGGTTTTTCAGGACTAAAAATTGGGTCTTTTGGAAGGAAATTTGTGAAGTTTTTAATGCCGCCATAAAGCTGTAAGCCATTGGCGAATCGTTTGGTAGCTTGAATATTGTGAATGCCAAACCAAGGTGAATATTCAGGGCGAGTATCGCCATAAGCTCGAACAATTGGTAGACGCATTGGGCTGTATAAATTGCCGGTTAGGTCAAAAGTGAGTTGAATTTTGCTAAATATGTAGCTGAAGGCATAGTTTCCTGTTAAGTGAGGTGTTTGAATTTGGTTTATTTTCAAGTCATTTTCTTTACGGTACACATCCATTAAAGTTGCCCCTGCAAATATTTTCAAACTTGAACTAAAACTAAATTCCGTATTGATTGCTATGCCCTTCGAGATTCCGTAACCTTTCAGATTATCATAAACAACTAATTCAGGGTTTTGGTCGTAATCGGCAATGATTTTATTTGAGAAATATGTGTAAAATCCATTAAGTTGAATGTTTCCATAACCATTTTCAAAAGTAAAAAAACGTTGATAATCAAGATTGGTATTATAGGAACGTTCAGGTTTTAATTCGTTTACTATCAGTATTTTACGTGAGCCGGTAAGTGCGGCATGGTCTTCTGAAAATAAATTTACTACCCTATACCCATTGCCAAGACTAAGCCTAAAAATATTTTCTTTGTTTGGTGTAAATTTCCAATTTAGTCGAGGAGTTGCGATACCACCGTGTTTAGAATTATAATCATATCGTAGCCCCAAGAGTAATTTATTTTTACTCTTGAGGGTGACCTCATCTTGAACAAAAAAACCAGGCAAACAAATTAAATTAGGAGCATTTTTAATGTCGATAGTTTGGGTTATTGGAGTATTATCATCATAAAATGTTTGGCGATACGTCAGTCCCAACAGAGCATCGTGATTTTTATTCAGTTTTTTGTCCCAAAGTAATTGTCCAAAGGCAATTCGTTGAGTAGCCAAATAAAAAGTGCTACCGTAAACCGAGTTTTGCTGGTGCTCATTGAATGAAAAATTGAGTGTAACTTTCTGATTATCAATCGGTAACTGATAGCTTCCTAGCATCTCAACGCGTTTTGTGAAAATGGATTCTCCATATACTTCACTTTCGCCACGATTAGTTTTTTTCCATTGCATTTCACCCCCAAATCTGTCTTCGTAAATGTACCGAGCAGCTATATTGAAAACCCTATTTTGTGAGCGTCGCATCGACCATTTATTGAAAATTGATATCCGATTTTGGAGTGTAATATCAGTGAAATTATCTTGATTAATATCCCAACGTTTGTTAAATTGGAAGTAATTACCAGAAAAAAGCACATCACATTTGCCAATTTTGACTTTGCTACTGGCATCAAAATTATTTTCATGATAGCTGCTTGTATTAAAATCAAAGTTAAATTTTGGTGCATTTGAAGGTTTTTTCGTAATGACATTAATCAAACCACCAACGGCTTCAGAGCCATAGAGCGTTGAAGCAGGTCCTTTCATTATCTCAATTCGCTCGACCATTGAGTTTGGAATTCCACTTAGTCCATAAACCGATGATAATGCCGAGACAATCGGCATTCCATCAATCATTACCATCGTGTATGGTCCTTCCATGCCGTTTATGTGAATGTCGCCTGTATTGCAAACATTACAATTAAGTTGTGGTCGCACGCCATTGACCATTGAAAGCGACTCAAATAAACTTGGTGTTGGGTTTTTGCGAAAAAAAGTTGGGTTTAAAATTTGAATAGGAGCAGGCGATTCGTTAATGCTTGTTTCTTTCATCGTACCAGTGACGACTACTTCATTGAGCTGTGCATTTTCTTCTTCTATCTCAATATTCAGAATAATTGTTTTTTCTTCTAAAACATTGATAATTAGTTGTTTAGTTTTATATCCAATACTTGAAAATTGAATTGTTTGTTTACCAATAGGAGCGTTTTTGATAATAAATTTACCATTTTCATCAGTTTGGGTTCCGATTTTTGAATTCAAAATAACAATGCTAGCAAAGCTAATAGCTTTATCTTTATTAATAATTATTCCCTTAATTTCTCCGCTAAATGCTTTAAATGTCGTAGAAAAAAGTACTAGAAAAACGTATAAGATAGATGTATTTTTCATGATTATGTTAATTCTAAATGCAAATTATGGCTAATAAAATTAATAATCAAAATATATCTAAATATAAATTTAGATATGCCTAAAAATATAAGTTTCGAGAATATCTAATTTTGGTATTTTGTTTGTTCTGCTTTTGGTAGATATTATTATTTAAGCTTTTTAGCGAACTTTAAGTAAATTTTACCGAGTTAGCATCACATTTTATGGCAAATATAATCCTTGGAATTGGCTCACGTGTTAAACACCCAGAATATGGCTTCGGAGTCATTATTAACTTTAAATCAGAGTTTATGCCATTACTTTTGTAGAGATAGGAACAAATAACATTAAAATTGACTATCCGTTTGAGGTGCTGGAAGTTGTTGAGCCTTCATACGGTATGAGGAGTTTATATGATGTTGAACGAACCTTTTCAAAGATTCTTCAACGCTAGATGGATACTACCGAAATAGTACCTTTGGGTTATAAATGGAAAGGTTGAAAAATGATTTTACAAACCTGGCACAGAGAATTGGAATCGAAAAAGATTCCGATTGATGCGTTTTTTCATAAAATCGTAATGATGCGTGAACGTCTGCGAGTTTTAGAACAGCGAGTAAACGCAAGAAATGGATGATGAAGATAAAGTGAATACTCAACAATCTATCACTCGTTGTTATGGTTCAATGACAACCTTCAATATTTTATTTAAAGAGCAGCAACACTATTTCTCGGGAAAGAAACTGATGGAAGTCTAGAGATAGATGCGATTTTAGAGTGACGAATGACGAATTTTTTAACATAATTTACCAGTTAGTAATGATAGTTTTTAAATTTTATTCGCAATTCGTCACTCGTAATTCGTCATTTTAGCCAATCTTCACTGTTCCACCATTTTGAGCAGCCTTGTAAATGGCTTCAACCACTTTTATATCTCTAAGCCCTTCTTCTCCAGGAGCAATTAATTGGGTCGAATTTATTAATGCCATACAGTCTTCGTCGAGTTGTTTTGCTTGTTGACTTTTCAGTGGAAAATCAATTATGCCATTACTGTAGCTACCTTTATTGCCAGAATAAGCCGAAAAAGGCTCCATTTTTAGCCATCCTTTTTCATAATTTACCTGTAAATAGTTCATATTTATACCAAAACTCGTGTGGCACGCTGCCAATGCACCACTTGGAAATTGAAGCTGAAACATCATTGTTTCTTCAACTTCTTTATAAATTTCTGGTCGAGTTGTACTTGCTTGAGCTGTTACAGCTATTGGTTCTTCGCCAGTTGCCAGTCTTGCACCTTGTAATGCATAAACACCCATGTCGCCCATTACGCCACCGCCGAGAGCTTTGTTTTGTTTCCAATGAGTGGTTCTGGCATCAAAGTAACCTGCTCCACAAGCTACCATTTTTACTTTTCCGTAAAGTTTTTCTTTTGTGATACGCATATATTCTTGCGTATTTGGGTCGTGTTGGCAACGATAACCAATAGCTAAGTTAACTTTATTATCTTTACACACTTTTATCATCGCCATACAGTCATTAACCGATGGTGCCATTGGTTTCTCGCAAAAAACATGCTTGCCTGCTTTAGCGGCTCTGATTGTATATTCTTTGTGCATCGAAGGAGGTAAAACCACATAAACTATGTCAATGTCTGGGTTATTAGCAATCGAATCGAAATTTTGATAGTTGTAAATGTTTTTATCTGGAATATTATATTTCTGTTTCCATTTTTCTGCTTTTTCGGGCGAGCCAGTAACGATTCCTGCCAAATAACATTTTTCAGTTGTTTGAAGTGCAGGAGCGAGCAAATCAGTACTGTAATAACCCAAACCAACCAAGGCAATGCCGAGTTTTTCTTTTTTCTTGGATGTGCCTGCAAGAAGTGTATTTGGCGAAAATAGAGTGGTCGCACTTCCGATAATGATTGATTTAAGAGCGTCTCTGCGGTCGAACATAAGAATTAATTTTTTAAGGTTGAATATAGATAGTATTTGTAAACAGTTTCCTTGCCGTAAGAATGCAAAAGAAAAGATTTTGATAAATTTTGTAGGAATGTCTAATTTGAACATTCTAACGGGCAAATATTTAATATTTATCGTAAAAACGTCTAATTCTTGAAGTTACTTGATCGTAAATTGGTTTCGTAAATTCAATAAATAATTGTTGAGGTGGGGGTGGTAGTTGCTCACGATTACGAGTCATATTTAGTTCGGAAGTAGTTAATGCTCTTTCGTCACCGTTGAAACTCGCCCACTCATTTATCCATGTAAATTCTCCTGGGATGTCTTCACGTGAAAGCGTTTTATTTGTTTGATAATCAAATATTTCCATCGAAAGTAAGCCTCTCGAACGTACTGCTTTACGTGATTTGATGATTGTAGCAGTTACCTTTCCATAGACTGAAACTTTTTTTCCATTGACAGTAGCTTCTCCAGTTTTTACACTGTCCCGGCTTGTTACATTTTGACGGTCGGTAGCTACATTAGTTTCGCCAACCACAAAGTCAATAATTTCGAGTCGTACTACTTGGTCAGGTTTTACTCTTACAGTTTTGGCTTCCTCGGGCGAGTAAAATCTTATAAATTTATTCATTCGTCGATTTGTACGTAAAAACTCTTCTACTTTTCCTTGAAAATATTCGTTGCTGTATTGATATAATCTTGAATTAACTTTTGGCTGTTCCACCACAACATGAACCGAGCCTAAATCAAGTGCTTCTTCCATGCGGTTGCGAGCATCTTTGTAGTTTGGGGCGAAAATCGTAATTTGTTCAAAATGGTCGAATGCTATACGAGCATCTAGTTTGCTTAATTTTTTTCTTCTTAAAATATCATCACCTAAAACATAACGCTCAGCTGCGGCATTGTCACGGGCTTCCTCGGTTTCTTGAAAGTAAGTTTGTGGACTCACAATTCGTCGACAAGCTGTACAACGCTCAATTGATTCCTGCATTTTATTGAGTTTATTATAGTAATCAAGAATTGTTTCCCAACGAAACTGTTGATTGGCATTTCTGACACGGGCAATATCTCTCATAAAATCCTCTTGTGCGTTACGATACGCAGTGGGTAAAACCTCCAAAGCTTTACTATTATCCGAATCTTTCTTAAGTTTGTCAACAGACTGTAAAACAGCTTCGTAGTAATTTCCTTTTTCGAGTGCTTTTGTGCCGCTTTTTGAGCAAGAGGTAATAAAAATTATTGATGCCAAGGCTAAATATTTTAGAGGAGTTCTCATGGAATTTTAATTTTTAGTTTAATAGTAATTCTGTTGCAATATAATAGTTTTTACTTATTTTTTCCTTTGTCTACATCACAGATTAACAATTTATTAGCAAATAGCTAATAAAAAAAGTGATAAACCTTAGGAGTTTACCACTTAATTTACGTTTCTTAAATGATTTGTTATCAGTCTATTAGACTTCGTTTTTAAGTTTAGAAAGACTTTGGGTTTTGATTTTTTCTTGTAATTTCAAAATGCCACCAATCAATGCCTCCGGACGAGGTGGACAGCCTGGTACATAAATATCAACAGGTATGATTCTGTCAACGCCTTTGACAACGTGATAACCATGTTCCCAATATGGGCCACCGCAGTTTGAGCAGCTTCCCATCGAAATCACGTATCGAGGTTCAGGCATTTGTTCATACAAACGTCGAATACGGTCAGCCATTTTAAATGTAACTGTACCTGAAATTATAATCACATCTGATTGACGAGGCGAGTTTCGAGGAAATACACCGAAACGTTCTAGGTCATAACTTGATGCATAAGTTGCCATCATTTCGATGGCACAACAAGCTAAACCAAAACCCATTGGCCAAAGTGAATTAGCTCTTGCCCAATTGGTTAGCTCATCGATTGAAGTCAATATTACTTCACTTTCGCCTGTTTTTATATGTGCCTCTTTTTCGAGGGTTTCAAAATTCATTCAATTAGATGCTTTAAAACAGATGTAATATTTGAGATTATGAAAGATTTATCTTTTTTGGCACTAAATGCTCTTTACTGTTGACCATCAACTATTGTTTGCGGACTGTTATTTATCAGCGTATTTTTCATTCACCTGGTCATACATATTCATTGGTATCTTGCTCTTAAATTTCGGTGTTCGGTATTCAGGTTTTACCCAATCGAGATAACCATTAGCCCAAACATAGGCTAATCCTAAAGCCAAAATAGAAATAAAAATACACATTTCGGCCAGCGTGAACCAGCCCCAAAGTCCGTTTGTATCTTCGATAAATTGTTTACTGCCAAAAACTGTAGCCCAAGGAAATAAGAAAACTAATTCAACATCGAAAAGAATAAAAATCAGAGCAACGGTATAAAATTTTATATTAAACTGAACGTTTGCATTACCAATAGGGTCTTCACCTGATTCGTATGTTGTTAGTTTTTCATCGTTGGGCTTGGCCGGACGCAACATCCATGCAATGCCCAATACAGCAAGCACCGCAACTGCCGCCAAAATGATAGCTAAAAGTATTATGCCAAAATCTGATAACATCGAAGGGAATGGAAAATTAATAATTGATTTTAGAAAACTTACGATTAATCCATGTCACGGTAGGCCATTATCCCTCCCAAAACATTGTGTACATTTTCAAAACCTTGTGCAATCAAGAATTGTTTTGCTTTTCCGCTTCTTGCACCACTTCGGCAATGGATATAAATATCCTGTCCTTTTAAGGATTCAAACTCTTCTAATCTATCTGGAATTTCACCCAAAGGCACGAGTTTTGCTCCTAAATTATCATCTTCGTATTCGTATTCTTCACGTACATCAAAGAGGTTAATTGCATTTTCTCCTTCGATTAATTCTTTTAGTTGCTCAACTGTTATGTCAAAGTTTTTGTCCATGTTAATCTATTTTTATTGTTTTTATTTCTTAATGCACAACGACAATCTTTCGAATAAAATTCTTTTTCCCGTCAGAAAAACTTAGAAAATAAATGCTTTCTGGTAAATTTTTTAAATCAAGTTCTTGACTATCAAGTATTTCTTTATAAAAAATTTCTTTTCCTGATAAATCAAAAATGTTTACTGATTTGATGTTTTTAATAGTCCATCTAAGCAAACCTGTCGTTGGATTTGGGTAAACCGCAAATTGTTTATCATTTGGTTCTTCGTTTGCCAATGGGCCAGTTGTGGGATTGCTCGAATTAATTTTGTAGCCCATTACGGGTCTTACCATTAAACTACCTTTTAATGACTTATTCTGGATCCACTCGTTTCCTAAACTATAATATATATTACTTCCAAAGTCTGAGTTTTTATCAACCCCAACTCCGATTACATCTTCATTTGTTTTTGTCCATGATACAAAGAATGTATCTTTTACTGCAACATTTTGGTCGAGTTGATACTCAATAAAACCATTAATATCGGCAGCATATCTTACTTTGACTGACTGTTGATGTAAAACTTTACTCGGTTTTCCGTTGGCACTTTCCAATATTTGTAACAAGAAAAATTGCCCCGAAATATCTTTGAAAAATGGCGTAAAATTAAACCGAACTGCGTTTACAGTGTCGGCCTTGTTTAAAGTAAATTTTATAGCAACTTTTCCTAAAGTTTGATCAGTGTCAGCTCCCGTTTCGGCTGTTCCATCATCATAAGCATAATAGTTGAGAAGGGGAGTGTAAATTGAAACCGAGTCATTGCTTAAAAGTAATTCATTAGGAATGTTATTTGTAGAATCCGGTAAGGTTGTTGCACCACCTACGTCTTGGTAAACAAATTTTTGAGTAAATTTGAGAACTGCTTCGTTTTTTGAAAATTTTGTGATTGGTTCAATCGTATTTGTTTCTGGGTCAGTTTTATTATTTTTGTTAATAAAAGGCTTGACATTTACAGTAGATTTTCGTAAGTTTATGTATGTGGTTTTGCTTATAGTATCTGAAACTTGCCAAATAAAATTGACGCCTCTCGCTCCTCCTTTTCCTTCTGGTTTTACTGAATATTGTAGATTTTGAACACCAACAATCATTTTATTATTAACCTCCGCTTTTGGGTTGACTAAATATTGTTTTAATGGCATAGCAGAATATCTCTTCAGATAATTGTTTTTAAAATCGATTAGAGCAATATCTTGTGTATAAAAGTCAATTTGTCGTCTTTTATTATTCAAATACACAAAGTCAATGTGCCACATATCGAAAGTACCTGATTGACGTCCACGAGTCTCGAAACGAAATTGAAAGTTTTTATGAAAATATTCAGTTTTATTGACTAATATAATCTTTTGTGTAAATGCATCTTTGCTAATACCTTCTTGTCGCCAAATGGTTTTCCACTGGTTCTTATCGTTCAAAAACGAAACAACGAGCGAGTCATCGTTATCGGGTAATTCGCCCAAACCTTTTGCCTCCCAATAAAAACTTAGATAAACAGAATCTTTTGCAGTAAGTCCTGATAAATCGATTGCAACCGAAGTTAGTGTGTCTGTGCTACCGTAAGCAAATTTATTCGAAAAATTGTAGGGAATACCTGCTGAATTGCGGCTATCAAAAGTAGCTACATTTACCGAAGGTTGATTGATTGGGAAGGTATTATTTATACTCACACCTCCATTTTTCCAAAGTTTTGGATTAGGAATTGATGTTTGATTCTGTGAAAAATCATCAAAAAATGGTAATGTAATGGATTGACTGTAAGTAAGTTGTGAGCAAAGTGCTACTAATAAAATAACAGACCTGCAAAAAATTACAGGTCTGTTGTTTAAAACTATCTTCATATTAAATGATTCTTTAACACATTATTTTTGGTCTATGACAGTCTCGGACGGAGCATCACCAGCAATTTCTATATCAATAACGTCTCCGATATGTATTTTATTACCTTCGGCGGCTGGTCTTTGTTTCACAACTGTTCCGTTGGCAGCACCTTCAAATGGACCTACATATCGTTTTGATATGACGAGATTTTGCCCTGAAACCAAAATTTCTGCTTCATCAGCAGCCATTCCTACCAAGTTTGGAATTTCTACCATTTGGTCGCCAAGGCCATCGCCTACCACAAATACAACTTTTGACCCTTTTGGTATGAGTGTTCCCGGTTTAACTTCCTTTCCGTTAAACTTTATTTTCAAAACTGTATTTTCTTCTAAAGCTGGAATCATTTCGGTTGTTCCTGCTACAAGTTGAGCCGATAACAACTGATTCTTTGCACTTGATTCTGAGCGACCAATCACATCTGGCAGTTTTATCATAGGTGCAGTTGCCGTCACTATTGTTAAGTAGATTTTTCTTCCTTCTTTTACGCTCGAACCTGACTTTGGATATTGCGTCAGAATCGAAAGCGGTTTTGCACCTGACACAAAAGTACAATCGCTCACCTCGTAATCAAGGTCACGGTCATCGAGAGATTTTTCCATTTCTTCGAGGGTCAGGCCTTTCAAGTCAGGCACAGTAATCGACTGGCCATGATTGGTACTCCAAGGAAGATAAATAAAGAAAAAACTAAAGAAAAACACCAAAAATAAGGCAATAATTATGCCAATATGAACAAAGATGTCAGTTTTTGAATTCGTACTAAATTTTGCCATTTTTTATGGATTTTGAAAGCAGTCAATAGTCGATAGACCATGGTCGGTGGTTTTGTTTTTGATATTATCAAAACTTGACCTTTTTAAATTCACTATGGACTATTGACTTCTTAGGAATTATTCAGCAAAAAAAAGGTTTTTTATCGGAAATAGCAAAGGTTTTATTCTATGCCACCCATCCATTTTTTTATTGGTTTGTATAAAACTATCAAAATCAAACCTGAAACTATACCTATCAAAAATACTTGATGGAATAAATCAGGCATGGCCGCGACATTGTTTTCATCGAAATTTCCTGCAAATAGGCCTGCAATAAGGTTTCCGAGTGCCGCACCTACAAACCACAAGCCCATCAATTGACTATAATATTTTTTAGGAGCAAGTTTTGTGTATGAACTCAATCCAACTGGACTGATACAAAGCTCTCCAAGAGTATGAAACATATAAGTAAAGAAAAGCCAACCAAGACCCGCCATTGAGCCATCTAAAACTCTTTGAGCAGCCAAATACATTACAAAAAAGCCCAAACCCATTTGTAAAAGTCCTAAACCAAATTTTACCGGCACACTTGGATTTAAGTTTTTACGATTCAAATAAATCCATAATGCACCCATTGGAGCTGAGAAAATAAGGATAAACATTGAATTGGCATTTTGTAGCCATGAAGCGGGCAATTCCATGCCCAAGAAACTACGGTCAGTGTGGCGGTCTGCAAAGATAGTTAGCGTTGTTGAGGCTTGCTCAAAACCTGACCAAAAGACCGAGATTCCGATAAATAAAATGAAAAGTACACCAACTCTTTTTCTTTCAATAACTGTAAGTGAAGAATCAATGAAACCTATGTAGGCAAAATAGAAAATTGTGATTGCAATAATAACATATTTCATGTATTGAGCCAACGAAACACTATCCAAAACGCCAGATATTAACAAAATACCAACTAATATAAGTGCAGTAATAACTACGTATAAGTAAGTGTAAGAAGATTTTTGCGTAGGAGCGTTGCCCACACCTTCAAGGTATTTGCCGTTTACTTTAAAGTTTATTACGCCAAAAAGCATGGCAAATGCCGCTGCTCCAAAACCATAGTGCCAGCCAACTTTTTCGCCCAAGTAACCTACAACAAACATTCCGAGAAATGCCCCAAGATTAATTCCCAAATAAAAAATTGAGAATGCTGCGTCACGCCTTGCACCACCTTCTGGATATAATTCGCCTACGATTGAACTAATATTTGCTTTCAATAAGCCCGTGCCGATAGCAACAGTTGCTAATCCTAAAAAGAAAACTTCGGGTGAACCTGGAATCGCCAAAATTAAGTGACCAGCCATGATACATAACGCACCGTACCAAATTGCTTTTTTTTGTCCTAAAATATTGTCAGCAATCCATCCTCCTGGCAAAGTAAGCAAATAAACCGAAGCCATATAAAGCCCCATGATTGCTCCGCCAGTTTTTTCAGAAAGCCCCAAAGCTCCTTCATTTGCTCCTTTGGTTAAATATAAAAACAAAATAGCACGCATGCCATAATAAGAGAAGCGTTCCCACATTTCGGTCAGGAACAAGACCATTAGTCCCATTGGGTGTCCAAAGAATTTGCGTTCTTGCATGTAAGGTTTAGTTTATTTGGTTAGAATAATTTTGTAAAGTGTATGTCAAAAGTAATGCCTATTTATTGAATAATGCAAGTATTGTTGCATTCTGTAACGTCAAAATGTTTAAAAATGTGATAGGAGGCAAAAAAAAACTTTAATTCTAAAAAAATAAAGATGATTTGCACTTCGGACAAATAACATTTTTCATTTTAAATATAGAGCAGTTTTCGGTAATGTGTAGCACACCTAGTTCATAGCGATAAACAGGTGGGTTGAATAGATTTTAATTTTGCTTAAAATTTAAGTTTAAAACGCCCTGCTTTTAGATGGTCTTTGTGTGTACTTTAAATCAAGATTATTTTTTGCTTAAACAAATTAAAAAACAGAAAAAGATGCAGTAATAAAGTTTTTTTGATTAAATTTTTCATAAAATCTATTCAAGAGGCTTGACAACAAAAAGATTTAGGTAATTTTAAAAGTTATTTTAAAACAAACATCGGTCAACATAGTGTTTTATCGATAAATGTTTGGCGACAATTATAAACAACCTTAACTAATATGATTACGAAAGTTCCATTTAAAATTGCATTTTTTTCAATATTAACGCTTACGGTTTTTATTGTAGGATTTAAAATTATTGATTTTAAAGAGCCTAAAATTTCGCTCGAAAACTATAAAATCGAAGACGGTTTTGAGCTAAGTGTTATCGCATCCGAATCATTTTTTAAAGCTCCAGTATCGATGGACTTTGATAATAAAGGCCGAATGTGGGTGGTTGAAATGATTGGTTATATGCCAAACCTTGAAGGTATCGGCGAAGATGAACCTAACGGCAGAATCAGTATTTTAGAAGATTTAGATAAAGATGGGGTAATAGATCATTCAAAAACATTTTTGGATAAACTAATTTTACCCCGTGCTTTGGCACAAGTTTATGGTGGACTATTATACTCAGATGGTCCAAAACTCTGGTTCGTAGAAATAAAAAATGATAAGCCAGGCAAGAAAACACTCGTTGACCCAATCTATGCTGAAGGTGGAAACGTTGAGCATACCTCAAACGGTTTGATGATGAATATAGATAACTGGATTTATAATGCTAATTATAATTTTAGGTATCAATTGAAAAATGGTAAATGGCTCAAAGAAGCAACCACAAATCGTGGACAGTGGGGAATAACAAAAGACAATTTTGGACGACTATATTACAATAATAATAGCACTCAATTACAGGGCGACTACGTTTTGCCAAATAAAGCCATAAGAAACAAGTATTTTAAACCGACTGCCGCCGAAGGTCAAAAATTGACTAACGATAAAGTTTTTCCAATTCACCAAACATCGGTTAATCGTGGCTATCAAAAAGGTGTTTTAGATGAAAGAGGATATTTGACCGAGGTTACAGCTTCATGTGGGCCATTGATTTATAGAGGTGGGGCGTTTCCTGATGCTTATAACCAAAATGCGTTTGTCTGCGTGCCTGAGGCTAATCTTATTAAGCGTAATATCATGAGTTTTAAAAATCTACAAACGGTTGCTAATCAGGCAGTTGAAGGAAAAGAATTCATAGCCTCGACAGATGAAGGTTTTCGTCCTGTCAATTTGTTTAATGGTCCAGATGGTGCTATTTATATTGTTGATATGCACCGAGGAATTATTCAGCACAAAGCTTATATCTCTCAATATCTTTCTGAACAATTGGGTAATAAAAAACTTGACACGCTACAAAATGCAGGTCGTATACTAAAAGTAATAAGTAAAACAAACAAACTCAATCCTATACCTGATTTATCGAAAGCTAGCAGCAAAGATTTAGTTGCCTTGCTTAGTCATCCAAATGGCTGGTTAAGAGATAGAAGCCAACAACTTTTGATTCAAAAAAATGATAAAACAATAGTCAAAGATTTGATTACATTGACGAAAGTAAATAATGAATATTCAACGGCTATTCATGCACTTTATGTTCTTGATGGTTTAAATGCTCTTACTTTTGGAACTTTATCTGAGGTTATAAGTCAGTCAAAGCAACCCGAAATTATTGCTCATGCTTTAGGTTTATCGGAGCGTTTTGCATTCATGCAAAATTCTGCAAAAATGAAAGTTTTAAGCACACAAATTTTGTTAAAAAACAATGATTTAACTGACCTTTATTTAGCATATTCTTTAAATAATTGGTTAAAAATTGATAATTCATTCTTATCAATTTTGTCACAAATTGAGAAAAAACACGCTGATAAACGAATGTATCAGGAAGCGATTGTAAGTAGCCTTGAAGGAAAAGAAGAGCAGTATCTTACAACGCAAAATCCTTCTGATTTACTTAAAAGCAACTTAAAAGTAGCAATAAGCAATCATCAGAAAAAAGAATTAAATTCAATTTTTGTAAAAGAAAAAAATGTAGTTGACAATAGAACCAAAGGATTACAGTTGTTCCGATCGATTTGTGCTACTTGTCACGGAGCAGATGGAAAAGGAATTCAAGATTTAGCCCCACCATTGAAAGGATCAGAATACATTGATGGCTCAATGAAACGTTTAGCAGCAATTATTTTACACGGTTTGAGTGGCCCTCTTACGGTAAATGGAAAGCTTTATCAGCTAAATAACGAAATGCCAGGTTTGGTCAATAATAAAGATATAAGCGATCAAGACATAGTTGATATTATCAGATATACGCAAAATGCGTTGGCAAAAGAAGGGAAAAATATTTCGCTGAGCGATGTAAAGATATTACGTGATAAAAAGCCTGTTGGTGTATTATTCAACGAAAAACAATTACTCGAAACAGATTTTGAGAAGTAATTAAAAGGGTAGAGTTATTCAAAATTTACGGACTGTTTATTCGGTTTTGTGGTGATATACCAACAAAAATCAAATAAACAGTCCATGTTTTTTATTTTAAATATTCCAATGATAAAATCATTAATTTTTCAGCTGCAGTCTTTGATTTTAAAATAGTAAAATCACGAGAAGTATTATCGCCTACTTCATAAACTAAAGCCTCGGCATTGAATTCTTTGTTAAAAAAAGCCTTAGAAATCACGCCAGAAGCAGGTTTGCTTCCTCTAGAATTTACCTTATAATCTGGAATTGCCTGTTCTAATGCTCCAAACCAACGTTTGATTAAACCGTCCATATTCGTTGGGCTTTCGGTTAAATTCGTATAAAAAATATCATCCCAAGTGGAATGAAAATCAATACCAAAATAAAGTTTACTTTTCGTGCCGTTAAGTTTTTTTCGTAAAAAATCACGAACAAATTGAGTTTCTGGTT
Organism: Cytophagaceae bacterium; assembly: GCA_027486845.1. Classification (GTDB taxonomy): domain Bacteria; phylum Bacteroidota; class Bacteroidia; order Cytophagales; family Spirosomataceae; genus Emticicia. The sequence goes on from JAIXOL010000041.1 coordinate 56,191, forward strand.
GATTAAAATCTGACCAATCACGGTTTAAGTCAATTCCCCCAGTATTATGTCGCCAATGTCCATTATCAACACCATCAGGATTCATCATTGGCACAACAAACACTGTATATTCTTTTCTAAATTTTTTAGCAATTTCAGAATCCATACACAGCGATTCTACAAAAGCCTGCAAAGCAAATTGCCCCGTAACTTCGGGTGGATGCAATCGGCCGATAACAATCATTATCTTTGAGTCAGTTTTATCTTCGCCAATTCGTAAGCATTGAAAAGGTCGGTTTTGGGGTGATTTTCCTATGATTTCGCTAGAAACAAATTTATTCTTTAAAATACCTTTCGACCAATTATTGACAATTGCTGAAGTCATCAATTCTTGAGCACTTATCCAAGTTGGTTTTTCATCTACTCTTATACGCACAAAAGCAGACTCAGAAAGTGCATTTTCTTGAAAAGTTCGGTTTTTAGCCTCAGGGTCTTTTACCAAAACGCAATCTGTAGAATCAACCACTTGCCATGTTTTTCCATCACGACTGATTTTTGGGAAATAGCGGTGTTTGGCATTTAAATAAGTTAAATTTACCCAAATTGTACTTGGTTTCTTGCCTGTAAGTTTAAAAGCATACCATGGACTTGGATTAATTGGGTAATTTTCAGCAGCAATTATGGCAGTATAAAGTGTGTCATTATTTTGGGTAATTCCATTGAGTCTTGCCCCATCAAAATCATTATCAAAAGTAATATTACCCAAAGTTTTTTTTCCTCGCCATTGAGGAATAATGGCATGATTTCGTGTATCTACTTTATCGGTACTGGTCGTTGCCTGTCCTTCAAATTTGGGTTTAGCAGACTGAGAAAACCCTGAAAAAGTAAAAAATAGTAGGAGAAAAGTAAATATTTTATTCATTTCGAATCAAAGAATTTAATACAATCAGATGTAGTTTTGGATTCAAAATTATCAAATATATTCTTAATTGTTCGTATCGATGAATTGTTTTTTATCACTAGTTAATTTTGACAAGCATATTTATTTTCAGTAGGAAGATTTGTGTAGCTAATAAAATATTTTTGATTTCCCATTTAAAAAACAATAATTAGACTAATTTTGTTATTTATTTTTATTCAAATTAAAATCTCTAAACAAACTAATCTTACAAATTCATGAATTTAAAACTACCTATTTTACTTCTTTTGATGTTTAGTGCAAGCTTTGGTTTCTCACAAAAAACAATCAAAGGGCAAGTAAAAGATGAAACAAGTCAAGAAAACCTTCCTGGAGTTACGGTATTAGTTAGTGGTACTAATGTAGGCACATCTACTGACGCCAATGGGAATTTTTCAATTTCAGTACCAAACAATTCTAAAGAACTTAACATCAGTTATATTGGCTACGGCTCAAAGGTTGTTACAATCGGCGACCAATCATTTATCGATGTAAAATTAGGTGCAGATGCTACTAATCTTCAAGAAGTTGTTGTGAATGCATTAGGATTTAAGACTAAAAGAGACAGATCTGGTTCAACTTCTTCTAATATTTCCGGAGATGCTATTACGTCAAGTGGCGAAGCGAATCTTTTAAATAGCCTTGCAGGTAAAGCTTCAGGTGTTAAAATTGCTCGTGCCAACGGCGATCCAGGTGCAGGTACTAATATTCAAATTAGAGGAGCAAATACTATTGGTGGTTCTTCACAGCCTTTAGTTATTGTTGATGGTGTTCCATTATCAAATGATAACCTATATGGCTCAGGAAGCTCAAGATCTGGCGGAGTTTCGCAACAATCAAGATTGAATGATTTGAACCCAGAAGATATAGAATCTACTCAGATATTGAAAGGAGCTTCAGCGGCTGCTTTATGGGGCTCAAGAGCAGCAAATGGCGTTTTGGTGATTACTACTAAGCAGGGTAAATTAAACCAAAAAATGAAAGTTAGTTATTCAGCTACCTATTCAATGGATGAAATAAATAGAAAGCATCCAATGCAGACTACTTTTGGTCAGGGTACTGCTGGAAGATTTAACGCAACTGCCTCTAACTCATGGGGAGATAAAATTTCTTCAAGAGCAGGCGGACCAGATGTCGTTAATACTGCTGGGGAATATTTCTTAGGTAATGATGGACAAAAAGTTTATCCAATTATCACTAAAAACTCTACAGAAATCTTTGTTGATAAAAACTTTGATCAAGTTTTCCAAAAAGGCTCATTTTTAGAGCATAATCTTAGTATTTCAGGTGGTAGTGGAAAAACAACCAACTTTTTTAGTTTAGGTTATTTAGGTCAAAAGGGAATAATAAGAAATAGTGATTATGATAGATTTACTATGCGTTTTAATAATCAAACATTTTTTAGCAATACTGTAAATCTAACTACGAAGGCAAACTATATTAAAACAAATAGTAACCGAATTCAGCAAAACTCAAATACAGCAGGATTGTATTTGGGCTTACTTCGTCAACCAGCAGATTTTGACCAAACTTCCTACATAGGCACTTCTTTTTCAAGTACTGGGGTGCCAAGTCCAGGCAGACAAAGGAGTTACAGAAGGCCTCTTGGTAACAACATAAATCCGTTTTTCAATAATCCATTATGGACAGTTAACGAACAAGAAGCAACCTCTGTTGTAAATCGTTTTAATGCTAATACCGATCTTAATATAAATCCAGTTAGTTGGTTACAAATTGACCTTCGTGGCGGTATAGATACATATGTTGACAAACGTGTTTATTTTGCACCAATTGGTTCGGCAAGTTTTAATAATGGTAGGCTAGACAACGAAAATTTTATCAATTCTGAAATTAACTTAGACGCAATAGCACGAGCAGACTTTCCAAATTTAGTTCCTAGCAAAATTGGATTCAATGCAACACTTGGTTATAACATCAATGATAGAAGAAGAAACGTTTTGTATGCGGCTTCACAAAACTTTTTAGTAAATAGTAAGCTTCAATCATTCACAAATAGCGTTGCTCCTTTTGAGGTTTCTAATAGTACCAATCATATTCGTTCTAATAGATTATACTCAATTTTTGCATTTGATATTTACAAACAAGTATTTTTGAGCGTTTCTGGTACTCAAGAAGCTGCTTCAACAATAAAAGGTACCTATTTTTACCCTTCAATGGATTTAGCTTGGCAGTTTACTCAATTGCCAAATATGACAAATAAAATACTTTCTTTTGGTAAAATAAGATTAACTTATGGTCAAGTTGGAGTTCAACCATCAGCTTATAGGTTCGGTACAACCTATGAAACCTTTGCTTATTCGACATACGATGACGCACTCGATATTAACGAGTTTGGAGGTGGTTTCAGATTAAACGATGATCAAGGAAATAGTTCACTTAAACCAGAAATTAAAACAGAATTTGAAGTAGGAACAGATTTGCGTCTCTTCAAGGATCGTTTAAGTTTAGGTTTAACTTACTATAAAAATGAAATTAGAGACATACTTCTTGCGGTAAACTTATCTCCAACTTCTGGATTCTTATCTAAATATACCAATGCAGGTAGAATGGAAAATAGAGGAATAGAGCTAGACTTAGGGTATAAAATTATATCACAAGCTTCTTATGGTTTAGAATTGTACGGAAACTGGAACAATAACAAAAATAAAGTATTGGATTTAGCGGGAGTAGCTAGAGTGGCACTAACCGACCAATCAATTACTTCTAATGCAATCGTTGGTCAACCATTAGGAATACTTTTCTCAAGTAAAGCAGCAAGAAATGAAGACGGAACATTGGCATTAGATGCAAACGGATTCCCTAAACTTGCTCCTCAGCAAGGTATTATTGGTAACCCAAATCCAGATTGGAGAGGTGGATTAGGACTTAAAGGATATTACAAGAAATTTAATTTCAATGTGTTGTTTGAGAGATTCCAAGGTGGAGATTTTGCAGAAAGAACTCGCTTTGTATTAAATGCATTTGGAACTTACGATGATACAGGCAATGAAGTAACATTGACGAAGGATATTAAAAACTCTTCAGGAAAAGTTTTTACAGCTGGTACAACAGTTAGAGGAAATATTTTTAATTATGGTGCTGGTGATGTTTTGTTGGATGAAAACTGGTATAACACTTTAGGTGGTGGTTTAGGTGGTTCAGCTATCAATGAATTCTCTATCACAGATGGTAGCTGGACTCGTCTTCGTGAGGTGTCGATGGGCTATAACTTTGGAGGTGAGAAGTTTAGAAAGGCAACTAAATTTAACTCTGTAGACTTATCAATTTCTGGAAGAAACCTTTTTATTTGGACGAAAGTAAAAGGAATCGACCCAGAAGTAAATCAATCTGGTGTTGATAATGGATTTGGTATAGAATATTTTACTAATCCAAGTACACGTTCGTGGGTTTTTTCTGCGAAATTTAATTTTTAATTTCTTAATTTGATAAAATGAAAAATATAAAATATTTAGCCCTTTCGCTACTATTAATACTTAGCGTAGGGTGTGAAAAATTAGTGGAAGGAATCAACGATAATCCTAATGAAATTTCCTCAGATTCCTTTGAAGCAGGTGTTTTATTATTAAAAGGAATTGAACTTGCAAATGTTTCAGTGCAAGCTGGCCATCAAAATCGCATCGGTGGAATGTGGAGTGGTCAAACTAGAGGATTAATTTTATTGTATAAAAGTTTAGCAGAATATAATATTTCTGCTGAAGAAACGAATGGAATTTGGCAAAATGCATTTCAGGGTGTGGTTAAACAAGCTCGACTTTTAAGACAACAAACCGCCGCAAACCCAAAAGCAAAGCAGTATTCTGGTATTACGAAGGTTTTGGAAGCAAATACTTTAGGTACAATTGCAAGTTTGTTTGGAGATATTCCTTTTACAGAAATATCGAAAGACGAAGTTGCTGACCCTAAATTTGAAAGTCAAAAATTTGTTTTTGCACAATTACAAATTTTGCTTGATGAAGCAATAGCAGAACTAAATGTAGCTCCCAATACCGCTATACCAGAGGATTTGATGTTTGCTGGAAATACATTAAAATGGATTAAAGTGGCTCGTACTTTAAAAGCACGTTTGTATGTTTACACTCGTGAATATGATAAAGCATATCAAGAAGCATCATTGGGTGTTTTGGTTCCAACTGACGCCTTGGTTTTTACTCCTTCAGCTATTGGTAATGGAAGTCAAAATCTTAATTTTAAAATGATTAATCAACGAGGTGGATATTGGGGGTTTACGGGTTCATATCTTGATGTTTTATTGGGAACAAAAAGGAATAATGCAAAAACTCAAGAAAATGCTCGTTTGGCTTATTATCGATTTGATGGTGCTTCTGCCACCAACAATAAGGGCATTGCAGCAATCAATACGCCTATTACCTTGGTTGGATATGAAGAAAACTTGTTAATCTTAGCGGAAACAGCAGTTAGAACTGGAAAAACAGCTGACGGGATTTCTCAATTGAACAAACTAAGAGCCTATTTAGCAGGTGGTAAAGCATTTTTAAAATTGAATGCTGCTGATGCTTTAAAGTATGATGCCTATGTTTTAGCCGACTTTGAAAAAAATGGAATAGAGAATAAGGACGGAATTGTAACTGAAAGAGCTTTACTTCGTGAAATTATCGAGGAAAGGTATGTATCTGGTTTTACCGGCTTATTAGGTTTTGATGACTTGAGAAGATTAGGTACAAAAGAAAAAGATATTGCTGTTTTACCGCCGTTTAATTCTCCAACGGCTTCTCAATATCCGCAACGTTTTATTGTGGCACAATCAGAGCTAAGTGCAAATCAAAATGCTCCTTTAGATGCTGGAATTTATAGTGTTACTGAAGTAAATAAGTAGAAAATCGTTTGTTTAAATTACAATTTAAATAAAAATGAACCATCAAAACCCTCCAAGTTATTAAAAACGCTTGGGGGGTTTTGTTTAGAAACCCTAAAATAATGAAATCACTTCTTCAAATTCTACTCCTCAGTATTTTTATACCAATTTTCGGAAACGCTCAAGATGAAAAGCCAGCGGCAATCGAAAGGGCATGTCCAAGTGTCTTTTCTTTCAATAAAAATAAACAAACATATTCTTTTCGATATGCTAGCAACCACCCAATTGCAGAGCAAAACAAAAAAATTAAGCATTTAGTAATCTACATTCACGGTGCGAGAAGAAACGGATTGGACTACTATGAATGGGGAGAAAAAGCTGTTAATGCAGCGAAAAAAAATGATGAAACTTTATTTATTTCGCCACAATTTAATTCAGAGAAAGATTTAGAAGACCATAAACATGATAATAAGCATCTGTTTTGGACAAATAATAATTGGCGAGTAGGTGATGAATCGGTGTCGAGTAAAAACCGTAAAATGCAAGAATCATTCAGCAGTTTTAGTTTAATAGATTCTATGATTGCCAGAGCTTGTAATAAAAAGCTTTTTCCAAAACTGAAAAAAATTACAATAGTTGGTCATTCGGCGGGTGGTCAGTTTGTTTCACGCTATGTGGGAATGACACCTATGCCAAATATATTTACTAGGTATAAATTTAATTTTATTGTCATGAATCCATCAAGTTATATGTATTTAGATGACCGTAGACCTGTTAAAACTGAAATGGGCTTAACTTTTATCAAGCCAGATACAACAGGTTGTAGTAGTTTCAACGATTACCCAAGAGGAATGGAAAAACTAAATCCTTATGCTGCTAAGATTGGGGTTGAAACAATTAAACAACAATTTTTGAACAGGGATGTTGCTTTTATTCTTGGAGAAAAAGACGTAAATATGAATGATAGTAGTCTAGATAAATCTTGTGGTGGAAATCTTCAAGGAAGATTTAGATTAGAAAGGGGGCAGTTTTTTTATGAATATCTTCAACTTTATTCGAATAAAAAGAAAATCCATCAAATTAAAACTGTCCCAAATGTAGCCCATGATGGCGATAAAATGGTAAATTCTAAAGCTGCACTTTGGTTTATGTTTAGAATTTAGATTTGGAAATTCAAACGCTTTCTTTTCCTTAAACTATTTACTCCAAGTCTATGAATTATTTTCAAATCGAAAATGATGCTATTATTGCGGGTCTTTTTTTAACAATATTAGCTGGGCTTTTTTTTAGCTCAGATTCAACCAATATTTTTTGGAAAAAATTATATGGTATTGTTCCGCCTTTATTGTTTTGTTATTTGTTACCGGGTTTTCTCAATAGTTATCATTTTATCAATGGTGAGGCCTCTGGTTTATATAGTTTTGCTACTAAATATTTACTTCCGGCATCCTTGATTTTATTATTATCTACTGCAAATCTAAAAGCTATTTTTGGATTAGGAAATAAAGCTCTAATCATTTTCTTTACTGGTTCCATAGGTATAATCATTGGTGGGCCTATTGCATTAAGTGCAGTTTCGTTGTTTTCAGACACTTTTAAAATCGCAGCCCACGATGCTGGATATTGGAAAGGCTTGGTTACCATTACGGGCTCATGGATAGGCGGAAGTAGCAGCCAATTGGCTTTGAAAGAGATTTATGGCTGCACTGAGGAGCTTTTTGTAATAATTTTGGTCATTGACGCCCTTGTGTCTAATTTATGGACAGCTCTCTTATTTTATGGAGCTGGTATTACCCATAAAATTGATGCATGGCTCGGTGCAGACGCAACTTTGATAGAGGATGTTAAAAAAAATATTTTAAAATATAAAGAAACAAAAGATAAACCCGCAGACTTAAAGGACTTGTCATTTATTTTAGGTATAGGTTTTGGTGGTACCGCTTTGGCTCATGCCTGCAGCGGTTTCATTTCAAAATTATTTTTACCACATCGTGATTGGCTCATTTCGCATGGTTTAGAACCTTTTTCATCCCAATTCTTATGGCTAATTCTTCTGTCGACAAGTATTGGTATACTTTTATCGTTTACCAAAGTTAGAAAAATGGAAAAGTTGGGAAGCACAGATTTCGCAACTTTATTTATTTATTTTTTAATTATGACTATTGGTATGCGTTTAGATTTATTCAATCTAGGTGCAAACATAGGATTATTGGCTGTTGCTGTAATTTGGATGCTGATACACATTATTTCAATGTTTATCGCCGCCAAAATCATAAAAGCACCTTTCTTTTTTGTGGCAGTAGGCAGCCAAGCAAATATTGGTGGTGTAGCCACTGCACCTGCAGTGGCAGCTGCTTTTCATCCTTCTTTAGCTCCTGTGGGGGTTTTGTTGGCGGTTTTGAGCCATGTTATAGGTACTTATGCCGGCATTATTTCGGCGTGGTTGATGAGATTTGTCGATTAAAATCTTTTTACTAAATATATTATTGGCAATTCTAATCCGTTTTTTGTGTTAAGAGAGCGATGCACATTCTGATACCTTCCTCGTAGTTTTTAATTTTGATGTTTTCATTTGGTGCATGTATATTGTTATAAGGATTAGGAATTCTCAACGAAACCGCTGGTACATCTAAGGTTTCAATAAATGAAGCCATTGGTTGTGAACCTCCCGTGGCACGTACTTTTAAAAATTTGCCCACAGATCTTTCCATTGATTTTCCTAGCCAAAGACCGATTTCTGAATCCATCGGAGTCCTAAATGGTAATGAGCCTTCTTTTTGTTTCAGTGTGGCCAAGGTTTTATATTTGGCTCGTTGCTGGTCTGTTGGTAAACTATCAATTAATGTTACGCCTTGTTGTATCAAATATTTTTTGATTAAATCTATCTGCCTCGAACCAGGTGTTTCGGGTACTAACCGTAAATCTATTTCAGCAATTGCCATATTTGGAATAGTGGTTGTTACCTCTTTTCCTATATTTGATGCTCGCATACCGCGGATATTTAAACTTGGATACTGCATTGCTTCTTGATAACTTTGACCCACTTTTTCTGCTTCTGCTATTCCAATTTCAGTATTTATTTCCGCCATTTTTTCTGGTATTTCTGCAAAAGATTTTTTATCAGCTTCTGATATGTTTATCCCTTCATAATAACCTGGAATTGTTACTCTACCCTCATCGTCTTTCATACCCGCTAAAAGCTTTGCTAATTTTAGAGCTGGATTTGGAGCATAGTTGCCATATTGTCCGCTGTGTAAATTTTCTTTTGCACCAAATACTGTAAGGGTTAGCGTTGCAATGCCTCTGGCTCCAAACATTATCGTTGGAATATCTGATATATGTCTTGTACCATCCATGATAACCAAACGGTCAGCAGCCAATAGTGCACGATTCTTTTTTACTAAATCTGCAATAGTCGGTGAGCTTAACTCCTCCTGAAAATCCATGATTACTTTTACATTATACTCAGGTAGTATATTTCTTTTTCTTAAAGCGTTAAAAGCAGAAATAAAGCACATAGCAGGTCCTTTTGAGTCAGAGGTCGACCGTGCAAATATTTTCCATTCTGGATCTATCTTTTTTTCAATCTCTTGCCATGAAATCTCATCACCTTTTTGGTTTTTAATCACTGGTTCGAAAGGACTATTTTGACTCCAAGCAGACTTATCTACTGGCTGACCATCTATTTGTAAATAAAACAACACATTCGGCTTTTTTGGGTCGATAATATATTCTGCATATAAATGTGGTATTTTTGACGATACTATTTCAGTGGTCTTAAACCCTAAACTTTGAAATGTTTTTTCACACCATTTTAGGTTGGATTCAATTTGTTGAGGGTAATTACCATCATTGGGCATTTTTAGAAATTCCCTAAACATTAAAAGCGAGCCTTTAATCTCGGCTTTTTCAATTTCATTTATTTCGAGTTTGGTTAAGCTTTGACCAAAAACTGAGAATTGGAAAAAATATAGAAGAATAAAAAAAAATCTCATGAGTATTACTAATTTTATATAAAATGTATAGGGTAAAGATATATAGAATCATGCAAATAGCAAAAGATAAAATACAATTACTTAAGCTAAAATAAACATTTACAATAAAGAGAATCCTGTGTTAAAAACGTATATTAATTTGTTTTTACTGCAAATTTTACGACATTAAAAGTATGCTATTTTAAAAACATATTTAGCAATTCTTACAGGAATATCAAAAATCCTCATTTCACTTAGTATTTATTTAATCTGAAAAAGTCGGTTCATTTTTTTAATAAATGTTTTTAGTTACGACAAAAATCTTAATGTATTTAGCTTTATATTTGTTTTAGAAAGCTTCAACTTATTTCAATTTCTTAATAAATTAAATTTTGAAATTGATTTTTCATAAAATATTCAATCCTTATAAAACGCCTAACTATACTTTTTGTATGAAAAACACTTATTCCTTATTTATTCTTTTTGCTTTATCAGCAATAGTTTATACTTCAAATACCTATTTTTCTTTAAGTGAGAATAAAGAGTCAAGGTTTTATTCTTTTTCTGATAGTCTTCATTCACGTACACCTACGCCACTTACACCCGAACAAAGTCGTTTGGCGTTTCGTGTACCTGTGGGTTATCACATGGAGTTGGTTGCAAGTGAGCCAATGATTACCGAGCCCGTTGCCATCGCTTGGGACGGTAACGCCCGAATGTATATTGCTCAAATGGAAACTTATACGCAAGATGCTGACGGAACAGGAACAAAAGAAAAGAAAAGCCGAGTAATGCTGTTGGAGGATACCGATAATGACGGAAAAATGGATAAAAGCACTGTTTTTATAAAAGATTTGCTTTTACCACGAATGATTTTGTGCGTAAACCATGAACTTTTAGTCAACGAAACTGATACTTATGATATTTATAGTTATAAAGATACCAACGGCGATGGTGTAGCAGACGTTAAAAAACCAGCTTATATTTTGGGGAAAGTAGCTGGTGGGAATTTAGAACATCAAAGAAGTGGTTTGGATTGGAATCTTGATAATTTTATCTATCAAACCTATGATGCCGTTCGTTTTCGATATACAAAAGGTGTCCTTAAAGCAGATTCAATGCCAAGTGGCTCGAATGGTCAATGGGGACTTACACACGATAATTATGGAAGATTATTCTTTAGTCGTGCAGGTGGCGAAAATGCAGGGAGTGGTTTTCAAATCAACCCAAAATATGGAGCTTTGGAGTTTTCAGATGCATATAGTGAAGAAAAATTTAGTCCAGTTTATCCCATAATTTCTACCCCCGATGTACAAGGTGGTAAGCCACGTTTGAATCCAGATAGTACGTTAAATCATTTTACTGCCGCCAACGGACAGTCTATATTTAGAGGTGACCGACTTCCTGCCGATTTAGTGGGCGATTATCTCGTCAACGAACCTGTTGCTCGTATCATTCGCCGTGCAAAAGTTATCAATAATCAAGGTAAAACTCAACTTGAAAACGCTTACGATAAAAAAGAGTTTATAGCCAGTAATGACTTTTATTTCCGTCCAACTAATACCTATACTGGACCCGATGGTTGCTTATATATTGTAGATATGAGTAGAGGTGTAATTCAAGAATCAAACTGGACATCAAAAGGGTCGTTTCTTAGAAGTAAAATTGACTATTACGGCATTGCAAAGGTAAACCAACGAGGTAGAATTTGGCGTTTGGTTCATGATGATTTTAAAAGAGGGCCACAGCCAAAAATGTTGGATGTACCAGCAAAATCATTATTAACGTATTTAGACCATCCAAACGGTTGGTGGCGAGACAATGCTCAGAAACAAATCATTATTTTAGATGACAAATCGATTGTGCCTACACTAAAAGCAATGGCTTTGGGAAAAATTAACACATCGGCACTCGGCAGATTACATGCACTTTGGACACTCGAAGGTTTAAATGCTATTGACAAACCAACAATTTATGCTGCACTTAAAGATAACGACCTACAAGTTAGAAAAGCGGCAATCTGGATTTCAGAAATCTTTTTGAAACAAAACGACCAAGCCATGATTGCGACAATTGGAAAGATGATTAACGATGAAAACTATGACATCAAAACTCAAATTTTGCTTTCGCTCGGAGCAAATAAAAGTGTATTGGCTAAACAAATTGTACAAGAGATTATGACTCAAAATGCTAATAATCAAATGATTACGAGCGTAAAAAAGAGTATTGATAAAAATGAAGATGCCAAAATTTATGGTATAAAACTCGCAGGATTTACAGCATCCGAAAGAAAATTGATTTTAGCTGGTGGCGAAATTTACAAATCACTTTGTTCGGCTTGCCACGGAGCAGATGGAAAAGGTTTGCCAACAAATGCTGCCCCTGCCTTGAGAGGAGCAAAACACATCAATGCAGATAAAGATATCGCAATTAGAATTTTGATGAATGGCTTGAAAGGGCCAATCGAAGGTAAAACATACCCGAGTGTGATGCTTGCTATGAATGATAATTCTGATGAATGGATTGCTTCGATTGTGAGTTATATTCGTTACGAATTTGTTGGTACTTCAATGAGAGTTGGTAAAGGACGACAATCAGCGGTAGTACAAGTATCTGATGTCAAAAAAATCAGAGAACAACACGCTGGCAAATCCGAACCTTGGACAATCGAAGAATTAGACCAACTTTCTGCGGTAGTGAATCAATAATTACTCAATCTTTTTTAAAATCCTTATTTGTTTAAACTTTTTTAAACATTATTTGTGTAACTTTTTTATATTGCACCGTTCCTCTTTTTTTAATTAAAAATCAACCAAAAACTATGAAACTTCTTTTACCAGTTTTATTCCTTTTTATCGGTGTCAGTTCATTTATGTCGATGTCCGAACAAATTCCACAGGTGACAACGAAAGTTATTGCCAAAGATACAATGATGCTTGACCGTGAAAAGTACCTCGCTTTTTTGAAAGATTCATTGAAAGGCAAAGAATCAATGGTTGCCGATTCAGTTTTCAAAAATATCAAATCGTTGAAAGGGAAGTCAGTCGAACAATTATTGAGTATTATGAATAATTGGGGACATGCATTGGGCGTAACCTGTAAGTTTTGCCATGAAACAACTAACTGGGCGTCTGAAAAAAGCCGAAACCATCTGCGTACCCGTGAAATGATTGTGATGAATGACCGCCTTAATCGTGATTTGCTTTCGCAAATGAAAGGTTTCCGTCAGCCTGTCACGATGGGTTGTATTTCGTGCCACAACGAAATGAAAGAACCACCTCATGATGGTTCACGTCCGCAAGCCCCACGTCAACGTCCAGAAGGCGGCCCAAAACCACCAGAAGGTGCAAAAAACTAAGGCTTTCTGTTGAAAAATAAGTTTTAGAATAGAATATAAATGAAATCCTCGTAACGTGATAGACTCGAAACCCTCGAATCTATCACGTTTTTTTGTGCAGTAAAACGATTTATAAAACAATGCTTTGAAAAAAACTATAAAAATAGTTTTGAAACTAAAAATATAGTTATACCTTTGAATCAGAATAAAAACCAAGAAAATGGAATTGAGAGATTTAACCCGTGCTGAAGAAGAAGTAATGCAGATTTTGTGGGAAATAGAGCCAACATTTGTAAAAGATATTTTAGAATATTTCCCCGAACCTAAACCGGCCTATAATACGGTTTCTACAATCGTTAGGATATTGGAACAAAAGGGTTTTGTGGGACATAAAGCCTATGGCAAAACGCATCAATATCATTCGTTGGTGAGCAAAGAGCAATATAAATCATTTGCAACTGGCAAATTAATGGAAAGTTATTTCGAGAATTCAGTCGAGGAAATGTTTTCGTTTTTTGTACGAGAAAAGAAAATAGACATGAAAGAAGCCGATGAGATTTTGAAGATGATTGAGGAGATGAAGAAAAAGTAAATTATTCAACTACAATTTAAATATCAATTATGAAAAAGCTATTTATAACCCTCTCTTTTGTTTTAATCGGTGTATTTTCATGCTTTGCCCAAAGCAATGAACCTGTTTATGAACAAGTAGATATAATGCCTGAATATCAAGGTGGCACTAATGAAATGGTCAATTTTATTGGCAAAAACCTAAAATATCCAGAGCAAGCTGTGAAAGCAAATGTAATAGGAAAAGTTATTGTAAAAATAATCATTGAAAAAGATGGCAGCGTCAATTCTGTATCTTTCTTGAAAGGAATTGGATTTGGTTGTGATGAAGAAGTAGAGAGAATTGTGAAATTAATGCCAAAATGGAAAGCCGGCATAAAAGATGGAAAAAACGTAAGAACATTTTTTATTCTACCTGTGATGTTTGCTTTAGAAAACACTAAAAAATCGAAGTAAAAAGCGTTTTATTCAAGCTTACAAAAACTTTTTGGATATGACTTTCGTACACTATCTCGTTCAAGTAAATCTATACTTGGCTCTATTTTATGGCTTTTATCGCCTGATGTTATCAAACGAAACTTTTTATAACCTCAACCGAATCTATTTGGTAGGTTCGGCGGTGCTGAGTTTTGGAATTCCGTTTTGGTATTCCGATTATATTCAGTCATTTTTTATTACACAACAAGTCAATGAAGTATTTTATACTGTGCTAAGTCCAGCCGTTTTTGGAGTAAAGGCCAGTGCCAAAGACCCTTTTACATGGTTTGATTTACTAAAATATTTTTATGGAAGTTGTACAGTTTTTTTATCTATTAAGTTGATATTCAATTTTTTACAACTAAAAAGAATCCTCGAAAATTCAGAAAATTACTCAAAATTTGGGGCAGGATTTTCGTTTTTCAATTTTGTTTTTGTTGACAAAGACCTACAAAAACACGAGGTAGTACTGAAGCATGAGTATGTGCATATCAAGCAATTACATTCGGCCGATGTGATATTGTTTGAAATCATTGCGGTGCTTTGTTGGTTCAATCCTGTGGTGTATTTCTTTAAAAAATCAGTAAAAAATATCCACGAATTTATTGCCGATGATATTGCAAGTAGGCTAGAAGCCTCGAAAGCCGACTATGCAATGTTGCTTTTCTCGCAACAGTTTGGATTAAATCCACACCAACTTACCAATCAGTTTATTGATAAATCAACACTTAAACGACGAATCGAAATGTTAAATAAACCACGCTCTCGCAAAATTGCTTTATTGAAATACGGTTTTACCGCACCACTTTTTGTTTTAATGCTCGTAATAGCCTCAGCAAGTATCGCCAATAATAATGGTATCAAGAAAGTAGAAAAAATTGTTGTGTCAACCGCTGAAATGCCAATTACTGAATTGACTATTTTGCCAATAAAAGAAATTTTAACCGAAAAAGAAGCACCTGTAAAAGGAAAGGTAACCGCTGCCGAAGATGGGAAGCCCTTGCCTGGGGTTTCGATAACAGTAAAGGGTAAACATATGGGTACTACTACCGATATTAATGGAAATTATTCAATAAATGCAAGCTCAACTGATGAATTAATATTTACTTTCGTTGGTTTTGAAACTTCAACCGTGCCTGTGACGGATAAGAAAATTATCAATGTTTCACTTCGTTCTGGAAGCCAAACGAGTATGGAAGGTAGAGGACAGGCTCTTAGTGAAATTGTAGTAGCTGGATTAAAACCAACTGCCAATTTTAAAAGTGAAGAAATTTTTACGACTGTGGAGGAAAATCCGTCTTTTAATGGTGGAATTGTTGAACTTTATAGGTTTATCGGTAAAAACTTGAGGTATCCTATCGAAGCTCGAAATAAGCATGTTGATGGAAAAGTATTCGTAAAGTTTATTGTTCGGGCTGATGGCAGTACATCTGATATTTCAGTTTTAAAGGGTATTGGAGCAGGCTGTGACGAAGAAGTAGTAAGAGTGATTGGAATGATGCCGAAGTGGAATCCTGGTAAGCAGAGTGGAAAACCCGTAAGTGTTTATTTTACTATGCCTGTAAGTTTTATATTGGAGGAAGGCTCGAAAGAAGTAAAAAAATATGACCAAGTAAAAGAAAATAATATTAGGATAAGATTGGATGGAACTCAATTGGAAGTAGAAAATAAAACAGCTCCAATTAACTCTGGAAATATGCTTTGGGTGATTGATGGCGTTGCAGTAGATAAAGATGCGATAAAGGACGTTGAACCCGAAAATATAGAATCTATATCTGTCTTGAAAGATGGTTCTGCAAAAGCCATTTATGGAGAAAAAGGTAAAAATGGAGCTATCATTGTTACAACAAAGAAGAATATTAGTTCTGTTGAAGAATCTAACTTTATTATTAAAGGCAAACAACTCTACACTATAAAAATAGGCAATAAACGACAAATAATTGATGCAAAAAATGCCAATGATTATTCATCTGACCGCATTATGCAAGTAAATGTGGTAAAGTTGGGAGATATCAAAACTCGAAAAACAGGCTTGAATGAATACGAAGAAAAAGTATTAAAGGAAGGCTACGACGGCTGGGTTGATATTTGGGTAAGAGAGCAGTAAGTAAAAGAGCCACACAATTTAAACCGTGTGGCTCTTTTAGTTTTATCCCTTATAAAACAACCATTTACCAATTTCTTTGAAAGTAGGTTTCTTACCGTACATCAAAATACCTACACGATAAATTTTGGCGGCAATCCACACCATCCCGAATGTACTGATTACCAGTAAAGACATTGATAAAATCAGTTCCCATGGCTCAACGCCAAATGGCAAGCGTGACATCATCGTAATCGGCGAGGTAAACGGAATGATTGACGCCCAGAAAAGTAGTTTATTATCGGTTTGACCTGCGGTCATTAGTCCGATTAAGTAGCCTGCTAGTAGCGGTAGCATAATCGGGAACATAAATTGCTGTGTATCGGTTTCGTTATCGACCGCAGAGCCTATTGCCCCATAAACTGAGGCATAGAACAAATAGCCAAATAAGAAATAGAACAAAAAGCAACCAATAATTAATGGAATATTGAGGTTTTTTGCACTTTGAATAAAGGCCATTACTTTACTTGCATCCGAAGGCGTTTGCTCAACTTTCTTAGCAATTTTATCTTTATCCTTTTGTGGCATTTCTGACATTTGTTCTTGAGCCGCCTTTGCAATTTGTTGAGAAGGTAACATCGAGGAGCTAACCGTTGTCAGCACAAGAGTGAGGGTAATCCAAAGCGTAAACTGTGTAAGACCAACCAAGCCAACACCTAAGATTTTGCCCATCATTAACTGAAATGGCTTAACCGACGAGATAATTACTTCGATGATACGGTTGGTTTTTTCTTCAATAACGCCACGCATTACTTGCATTCCGAAGCCAATTACGGTTGAAAACATCAGAATTACCGTAATAAATCCTAAAACAGTCGATGCGAGTGTATTTTGCTCCTTTTGCTCACCTTCTTTGCTTACAACCACAACTTTCGATGAAACATCAACATCGGCATCTTCCAAAATCTTTTGGTCAATACCCGCCTTTGATAGTTTTACATTGCGGATTTCATTTTGAATAATACGTTCGATTTTTCCTTGAATCTCAAATCCAACGCCTTTTCCAGTATAGATTTTCAAACCACTTGGTTGTTCTACGATGTCTTTCGGAATCATCGCTACTATATCGGTGCGTTTTTGGTTAAGCCTTCCAAGAGCAGAATCAAGTGGGAGGTTTAGGTATTCAAACTTAACTTTCTCCGAATCTTTAAATTTTTGTGTAAATGAGCCACTTTCATCAATTATTGATACTCGCTGAACTTCACGAGAGTTGAAAACTCCCCAAAACAGTAATGCATAAAATCCAGAAACGAGCAAAGGCATCATAAGTGTCATTACCCAAAAAGATTTTTTCTTGATTCTGACTAAATATTCTCTGCGTAATATGAGTAGTATGTTTTTCATGTGTTTAGTTTTTTATTTGTTGGGTTTGTAACCCATCAGATTAAATATTTTCTACAATTAATCGATACTTTCGTTGACTACCATTTTGAAAATATCATTCATCGTCGGGATATTTTCACCAAACGAACGAAGTTCTACTTGGTCAATGATTTGTCTAATTAATTGATTAACAGGCGTTCCTGTATTTAATTTAATAGTCGAACTCGAAAAATTATCTTCGATTTGTTCGGTATTTATAATCTCAAAGTCAGCGGAGGTCGTCAATAATTCGCCCGAATACTTGATATTATAAGTATTAGTTTTGAAACGCTCTTTGATTTCAGATTTTGGACCATCAAGCACTTTTTCTGATTTATTAATGAGGGCAATATGGTCGCATAGTTCTTCAACCGATTCCATGCGGTGAGTTGAGAAAATTATGGTAGAACCTTTTTCTTTTAGCTCCAGAATTTCATTTTTAATCAAATCGGCATTGATTGGGTCGAAGCCTGAAAACGGTTCATCCAAGATAATCAACTGCGGTTCGTGAAGTACTGTTGCCACAAATTGAATCTTTTGCTGCATACCTTTAGATAAATCCTCTACATTCTTTGTCCACCAAGTTTTAATATCAAATTTGGTAAACCATTCTTTTAGCTTTTCGAGGGCTTGTTTTTCTGAAAGCCCTTTAAGCTGTGCCAAATAGAGCAATTGTTCGCCGACTTTCATTTTCTTGTAAAGCCCACGTTCTTCGGGCAAATACCCAATTTCTTTGATGTGCTTTTGGCTTAGTTTCTGACCATCAAACAAAACATAACCTTCGTCTGGTCCTGTAATCTGATTAATGATACGAATAAGTGATGTTTTTCCTGCACCATTTGGTCCGAGAAGACCAAAAATTACTCCTTTCGGAATATTGATGCTGACATTGTTGAGGGCAGTGTGTTGCGAATAGCGTTTCACAACATTGTGAACTTCTAAGATATTATTCACGGTTGATTTATGTTTGGTTTAGTGACTCAAATATAGTTTGTTTGTCAGATAAAATTTTAAAATAAGTATAAGTGGATTTTTTATTAAATAAAAGGTTTAAAAACTAATAATACCATTTAATGAAAATATGATATTTGTTGAAATTTGAAAAAAACTCGTTAAATTTTGATAAATTCCAACATAATCATTTACTTGTAAAAGCATTTTTCAAAACTTTGGTGTTTCTTTGTATTTCAATCATAAATCCGAGTTGGTAAATAAGGCCACAATATCCTACTTTTGTATAAAAAAATATTATGTACTCAACCTATGATAGATAATTTAAAAAATATTTTTTCGGTTATTCAGCGAAGTTGGTCAAACCTCTTATCCAAAGTTAGTGCAGGATATTGGTGGATATTAGACAAGATTTACCGCCTTTTGTGCAAAGTTTTTGGCGAAGAAAAAGTAGAACGAGTTTTTACGAAGTGTTACCGTAAGCTTTATGAAGCTCGAAGCTATTTTATATCAAAGTTTGATTTGGAAGGAAGTTATTATCCTACAATTAATAAAATCTATAAGTTTAGCCTACGTGCAATCATTGCTGGATTGATTTATGTATTTTGTATAGAAACAAATTTTCTATGGTTATGTGGACGAATGCCAAGTATTGAACAGCTCACAAATCCAAAGATTTCGCAATCATCTACAATATTTACTGCCGATGGTGTTGAGATAGGTAAATTTTTTACCGAAAACCGTAAAACAATCGACTCAGTTGATATGTCTCCATGGTTATTTAAGGCACTTATCGCTACTGAAGATAAACGTTTTTATGAACATTCAGGCATTGATTTACAGTCGATGGCAGGGGTTGCTGTTGGTATTTTAACTGGAGGCGGTGAACGTGGTGGAGGAAGTACTGTTTCACAGCAATTGGCCAAAAACCTTTATAATACTCGCCGAAGCGAAATGAAAGGTCTGCTTTATTACATACCAGTGGTCAAAACTTTGGTTTATAAAACTAAGGAATGGTTGACGGCTATTCGTCTCGAACGTAATTTCACGAAGGGCGAAATCTTAACTATGTACTTGAATACCGTCGATTATGGTAATAATGCTTACGGAATTCGTACAGCATCTAAAACTTATTTCAACAAAGAACCTAAAAATTTACAACCCGAAGAAGCGGCTATTTTAGTTGGTTTGCAAAAAGGTACAACACTTTATAATCCGATTCGAAATAAGAAGAATGCTTTGAAACGTCGTAATACGGTTTTGCAACTCATGGCAAATAATAAAGCCTTAACACAAGACGAGGCCGATAAATTAAGTAAAACAGAAATAAGATTAGATGTTAATTTAGAAGATTCTTACGATGGTCAAGGAGATTATTTTAAAGTTGCATTGTCGCGTTTTGTAGAGAATTGGGCAAAAAATAACGAAATAGACATTGATTTATACCGTGATGGCTTGAAAATTTATACAACCATCGATTCGAGAATGCAAACACATGCCGAAACCGCAGTTTCGAGCCACATGAAGCGTTTACAAAAACTTTTTGACCAAGAATGGAAGGGTAGAAATCCATGGACTTATGAAAACGGTCAAGAAATTCCTGGTTTTTTAGATACAGTTGCCAAGCGAACTCCAATCTATAAACGTTTGGTGAAAAAGTTTAAAGATAAGCCCGATTCTGTACGATATTATATGTATGAAAAGAAGAAACCGATTAGAGTCTTTAGTTGGGAAGGTGAAAAAGAAATAATGATGAGCCCTGTTGACTCAATCAATTATTACAAAAGATTTTTGCAAACGGGCATGATGGCGATGGATCCTTACACGGGTTTCATAAAAGCTTGGGTAGGTGGTATTAATTACGAATATTTTAAATATGACCATGTCAAACAAGGTCGTCGTCAGCCAGGTTCTACTTTCAAGCCAATTCTTTATACTGCCGCAATTGATGGGCCATTAAATTTGTCGCCATGTGACCGTCGTGAAGATAAACCATTCAAGAAAGAATGGGTAGAGAATGGAAAACCCAAGACTTGGGAACCTAAAAATGCCGACGGGGTATTTTCAAATTCAAATATGACATTACGTAGGGCTATTGCTCGTTCGGTCAACTCTGTTGCTGCACAGTTATCAGATGAAGTAAAACCAAGTGGAATCATTGAATATGCCCGTAAAATGGGTATTACCGCACCACTTGAACCAGTACTTTCGCTCGGAATCGGAACTTCAGATGTATCCCTTTATGAAATGGTGGCAGCTTATGGCGTATTTTTGAACGAAGGTCAATATACCGATCCTATGTTGGTATTTAAAATAGAAGATGCCAAAGGAAAAGTATTGTTTGAGTTTGAAACTAAAAAACATGATGCTATTAAACCTGAATCTGCTTACTTGATGCAATATATGCTTCGTGGTGGGGTAGAAGAGCCTGGTGGAACTTCTCAAGGATTATTTGAATATTGCAGTGCATTATTTGGTAATGGTGGACAAGCCGCTGGCAAAACAGGTACAACTTCTAACTATTCAGATTCTTGGTATATCGGCTTTACAAAAGACTTGATTTGTGGTGTTTGGGTTGGCGGCGATGACCGAAGTATTCACTTTAGATCTCGAATGGGTGAGGGGTCAAGGTCAGCAATGCCTATTTTTGGGAAATTTATGCAAAGTGTTTATACCGATAAAAAACTTAGTTATAGCCCTGGTGCTTTCCCGAAACCTGGAATGAAAATTACAAAAGATTATCAAGGTTGTGTTTCGACAGGCGGAGAGGTCGCTGAGTCAGATTCTACTGGTACATTGGTTGATTCATTAGCAACTCCCGAAGAAAATCAAAGACTTCCTCCTGTGGAACTAATTAAGAGAGATACAACAATTAACCGTGATAATCGTTAAAATAATTTTTTTTAGAATAATATTATTGTTTCAGTACATAAGTGGCTTATTATCAGTATTATATGATTTGATTTCTTGGAAATAGTCATTTGCTGCCTAATAAGCCATATTTTTTTATTAGTCCGTTACAACCTTTTCTTTGTAATAAGTGTCCTGCCAATAAATGGTATTTATTTCAAATTACAATTTTAATCATGCTATTACAAAACTCTATCTGCACCTCGACAATTCGTTTAGCTGGAAATAAAAAAGTCAATCCAGCTAATGTTCTTTTTCTAAAAGCCGACGTAAATTATACGGAGCTTTTTATGCAAGGAGGAAAAACTCTTATAGTGCCAAAAACTTTAAAAGAACTTGAAAAACGATTTATTCCATTCAATTTCTTCCGAACTCATAAATCCTTCATGGTCAACTTAAACTACGTAATAGGTTATCAGATTCATGAAGGGCTATTGGTGAAATTAGATGGAGAATTTAATGTAAATTTATCTCGTCGCCGCAAGGAAGACTTTTTGAAGTCGTTTCATAATTTTCCGAAAAATTGAATTTGATGATTCATTAATTATTATAAATAGATTGGTATTTGTGATTTTTGAAAGACCAAGAAAAAAAATCTATGGTCTTTTTGCTTAAAAATTCGCATCACCAATAAAAAAATGTCTCTTGTTTATAGTAATTGATTTATCAATATGAATTTATACAAAGCATTTTTGTACATAATTTTATTGATTCTTTCGATACTTAGATTAACGCTTTTATCTAGTTGTATAGATAAAAACTATATTATTATAAAAACAATCAATTTGATTTATTCTTTGATCTGTAGTAATTTTGAAAAAAGAAAAGGTAAGACACAGGTCTTGTTTTTATTATTTTACTCATTAGTGAGCTAATATATTATCACTCATAAATAAAAAAACTTATCGAAATGGAAAATCATACATCTAATGGTGGAGAAGCAAAATGCCCATTCCTTCATGGAGCTGGTGCACCCGTAAATCAAAGTGCTGGTGGCGGTACAAGAAACCAAGATTGGTGGCCAAACCAACTAAGATTAAACATTCTTCGTCAACATTCTTCATTATCAAACCCAATGGGTCAAGATTTTGATTATGCAAAAGAGTTTAACTCGCTTGATTTAGATGTGTTAAAAAACGAAATCTGCGACTTAATGACAACCTCACAGGCGTGGTGGCCAGCAGATTATGGTCATTATGGTCCATTTTTTATTCGTATGGCGTGGCATAGTGCGGGTACGTACCGTATTGCTGATGGTCGCGGAGGAGCAGGGGCAGGTATGCAACGCTTTGCACCATTAAATAGTTGGCCAGATAATGGAAACCTCGATAAAGCTCGTTTGTTATTATGGCCAATTAAGCAAAAATATGGTAGAAAAATTTCATGGGCTGACTTAATGATTTTGGCAGGTAATTGTGCATTAGAGTCAATGGGTTTTAAAACGTTTGGTTTTGGCGGTGGACGTGCAGATGTTTGGGAGCCAGAAGAAGATATTTACTGGGGTTCGGAAGGAAAATGGTTAGAAGATAAAAGATATTCTGGTGACCGTGAATTAGAAAATCCGCTTGCTGCTGTTCAAATGGGTTTAATTTATGTGAATCCAGAAGGTCCTAACGGAAATCCGAATCCATTGGCTGCTGCTCGTGACATTCGTGACACTTTTGGCCGTATGGCAATGAATGACGAAGAAACAGTAGCATTGATTGCTGGTGGGCATACTTTTGGTAAAGCTCACGGTGCAGCAGACCCCGGTCAATATGTAGGAGTAGAACCAGCCGCAGCGGGTATTGAAGAGCAAAGTATGGGTTGGAAAAACACCTTTGGCACTGGTAATGGTGAATATACAATCACAAGTGGTTTGGAAGGTGCTTGGTCACAGACGCCAACGCAATGGAGTAATAACTATTTTACAAACTTGTTTGGTTTTGAGTGGGAATTAACCAAAAGTCCAGCAGGAGCCCATCAATGGATTCCAAAAGGTGGTGCAGGTGCAGGAACCGTACCAGATGCTCATAACCCAGCTAAGAGTCATGTCCCAATTATGTTTACGACTGACATTGCTTTGAGAATTGACCCAGCTTATGAAAAAATATCAAAACGTTTCTTTGAAAATCCTGACCAATTTGCTGATGCATTCGCCCGTGCTTGGTTCAAACTAACGCATCGTGATATGGGACCGAAATCACTCTATCTCGGACCTGAAGTGCCAACAGAAGAACTTATTTGGCAAGATCCAATTCCTGCGGTGAATTATGAACTTATCGATAATAATGATATTAGTTCATTAAAAGCAAATATTCTTGCGTCTGGTTTATCAATATCGGAATTAGTTTCAACAGCTTGGGCTTCTGCATCTACATTCCGTGGTTCGGATAAACGTGGTGGAGCAAATGGAGCAAGGGTACGTTTATCACCACAAAAATATTGGGATATTAATAATCCTACCCAACTTTCAAAAGTGATAGATACACTCACAAGTATTCAAGAAGAATTCAATGCAATTCAGACTGGAGGAAAGAAAGTTTCGATTGCTGATCTAATCGTATTAGGAGGTTGTGCAGGTATTGAGCAAGCAGCAAAAAATGCTGGACAAGAGATTATAGTTCCGTTTACATCAGGCCGTACTGATGCTTCTCAAGAGCAAACTGATGTAGAATCATTTGCGGTGCTTGAGCCAATTGCTGATGGTTTCCGAAACTACCAAAAGAAGCATTATACAACTTCTTCAGAAGAAATGCTTGTTGATAAAGCTCAATTAATGACTTTAACAGCCCCAGAAATGACCGTATTGATTGGAGGTTTACGTGTATTGAATATTAATGCAGATGGCTCTCAACACGGTGTTTTTACAACTCGTAAAGAGACATTAACTAACGATTTCTTTGTAAACTTACTTGATTTGAGCACAACATGGAAGGCTACTTCTGCTCATAGTGATGTGTTTGAAGGCAGTAGCCGTACTACTGGTGAGTTGAAATGGACAGGAACTCGTGCTGACCTTATTTTTGGTTCAAACTCGGAGCTTCGTGCCATTGCCGAAGTATATGGTTGCCAAGATTCACAAGAGAAATTTGTCAAAGATTTCATAGCAGCTTGGACGAAAGTGATGAACCTTGATCGTTTTGATTTGGTTTAATTGGCAAAATGTGTGTTTTAAAAAAAAAGATGGCTTATTTTTAGGTCATCTTTTTGTTTTTATATTACCTTATTTTATTCAACGTTTTGATTAAACTTTATCATCAAAATGGCTTTAATATAGTTGGAAATATGGATAACTTTGTGAACGCAGATTCGCAAAAGTACATCTCGGATTATGCCCTAAAAAATAGATTTTAAATTACCTCATTTATGTTTAAAAAATCGCTAACCCTATTATTAGTTCTAAGTTTTTTTGTGGGATATTCTCAAAATAAAGCTATATGTATTGCGGAAATAAATACCATTATGCAGAATTATATTGATCAATCGAAGATTCCAGGTGCAGTAATTCAAGTCAAAAAAGGAAATGAAGTTATTCTTAAAAAAGCTTATGGATATGCTCAAATAAAGGATTTTAATAATAATATTTTGGTAAATCTTGAAAAGACATCTATAAACCATTTATATGATATTGCCTCTTTGACCAAAGTAGTCGGAACGACAACTTCTGTGATGCTTTTGGTTGATGCCGGTAAAATTAATGTTGAAGATAAAGTTGGAAAATATATTCAAGGATTTAATCGGCCCGATAAAAAAGACATTACAATTCGTCATTTGCTTACACACACTTCTGGTTTATATGATTGGTATCCACTCTATTATCGTTGTAAAACCAAACAAGAAACTTTTAAATTTATTGAGGAATTACCACTTAAATTTCCAGTAGGAGAGGGAAGACATTACAGTGATTTAGGCTTCACAATCTTAGGCGAAATCATCGAAAAAATCTCTAATAAACCACTGAATATTTTTATGGAAGAAAATATTTTTCGACCTCTAAAAATGACTAATACCACTTATCGCCCAAACGATACTGGTCGAAAATTAAAAATTGCGGCTACGTCTCATGGAAATCCTTACGAAAAGCGGATGATTGAAGACTCAACTTTGGGGTTTAAAATAAAATCAATCGACCCAAATTCTTGGAATTCTTGGCGTCAGTACACGCTCATAGGTGAAGTAAATGATGGAAACACTTGGTATGCCAATGAGGGTGTTTCGGGAGCAGCAGGTATTTTTTCAACTATTGATGATATACAAACCTTAGTGGATATACTTAAGAATGGTGGTAAAAATGGTAAAAAACAATTTATTGCAGAGAAAACAATTCAACTTTTTCTTAAAAAAGATAAATTTAAAAATGGACTTGGTTGGATGATGGATAATCAAAATGCATTTATGAAAGATGCAGGTGAAGGTTCTTTTGGTCATACAGGTTTTACAGGTACGAGTATTTCAGTTGTACCCAATCAAAATATTTCAATAGTTTTATTAATCAATCGCCAAAATATTGGTTTGTCTCCAACAAAAGACTATTTCAATGTAAATCCAATAAGAGAACAAGTTTTCAAGACCGTTATGAAGTATTATGGTCATTGAAATTCTAAGTAAGTGATAGGATTGATGATGTAAATGATTGATGCTTAGGTTTTAAATAAAAAATGCTTCTATGAATCTTACTAATATGAAAATAAACATAGCAGGATTTTAAAGAATTGATAATTACGTATTTATTGCAATACAATTCGTTTTGGCTCAAATAAACAAAAAAATGTAGGAAATTTAGTAAATTGCCTAAAAAAAGAAACCTATGTCAAAGTATATAAATCCATATACCGATTTTGGTTTTAAAAAATTGTTTGGAGAAGAAGCCAATAAAGATTTATTAATTGATTTTTTAAATCAGTTATTGCCAGTACATCATCAAATTGCAAGTTTAGACTTTCGTAATCAAGAGATTCAAGGAGAAATGAAACACGAACGTAAAGCCATTTTTGATATTCACTGTGAGGCAATAAGTGGTGAAAAGTTCATTGTAGAAATGCAAAAGGCTAAAGTAAACTTTTTCAAAGATAGGTCATTGTTTTATGCGACGTTACCCATTCGGGAGCAAGCAAAGAAAGGTGATTGGGATTTTCGTTTGACCCCCGTTTACATGATAGCGATATTGGATTTTCAATATGATGAGAATGAAGAACGTCAGAAGTTCTTTCGTTCAATAAATTTGAAAGACCAAGATGGCGATATCTTTTATGATAAGTTGACTTTCAAATTTATACAGATGCCATTGTTTACCAAGGAAGAGGACGAATTAGAAAGTCATTTTGATAAATGGATTTACTTTCTGAAGAAATTAGAAAGTTTTGATGAAATACCAAAGATATTAGATGAACCAATATTTGAGAAGGCTTTTGACGTAGCAGAAGTAGCTAAGATGACCCCACAACAATATGAGCAATACCAAGAAAGTTTGTTGACATATATTGAAGTAAAAGAAGTTGTAAAAACGGCAGAATTAGATGGAGTTAAAAAGGTTGCGAAAGAGTTGAAAGATGATAATATTTCTATTGAAAAAATAATGAAATATACAGGTTTGTCAAAAGGTGAAATTGACGAATTGTAGATTTTTTGGTCTTCGTTCCAACGACCAGCATTGTGATGGCTTTTGGAGTGATTTTAGAGCGGCCGCCGCTGCGGTTAATTTACGGTTCGCCGCCGCGATTAATTATCAAGCCTTTACATAATGCTTCGTGTTGGAATCAAGGGCTTTTGAGTGCTTTTCTAATATGATGTCGCTAGCCAACTATGCGACCCAAAGGTATAAAAAATGTAGTATAATCAGAGAAGTTTTTGCGAAAAAAAACTATGCAATTTTTCTTTCATCGTGTCGCAGGTAACTATGAGAGTAAAAAAATAAAAAACAGCGAAGTTTTCGAGAATAAACACTTGAAAACTTCGCAAATTTGATGTCGCCAAAACTAAATGAACATAAATTTTATGCAATATTAAATGTATTTGCAAAATAGAATATCATAAAAATTAGAATGAACGCTGATGCAATGAGTAGAATATCTTTGAATTTTGATGATTTTTCTTTTAAAATAATGTATAAACTGTATATTATTTCAACAAAACCCAATAAAATAAAAAATTCTCTCACAAAGTAATATACAATATCACTAATTAATTTTGAGATTTCAAAACTTCTTGACTCTTTGGTTAAGAAGTGGAGAATTAAAATACCAATTATGACAAAAATGTTTAAAATCGAAAGAAAGTATTTCATTATATTATCTGTTTAAATTGTTCCAAAGTGAAAAATTCCATTGTCTAAATTGTGCATTGGCTGATTTTAGGTAATTACTATTTTCCTTGCTTCCTGTGGTTAAGTTTTGGTAACTACCATTTTCTAAATTCCAAACCCCTGCTTGAATTCTTTTACCTGAATAAAAAAGATTTGAAGGATTGTTCGATAATATTCGATAATCCAAATTGCCTTGAAAAATAGTTATTTTATTTCCGACAGATTGAGCTATTACTTGCGTGTGATTTACACCAGTACCTTCGCCTCTCGTTTCTAATAAAATAATATTACCTGTATCTGTATTTGATTTTTTTGTATTCCAAGAATTCGATATATCTTTTGCTGCACTTGTAGTAAGCAATGCTATTTTGAAATCTTCAAAGTTTTTAAATCTTAAATCCGAAGAAGTATAAGACCCTGTTCCATTAAAAAATACAAACGGAAGACTATTCTCATGTGCAAAATCAACTATAAGAGATAATGCAAAATCTTCGCACGTAAATTTACACCATTCTTGCGAAGAGTAAGTTTGAGTACGAGTAGTTACATAATTTTGATATTTTTGTATATAATTAGCGTCCCATTTATTTGTAGCTTCCCATACTGGCTTCCCATCATCGCTATTTTTATAGCTACCACTAAAACTTACACTACCAGTAGTGTTTCTACTATCCAACGTACTATATCCATCTGAGTATTGAAAACTATTAGCTTCTTGTGGCTCATTTCCATCGGGGTCAATAAAACTTAATGGATTATTAAAACTGATACTGTAAGGAGTGTATCTTCTCATTTGGTCACTTAAAGCGTCCACACCCCACCAACGATTGATAGTCTTATCAGCAAAACGAGCATCAAAATCATTGATGCTTGATAGCTCAAATAGTGCCAAAGATTCTTTATTTTGATATTTAAAGCGATTTTCGGTAGGATTTTCAATGCCGATACTTTTTAATTGGATTCCTGTTGGGTCAAAATCTGAAATATCATTTACGATTAAATTCTGACCATCAGCACTAAATGAAATTCTTGAATTACCTAAATTATCAGTGTAGAAAAACTCGTAATTCCAGTTATTATTGGCATAAGTTGCTCTGCCTTCGGGCGTAGCCATTTGATAAAGAACGTTATTTTTGTAAATAATTTTTCCGACAAAATCCCAAGTTTCAGAGGTTGAAAATTCCCTATTCAAGAGCTTTCCGCTACCGTCATAAATCATTTTTATCCAACGGCTATTTGTTAGCTGAATTTCAATAGGTTTATCTAAATAAGTGTCATAAATGATATTTGTAATTTCTTTGTTTTCATCAGATTTCAAACTTCCATCATTATAGTAGGTATAATTTCCGCTACCTCTTTGCACAAAATCAATTTCATGGTCGCCACTAATTGCATCAGTTACGGAATTTAATGTATTACCACTATACGAATAAGTCAAATTATCAAGCAAATCAAATGAGTTTCCCGATTTTCCTTTTCGTTGTAGGTTAGTAATATTTCCGTTTTTGTCATAGCTGAAATTAGGCATCGAAAAGTCTTCTCCATTTACTCCTATATAACTCGCTGATAATAAGCGGTTTGCATCGTCATAATTGAAGTCGTAGTAGCGTAAAGCATTATCTTTGCTCGTTTTCCAAGATTGTTTACCTATATTTCCATCATAAAAACCTGCCGTTTCGTAGTCAAGTTTGTAGCTAAAAATATCACCTTGTGTAACATCAGGCGTAGGAGTATTTGAGCCGTCAAGGTTAATTCCTCTCAACATTCCTCTGATATGGTAGGTGAAATCTATTGTTTGTAAGCCATTGATTTCAGTACCTTGCGGTGCGTTAGGGTCAATTTGAGCAAGGTAATAATTTAGAGTTATCGCATTTATTTCTAAATTTGGCTCTAAAATAATAGCTTTTCTTGCTAAATCTAATGTATTATTTTGTGTAACAATTCCATCAATGGAAGGACGACGAATATAATCCTTTGCACCACCAACTAAGAAATTAGCATCACCACGAATTTTCTTTTGAACCATTCGCCCGACTGCATCATAAGTAAACCTTGCCACTTCAAAACGATTGCCATTAATGCCATGAAAAACTTTTAACAAACGTCCTACATGGTCGTATTCATTCTCTGTTTTATCTTCAATATTTGGGGCATTATCTTTTTGGTGAATAACATTTTGAGTTTTAATTTGCCCTGCAAAATTGTACTCAAAGTTAGTAACTATTGCCTTTTTCCAAGGTTCTGCACCTCCCAAATGGTGTGTTTCATAGGTTTGAATTATTCTACTTTTATTGTCATAATGGAATATATTGAAGTAGATTTTGGCATTATTAGCTAAATTTCTTTTCAAAACACCTGTCAAAAAACCTTTTGCATCGGCATAATTTGAATGATAAGCACCTACTGAATTGTACGCCCATTCGCCCGCAATCCAATCATAATAATCGTAGAAATTTTTGAGTTTTACATCAGTATCGCTAAAAGTTACTGAACTTGGAAAACTGTTACTACTATACTCATGGCTTGATGTACTCCAACTTTCAAAAGCATTTGTAATGGTTTCAAAATCGGTTTGTAAAGTTTCACGAGAATTTGCATTTACTAATTCTCCGCTCAAAATATTTCTATTAAGGACATCGAATTGAAAAAAAATCCATTTATTTGAAGTTCTTTGTTTTTCTGTTTGTCTTAAAACTTCTTTGTCGAGAACATCAAAAATATGATAAGTCCAGCCACCACTTGGTACATGGCTTTCAACAATACGCCCTCGTTTATCATACTTGTACGCAAAAATGCCACTTTTAAAATAAGTGTCGTTTTCGGTAAAATTCGTAGCACTTTGAAAAGATTTTGGCTGAATTACATACTTTACTCTATCAAATTCGTCATAAATATAGTATGTACTTGCATAAGAATTATTGCCGTCCTGTACGTCTTTTTGAATCAACTTTCCTTGGTTATCTTTGTACTCAATCATTTCTTTTCCACGTTCCGAAATACCCACGTATTTGAACAAAGGCACGTCCCAAGTTCCATCAACATTCGCACCAATTGAATTTAATGTATATTTTCTAATTGTATTTGGCTCAACTATTAAATATTTTGTTTCATTAAATTTGTTGGCGGAACGCCACGCTTGCCCCACACCAAAAGACTTTTTAGGGCGATTTAAAGGAGAATTATCGTATTCAGAAACATTATTATAAGGGGCAGTATCACCATGAACAACAGTAGGAAGTGGGGCGATAGCCCCACTTCCTACGTTTGAAAATGGAATGTACGATTTTTCGATACGCCCCAAGTTTTCATAAACTTTGGCATCGGTTACAATATCATTTGATGCACCAAATCCAGCTAATAAAGCAACATTTTGGAGGTGTCGGTTAAGCCCGTCTGAGTATGAAATATTTGTTTGAAAACTTTCGTAACCTCCTGATAATGAGGTTATAGCGATTCGTGGTAGGAATTCTTTTATGAAATTATTACCTAATGAAAAATTATAATCATGCTCTTTTAGAATATTTCCGTTATGGTCTTTTGCTCTTTTAAATCTACCAAAATTATCATATTCTGCATAAGATTTCAAGCCATTTGATGCTGTAATCTCTTTTACTCCAAGTAGTGGAATATCGTAACTAAATGTAGTTGTATAGCTTGTTATGCCACCCGAGTTTTTTGTTTCAGAAGTTGGAAAATTATGAAAAACGTTATTTAAAATATTGGTCGAATAAGTAAAAACGGTAGGAGAACTACCGATAACTTTATAACTCAAAAGATTACCGTAATTATCGTAAGTGTCTGTTTGTAAGCGTTTTATAAATCTAAAATCTTTCCATACGATACCCACTGATAAATAAGAAAGTGAGTAATTTGATTCAAAAACATGGGTAGGAAAGTAAGAATTTTCAAATAAATAGATTTCCTTTGGATAAACGTAGTTAAAACCACCATAATTGCTTGTTAGAAAATCAGTAATTCGACCATTCAAAACCCTATTTTCAGATTCAGAAGGCATTTTAACAAGGCTAATCTGCTCGATTGGTATATTTATTTGGTTATTTTCACGCATCCAATAGAGTGTACTGTAAAGATTAAAACTGCCAGAGTTATAAACATCAAAATCGGTAACATAACGATATTTTTGAATATTTATTTTCCCATCAGATTGATAATTTCGAGCCACTTTTGCTTGGAAATAGGTGTTATCATAATCGGTTTCGGACTTTTTATAAACAAATTTTGTATCGTCTGTGTCGTCATAACTATATTCTTCGGTACGAACTTGCTTCACTAAACCAGTTGCCCACTTGTATTGACGAATGGGCGTATAATTATAATTTGTTGTTGTTCCAAATTCAAAAGATTGGCAATTACTGCCACCATATAAACCGAAACCAGCCAAAGGAATAATGCTTTTTGCTATCAAATAGCCTAAAATGGGCGATTCTTCTGATAAAATTGTAGCATACGTATTGATTTGTTCATATTTTTTTCGATTATCATTGCCATAAATTACTTTATTCAAAAGTTGTCCACGATTCCAATGACGGCTTTTTTGCATTTGTTTTGCTGCTGCTGGAATCGCAATCAATTCATCACCTACATCGTCTTTATAAGTGTAAACAGTTTTTCCGTTAGAACCGCTACCGTTATCGTCGTATTCGGTAACGACTGGATAGGTTACAACACTACCTTCGTTTGGGTTCATGGGTTGAGTAAATGCAGAAGAAAATACCCAAATTTTAAATCTATAATCGGGAAAATCGGGTAAGACAGGAATGTTAGTTTTGTGAATATGAGTTTGAACGCTTGCGTAAGTTTTATTAGGAATATTGAGCCAAATATCTCGATAAGTGCCATTTCCACTTTCATTTATGCCATATTTATAGGTTTTTGTGATGGTTTTCGGAACGCCGACCGTACCATTTCCATCATTTGAAACAATGCTTTTGATACGTAAACCGCCTGCCATTTGTCCGCCATCGTATCGGTGTGCTTCGTACTCAAAATCAGTAAATCCGCCTGTTGGGTAAGTAATTTTTGTTAAGATTCTTGCTTGCATTAATGTTTCATTTGGGTTTCGATTCGCACCAATGCCCGAACTATTATTTGAGCCAACATTAAAGGTAGTTGGACTTGTGCCAATTTCAAGCTCATTCGCTACAAATGTTTGAGCATGAATAAGCGTAGCGTTGTTTTGACCATTGTAATAACCCCAAAAATCCTTTGAACGAGAATCTTTATCGGGTAGTGTTTGAGGATTATAATTACAAGAATAAGTACCGATTGTTGCACCTGTATTACTTTTCAAATCGACAGAATCTAAAAACAAACGTCCATCTTTGTAGCTTTGATTTAAGACAAATTGTTTGATTAGGCTGTATGAATTAGTATTGACATTAAAACCATAAATTTCTATTCTATCAAGCGACCTACCTAAGTTATCAGCACGATTTGGCGAACTGACAAAAACGATTTTTCCGTTTGGGAAAAATATTTCGTTGAGTAGTTTTGAATTAACGGTTGCGAATTGAGTAGTTGTAGTTCCACTTTGGAAGCCAGCCGTACCACCATATTCATAATTTGTTCCACCGACATCCGTTTTGTAGATTTCAGTATCAATAATATCAGTATTGAAAGTGATTTGAGGATTAGAAATATAGGTAAAAATGGCTTTTTCGGTCGGTTTTGTGCCTTGAATGGTATTTAATTGCCATGCGGAAATATAAGAATTAGTAGATTCTTGGTCTTGAAAATCAAATCTAAAACCGTTTTCATCAGTCAAAGAAAAACTTGAAAGAGGTCCAGTATAAGAAATTTTAGAGCGGTCAGATTGTTGCCAAATGTAGTTTGGAGCAGAGGGCAATAAAACAAAAGAGTTGCTTTTTGAAGGTAAATTGCAAGAGAAAATATCTCTTTCACTATCTTTGCCAAAGTCGGAATATTGATTTAATTCGGTTTCTAAGGTTTCGATAAGACACGGAATACTTGTAGTCCAGTTGGCATAATCGGCAGGTAATTGATTTTGTAAAAGGCTGTTATTGTTACTGAAATCATCTTCATCACGTTTACCTTTAACGATTCTTGAAATTGAGCCACCTGCTTGTAAAGTCCAACCCAAACCGACCCAAGAAGCATTATCATTTACTTTATTTCCGCTTGCGTGGTAGGTTAATTTTATTGGAACTGAAAGACTTCCGATTTTAAACTCAAAAATAGGAATTTCGATAGAAGGTAAACCTGTGTACATGGAAACTGGAATAGTTCCGTAGCGTTCCATTGCTGCAACATTGGGAGATTTTGGTGTAATTTGCGGTAAAAGTGTAGAAACATCAGTCATTGTAATTTTAGGAACTTTCCTTCTGATGGAATCTTGTTTTGCTGTGTACGGAACACCGCCCGATTGAGCAAAAGTAGTGGTAAAAGTTAGGCACAGAGCAAAAGCGTAGTATATCCGTTTCATAATTGAAAAGGGTTTAAAAGTTTGATAATTGGATTTTATAAGGTTCTTTTTGAGTTGGAAGTTGTGCAAAAATACTGTAATCTCCTTTGGAATATTGTCCAGTTAGAGAGATATTTATTTTACGGTATTGTTGAAAAACTTCCAACGACCAGCATTATGATGGTTTTGGAGTGATTTTAGAGTTAACTTATTAATTATCAAGCCTTTACATAATACTTAGCGTTGGAATTGATGAACTTTGCGACCGCTCTAATATGGCGTCGCACGAGGCCTAAGCCAGCCAGTTAACCCAACCCATAAACTTGATTGCTGAAAGTAAATTTGCACGGAAAAATCTAAAAAAGCAAATGAGTGCAGAAAAATTTTGAATTTCGGAGAAAGAGTGGCGAAACTACCACGCAGAGTTCCTGTCGCTGACCAAATCTGTAAT
The DNA here is from genome assembly GCA_027486845.1 of Cytophagaceae bacterium. Taxonomy (GTDB): domain Bacteria; phylum Bacteroidota; class Bacteroidia; order Cytophagales; family Spirosomataceae; genus Emticicia. Next base: position 90,862 of record JAIXOL010000041.1, read on the forward strand.
CTAAGGTCAGAAAAAAGAAATTGAAAAACAAGTAAATTTATTGTTCGGAACGAAGTTGAGGGAATACCACGCATTGGAAATGTCGAAGATAACTATGCACGAAATTACTAAGTTATGCAGAATCTGCTACTTGAAATCTTTGCTAATTTTTCATCTGATGAAACGTTAAAAAGCGAAGTATCTAAAGTTCTTGAATAAATTTTAAATGAAAAAATAGATAAAAAGTTGAAAGTAAACTAATATTGCATATTATTTGTTGCTTAATTAATAAATGAAAAATCCGTCAGACATTAAAAGTCTTGCTTGGCAAAGGCTTGATGAAGCTAAAGTTTTATATAGAAATAAAAAATATGATGGGGCATTTTATTTGGCTGGATATAGTGTAGAATTAATGCTTAAAGCAAAAATCTGTGAAAATTGGGGTATTTCTAATTTATTTGATTTGGATGACAAGAAAGTTGGTGCTGATATTGCCAAAATAAGAGAAGTCGTGAAAACACATAAATTAACGATATTACTTATTTTGAGTGGATTAAAAACTAAATTTGATAGTGACAAAGCAAGTAATAAAAATTTATTTAAAGCGAATTCACTCTTATTTGAAAGGTGGTCAGAACAAGTTAGATATTTTCCAGCAGGTTTTATAAAAAACAATGAAGTAAAAGGCTTGATTGATTTATTAAAAGATAAAAAAGGGTTACTAAAATGGATAGAGCAAAATTAGAAAACAAGCTTGATACTGATTTTAAGGCAGGATGCCTAAAAAAAGGTTATCCTCTAATAAATATTTGCTTGGAAGAGGCTTATCCTGGGGATATATCAACTTCATATATTGTTAATATTGTGGCTCAATGGGCAAAAGATATGGATTGCTCAGCAGCATTAGATATTCTAATTGATATTTTATGGGAAACAACAGAAATAGAATATAGGCAAGCGATATTTTCAATTAATATATATGCTGATAATACTTTGCATTGTCAAAGCATTGATAAGATTAATGAGTATATGAGGGATTCAAATTTAGAACTATCATAAAGTAATTGAAAAAAATATTAATAAGAAAGGCAAGTATAGGTACTTGTCTTTTTTTGTGTTGAAAAACTTCCAACTAGTAAAAGTACGAACTTGGATTATCTAATTATTATTTCATAAACAACTGATAATCAATAAACTTGTCGTTAATTAAGCAAATGTTGGCGATCAATTTACTTAACAAATGCAAGCTTTATTTAATAATTTTAAAAACCAAGAATTTATCAAAAAAAATAAAAATATAAATTTGTGAATCAAAAGTGTTTAAGAATGTTGCAGAAGTTTAAATTTAAGAAACTAAAAATGTTATCTTAAACTTCGTTCCAACAATATCAAGAAAACAACCAGCCCAACTACTTCTTGGTTCAAAACTGTAGATAATTGTCGGGCTTTGATAATTTTGGGCATTTCATAGAAGGAAACAGCATCGAAACCGAGCATATTTTCACGATAATATTTAAAGGCATTAATCACAACACTAAGTGACAAATAAGATAGTTGGCGTTTGCTCACAAGAAAATCGAGATACAGATTAAATTGAGCTTTGTCTTCAATTTTTCCCAAAAGAAAGTTGCTTTCTTTTCAATCTTTTAAAATTTCTATCATGTCAATCAATTTATTTTTGGCTAAATTGCTGAAAATCGACAAAATAAATAAGTAAATTGTCAAAATTAGCTTATAGCAATTTTTGCCATCAAATTTCAGAAATATGTCAAATTATCTTTTTTCCAAAACTGCTTACATCAAAGGGGTTCAATGTGATAAACAATTATATCTCTATAAACATCATTATAAACTTCAAGACCCGCTCAGTCCTGAAACCAAAGCAAAGTTTAGAGGTGGACATGATTTTGAGGATGCCTATCGTGCCGCTAATTTTCCATTTGCTGTTGATATTGAGAAAATTGCCAAAAACCGAAATGAATATCAGGCACTTACCCAACAAGTATTACAAAAACAAATAGCTGATGTTTTTGAGGCAACATTTGTGTATCAAGAAGTTTTGGTGATGAACGATGTTTTAACCCGAAGTAGCGGAAAATGGGAGATTCAAGAAATAAAAAACAGTTTTGAATTAAAACCAACACATATTCAAGATATTGCTTTGCAATATTTTGTAACAAAAGGAGCCTTAGGACAAGAACTTGATGCTAAGTTAGTATTAAATGATGGAGCTAATGCTTATACCATAATCGACGTTACTACCGAAGTAAAAGCCTTGCAACATAGTATTTCGGCAAATATTCAACGGTTTAAAAATGTTTTGGAGCAAGACTCAATTCCGAAAACAAATGTTGGTAGTCAATGTGAAGTACCCTATAAATGCAGCTTTTTTGGATATTGCCATAAGTCAGTATAAACAAAAACGGTATCAAGATTGCTCTTGATACCGTTATAATAAATTTTTTTGCTAATTAAACGATTTTCAATTTCTGTCCTTTTTTTACAGCATTTGTGCGTAAACCGTTTATTTTCTTTATTTTTTCAACTGAAATTCCGCCATATCTTTGAGAAATACTCCAAAGTGTGTCGCCTCTTTGCACTACATGGTATTTAGGTTTTGTTCTATCAATCGTTTTCTTAGACCTCCTTTCTTCTTTTATTGTGCGTTCAATCTCAACAACCTCTTCAACATCATCGAAAATCACCAATTTCTGACCAAGCATAATTTTTGATGATTTTAAGTGATTCCAGACCTTCAAATCATACGTATCGACATCATATTTATCTGCAATACGATTCAGAACATCACCTCTTTTTACTGTATAAATCTTCTTCTTTACCTTTCGGATTTTCTTAATTTCGTCTTCAGCCTTTTCTGGTTTTTCTTCTTCATCATTGTCATTTTCATCATTCGATGCTCTTGCCGAACCACCACCTATGATAATCACGCCGTTTTCAAGCACATCTTTAGAAGAGGCCAACATTACTGAAACTCCGTTTTGGAGTTGTGCTGAGTCTAAAATTGCTTGGCGATTCGCTTCAAAATACGCATAGTTTTCAACTGGAATTTTTAATTCAAACCCTCTTGAATGACTAGGCAGAACTCCTTTTAAAATCGAAGGGTTATGCTTCTGAATATCATCTATGCTGATGCCACTCATATTTGAAAAGGTTTCAAGATCTAAATAACCATCAATGATTACTTTCTCAACCGCTACAGGCTCCATGATTTCTTCTGGCAAAATCCCATATTCGTGAGCATGATTCATCATGTACATAATTGCGGTGAACTGAGGAACATACGCACGGGTATCTTTGTGTAAGTATGGGTGCAATTGCCAGTAATTGGTGATATTTCCTGCACGACGAATCGCACGACGTAAATTTCCTGGGCCTGTATTATACGAGGCCAATACCAATTCCCAATCTCCGAAAATATTATATAATTGTCGGAAGTATTTGCAAGCAGCTTCGGTTGATTTCTCGATATCCATTCGGTCATCGACATATTCATCAACTTTCAGTCCAAAATCTTTACCTGTAGGTTTCATAAACTGCCAAAGACCAACAGCTTTAGCGTGAGAAATCGCCTTTGGATTCAGACCTGACTCAAGCATCGATAGATACTTTAGCTCGTCTGGCATATTATATTTAGCCAAATATTTTTCAAAAATTGGGAAGTAAAAGTTTTTGCGTTCGAGCATTGTTTTAGTAAAACTCGGCTTTTTATAGATGAAATAATCTACAAAACTTTGCACAATTGAATTATACTGAAGAGGAATCGAACGCTGCATGTTTTGAAATCCGTCTTTTACTCTGTTTACATTGGCAGTCGGAATAAATGTTTCAACTGTTGGGAGTTCATCAACTAACGAGTCTTCAGTCGAGACAGTAATTGCCTCTTCTGGAATAACAGATTGTGCATTTGTTGCGAAAACTGCACAACCTAAAAAACTCGATAGGATAAGAATTTTTTTAGAGATCTTCATCATTATAATGTATTAGCGAATGTTTTTTACGCTTGGTTTATGGTATTAGGAAAGCAAAGCATTATCAAAAATAATTCATAACTACTTTTTTGTCAAGTAAATTCTGGTTTATTTTTATATTTTCAATTATTTCTGAATATACTATTTGTTCAGAAATAATCTATTGCTCTAATGACTTTGCAAATGCGAGCATTTTTGATTCATCAAAATTCTTGCCAAGAATTTGAATTCCGATAGGTAACCCAATTGAATTTTTTCCGTTGGGTATCGAAATGCACGGATTTCCTATTACATTTGCTTGAACAGTAAAGATATCCATCAAAAACATTTGTAATTGGTCGTCTGATTTTTCTCCAATTTTAATTGCTGGTGTTGGCGTTGTCGGCGAAATCAGAAAATCATATTTTGATAAAATCTGATCTGTCGCTTCTTTTATTAAACGTCTAACCCTCTGTGCTTTCGTATAGTAAGCATCATAATAATCTGCACTGAGTACAAAAGTGCCTAAAATAATACGACGGCGAACCTCAGCACCGAAGCCTTCTCCACGAGATTTTTTATAGAGTTGTTCTAAGTTTTTAACACCAGCGGCACGATGTCCATAACGAACGCCATCGAATCTCGAGAGATTTGAGCTTGCCTCTGCTGTTGTTAGGATATAATATGTTGGCAATAAATATTTCATCAAAGGATAGTCAACTGCCTCAACGATATGGCCTTCTGCCTTTAATTGTTCAATTTTTTCTTTCGTATTTTTTCTTACATCTTCGTCTAGGCCTTCGCTTTCAAGTGCTTCACGCATGTAGGCGAGGCGATACTGTTTTTTTGGGGTAAGATTTTGACTATATGTAGGTACTTCAAGGTGAGAGACAGTACTATCATGTTCGTCAGCACCTGAAATGATTTCGAGAAGTAGTGCGGCATCCTCAACCGTTTTGGTAATTGGCCCGATACAATCAAATGATGATGCGTAGGCAATTAGCCCCCAACGCGAAACTCTTGAATAAGTTGGTTTTAATCCAACTACGCCACAAAAAGCTGCTGGCTGACGAACCGAACCACCAGTATCAGAACCCAACGAAGCCAAGCACATATCGGCCTGAACTGCTACCGCCGATGCCCCAGAAGAACCACCTGGCACACGGGTTGGGTCGGCAAAGTTAAGGGTTGGGCCAAAAGCAGAGTTTTCGTTTGATGAACCCATTGCAAACTCATCACAGTTTTGGCGACCAATAATAATGGCATCCTCGGCTAATATTCGCTCTACAGCAGTAGCCGTAAATTGAGATTGAAAGCCATTAAGGATTTTGCTCGATGCTTGTAATCCATGATTTTCATAAGCCAAAACATCTTTCAAGCCAATAACCATGCCTGCCAAACGACCAGCCGTTCCGTCTTTGATTTTCTGGTCAACAGTTTCTGCCTGTTTTAGTGCTTCATTTGTATATACTTCCAAAAAAACATTAAGATTTTTATTGGCTTCTATCTGCTCTAAATAATGTTTTACCAACAATAAGCAATTAGTTTCGCCGCTAGAAATAGCTTGTTTTACTGCTTTATATGAATTGTATCTGGTCATTTTAAAATCATGAGAATGTAAAAACAAAAAAACAACAGTCACTCAGTTTTTGACTGGGTGCTGTTGTTAAGGTGTTGCCAAATACTTTTACCTTCGAATCCGCTCAAGTAACAGTAATTTGGCAAAATAGGCCTTATTTTTCTTCTGAAGTTGCTTTTTCGATGTTTTCTTTCACCTCACGTGAAGCATCTTTAAATTCACGGATACCTTTTCCCAATCCACGAGCAAGCTCAGGAAGTTTTTTTGCACCGAAAAAGAAAAGAATTACAACCAAAATCAAAATCATTTCTGTACTACCGAGACCGAACATAATATTATTTATTTAAAGTGTTTTTTTGTCTATAGACTGCTGACAACTGTCTGCAGTATTTTTTTTTATTCTATTACAAATGTAAAAGTAAATTAGAAATTAAAAAATTAATTTCGTCTTAAACTTTTTAATTGTTAAGTCAGTTATTTTACTAAAAAATTATGATGATTTTTAGTAAAAACCTTATTATCAACTAATTTTTCGTTTATGTCGATTAAAAAGTTGGTATTGTCTATTTCATATTTTGCCATTTATCAAATTTTACTAACTCATTATCTATGCTTTTAAAGATAAAAACCAACAATGCAACGTCATCGCTCAAGCCTATAAATGGTAAAAAGTCTGGAATAATATCAATTGGTGATATAAAATATACAAAAGCGGCAATGATTTTCACTAAACTACCAAGCTCAATTTGGCGATAATCGCCAACGGCATAGGCCTTAATGAGAGTACCCATGATTGTGATTTTTTCTCTAATGACATCAAAAATTCCGCCTACACCCAATTCTTGGGTTTTGGTGAGAGTAGTTTGTAATAATTTTAATAAGCTTTTAGCATTTTTTGCGATTCTAGGTGCTTTTCCCAAAGCACTTTTATAAATAGCAGATTCGATTATTTTTGAAAGCAAACTTTGCGTTGAACTCGCTTTGGTACTCATTTTATTTAGTATTGTGCTTTAAAAATGAAATTTTCAGGTAATTAGTTTCTTGAAATTTTAGTGCAAGAAAAGCCTGCATTAAAGCTACATTTTTTTGAAACATATTATAGAAACGTAAAAACTCATTAAAAATATCCATCAAATATAAAAAATGCAAAAAAAACATTCAAATACATTGTTTTGTATTAGTTTTGTCCAATAAATTTGTTGATTGAAAACAATAATTTATAATTTTATAAAATTCCTGCCAAAATATAACCCCAAAGTCAGGAATAAACTCATAATAAGTTCCCCCTCTGGGGGTTAGGGGGCTTTAAAATACATGAAAGTAACAGTAGTAGGTGCAGGTGCGGTTGGTGCAACCACTGCCGACAACATTGCTCGCAAGCAAATAGTAGATGAAGTTGTATTGCTTGATATTAAGCAAGGTGTTGCTGAAGGAAAAGCAATGGACTTAATGCAAACGGCTTCATTAGAGGGCTTCGATACAACTATCATCGGTTCAACAAATGATTATACAAAAACTGCAAAATCTGATGTAGTCGTTATTACTTCGGGTTTGCCACGTAAGCCGGGCATGACTCGTGAGGAGTTAATTGGCATCAATGCTGGTATCGTGAGAGATGTTGTGACAAAAATTTTGACACACTCTCCAAAGGCAATTTTGTTGATTGTTTCTAACCCGATGGATACCATGACTTACTTGGCATATCAAGTAGCTCAGGAAATGGGTGTAAATAAAAAACGCATCATCGGTATGGGTGGTTCTTTAGATTCATCACGTTTTCGTTATTTCTTATCTCAAGCAACTGGTTTTGCACAAAGTGATATTCATGGACAGGTAATCGGTGGACATGGAGATACAACAATGATTCCATTGACCCGTTTGGCTACAGTAAACAGTATTCCAGTGAGCCGTTTCTTATCGAAAGAAGTACTCGAGAAAGTTGCAGCCGATACGATGGTTGGTGGTGCGACGCTTACAGGTTTGTTGGGAACTTCGGCTTGGTACGCTCCAGGTATCGCCTCATGTGCAGTTGTTGAGGCTATTGTACGTGACGAGAAAAAAGTAATTCCTTCGAGTGTTTACTTGAATGGTGAGTACGGTCAAAAAGATATTTGTATGGGTGTGCCAGTTATAATTGGCCGTAATGGTTGGGAAAAAATCATTAATATTCGTTTGAATCAAGAAGAACAAGCTGCTTTTGCAAAATCGGCTGAAGCAGTTAGAAATATGAATAATGTATTAGCTACATTATAATATTTTTGGTATTCTTTTTATAGAACTCGTAGGAAAGCCATTTCTACGAGTTTTTTTTAACCCGAATTTGCTGTAATTTGCACAAAATTTAAGAATAACCATGATGTCTAACTCTGATATTGTTGAAACAATTGAACTCACAGCAAAGCTACTCGAACTTCATAACGAAGACGAAATTAGAATTAAAACATTTACGAATGCGGCATATAATTTGGATAAATACATAGGCGAATTATCGCAGCTTGATTTTCCGCAACTGACGCAAATTCAAGGAGTTGGTAAAATGATGGCAGGTAAAATCTTAGAAATGGTCAGCACTGGTCAGCTTCGAGATTTGCAAGATTTATTAGCCAAAACTCCCGAAGGAGTATTAGGAATGTTTAAGATTAAAGGGCTCGGAGCGAAGAAAATCAAAGTTTTGTGGAATGAACTCGGCATTGATAACCTCAATGAATTGCAGATTGCGTGCGAAAACGGAAGTATATCGAAGGTAAAAGGTTTTGGTGGTAAAACACAAGAATCAATACTTGAATCTTTGAAATTTATTCAAAGTCAAGCAGGTAAACTGAGAATGGACAAGGCCGCAATTTTAGCCGAAATTATTTTAGAGGAACTAAAGAAAAGTTTCGTGGAAGTCGAAATTTCGGGGCAAATTCGACGAAAATCTGAAACGGTTGATATACTTTCTTTTTTAGTCGCTTATACTGATTCTTTGCCTGATTTTAAGGCCGAAGGCTTTATAAAAGATGAAAAAACTTCTTCACCTTTTGTATGGCGTGGGAAATTTTTGGAAAATAAAATCACTATCGAAATTCGTTATGTTGTTGAAAATGAATTCCATAATAAACTATTCGTTTATACCGCCAATGAAAACCATCTGAAGCATCGCAACGAAATTGGGGTTTCACTGCTAAGTGTTGGATTGTCAACTTCTTTGGGCGAAGTTCAAACGCAAGAAGCGGTAGAAATAGCCATTTATGAAAAATTTGGAGTACCATACATTATTCCAGAAATGCGGGAAGGCGTAAATGAATTTGAATGGATAAAGAAAAACAAGAACGAAGATTTGGTTACATGGGAAAGCCTAAAGGGTATTCTGCACAATCACTCAACCTACTCTGATGGTCAACATTCACTCGAACAAATGGCTACTTATTGTAAGGAATTAGGTTTTGAATATTTGGGTATTGCTGACCACTCGCAATCTGCTACGTATGCGAGTGGGCTATTAATTACAAAAGTACAGCAACAGCATGCCGAGATTGAGCAATTAAACAAAAAACTCTCAATAGACCGACCATTCAAGATTTTAAAAGGAATTGAATCTGATATTTTAGGTGATGGTTCGCTTGATTATCCTGATGAAATTTTGGCTAGTTTTGATTATATTGTTGCATCAGTTCACTCGAATCTTACAATGAATCAGGCCCGTGCAACTGAACGTTTGGTGCGTGCTATCGAAAATCCTTTTACTACAATTTTAGGGCATCCAACGGGTCGATTATTACTTTCACGTCAAGGTTACCCGATTGATTATAAGGAGGTTATTGATTGTTGTGCTGCTAATGGAGTGGTAATTGAAATCAATGCTAGTCCATATAGACTTGACCTTGATTGGCGTTGGATTGAATATGCCCTTGACCGAAATGTTATGCTGAGTATAAACCCCGATGCTCACGAAATGAAAGGCTTTCACGATATGCACTTTGGCGTTGCAGTAGCCCGTAAAGGAGGTTTAACTAAAAATATGACTTTTAATGCTTTTGGTTTGGTTGAAATGGAGGGGTATTTGGGGAGAAGAAAAAAATAATTCCATTATACGGTGTTGCATTAGACGTAGCGGTACTACGTCTTTACTTTTTCAATAATAGCAACATTTCATATTCATTATGATTGGCGGATTGGGGCAAATCACTATGTTTTATATAGAATAATCCTAATTTGGTCGGCTTTACGTTGTTTATGGAACAAAGTATTTGTCTTTTTCTAATTGACTCAAGTCAGAATTAAATTATTTTCGATTTAAAACTTCTTCTATCTGTCTGATTAATTCTTGGCCTTCGTCGTTACTTGGGTCGCTTACTTGTGAGACAGCAAAATTTCCTTTTTTATCAATCAAGTAGTAGGCTGGAATACCAGTTACGCCATAATTCTTTGTAATTGTGCTTTGTTCATCAGCTCGTAGATTAATACCTTTTACATCATACATTTTTATTGCTTCACGCCAATCCGTATCGCTATCTAGCGAAATTTGAATAAAAACTACTTCATCTTGAAATTTGGCTTTTACCGTGTCCATAAATTTCATGTCATAAATACACGGCCCGCACCAACTCGCCCAAAAATCAATATAGACAATTTTGCCAAGAAAATCTTTAAGCGAAACTTCTTTACCATCCATATCTTTTATTTTGAATGGTTTTGCGGGCGAGCCTTTGGCAAGCGTTTTCGAGAAACTTACTTTTTTAGATAGATAATTTTTGTAATCTCGGCTGGTGGCGGTTGCGAGAAAGTCATCGACCATTGCCTGAATTTTCGGCGTCACATTTTCGGCCTCAATCATGTTTTTTAGTTTGAATGCCATTACTCGTTCTATCAATTGAAAAGAAAAATATGCTCGAGAATATGATGATTTGATGAGATTAATTTCTTCGAGTTCGGTCAAATCTTTCCGTTTTCTTAAGGCTGATTTTGCCACAAACAAATCCATGAGATTCTGAAACATATTGCCATATTCAAGCGAATGTGCCTGTACTGAGTCTGGAAGTTCTTCTATTTTCAATAAACTTTTTACTTTTTCTTCAGTCCAAGAAGTATATTTATTTCCTGATAGAAGGTTTACCTTATAATTTTGCAATGTTCCAATAATGTCGGCTTTACGAGATTGAATAAAATTGTCGGAAATATAAGGTGTTTTCTCCAAAAACGTAATTTGTGTTTGTTGCTCACTATCTAAAAAATCAAAATATAGCTCCTGACTGGCTTTGCTTAGAGCATCAGCTTCTTTTTCAAAATCTCGTTTTTCTTCAAATTTTTCTCTCTGTTTTACATAGTAGTTAAGTTTGTCAGAACCCATTCCTGAAAATTTAAGTGATGGCCAAAAATTTTTTGGGGAAAACTTCATCGAAATATCATCTTCTGGCTCGATAATCCAATAATGAAAACCTTGGTCGGCATAATAAAAATCAATATAAGCTACATGGTTGAGGCTCGTGCTGAAACTAAACTGGTTTTTATCATTGAGTTTTATTTCGTATTCTTCTTCATCGCCTACCCAGTCTCGATATAATGTAATAAGTACTTTTCGTTCAGTAGGATTTTGTACCTCGCCTGATAGTTTGAATATACCTTGTGCCGAACAAATATTTGATAAAATAATAAACAAAAATAATAAGCGAATCATAGCTATTTGATTTATGAAGACTGACTTTCATAATAGTTTTTTTGGAAAACGAAAATAGCCAACGAGAAATTGACTAGTGCCATCAAAATTACTGGAATTTTGAACATTATCATAAGCAAGAAAAGAATTCCTGCAAAAAATAACCGCTGTAAGTAAGTATCAGCCGAAATGTCATTGATATACTGCGTATGATGATTGAGAAATATCATCGAAAGAACAAACATAATAAGTTGAAAAGCAAAAAGATAACTCACACCATTTGGTAGATTTCGGAGTATAATGATGAGTTCAGGCATAAGCAGAAGAGAATAGGTGAGTAAGTAACCTAAAATTCGCTGTTGTAAACTCAGAGGAAGATTGCGATTAATAGATAAAAACTGGTTTTCAAAATAAAAAAACTGCTGACAAAAAACAGTGTTTCCAGCCGCAGCAATGAGACCACCTATTGCTAAAAGACGTTCGTCATAAATATCGGTAGGGTAGAGGCTACAAATCCCGATGAGAATTAGGCAAGTAAAAAGTTTACTCAATAACATCAAAACGGGTTGTTTGGCAATTAAATATCTGATATAAAAAAGATACGACGGGGTTTTGAAACGGCTAAGAAGGTTTTGAATAGGTTTTGGCGAAACTCGAACAATATTTGGGTGCTTGATACGGTATTCGTAGATGATGATTCCTGCAAAAATTAATAAGATATTGAAGCCAATAATAGCTGAGGTTTCTAAAATTTTATTTTGTTCAAAGCCAATTTTTATCATCCAACATGAATAAAGTATGGTGAGTTGAAGCAAAGAAAGCTGCATCAAACCCAAAGCTAGATAGCGTTTTAGTGGCGAAAAAAGTCGAATATTATATAAAAATTCATTGTTTTTCGATTCAAACATCCGGAGACAAAATAAAATCACTTTTAGAGCATGCAATGCCCAACCAATGAAAATTAAACTTAAAAGTGAAGGAAGATTTAAAGCACTTTTAATAATGGTTTTATGTTCTTCGGCTCGCAAAAACCCAAATGAAAGCATCATGACGGCGAATATGAATATCGTATTTTGACGATAATACTCTTTTGTAATCGTTAAGCTTAGTATGCGAGAGATAGTTTTCATAACTGCGTAATAGTTTGATTTTGAACCAAATACATATTCTTTATGGCGAGTTTCTCAAATCTAAAATCTTGATGTGAGGAAAGTAAAAAACTCACTCCTTGTTTTTCGGCATATTCTTTCACGAGTTCATATACAATTTGTACCGAACGGTCGTCAATCGTAATGAGGGGTTCGTCGAGCATGATTAAGCTGGGTTTTCCTAGAAATGCACTCAGCAATGATATTTTTTTTAGCATTCCACTTGAATAGGTTCCGATGGCCGATTTCCAATACACATCTACACCCAAAATCTCGCTAAGTTGTTTGAGTTGCGATGTATCAGCTTTTTTTGCTGCTGCAATAAAACTTAATAAATCATAGCCCGACAAGTAATCAGGATAGAGTGGGTCGGCTTCGCTCATGTTTACTTTCATACGATAGGGAACGGCATCATTCCTGATATCAAGATTTTTCCAAGAAATTTCGCCATCGAAAGGAATGATTCCTGCTACTGAACGAAAAAAAGTTGATTTCCCCGAACCGTTAATTCCTTTGAACCAATGAATTCCTTCGGGAATTTCTAAATTTTCAACCGCAACGATTGTATGGTTATTATAGCTTTTTGAAAAATTTTTGATTTTTAACATTTTGAAAAATGATATTTTTTTGAACGACGATTTACGATTTTTTTGATTTACAACCAAAACATTTACATAAACGGTATTTCTAGAAAAGTCTAAAGCTATATTTATTAAAATATTTTAAAAACAAAGTTCTATATAATCTTTGAAAAAGAATATTTGGTAATAGCGGTTAAAATCGTTCAAAAAAATGGTTTTTGTATTATTGTAAGGAAGTATTGTAAACTGATTTAGGAAAGTGATATTTTGACTTTTCTTTAGTCTATTTAATTAATAGGATTATTTGACTTTTCTCTTGAAGTATTTCAAAAATCATTGTAATATTCTAAGATTCTTCTATAATTTTAAAACAACTTTCAGAAATTTACGATTTCTTAATTGACTTGTATTCAATTACTTACATACATTTGCAGTACAAAGGTTTTCAAAGGAGACGAAAAACTGATATGACTTTATTTAGTTTTAACTTTTTAAAATTTTACTCCAATCGAAACAAAATCAAAGAAAATTATGAAGAAATTATCATTAGTATTAACAATTGCAGCAACAATTGTCTCGGCAACCGTCACGCAAGGAATGGCACAAGCGAAAGCTGCTTCAGGAACGCTTGCCGCAGGAACGCCTGCCGCAGGAAAAATTAGTTCAACATCTGAAGTTACAAATCTGAGCGTTAAAGACATGGGTAGTCTTCACTTCAAGTTAGCATTTGAGAACCCTTTGCGACAAAAAACGAAAATATCTTTAATTGACAAAGACAGAAATGTGTTGTTCGACGACTACATGCACGAAAATACACAATATGTTAAAGCTTTTAATCTTTCCAACTTAGCCGATGGAGAATATACTTTCTTGGTTGAATCTGGCAAGGATAAACAGAAAAAAGATTTTACAATCAGTACCAAAACTCTCCGTGGTATTTTTTTGGCGAGCAATTGATTTGACTTGCAATTTTTTACTCAAAAGGTACATAGTTGCAAAGGTTCAGAGGCGACTGTCGCTCGGTGCAAAGTGTTGAAAATGAGATAATTATATATTTGAATTTTCACAAACCATTTTTGGTAAAAATAAAACAATAAACAGCATTTAAACAATTAAGAAAATGAACAAGAACACAAAAAATATCATCAATGCGATTGTAGTAGTATTTACACTTGCAACTGCTACAACACAAGTAACGGCTCAAAGTAAAGTTGCAGCGGGAAAAGTGACTTCATTTGAGAAAAACACTTTGAGCGTACAAGATTTAGGTAGCCTACGTTTTAAATTGGCTTTTGAAAACCCTTCTAAGCTAAAAACAAAAATTTCTTTGATTGATAAAGAAAACAATGTGTTTTTCTATGATTATCCAACAAATGATGCTCAGTATGTTAAAGCATTTGATTTATCAAACTTGCTTGATGGCGAATATTCTTTTTTAGTAGAATTAGGAACCGAGAAATTGAAAAAAGATTTTGTAATCACTACTAAATCTTTCCGTGGAATAGCATTGGCAAGTGACCGCAAATAATATGGAATATTGTCAGCAAAGTTTGGACAAACTTCGTCAATGCTAAAAACCTTTGTATTTGATTGTCAAGCCGTTGTATTGCAGCGGCTTGACTTTTTTATATTGCCACAGGAGCTTTGATGCCCGGATATGGGTCGTATTCTGAAAGAGTAAAATCTTCAAATTTGAAATCAAAAATACTTTTTATATCTGGGTTTAAAGTCATTTTTGGTAATTTTCGTGGTTCACGAGAAAGTTGTTTTTCTACTTGTTCCAAATGATTTGAATAAATGTGTGTATCTCCGCCAGTCCAAATAAATTCATGGGCTTCGAGTCCGCATTCTTGAGCAACCATCATCGTGAAAAGTGCATAAGAGGCAATATTGAATGGAACGCCCAAAAACACATCGGCACTACGTTGGTATAATTGGCAAGATAGCTTATTATCAGCCACATAAAACTGAAAAAAAGCATGGCAAGGCATTAATGCCATCTGTGATAATTCTCCAACATTCCAAGCTGAAACAATGATTCGGCGAGAATCAGGTGATTTTTTTAGTTGATTCAGTACATCTTTCAATTGGTCAATTACTTGTCCATTTGGAGCTTCCCAACTTCGCCATTGTTTGCCATAAACTGGCCCTAAATCACCATTCTCATCGGCCCATTCGTCCCAAATTGAAACTCCGTTTTCTTTCAAATAAGCGGTATTAGTTTCGCCTTTGATAAACCAAAGTAACTCGTGGATGATAGATTTTGTATGTACTTTTTTGGTCGTAACGAGCGGAAAACCTTCTTGAAGATTGAAACGCATTTGATAGCCAAAAACACTAATAGTGCCTGTTCCTGTGCGATCAGTTTTTTTTGTACCGTTGTCGAGAATATGCTTTAATAAATCGTGATATTGCTTCATTTTGGGTAAATTATTGAAGATTTTTGGCAAAGATAATACATAAAGGTTCTTTTTCCATATAAAAAAGCAAACCCGTCAAATCTTTGCCAAATGAAGATTTTTGGGTGAAAAAACAAAAGCTATCAAGAAATCTAAGGTAGTAAAATCTGGCGTTTGAGCGATGTAATTGAGTATATCTTTCTAGCTTATTTTCGAAAAAAATCACGTCGGCGTTGCTTCCGAAAATAGCTCTTAAAACCCAAATAAAGAAAGAGAATAGCAGCTAAGCCAAAAAGAAATGAAAGAGAATTGAGCGAAACCAACGCAAGCAAAATAGCAATACCTAAGATGATTAAGCCTGTATAAATTGTAGAATTTAGAGGCACTTCCTTTGGATTGCGTTTATAGAGTTTCTTGTGATAATTTACGGCAATTGGAGTGTTTTTACTGTAAAAAGCAATATTTTGATGCTGAATAATCCTTTTTTTAATATTACTTTTATCGAACTCTTCTACATTTATTGGATGAGCCTCAATAATAAGATTCTCTGATAATTTAGGTTCGGTTGAAATTATTGTAGCATTATCAAGAGAAGCACTTAGCTGAATATCAGGCTGAATAATGTTAGGTTGTAGTTCAATATTTTTTTTGGTATGTATGTAGCTCGAATAGGCCGATTGTTGAAAATACGCTACATCTTTTTTACAAGATACAAGCATACAAAAACATAATAAAATCAGAAGGTGTTTCATTAGATAAAAGTCGAAAGTTTATTTTTTGATAAATAAAACGTTGACTTTACAATTTTGTTGTTGCGTTTACTTCAACTTTTGAAACCAAAGAAAGGTTTTGTTAGTTTATACAGAGCATATTTTTCCGTTCCATCAATGTCATTAGGGGACATTGATGGCATTGGTCTGTTTTTTGGGGAATAAATTTATAATTGTTAAAGTTACCAGAAAAAAAACTGTCGTAAAATTAATTTCTGAGTATTTTTAAATCAAAATATTTGGAAACCTTGCTTCCCCTAAATACCTTATGCCAAGTTTACTATATCTTGCAAGAAAACACCACTTTTACCTCTCAACTTTTGCGTGTAGATAAAGTTTTTTATGACAATTAATCGGGCGGCGTTCCGCTTTTAAAATCATGAAAAAACTTACATTACCAATGAACATCCTCATTCTTTCTGCCTTATTGATAGGCGGTTGTAAGGTCAATGACCCAGTGGCAACCCTGCCCTAAACACTGATTATAGTATCATTGATGGCGATACCATAAAGACCGTAGTTTTAAAGACTACAAAAAACTAAAAGACAAAGACCCCAACGGCAAAAACTACATAACCGTAGGCGATACGATTGTGCTATACAAAGAGCCAAAACTGCATACCCCACTCGCCAAAGACCCCGACCTAAGCAAACTAAAAAACAACGACGACCCCGACCTAAAAGGCAAGCCACTACGCTATGTAGCCATTGGCGGTAGCCTAACGGCAGGCGTGTGAGACGGTGGCTATTTTAATGAGGGAATCTTGACCTCATACCCCAACTTAGTAGCTCGCCAAATGAAGCTCAAAAAATTTGAACAACCGCTTTTTGATGCCGCCGACTATAACGGTTTTGGGCGAAAAGTACGGACGAGTTTTAACCCTACGGGTGGGCCTGTACCCAAGTTTAATGAGGTTAAGAATAATAGTGGAGTGGAGGATGCAAATGGTCTTAAAGTCAAGTTAAAGCATGCTAAAAACTTCAGCAGTCTTGATAACTTTGGCATTCCATTTATGAATGAGTCAAGTTTAATGGTTGGCAGTGACATCTTTAACTCAGATAGAACAGATATTTCATCTTCAACAAATAGTGCTTTTACCAAAAGGTTGATACCAACAGACAAAAAAATAGAAAGTCTTGCCCAACATATCAATTCTTCAAAATATGATTTATTGACCGTTGATGTGTGGACGGATAATTTTATCAGAGGTGCAAGTATGGGTTATCAAGCTTCTGGAGCTATCGGCTATTTTGATGGCACAACATATACAGATAAAATTTTATCAAAAATAATTGATGGAAAGAAATCAAAAATGGCGTTAGCCAATGTTCCAAATGTTTTAGATTTTCCTTATTTTAAAATAATGACTAATGAATTACTAATTAGGGGATTATCAGGGCAGAAATATATTTATTATAAGGGGGGAAGTCAACCTAAATTAATTACTCAGTCTGATTATAACCATCTACCTACATCAACATTTGACTCGTTGGCAAGTACAAAAGTTCATATATCCTTAAAAAAGGGACTTACTGAAAATAACCCTATAAATGGAGACGGACAAATACTATCAACACTAACCATTCAAGCAAATAAATCAAATATCAATGATTACAATTCGATTTTGGGCTGTGGTTTTGATGGTTTAACAGAGTTTACTATCGTTGCACAAGAAAATACAGGGACAAGTACTAGATACGGAACTATTACAATAACTGGTAGTAACGGAGAAATAGAAACAATTCCAGTAGAACAATCTGCCACAACAGGCTGCCAAGACACCCCACTAACCAATCTAAGCCCCACCAATCCAAGTGGTGAGTGGCAGGGCTATGGCACTATGAGAAACAACCTCAATGTTTCGGGGCAAACCCTTATGGTCGGAGGTTATCAAACAAATAATGGTATCGGTACTCACGCCAATAACCGTTTGGTTTATAACCTAAATGGGCAGTATAGCACTTTTTCGGGCAGTGTCGGGCGAGACGATGCCGCTGATAATTGCGGCTGTGGCACAATGAAATTGCAGTTTATAATCAAAGCCGATGGTGCAACGCTCTTTACCTCAAATCTGCTCGGTACTGCCGATGGTAAGCAAGCCTTTAGCGTAAATGTAGCTGGCAAAAACAACATAGAACTCATAGTAAACGATGGCGGAGACCAACCTTGGGGCGACCACGCCGACTGGCTCGATGCCATTCTATACTGGGGTACGCCACCCACTTGCACAACCGCACCGCCAGTGCCAACTAATGTAAATTCTTCGCCCCAAACAATCAGCTCTGGCGGCAATTCAACCTTATCAGCCACTTGTGCAACTGGCGTAGTAGTCTGGAATACGGGGCAAACTGCCAATTCTATCACGGTTTCGCCAACAACCACAACATCTTATAATGCCAAATGCGTGAGTGGCTCATGCCCAGTCAGCAATACCGTGAGTGTGGGCGTAACGGTCAATAGTAGTGGCTGTTCAGGTTTTGCCAACGGTACAGTTATGGGAACTTGGACTGTTACGGGTCAGCCGCTTGTAGCCAGATTCTTTCATGGTCAGTATTGGCTCACACAACGTGCAGGCACAAGCCCTGATGTATTTGTAGTGCGTGGTTCGGGAATGTTGCAGCGAAGCGATGCAAGCCTCAGCAACGGCAGTTATTATAACATGGTCAATTGTTTTGCTTGGACATACAGCGATTATGGCAGTTTACAAAATCCTCCATCTACTACTTTTCCTACGCCAAGCGGCTATTCATTGAGTTATTCACAAGATGGTACAAAGATTTATACTGCCAATTTTAAGGCATCAGTCGGCAGAGATGTAAGTTCATATAGCTGTAATTGTGGCGGTCAGACAATAGTCTTTAAAGTTTACAACCACTTAACAGGGGTATTGATTGGCAGTAGTACCAATAATCCTGTTACAAAAACCATAAATCAGAGTGCTTCCGATATGGTCGTTCCAATTTCAGGTGTGAGTTCAATAAGATTAGTAGTTGAAGACGGCGGTGACCAAATTTGGGGGGATTGGGCAAACTGGGGCAAAGCTCGTTTTACTTGTGCAGGAAGTAATTTTAGAGAAGCCGCAATCACACCCGAAGAATGGTTTTGGGTTTCGCCAAACCCAAATGATGGTAAATTTATTGCCAAAGTAAACCTCAAAATACCACAAAGTGTACAACTTTACCTGAGTGATATAAAAGGAAATATCATCAAAGAATACTCGTTTGTAGGCGTTGAGGGTATAAATAATTTTGAAATCAATATTCAATATAAAATCACGATTGAGTCTATTTATAATATTCGCTGTCAAGTAGGCGAAGTTTCTGACTCTAAAAGGGTAGTTATTGAAAAATAATTAACTTGTATTTAAGAAAGCCCATTTCATCTAATTTGATGATTGGGCTTTCGTTTTTGCCTAATTCAAAAAACCAATTAACAACATTTTTGCTAATAATAAGCGAAGTTTGCGTAATTTTGTGAAAAGTTGATAGGATTGTATAGTCAATCAAACAACTAAATAGCTTTTGGGAAGCATTTGGTAAAAACTGCCGACGGTGAACCAAAGAATATAAACTATTTTATGATAGAAAGACCAATAACCGACTGGTTGCCACTTACCAAAAAAGAGGTCGAAAAAAGAGGCTGGGATGATGTAGATGTAGTATTGATTTCGGGTGATGCCTATGTTGACCACCCCGCTTTTGGGACAGCTGTAATTGGGCGAATTATTGAAAGCGAAGGCTTTAGAATTGCAATCGTTGCTCAGCCAAATTGGCAAGACGATTTGCGTGATTTTAAGAAATTTGGTAAACCTAAATATTTCTTCGGCGTAACGGCAGGTTGCATGGATTCGATGGTGAATCACTACACTGCCAATAAACGTTTACGCTCTAACGACTCCTACACTCCGGGAGGTGAAGCAGGTTTCAGACCTGACTATGCTACCACTGTTTACTCCAAAATATTAAAGCAACTTTACCCCGATGTGCCAGTGCTAATCGGTGGAATTGAGGCTTCTTTGCGACGAGTTTCACACTATGATTATTGGAAAGATGAACTAATGCCTACAATATTGGCCGATTCACAGGCCGATATGCTTGTTTATGGCATGGGCGAACAGCCGTTGCGTGAAATGCTTAGTCGCTTGAAAAATGGTGAAACATTTGAGCAAGTTAGAGATATTAATCAGATTGCTTATTTGCACGAATCGCACGACAATGTTCCTGACCATAAAGGTTGGAATTCGGTTGAAATTGCAAGCCACGAAGTTTGTTTGGTAGATAAAATAAAATATGCTTCCAATTTTAAGGTGGTTGAAGTAGAATCGAATAAATGGCAAGCAAATAGAATTTTACAGAAAGTAGGAGATAAAACACTAGTTATAAATCCACCGTTCAAGACAATGGACGAGAAGGAAATCGACCAATCTTTTGATTTGCCTTATACTCGATTACCTCACCCAAAATACAAAAATCGTGGGCCGATTCCTGCCTATGATATGATTAAGTTTTCGATAAATATGCACCGTGGTTGTTTTGGTGGCTGTAGTTTCTGTACAATTTCTGCCCATCAAGGCAAATTTATTGCTTCCCGTTCCGAAACTTCGATTATGAAAGAAGTGGAAGAAATTGTGAAGCACCCCGAATTTAAAGGTTATATCTCAGATTTGGGTGGGCCTTCGGCCAATATGTATAAAATGAAAGGCAAAGATGAATCTATCTGTAATCGTTGCCAAGCTCCGAGTTGTATTCACCCAGTTATTTGCTCGAATCTTGATACGTCACACAAGCCAATTACCGAGATTTACCGTAAAGTAGATGCTCATCCTGAAATAAAAAAGGCCTTTGTAGGTTCGGGTGTGAGATATGATTTATTGGTCGATGATTTCAACAAAAATAACAAAGATGGCAATCACGACGAATATATGGAGCAGCTCGTAACTCGCCATGTTTCGGGACGTTTGAAAGTCGCTCCAGAGCACACATCAGACGATACCCTGCGTGTGATGCGTAAGCCATCGTTTAAATATTTCAAGAAATTCAAAGAAAAATACGACAAGATTCAAGACAAGCATAATTTAAAGCAGCCCTTGATTCCGTACTTTATTTCTTCGCACCCAGGTTGTGAAGAGGCTGACATGGCCAATTTGGCCGCAGAAACCAAAGATTTGGGCTTTCAGTTGGAGCAAGTGCAAGACTTTACGCCAACACCCATGACCGTTGCCGAGGTGATATATTATACAGGCGTGCATCCTTATACGCTTCAACCCATCAAAACCGCCAAAACTCGTGAAGAAAAACTGGCTCAAAACCGATTCTTCTTTTGGTATAAACCCGAATTTAGAACTTGGATACGTAGCAGATTGCACAAACTCAATCGCCCCGATTTGGCTGATAGATTGCTGTCAAGTCCGAAGAAAAAAGAGCAGGATTCAATGCCGGTAGGGGATATGAAGAAGAAAAAGAAAAAAAACAATTATTTTTGATTGCGAACTTCACAAGATTATGCTCGAAACCATTGAAATACAGAAGAAAATTTGTTTAAAAATGTCTGACTTGAAAAATGGAATTGTTATCAGTCTATTCCATCTTTAAAACAGTATGTGATTGTATCTCAAAAAGAAAAAAAAGGGGAATTTTACCGAAGAGTTGAAGATTAATGGCTTTATGTGTCATTGTATGGTGATAATGCTACCTTGAAGGTCATGGATTGTGAAATCACACTCGCTGATTTTGATTTGTACGAAAAAGTTGTTTTTGAAAAATAATCAAAATTTATTGCTTCTGATAAACTCTCACATAATCAACTTCATATTTGATTAGCTTTGTTTCTGGTTTTGGTTCCCCGCCATTTTGGCCGCCAATTGCTAAATTTAGTAGCAGAAAATGCGGTTGTAAAAAAGGATTCTTCCCATCAGGATTAATCGTTTCTGAAAGCGAGGTCGAGTTGAGTAATTCATCATCTAAATACAGATTAATCGTTTCTGGTGTCCAGTCCATTCGCCAAATATGAAATTGATTTACCCAATCTTTATTTTTATCTGTAAAATGTTTTAGACTCGTTTTTGAGTCGTCCCATTTGGCAACGTATTGTTTATCTGTTCCGTAGGCAACGTTTGCCAAAATGGTTGGATTTGATTTTACTCTATAAAACTCCATTATATCAATTTCGCCATTCGATGGCCATTGTCCATTATTACCCAAAGTCCAAATTGCTGGCCACGAGCCGAGCGTTGTGTCGATTTTAGCTCTTATTAGGAACGTGCCAAATTGCCATTCTTGCAAACCTTTGGTCTGGATACTGGCCGAAGTAAAATTAATTTTATTTCTATTTTTTCGCCAATTTCGATTCCCTTCTTCAAAGTTTGGATTAGAAATTTGTACTCTTTTTCCTTCAATCAGCAAAACTCCATTTTGACAATTGGCATTTTCTTCCTGATACCATTGTAATTCTTCATTTCTTACAAAACCTTTTTCAAACTTCCAAAATTTAGGGTTTGGTTTGCCATTTTCATTAAATTCATCTTGCCAAATAAGCTTCATGCCTGCAATCGGTTTTGCCGCCTCGAAATCGGGGAGGAAAGAGTCGGATTTCTGCCCGAACGCATTTAAAACGTTTAAAAATAAATAGAGTAAGTTACTTATTTTCATAGAATATTTAGAATTAGGTTTTACAAATATAAGAAATTCTTTCATTACCTAACTTGCAGCTTAAATTCATTATGCGACATTTCTACCTATGGTTATTCGTACCGTTCGTGTTTTGAGTAGAGACGAGGTGTAAATTGCCGACAACTATCTTACTTATAGGCTGTTCTATTTGATTTGTCTAAAAAAGCACCATAATAGTCGATTGAGGTTTTTGAATTCGTCTAATTCTATTACATTTATAAAAATTAACCAAAATAGCTTACCTAAATGAAAAAAAAGAATCTCATCAGTCTCTCAATTGCCTTTGCATTTTTAGCACTATCAATCACGGGCATTTTATTGTATGTAAAACAAAAAGCCCATGCGGTTGAAATGACTCATACTATTTTTGGGTTAATTTTCGTGAGTTTTGCTATTTTTCATATCATCAATAACTGGTCTTCGATTACTGGTTATTCAAAAGAACGCAAAAGTGGAAAAATTCAAAAAGAATTAATCATTTCAGGCATAGCTTTCCTTGTGATTTTAGTTGCAGCGGCTACTGAATTGTTAGAGCCAGTTGCGGAAGCAGGAAGAATCTTTGCGGGGAAAAAACCACCAAAATCAGAGCAACTTACTTTTAATGAAGTAATTACGAATAAAGATAGTCAAGGAACACCGTTGAGTATTATGATTCAGAAAAATAAAGAAGCTGAGCTACCAGTAGTGGCTGTTTGGGTCGAAGATTCAGCTCATAATTTTGTGGAAAACCTATTTGTTCCTGCCAAAACAGCTACAATGCCAGCCGATGAAGAAGAAGCTCGTGAAGGGCATTTTGATATTGCTGACTTTAAAGCTGAAAGTTTATCAACTTGGTCTAGAAAAACGAAAATTAAAACGCCAAATTTTGAACAAGAAACGCCTCATGATAATTTCATCGTACAAACAAAAACTGTTGCTAAAGGTCAATATTATATTTTACTTGAAACAAAAAGTAAAGATAAAACCGAGGTTTATGAAGCTGCAGTAAACCAAACAAAAGGAGAAGTATTTAAGTTAAAATCAAAAAATAATAGCTTGATTAATAGTGCCTTAGTTGTATTTTAAATAAATTTGAGAAACGAGTTATGAGAGAATAGTTTTATGATTTTCTCCTATCTCGAATCTCGTATCAAAAATATCTCCAAGCCTTCTCATGTTTACCGATACACTCTCGATTTTGGCAATTTTGTGCCTTAATATTGTAATTTCAGAATGGCTCTGCCAAAAACCTTTTTTCCAACAAATCGGTACTGGGCTGTTGGTGATAATCTTGACAGCAATCGTTGCGAATCTAGGAATCATTCCAGCATCAACTCCCGCAACGCCTCTTTACGAAGGAATTTTTACATATATTGCTCCTCTTTCTATTTTTTTAATGTTGCTCAATGTCAACCTTAGCAGCCTAAAAAAAGCTGGAAAACCAATGCTCACGATGTTTCTTATTGGCTCTTTTGCAACAATGACAGGGGCTTTGGTGGCCATGTGGTTTGTAAATGGAAAAGCTCAAATCGGCGAAATGTTTTATGCAATTGGTGGAATGTACACGGGAACATACATAGGCGGAAGCATGAATTTCAATGCGGTTGCTTTGCATTACGGCGTTTCTCAGCAAGGAAGTCTTTTTTCGGCCGCAACCGTTGCTGATAACATCATCTCGGCTCTTTGGGTAGTTGCTACATTGGCTTTGCCACAGATTTTGAATAAGAAATTCCCAAGAAAACTATTAATGGATGTATCGGAAGAAACAAAAACTGAGACCCACAATTATACTTCTGATATTGAAAGCGTCCGTCCGTTTGATTTAGCTTTTTTGATGGTAATCAGCTTGGTTGGCATCCGTTTTTCAACTTGGTTAAATAATCAGATTCCGCAAATTCCTACTATTTTATGGCTAACAACGATTGCCTTGGTTTTGGCACAAATTCCAGCGGTAAATCGTTTGAAAGGACATAAACTACTAGGTTTATTGGGTGTTTATTTGTTTTTGGCTGTCATTGGAGCTTACTGCGATGTACCTGCCTTATTAAAGGATGGAGATTTGGCCATAGTTTTGCTTGTATTCGTAACAATTTTGGTTATTGTTCATGGACTAATTGTTTACGGTTTGGGAGCATTATTCAAACAAGACTGGGATATTATTTCGATTGCCTCACAAGCAAACGTTGGTGGCTCAGCTTCTGCAATGGCACTTTCGAGAAGCCTTAACCGAACTGACCTTACCTTGCCCGGAATTTTAGTCGGAGCTTTAGGAAATGCAACGGGAACATATTGGGGAATATTGATTGCAGAGATATTGCAGAATTCGGGTTGGTTCTAATTTAGAGTTTTAACTTTTTTAAAGTAATTTTAGGCGTAGAAAATTATAAGAATTGTACTTAGATATTTCTAATTTCTAACAATCAATGATTTTCCTTACTTTTGACAATAAATCTTCATCTTATGGAACAAACAGTTCTTGCTTCAATTCCGTCACTCGATTTGGCAGACTTTACTTCTGACGATTCGCTACGTAAAAATAAATTTGTTCAAGACCTTGGTGCTGCTTTCAATACTATCGGTTTTGTGGCAATAAAAAATCATGGTCTTTCTGACGAACTTCGTGGGAAACTTTACACAACTGTTCAGAAATTCTTTTATCAGACAGATGAATTTAAACAAAAATATGAATTTACAGAGCTTTTGGGGCAACGTGGATATATTGGCAAAGGGAAAGAAACAGCAAAAGGCTTCACAAAACCCGATCTGAAAGAGTTTTTTCATGTCGGTCAGCCAATAGCCGAGGGTAATATGCCATCAAATATTTTTCCAGCCGAAATTCCTGAATTTGAGCAATATACTACCGAAGTTTACAAAACCTTTGAAAATACAGGAAAGACACTATTACGAGCAATTGCTTTGTATTTAGGGCTTTCGGAAGATTTCTTTGAGGAAAAAGTACATAATGGTGATAGCATTTTGCGTGCCTTGCACTATTTTCCTATTGAAAACCCTGATGCTTTGCCCGAAGGTGCAGTACGTGCTGCGGCTCATGGAGATATAAATTTGATTACACTTTTGATGGGTGCATCGGCCGATGGTTTGGAAGTGCTGCGTTTAGATGGGAAATGGATTGCTGTAACGGCACTCCCTGAACAAATAGTAATAAATGTAGGCGATATGCTCGACCGTCTAACTAATCATAAACTTAAATCAACGATTCACCGTGTGGTAAATCCACCACGGGAAAAAATGAAAATTTCTCGTTTTTCCATTCCTTTTTTCATGCACCCACGTGGCGAAATGGATTTGACTTGCCTAGAATCTTGCATTGACGCCGAAAATCCACGTCGCTACGAAAACATGACCGCAGGCGAGTTTTTAGCGGAGCGTTTAAGAGAATTAGGCTTTAAAAAATAGACCTTTCTTCTGTTTTCGGAAGTAAGTTTTCGGAGAATATGTTCAAGCCGATTGCCGAAGGTAAAAGTTAGAAATATGTAAATCAAAAGCTAACAGCCCAATGCTGAAAGCCGACAGCTAATATGGCCAAAACCCGTCAGATTCGTTATATCATTTTCTTGAAAGACGTGCTGATTCTTGCTCTCACTTGTTTTGGTGGGCCTCAAGTACACCTAACGATGTTTTTGGATAGGCTTGTAAAAAAGCACAATTACATCACTGAAGCCGAGATTCTTGAACTTCAAGCTCTTTGTCAAGTTTTACCTGGCCCAACGTCAACCCAAACAATTACCGCCATAGGCTTTCGTTTGGGAGGTGCAAGTTTGGCCTATCTTACACTTTTGGTTTGGATTTTACCAGGAACATTATTGATGACATTGGCTGCATTGGGGGTAACTTATGTAGAAAAAGACCAGCTCACAAATCTGACACGGTTCATCAAACCAATGGGAGTCGCATTTATTATCTTTGCGGCTTTTTCAATTGGTATAAAAGTAATTAAAACCAAAACGAGTATATTTTTAATGTTTTTGGCCGCAATTGCTGCTTTCGTATTTCCATCACCGTTTATTACTCCGATTTGGATTTTATTGGGAGGACTGGCTACCTCATTTAAGTTTGGCGAGCATGAAAAAATGGAAAAACAGCCCATCAAAGTTGAATGGTCGAATTTTTTTCTTTGGTTGGGTGTCTTTATGTTTTCTGTAGTTTTGGGTAAAATTACAAATAATTTGCCCATTCGTCTTTTTGAAAATTTTTACCGAAATGGTAGTTTAGCCTTCGGCGGAGGGCATATTTTGAAACCACTACTTTATAATGAATTTGTTGAGTTTAAGCATTATTTATCCTCCGATGAGTTTTTGTCGGGCGTTGCCATTGTTGAAGTTGCCCCAGGTCCGGTTTTTTCGATTGCTGGTTTTGTAGGGGCTTTATCCATGCGTGAGTGGGGTACTAGTGGAGCGATTTTGGGAAGTATTGTTGCTTCATTTGGTATTTTTCTACCTGGTACATTTCTAATATTTTTTGTGATAAGATTTTGGAATGAACTTAAAAAATACCGTGGAATAAGAGCTTCTCTCGAAGGTATCAATGCCGCGAGTACAGGTCTGACGGCAGCAGCGGCCTTATCGCTTTACCGACCAATGGCTTCTGATTTAGTTGCTGATTTGACAATCATTCTTACACTTATTTTACTCCAAACCCGTCTTGTTCCAACTTATATTATCATTTTTATAGGTTTGTTTTTGGGTTGGGTGATAATTTAATTTGTGTATTTAGTAGCATAAATCACTATCATTTGCTGCTACAACATTCTTTTTTACAACAATTAACAATCTTTTCTTCATTCTCCTTTCAAAGATTTGCCGTAAATTGCGTGATAATTTGAAATATGAATCTCTAGATTCGATTTGAAGTACACCGCTATTTTAGCTTTTGAACATTTAGATGAATAAAAAATACATTTACATAACATTTTTATTGTCATTAGTTTATGGGTTTTCGTTTGCCCAAATTCTGGATGATTCTACAAAGCAAATTTATAGTACCAAGACCGTCAAATATATTTTTGAAGACGATATTCTAAATAATCGAAAAACTTTTTATAATCCAGATACTAGCCTAACAAACTTTCATCTATTTGACTTTAATCTCCGCAGTGGGCTTCTTTATCAAGATTTAGGGAATATTGGAACAGCAATTAAACCATTATTTTTTACACCTACTACTGATATTGCCAAGAATTTAGGATATTCGACCTACGGTGTTTATGCCTTTGATGTACGAAAAACTACCTATTTCAATACAAAATCACCTTATACTAATGTCAATTATGTGCAGTCGGGTGGAGGTACGGGGATTATGCACTTTACGCACTCTCAGAATATCAAACCTCGACTCAATGCCACGCTTGATGTAAGGCGAATGTCGTCATCAAAACAATATGGAGCTCCACAAACTCGTGAAGAACGTATGGTAGATAGCTGGGCAGCAATGCTTCACGCAAATTATGAATCTAAAAACGAAAAATATATTGTTCTCGGAAGCTATAATCATTTCAATCATGCTCCGCTTGAGCAAGGTGGCATCAAGCCATTATCCGACACAAGTGCTTTTGTGTCTGAAAGTAGCTTAGGAAATTACCGGGATTTTCTGTCTAAGCTCAAAGGTGCGTCTTCCAGAGATTGGCGAAACGAATTGCATCTTTATCATCAATACAAACTCACAAATGGCTTTCAGGTTTATCATATATTAGATTATCAGAAACGTAGAGATTTATATACTGATGTAAATTTCGGCTCAGATTCGGCTGCAAGGAGTGTATATTATTTTACTAAACCACAAAGTTCGAAAGACACCCTTTCGATGGATTTGCGTTATCGTCTCTTAGAAAATAAATTTGGGGTGAAGGGAATTTACAAAGGATTTGCCTATAGACTTTACTTGCGTCAACGTTTATATAATTTAAAATCTGATTTTGGTGGTGATACCTTGCGACTTAAAATCAAACCCGAAACTATTGTTGGCGGTTGGGCAAATTATTTCTTCCCAGATAGCGTACGAAGAGTATATGCCGAAGTTGAACTCGGAACAATCGGTTCAATAGGAAATTTGAAACTTCAAGCAGAATATTTGAGTCCAAAAATAAAAGCTGGATTTTCGTTGTTGCGTGTTCCTCCAACAATTTTAGACGAGTATTTTTATAGTCATGCCTATAAGTGGGACACTACTTTTAAAAATACCACCACGGTCAATTTTTATGCTTCAACAAATATTCGTAGAGGAAGTTTTGTACTTTCACCAAGTGCAACTAATTCATTAATAACCAATTTCATTTATTACGATAAACAAGCTCAAGTAAAGCAAGAATCTTCGGCCATTAATATCTTACGAGTTGGACTTGGAGTAGAATATCGCTGGCGTAAATTACTAATAACCAATCAGTTATACTATACTGCCAACTCTGCTGAAAATCGCTTTCCAACGCCAAAAATTGCCAATAATACTACGATTACTTACGAATTTATCTACGCAAAAATTTTACATATTAATGCTGGTGTAGAGATTTATCACCGTTCGGCTTATTATGGAAATAATTATATGCCTCTTACTCGTCAGTTCTTTTTGCAAGACCAGCAAAAAGTTTGGGGAACTCCAGTAGCCGATGTTTTTGCTGATTTAAAAATCAATAAAGTCAGACTTTTCTTGAAATTTGCTCACGTCAATCAAGGCCTTCCTAGTAATGGTTATTACGTAAGTTCAACTTACCCAGGTTTAAGACGTACATTCTTTTTGGGCGTGAATTGGCCGCTATTTGATTGATTTAGGAAATTAAATTTCACCACATAGGCACTAAGAAAAGATATGTGCAACTCTGTGTCCCTTTGTACCTTAGTTGTAATTAATGATATGAAAAATACTATTATACTTCTTATTTCTGTACTTAATTTTTCCTGCAATTCCGAAAAAAAAGCAGACAAAACCTCTTTTGATTTTTCTCCAACCGTAAAAATTTTAAAAGAAGCTCCCAAGAACTTTCCTAAGAAAGAAATTCCTAAAAATTTGCTTATTCCAGCGGATATGGTCTATGTTCCAGGCGGATTTACACAAATCGGTACAACCGACGGAATGGATTTTGAACGGCCAATGTTTTGGGTAGAAGTAAAACCATTTTTTATGGATATTTCTCCAGTTACTGTGGCTCAGTTTCGTGAATTCATCAAGGCAACGAATTATAAAACTTATGCTGAAAACTTTGGGGATGGTGGTTTCTTTGATAAAGATACTAAGGGTTGGATTTTGAAAAAAGGAGCTAGTTGGGAATATCCGCTCGGAAAAGACCAAGCGAAAGCACCGGATAATCATCCAGTTACACAGGTTTCTTGGTATGATGCCGTTGCTTACTCAAAATGGGCAGGAAAACGATTGCCTTCAGAGATAGAATGGGAACACGCTGCTCGAAACGCTACAAATGACCGCAATATTTACCCATTTGGTAATGAAATAGTTAAAGATGGCAAAGCACTTGCTAATACTTGGAATGGTATTTTTCCAGATTTTAATAAAAATACTGATGGCTTTTTCTACACATCGCCCGTTGGACATTTTGGTAAAACTCCACTTGGATTGACAGATATGACAGGCAATGTATGGCAATGGTGCGATAACTGGAAATTCAATTATGCTGATATGGCCAACGGTATAATGCCGACTGATACCATCGAGAAAGCCGAAAAAGGTGGTTCTTTTCTCTGCGAGCCAGGTTGGTGTCATGGTTATCGAGTTTCGGGTCGCTCCTTTACTTCGCCCGAAACTTCCTTAATGCACTTGGGTTTTCGATGCGTTAAATAAACTTATGCTATCTGTTTCAAAGGGAATTGATTATTTCTTCTATAAAATTCGACTTCATTTTTGCTTTATCGCTTTTAAGGTCGGATATTTGCAAAAAAAGACCATTATTGGATGTCTGCTGACCTAGTCGTTTTTATCAATATATTATTTTATTTATTCGGTTTTTCGTTTTTATTATACAAGCGAAATCAACTGAGTGAACAATCCATAGGTTTACTTTCAATAATAATTAATTTTATTGGTATAATTTTCTCGATGGGCATTCGCTTGAGTGATATTTCGGGCGATGTTATTTCTTACAATTGGTTTTATATCAGCGATAAACTCTTCACGATTGATATTCTACTCAACGACCTTACGTATTTGATGTACTTTTTGGTGCAATTTATTGCTCTCTGGGTACAGGTTTTTTCGCTTAAGTACATGCAAGGAGATCCAAGTTTTGGGCGATTTTATGCTTATCTAAATTTGTTTATATTAGCCATGATTGGCATAATCATTTCGGGGAATCTCTTGATGATTTTTATGTTTTGGGAATTGGTGGGCTTGTGTTCGTATTTATTAGTAGGTTTTTGGTATGAAAAAAAGTCAGCTACAAATGCAGCAATGAAGGCATTTTTGGTAAATAGAATTGGAGATGTTGGTTTTTTTATTGGAATATTATTGGTTTACAGATATTTCGGTACACTTGATGTGACAGCTATTATCGAAAAAGCTCAAGTAATGTCAGCAATTTCATTGAACAGCCCGATAATGACAACAATCGGCTTATTACTTTTTTGTGGATGTATTGCAAAATCAGCTCAATTACCTTTGCAAGTATGGCTACCTGATGCAATGGAAGGCCCAACACCAGTTTCGGCTTTGATTCACGCCGCCACGATGGTTGCAGCTGGTATTTTCCTGATGGCCAGAATCGAACCAGTATTGTCGCCAGATACGCACCTCGTAATGGCTATTTTGGGAATGCTTACCATGTTTTTTGGAGCCTGTTCGGCACTTGTTCAATACGACATTAAAAAACTTCTGGCTTTTTCTACCATCTCTCAATTGGGTTTAATGGTAGTCGGAATCGGAGTTGGGGCTGTCAATACTGCACTCTTTCATTTGGTTACGCATGCCTTTTTCAAAGCAGGTTTATTTTTGTCGGCAGGTGCAGTTATTCAACATATGCATCACGAACAAGATATGCGTAAAATGGGTAACCTTCGCCGAGAAATTCCTATCATTTATTATACTTTTACCATTTGTGCGGCAGCTTTAGCAGGTATTCCGTTTTTCTCAGGATTTTTATCGAAAGATGCTATATTAGTCGCATCCTTTGAATGGGCTTCACATCAACCAAAACAAATTTACTTTATTATTCCTACGGTGTGTTTAGTAGTTTCAGGTTTAAGTGCCTACTACATGATGCGACAAGTATTTTTAGTGTTTTTGGAGCGAGAAGATAATCCACTAGAACTGATTTCCTCAAGTGCAAAAAGTTTATATAAAAATGTGGCCAAACGTATTGAAGGAATCGTAAATATTGAAGAAGACGAAGAACGTCAGCAGGCAGAAATTAGACATTCTGAGGAAGATTTGTTTGGTTTCTTATCGAAAGTTGGCTCAATGGAGTTTTCATGCATCATTATGGCTATTGCCTCTATTGGTTTTGTTTTTGCCATAAATCCATTTTCACCCGAAAGTAGTTGGTTTTTTCAAACCTTCCATAATGAAACCAAAAGTTATCAATGGATATCTTATATTGCTATTTTGGTTGCCTTAAATGGTGTGCTTTTAGGTTATATTTTCACAAAAGATGAAAGTTACCAACTTAATAATGACGAACTAGAGCCTAAAGGAGAGATAGCAAATATTATATTTAAAAATTACTATTTGAGCGAGATATACCAAACTGTTTTCGTAAAACCATTGCTTTGGATAAGCCCCAAAATCAATCTTTTTGATAAAAAAATAATTGATGGTGTAGTAAATTCGGTTGGGCATCTGACTATTGCTTGGGCTTCGTTGAATCATTGGTTTGAGCGAAACATCATTGATAGTTTTGTTGATTTAGTAGCCAATACATCAGCAAAAATAGGTTCATATACTCGCCAAATTCAGAATGGCAAAGCCCAAACTTATATCATTACGATTTTTATTTGTTTGGTTTTGATGATGATTTTATTGATAGTGAAATAAAAAAATCTATTAATAAGCTTTAAAACAGCAATGTTAAAGTGGAAAAATAGAGAAAAGATATTTAACAAACGAAATGTCTGTGGTCAGTGGACTATCGACTATTGACTAAAAATTATGAATAATTTTTTACTTTCAGCACTCATTTTTCTGCCACTTGCTGGTTCGGTTATGGTGTTGTTGTTGCCAAGCACT
This sequence comes from Cytophagaceae bacterium, assembly GCA_027486845.1. GTDB lineage: Bacteria > Bacteroidota > Bacteroidia > Cytophagales > Spirosomataceae > Emticicia. Next base: position 123,751 of record JAIXOL010000041.1, read on the forward strand.
TACCGTGATTCATTTCGATGGATTTCCATAATAGTAAGTGTCATTAATTTACTCAATATTATTTCGCTCTACAATAATTTTGATAAACATGTTTCTAATTATCAGTTTGTTGAGCAGCATGAATGGATTCGAATGAGTCTCGGAAATCTCGGTGTTCTTTCAATTGATTACCTTTTGGGAGTCGATGGAATCAATATGCCAATGCTTTTACTTTCAGGAATTGTATTACTTATTGGCTCTATTTCCTCATTTACAATCGAATACCGACAAAAAGCCTATCATTCATTATACCTATTACTTTCAGGAAGTATTATCGGTTGTTTTGTTTCACTTGATTTTTTCTTGTTCTTTTTGTTTTTCGAATTTATGCTGCTTCCAATGTATTTCCTAATCGGAATTTGGGGAGGCGAACGCCGAGAATATGCTGCAATTAAGTTCTTTATTTATACATTGGTCGGCTCAATACTCATTCTAATTGTGATGATTGGTTTGTCGATGTCGGTAAAAGATTCGTTTTTCTCTCAAGAAACGGGCAGAACTGTTCATACCTTTGATTTTCGACAATTAGCTGATTTTAAAAATTATATTGCTCATAGTATTTTACATCCTTTCGAAAAACAAATGATTTTTGGCATATCAGCTAGACTTTTTGCTTTTATTTTGCTGATTGTAGGTTTTGGAATAAAATTGCCGTCTGTACCTTTTCATACGTGGTTGCCTGATGCACACGTCGAAGCTCCAACGCCAATTTCGGTGGTTTTAGCAGGAATTTTATTAAAAGTTGGAGCTTACGGTTTCATTCGTATCGCTTATGGTTTCTTTCCTGATATAGCATTTCAGTTTACTTATATTGTAGCGGGTGCAGGTGTCATTTCAATCATTTATGGTGCTTTTAATGCTCTTGCTCAAGAAGATTTGAAAAAAATGATTGCCTATTCATCCATCTCACATATGGGATTTGTTCTTTTAGGTTTGGCTTCATTGACTGTTGAAGGCGTAAATGGTGCAATTTATCAAATGTTTGGGCATGGATTGGTTTCGGCTATGTTGTTTTTGGTGGCTGGAGTCATCTACGACCGAACGCATAACCGACTTATCGAAAATTTTAGAGGTTTATCAAGTGCCATGCCTTATTTCACATTGGCAGTTGCCGTTGCTTTTTTCGGAGCTTTAGGTTTGCCTACTTTGCCAGGTTTTATGGGTGAATTCTTCACCATTATGGGTGGTTTTCAATCAGAAATTTTGCCAAATTGGGTTTCTATGATTGCTATGTTGGGAATAGTTCTTTCGGCTGCTTATTTCCTTTGGACATTACAAAAGATGTTTTTTGGAACATTTTGGGCAAACCGTAACCAAGAAGAAAACATGAAAGATCTCGATTTTCGTGAAATAGTAATGCTGTATTCACTCTCAGCTTTATCAATTATTTTTGGTATTTTCCCAAGCTTGATATTTGATATTTCAGGCGAATCAGTAAAAGCGTTTTTAAATGGGTTTTAGAGTTTGTGATTAGCTATTGGCTTTTTGCTATTTTTATTTTATTTAGTTTTATATGGTATTTCGTTAAATAAGTCAATCGCTAAAAGCTAATTGCTAAAAGCCAACATCGAACCGCCGAAGCGGCCAAGTATTCAATGCTCGAAAAATTATTAAATATTCTCTTTAGTTCACGCGTATTATTGCCTGATTTACTTTTCGGAGTAGTTTTTTTGGTGATAGTAGCAGCTATTGCGTTTTCTCAAAAGTTAGATGCTGAACGAACTTATGTGCTTTTTAATGTTCTTTTAATCAGTGTATTAATTAGTTTAGGCTTTGTTTTTTATGCCTTTTTGGGGTTTTATACCCAGTACTATGAGTCAGGAAGTGTACTTTTTGGTAAATTGATTTATCTAGATTCCATCAGTTTATTCTTTAAACTAATTATTTCTATTGCATCGGTTGCGGTTTTGATTCATGTGTGGGTGGTAGGTTATAAAGTAGTTGGGGAATTCTACGCTATTTTTGTGGCTTTAGTATGGGGCTTATTCATCATGACCATGACCACCAATTGGCTCATGCTTTATGTTTCGCTTGAAATGGTTTCTATTTGTTCTTATATTTTGGTGGTTTTCAATAAAGGAAAAGACAACAGTGAAGCTGGTATCAAATACCTTTTGTTTGGAGCAACGAGTTCAGCTATCATGCTCTATGGTATTTCGTTGCTCTATGGCATGACGGGTACACTCAATTTCGTTGGACAGGAATTTACTATTTTCTTAGGTCAAAATCCTACTTGGATTGTCCAAATTGCAGTTTTTATGGCAATCGGTGGACTACTTTTTAAACTCTCGGCAGTTCCGTTTCATAGTTGGACACCAGATGTTTATGAAGCGACTCCAACACCAATCGTTGCATTTTTGTCAATTGCCCCAAAAGCTGCCGTAATTCTTGTTTTGATTCGCCTTTTCAGTTCATTGAGTATAGATTTTCGAATGATAATGGCCATTATAATCATGGCTTCTATCACAATTGGTAATTTTTCAGCCTTATGGCAAACAAATACAAAACGAATGCTCGGTTACTCAACAATCGCTCATGCTGGCTTTATGTTGGTGGGTTTGTTGGCAACTAATACGATTGGTATTCAATCAACAATTTTTTATATCACTACATACCTTTTCATTACACTTGCGGCATTCTTGTTGATAGATTTATTGGCTTTAAAAACTGAAAGCTACGAACTCGAAAGTCTGCGAGGTTTGGGACAGGAAAATATATTTCTGGGCTTGGCGGCTGTTATAATTATGATTGCATTGGTCGGCTTACCACCAACTGTGGGTTTTACTGGAAAACTGCTCCTTTTTACCGCATTATGGGAATCTTACCAAACTTCAGGGAGTAATATGTTATTGGTTGTACTGATTTTTGGCTTACTAAACACTGCCATTTCGATATTTTATTATATCAAGATTCCATATTTTATGATTTTTAAAGAACCTAAAATTGGGGTTCGCTACTTTCAAATCGGCTTTATTCGCAAAGGTTTTTTGCTAATATTTCTGTTTTTTATCATCTACTTATTTATGCGTCCGAGTGGTCTTATCAATCTGATTGAGAGCTTGAAATTAGCGTAATTTATATCTAAACTTATTGAAAATAGTTTTTTGATACGTTTCTTCGTTAAATTGTACCGTAAAATAAATTTTTTGTTGATTTATTTGGAATTACGATTTCAAATAAACAATGTCGTGTAAGAAAACGAAGTAAAATTCATTTTCAAAAATATTAGCGTTTTAGCTTGACAAACCTGTATCTGAAACCTTGACAATTTCAAACGAATACGCAGGAAAGTAAGGTTAAACTCCATGTAAAGGCGTGGCGTTACTTTTCTTTGCGTATTCAATCCCGTCGAGAGGTTTAGGTGCCAAGTAATCCTTATAACCACGCTTTTGCATGACTATGAAATTAACCACATCAAAAACTAACCTTGCGGGACTACCGAAAGAATATGAGTTCTATGTTCGGTTGATTGATTTTCTATCTCCCTTATACCCAAGTGTTGAAAATTCATCACTTCCATCTCTTTCGACTGCCTCTTACAATTATTTCAGATTTCTATTAAGTTTTGATGGATTTGTACTATCCTCAATATCTTTTAGAGCAGTTTTTAGTTCAAAACAAGGTTCAAGAAGTTGATAACTCGCTGAAAAACAAGTATTTGTGTATTTCGGTCATGTGGAAACTCATTTGAGAAATAAATATCACCCTCAATTCAAATAAAAACAATTTTATGCAAAATTTACAAACAAACGAAGCTTTGCTTCAACACTTTCAAGTCGAAGAACTTGAAGAAAGATTAGAGAATAAGTGGGAAACAGAGGGGGCTATTCCGAGAATGATGGCTTTAATGCTAAAGCTGGTGTGAAGTTTAAATTCTAAAAATTTGCAATTGAGAGTATATTTTTTAATGTGCTCTCAATTTTTTAAATAATATACCAAAAACAACGATGAAACATTTGAAAGTATATTCTCTGATAGTTGTGTTGCTCATAACTTATCGGGGTGTAGTTGCTCAACTAACAAAAATAAAAGGTCAAGTATTCGATAAAATATCAAAATTGCCAATTCCATTTCGGCACTTATTTTGAAAGAGACTAACGATATATACGGTCAATTTTAAATCCAATTTTGAAATATTTCTTATTTCAAGAGATTCTTTGAGAAAAATAACGCACCGCTTCCTTTATTTCTAAAACTCAAAAATGGCAAAATTGAAAAAGTGATGAAAGATATTTGAAAACGCTACATTCAAGGTGTAAATACTATTAGTTTTGCATCTTGAAATTATTTTTACGGAAGATACCTTAGAAGTTGTACGTTTGACTGGTTACAGAGGCACGATGACAAAAAAATATCTCTGAAATGATACCAGCAGAGTATGAATTGTGGCAAATTGAAGTCAATAATGAAGCTAAACGAACACTTTTTGCTAAAAATATGCCATTGGTTCGTACACAAGATGGTCGTGTGGTTGCCGAATATCCAGACGGACGAATTGAAATTATTCTTTAAATGCCTCAACTTTTTATCATTACAGGACCTCAAGGTGTAGGCAAAAGTTCTGCGGGACAAGATTTTGCTCCTACAAATATTGATATTCTCAACCACGATGCACTTTTTATTCATTACAGAGCGAAAGGAGAGCTAGACCTACAAGAATTATCTAATCTAAAAGCCAACGATTTTTTATTAAAAATTGAGTAATAATGATGATTTTGGCCTTGAAATAAATCTTGGGTTTGACAATCACCAAAGTGGGTGCAAGTAAATTTTTCAAAAATAGCTCATTAAAAATGGTTGTATTTGTTGAATAGCAAAACAAAAACTTCTCCAAATGTCAAATATTCAATATCGTTCATCGACTTTTTTAAATTACCCACAATAATCTTTGCAAGGCACGCATATTCTTTAGAACTTTGCACAAACAATCTCCAAAAATACTCAATGAGCGACGCAATTAAACACGAATGTGGCATTGCCCTTGTTCGTCTTCGCAAACCACTTCAATACTACATCGATAAATACGGTACGCCCCTTTATGGCATTCAACGATTGTACGTTTTAATGGAAAAACAATCGAATCGTGGCCAAGATGGAGCAGGAGTCGGAAATGTAAAATTGGATGTTGCTCCAGGCCATCGTTATATTAGTCGCTATCGTTCTGTTGAAAATCGACCAATTGTTGATATTTTCAATAAAATCAACGAAAAATATAAAGATGTTCTTCGCAATAATCCTGATAAATTTAAAAATGCTGAATGGTTGCAGGAAAACGTAGCTTATTCGGGCGAAGTTTGGCTCGGACACCTTCGATACGGTACACACGGTAAGAACGAAATTGAAAATTGCCATCCGATGTTGCGTCAGAGCAACTGGCGTAGCCGAAATATGTTGGTAGCAGGGAATTTCAACATGACCAACGCCGAAGAACTTTTCCATAAATTAGTAAAATTGGGGCAGCACCCGAAAGATTTGGGAGATACCGTAACCGTAATGGAAAAAATCGGACATTTCCTCGACGAAGAAAACCAAAGAGTATTTGACCGCTTCAAAGGCATCTACGAAAACCCTGCCCTCTCTGATATTATTGAAGATAACATGGATTTACCAAGAGTGCTTCACCGTGCGTGTCGTGATTTTGACGGTGGATATGCAATGGCTGGTGTAACAGGTTTTGGTGCTTCGTTTGTTGTGCGTGACCCAGCGGGAATTCGTCCAGCTTACTATTGGGCAAATGATGAAGTGGTAATTGTAGCTTCTGAAAAAACAGCTATTAAAGCCGCTTTCAATGCCAATTATGATGATATTAAGGAAGTTCAGCCAGGAAATGCTTTGATTATTGATAAGCATGGCGAATATAATGAGTTTCAGATAATGAAACCAATGGAGAAAAAATCGTGTAGTTTTGAGCGAATTTATTTCTCTCGTGGCTCTGACCCTCAGATTTACGAAGAGCGTAAAAAACTCGGTCAATTATTGATTCCGCAAATTTTGGAAGAAATCAATTATGACCTTGAAAATACAGTTTTCTCATATATTCCTAATACGGCTGAAAGTGCATTTTTTGGAATGGTTGAAGGTTTAGAACAATATTTAGCCGATTGGCGATTGAAACGCATTACCGAAGGCAATTTATCGCCCGAAGAAATCAAAAAAGTTTTATCGTTCCGTCCAAGAATTGAAAAATTAGTGTCGAAAGATGTAAAACTACGAACGTTTATCACCAACGATGAAGAGCGTGATGAAATGGTTTCGCACGTTTATGAAATGACTTACGAAGTTATCCGTAAAGGTATCGATACCGTAGTTTTGATTGATGATTCGATTGTTCGTGGAACAACACTTGAAAAGAGTATCTTGAAAATGTTAGACCGTTTGAGTCCGAAACGTATCATTATTGTATCGTCAGCTCCACAAATTCGTTATCCCGACTGTTATGGAATTGATATGTCGAAGATGAAAGAGTTTGTGGCATTCAGAGCGATGCTTGAATTGTTGCGTCAGAATGGTATAGAATATATGAAGCAGGAAGTTTACGCTCAAAGTGTTGGAGCCCTACAAACCGATAATGCTTATGATGAAAATTTTGTGAAGCAATTATATGGCAAATTTACTGATGAAGAAATTTCTCAGAAAGTTGCTGAAATTGTGACACCTGAAAATATGAAAGCTGAGGTTTCGATGATTTATCAGACAGTTGATAATCTACATAAGGCGTGTCCGAATCACTTAGGCGATTGGTATTTTACAGGAAATTATCCAACTCCTGGCGGAAATAGAGTAGTGAACCGTGCGTTCGTAAACTTTATGGAAGGCAAATTGGTGAGAGCTTATTAGTTTGTGCTAGTCGATTGTCGACAGTCCACGGTCAACAGTTAGAAACTTATAAAGTGACAAACTGTCGACTGTGGACAATGGACTATTTTATTTTTTCTCCTTTTTTGGTAATGTAAAAACGTTGTTTGTAACTTCTTGCAGACCAATCACTCGTAACAAATCTATAATATTTACAGTTTCATTAGAGATGGGCATTGCTGGTGTCGATGAAATTGATGAGGAGTTCATTTTTTTGGAGTTTTGTATTGATTTAGCAAAGTTAGTGCATAAAGCGAATATTCGCCAAAAATTTTAAATGATATTTGTCATAAAATTTATTTTACGGTAAACCTAGCCTAATTACGTTTTTTGATTTGTACTTTTTATTTATATTTCATTATTATTTCAACCTTTTATTTAATAGTTTAATGAAAAAACTACTATTTTTCTGCTTTGTTACTTTGATTAGTCAATCGATTACTGCTCAAGAAACTTCCGATATAAAAGCCATTGAAATTGCTGATAAAGTAATGGTGGCTATGGGTGGCAAAAAAGCTTGGGATGAAACTCGCCATATTACTTGGAATTTTTTCGGTGCAAGAACACTTACTTGGGATAAGTGGACAGGTAATGTAAGAATTGATTTTTCAAGAGATAAGTCAGTAATTTTAATGAACATCAATACTGATACTGGTAAAGTTTTTAAGTACGGAGCCGAACAAACTTCCGCTGATTCGGTTAAGAAATATATGAAAGCTGGCAAAGGTGCTTGGATTAATGATTCATATTGGTTGACGATGCCATTTAAGTTAAAAGATAATGGCGTAACACTAAAATATGTAGGTGAAGACAAAACCGATGCAGGTAAAGAAGCTTATTTATTACAGATGACTTTTAAGGAAGTAGGTAATACTCCAAACAATATGTATAAAGTTTGGGTTGAAAAAGAAAGTAATTTACTTACTCAATGGGCATATTTTGCAAAATCTACTGACGAAAAACCGGGTTTTACTCGCCCATGGACAGAATATAAAACTTATGGTAAAATTATCCTGTCAGGTGAGCGTGGCGACCGCGATTTGACAGAAATCAAGGTTTTTGAGGCTTTGCCAGAATCAATTTATACAGATTTCAAAAAGCCAGATTTCAGCAAAGCAAAAGATTTTAATAAGAAAAAAGACAAAATAGAGTTTTAAATTAAGAATTAAGACGGGGTCGCCCGAGAGATTTAGAATTGTAAGTTTTAGACTTCCATTAAACATTCTACATTATAAATTCTTCATTAAATTGGAAAAATGGTTGGAAAAACAGGTGTTTTGATAGTAAACTTAGGTACGCCCGATAGCCCGAGGGTACCTGATGTAAGAAAATATTTACGAGAATTCTTGATGGATGGTCGAGTGATTGACTTCCCTTTCATTCCTCGTTGGGCATTGGTAAATTTAATTATTGCTCCGTTTAGGGCTCCAAAATCAGCCAAAATCTATAAAGAACTTTGGACAGAGAAAGGCTCACCACTAAAAATTTATGGTGAAGCCAACGAAAAGCAATTACAAACTGCTTTGGGTAATGAATATGTTGTAAAATTGGCAATGCGTTACCAAAGTCCAAGTATTGTAAATGGTTTGAAGGAGTTTCAAAAAATGGGCTTGAATAATATTATTGTTATTCCTTTTTTTCCGCAATATGCTTCGGCTTCAACTGGTTCGGTTTATGAAGAAGTAATGCGAATTGTTACAAAATGGCAGGTAATTCCCGAAATTAAAATCAAAAACTATTTTTATCATTACCCTAAATTTATTAAAGCATTTGCCAATAATGCAAGAAAGCACCTTGATAAAGAGAGTTTTGAACATATTGTTTTTAGCTATCATGGTTTGCCCGCTCGCCAAATAAGAAAAGGAGATTGTACAGGTGAAACTTGTAAATTGGGTAGTTGTTGCGATACGATTCATGCCCTCAATCAGCATTGTTACAGAGCTCAATGCTTTGAAACCACCCGACTTTTGGTTGCAGAATTAGGTTTGGAAGAAGGTACTTATACAACTTGCTTTCAATCTCGTTTGGGACGTGACCCTTGGGTGCAACCTTATACGGATGATGTTGTTAAGGATTTAGCAGAAAAAGGTATTAAGCGAGTTTTGGCGTTTTCGCCTGCTTTTGTGGCCGATTGTTTGGAAACAACGATTGAAGTTGCGGAAGAATATAAAGAAATGTTTGAAGAAAAAGGCGGTGAACATTGGGTACTCGTTGAAAGTTTGAATGATTCCGAAGCATGGGTTGATTTATTGGTTGATTTGGTGAAGGAGTAAAAAAAGAAATAGAGACCCGAAACGTTTTTTATCAGCATGGAAATAGGTATAGATAGTTTTGCGGCGGTTTTAAAGAACAACCAAGGCGAGACGATTAGTAGCGAACAGTCGATAAGGGAATTGCTTGAAAGAATACAAAAAGCTGATGAAGTTGGACTTGATGTTTTTGGCATTGGCGAACACCATCGTAAGGAATTTCTTGATTCGGCTCCGACAATGATTTTGGCAGCTGCTGCCGCTCGAACTAAACGAATAAAATTGACAAGTGCCGTTACGGTTTTGAGTGCGATTGACCCCGTAAGAGCATTTCAAAGTTTTGCTACGCTTGACTTAATCTCGCAAGGCCGTGCCGAAATGGTTGTAGGACGTGGCTCGTTTACCGATGCTTTTCCATTATTTGGTTTGAAATTGGAAGATTACGACGAACTTTTCACCGAAAAATTAGGACTTTTACTCAAAATTAGAGAAAATGAAATTGTAAATTGGAAAGGAAAGTTTCGCCCAGCATTGTATAATCAAGCGATTTATCCGAGGCCTCTGCAAGCAAAACTACCAATTTGGATAGGAGTGGGCGGAACTCCGCAATCATTTGTACGTGCAGGAAGTTTGGGTTTGCCATTGATGGTGGCTATTATTGGTGGAGAAACACATCGTTTCAGACCATTAATTGATCTTTATCGAAATGCAGGATTGAAAGCGGGTCATTCGCTCGAAACCTTGCAGGTTGGCTTACATTCACTCGGTTATGTTGCCGAAACTACCGAGGAAGCCCACGAAGAATTTTACCCAGGTTATGCTGAAATGTTTACTAACATAGGTAAAGAAAGAGGCTGGCCTCCAGTTCAGCGTTCACATTTTGATTCACAAACAACTAAACTTGGAGCATTTTTGATAGGAAATCCCGAGGAAGTAGCTGAGAAAATCCTTCGTCATAGCGAAGCATTAGGTGGAATTTCAAGGGTAACTTTCCAAATGGATAATGCAGGTTTGACTCACGAAAAGCTAATGAAAGCCATAGAATTGATTGGAACGAAAGTATCGCCAATCGTAAATGGAAATAAATAGTTATGAATAAAAAAAGGCTCTATTCCGACAAGAATAGAGCCTTTTTACTTTAAATACATACTAATTACACCCCTGAATCTGTGCCACAAAGACACTGCCAGTTTGGGCTTCAAATCCAGTGTTTAAAGAAATAGAATTTCCTGCTTTATAAGTTACTTTTGCTGGTGAAATGACTTTATTGCTTGCATTTATTGTTTGGGCAGCCTGTACAATTGAAGTCCCAGTAGATATATTAGATGTAACTGAGTTTGTTTGTGGTAGTACGGTCACTTGGCTTGTCGCTACCCTTGCACTCTTACAATTTACAATTTCACATGAAGCATAATAAGTTATTGTGGAAGCAGGTGTTTGACTAAGTCCAGTACCAGTTCCAATTGCCGTACCACCAGTTGCGGCATTATACCAAGTGATACTTCCAGTTATACAAGTTGCAGTCAAAGAAACAATGTTTCCCGCACAAATATTAGTATTATCTACTGAAACTGCAGTCGGATCTATTGGTTTAGCCGTTACTGTCACTTGATTTGTTGCCACTCTAGCACTCTTACAATTTACAATTTCACAAGAAGCATAGTAAGTTATAGTGGAAGCAGGTGTTTGGCTAAGTCCAGTACCAGTTCCGAGACTCGCACTACCTGTTGCAACATTATACCAAGTGATAGTACCTGTTGCACAAGTTGCAGCCAAAGAAACCGAGTTTCCTGCACAAATATTAGTATTATCCACAGAAACACCTGTCGGATTTGTCGTTTGTGCTGCTACTGTCACTTGGTTTGTTGCCACTCTTACACTTTTACAAATTACATTTTCACAAGAAGCATAGTAAATTATTGTGGAAGCAGGTGTCTGACTAAGTCCAGTACCAGTTCCGAGACTCGCTCCTCCAGTTGCCGCATTATACCAAGTGACAGTTCCTGTCGCACAAGTTGCATTCAATGAAACTGAGTTTCCTGCACAAATATTAGTATTATCTACCGAAACAGCAGTTGGATTTGTTGTTGTCACTTGATTTGTTGCCACTCTTGCACTTTTACAAC
>JAIXOL010000061.1 GCA_027486845.1 Cytophagaceae bacterium
ATATGAATGGTGTTTTTGAAAAACGAGAACCAGAACTAATCAATAATACCAAAGGTTTTCAAGGCTTTCCGAATGGCTTAGTGCACTCTAAAAATCCTTATCATTTTCCTGATGGCATGGGTAATAACGGCTCTGATTTTACAGTCGGGGCAGTGCTGCTTAAAAGTGGTATGGGCAATTTTTTCAAAGGACAAATTGGAGGTTTAGCGGTTTTTGACAGGACTTTGAGTGAAAAGGAATTGATGCGATTGGCACTATGATTTTAAAAAATATTATTTTTCGATTTTCTCCTAATAAGTTATATTTTAAGATAAGAAGATGAGTAAACTTAAACTGATATGTCTATTATGTGTTTGTGTTTCAATACTAAAAACACAAGCCCAGCGTAATCCTCAACAAGCCCATAATGACTGGCGGTCAATGCGTGTAGGTTTATTCGTCCATTGGGGACCTTCGGCAGGTTTAGGTACGCCCGAATCTCATTCTCACGCTCGTAAAAGTGCTTTGAATCCGCATGGAAGCATTCCTGCCATAGAATATGACGAACTTTATAAAAAATTTAATCCGATAAAGTATAACCCCGATGCTTTGCTCAAATTGGCTTATTCTGCGGGGATGCGTTATTCAGTTTTTGTAGCAAAGCACCACGATGGTTTTTGTATGTTCGATACCAAAGCCACTGATTACAATATCATGGCAACGCCCTATAAACAGGATGTGGCTAAACTATTTGCCGAGGCGTGCCAGCGACAAGGATTAGCATTAGGGTGGCAGTTTTCGCCTAAAGATTGGAAAAATCCCTATTTTAATACCGACAAACATGACCGATACAATTCCTATTACACCCAACTATTGGATGACTTGACTACAAACTACGGTAAAATTTCAGTAATGTGGTTTGACGGTATCGAACCAGTCGGTAAAGATAAATGGAAAGAGGCTCCTGCAAAAGCCGCCGAAATGATGTATAAAAAGCAACCTAATATTATGCTGGGTACGCACGGAGCGATGAAAGAAGATTTTGTAAGTTTTGAAATAGCAGTGGGGCCTTTCGATAGAATAAAACCTTGGGAAACAGCTGAAGGCATCAATCCAAGTGGTTGGATTTTTAACAAACCAATGCCTACTTTTCCCTTTCGAGATTTGCTAAGAACAATGATTTACACAGTTTCGAGAGATGGAAACTATCTTTTAGATGTAGGCCCTATGCCTGATGGCACACTCTATCCACCTGATTCGCTAAGGTTATCGGATTTTGCTCAATTTATGAAAGTCAACGCCGAAGGTATTCATGGTACTCGTGGCGGCCCGTACAGAGATGGGGAGTGGGGTGGAGCAACATGCAGAGGAAATTCAGTTTACTTATTTGTTTCTGACGAAGTGGGAGAACAATTGACTTTACCACTTTTACCAGCAAAAATATTGAAAGCAAGTCGTTTAGATGGACAAAAGATAGACTGGAAAATAAGTAAGGGTAATTTATTACTCCAATTTCCTGATAGAAGACAAGACCAAAAACCACATTTTATCTGTGTTAAATTAGATTTAGATAAAACAGCGTATGACTTACCAATTATTGAAGGGCAAACCAATCTTTTAAAGAATACCATAGTAAAGGCATCCTCTGTCAAAAATAATGATGAGAAACAATATGGTACAAAAGCACTTTTTGACAACAAAGGCGAAACTGCTTGGGAAACTGCAAAAACCGATACTCTATGCACACTTGAATTTGATTTGGGCAAAACAAAGACAATTTCGGCTTTATCATTATCCGAAAAAGGACAAATTGAGAATTGGAATCATGGCGTGGATATTCGCCTAAAAATCAAAGAAAAAGAGACTGATAGTTGGCATCAAGTTTTGCAACATAAGGGAGCGATTGGTTCTCCCCCAATACTCAGCTTCCAACCACAAGAAGCTCGTTTTATAAAAATTGAAATCCATAAGCGGAACTCTTTTGAGCTACAAATTGCAGAGATGCGACTGTTTGGTTTATTAGAATAAAAAATCTAAAAAAATATGTTTATCAGACTCATATCTATAGGCTTCGTTCTATTATTTCTCTCAGCCCAATGCCCAAAGAAGAATGAACAATCCAAACTTTCGCCCGAACTTCAAAAGGCTTTAAATGATTTTGATATTGCTGAGGGTTTCAACATAGAATTGGTAGTTGCTGAGCCGCTTATTTCTGACCCTGTGGCGATGGAAATCGACGAAGATGGGCGAATGTACGTAGTCGAAATGCACGGCTATCCTTTAGATTTGGCGGGTTCGGGTAAAATCAAACTACTTTCGGATACTGATGGTGATGGCTTTCCTGACAAAAGCACTGTTTTTGCAGACAAACTGGTTTTGCCAACAGGCATTATGCGTTGGAAAAAAGGTTTTTTAGTAACTGATGCCCCCGATGTTTTGTATTTGGAAGATACTGATGGAGATGGGAAAGCCGATATTCGCAAAACAATTTTAACAGGTTTTGCCCTCTCAAACCCACAGCATAATCTCAATACTCCTGTTTTGGCATTAGACAATTGGATATATTTGGGGCATCAATATTCTGTTACCCCCACCGTTTGTAAAGAACAATTTTCAGATAAGGGTAGTAATATTCGTTTCCCCGATAATTCTAAAGCTCCACAGTTAAGTGCGAATGCCGATGGTCGCAACGTTCGTTTTAAACCTGATAGTTATGAGTTAGAAACCCTTTCTGCAGCAACCCAATATGGACAAACATTTGACCCTTGGGGGCATCATTTTTTAACCGAAAATGCACACCATATTTTTCATGAAGTGCTGTCGGCCCGTTACCTCAACCGCAATCCTAACGTATTGATTTCAAATACTATTCAGTCAAATGCAGACCATGGAAATGCCTGTAAAGTTTTTCCAACAACGTTAAATCCTGCTCATCAGCTCCTTACTGATGTAGGTGTCATTACTTCGGCTTGTGGTATTACATGGTATGACGGTGGGGCATTTCCGAAAGTATATCAAAACGCCACTTTTGTTGCTGAACCCGTGCATAATTTAGTGCATGTAGATGCCGTGCGAGATAGCGGTTCAAGTTTTGTAGCGAGCAGAATTTTAGAAAAAAAGGATTTTTTGACCTCAAGAGATGCTTGGTTTCGCCCTGTGCAATTTTATGTAGGGCCAGACGGAGCTTTATATGTGGTAGATTATTACCGTCAAATCGTCGAACATCCCGAATGGATGTCTGACGAAATCAATAAATCTGGGGCTTTATACAATGGTACAGATAAGGGTAGAATTTACCGAATTACGCCAAAGGCAGGCTTACCGATGAATTGGCTGGGCAAACTCAATTTATCTCAAAAAAGCGATAAAGAACTCGTTCAATTGCTTGAAAATAAAAATAATTGGTGGCGAAAAACGGCTCACCGTTTATTAGTTGAACGTCAATCAAAGACAATTGCTGATATTCGGCAAGTTGCTTTGAAATCAAAAAATGCAGAAGCAAGAGTTCATGCCTTATGGATTTTAGATGGTTTAAAAAGCCTTGACCAAACGGTTTTAAAAGAAAATTTAAGTCAAAATACTGAGTGCGGTGTACGTGAAAACACGATTAAGATTATTGAAAAAAACAACCAACAGAACTCTGAATTAATAACCGATTTATTGGCACTACAAAATGACTCAAGCCCAAAGGTTCGATTTCAATTAATATGTACATTAGGTTTGTTGCCTCCATCCGAAGCAATAGACAAAGCTATTCGGCGTATTCTTTTCCGTGATATTCAAGATAAATGGGTACAAATTGCAGCAATTTGTTCTTCATCAGGTCGTGAAATGCCTTTATTAAAATGGGCTTTAAATGAATTTAAAGATGATAATAGCAAAGCCACCGCACAGCTTTTCAACTACCTTTCAACTACCCTCGTCAATGACCCAAAACAAGTTGAAGCATTGATTGATGTAGCTTTAATTCCTTCCACTAAAAGCACAATTGGGGCCTCGATTTTGAGTGGCATTTTTAATCAGTTGTCAAAAAAAGGTATCAAAACGAATTTATCGGAAAGCCTAAAAAACAAACTTTTATCCACTTTTAATGAAACCGCCGACCCCTCCAAACGAAACGCTTCTATGCGACTTTTGAGCCTTTCAGGTTTGCCTATTTTACCTAAAAACTACCTCAATTCAAGCGTTTTGAACATTGCAAAATCCATAAATAATGCAGAAGCTTTTAGAGCTGATGCAGTATATTTTTTATCTTTTGCCAATAAAATTTTCAATAAAGAACAGTTTCAAATCTTTGCCAACTCAAAAGAAAGCGAAAAAGTACAACTGGCAGCTTTGGAAATGATGAATAACAAAACAGCCGACAAACTACCTTGTCAATATATTTTGAGTGATTGGAAACAACGTACGCCCGATGTTCAAAACAAGGCAATTGATGTATTTTTAAAACGCTCGGAATGGTCACATTTGCTATTGGATGCACTATCAAAAGGCATCGTCACCCATGAGCAATTGGGCTGGCGACGCACCAGCCGATTGATGGGCATCGGTGATTTGGCATTGAGAGCACACGCTCGTGAGGTATTGGCAAAAGGAGGATTGGCACGGGAAGCTATTTTACGCTCTTATCAACCCAGTTTAAATTTAACGGGAAATCCGTTGAATGGTAAAAAAGTCTTTGAAATGGCATGTGCCACTTGCCACAAAATCAACGAAACCGGTATTGATTTTGGGCCTGAATTGGGTTCATTACGTAATCGCCCTGCCAATAATATCCTTGAAAGTATCATCTTACCAAATAAAACCATTGCTGATATGTACGAAACATGGCATGTTGAACTGAAAAATGGTAAAACCGTGGAAGGCATCATTACCGATAGAACATCATCCTCATACACCCTCAAAATGATGGGAGGGCAAGAACAAATTATTACTAAAAAAGAAGTGAAAAACATGAAAGCGTTAAGCACATCATCTATGCCAGAAGGTCTTGAAAATGCCATTTCTTTGACCGAAATGGCTGATTTATTGGCGTTTATAAAGGATTTAAAATGAATAAGATAATACAACATTCTTTGCTTTCTCTGTTTTTTCTATGGACGTGTGCTGCAAATGCTCAAACAGATAGCTTAAAAAATACTGTAGAAGCCAATTATCGAGACGGGTTACCTAATTTTTTCAATAAAATCAGAAAAAGTAAAAAGGTAAAAGTAGCTTATCTGGGCGGCAGTATCACTCGTGCTGACAAAGGCTGGCGTGTACAAACTTTTAATTGGTTGCAACAAGAATTTCCAAATGCTCAATTTGAGCAAATCATGGCGGCAATTGGCGGTACAGGTTCAGATTTCGGTGCATATCGCCTTAAAAATCATGTATTACAATACAATCCCGACTTGGTATTCGTAGAATTCGCTGTAAATGACCATTCCAAAACTTCACAACAAGTGAAAGAATCAGTAGAAGGAATTGTTCGGCAGATTTGGAAAGCAAACCCTAAGACAGATATTTGCTTTGTCTATACTTTTCAAAAAGTACAGTTGCCTTTCTATTTAGAAGAGAAGTTCCCCGTTTCAGCGACGGCGATGGAAACCATTGCCGATTATTACCAAGTACCTTCTATTTGTATGGCATTGCCTGTGATTAAAATGATTGAAGAAGGGAAAATGCTCATTCAAGGTAAATCCAAAGATTATCCCGATAAGATAGTCTTTTCAGAAGATGGCGTGCATCCTTTTGCCGAAACAGGGCATAAGATATACGCTGAAACCGTGAAAAAACACTTTAAATCATTACAACCAGTGGGGGAGTTGGGAAAACATACGCTTAAACCCGCCTTAATGCCCAATAATTTGCAAAAAGTAGAAATGGTATTGGTGGATAAAATTGAGAAAAGTCAAGGCTGGCAATTGGTGGACTCCGTGGTGCTAAATAAGCCTTTTGCTTCTCTGATGCCGCCCGTTTATGCCTCAACAGATACCACAGATTTTATAAAAATAAATTTCAAAGGCAATAGGTTGGGTTTAGTAGATATAATTGGTCCAAGTAGTGGGCAAATTGTGGTTTCGATAGACAATGCACCACCTCGGTATATCAATCGTTTTGATGAATATTGTACCTATTATCGGATGAATTACAGCCTAATTTCTGGCTTATCAGAAGGAAAACATACAGCAATTATTAAAGTTTCACCAAAAAAATTGGATAAAGCAACTATTTTGTCCAAAAGAAATTATACAATAAACAACCCTCAAATATTCGCTAAACAAGCACTCTACATTGGTGCTATCTTAACCGAAAAATGAAAATGAAAAAAGTAATAGTATTTCTTGTAAGCCTTTGTTTTTCAAGCTTTTTACAAGCACAAACACCCCAAACTACCAATAAGCCCGACCGAGTGAACTGGTTTCAAGATTTGGGTTTTGGGATGTTCATTCACTGGAATGTAGACGGTACATTAGGTGCAGTTATCAGTCATTCATTGGCAGGTGCTTCTGATGAATATGCTGAAAAGTATTTTTCGGAATTACCCCAGTATTTCAATCCTGAAAACTTTAATCCAACTTCATGGGCGAAACTGGCTAAGTTGGCTGGTATGAAGTACGTGGTATTTACCACCAAACATCATTCAGGATTTTGTATGTGGGATACAAAAACGACGACTTTCAATGTGATGAACACGCCTTTTAAAAGAGATATTACCAGAGAAATTGTAGAGGCATTTCGCAAAGAAGGGATAGCGATTGGATTTTATTTTTCACCAGAAGATTTTCTATATTTTTATCAACACAAAATTCCAATGGGTCGTTTGCAGCATCCACAACATTACCCGATGAACAATGTTGGTTTGATGGAATACGACAAAAAGCAATTAAAAGAATTGTTTACCAATTACGGTAAAATTGACATTCTGTTTATTGATGGTCCCGGTGATGGACTTCGAGAATATGCTTGGAGTCTCAATACTGATTTAGTTATTACCCGTGATTTGATGAAAACCCCTGAGCAAAACACACCCAATGAACCTTTGCCTCGCCCTTGGGAAGCATGTTATACTATGGGAACCGATTGGGGTTATAAACCAACCAACGACCCGCACAAATCAGGTACACAAGTCATCAATATGCTTACTGAAATCAGAGCAAAAGGTGGGAATTTCTTGATGAATATCGGACCTAAACCTAACGGGGAAATTCAAATAGAGCAGGAATCAATTTTGCAAGAAGTGGCATTGTGGAATTTTGCCAATTCGGAAGCCATCTATAAAGTGAAACCATTGCCCGTTATTCGAGAAGAAAACGTATGGTACACACAGTCAAATGATGAAAAATATATCTATGCTACTGTTACCCGTAGTAGCCCTGATGATTGGAAATATGGCGATAGAAAAGCCTTTGTATTAACTCATATCGAAGGGAACGAAAAAACAAAAGTTAGCATTTTAGGCTACAAAGGTGAGTTGGTAGAATACAAAAAAGATTTTGATGCAAAAACATACGTATCTCCTACACCCATTGGCTTGGTCATCAGTGCGGTTAATGGGCAACGTTTTTACACCAATAATAAATGGCCTAATGCTGTTGTTCTAAAAATTGAAAATGCAAAATTCAGGAAATTGAATACTGCGAAAGGTACACAGAGCTTGATGGACGGAGCGAAGTAATAGCAAAGGATTTTAGAAGAATAGTCAAACACAGAGATAATTCTAAAGATTTTACTCTAATCTAAACTAACCAATGGTCTTCAGTTGGGGAGTTTTCCATACATTGTTAGAAGTTGAAAATAATTTTGCGATGGAAAAGACAGTGGTTACGACTACTGTCTTTTGATTTTTAGTAAATACAGCGTTGACTAAAGGTTCATAGCTGCAATGAAATTCTTTATGTTGGAATGACATCTTTTGGCTTTGAATAACACATCTTATCTTTAATGATAATATTTCACCATTATTTAATAATATTTCAATAACTACAAACTTAAAATTATACTAATTTTGCATTGAAAAATGCTAAGTTTTCAACATAATTGTGGTAAAACAGAAAATACATATAGAAAATACCGATGATTCTTTACTCTGGCAAGCCTTCAAAAGAGGCGAAAGAGAGGCTTTTGAGTTGCTATATAAAAAGTATTTTAAGATTTTAGGAGCTTATGGACTTCGGTTAAACAGTAATAAAGATTTAGTTGAAGATGCTATTCACGATGTATTTATTGAACTGTGGAGACGAAAAGAATTTCTGGGCGATGTCGAAAATGTTAAGTTTTACCTATTTTCTGCAATTCGTTATCAATTCAACAAAAATCATCAAAAAGATATTTTTGAAGGGGCAGAAGATGTCAATAATTTTTTAGATTTTCTGTCTACTTTATCTTCCGAACAAGAATCTATTGACAAAGAAACTATCCATCACCGATCCTTGTCCATTCAGAAAGCGATGAAAAATTTAAGTAATCGCCAAGCTGAGGCGGTGCATTTTCGTTTCTATCAAGGATTAAGTCTTGATGAAACTGCCCAAATCATGCAACTACCCAAGCAAGTTATAAAAAATTTTCTCTCAAATGCTTATGCAGTACTAAGGGTTTCACTAAAAAATCTTATTGCACTTTTCGTTTTTTGCTTTTTTTAATAAACTTGTAACTCCCTCATTTTCAATGCCTAAAACTTCTAAAATATGTTTTAGGCATTTTTTTATAAAAATAATTCAAAATTAATGGTTACTAATTATTCAAATCACTCCCTTATATTATATAAGGCATTTATTCTTTAAGCAAGATGAAATATAACTATAATCAGATACAAGACTTCCTAAACGACGATTCATTTGTCCAATGGGTACTTTTTGGCAAAAATGAAACGGAGTGGCAACAGTTTTTACTCACAAATCCCACTAAACAAACATTAGCAAGTGAAGCCCGCCAATTAATCATAGAAATAAATACCATTGAGGAAAAAAGAACCGAAGAACTCAACCAAAATCACGTTTGGGCGAAACTAATGACAAGTATTGAGGAAGAGCAAAATGCCGAAAAACCAGTACTAAAACTTTGGCAACAGCCTGTATTTAGATGGGCTGCCAGTTTAATCTTGATGGTAGGTGCAACTTGGTTTTTTTGGAATAACCATTCGAGTGGAAAAGTTACCTACCAAGCTTTAGTGGCATCAATCGAAGATAAAAATGTCATCGTTGAGCGAGTAAATAATAGTGAGATTCCACTGAAAGTTAAATTAGAAGATGGCAGCGTTATTACCTTAGAAAAAGGCAGTAAACTGAGTTATCCAAGCCATTTTGATAACTATAAACGAACGGTAATTTTGAGTGGTGATGCGTTTTTTGAGATTGCTAAAAATCCCAATAAACCTTTTTATGTCTATGCCAATGAAGTTGTTACGAAGGTATTGGGTACAAGTTTTAGTATTCAAGCATTTGAAAATGGAAAAAGCGTAATCGTGAAAGTAAAAACAGGGAAGGTTTCGGTTTACAACCAGCACGAAATAAATATCAACGACCCTGAAACTGAGGCACTTATTTTATTGCCCAACCAACAAGCAGTTTTCAATCGCCCAACGGAAGATTTGAGTAAGCATTTAGTAGAAATGCCCATGCCAATTACTGATAAAACCAATGATAATTTGCCAACTGAATTTGATGATGTGGCAATAAGTAAGATTTTGGAAGTTATCGAAAAACGATACAGTGTTAAAATAATATTCAACGAAGAACTCTTATCAAATTGCTTTATAACTACCAAACTCAGAAACGAATCAATCTATGACCAATTAGATTTGATTTGTAAAATCATAGGCGGCACTTATAAAGAAGTAGATGCCCAAATTGTCATTGAATCAAAAGGCTGTAAATAATTATTTTTTCAAAAACTTAACCCCTCCAATGTTATGACCAAATATATACACAACCCAACTAAATAAAAAAGAGGAATGATGCGGCTACATCAAACCTCTATAAAAGTTACCATCTCTACTTTTCAGTATGAGATAGCAATTGTTTTGTCTTTTACCAACAAAATCAAACAAAAGTATGTCTAATTTTTTTACAAAAAAAACGATTTTCAAGATTATGAAAATCTCCTTTGTTCAACTTATGTTGATTACGCTTGTTGTCAGTGGAAGTTATGCACATAGAAGCTATGGGCAAGAAAGTCTAAAAGAGCGAGCTACTATTTCAATTAAAAATGGTAGTTTAAAATCTGTACTTCAAGCAATTGAAAAACAGGTTGATGTTACTTTTTCATATCAAAAGGAAGTACTCAATATGACCGATAAAATCAATATTGAGCTAAAAAATGAAACGGTTGCTGAAATCTTGAATAAAGTATTGACACCTCGCAATATTTCTTTTCAAATATTGCGTAATAACCAAATTGTGCTTATAAAAAATGTAGGCTTGGGAAGCGTAGAGAGCTTGATAAAAGAGCCATTAAATGATACAAAAAGTGGAATAACTATCGCCGATATAACCATTAAAGGCAAAGTGATTGCTCTCGATAATAATGAACCCCTTCCTGGGGTTAGTGTAGTGCTTAAAGGTACAGCTAAAGGAGCTGTAACAAATAATAATGGAGAATTTATACTTGTAGTACCCAATAATAAAGCAGTACTAGTCTTTTCTTTCGTAGGATATTTAAGCCAAGAAATTCCCGTAAGCAATCGTACCCAAATAAACGTTACCTTGGTTCAAGACTCTAAAGCCTTAGAGGAAGTTGTTGTGGTGGGTTATGGTGAAATCAGAAAAAGTGATTTGACAGGGGCTGTTTCTAAATTAAAAACAGAAGGTAATGAAGACAAGCCAATTACATCGATTGACCAATTGATACAGGGTCGTGTTTCAGGTGTTCAAATTACTCAAAATTCTGGAGCTCCTGGTTCTGGTATGACTTTTAATATCCGTGGAGCAGGTTCAGTTACTGGTTCAAACCAGCCATTGATAATTTTAGATGGTTTTCCTGTAGAAACAGGACAAAATGCACTGGGAGCGTCAACTGGCTCTGACCAATGGTCTTCTTCTGCTCCCCCTGCCAACCCTTTGGCTTCCATCAACCCCAATGATATTGAATCCATTGAAATTTTAAAAGATGCTTCATCAACGGCCATTTATGGCTCTCGTGGGGCAAATGGAGTAGTAATTATCACTACCAAAAAAGGTAAATTAAAGAAAGACCAGATTAATTACACATTCAGAAGAGATGTGAGTCGTTTACCACGACAAATAGCAATGTTAAACACCGAGGATTTTATCAAGTATGCCAACGAAGCTCGTTTGAATAGTGGTCTTGATTCTGCCTTTCGAGCTCCTGCTATCGCTACAACTCTACCATCAGATAACAATTGGCAAAATTTAATCTATCAAGAAGCCGTTTCAACTGAACATCAATTATCGGCCTCTGGTGGAGATGAGCGAACAAAATATCTTGTTTCGGCCAATTATGCCAACCAAATCGGAATTGTTAAAAATTCTTCTTTTACAAGAGGTTCGTTCAGGGCAAACGTTGAGCGTCAGATTTCTTCAAAATTCAAACTCAGCACCAATTTCAGTGCTTCCTTGAACGTTAATAAATCGGCACAGCAAAATAATAATAATGGAAACCCACAGGGAGCAGTTATAAACGGGGCTTTAACCTTTCGCCCCTTTGTAGCCCCTTTTGCAGATGCTGATGAATCTGAACCCAATACTGCTGCTGCTGGAAATCCTCTGACAGTTATCCAATTAGCTCTAAATCATGCTCGCTCACAAGTGTATTTGGCTAATTTAAAAGGAGACTATAAAATTACTAAAGAGCTAACATTTACTGTAAATGGTGGTGCAAATGCTACGCTATCCGAACGGGATGCCTTCTTACCATCAGGTACTTTTCAAGGCGACCAGCAAAATGGAGTGGCGTTTCATGGTGAAAATAAAAATCTCAATTACTTGATTGAAAACACACTCTCGTATAATAAGTCATTCGGCAAAAAGCACCGCTTAAATGCCGTTGGTGGGTATGCGTGGCAGGAGTGGACAGCCAAAACGTTTGGTGTTCAGGCCAGTAACTTTTCAACACAAACGCTAAATTTTTACAATTTTGGTTTGGCTAATAACTCCGTTGTTCCCTCAAATAGCTACCAAAAATGGGGTCTCTCTTCTTTCATCGGAAGAGCTAACTATGTTTTTGACAATCGTTTTTTAGCCACCCTTACAGGAAGAGCCGACGGTGCTACTCGTTTGGCACCTGGAAATAAATGGGCATTTTTCCCTTCAGCAGCTTTAGGTTGGAACTTACATAATGAAAAGTTCCTAAAAAATAACAAATTGATTAATGAACTTAAATTAAGAGCAAGTTATGGTGTATCAGGGAACCAAAGTATTGGTATAGGCTCTGATTTGGATAGAGTTTCTACGCAAAGAGTGCCGATTGGTACTACAATTGTAACGGGCTTGGTACCAGGAGCATTGGGCAATAAAAACCTCGGCTGGGAAACCACTACCCAATGGAATATTGGTGTAGATGTAGCCCTATTAAAAAATCGTCTGAAGTTTGGGGTGGAAGCCTATACTAAAATCACTGACGATTTATTGATAAACCTTGCCCTGCCCACCTCTACGGGTTTTAACAATTATGCGACCAATTTCGGAAAAGTATCCAACAAGGGAATAGAGTTTGATTTCTCTGCGGCTATTTTGGATAAAGAATTCAAGTGGACGATTTCAGGTAACATCAGCCGAAACATCAACAATGTTGATGACCTCGGTGGTGGGGTACAATTATTTGGCCCTAATTATTTTGGAGGGGTAAATGCCATTAATCAGCCCATTTCTACTGCATTGGGAGGCTATCCAATTGGGGCTTTCTTTGGCTATATACATGACGGCGTGTACCAAACTACCGACGAAATCACAAAAGGTCCTAAGCCGATTGGCACACCCAGAGCTGGCGATATTAAATTTAAAGATGTAAATGGCGATGGAACTATTACTACTGCTGATAGAACCATCATTGGAAATCCCTATCCTGATTTTGTGTTTGGTGTAACGAATGATTTTTCCTATAAAAATTTCTCGCTGAACGTGTTTATTATGGGAAATATTGGTCAAGATATAGCCAATCTTAATCGTTTTCAAATTGATAACATGAATTATCTTGGTTTTACTAATATCCGACGAGAGGCCTACGAAAATCGCTGGACAGGCGAAGGAACAAGTAATTACTATCCTGCACCAAGAGCAATTCAAACGGCAAGTTATCAAAATCTGAGTAGTTTTTTGATTGAAGATGGTTCATTTGTACGCTTAAAAAACGTATCGTTGGCGTATAATTTTCAGACATCGAAAATAAAATGGCTACGAACTGCCAAAGTATTTGCTTCGGCAACCAATTTACTGACGTTTACCAATTACAAAGGATACGACCCTGAAGTGAGTGCCAATGCCAACAGTGCCTTGACACCTGGCATTGATAATGGGACTATCCCACAGTACCGAACCTATTCGACGGGAGTTACCATCGGATTTTAAGAAAGTACGGATTTGTTAAACTTTTAAAATTTTACAAAAATGAAATTAAAAATAATTCTTTTTGCCTTTTTAATCTCTGCATTGGCAGCCTGTAGTGTTGAGCAGGATATTTTTGATACCTTGACGACAGAAAATAGCTTAAAAAATCAAGGCAACATTACCACATTTGTAAACGGAGCTTATGCACGTTTTTCGGGTTTCAATGGTTTTAAGACAAGTTATATGACTTATTTTTATTCGGCCGATGATTTAAATACCCGCCCTGGAGCTGCTTATGCAAGCCGTTATAGCAGTAAAACACAAGATGCATTTTCAACAGAAGTGTCTAATTTTTGGTCAACATTGTATCAAACAATAAATTCCACCAATTTTTTAATTGAAAATATAGACCCTGTAAAAGCAGATTCGCTGTATAAAAGAAGAGTAAAAGGAGAAATGTATTTTTTAAGAGGATTCAGTTATTTTTATTTGGTCAGAATGTGGGGAGGCGTGCCTTTAAAAACAAAGCCAACCAACCTTGATGACGACTTAAAATTACCTCGAAGTTCTGTTGACCAAATTTACACTCAAATCTTTGCCGATTTTGAAGAAGCCAATAAGCGATTGCTCAGAAGAACAAGCCTACCTTCTGCCGAATTTGGTCATGCTACCAAAGGGGCTGCACAGGCTTTTCTTTCAAAAGCCTATTTGACTTATGGGAATTATTTAGATTTGAATGGTAAAGGCTCGGAGTCAGCCAAATATTATCAATTGGCAAAAAATTACGCCGATAGTGTGATAACCTCAGGACAATACAGTTTAATACCCTCCTATAAAGACCTTTGGGATGTCGACAAAGAAGCAGCAACTTACCAAGAGGTTATCTTCGGGATTCAATTTACTCGGGATGCACAACTTGCCAATTCAAGTGGCGTGGGTTCTGAGCATGGCTTAATGAATTTGCCCAATAATATGAATAATGTAGGTGGCAGAGGAACTACCAAAACTGGAGAGGGAAATTTGAGAATTCAACCTTGGTTTGCAGAAAGATATAGCACTGGTGATTACCTAAATGATTATCGCTTTGATGTTTCTGTTCTTACCACTTTTGCGAATAATTCAAACCCAAGCCGCACAGTGGTTTGTTTCCCCAAAGTCAGAACCTCAACTACCAGTAACGAACTAACCGAAACTCAGCCCTACCTTTTCAAATATGTAGATGGCAAAGCCCTTGATTCAAGAAATGCGGAAAATGATATGCCTATTATGAGGCTGTCCGAAGTATTTTTGATTAAGGCAGAAGCTGAAAATGAACTGAATGGCCCAACGGCTATTGCTTATGCGGAATTTAACAAACTGCGAGCAAGAGCAAGAAATGCAAACGGTGTACAACGAACTACCCCAGCAAACCTTACTGCTGGATTAACTAAGGACGAATTTCGTCAAAAAATTGTGGATGAACGTGCTTTAGAGTTTGTGGGTGAAGGGCTACGTTGGTTTGATTTGGTACGTATGAAAGGGCCTAATGGGAAAACGCTCTATGAATATCAATTTGGCACATTCTTGCCAACTTTGAGAGCTGGTTTGCCAACATTTACAACGGCTACTAACACTTGGGCTGGCGGACGAACTGATAATACCAGTATTGTTCCATACAACGCAAAGTTATTACTATGGCCAATTCCATTCAATGAGCTTTCTGCCAATCCAAATATTACCCAAAACCCTGGTTATTAAATTGATTTTACTTCTTATAGGATAATCTTCAGAGGTCTTTAACGAGCCTCTGAAGACTGTTTATATTGTTGTCAAATTTTCCCAATTTGTCCTATCTATAACTATGAAAACAATAAGATTTTTCCTTATATGTATTATTACAACTTCTATCCCCAAAATAGCCACTGCAAAAAATAAAGAAACTATTATTGAAAACAAGTTTTTTACTTCGGGCTTACTACTGGAAAATAAAAATGATATCCTAATCCGGAATTGCACCATCACAAACAAAGATGGAAAATTTGGCATCAAATTATCGAATTGTAATAATGTGCGTATAGAGCATTGTACTGTCAGAAATATAGGTAATGAGTCATTTTCTGATTATGTATCAGCTTCACTATTGCCTAATGATGAGAACGACTATCCTCAAAAAAAAGGTCATTTTGATACCAAAGGAATATATCTTGAGAACTCCATCAATGTAACTGTTTTCAATTGCGATGTCACCGATATTTTTGGACAAGGAATTAAGGTTTATGGCGATGATTATACAAAAACAGGTGATATAATTTTAGATAAAAATCGAATCGCATATACCTATGATGATGCGATTAAATTTGAAATAAAAGGAGACCAAGACGATAATGGCGGCAAAAAGAGTTTGCCTTTTAAAGGCGGAATTGTACGCAATAATCTTATTCATGACATCGGTTTAGGTACAACCCAATTACCATTTGCACGGCATGGTATGTATTTAAAAGCTCGTGACATTCTGGTTGAGGGCAACACCATTTATAATTGTTTTTATGGACAAGGGATTTCACTTCGTAATGCAGGCATTATTCGTAATAATAAAGTGTGGAACTGTTATGGAGGGCTTTGTATTGCCTATTGGGCTCAGACTAGCACTTTAGAAAGTTCCAAAACAGTTATTATAGAAAATAATCAATGTCGTCAGGATTATGCGATTGATTTCAGACAGAGACATATTTCCAATTTAAGTAAGAATCCTGATAGTAGCCAACAGCCTATGATTCTCATTGCCTATGGGCAAAATCAAGCGGATGCAATTATTGATAAATTTATTGTAAGAGGCAATACCTGTATTGCTTCTAAGGATTACCTATCCGAAGTTGCACTGATTGGGGGAAGTGGTAGCCCCAGAACTAATCAGACGATTATAGTGGAAAACAATAAACTAATCGACAACAGAGCGAAAAAGATTTATTACAAAAATATACCCCTTAGTATCAAATCGATGATGGAAATGGTTGCTAAATGGCAATTAAAACACTTTGAAGAGTCTGTAAATAAAGTCTATAAATGGCCTAACGACCACAAACTATGGGCTTGGACTAATGGTACGCTTTATACAGGAATCCTTGAAATGGCCAAAATGACAGGCGACACTACCTACTGGAATTTTCTAAAAAATATTGGTCAAAAAGAAGGTTGGAAGTTAGGTCCAAAGCCCTATCATGCCGATGATATTTGTGTGGGGCAAATGTATGCAGGCTTGTATGAAAAATTCAAAGAAAAATCTATGATTGAGCCAACTGAAAAATCCTTACAATTCATCATTGAAAACCCTAAAAATACAGCATTGGATTTTTCTGTACCCAATAATCAAGAGCGTTGGAGTTGGAGTGATGCTTTATTTATGGCTCCACCAACTTTCGCAAAAATTGGAAAGATTACGGGCGATAAAAATTACTTCGATTTTATGGATAAAGAATTTTGGACTACGCACGACACTCTTTACAATAAAAAGGACAGTTTGTTTTTCAGAGATACCCGCTTCAAATCGAAAAAAGAAGTTAACGGACAAAATGTATATTGGGCAAGAGGTAATGGCTGGGTCATTGGTGGGCTAACAACAATCATTGATAATTTACCTGTAAGCCATCCTCACAAACAAAAGTATATATCACTTTTCAAACAAATGATGCATCGAATAGCCCATTTACAAGATGAAAAAGGCTTTTGGCACCCAAGTTTACTGGATTATAAAACGTACCCAATGCCAGAATCCAGTTCATCAAGTTTTTTTACCTTTGGTTTGGCTTGGGGAATTAACAGAGGTTACTTAGACCGCAAAAGGTTTGAACCTATCGCAAGAAAGGGCTGGTTAGCACTGACAACTGCTATTCACCCTGATGGCAAATTGGGCTGGGTGCAAGAGATAGGAGCCGACCCTACAAAAGTGTCGTTTGACGATACAGAGGTATATGGTATAGGTGCTTTCTTATTGGCTGGTAGTGAAATGTCTAAATTATAAAGCGGTTCCATTTCATCAACAAAGACAGTTTCAAAAATTAAATAGAAAAACAATGAACAAATATTTCCTTACAGTTCTTCTTTTCTACTCATTAAAAACATTTGCCACTGACTATTATGTCTCTGTATCGGGTTCAGACAGGAATTCAGGTACAAAACCCAATAAACCTTTTCGTAGCCTGCAACACGCCGTGGACAAAATGCAGGCAGGCGATGTGTGTTATGTAATGGAGGGCGTATATCGAGAAGCTGTTACTTTTCATCAATCTGGCAAATCCGAGCAACCCTTATTGATAACCAACTATCAAGGTCAAAAAGTAGTTGTGTCTGGTTTAGACTTGGTTACAGGTTGGAAAAAGAATGAAGACGGTGCATGGCAAACAAAAGTAGATTGGAATTTGGGCTTGGGTAAAAACCAATTGTTCTGCAACGATGAGGTAATGATTGAAGCACGCTTCCCCAATGTAGCTGCCAAATCCCTCGAACTTCCAGTTAGTGGACTAAATAAGTTACAGCCAACTTTCAACCACTTTAATTTACTGGATGCAGACCATTTAGTGAGCGAATCCATAAAAACGTTTCCAAAAGATGCTTGGAAAGGAGCAATTTATTATGGCTTTCATAATTCTGGTTGGTCCGCACAAACCGCAGTAGTTACCCAATCCGACACTTCAACATTAGCATTAGCAGAAAAAACAAAGACGTGGTGGTTTTACCCAAGGCAAATTGTTAAAAATGAGGATGGAAGAGGAATGTTGGTAGGAGTCAAAGCTGCATTAGATATACCCAACGAATGGGTACTTGATGGTACAAAACTAATATTTATACCTCCATCAGATACAAACCTTGAAAAGGTAATAGAGTTTAAAAGAAGGCAAATTGGCTTTGATTTTTCTAATCAAAGTCACATTACAGTCAAGGGCATTGATATCAAAGCAGCATCCGTGCTGATGCACAATTCTTCTTACTGTACCATTGATGCGTCAAAAATGAGCTATATCAGCCATTATACAATCGTCACTGACGGTGGCGGTGGTTTAGGTGCTTCCGAAAGGTCCGAAAAAGGCTTATACATCAGCGGTGAACATAATAATATTATGAATTCAGAAATTAGTTTCAGTGCTGGTGCAGGGATTTATCTCTATGGACATTCGCACACAATTCACAATAATAACATCAACGAAACAGGTTATGCAGGTTCCTATTCATCGGGTATTTTTATCAGAGGAACAAACGAATTGTATTCGGGCAATCACATTATTTCCTATAATACGATAAGCAATACAGGGCGATTTTGTTTATGGTTTGCGGGAGATAAAGAATCAAAAACAGGTAACCCTATTGCTTTAGCGGGGTCATTAATTACCCATAATCATATTTATAATGGAATGATTCAAGCCAGAGACGGCGGGTTATTAAGTTCATTTTCGGTAAATGTAGGAGCTTATGGTAAGCCAACGGAATTCTCGTATAACGTGGTGCATGACTGCTATGACATCATGGTAATCAAATACAAATGGAAACTTGGCTTAGTGTATTGGGATAATAATACTCAAAATTTAGTGAATCATCACAACTTAGTCTGGTCAAAACCTGGAACGGTTGATATTCCTTACTTGTTCAACGCCCCCGTAGTGAATGTAACGTGGGAAACCAATAACCGCTACCTAAAAAACTACGAAGGCTCGGCTCAAACATTAAAAAACACCGATTTCCCTGAGGATAAACCTTTTGAATTTGGCCATAATGCCACCGGCATACCTGCAGCTCCAACGTGGGAAAATAAAGTTGCTTACAAAAAAGAAATGAACAAAACTCTGACAGAAAGTGCGACGGGAAAAATGGAAAAAGTCCCATTTGATAGTTCCGTCAAAGCACTGGTCTTGCGGTTTTCGTTGGATGATGCCAAAATTAACAAATGGGTAACTAAGGCTTTGGGTAACAAGGTTATAAATCCAACCAAAGGCTACACCTACTACAATGTAGGAAATAACAAAGAGGATATAGAGCGGTCTTCTAATAAAATTACAGACAAACACAGCAGAATAAAAGGCGTTATTGACGGTCATTTTATCAAGTTTAAAAAATTAGATTTTGGGGCTAGCTATCGACAGTTGCGGTTTCTATTTGCGAGTAATAATACTAAAAATAAATGGATTGAGATAAAGTTGGATAGTATTAACAGCAAAACTGTTCATACCATTCCTCTGACCTATGCGGGTTCAGTCCAGACACACGATGGTCTTTATCCTTTTATAGAAGTAAAAAATGCCCTACCAAAAGAGTTAAATGGTGTACACGATGTGTTTTTTCTTTTTAAAGGAGGGGAAGCTAATGAGATTGGTCAATTCCATTCTATATTTTTTGAAAAATATCAAGAAGCAATAAGCCTCTCCACAAACGAATCGGTTCTTGAAATCCGCTTAGATAGCCCTACTGGCGAACTATTGGGGCTCATGTTTCCTGTAAACACAAGCGGTTCGATAAAGGAAAATATTATTCCAATTGATGGGAGAAGTATAACGGGTACACATGATTTATATTTTATCTATAAAACGAAAGGAGAGTCGCCTATTCAATTAGAATCATTTAGGTTGGAAAACTGATAAAATAACAATGAAACTACTTTTTCTTCTTTTACTAATACCCTGTCATAGCTTTTGCCAAAAGGTGTACGATGTTGTTGTTTATGGTGGCACAGCAGGCGGATATGCTGCTGCTATTCAGGTAGCTCGCATGGGCAAGACCGTCGCACTCCTCGAACCTACCAACCATATTGGCGGCAACGTAGTAGAAGGCTTGGGCGGCACAGACATCGACAACCACAAAGAATTTCAGAACAGCCCCGCCGTGGGAGGCATTGCGTTAGAGTTTTACCAAAGAGTTGCCAAAGCCTACGGTAGAGAAGAAGCATTTGAAAAAATGCTTAAAAACAAAGAGAAAAACTCAAGTCTTTGGCGAATGGAATCGAGCGTTGCTGAAAAAGTAATCAATGAATGGTTGGCGGAGTATCCAATAACACTTTTTTATCAAACTCGTTTGAGCGAAACCAAAGGAGCTATTGTAAAAAGAGGTACTGAAATCACGCAAATTAAAACCGAAAATGATAATGTTTTCAAAGCAAAAATATTCATTGATGCGACTATTGAGGGAGATTTATTGGCTGCGGCTGGTGTAAGTACGACTGTAGGAAGAGAAGCCAATCATCAATACAATGAAACACTCAACGGTATAAGAGGTGAAACAACCCATGCCCAATTTTCTGTAAAAGTTAATCCCTATAGAAATCCCGATGACCCTCAAAGTGGGTTAATTCCTACCATTCAAAATGAACTTTTGGGTTTGGTAGGTACATCAGATAAAAACTTACAAGCCTACTGTTTTCGGGTATGTATGACTAAACGTATAGACAACCAAATACCATTTTATAAGCCCGAAAACTATGACCGCACGCAATACGAAATATACCTCCGTTATCTCCGTGCAGGCGGAAAACTGTACATGCCTATAGCGTCTATCCCCAACGAAAAAACGGATTTAGGAGCTTGGCACGACCTTTCGCATAATCTTTATGGTATGAACAAAAACTACCCCGAGGGTAATTATACGAACCGTCAAAAGATTTTAGATGAGCATAGAACCTTCACTCAAGGCTTGTTTTATTTTCTGGCAAACGATAAAGAAGTAGCTCAATTGGCTCCTCAATTGCAAACGGAATGGCAGAAATGGGGATATGCCAAAGATGAATTTACTGATAATAATGGATTTCCAAGAATGTTTTACGTCCGTGATGCAAGGCGTATGGTGTCTGATTATGTTATTACAGAGAACCATGTTAAAAAACACAATCCTATTCCCGTTGAAGACCCCATAGCAGTTGCATATTGGCCTACCGATGTTCACAGTGTTAGACGTATTGTAAAAGATGGCTACGTCCACAACGAAGGTTTTGTATTTGGGAGTGACTATTGGCAACCATTACCTATTTCATATAGAGCATTAACCCCCCGAAAAAGCGAATGTACCAATTTATTAACACCTACTTGTCTTTCATCAACGCATATTGCTTACGGAGCTATTCGGATTGAGTTTACATTTATGACTTTAGGGCAGGCTTGTGGTATCGCATCAGTTTTGGCGATAAATCAAAATTTACCCCTTCAAAATGTAGATTATGAAATGCTTAAAACGGAATTAGTAAAGATAAATAGTATTATCAATATAAGGAAATAGGTTTAGAACAATGATTTTTACTTTGTTTACAAAACAATGGGGGATGCACCTATTAATTTGGAATCATTCAGGTTAGACAAATAACAAAATAAACACCAAAATGAACCTTAATCAATATTTCAAAATATTCGCATTATTCAACTTCACACTGATGAGTTATTTTAATTCAATTCCCCACCAAGACCAATCTCAATACCTCGTTACAAATATTAAAACGGATATAACCAAAGATATTTCGCCTTTGATTAGAGCTAAAAATGATAAAATTGACCTAGTCAGAGCCACCAAGAACTTAGTAGCTCTTTGGGATTTTAAAGAACCCGAAGGACAGGCTCGAAGAGCAATCGGACAAGGCGAATTTGCCTTAAAGGAACATAATGGAACTTTACCCCGCATTTCAGAAGGACCACTTTCGGGTTATTCTACCCAATTTGGGAATAAAGCCTTTTTATCATTGCCCCATTCGGAAGTTGGGAAACTCAATATTTTTGGTAAAAATCAAGGCGTAACAGTGGTAGCTTGGGTAAAATGGACAGGCGAACAAACTGGTTTTGTAGGTGGGATGTGGAATGAATACCAAGACGGCGGCAAAAGACAATATGGCCTTTTCGTTTCGTTACCCCATTATAATGGTAAAAATCAAGTGTGCGGGCATATTTCACAAACAGGCAAACCAACGCCGCCTTTTCCGTATTCATGCGATTATTCTGCAAGTAAACAAGAAGTACCTTCTAATCAATGGGTTTGTGTAGCATTTACTTATGATGGGAAAGACATCAAATCTTATATGAATGGTGTTTTTGAAAAACGAGAACCAGAACTAATCAATAATACCAAAGGTTTTCAAGGCTTTCCGAATGGCTTAGTGCACTCTAAAA
>JAIXOL010000054.1 GCA_027486845.1 Cytophagaceae bacterium
AATTTCCTAAAAAAATCCATGCCGTAACCGCAAAAGGTTTTTTACTCAAAATATTGATTTTTATTATCATGTATTGCCTTGATAAACAATTTTAGGCTTTACGCAACTTACATTATTTATATACTCCTTAATAAAATTTTCAATAAAAAAGGATTATGGGAAAATGGAGTTTTAGTAACAGAATATGATACACAACTTAGTGCTATTCAGATGAGAAGGCTAGATATTGCCTATATAACAGATGAACAAGGAAAAAAAGCAAATAATGGTGAAGATATAATTCCAGAATTTGTAATTGAAGTAATTTCAATCAATTATAAACCCTACCAGATTGAGAAAAAAATAACAGAATATTTTAAAGCAGGAGTAAAAGTAGTTTGGAATATTTATCCCGAACCTCAATTGGTCTATGTCTATACTTCTCGCAAGCAAGTGCAGATTTGCATGGAAGACGATATTTGCTCGGCTGCACCAGTTTTGCCTGTGTTTGAGGTGAAAGTTAGTGAAATTTTTGGGTGATTGCGTCAAACATTCGCTTTCATTTTACTGGCAATTCGATTAACACTTCATTATATGCAGCGAAAACTCCGTAACCACCATTAATATTGCTGTATCTGGAAATAGGAGTATTAAATGCTTGTAAAAGACCCTCTTCGTCATAATAGGTCTTACAAAACTCAAAATAGCTTTTATTTATTTGACTAATTTTTGCAACTATCCGTTCGGGGTCTTTTCTCAGAAAATCATTATTAATCACAAAGATAGGATTCAGTTCAAACCCTCGTTTAAACTCATAAACTTTATTAGTGAAACATACATCATTGAAAACAAAGCTCTTCAAATACTCAAAAAAGTAAGTAGAATCAGTACCACTGGCTTGGTCGATTGAAAAATCAACTAAATTTGCCTTATTATTTTGCCAAAATGCTTCAAGTTTAATATTATAAAAGTTGGACTCATTGCTACCATCAGCTACTCTCAATATCAATTTTTTAGCAGATTTGCCTTTGTTGAGACTTGACTCAATTTTTTCTTCAAATTTATATGAAACTATTTTAGGTAATGAGGGTACAATCTCGATTGAAGTATACAGATGGAAAACCTTTTGCACTGATTTTCAACGAATACGCTAATTTTTCTTTAGGCTTAAAATTAGTTTCAGATTTATAAATACCATTCTTTGTAGATTTAAGTCTTTCTACGAGTTTATCGTTTTCAAAAAGTAGAATATCGGCATCAGCAATGCCATCAATGTAGGTTGTTTTTCCAGTAGGCGGATACGTTTTTGTTACTTTCACTGTAATAATTTCAGTAGGATCTAATAAACTATAAACCACTAATCTATCTCCTTTATAGGGTAAATCTACCGAAAGTTCGACTTTTCGGCAGTTATTAAAACAAATAACTAAAAGTAAAAGGTAAATAATTTTCATTGAATAACTAAAAAATGGCAAGAATGGTATTATTCCAACTTTAAAAAGTTTGTTCTCAACACCCTTAAATTTTTCTCCATTCATAGGTCTTGGATTAGGCTGCCATCTTAAATCCAAATAATATGGGATTTTCCCTATTATAAACATTGTATATACCCAATAATAGCATCGCATCACGATGTTTTTTCGTGGTTCTTTTTATGTTATAGCTGAAATCTAAACGACGGTAGGAAGGCATCCGACTATTATTACGAGATTCATAAATTGGAATAGTGTGACCTGTAATGTTAGTTTGTCCTTCATCAAATTGTTCATAAACGGCAGTTGGTACTGTAATAGGCTGTCCACTTTGAAAAACCCAAGTAGCAGCAAACGAACTTTTTGAGTTTTTTGGACTATAACTTGTAGTGATTGATACAGAATGTCGCCTATCAAAATTTGCAGGAAACCAATTTCCCTTATTTATATTCTCAAATCTCCGCTCATTTTTTGATAATGTATAGGAAATACAACCAGTAAAAACACCTTCGGGTTTATTTCAAAACACCTCTAAACCTCTGATTCTACCAATTCCTTTTTTCTCAACGAGATTCTCCCAAGAAGTATTAAAACTTGAAAAGAAATTTTTACCATCTGAGTAATCAATCAAATCTTTAAAACTTTTCTGATAAACTTTAAGCGTCAATTCTAAGTGTTTTTTCAAAAAAGATTTTGTAATTCCGAAAGATACTTGTTCTGAAAATGAAGGATTTACATTTCGAGTAGCTGGCACCCAAATATCATTTGGTAAGCCAACATTATTGCTACTCAATAAATGTATAAATTGATTCATTTGATTATAACCAGCTTTAATAGTAAAATTTAGGGGTAACATAAAATTAGCCGTTACTCTTGATTCAATAGCCTCAAATGCTTTGGAATCGGTATAAAAAAACACTTTTCGAAGTCCCAAATTCACTTTAGGCCTACGTTTATGGTGTACCCCAATATTTGGACAGTCTTTTTACTATTGTTGTTGTAAAATTTTCTTTTTTTGCTTCTTTTTTTCTTTTGTTAATAAGTGTGGAAAAGTGGATAAGTTATGCTTCTTGCGAATAAACCTTATCATGTGTTTGATAGCTTAAACTGTGGTGAAAACGCTCTCGATTATAAAAAG
>JAIXOL010000022.1 GCA_027486845.1 Cytophagaceae bacterium
TACCTTTGCTTTGAACTCCGAACTAAAATTCCTGCGTTTGTTTTTACCCATTGTTTTGTTTGTTTAGACAGAGTGATTATTCAATTATCTTGCCTGTCTAAATTTTGGGGTACATTATAGTTTTATGTCCATTTCATTTTCTATAAATACACTGTATTAATTGGCAGATATTGCATTGTTTATAAACACTAATGAATTTTGTGCAATCGAATAATTAGTTTTTATTTGGGTTGGGGTATATTGATGATTTGTAGCATCAAACCCAAATCTGACTTGCTGAAAACTAAAAGGAAACCACTCAAAAGATGATTTAGCGTTGAAGTCTCTTAAACTTAATGTGTTAAAAAATAATTAGCTTTACGCCAATCTTTATTTATCAACTCATAGCTTATATTACCAACTTGATATTTATATTTGGAAAGACTTGAAATAGTTTTAAAAAAAGTTTTGAATGAATAATATAATTCAGACGCAACGAACCCATCAAACTCCCCCAGTTTAAACTAAACTTTTCTCGGTCATTAACCAAGCCATCTTGAGCAACCCAAAAATCGTTTCCATGATAAAAACTTGCGAAAATTTGAGTCTTTGCATTGATTTTATAATTTACTTTAGCATTTATATCATACAGACAATAATTAAACATTTGGTCGCCATTCCCATTTTTAAATGAAATAATTTGAGGTAATAAAAAAGGAGTAAGGTAGGAAGTCCGAGCAGAAATCATGTAAGATGCTTTATTCCATAGTTTATCAGATAAAGGACCTTCAAGGAGTAATTTGGAGCTAATCAAGCCAATAGTTAATTCTTTCCGTTTTCTTTGATTATTTCCCTCTTTCATCGAAATATCAAGAACAGACGACAATCTACCCCCAAATCTGGCAGGAAAAACACTTTTGTATAAATCAACATTTTTGATGGCATCCGTATTAAAAATGGAAACTAAACCAAACAAGTGAGCAGTATTATAGACGATTGCATCATCCAATAAAATAAGATTTTGGTCTGGAGTCCCTCCTCTTACTAATAATCCAGAAGTTCCTTCATTACCTGTGCTCACACCAGGAGTTGTTGAAAGTGCCTTAATTATATCTGACTCTCCAAATAAAATAGGGATTGTTTTTAACCTTGAAACAGGAATACTTGTTACACCAATTTGAACACGTTGTAAAATTTGTTCATTACTTTCCTTAATTATAACTTCGTCTAATAATTGCTCATTTACCTCTAACTTAGCATCAATTAAACTATCTTTTTTCAAGAAAATATCAATTAATTTAGATTCATATCCAATATACGATATTTTTATTTGTATTGGTTTTGAAGGCAATGAAAGCGTGAATTAACCATATTTATTAGAAAACACCCCAGCATTATAAGTATTCTCAACCACCGAAGCTCCTATCAAAGCCTCGCCAGTTGTTGCCTCTATAATCGACCCATTCAAATTATGCTTTTGAGAAAAAGAACTATTTGAGATTAGGATTAGTAATAAAAATACCTTTTTTATCATAAGAAAAAATTACCTACTCGTTTAATTATAACGAATAGGTACATTTATATAGTTCGTTGTTCCCAAGCATCTAATTCTTTACTTAATTTTTTTGTACTAAGTAATCGCAAAACTTCTTTAAAATGCTCTACATCTACAAACTTTAATCTACCATTCTCAACAGAAATTTCCATTGTTTATTGTTTCTGTGGTACTTGTGGTGATGACGTTTCTACATCTTTGCAAGCAATAAAGACGCAACTCATCAAACAAGCGGCAAATAATACCACCAAAACTTTGGGTAATGATTTGAATTTCATAAATTTGACTGTTTAATTGTTAAAAGTTAGAATCATAGGCCTCCCGTCGTCCGCCAAGATTTCTGGTGGGCTTATTTATGTCAAAGTACTGCAAAGTTTCCAACAAAAAAAATTGCCTTTTCGCAAGAAAAAACTTGCAAAAACGCAATTCATGTAACAACATATAATTATTTCTTTCGCTCAGCCTTTGCCATTTTTGTTCTGACACGGCCCAATGCTTGCGGAGTCATATTTAAGTATGTGGCAATATACTTTAGTGATACACGGTTTATCAAACCGCTGTGGTATTTATAAAACCACTCCAAACGTGCTTCCTTTTTTTGACTTAAAGCAGTAATGAACGCTTCGTATTTGATAGTATTTTGCTCTAATAAAACTCTACCAAAAAAATTTAGTTGAGGAAATTCTAAATAAAGTTTATCGAGTTTTTCTTTAGAAATCACCCACAGTTTAGCTTTTTCAAGCACATCAATGGCAACCGTAAATGGTTTTTCTTCTAAAAAACTATCCGCTACGTATTAAAAATCATTTTCTGCCATCAGCCAGTGAGTAATTGTTTAGTCTTGGTTTTCTTGCATTGAGAACTCTCTAAGAATCCCCGATTCGATAAAATAGAGTTTATCATTCGTTTCTCCAAAATCTAAAACTACAGCACTTTTTTGGTAGATATTGGGCTCAAATTGTGAGATAATTTGTTCAATTTCAGTGGCAGGAAAAACGCCAAAAGAACTAAATAAGCTGGATTTTCAATATTCATTTAAAATTTTGATAGGATTTTTCTTGCAAAGGAAAAGGTTTGCAACCAAAATTGCAAACCTCTTATATTATATGGTATTTATAATAGTCTTTACAGCCAATTGCAGGCTGTTAACCTTAAATCCTTATCGATTCATTGTCAGTAAAAATTCTTCGTTATTACGAGTACCTTTCATTTTATCGAGCAAAAACTCCATTGTTTCCATTGGGTTCATATCGGCCATAAATTTACGTAATAACCAAACTTTTTGTAGTGAATCTTTATCCATCAATAAATCTTCACGGCGTGTACCCGATGCCAAAATATCAATCGCAGGATACACACGTTTGTTTGATAGTTTACGGTCGAGTTGGAGTTCCATATTACCAGTTCCCTTGAATTCTTCAAAGATAACCTCGTCCATTTTAGAGCCTGTATCAATCAATGCAGTTGCAATAATAGTCAAAGAACCACCATTTTCTACATTGCGAGCCGCACCAAAGAAACGTTTTGGTTTGTGAAGTGCATTGGCATCAACCCCCCCCGAAAGAATTTTACCCGATGAAGGAATAACCGTATTATAAGCACGAGCCAAACGAGTGATTGAATCGAGCAAAATAACTACATCGTGTCCGCACTCTACCAAGCGTTTTGCTTTTTCCAAAACAACACCCGAAACTTTTACATGTCGGTCTGCGGTCTCATCAAAAGTTGAGGCAATTACTTCGGCACGCACACTTCGTTGCATGTCAGTTACCTCCTCTGGGCGTTCATCAATCAATAAAATAATCAAATAAATTTCTGGATGGTTGCGAGTGATTGCATTAGCAATTTCTTTCAACAATACCGTTTTTCCAGTTTTAGGTTGTGCTACAATCATTCCACGCTGGCCTTTCCCGATTGGGGCAAATAAATCAAGCACACGGGTAGCATAAATATCTGGGCGACTGCTTAATTTGATTTGTTCTTCTGGAAAAAGTGGCGTAAGGTATTCAAACGGTATACGATCACGGATTTCTTCAGTAGTTTTTCCATTGACTGAAAGTACACGAAGTAAGGCAAAATACTTTTCCCCTTCTTTTGGTGGGCGAATCGCTCCTTTTACCGTATCGCCTGTTTTCAAACCAAATAATTTGATTTGTGAAGGCGAGACATAAATATCATCGGGACTGGCCAAATAATTATAATCAGCCGAACGCAAGAAACCGTATCCTCCTTCCTGCATGATTTCCAAAACACCTTCATTTTCAATAATTCCATCAAATTCTTTGATGAGGTTATTGAATTGTTTTTTGATATCTTTGGTATAAGTATCGACGTAGCGTTTATCTTCTTTTGGCTCAGGGATTTCTGGAATAATATCCTCAGTCAGTCTTGCAAATTCGCTCATTTCAGCATCAATTGCTGCTAAATCGAAATCAACTGGTTCTTCCAAATTTAAAATTGGCTCTTCGTCAGTTGCTTGCATATCAGAAAAAGTTTCTGGTTGGGCAGGCACTGGTTTTTGTTTTTCTAAGGACTTTTTAATGTCAGTTTTTCTGAAACTATCAAGTTTAGACTGATTTTTTTCTTCAATAGGCAAAATTTCTATCACTGGAGGTATTACCTCAATAACAGGCTGTTCAGCTGGTTTTTCGTCAGTTTTAGGTAATCGTTTTCTATTTTTTAATCCTTTGTCTTCTTTAAATAGAGGTTGCTCCATAGTAGGATTTTCTATAGAATCTGTGGCTATACTTTTTGAAGTATTAAAGAGAGACGCTGAACTTTGATTCTCTAAAATTTTTTCGATTAATTCGATTTTAGAGGCAGTTCGGACATCTTTAATGCCAATTTCTATGCAAATTTTCCTTAACTCTGATAGAAGTTTAAGATTCAGTTCTTCTGATGTGTACATACGAGAGAATTAACAAGACGTTACAATTGCTAAAGATTAGCGGTTAGATTTTTTTATTAAGATGTATTTCGGAAAAGACACTTCCAAGAATTTTAGCATTTAATCAAACATTCGGAGATTACTCAAAGAAGTCACTCAAGGAGATTACTCGAAAAAAAAACGAAAACTTTGCTCGGATACAATTGGCTGAATCAAGAAATTTCTGTTGAGAATAGATGAGCCGATTGAAGTGTTTTGCTGGATTTGAGTGCAATAGTAAAACCTTTTTTTTTAATATACAAGTGTTTTGTTAAAATATTAGGTCAAAATTAACTTTTTTGATATCGAGGTCTTCAAAAATATATTTCAATAATCATCATCAATTTTTTTATCATCCGAAATACCAAAAAGTGTGGTGGTTGGGGTGGCTAATTCTATATCATTTTTTTCCAAAATCATATTGATTGAATAATTGATTTCTTGACGAATATCTTTGCTTTCCCAGTAATCAGGTGTAGCGGTAAAAAACACCACCAATAAATTAATAGAATATTCACCGATGGTATCAAACTTTACATGACCTTCGTGCTTGCTGGTAAGTTCATGGTTATCAAGCAGCAGTTGTATTTCGTCAACCACTGTTTTGATTTTAGTAATCGGAGTGTCTAGCTTTAATCTTAGAAAAAACTTATGCCTTCGCTCTTTACGTTGTGTCAAATTATTGAGTGTTTGTGAAACCAACATTTGATTCGGAACGACTATCAAACTACCATCAACATGACGGATGCGAGTACTACGAAAACCTACTTTTTCGACCGTACCAATCATACTTGCCAACTCAATATCATCACCAACAATAAAAGGCTGCTCTGTAAATAAAGTAAATGAAGCAAAAAGGTTTTCTAATGTGGCACGTGCAGCCAAAGCCAAAGCTACACCACCAATACCCAAACCTGTGATTAGACTAAGAACATCTTGGCGAAATACAAAGCCTAAAATCAAGAAAAACGAACAAAAAACTATTATAGCGATAATAATATCTCGAAAAAAAGGCACGAGATGTTCGTCGTTTTTGGTTTCATTTTCTTCAGCTTTTTTAAGAAAAACCAAGGCAAAGAATTTTACCATACGAATGATTACCCATGTAATTGCAATTACAAAAAGCGTGTCAAGTAATTTATCAGCAAATTCGCTTACTCGAATTTTTCCAAATGGAATGATTCGCCATTTTCTTGGAAATGAAATTTCATCAACGGCTGAGTAAACGATAAGTAAGCTAATGACAAACTCAACTGGACGTTTCAGTAATTCGACAAAGTTGGAAACGGGCACATTTTGGGTTTCTTGCTTGATGAGACGGTAAGCTATTTTACTTACCAAAACTGAAAAAATCTTTTTAAATAAAAAACCAACTAGTAAAATACCAATAAACCAAAACCAATTTTCAACTGGATTATATAAAAAGCTATTATTTAGAATCTTTTGTAAATTATTCATCTAAAATCTGAAAATCAGGGTTTGTTCATAAAAAAAGATGGGGATTCAAAAAACTGATATATTTGTTTTACGAATCAAAGATCAATTTATGAATCCCCCAAAAACAAACTTACAAACTACTATTCTGAA
>JAIXOL010000051.1 GCA_027486845.1 Cytophagaceae bacterium
AAACCCACTAAATCCTCAAATAATTCAACAATTCTTAAAATCTCGAAAAATTACCTTGAATTTTTTCAAAAAGTAGCATAAAATAAAAGCTGCCCCAAAATTACTTTTGAGACAGCCTCATTTTTCATTTTAATTCTCAATTAAATTTGCCCCTCCACTGCCAACAAATAAAGCGTCATGCTTTGGGCTTCGTTGGCAATCCAAACGTCATATTCTTCAATCGCTTGCACAAGTATGCTTGAATAGTTCGTTTGATGATAAACATTTTTTTGAATAACTTGCCGACAATTAAAAAGCCAAGCACCAAATTGTTCGTTTACAGGACATTTTATCGGTAAAAACATTCAACATCAACAAAAAGCTACTTGATATAAACAACAATTAACCATGATATTAAGCGAAATTCTTTATAAAGTTTCTCTCCAAGCAGTTTCTGGAAAGACGGATATTGAAATAAATAAAATAGTCTTTGACTCTCGTCAAATAGAAAAAGGTAGCCTTTTTGTGGCTATTGGTGGCACGCAAGTCGATGGGCATCAATTTATCATGAAAGCCATTGAAATGGGAGCTTCGGCGATTTTGTGCGAACATTTACCCGAATCTCTGAACGAGGAAATTACTTACATTCAAGTCGAAAATTCTGCTTGTGCAATGGGTTTTGCGGCGGCAAATTTTTATCAACATCCTTCTAAAAAACTCAAATTGGTAGGTGTAACAGGCACAAATGGCAAAACTTCGATAGCTACGCTACTTTTCAGACTTTTCCGTAGATTAGGCTATCGTTGTGGTCTGCTTTCAACGGTACAAAATCAGATTGATGATGATGTAATTCCTTCAACGCACACAACACCCGATTCTGTAAAAGTCAATGAACTTTTGGCCGATATGGTGCAAAAAGGCGTAAGTTATTGCTTTATGGAAGTAAGTTCGCACGCAGTTGTGCAAGAACGCATCACAGGATTAGAATTTGTGGGTGGAATTTTTACGAATCTAACCCATGACCACCTCGATTTTCACGGAACAGTTGATAATTACATAAAGGCTAAAAAAGGCTTTTTCGATCAATTGCCAGCTTCGGCGTTTGCTTTGGTCAATACCGATGATAAAGTAGGTAAAGTAATGTTGCAAAATACTGCCGCAAGAAAAGAAACTTATTCGCTCAAAAACATTGGTACATTTAAAGGAAAAGTATTGGCTTGTGGACTTTTGGGCCTGCAAATGGAGATTGATAATAAAGAAGTTTGGTTCAAACTCATCGGCTCATTCAATGCTTACAATTTGTTGGGTGTTTATGGTGCAGCCATTCTTTTAGGTGAAGATTCGGACGAAGTTTTAATGCAACTGTCTGATATTCAACCACCTGCGGGTCGTTTCGAGCAAGTAGTTTCAAAAAAGAACATTGTCGGAATCGTTGACTATGCTCACACACCCGATGCTCTAAAAAATGTTTTAGAAACAATTGTAGATTTGCGAGAAGGCAATCAACAAATTATTACGGTTGTGGGCTGTGGCGGAAACCGTGATACAACTAAACGTCCAGTTATGGCCGAAATCGCTTGTAAAATGAGCGATAAAGTCATTCTGACATCAGATAATCCAAGAAATGAAAACCCAATGGATATTTTAGCTGAAATGCAAAAGGGCATTCCTGCGATTCATTTCAAGAAAACACAAACCATCGAAGACCGCCACGAAGCAATTTTAGCAGCCGTAAAAATGGCA
The DNA here is from genome assembly GCA_027486845.1 of Cytophagaceae bacterium. Lineage (GTDB taxonomy): Bacteria > Bacteroidota > Bacteroidia > Cytophagales > Spirosomataceae > Emticicia. The sequence goes on from JAIXOL010000051.1 coordinate 1,723, forward strand.
AAACCAGAAGATATTATTTTGGTAGCAGGAAAAGGTCACGAAACCTACCAAGAAATCAAGGGTGTCAAACATCATTTCGATGATAAGGAGGTTTTGCGAGAGGCTTTTGGGGAATAATAATGTAGGAAAGATTTGTAATCTGTCATTTTAGAGAAAATTATTAAAAAAATTTAGGACACTTGATTTTGAAAATGAAAGATAAGAGCTAATAATTTTGGCTAAAGCCGAGTTTGGATTGATATTCCTTTTATCCTCCAGCTAAAGCTGGAGGTAATTGAAAAGTGTTGGTTCTGATGAAAGAGAGAAAATCAATTGTCACATGGATACACTTATAGTCTGATTGAGCTTGTGGATAACCAGAATGAATTTCAAATAAAACTATTTTCAATAGCCTCCCGCTTTAGCGGGAGGAATCCTGTAATGATAATCCATATTTAAAAATGCCTTTTATCAAAGTCTATATTCATTTTGTCTGGAGTACAAAAAATAGATTTCCATATTTGCATAGTCCAGAAATCAGGCAACAAGTTTGGAATCATATTAAGGAAAATAGTGAGAAAAAGGATATATTTATTGACTTTGTGAATGGTTTCAACGACCATTGCCATTGTTTGGTATCTCTTGATAGTGACCAAACAATCAGTAAAATAATGCAGTTGATAAAGGGTGAGTCAGCTTTTTGGATAAATAAACATAAACTGACAAATCAATATTTTGAATGGCAAGATGAATATTTTGCTGTTGGTGTTTCAGAATCACAAATCGAAACTGTCAGAAATTATATCAAAAATCAAGAAGTACATCATACTAAAAAGACTTGGAATGATGAATATGAAGAACTGATTTCTCGACATGGATTTGTGAAAATGAAAGATAAGAGATAACAGAATATAATGTTTTAGCTAAAGCTAAATTTGAATTGGATTTATGTTATCCACAGGCTAAAGCCATGTGGCAATTGATTTTCTCAATTTTATTTATGCCAATTCATTTCAATAGCCTCCCGCTTTAGCTGGAGGAATACAGAGAACAAATCAAATTCAATATTTATTTAACAATCCAATACCTTTGAACAATAATTTTTCATCAATAAATATCAAATTTTAATGGAAGCAGAGAATAAGAGAATCCCTCTCAATGATTTACACGAAAAGCTGGGCGGTAAGATGGTGCCTTTTGGTGGCTTTATGATGCCTGTTCGTTATTCGTCTGATAATGAAGAACACAATTGCGTGCGTAATGGTGTGGGGGTTTTTGATGTGTCACACATGGGCGAGTTTGTGGTGAAGGGAGAGCGTGCAACTGAGTTTTTGCAGCATATTGTTTCAAACGATGTATCGGCTCTTTTTGATGGAAAAGTACAATATGCCTATTTTCCGAATAATGAAGGCGGCGTGGTAGATGATTTATTGGTTTATCGTTGGAACGAAAAGGAATATTATTTAGTAGTAAATGCCTCAAATATCGAAAAAGATTGGAATTGGGTAAATCAAAACAATAACTTCGGCGTAGAAATCGAAAACATTTCTGATAAACTTTGCTTGTTTGCCGTGCAAGGGCCGAAGGCTTTGCCAACGCTTCAAAAATTGACAGCGGTCGATTTATCAGCAATGGATTATTATACTTTTAAGGCTGGTTCTTTAGCAGGAATTGACGACGTAATTATCTCAGCAACGGGCTATACGGGTGCAGGTGGTTTTGAAATTTATGTTTGGAATAAAGATGCCGAGAAAATGTGGAATGCTATTTTTGAAGCAGGAGCGGAGTTCGACATCAAGCCAATTGGCTTGGGTGCGAGAGATACACTTCGCATGGAAATGGGGTATTGCCTTTACGGTCACGAACTAAACGATACCGATTCACCATTAGAAGCAGGTTTGGGTTGGGTAACAAAATTCACGAAAAACTTTATTAATTCTGAAGACCTAAAAGAACAAAAACAAGCAGGTTTACAGCGTAAATTGGTAGGTATCGAAATGATTGACCGTGGAATTCCTCGCAGTCATTACGAAATCTGCGATGCCGAAGGAAATAAACTTGGTGAAGTTACTTCTGGAACACAATCGCCAACTCTACAAAAAGGAATTGCGATGGGACATGTGCCAACGGCATTTGCCAAAGTAGGAACTGAAGTTTATATAAAAGTAAGAGAGAAATTGCTGAAAGGTGTGGTTACGAAATTGCCTTTTGTGAAAGGAGGAGTTTGATAAAAAGATTTATACTTTCATATTTTAGCCCTTCCTAATTTTTAGGTGGGGCTTTTTTAAATTGAATACCCCACAATTTAGAAAAAGAATTGATAAGCCGAAATTTTTTCCTTTTCATCATTCAATAATCCTAAAAGTATCAAATTCGATGTCTACTGCTTTCGAGCACAGATTCTTACAGAAAGACAAAAAGTATATAGAATTGTTTATGTTGTTTTTTTATTCTCGAATCCGCAACAGTTTTGTATATTTATAGGTTTGAAATTCAATCAAATATCATTTTTCATCGATAAACTCAATATCTATTTATTATGCAAAACAAAATTTTATTTTGGGCATTTCTTCTTCTAAGCAGTCAACTTTTTGCTCAGAATCTTCCACCTGCTCTCAACCAAATCAAAGAAACAGATTTAAAAAGCGATTTAGAAGCATTGGCTGGAGTGAATTTTAAAGGTCGTTCGGCAGGAACACTTGATGAATTGAAAGCTGCGATGTGGTTAGGCGAAAAGTACAGAGCCATTGGCCTAAAACCAGCGGGTGATGATGGAACCTACTTTCAGTTTTTTACGCTGTGGCGAAATCAAATTTCTGAACAAACAAGCATCGAACTAAACAATAAAAAATTGGCTCTTTGGCAAGATGTTTCTATTGCCCAAATGGCAAATACAGCCTTAAACGGAACAATTACGTATTTGGGAAATGCCGCCGAAATAGACACCAATTCTTTGAATGTGAAAGGAAAAATTGTAGCTCTCGAAGCCAATTCAAAAGGTATTAACCTCAATGTTTCGCTTCCAACTTGGCGTTATAGTCGGTATATTTATACAAAATACGGTGCTGCCTTAGTCAGAAGAGGAGCAGTTGCTATCATTTTTATTGCTGATGATACTGCCGAAAATGCCTGGAAAGATGCCAATGAAAACTTTAAAAGAGGCAATTATGACATTGATGGTGGGGCAAATGTCAATTTAACCACAACAGTGCCTGTTTTATGGTTGCATAAAAATTCTAAGAAGGATTTGGAGGGCAACTCGGCAAATCTGAAAGCCAATATTGTGGTGTCGAAATACGCTTATCCTTCGGTTAATATTATTGGTAAAATAGAAGGAACAGACGCTAAATTGAAATCTGAATACCTGCTTTATAGTGGTCATACTGATGCACATGGAGTGCGTAACGAAATCAAGGGTGATTCTATCTGCTACGGTGCTGATGACAATGGCAGCGTAAATGTAGCCATGCTGAGTAACGCCAGAGCATTTGTAAAAAATCCAGCCAAACGTTCTGTATTATTTGTTATTCACGGAGCAGAAGAGCGAGGGCTTCTTGGTTCAAGGTATTATACAGCACATCCAACAGTGCCAATTGGAAATATTGTAGCTGTTTTAAATGGTGATATGATTGGAAGAAACCATATCGATAGTGCGACTGTTCTTGGGGCACTTCCGCCACATAGAAACTCAGAAGAATTGATAAATATGACTTTAGAGGCTAATAAAGAAGGCCCAAATTTTAAATTAGATTATAGTTGGGACGACGTAAAGCATATTGAAGGTTGGTATTTCAGAAGCGACCACTTACCTTACGCACGTTTAGGTATTCCTTCGCTTATGTACACAAGCCTTTTACACCCTGATTATCACACTCCGCAGGATAATGTAGAAAATATTAATTTCCCTAAATTAAAGAAAATGGCCGATTGGATGTACCGAACTGGCTGGAAGGTAGCCAATACCAAAGAAAGACCAGCAACTGATAAGAATTTTAAATTAGAGAGGTAAATAACTTGCCTTTAAAAACATGTATTAGATAATATTCAAAATAATTTTCGAATGAGTAAATGGTAGAATATTCTACCATTTACTCATTCTATCATTGGAAATTAACTTACAGGTCCGCCATTCCAAACTTCTTTATGTGGTTGGAGAAGTGCTAAACTGCCGTCACGGTTTTCGGCCATCAAAATCATTCCGTTCGATTCGATTCCCATCATTTTTCTTGGAGCAAGATTTGCCAGGAAAGTTACTTGTTTCCCAATCATTTCTTCTGGTGAAAAGTGTTTTGCAATTCCGCTTAAAATGGTGCGTTTTTCAAAACCATCATCTACCAAGAACTTCAATAATTTATCGCTTTTTGGTAATTTTTCTGCCTCCAAGATAGTGCCGATACGAATATCCATTTTGGCAAAATCATCGTACTGAATCGTTTCTTTCAAAGCTGGCACTTTGGTATTTTCTAATTCATTCATTCGCTTCGAATCTTGTAATTTTTTTACTTGTTTTTCAATCGTATCATCTTCGATTTTCTCGAATAAAAGACTTGATTCGCCAATTAAGGTGCCAATTGGCAATAAATCTGCTCCGCCTGTTTCGGCCCAAGTAGTTTCGTTTAAGCCTAATTGATTTCTTAATTTTTCGGCCGTAAAAGGTAAAAATGGCTCTGATAAAATCGCCAAATTCGCGGCAATTTGCAAAGCAATATTCATTATCGTTTCGACACGAGCAGGGTTTTCTTTGATAACTTTCCATGGCTCGGTTTCGGCCAAATATTTATTTCCCAATCGTGCCAAATCCATCATATTGGCCAAACCTTCACGGAAACGATAATTTTCAATAGAATCACCGATTTTCTTCGGGAAATCTGCCAAGGTTGCAATCGTTTCTTTATCGTAATCGCTTAGCTCGCCTTGGGCTGGAACGTATCCATCGTAAAACTTATGTGTTAGCACAACAGCACGATTAACGAAATTCCCGTAAATGGCAACTAACTCACTGTTGTTTTTGGTTTGGAAGTCTTTCCAAGTAAAATCATTATCTTTCGACTCAGGCATATTTGCCGAAAGGGCATAACGCAATACATCTTGTTTATTTGGAAATTCCTCCAAATATTCGTGCAACCAAACCGCCCAGTTTCTCGAAGTCGAAATCTTATCGCCTTCCAAATTCATAAACTCATTGGCTGGCACGCTGTCGGGCAAAATATAACTTCCTTCCGCCATCAACATCGCAGGGAAAATAATACAGTGGAAAACAATATTATCTTTTCCTATGAAATGTACGAGTTTAGTATTTTCATTTTTCCAATAATCTTTCCAGTTTTTGCCGTTTTGAGCTGCCCATTCTTGCGTAAACGTAATGTATCCAATTGGTGCATCGAACCAAACGTATAAAACTTTTCCGTCGGTGTCGGGCAAAGGCACGCTGATTCCCCAGTCTAAATCACGAGTCATGGCACGAGGTCTTAAACCATCTTTCAACCAAGATTGGCATTGACCAAACACATTTGGCTTCCATTCTTTGTGGCTATTTACATATTTCTCAATTTCGGGCTGCATACGGTCGAGTGGTAAATACCAGTTTTTGGTACTTTTCATGACAGGTTTTGAGCCTGAGAGCGTAGAACGAGGGTTTTTTAACTCCGTTGGAGAGAGCGTAGAACCACATTTTTCGCATTGGTCGCCATAAGCATTCGGATTTGCACAAGTTGGGCATTCGCCCACGATATATCTATCAGCCAAAAACTGTTGAGCAACTTCATCAAAATATTGTTCGCTTGTTTCTTCATCGAAATAACCTTTATCAAACATAGTGGTAAAGATTTCTTGCGAAACTTTATGGTGCGTTTGGTTAGATGTGCGAGAGTAAATATCAAAGGAAATACCAAAATCAGCAAACGAATTTTTGATTTGTTCGTAGTAAAAATCAACGACTTGTTGAGGTGTTTTGCCTTCTTTGCGAGCCTTAACTGTAATCGGCACGCCATGTTCGTCAGTGCCGCTGATAAATGCCACATCCGCACCTGTTGAGCGGAGATAACGCACATAAATGTCAGCAGGAATATAGCAGCCAGCCAAATGCCCGATATGAATAGGGCCATTGGCATAAATCAAAGCGGCCGTAACGGTATATTTTTGCGGAGTTTCGGTCATATCTTCTTTTATATTCAAAAATTATTGTGCAAAGTTACGGTATTGCTACATAGAAACGAAAAACCCCTCAAAAGTTTTTGATTTTGAGGGGTTTTTGAATTTTAATCAAAGCAATTTATTGTGCTGGCTAAAACTGTTTTTAATAATCTTGCGTAAGAAATGGGAATGCGATAAAATGTAATGACATTCAATTTTGCCCGCTTTGGTAAACCGTGAAAATGCAAACTTGATTAATTGAGGCAAGGAAGATGTTTTTTGTTTAACGGTATTTTCTTAGAGTTTTGTAAAAAGTGGAAGGTTTTATAATATTGTTTAAAAAGGCTTATTTGATTAAAAAAGCAAATAGTCCCCGAAAAAGCTTCTCGTAGAAATTAAAAAGCGTAACTATATTATTATCAGTTAGTTGTGATTTTATTTAGTAGTCAGTACATTACAAATCTCTAACCCAATTTTGATGGATTTATACCAACTTTCATGTGTATTTGAAGAAATTCTAGATTGATTTTTTATTCTGTCCGAGTGAACTTAACATAACAACTCTTTTGGCATCTGAATCTTTAACCACAATATATGGTTTCACTCCGGTTGATTTAATGTCATTACCCTTCATTGCGAATGCTTCTTGTTTCCAATCCGCAATAAAAATTTCCGTATTGACTGGTAAAGAATAAGATTTGACTTGTTTTGGATTGAGGTTGCTTACTCTTGTTTGAATTTTTCCATCTGGGGTATAGATAATTAGCGAAAGATGGTATACTTCTTTATAGTCATTTGAGAAACTAATGTTAATATTGTCTTGTGCATTTACCGACATTGCAAAAAATAATAGTGCGATTAAAGAAGCAATTTTTTTCATTTTTAGAAGATTTAATTATTTAGCTAAAGTTAATCTAAAAATAACCAAATGATGCAAAAACTTATTGAAGATTTAGAATATCTCCATGTCAAAATTTATTAGATAAGTTTAGGGGAGCTTATCAAATTCTTTTCCTTGAGAATCTTCTAAAATCTTAGTTTTTGACATTCCAAATCGTTGGGGTTACTTTTCAGAAAAATTAGGGGGTTAACGAAATCATAAATTCTTTAAATATTTCCTCTCAATGGTCTTTTAAATTACTTTTTGTTTTGATAGTAAATAATTGATTATCAATTATTTATGATTTGTAGTGTGTGTGAGTCAATTATCTAACAATATCTTAAATGATTTAAGCTTATTTGTATGAAATGATTATAGCAAAAAGAGAACGGTAATTATAAAAGTCCGTGCTTTATTGCTACTTTTTTATTCTTGATTTAATATACAACACAATCAGGATAATTTATTGTAATTACTTCGCAGATAATTAATTTCATCTTTAAGGCTTGTTATAACCCTTTGTAAAGGTTTCTTTAATTATCATTTTTAAAATAAATCTTTTAATGGCTTTTGTATAATTCACCTAAAAAGAAAGGTCTCTGAAAATTGTTGTTTATTATTTTTGTTAAATTGACTTCACCAAGTTTTGAAACTCCAATAGAATCATAAATAACATTCGTAGATAGCTCTAAATTCTCTAAAATTAGTGTTTTCTCACAATTCCCCATATATTTTAAAAAAATTCGGAAAAAATTTTAATCGGAGTATCGGAGGGGTATATTTCTACTTTGTACACTCCTCTCCGATTAGGGGGGATTCAAGGTGAGAGGTAGGGGGCTGTTTTGATTGATTTAAGGCACTTTATTTGCTTAATTGGTTAGGGATTTCAAGAGTGTTTTTATACGTATAGACTGGCTTTAAAATGAGTAATAAAAGTGTTTTGTCAATTTGATATAATATTTAGATTAAATATTATAATCCGTAAATAAAAATGTTGTGTTTTCAAGAGGATATTTAATAGAGAAAATATTGTGGGATGCTATTGGGTACATCATAATTTGGCTCATTTCTAAAATTATAAAATTCTAATTTCAGAATGCAAACGAAAAATAATAATGTTTTTTAAAAACTAACAATTTTTTATTTTATTTTTGCTTTTTATGATTATTAATTAAAACTTACGTTAGTTAAGTAAATTAAACTCCAACATCTACTTAATTAACGACAATATAGTTGATTATAATTATTTTAAATGATATACAGTTAATTAATCTGAGTTCGTCTTTGTAATAGTTGGAAATTTCTCATTCACTTTCAAATTTTATGGCGAAAAGATACGGAAAAAATAATGGTGGAGAAGGTGGACTTATTATTATTGGTTTGATAATTGCGTTCGTAATTTTTCTTATCAAAATTATTATGTATCTTATTCTAATAGCACTAATTATCTATATCATTTATCAATATTCATTATGGCATGAGAAACGTCTTAAATTTTACAACAATAATTTTGATGAATTTTATCAAAAAGAACTAAAATACAAATTACAGATTAGTTTAGCTATTTTACTAAGTACATCAGGGTTTATTTTACTTTTTAATCGCCCTATTGTTGGTTTCCTTATTTTGTTAGTAAGTTTACTTTTTATTCCATCAATAGATAACTTCCTGAAACATAAACTTAGGGCTAATTATAACCTTAAAATTAAAGGGTTAGTTATTGCTTCATTAATTACAACATCATTATACTCCAATAATTATTATAACAATCAAGATGCAATTAAATTAAAAGAAGATGCGATTATTCAAAAGGAATTAGAGGAAGAAGAGAAATTAAATGAAGAAATACTTTCAAGGCGAACCGATAGTTTAAATAATTATTATAACAATCAAGATGCAATTAAATTAAAAGAAGATGCGATTATTCAAAAGGAATTAGAGGAAGAAAAGAAATTAAATGAAGAAATACTTTCAAGGCGAACCGATAGTTTAAATAATTATTTAGACTTGGCAGATAAAGAATTAACAAAAAAACGAAATACTGGAGTACGATATGCGTCAAAAGAATATATTAGAGGTCGACGAGGAGGTTGTTATTACATAAATAGCAATGGGAATAAAACGTATGTTGATAGGAGTTTATGTAATTGATTCCTTGATTATATGTACAACACAATCAGGATTATTTATTGTAATCTACTTTGTAGATAATTTATTTCGTCTTTGAAGTTTTAAATAAGCCTTTTGTAAAGGTTTGTTTAATTATAAGTTTCAAAATCAAGAATCAAAGGCATGAACATTGTAATTTTATAAAATCATTTATAAAATTCCCCTAAAAAACGAGTAGTGTCGGCACCGTATAAAATCGGAGTTTCTTTGATTGGTCTTGCCATTGTGATAAATGTTTAGAAATCGAATAAGGTCAATTTATTTGCCCAAATAATACTTTGAACGCAAATATAATTATTAACAAACAAAAAACCCTAACTACTTTTATCAGTAAGTTAGGGTTCTTTCGTGTAGCGGGAACAGGACTCGAACCTGTGACCTTTGGGTTATGAGCCCAACGAGCTGCCAACTGCTCCATCCCGCGATGTTGTTCCGTGTATCGGACTGCAAAGGTAAGAGAAAAATTCACAATAAAAAACTATCTTTGCAAATAAATAAAATAAACACGATTATTTTTTGTCGTGACCAATGCAAATGCAAGAAGAAAATATTTCTCCCGACCACAAGGCGGGCTTTATTAGTATCGTAGGAAAACCAAACGTTGGTAAATCGACGTTGATGAATATTTTGGTGGGTGAGCGACTTTCAATCATTACTTCAAAGGCTCAAACCACTCGCCACCGCATCATGGGTATCGTAAATGGTGTGCATGAAGGTACAGATTTTCAGTTGGTGTACTCTGACACGCCTGGAATCATCAAGCCAATTTATGAATTGCACAAATCAATGATGCACTTTGTGCATGGCTCGCTCGATGACGCCGATGTGATTTTGTTTGTAACTGATATTTTCGAGAAACACGACGAAGATGATGTTATTACAAAATTACAAAACACCGAAACACCTATTCTGTTGATTATCAATAAGATAGACTTGGCAAAGCCAGAGCAAATCGAAGAAAAAATCAATTATTGGAAAGAAAATTTCAAGGCCGTTGAGGTGATTCCGATTTCGGCATTGCACCAGCAAAACGTTGATGGCTTGTTTGCAAAAATTATAGGATTTTTACCAGTTCACCATCCATATTTCCCGAAAGATGAATTGACCGATAAGCCCGAACGCTTCTTTGCGGCCGAGATTATCCGTGAAAAAATATTTACGAATTATGTAAAAGAAGTGCCATATAGCTGCGAAGTCGTGATTTCGAGTTTCAAGGAAAAAGATGATATCATTGTCGTAAGTGCCGAAATTTACGTAGAACGAACTACGCAACGGGCAATTTTACTCGGTCATAAAGGCGAACGTATCAAAAAAGTAGGCGTTGAGGCTCGCTTGGAAATGGAAAAATTTTTCGGAAAGAAAATTTTCTTAGAGCAATACATAAGAGTTGAGCCAGATTGGAGAAATAAAAAACAAAAGTTGGAAAGATTTGGGTATGAGTAAGATTTACCACAGAGGCACGGACGGTTCGTCGCTACGATTACACAGAGTTTCACGGAAAAATTCGTGTTAATCTATGTAATCCGTGTCTCCGTGGTAACAAAAAGTTAAATATGAAAATTATCAATATTTGAAAAAAACATGTTCTATCTTCTTCTAAGCATCATTTTCTCGGTTTTGTTACTGACAAACTTTCGTTTGTACCCAAAATTCGGCATTAGCACTTTTCAAGCAATTGCGTTTAATTACCCGATTTGTTTTTTGACTGGACTGACTTTAATGCCAAAAGGACAAAGTTTTGAACTCAATTTTTCAGAAAACTGGACATTCTATGCACTTATTTTGGGGGTTGGGTTTATCATAACATTTTTATTATCAGGGTTTTCTACACAACGTATGGGCATGACGGCAACCTCATTGGCCAATAATATCTCCTTGGTGATTCCAGTGCTTTGTAGTTTATTGATTTTCAAAACGCAAGCTCGCCCATTTGATGGCTTAAATTATTTGGGTTTGGCTCTGGCTTTAGGAGCAGTTGGATTAAGTACTTTCAAGAAAAGCGATGAAAAAGTTTCGGGCAAAGGTTTAGATTTCCTTTTACCTGTGGCAGTTTTTTTGATGTATGGCATCACGAATACTTCGATTAACTACTTGAATATCAATTATATAAAGTCAGCCGACCGCACTGTGCCTGTTACGCTCGTGATGGTTTTTGGGGCGATTTTAGCAGGAATAATCGTACTAACGATTCGAGTAGTTCGTGGACAAGAAAAAATCGAATTAAAGAATATTTTGGCAAGTATTACGCTTGGTGTACCTAATTTTTTGTCGTTCTATTTCTTGATTTTGGCACTTACCGCCTACGGCAATAGCGGTGCTTTTGTTTATCCGCTTTATAATATTGGTGTTATTTTGGTTTCGGCTTTGGTGGCTTTTTTTTTCTTCAAAGAAAAACTCACTACGCTTAATAAAATCGGACTTTTGTTGGCAATTGTGGCCATTGGTTTGATTTCGTGGCAAGATATTCAAGGTTTGTTTTAGGCTAAAAAAGCCTATCTTGCTGATAATCAATAGTTTTTTGCGTATTTTTTTGTACCTTTGCACCCCCGTTGTGGGATGAAGTCTTTTAATTATGTCGGTTGTGGACAAAAACATCGACAATTTTTCACAGTTCTCGCAAGAGAATCACTGTTTATCGTTTCCAAAACGTTAACCGTTTACTGATTTTTATGGCAAATATTGTTGCAATCGTTGGCCGACCGAACGTCGGCAAATCTACTCTTTTTAATCGCCTTATCGAGAGCCGTGTGGCAATTACCGATAACATGCCTGGCGTAACGCGTGACCGTCATTACGGACATGCTGTTTGGACTGAAAAATTCTTCACCGTTATTGATACAGGTGGCTACGTAGTTGGTTCGGAAGATACTTTCGAGGCGGCTATTCGTGAACAAGTCGAAATCGCTATCGAAGAATCGAGCGTTATTTTGTTTGTGGTCGATACCATGACTGGCTTGACTGATTTGGACAAGGACTTCGCAAATATTTTGCGTCGTTCAAAAAAACCTGTTTATGTAGTTGCCAATAAAGCCGAAACTTTTGAGCGTCATCAGACGGCTTCGGAGTTTTACGAAATGGGCTTGGGCGATGAAATTTATCCAATTTCGGCGGCCGATGGTAGCGGAACTGGCGAGTTACTAGATGCTATTGTATTAAATTTTGAAGATGAGGGCGTAGAAGACCCCGATGCGGGAATTCCAAGAATTGCTATTTTAGGTCGTCCAAATGTTGGTAAATCTTCTTTTTTGAATGCTTTGACAGGAAAAGATAGAAGTATTGTAAACAGCATGGCTGGCACAACCCGTGATGCGATTGATACGCACTATAAACTTTTTGGCAAAGATTTTATTTTGACCGATACGGCGGGTATTCGTAAAAAAGCTAAAGTTCAAGAAAATATTGAATTTTACTCGACTTTACGCTCTGTAAAAGCCCTCGAAAGCTCTGATGTCTGTGTGGTTTTGATTGATGCTTCGGTAGGCTTGGAGATGCAAGATATTAGTATCATTGGTCATGCTCACAACGCTAAAAAAGCCATTGTTTTGATGGTAAATAAGTGGGATTTGGTAGAAAAAGATTCAAAAACGGCCGATACTATGAAGAAAGCAATCTTAGAAAGATTAGCTCCGATGAATTATATGCCTGTTATTTTTGCTTCGGTGATTGAAAAACAACGTATTTTCCAAGTGATTGAGAAAGTAATGGAGGTTTACGAAACTAAAACTCAGAAAATTACAACTTCAAGACTCAACGAAGTGATGTTGCCGATTATCGAGCGTACACCACCACCGATGTTGAAAGGTAAGCAAATCAAAATAAAATATTGTGTGCAAGTGCCTACGCCTTCACCAACTTTTATTTTCTTCTGTAATCTACCCCAATACGTGCAGGAATCTTATTCTCGTTTCTTACAAAATAAACTCCGTGAAAACTTCGGTTTTGAGGGCGTAACGATTACGGTTTTCTTTAGAGCTAAATAAATGTTACTTGTTACTGGGGAACTGGTTATTTGTTATTGGAGAATCTGTTATTGGTGAGCATCGTTTTATATATAAACAAAAAATCCTCGTCTTAGCGAGGATTTTTTGTTTATACCACTAACCAGTTCCCCAGTTCCCCAGTTTACTAATAACCAATATCAAATAGTCTTCACATCAAACTTGAACTTATCTTTGTTTGGTACGCACTTGCCATCTTTAGTTGTGCAAGTTTGGCACTCAATTTTTCCTTCAATGATTGGATTTGCCTTCGTGATTTTTACTTTCTGAATAAACTTGGCTTCATGCTCGAAATACTGCACTTTTCCGCCCCAAATATCATCGTATTTTTCTTTTGGTTTTACAGGCGTAAGTTTTCCTACAACTTGATAGCCTTCGGTTTTTGTAAAATTTACTGAAGTTGGCAATGGTCCTTCTACTTTTAGTTGAGAAGAATACATATACCAATTATCGTCGATTTTGGCCGTGAAAACTAAGTCTATTGTTTCGCCAATTTTAGCTGATGTTTTTGAAGGCGTAAATGTCCATTTGGCAGGTTTTAGAATCTGAGCCGATGCCGCAAATGATGAAGCGACAAATAACAAAATGAGTATTTTTTTCATATTTGAAAATAAAATTATTTAAAACTAAAGCTTAATCTATTGATAAATAATGACTTATAAATGCTGTTGACCGTCGTCAATTGACTGTGAACTTATCTATAAAATCACTTCAATATTTTCTTCTTCTATTAACGCACAATTATTCATTTTCATATATAGTTGCGTTAAAACTACAACGTCAGCCGCACAATATCGTTCGATTTTTGCTCTATCTTTTTCTACATGATAAACATGATTCACTTGGTCGCCACTGATTTCGCTTTTGCTACTCGGAATATCAAAAATTGCTGCTAGTAAATCTAAGCCCGTAAAGTGCTTATAATCACCAAATTTCCAAAGGTCGAGGGTATCAAGGTGGTTAATTTCCCACGGTTTTTTACCTGATATTTGCAAAACTTTCGGTAAACCGATTCCGTTGACCAATAATCGACGACATAAATACGCAAAATCAAATTCTTTGCCGTTGTGAGCACAAAGCATCAAATTACTTCCTGCTTTATGTTTTTCAACGATTTTCTTGAATGCTTGCAAAACCTCTGCTTCATCGTCGCCACCAATCATTTTTACCCGAAGCGAAGGTTTGTTTTCATCATCAAATATTATTCCTCCTACACCAATGCATAAAATCTTGCCAAATTCAGCATAAATTCCTGCTTTTTTGAGATAAAAATCAGCATCTGATAAGTTTTCTTCATTATTCAGATAAACTGCTTTTTTGAGCCAAAGTTTTTGTAATCGTTCGTTAAGTGTCTCAAAATCAGGTACTTGTGAAACCGTTTCTATATCGATGAATAGAATATTTTTGAGGTGTTTGACAAATAAATCATCCATATTTGTAAAAGTTGTATTTAGTAAATGATGTTTCAACAAATTTAAAATATATTGTTTAAATAACAAATGATGCTGCTTACAATGAGCCACCATAAGGGATAAACAACAATCATTGAGCCAAGTCTGATAGAATCAAAGAAAACCGAGCCTTTAGTTATTTTGCGAGAAATATTTCCTGATAAAAAATTGGCAGGAAAATGAATGAACGAAACAACCGAAAATATCAGACTTTGCATAAATCCAACTTTCGGAAAGCTCCAAATGAAGCATTTGTTTATTTTTTCGGTCAATAAATCATTGAAGGTTTTTAAGAATAGTACATCTTCCGAAATATTGTTAAGGTCTTTTTTTACGATTCCTGTGCCGATATTCATATTGACGATTTTGCCAAAAGAAAAGAAAGTATCATAACTTATGCCAATCGGAACAATCGTTAGGTCAATGCCTTCGTTCCATGCTTGTTGAGCCAATCGAGCCGTACCTTTTTTAAGAGGAAGTAACCTTGTTTGGTGGGTACAAATGCCTTCTGAAAAAATTAACACAATTTCGCCTTGTTTGAATAAATCAATACATCTATCGAATGTTGCATCATTGCCACGGAGATGTTCTTTTCCTTCCGAAAGGCGATGAATGGGCAACATAAAAAAACTCGAAAGGATTTTATTGGCCAATTTTTTTCTAAAAATATCGCCACGTCCCAAAGACCACATCCGACGATTTAAATTACAACCAATAATAGCAGCATCAAGAAATGAATTGGCATGAGTAGCTGCCAAAATAACCGCTCCAGATTTTGGAATATTTTCTAAGCCAGTAATCGTAATTTTTTTGATGAAAAACCTTAAAAGAAAACCAACGTAAGGACGTAAAATATAATAAAGCAATTGACCAGATTTTTAGGTGAAAATTTTTTGTTCTTCAAAAATCCGAATAAAAATTTATCTGACCAAATAGATTTTTGAATTTGGTACTTGTTTATCATTTAATTGTAGTTTTCGGCTGAGTATTCCAAACAAAACGAATTCTCTTTGGTTTTCCTATTGAAGGACACTAATTTCGTTTGTGTTTTTCAACAAAACAGCTTGATTCTAAATAAAAATATGACAGTTCTAAAAGAAAAAATCACGGCCATCTTCCCTGAAGTTGGTCAAATTCCCGAACAATTTCAGATTCAACCCCTTCACCAAAAAGAGTATTTGGTTGGTGGTGAAATGCGTCAGTGGGCGGGTGCTACGCAAGATGTTCATTCTCCAATTTATGTAAAAAACGGCGATAAACTTGAAAGTTTACTTATCGGAAGCTACCCAATTACCGATGAAGCAGAAGCAATGGATGCTCTCAATGCGGCCTTAAAAGCCTACGATAATGGTCGTGGCGAATGGCCAACGATGAGCTTGAGCGAACGTATTGCTTGCATGGAAAATTTTCTCAAAAAAATGCTTGAGAAAAAGACCGAAATGGTGAATTTATTGATGTACGAAATCGGTAAATCGTTGGCCGATTCAATCAAAGAATTTGACCGAACGATTGAATATATTTATGATACGATTGATTGTTTGAAAGATATTGACCGCAATTCGTCTCGTTTTAAAATCGAGCAGGGAATTATCGGACAAATCCGCCGTTCGCCTTTGGGTGTTGTGCTTTGTATGGGTCCATTCAATTATCCTTTGAATGAAACTTTCTGTACTTTGATTCCTGCCATTATTATGGGAAATACGATTTTGTTTAAGCCACCAAAACACGGTACGCTTTTGCATTATCCATTATTGAAGGCTTTTCAAGAATGTTTCCCAAAAGGCGTTGTGAATACAATTTATGGGCGTGGGGCAAATGTTGTTCCGCCTTTGATGCAAACTGGTAAAATCAATGTACTTACGCTCATTGGTTCGAGTAAAGTGGCGAATGATTTAAAGAAAATGCATCCAAAACTCAATCGTTTGAGAGCTGTTTTGGGTCTTGATGCCAAAAATGCAGGAATTATCTTGAAAAATGCTGATGTAGAATTGGCAGTAAAAGAATGTATTTTAGGTTCGCTTTCGTTCAATGGTCAACGTTGTACGGCCATCAAAATCATTTGGGTACACCGCTCAATTGCCAAGAAATTCTTGAATAGATTTACCGAAGAACTCGAAAAACTAAAATTTGGAATGCCGTGGGAAGCTGGTGTAAATCTTACGCCTTTGCCAGAGCCAAATAAACCAAACTATTTGGCCGAGTGCATTGCCGATGCCCAAGCAAATGGTGCGGAAGTTGTGAACGAAGGTGGCGGCACAACCGTAAATTCATTTGTATATCCTGCGGTGCTCTACCCAGTAAATAGCAAAATGAAAGTTTATAGCGAAGAACAATTCGGGCCACTTGTGCCAGTTGTGCCTTTTGATGATGTCGAAGAGCCAATTCAATATATCATTGATTCGTCGCATGGACAGCAAGTGAGTATTTTTGGTACAAATCCAGACCAAATCGCTCATTTGATTGACCCGCTCGTGAATCAAGTAAGTCGTGTAAATATCAATGCTCAGTGCCAACGAGGGCCAGATACATTTCCGTTTACAGGCAGAAAAGATTCGGCTGAAGGAACACTTTCTGTAGAAGATGCTCTCAGAGCTTTCTCGATTCGTACGGTGGTAGCTACGAAAGACACCGATGCCAATAAGAAAATTTTCAATGAGATTGTCGAAGAGCATAGTTCGCACTTCCTTTCTACGAAATATGTATTCTAAAAAACACAATCCCCTTCGGTTTAAATCGAAGGGGATTTTTGTTTTATCATACTTGAAATACTAATATCTTGAATGTGCAAAACTCAAAAAAGTAGTTAAATTTGTATATAAATATTCAGAAAATGACTAAAGAAGTAAATCCAAGGTTGATTTTGCATAAACCTCCTCGTAAATATACGCTGGAAGAGTACTTACGAAAAGAAGCAAACTCAACCCACAAACACGAATTTATAAACGGCGAAATAATCAAAATGCCAAACGCAAGATACAACCACAACTTAATAGCGATGAATATTGCTATTGATTTATCCTATCAAACAGAAAACTCAGATAAGAACTATCAAATATTAGGTTCTGACCAGAAAATTTATTTCCCAAGTCTTGATGAAGGCGTTTATGCCGATGCTTTGGCAGTTTGTGAAAAACCACTTTTTTGGGATAATGACGATTTGCTTCTAATCAACCCTATTTTGGTAGTAGAAGTTTTATCGAAAAGCACACAAAAGTATGACCGTACGGGTAAATTTGACAAATACAAAACCCTCGAATCATTTAAAGAATACGTGATGATTCGCCAAAATGAGTGCTATGCCGAAGTTTGGTATAGAGAACGCCCAGGTCTTTGGCACGAAACAATCGTGACAGATATTGAAGGAAAATTGCCTTTGCAATCAATCGGCGTAGAAATTTCGATGAAGCGGATTTATAAGAATGTGAGTTTTTGAAAGTATTGACATATAAATTTTGATATTCATCTGCTTAAACCGAATGCAAAGAAAAGAAACTGTCAATGCTTTCGATTTTATGAAAGAAAAGTATGGAGCGAAACTCAAAAATCTGATTAGATTTGTAAAAAATTAGATTAATATGATAACGATAAGTTTTAAAACCAGCAGTCCAAAAGCCATTGCTTTCGCACGAAAATTGATGGAAAGTAAAAGGGAAACGCAAGAGGAAATTAGACAAGATTTTAAAAGCCCTGAATTTCAGAAAGCGATAGAGGAGTTAAAAAGAAGAAATGCTGAAGAAAAAACTAATTTGTAAGAATGTGAGTTTTGGGGGCATGGAGAACGTTAAATATGTATTTGATTAATGGCGAGAGATTTTTATCATAAAAATGTGCGAGAAGCATTAGAAAAAGATGGGTGGCTAATTACGCATGACCCCTATCCTGTAAAAATTGATGATGTTGGTTATGAGATTGATTTTGCTGCTGAACCACTCATTGCTGCTGAAAAAGACGAGTTGAAAATTGCTATTGAAGTAAAAAGTTTTGTTGGCCCTTCCACAATCAATGAGTTTCATAAAGCCGTCGGTCAATTTAATGATTACGCAGTTGCATTAGAAATAGCAGACCCAAATAGAGTTCTTTTTTTAGCAATACCCGATGAAGTTTGGGAACGTTTTTTTCTAAAACCGATTATCCAGAAGTCTTTGGAGAGAATAAAAGCGAAAATTTTGGTTTTTGAACCAACACAAAACATAATTATACAATGGATAAAATAGCTAAATATCGTGACGCGATTTTGAGTTTTTTCAATAATTATCTTGCCGAAACCTCCCCAATGCTTGATAGCACCATAGAATATAGTATTTTATTTGATAAAGAAAACCTTAATTTTCAACTACTTTCTTCGGGTTGGCGTGGAAAACATTTTGTTTTTGGTCCACTTTTTCATTTTGAAATTAAAAACGAAAAAATTTGGATGCAATGCAACAACACAGAGCGAGAAGTAGTTGATGAATTGATGGCAAATGGCATCAATAAACAAGATATTGTGCTTGGTTTTCTTCCTCCGTATGCTCGTGAACATTCTGGTTTTGCTGTGGCGTAGAAAGCTTATAGAAAGATAAACTAATGCCTCCAAGTCCCCGAAAAGGGAGACGCAGAGAAACCTAAATAACGATTTTAGAAAAAATAATGTTTCTAGAAAAGCATTTGTTCAAATAAACTCCATTAACGTAATTATGAAATTTTTGAAAAAACTTTTGACTCTTATCTTCTTATTCTTTTTTGTGTTTGAAAGCTTTTCTCAAATAAAAGTCGAATTTAAGAACGGAAATACATTTACTGTAAGTACAGTTGTTTTTACCAACAAGGATATCCTGCTTGATTTAAGCCCAAATGTTGTATCAAAATTCGGAAAATCAGAAATAATTTCAGTAAAATACCCTGATGGTAAAAAACTAAACGGGCCTTCAATCGCAGCCATTGTATCATCTGATGAAGAGATAAAAGAGATAAAAAAAATGGCAGAAACTATAGAATTGGCTGAACAAAAAAAGATGGATGAAATTAATAATGCCAAACCTTTAAAGTATGAAGATATTATTAATGTCCCAAATACTGAAAAAAAGAAAATCTTTTTACGTTCAAGGATATGGTTTCATAAAACCTTTGTTGATGATAAAGCAGTTCTAAGTTTTTCAGATTTTGAAAATGGGATTTTAATTGGTAACGGAACTTTTAAAGAGTATATTGAATCCGGTAGCGGAATTTTTAAAGAATCTCTTGGAGGATATGTAAAGTTCAGTATCAGAATTTACATAAAAGATAATAATTATAAATATGTAATTGACGGATTAGTTCATGATGATGTATATATAAAACAAGGAACAACTATTGATGAAGGCATGGGTTTACTAACAACAAGTAAATACGCACCATTGTCCTCTACTCGTACGGTTTTAGCTGGTGATAGTTTATTAGAAAAACTCAAGTTTCATGTCGATGTAAAGATAAAAACATTAGCTAATTCTCTGAAGAATGCTATTCTCAACGACACAGAAGCTGATTTTTAAATCATTATGCTAAATTTTTCATAAACCAGTTTTTTATACGGTATCAACAAAAACCCCCTCAAAATCAACGTTTGAGGGGGTTTTCATTTCTATGCACAATTCCGCAACTTTGCACAATAATCAACTCTGTAAAAATATACAGCTGACCAAAAATAGTTGATTATCAGTATTTTCCGTTCAATTCCCAATTATAATCCAAATATGAAATTGAAGCGTCTTTATTAGTTTTGACCTTCGCATATTTATTGACCCAATCTAAAATTGGTGCTTTATCTTTAAAATCTCCACCATACCACTTAAAGAGATTTGAGAGCTTGGCTTCTTTTGCAGAAACTTGATTTTTGTATGAATCATTCAAAAAATCTACTCCTTGGTCGTCGAGTTGTTGGTTAAGTTTTGCTGCCATATACGCCTCATTTCTGAGCGGAGGACAAGATTTTGCTGCACAAACCAACGCAAAGTGAATACGTGGCTCGTTGAAGTCTTTTCTGATAATACCGTGTTCGATATTATTCAAATCCATTTTTTTGCCACCAATATTGATAAATTTCACGTCCCAAGGAGTATTCACGAATGGAATTTTTATCTTGTCACCAATATCCTTGATACTTTTAATTTTGTGTTGAGTATTATCCAAAATCAACTGTATCGTAAAAGCATTATAAGCATTTATCCAATAAGCCAGTTTTTCATCTTTACTCCATTTATCGCTAGGAGCATTGTTTTCCACCAAAATTAAATACTTTTTCAATTCTATTTGGTCTTTCTTAAAACCCGCATAATCAACAAATCCTTTGGCATCGACGTATTTTTTTAATAAACCATTCCAAATTTCATGGCTAATTGGCTCAGCGTTCGATGTCGGAGCGTTTACAGCAAAACAACTACTTACCGTAAACAAAATGATACTCAATAAACTCGTAATCTTCATTTTTATAGCGTTTTTTGTTATTATTCTTTGTGAAACCTTCATATTTAAATACGTTGGTCAGCGATAAAAAGTTTTTTATTAACAAATAATAACAAAGCCAGAGCCTAAACCCTCAAGAAAATCTTATAATGATACATTGCTCTCAGAAATGCCCATTTCACGCCAATAACTGCTAAAGTAATCACAACACCATAGTAGTTTTCACCAAAAAGCTGCCCCAGCCATTGAAAAAGTCCCTCTGATGCATAATTCCAGTCAATAACTTTGACCGACATATAAATCAAAATAGAGTTTAGGCCAATAATCGTAAAGAAAAATGCCCAACGTTGATATTTTAGCACATCAATAATAAAGTAGAAAATCGCCAACAAAATTAGGCTACAACCACCTGCATAAAGCATAAACGAGCTTGTCCAGAGGTTTTTATTTATCGGGAAAATGAGGCCCCACATTCCACCGACGATTAAGCAAAGCAAGCCACCAATCGCCAACGTAGCTGCCTTTTGAGTTGGAGTTTTCGTTGCATTATTTTTAAGAAAATTTCCTGCAAAAATTCCCAACAAACCAGTACAAATAGCAGGAAGTGTCGAGAAAAGCCCTTCGGGGTCATGGATCACAAGATGTAATCGGCCAGGAAGTATAGTACGGTCAACCCACGAAGCAAAATTACCTTGAATAGTCAAATCGCCAGCCACAAAACCTGGAGCCGCACCGAATTTCATAATTAGCCAATAGCTAATCAAAATACCTACAAACCATACATACTGAAAACGTTGGCTCGCATACACATAAATAATGCAGGCAAACATATAAGCCAAACCAATACGCCCCAGCACGCTCGGAAAACGTATCTGTGAAAGCTCTGTTATCTGTAAACCATTATTATAAACTACACCTAGAAGCACCAAAATGAGTCCTCGCTTAATGATTCGTAGGACAATTTTGCGGTTTTCGACACCTTTATCAATTTCACGCCCAACCGAATAAGGAGTTGAAACACCCGAAATGAATAAAAACAATGGAAAAATGAGGTCATAAAAGCGAAAACCGTTCCATGCAACATGTGAGAGCTGAGTAGCCATCCATACTGCTGCGGGGTGATGGGTAGCATGAGCTAGTTCGTGGATAAAATCCTCGCCGCCCATAATCCAAAACATATCAAAACCTCGGAGGGCATCGAGCGAATAAAGTCTTTGTGAGGTAGTCTGATTACTCATTTTTTATAGATTAGGGTAATATTTCAAAGATAAAGAAAATAATAGAATGATAGAGAAGAATATTTCTATAATATTTGTAGAACGAATTTTCTGCTCTTCTAAAAAGAAGTTTTACCCTTAAATTTTTCAAAAACCAAATAGTATTAGACATACCTCATGAATTTCAGATTAGCAACAATCGACGATACCGAAGCTATTCGTGTATTGGCTGAGAAAACTTTCCGTGATACATACGCTGAATTAAATACGCCAGAAAACATGGAAATTCATGTGGCTAAAAACTTCTCCTCTGAAACAATCTTAGCAGATTTGCAAAGTCTTCAAAATCAATATTTTGTCATCGAATTTGAGACACAAATTGTTGCTTTTGCAAAGCTCGTAAAAGCACATAGTACAAAAGGTTTGGAAGGCAAAAGTGTTGTCGAGATTGAGCGTTTTTATATCGATAAAAACCTGCATGGACAGCAGTTGGGGCGTAAACTAATGGATTTCTGCACGAATTGGGCAAAAGAAAATAATTTTGAAACAATTTGGCTCGGAGTCTGGGAAAACAACCCCAATGCGATACAGTTTTATAAAAAAATGGGCTTTGAGTTTCTGGACAAACACGTTTTTGTGTTAGGAACAGAAGTTCAAACTGATTTTACGATGAAAAAAGATATATGATAAACCTAAGAATAGAAAAAATAAACATTTCGGAGGTTGAAAAATTCTCGGAAGTTGCCACTCGGGCATATTTCAATCATTATCGACATCTTTGGTATGATGAAGGCGAATGGTACGCTCATAAATGCTTCAACATCAATCAATTAAGTGAAGAATTAGCTGATTCAAGAAATAAGTTTTTCTTTGCAATTCTTGATGAAAATCTAGTAGGATTTCTAAAACTTCGTCCCGAAAATCAACTGATTGGACAAGAAGGAAATGGCTTTGAAATAGAAAGAATTTATTTAACAAACGAAGTTACTGGTAGGGGAGTTGGTCGAAAACTAATGGAGTTTGCCATAGAAATGGCGATGCGGCAAAACAAAGACTATGCTTGGCTTAAAGCAATGGATAGTAGCCAAAATGCCATCAGATTTTATGAAAGTCTCGGCTTTGAAGTTTGTGGAACTTCACTCCTTGATTTCGAGCAAATGAAAACCGAATATTTGGGAATGGTAACGATGAGAAGGAATTTACATTGAAAATGAGCCTTCGACTACGCTCAGGCACCATTTTTTATTTCGGTGGTTGAGCGAAGTCGAAACCCCGAAAACTAGGCCAACAAAGCCTTCACCATCGCCGAAATGGTTTTCCCGTCGGCAAGTCCAGCGAGTTCTTTAGAAGCTACGCCCATCATTTTACCCATATCCGATGGGGCAGAAGCTCCCACACGAGTCTTGATTTCTTCTAATTTGGCTTTTAGTTCGTCTTCAGAGAGCTGTTTTGGTAAAAACTCTTCGATAACTGCCAATTCGGCTAATTCTTTCTCCAAAAGGTCAGGACGATTTTGTTGACGATAAATATCCGCCGAATCTCTTCTTTGTTTAGCGGCTTTTGTAAGTAATTTTGTTTCTTCCTCAGTCGTTAAGTCGCCTGTTTTTCCTTCCTTCGTTTCTTCCAACAAAATTACTTTTTTTATATCACGAAGAGCCATTAATCTAGCAGATTCACGAGCCAGCATGGCTGCTTTTATTTGGGCATCGATTGTTGTTTTTAAAGACATTTTTTTGAGAATTAATTGTATTATTATAATAAAAACTAATGTTATATCTGTCTGATAATTTTTTGAAACACCTATTAATAACGGGATTAAACAACCAATCAAACTAATATATGAGTTTATACTTGGCTCTTTGCTATTTACGTTGACCTTGTTCGCTACTTGCCAAAAGAGTTATTCATCAACCAAGTTAATTCTGTAAAGTTTTGCTGAAATCCAATCAAATTAAAAAATCAGTATTGCATTATTCAACAAATTTCCGATTCAGATGATTGAGTAACTCCCTCATTTCAAAACAATTGAATCGAGCTAAACGTTTCGGAAAATTTCGTCGAAGCTGTAAAAATCAGATATGAATATTATTTTGGTAAAAACAGGAACTGATTTTGGCTCCAAATCAGTTATTTAATTACTGAGCAATACAAAGTTCCGACAAAAATCTGGTAAAAGTAAGCGAAAATAGTTACTATTACCAAAAAATGAAACTTGTAAAGGTAATTGGTAGAAAAAGCGACAAATCTTTCATCTCTAATTCCCTTGCTCAAACTTGTAGTTGTTATTTTTAGGAAAGAGTATGATTTTAACAAAAAAGATTAAAGAATAGGATGACGAAATTATCAGTCAATATCAATAAAATAGCGACCTTGCGAAACTCACGAGGCGGAAGCCAACCGAATGTGGTGCAGGTTGCGATTGATTGTGAAAAATTTGGGGCAGAGGGAATTACGGTGCACCCCCGCCCTGACGAACGACATATTCGCTATCAGGATGTCTATGACCTAAATGCAATCGTTACGACGGAGTTTAACATAGAAGGAAATCCTACTGAAAAGAAATTTGTAGAGTTGGTACTTGCCAATAAACCTACCCAAGTAACGCTCGTTCCCGATGCACTCAATGCCGTGACTTCAAACGCAGGCTGGGATACAATTAAGCATAAAGAATTACTGAAAGATTTGGTTTCAAGCTTCAAGAGTGTGGGTTGTAGAGTTTCTATTTTCGTTGACCCAATCGAAGCAATGGTTGAATGGGCAGTCGAAACAGGCACTGACCGAATTGAGCTATATACCGAAAGTTACGCCCACAATTACGTCAAAAATCGTGAAGCTGCCATAAAAGACTACGTTATTGCCGCAAAAGTGGCCGAACGAGTGGGTCTTGGCGTAAACGCTGGACATGATCTGAGTCTTGAAAATCTGCGTTATTTCAAACAAAATATCCCGAATCTTCTTGAAGTATCAATTGGTCACGCACTTATCTGCGATGCCCTTTATTTGGGTTTAGAAAATACAATTCAGCTATATTTGCGAGAATTGGAGTAAAAAAATGAATGATTGAGTGATAGAATGAGTGAATAATCTCTTTTATAATCAAAATCCATTGAATTATTGCTTATTGACATCTAAAAATGACAAAACCACTTTCAGTAGAGCAGTTTCTTGAAAAAGCACAAACACTTCCAATTATTGATGTGCGTTCGCCGGGTGAGTTTGAACGTGGGCATATTGTTGGGGCGGTAAATATTCCCTTGTTCGAGAATCACGAACGAGCAGAAGTGGGTACACGCTATAAGAGAGTTGGGAAAGAGTCAGCTTTTTTGCTGGGTCTTGATATAGTTGGGCCAAAACTATCGGGTTTTGTAAAAAAAGCTAATAAAATTGCTCCTGAAAAAGAGGTTTTGGTGCATTGTTGGCGAGGCGGAATGCGAAGTGGAAGTTTTGCAACGCTACTGAGTTCGGCAGGAATGAAAGTTTCGCTTTTAGTTGGGGGCTATAAATCTTATCGAAATTTTATTTTAGAACAATTTCGTAAACCGCTCAATATTATTATTTTAGGTGGAAAAACAGGCAGTGGAAAAACAGAGATTTTGTACGAACTTGAAAAACAAGGCGAACAAATTTTAGATTTAGAAGGCCTAGCAAATCATAAAGGCTCAGCATTTGGAATGCTCGGACAAGCTCCGCAACCAATGACCGAGCATTTTGAAAATATGCTTTATGAAAAACTCTCTAAGTTAGATTCTTCGCGTCGAATTTGGGTGGAAGATGAAAGTAAAAACGTTGGTTGCTGTAATATTCCTGACGGACTTTGGCAACAAATGCGAATGGCGAACGTAGCTTTTATTGATGTTAAGAAAGAAATCAGAATCGGGCGTTTGATGAATGAATATGCTCAGTTTTCGTTTGAAGAACTTAAACAAGCTACTGATAAAATTGCAAAACGACTTGGTGGGCAACAACATAAAGATGCTGTTGTGGCCTTAGCAGAAGGTGATTTTTCGGTCGGAACTGACATTGCCCTTCATTATTACGACAAAGCTTATCTACACGGACTTTTGAAAAGAGAACCAGAAAAAGTTAAAACGTTTGAAGTTACTGAAAATAATCCTATCGCTACTGCTAGGCAACTCATCGAAGCGATTTAACATAATTTAAGACATTTTAACAATCATTATCTGCATACTTATTCTAAGTTTGTGCAACATTTTGTTTCTCAAAGTGTTATTTAACCAATTTTACAATTAAAATATAAAAAATTATGAAGGCTATTTCAAAAACTGGAGCATTTTTGCTACTATTTGCTGCTCCTTTTGTTTCGTTGGCACAAGAAAAAAAAGAAAAAGTACGTATTCGTATTGAACAAGAAGTTGAAGGCAAAATAACTATCAGCGAGAAAATTATCAATTCATCGGGTTTATCAAGCAGCCAAAAAGATGAAATGATTGAAAAATTCAAAGACTCGGTTTTGGCACTAAATAAAGGTAAAGCTCAAGGGATAAAAATTGAGATTGATAACGATTCAAACTCAAATATCAATATCGAGCGAAATGATGAAAAGAAGATTGTAAAACGATATGAGTTTAAAGACGGTGTCAGTGGCGGAAATGAAGACATTATAATCAAAAGGGGGCCGCAAGTAAGGATTTTCAAAAGAGATGGTAAAGGTGAGATTGAAAGTTTTGATAGTGAAGCTTTTACTCACGGATTGAATGGTAATATGGAAAGCCTGCGAGATAATATGAAACAAATGGGTAAAGACCTAAAGTTTGAGTTCCGCTCAATTCCCGATAATTTTTTTGATGGTGGAAATTTAGGTAGCAAAACTATCAAAAATGTAGAGGTTTTTCCGAATAACCCCAAAACAGAAATCTTAAACGTAAGTTTCAATGCTCCACAAAAAGGCGATGTAAGCATCAAAGTTTTGGATGTAAAAGGAAGCGTTATTGCGAAAGAAGAAATTAAAGACTTTTCTGGCGAATATGTAGGTCAAATCAATATTGGTAAACAAAAATCACGCATTATTTTCGTGATGATTACGCAAGGCGAAGATGGCAACGTAAAGCGTGTAGTTTTACCATCTAACGAGAAATAATCTTGAGAAAACAAATAAAAAGCTCGGTTGAAACTTTCAACCGAGCTTTTTATTTTATCATTAACAAATTAATTCAACATTATTATTTGCTTGCATCTTCAATCCATTGGGTCATTTCTGCTACAATTGCATCGCTCGAACCTAAATAACCAGTGCTTTTAAACTTGATTTTGCCTTCTTTATCAATGCAAAATTTAGCAGGAATTCCATTTACTCCGTAACTTCCAGCAACTTCGCCACCAATATCCAAAATCACAGGAAAAGTCGTAAAACCTCTTTGTTTTACAAACGTATTAACTGTCGATTTCCATTGGTCGGCACTTACACGCTCGTAAGTATTTACAAACAAAAACTTAACGTTTGGATTATCTTTATATTTATCCATTGATAGTTTCATGCCTGGAAACGACATGATACATGGCCCGCACCAAGTCGCCCAAAAGTCAAGAACCACTACTTTTCCACGTAACTCTGAAAGTTTTACGCTTTTTCCATCTAAATCAACCAGCGAAAAGTCGGGAGCATCTGCCCCAACTGAGCCAGCACTTCTGCGTTTTACATCCTGAATGAAAAGTTTAGCAAAAAAGTGATTTTTGCCTTCTTTTTCTAATTGACTTGCTACTTTCGCAAATGTTTCAAAGTCTTTTTCAGGATTCAAGAAATTATTAATTGCAATCAAACCAGCTAACGAAGACCCCAATTCAGCAATAATAGGTTTTATGGTTGCATTATGATTTGCTTCAGATGCTTGGTAAGCAGTCTGAATCTCTTTCTTCTTCTTTTCGTCTTTTTTCTGCGTTGCCACATCAAATTGATTCTGCAATTCAACCTGACCTTGACGAAATTTCTGTGATTCTGCTACAACCATATTAAATTTAGCCATCATAGGCGAGCCGTCAACGGCATATGAACCAGGCTTATCAGGCGTATTAAAACCATCCGCAGTAATCGTTAGCGTTTCACCACCGTCAAGAATCAAACCTATCATTTGTTGGTCAGCGATATTGATTTGATAAATACCCGGCTCAGACATTTTGCCCTTGAAAGCAAAACTATTATCTGCTGAAAGAGCCATCGAATCAATTCTAAGTGGAATATTTCGGTCGTTCATTCGCTCCAAATAAACCTTTCCGCTCACTGTTGACTTTACTTTTCCGCTAATATTATACGTACTTTCTGCACCAGTTGGGGCATTTGCTTGGGGTTGTGACTGACAAGCCATTCCGCTGATAACCAAGCAGATAGCAATAATTATGTGTTTCATGAATCTATATTTTATTAAAAATTATATTCTTTAAGATAATGCCGCCATCAATAACTCATTTGTGAGTTTTGGGTCGGCTGAGCCTTTCGATTTTTTCATTACTTCTCCAACAAACATGCCAAGTAAACCTTTCTTTCCGCTCTTATATTCTTTTACTTTTGCTTCATTGGTAGCAAGAACTTCGTTGATTAACGCTTGTAATGTATCGGTATTGCTTTCTTGAATCAAATTGTTGCTTTCTGCTAGTTTCAATGCCGATATCGTTGGGTTTTCGAGCATCAAAGGGAATAATTTTTGTGCAGCTGCTGAACTACTGATTTTGTTTTCGTCAACCAATGAAATAATTTCTACCAATTGGCTTGGTTTTAATCTAAAATCAGCAATTTCAATACTATTTTCGTTCAAATATCCTTTAATTGTTGATGTAAGCCAGTTGGATGCCGCTTTGTAATTTTGTGATAGTTTACAAACCTCCAAATAGTAATCCGCCATTTCTTTTGAATCGGTAATTGTTACGGCGTGATCGTCGAGAATACCAAATTCTTTTGTGAATTTTTCGAGTAATTCACTCGGTAAAGCAGGCATTTGTGCTTTGATTTCGTTCATCCATTCGTCTGAAATTCTTAGCGGAGCTAAATCAGGCTCAGGGAAATAACGATAATCGTTCATTGTTTCTTTCAAACGCATGCTGTAAGTTTGACCGTTATCGGCATCAAACATTCTGGTTTCTTGAATAACCTTTCCGCCCGATTCGATTAATGCAACTTGACGTTTGTATTCAAATTCGGCAGCGTGTTGTAGGTTACGAATCGAATTCATATTTTTGATTTCCACCTTCGTACCAAATTCGGTCGTACCTTCTTCACGAATCGAAATGTTTAAGTCGGCACGCATTGAGCCTTCTTCCATATTTCCGTCGCAAATACCTAAATAACGAACTATTTTACGAATTTCAGTCAAGTAAGCACCCGCTTCCTCGGGGCTACGCATACACGGCTCCGAAACGATTTCAACGAGTGGCGTACCTGCACGATTATAATCTAAAAGCGTAAAAGCATCACTACCATCGTGAACCGATTTGCCTGCATCTTCTTCAAGGTGAATGTGGTGAAGCTCTAAAGTGCGTTCTCTAAAACCTTTGCCATCTTTTAAACGAACTTTTACTTCGCCACCTTTACAGATTGGATATTTATCTTGCGAAACTTGATAACCTTTTGGAAGGTCAGGATAAAAATAATTTTTACGGTCGAAATAATTGTTTCTATTGATTTTGCAGCCACAAGCCAAGCCCATACGAATGGCAAATTCGACTGCTTTTTTATTCAATTTTGGCAAAACGCCAGGGTGTCCAAGCGTTATTACACTGATATTTGTATTTGGTTCGCTACCAAATTTATTGGTATCTGATGCGAATATTTTACTTTCGGTCGCCAATTGGCAATGAACTTCTAAGCCAATAACAATTTCGTATTTCATGAAGAATTTTTATTGATGCAGCGGCAAAAACTTTGCCATTAAGAAAACTACGTTTCTTAATTAAAATACAAATTTATGGTTTTTAGCTGAAATTGTAATAAAAAATGTAGGACAGGTTTTTATCGGAGTTGTGGTCAACCCTGTCGAAAGTGTAGAACAAGTTTTTTTGAAAATATTGACAGGTTGCAAACCTGTCCTACAAGTTTTCATCAACTATTTCTTCTACTCGTTTCTTGATAGTATTTTGAACGGAGTCTTTCGCAAAAATAAAAATAGCAAGAATAAGGATATAAAAGCCAAACATGATAAGAAAACCCAGCCAAGAGCTGCCAATCAAATGATTGAGGCCAAGGGCAATCAGAATACTCAGAAAAATAATAACGACAATACCGAGTATAAATGTAATGAGGGCATAAGCTACTTTTACAACTATGCCCTCAATTTTATCTTGAACATTTAGTTTTGTTAATTCAAATTTTGCCTCAATGAGTTTTATGAGATTTTCTTTTAACTCACCTATTTTCAAAAAATCAGACATAGCAATTGGGAAATTACGAATTAGAATTTACGAATTACGATTTCTCATAACTCGTAAATTTAACAATTATGTCTGCAAGGTAGAAAAAACGAGGGTTTTGGCAAAATTAGTTATTAGTTTACAGTGGGAAGTAGGCAATTTTATTGCCGATTGCCCACAGTAAACTGCTGACTTTACTCTTCTTCACCACCAAAACGTCCACCGCCGATTATATTTCCAAAGAAAAGAGTATTTAGGAAAAGTTTGTTTGTACCATACCAAAACGCTCTAAAATTTGGGTTCTCAGATAATGCAATTACTCGACCAGAACCTACATTTAGTGTAATGGCCGCTGGAGAGTTTTTGATGAGTTTCTCATTTTTTGTATGCACATAACCTGCCAATAAAGGATTTGCGGTGAAAACCATCGGTGTATTATAAGGATTTTTAGTGTCTTCCATGAAGATATTATTATCCTTAAACAAAGCTAATTTGCTCTGTTGATAGCCAAAACACAAAGGATGCGTCGGGTCGATTTTTGCCTCGAAGATTGTTCCTGCTGTTTCTAATGCACCTGTATATTTTTCTTGTAGGTTATACGGACGTTTTTCTCCGTTTCCGTTATTGTCGGGCTTTTCTTTAACGCTTATGCTAGCGATTTTTTTAGCTGAGACCCATTCAACGGCATCGGTCATTGCTACCAATACGCCGCCACTTTGTACAAAACGCTTGATTTTTTCGTCAGAAAGTGCATTATAGTTGCCACCAGCCAAAACAATATGCGTGTATTTTTCTAAACTTGTTCGGTTGGCCGTTTCTATGTCAGCAACCGTGAGCGGAATATTGATTCTTTGGTCAAGTAAGTGCCAAATTTCACCTGCATCAGTCGATTGTACGCCTGTTCCGCCCAACATCAATACTTTTGGTAAACGTACTTTTTTGAATTTCTCGCTTCCGAAGTCAATTCCTTGTGGCGTAAGGCCAGTTGGAACTGCGTAGAAATCTACACCATCACGCTCGGCAAGGGTTTGAAGCAATGCCGAAGGGTCGGAGCCATTACTGAAAATTTGAATTGTACCATAATCAAAAGTGCGTTCTTTTCCATCAATAACTGCCGAAAGTGGTTCGGTTGCTACTTTTAGGTTATAGCCTTTTTTCAATAATTCGTAAGCAGCACGTGGAGCGTAATAGCTATTCCATTCAAATAAATACGCATATTGACTTTTTCCTATAACCTTTCCTTTCGGGAATTCATTCTTGTCAACTTTTTCTCCCAATGAAACCGCCGTTTTTGCTTCTGATGTTGGTACATTCATGCAATATTGCAGCGACCAAGCCGAAATATCGTAGAATAAACTATCTTCAAATTTAGTACGCTTTTCAAACATTGACTTGATAAGGCGGTGTTGTGGTTGATTCATCGGCACAACGTAGGCATTTTCTTTGCTGAAAGCAATTCCATCTTGGTTTTCGTCTTTTCCTAAGCGATACACATCAATTTGGTTGCGTTTTAGCATATTTATCATTTCCCAAGTTTTTATGGCATCATTACCACCACCAAAAACGTAGCCTTTTACGGCGTCGGTTGAAGTTTCTTTATAAAAACTTCTCATGTGGTCGAGCAATTCAATACGCATTTCACGAGCTGCACGGAGCGTAGAGAAGGTAGCTGTAACTTGGTTACGAACTGTAAACGGAAAACTTAGAATTCCGTTAGCTGTTTCTTGCAAATGTCCACGAGACGATGCTTGTTCAAACAAAATACCGACCGAACCATTTACATCGGGTAGGGTCGAGCCTTTTCCATAGTAAAAATCATCGTAGTTTTCTTGTGTATAATAAGCCGAACCGATTTTGTCGAGTCCAACGGCTTGGTATTTTCCGAATTTGATGGTTAAATCAATATTTTTCTTGGGCGTAAGTGGGTGCGTACGTGCAGGAATACCGGGTTGAAAGAAGAATGTTGAAGCCGAACCCATTTCGTGGTGGTCGGTCAAAATGTTTGGTCGCCAGTCATAAAACTTCACTAAACGCCCCTTACTTTCAGGCATTTGTTGATAAAGCCAGTCACGATTGAGGTCGAACCAATAGTGATTTGAGCGTCCACCTGGCCAAGTTTCGCTAAATTCACGGCTGTTTATATCACTCACTAAATTGGTGCTACGATTGATATTTACCCAAGTTGCAAAACGATTTCCACCATCTGCATTAATAACTGGGTCGATTAAAATAACTGTTTCGTTCAATAAAGAATCAACCCCTGCACCTTGAGCAGCAGCCAAATAATAGGCCGACATTAGATTTGAGTTAGTCCCACTTGCTTCGTTGCCGTGTACTGAGTAACCCATCCAAACCACAATTGGCATTTTTTGTAAATCTAAACTGCTTGATTGTGTAGGATTAACCAATTTTTGGTGTTCAGCCTTAATTTGGTCGAGGCGAGCATGATTTTCGGGAGAAGTAACTGTAACAAGAACCAACTCACGGTTTTCAAAAGTTTTGGCATAAGTTTCAATCTTGAAACGATTCGACAAGCGAGCCAATTCTTTCATGTAAGTGATTGTCTCATAAGGAGTTACGTGCTGTTCTCCGACTTGATAACCCAAAAATTTCTGAGGTGTCGGAATTTTTGCATCATACGTTATGTTTTGAGGCAAATAATAACTATCCGCAACTTGGCCAAATGCCTGACTAATAAGCAGTTGAAACAATAATAGGTAGAGAAGGGTATTTTTTTTCATGTCGAGAAGTTTATATTTTTTGAACAAAGAAATGTAGAAAAACCTTCAAAACAAAAAAGCCTCTGACGTAGAGGCTTTTTTTATAGACAACAATACCCATAACCTCGTGAAAAACGGTTTGAACGTCTTACAAGGCAGGAATCATAGATGTTTTTACTTAAAATTTTAGTTAGAAGCTTTAAGCTTTGCTTCAATAGTTTGTTGTGTGTGCGGTACTGCTCTCAATCGCTCTTTCGGAATCAGTTTTCCAGAATCACGACAAACGCCGTAAGTGCCATTTTTGATTCTGATTAAAGCTGCTTCTAACTGCTGGGCAAATTTTTGCAATCTCCCTGCCGATTGGCTTAATTGCTCTTTTTCGCTTACATCTGCACCGTCTTCCATTAGTTTTGTGCTATTGGCGGTGTATTCTGTGCCATTATCATTTTTTCTACTCAAAGTTTCTCTGATAAAATTCAGTTCGTTGCGAGTTGCTTCCAGTTTTTGAGTAATAATTGTCTCAAACTCCTTTAGCTCATCCTCTGAATAGCGGGTTTTTTCTTCAACTGCGGCCATAATTGTAAAGCAGTAAACGTTTATTTTTGGGTTTTTGAAAAATCCCACAAATATAGTGTTTTGGTAGGCTGAAACAATATTCTTATACGATTTCTTAAAATAACCTAAAAAAATTTATTTAAAGGTAATTTTAGAAAAACAATAAATTATTTGGTTTTGTCATAAAATGCAAAATGCTCAGATGGTATATTTGCCAAACAAGCTGATAATAAATTAAGGTTATATTTAACGATTTTAAGAAATACTTTATTTTTTCTAAGTTTGTACTGTGAAACCACATTCACATACAAAATATTATTCCGAAATATGACATATATAGAACCAGCTCCAATCAAGGATAAAGAGAATCCGTTGGAGTCAATGATGCAACGATTCGACGCTGCCGTGAAGATTCTCGGTATTAGTGATGAAATGTATTATATTCTGAAAGTACCTGCTCGTCAAGTTACTGTAGGCTTGCCCGTGACGATGGATAATGGTCAAATTAAGGTTTTTGAAGGCTATCGAGTGATTCATTCAACGATTTTGGGTCCAAGTAAAGGCGGTATTCGCTTCGACCCAGCCGTCAATATTGATGAAGTAAGAGCCTTAGCGGCTTGGATGACGTGGAAATGTGCCGTTGTTGATATTCCTTACGGTGGTGCTAAAGGTGGAATTGCCTGTAATCCACGGGAAATGTCGGTAGGAGAAATTGAGCGTTTAATGCGTGCCTATACGATTTCGATGCTCGATATTTTCGGACCAGACAAAGACATCCCTGCTCCAGATATGGGTACAGGCCCACGCGAAATGGCTTGGTTGATGGATGAATATTCAAAAGCCAAAGGAATGACCGTAAACGCAGTGGTTACAGGTAAACCGTTGGTTTTGGGTGGCTCCCTGGGACGTACTGAAGCAACAGGTCGTGGTGTAATGGTTTCGGCATTGGCTGGTATGGAAAAATTGCGATTGAACCCATATCGTGCAACGGCGGCTGTACAAGGTTTTGGAAATGTTGGCTCGTGGGGAGCTAAACTTTTGCAAGAAAAAGGCGTAACGATTTGTGGTTTAAGCGATATTTCGGGTGCATACTACAATCCGAGAGGAATTGATGTAGAAAAAGCGATTGCATTTCGAAATGCTAATAATGGTACATTGGAAGGTTTCAAAGATGCTGAGTTGATTTCAAACGAAGAGCTTTTGGCTCTCAATGTTGATGTATTGGTTCCTGCAGCGAAAGAAGACGTAATTACGCACGAAAATGCGGGTAATATTCAAGCAAAACTTATCGTAGAAGGTGCCAATGGCCCGACTTCGGCTAGTGCTGATGATATTATCAATCAAAAAGGAATCATGGTTGTGCCTGATATTTTGGCAAATGCGGGTGGAGTAACAGTTTCGTATTTTGAGTGGGTACAAAACCGCATTGGTTACAAATGGGCTCTCGACCGCATCAACCGTCGTTCTGATCGTATGATGAAAGATGCTTTTGATAATGTATTTGAAACTTCACAAAAATACGGTGTTTCTCTACGTTTAGCGGCCTACATTGTGGCTATTGATAAAGTAGCAAGTACTTATAAGTTTAGAGGGGGATATGGTTGAGCCTCGAAAAATACTTTCATATTTCTACTGCCCTGCTACCAATTTTGGTATTGCTTAACTCTAAAACCTACGAGGTCTTTTTCTGACTTTGCAGGTTTTTTTTATTAATAGAGAGTATTTTATACTGTAAAAACCTACTGTGTTTGTAGCTTTGTAAAAAACAATAAAAAAAATGGAAAAATATCTTTCAGTACTTTTAATACTTTTAAATTTATCATGTACTTTTGAACGTTTGGAAAATACTTCTCAAATTGTTGACCAAATGGACGATTATAAAGTAAAGCGAGTATCGGTCACGCAAATTGCTTATCAAGTTGAGGAAATGGGAGCAGAGATTTCAAAGGCATTGACGGCGGATTTTGCGATTCAGATGAAAAATGTTAATTCTACACGAGGAGAAGAACTTTGTCAGTTGAAAAATATGAAGCTTATCGACTCATTATCAGAAAGATATGATTTGAAAGTCAGACTTTTGGGACAGCCTGATATTGGAAGTAATAAGCAACTTTATGTAAAAGAAAAAGAGGTTTTAGAAGCTTATGCCGATAATGCCTCCAAAAAGCTTGAAATGAGTGATAATATTCAGAAAATCGGCGACTCTCTTTTTGTTTATACTTCGCCAATTCCATACAAAAATGGTGTTGGAAAATTATGTTTTGCTGATGATTCGGGCTTTGCGATTTGGAGTATTATTCTGAAAAAATCTGAAGTTATCAAATCAATTAATGTGAAAGCTTTAAGAAAGAAGAATATAAAATAATGTAGGACAGGTTTTCAACCTGTCAATAGCGTAGAATAAGATTTTTAAAAAGTAGAAGGGTGAGATTTCGGTCTCACCCTTTTATTGTTTGAAGTATTTTTTCAATTTAAAATTAAAAACAAAGTGGAACTGCCCTCCACAAATCAAAGTCCAAATTTCGCAGAAAGCTCTAACATTTTCTCGATTGGTTTACGAGCATCAGTCAACATTTTAGCTGGAAGAATTATTTCTGGCGTTTCATCTCTTAAACACAAATATAGTTTTTCGAGCGTATTTAGCTTCATGTGCGGACAATCAGAGCAAGCCTTGCACGCATGACCATTTTTTGAAGTTGGTGCTACATAAAATTTCTTCTCAGGAGCAGATTTACGCATTTGGTGCAAAATTCCTGACTCAGTAGCTACAATAAATTCTTGATGCGGACTATTGATAACATGTTTCAAAAGTCCTGTGGTTGAGCCAATGTAATCAGCTAATTTTAAAACCGATTCTTCACTTTCTGGGTGAGCTACCACTTCAGCGTTTGGATGTTTAGCTTTCAAGTCGGTAATCATTTTTCCCGAAAAAGTCTCGTGAACCATACATGCACCGTCCCAAAGTAGCATGGGGCGGCCTTCCGCATTTCGGCCAGTTACACGATTGATGTAGCCACCCAAGTTTTTATCTGGAGCAAAAATTATCTTTTGGTCTTTCGGAAAACTTTCAACGATTTTCACCGCATTACTACTCGTACAAACCACATCCGTAAGCGTTTTTAGCTCGGCTGAGCAGTTTACGTAAGAAATAACAATATGGTCAGGGTGTTGATCTTTGAATGCCTTAAACTCTGCATATGGAGCTGATTCTTCGAGCGAACAACCTGCGTTGAAATCCGGTAAAATTACTTTTTTATTTGGTGAAAGAATCTTGGCAGTTTCTGCCATGAAACGAACTCCCGCAAATACAATCATATCCGCATCGGTTTTGGCTGCTTGTTGCGAAAGTCCTAAGCTGTCGCCAATATAATCGGCAATGTCTTGAATCTCGGCAATTTGATAATAATGAACCAATAAAACCGCATTTTTTTCTTTTTTCAACCGAGCGATTTCGGCAACATAATCAATTTTTTCAGCGACCATCTTAAACTATGATTTATCAGATTTTTATGATTGTTTTTGAGTTTTTGAAATGAAAACTATTTGTTTTCTTATAAAAATGAGTAAAAAACGGAAATAATAAATATTTCTGTGGACTGTTGAACGGAACGCCACTTGCCATCGACCGTTAACTTTTCTTATTTACAGGCAAACTCCCATATTTTGTACATGTTTACAGTCCCGAGTTTGTCCAAATATGTTTCTTTGATTTTATTTCCTTTCAAATCGTATTCAAATGTACGAACACTTATGACTTGATTGTTATAGAAATAATTTTCTTTTGTCATATTACCAATTACATCGTATTCATAGGTAAAATAATAATCAATTTGCCCTTTGCCGTTTAAGCGAGTTTTTTGAATAAGTTTGCCAGTTGCGTCGTATTCGTGCTTTGTTTCAGCAAAAACTACATTATTTCTCAAGGTTTTATCTCTTATCAAATTTCCTGCCGTATCATACACAAAATTGGTTTGGGTTGTAACTTTATCTGTGGCATCAAAATGCACATCTTGAGTGAGTTTTCCTTGAATGGTATAAGTTTTGCTAGCTGACATCAAAATTTTTCCGTTGGTGTCTATTACTTCTTTTTTTAGTACTTGTCCCTTGGCATTGGTGCTAGTAATTTCTCGGAATGTTTCGGTTTTTCCATCTTCGCCATAGAAAACCTGAGTTTTCAAAGTGCCGTTTAATGACGAAGTATTGAACGAAAGAAGATTTACACCTGCACTTGCCGACTCTTGCAAGAGTTGCCCCGCAGCATTAAATTCTTTTTTAATGACTCTCTTTATTTCGTTATTTCGTTTGTAAGTAATAACTGTATTATTTCCCGCCAAATCGTATTCATAAACGTATTCTTCCGTATAATTTCCGGTATTTTTGCTTGAAAAATTACTGGTTTGTTTCAGAATTCGCCCTTGTTTATCATACGTTTTTGTAAACTCTTGCTCTCTTACGCCTTGACGAAAAAACGAATAGCTGGTTTCTGGACAATTGCCAACGGCTTGTAAGTCAACTTGTGCGGTTGCAAGAAAAGGAACAAATCCTAAAACTATTTTGATGAATTTCATGTCTATTTGAATATTGTGGAGCGATTGGCCGAATCGCGGTTCTAAATCAGACCCAAAAGAAACTTTGCCTTTATAAAAACGAAATTACTACTTTTAGTACAAACATTATAATTGAATATTATTCAACGGCAAAGATTATATTATTTAAACACAAATTTAAGAAATACGTAACACAAATTTTAACGATTAGAATGACAACAAATTTTAAAAAACATGCTTTTTTAACAATTATCGCTAGTATAATTGCTTTGGGCTGTGGCGATACCGTAACAAAAAAAGAGTACAAGTCGCCTGATGAAGAGTATCGTGAACTTTTTAGAGAAGTACAACTAAAAGCAGTTTTTGCGGATTCAAAAACTTTTCCTGATTGTGTACCTAAGATAAAGGCAGAAGAGATTTTGAAGAAATACGAAGAGCAGAAAAAATCAAAAAATTTCGATTTGAGAAAATTTGTGCTGGAGAGTTTCACGATGCCTTCAAACGGAAATAGTAAATATGTGAGCAATCCAAAAAATACAGCAGAGCAGCATATCAATGAATTATGGTTGGTTTTGACTCGAAAACCCAAAGATATTGGCGGAACACTTGTGCCTTTATTAAAGCCTCATGTGGTGCCAAATGGTAAATTTAATGAAGTGAATTATTGGGATAGTTATTTTATGATGCTTGGTTTGCAAGTATCAGGAAAGGACTCTTTAATGTCGAATATAGTTTTGAATTTTGCTCAATTGATTCAAGATTTTGGACATATTCCAAGTGGAAATCGAAGTTATTATTTCAGCCGCTCGCAGCCACCATTTTTTACTTCGATGGTAAAGCTTTTGTCTGAAATGAAAGGGCATGAGGATAAATTGGCACAAACTTTACCACAAATTCAGCGAGAATACCAGTATTGGATGGCAGTTGAAAAAGGTGGGGAAGATGCTCAAAAGCAAAATGAAGCACGTAAAAAAGGGGATAAAGCCTACCGAAAAACAGTTTTTATTGGTAAAAATGACATGCTTAATCGCTATTATGATGAAAAAGACACTCCTCGCCCCGAAGCTTACAAAGAAGATATACTAATTGCTAGTAAATCAGGCAGAAAAGTAAATCAAGTTTTTCGAGATTTGCGTTCGGGAGCAGAATCGGGTTGGAGTTTTTCGAGTCGTTGGCTGCGTGATGGACAAAATCTTTCAACTATACATACTACGGATATTCTACCTGTTGATTTGAATGCCATACTTTATGATATGGAGTTGACACTTTCAATTATTTATAAAGCCAAAAATGAACCAGAATACGCAAAAAGTTTAGAACAATTAGCAAATAAGCGGAAAGCGATTTTTGATAGATATTTTTGGAATGAAGCGGCAGGTTTCTATTTCGATTATGATTTTGTGGCAGGAAAACAAACCAATGTTTATTCTTTGGCGGCAGTTTATCCATTATTTTTCAAACTCGCCACGCCAGCCCAAGCCGAAAAAGTTGCTAAAATTTTAGAAACCAAGTTTTTGCAAGCAGGCGGTTTAATGACGACACTTAACCAAACAAGTCAGCAATGGGATGGGTCAAATGGTTTTGCCCCTTTACAATATTTAGCGATTCAAGGTTTACGAAATTATGGTTTCAATGATTTGGCCAATAAAATCAAACAAAATTGGGTCGCTAATAATCTCAAAGTTTATAAAGCTACTGGCAAAATGGTTGATAAATATAATGTCTCAGATTTATCGGGTGGAGAATATCCTCGCCAAGATGGTTTTGGCTGGACAAATGGGGTTTTACTTAAATTGCTTTCTGAGAAGTAGGGAACTGTTTACCAAAGCGGTGCAGATTACACGAAGGGACACAAAGCATATTCTCTGTGAAAATTAGTGTAATCCGTGCCTCAGTGGTAAAAAACTACCTCACCCCAGCAACAGCCAAATCCTTATATCCACCGCCTGTTAGGTTATAAATGTACTTAAAACCAGCTTGCTGCAAGATTGGTGCGGCTTTACTGCTGCGTCCGCCCACGGCACAGTAAACAAAAACAGGCTTGTTTTTATCTAATTTTTCGATTTGTTGTTTAAAAGCAGCATCATTGTAATTAATGCAATTAGAAGAGGCAATTTTTCCAGCTTCCCACTCTTGCGGCGTTCGGACATCAAGTAATTGGGCATTTTTTGTGGTTTTTACTTTAGCGATAAATTCTTGTGGAGTAAGGTTAGTAGTTTGTGCCTTACATATGCTCAATGAGCTAATAAGAAAAAAGAGAATAAGGTAAAACGAGTTTTTCATGGTTAGAGATTAAGTTAATAATTTCAAAAGTATTGAAATATTCTATATTTCACAAAAAAGAGCAGAAACCGTTGGCTTCTGCTCTTTTTCTACATCCGAACAGTTTATTATTCTATATTTTATCTTAATTGGAATTGAACACGAGTATTAGATTTTTTACCATCTGGTGTAGTATAATCTGTACTTGGGTCTTCATCTCCTTGACCTTCATAAGTCATACGGGCTTTACTAATACATTTTTTCTTTAAGAAATAAGCGTAAATTGCACAAGCACGGAGCTTAGCCGAACGAAGGTTTGTTGCTGAACTTGAACCATCATTGAATGCTGAAATGTGTAAGATACTATCTGGACATCTTTGCAATAACGAACAAACTCTGTCAAGTTTTTTGTATGAAGCTGGCTTTAATTTGTTTGTTCCGCTATAGAATTCAATTCCTTGAGCTGCGAAAGTCAATTCATCCAGTTCTGATTGAGAAATCTCACAACCACTTGCAGTTTTATAACCTTTCGGTACTAATTGACCATTTACATATCCTTCTGGGCAACCATCGTTTGATGCTAATCCAGCTAAGTCTGGACATTTGTCTTGGGCATCAGCTACGCCATCTTTATCACGGTCAGGGCAACCTTTTGCCGAAGCAACACCTTTAACTGTTGGACAAGCATCGTCTTTATCAGCAATGCCGTCGCCGTCAGTGTCAGGGCAGCCATTCAACGAAGCAGGACCAGCTTCGTTAGGACAAGCATCATCTTTATCAGCGATACCATCACCATCCGAATCAGGGCAACCTTTCAATGCTTTCACACCAGCTATATCTGGACAAGCATCGTCTTTGTCAGCAACTCCATCTTTATCACGGTCAGGGCAACCTTTCAATGCTACAGTACCAACTTGTGTTGGACATTCGTCATCTTTGTCAGCGATACCGTCACCGTCAGTATCTGGGCACCCTTTCAAAGCCATTGGACCAGCTTGTGTAGGACAAGCATCATCTTTGTCAGGAATACCATCACCGTCAGTATCTGGGCAACCTTGGAATTTGCGTAAACCTTTTTCAGTAAGGCAAGCAT
This sequence comes from Cytophagaceae bacterium, assembly GCA_027486845.1. GTDB lineage: Bacteria > Bacteroidota > Bacteroidia > Cytophagales > Spirosomataceae > Emticicia. The sequence continues at coordinate 43,501 of JAIXOL010000051.1, forward strand.
CACAACGGTCAACAACACCATCCTTATCACCATCTTTATCACCAAAGCGATATGAACCGAGTAAATTGGCTACTAAATAACCATCGTTATATGCTTTTCCCTTTGGCTCGAAAGCTGTACCAGTTCCGAGAGCAGTTGTCGAAATTTTTGTTCCATCTAAATAATCAGAGAAAGCATAACGATAACCAACTTCTGCACCGATAGTAAATCTTTCAGCAGCATTGTATTTCAAACCAACACCAAAAGGAAGGATTAAAGCAGCTTTTTTCAAGTTTGCTTGGTCTTGGTCGAACAAACGTGCTACAACATATTTTCGGGGATCATCATCCTGTAAAGCTGCGTTTTGTGCAACAACTGTTGGGTTTGTGAAGGCAGCTCCGATACCACCGAAGAGGTAAGGAGAAAGGGTTTTGCGGAAAGTTCCGTCACAAGTATATTTTCTTTCTTTTAAAGGATAAAATTCACCTAATAAAGATAATTCAGTTAATGGTGATTTAAATTTCAAACGACGATAATCCCATCGGCCGTCTGGCTGGTCAAGGTCATTTCCTGCCAATCGTCCAAAAAATAATTGGGCACGTAATGCAAAATAGTCGTTAATATGACGACGAGCAAAAGCACCAATCATAATGCTATTTGCTGAGGCATACGGTTTGCTACAGTGCATATCACCAAAATACTGATTGACACCAAGCGGAATACCCACTTCCCACTTGTAAGGTTTACACACCTTACAAGAATCTTGTGCCTGAGTTGTTAGCGTTAATGTTAATAACGCTACAAAAAGGAATGTTACCTTCTTCATGTTGGGGAAATTTTATTGTTTTCTTCTAAGAAATAATATTGAAATTGGACTAGTCAACAGATTTTATGTCACAATTTAAACGTAATATTTAGCAAAGAAAAAAAAAATTGTTAGAAATTTCTAAAAAAAACTATATTATTTTGCCAAAAATGATTAATCGGCTATTAATGTCTTTTAAAAATTCCAGCTAAATCAATAATGAATGCATATTCCATTGCTACTTCTTTTAGCGAGGCAAATCTGCCCGAAGCTCCGCCATGTCCAGCCTCCATATTTGTATGCATCAATAATAGATTATTATCGGTTTTTAAGGAACGAAGTTTGGCTACCCATTTGGCGGGCTCAAAATATTGAACTTGTGAATCGTGAAGTCCTGTGGTTACGAGTAAGTTGGGATAATTCTTAGGCTCAACATTGTCATAAGGCGAATACGAGAGCATATATTCATAAAAATCTTTGTTTTTAGGGTTGCCCCACTCTTCAAATTCTCCAGTTGTGAGTGGAATAGTTTCATCGAGCATTGTTGTCACGACATCTACAAAAGGCACAGCTGCCACCACACCACAATACAAATTTGGTCGAAGATTGATGATTGCTCCCATCAGAAGGCCACCAGCACTTCCTCCGAGTGCAAAAAGTTTTTCGGGGCTACAATATTTGTTTTTGATTAGAAAATCTGAACAATCGATAAAATCATAGAATGTATTCATTTTCTTGAACATTTTTCCGTTTTCGTACCATTCCCGGCCCATTTCTTGTCCTCCTCTGATATGAGCAATTGCGTATACAAAACCACGGTCGAGCAAACTTAGGCGGCTTGAACCAAAGGTTGCATCGGTTGAGTAGCCGTAAGAACCATAAGAATATTGTAATAGTGGTGCTGTGCCATCTAGTTTGGTATCTTTTTGATAAACTATTGAAACAGGTACTTTTGCTCCGTCACGCACAGTCACAAAAACCCTTTCTGAAACATAGTTTTCTTTATCAAATCCGCCCAAAACCATTTGTTGTTTCTTTAATTCTTTAGTTTGGGCGTTCATGTCATAATCAAATGTCGAGTTTGGTGTAGTTAATGAAGTATAGCTGTAACGAAGAATATTGGTATAAAAACTTGGGTTTGAACCAATATTTGCATCGTAAGCAGGTTCACCAAAGTTGAGGTAATGTTCGGCTTTTGTAGAATGATTAATGATACGAAGCTGGCTAAGACCTTGATTTTTTTCTTGAACTACCAAATGATTTTTGAAAACCTCAATTCCTTCTAAATAAACCTCTGGTCGATGCTCAATGACGGTTTGCCACTTCGATTTATCGCTTCTTTCATGCTCATTTACCTCCATTAATTTAAAGTTAAAAGCATTGTCTTTATTAGTTTTTACGTAAAATTTGTTTTCAAAATGCTCAATCTCGTATTCGTGTCCTCGCTCACGTGGGAAGAAGGTTTTGAACTCTCCAGTTGGATTTTTTGCCTCCAAAAGTTGATATTCAGATGCAATTCCATTGTGGTCGCTGCCGATAGCAATATATTTCTTCGATTTCATTCGATAGAGACACATGTAATATTGGTTATCTTTTTCTTCATAAACTAAAACATCGGTTTTTACGTCAGTTCCCAAAATGTGTCGCCAAACTTGATAGCCCAAAAGCGTCTTTTGGTCACGTAAAATGTAGAAAAAGGTCTTATTATCGGTTGCCCATGAGTAGCTTCCACCTTCTGTATTTTTAATTTGGTCTTTATAAATTTCGCCAGTTTTCAGATTTTTAAATCGAACTGTATAGTTTCTACGGCTGATTGTATCTACACCGTAGGCAATGATTTCGTCGTTATCTGTAATTTCGTAGCCACCGATACTGAAATACTTTTTGCCTTTACCAATTTCATTGCCATCGAGTAGAATTTCTTCATCAGCTTCATGACTTTCTTTTTTTCGACAATAAATCGGGTATTCGCCACCTTCAACATATTTTACATAATAAAAGTATTCACCATCCTTTACAGGAACCGACTCATCTTGCTCCTTGATTCGGCCCTTCATTTCATCAAAAAGTTTTTCTTGTAAAGGCTTTATAGGCGACATGATTTTATCTAAATATTCATTTTCTTCATTCAGATAAGCAATTACATCGGGGTTTTCGGGGTCGTTGAGCCAATAATAATTATCAATACGATTATGGTTGTGAGTGACTATCTCTTTTGGTTTTACTTGAACAGTAGGAGCTATTAGCCCAATGTTTGTCATGCTTGAATGGTTACTCATATTTTTGAGAAATATATTATCGAATTTTGATATTTGTGAAATACTATTTTATAGAAACACAACAAAAGTAAGGGATATCTTTGTATCATCTGGTTAAAAATATCGGAACATATTAAGATATTGCAGCAAATTTTTAGAACTGCAACGAGGACTATGCTGATGACGCAGACGTTCACAGATTATCTGCGAAAATCTATGTTAATTTTTTTTTATCAGTTTCATCTGTTTTCCATTGTATTATATGCGTTAAAACGTTTATAATTCTGAAAAATATGCTGAAAAAAAATATTGATTGAAAGGAAAATAATGACATTTTATAGAAAAATGAAAAAAATAACGATTTTTACAATTAATATTACGGAAAGAATGCAAAATTATCATCTATACAAATTATAACAATCTATAAATCTAATGAAAAAACAGAGTTTTGTAATTATAATTTTAGTAATCATTGCTGCTCTTTCTTCTTTCAAAATAAAGAGAGATAGTCTTGAAGACGTTTTTGTTAAAATCAATCAGGATGTGCTTTATCGTGGTCGTTCGTACGAAACGCTCGGTGAAGCAACATCAACAATTGGTCATCGACTAACAGGAAGCACTAATGGCAAAAAAGCTGAAGAATATACCTATAAACTATTTAAAGAATATGGTTTTGTGGATGTAAAGTATCTGCCTTTTGAGGTTGAATCTTGGGCGAGAGATACTGTAAGTTTGGCAATCGTACCAAAGGGAAGTGATAATTTTCGTGATGTGGAGGTTGTAGCTTTGGCACATTCGCCAGTTTCTTCGCATTTACAAGGGTCAATTGTTGATTGTGGAGATGGAATTGAGTCTGATTTTGAAAAAGTAAAAGCTGAAATAAAAGGTAAAATAGCTTTGTTCAACATCAATATTCAATCGCCCCAAAACAAAGGAAAGAAGAATTTGCACCGCTCCGAAAAAACGGCTTTGGCTATCAAATATGGTGCTTCAGGTGTAATTATTGCTAATGCAGTTGATGGGGGAGTGCTTTTGACAGGAACGGCTTCGGTAACTGGCGAGTTGATTCCGATTCCAGCAGTTTGTATTTCGGTTGAAAGTGGTAAGGCGATTCGTAAGTGGATAAAAGACGAACCAAATCTTTTGGCAGTAATTGATATGCGAAATTTCAGCCGACCAATAAGAGCAAGAAACGTAATTGCAACTCTTCCAGGTAGTTCAAAAAAATACAAAAAGGAAAAAATCATCATCGGTGGTCATTTAGACTCGTGGGATTTAGCCACTGGTGCAATGGATAATGGTATTGGTTCGTTCACGATTTTAGATATTGCGAGAGTTTTTCAATCGTTAAACCTTCGTCCAAAACGTACCATCGAATTTGTGATGTTTATGGGCGAAGAGCAAGGCTTGCTCGGCTCGAAAGCCATGGTAAAAAAATATAAAGAAGAAGGAAAAATCGACCAAGTTCAGCTGATGGTTAACCTCGATATGGTCAATAATGCCAAAGGATTCAATGCGATGGGTCGCCCTGAATTACGTAAGTTTTTTGATGAAATCGGTAAAAAAATCAAAGAAGTTGACTCAACTTTTACAAACGTAAATCAAAACTCTGCTGGTTTACATTCTGATCATCAGCCATTTATGATTGAAGGCGTGCCAGTTTGTTCGCCGTCGGGAAGTTTTCCTGTAAAAGCCTATAATTGCTACCACGCAAATTGCGACCGATTCGATTTGATTGATAAAAAACAAATCGGCAACAACGTTCGTTTTACGGCGATGATGCTTTATGCTTTGGCTGAGGCTGAGACTTTACCAGTGAAAAAAATGAACGACCAAGAAACCAAAGAGTTTCTGATTAAACAAAACCTCAAAAACGAATTGATTATTGGTAAAGACTGGCGTTGGGAACAGTGATTATACCATTAAGGAACTAAGAGACAATAAGTTACTTTTCATAGAATTTAGTGTCTATTAGTTCCTTATCAGACTGCTGAAGCGGTAATTATTTTTAATATTAATTTTACAAACTTATGCTGTCAAAAACCTTCGGGGCTGCTGTTTATGGGGTCGATGCAACTTTAATTACGGTTGAAGTAAGTGTTGTGCAAGGCACAGGAATGGCAATAGTTGGTTTGCCTGATGGAGCTGTTAAAGAAAGCCAACAAAGAGTTGATGCAGCTCTAAAAAATTGCAATTATCAGATTTCTCGTCAAAAAACTGTTATTAACCTCGCTCCTGCAGATATTCGTAAAGAAGGCTCAGCCTACGATTTACCAATGGCTTTGGGGCTTTTGGCTGTTTCTGGACAAATCAGAACGGTTAAAAGTTTAGAAGAATATGTTATTTTAGGCGAATTGGCTTTAGATGGCACGCTTCGACCAATCAAAGGTGTTTTACCAATTGCCATCGAAGCTCGCCGAAATAAACTCAAAGGTTTTATTCTTCCCGCTGAAAATGCAATGGAAGCTTCAATTGTCAATGCCCTAGATATTATTCCAGTAAATACACTTACGGAAGCCATTGAGTTTCTGACAGGTACGAAAGAAATAGAACCATTAGTTACTGATACGAGAGATATTTTTTTTAACTCGGTTGGTGAATACGATGCCGATTTTTCGCACGTACAGGGGCAAGAAAACATCAAGCGAGCCATGGAAATTGCTGCTGCTGGTGGACATAATGTTATTATGATTGGCCCCCCAGGAGCAGGGAAAACAATGTTAGCTAAACGTTTGCCGTCTATTTTGCCATCACTCACGCTTCACGAGGCTCTTGAAACAACAAAAATACATTCAGTTGCAGGAAAGTTGGGTGTAAAAGCTTCGCTTGTTGCTCGCCGACCATTTCGTTCGCCGCACCACACAATTTCTGATGCCGCTTTGGTAGGTGGAGGAAGTTTTCCACAACCTGGAGAAATATCGTTAGCACATAATGGGGTTTTGTTTTTGGATGAATTGCCAGAGTTCAAACGAACAGTTTTGGAGGTCATGCGTCAGCCACTCGAAGAGCGGAAAGTAGTTATTTCTCGTACCAAACAAGCTGTTGAATTTCCTTCAAATTTTATGCTGGTGGCAAGTATGAACCCTTGTCCGTGTGGGTATTATAATCATCCTGAAAAAGAATGTTCTTGTCCCCCTGGAACGGTTGGAAAATATCTCAATAAAATTTCAGGGCCTCTTTTAGATAGAATTGATTTGCATGTGGAAGTTACGCCCGTAAGTTTCGACCAAATTGCTTCTACTCGAAAAAATGAATCTTCTGCCGAAATTCGAGAAAGAGTAATCAAAGCACGAGAAATTCAGACGAAACGTTTTGAGAATTATTCAGAAATACACTCAAACGCCATGATGCCGCCCGAAATGGTGAAAGAAATCTGTGATATTGGCGAAGCAGGAAAAGCATTACTAAAAAAAGCAATGGAACGCCTCGGCCTTTCGGCACGTGCTTATGACCGTATTCTGAAAGTAAGTCGCACAATTGCCGACTTGGCAGGAACTGAAGAAATCAGAATCGAACATTTGGCGGAAGCAATTCAGTATCGTAGTTTGGATAGAGAAAATTGGGCGGGGTGAAAAGACTTTCACTTTTGGCTTAAATCTTGTTTTTTCAACACCAAAGAAACTAAAAACTTATTTTTGTTCGTTATACATCAATTATTAACCTTTCACACCAACGCCTTTTGGGCAGTCGGAAAAACTAACACTAAAATGAAGAAAATCGTTTTTGTTGCTCTCATTGGCTTACTTTTCAGCGTTGCAACTTATGCTCAACATAGTAAAAGTGCCACAGGTATAAAATTTACCGAAGCATCTTGGAAAAAAATTATTGAAAAAGCGAAAGCCGAAAAGAAACTTGTTTTTATGGATGCCTACACAACTTGGTGCGGACCCTGTAAAATGCTTCAAGCAAGGGTTTTTCCTGATAAAAACTTGGGTGAATTCTTTAACCAAAACTTTGTAAACGCTGCTATTGATATGGAAAGCGACGAAGGTGTAAGACTTTCGAGTGTATATGAAGTGCAAGGCTACCCATCATTATTTTTCATCGACCCAAATACTGGTAAAGTTGTAAAAATGTTTTTGGGTTATACCGAAATCGACCAATTATTAGCTGCTGGGAAGAAATTAGTAGCGAAGAAAAAGGTATAATTGCCTTAAAATCAATATATATTTTAGAAAAAGAGAAGACATTATTTGTTTTCTCTTTTTTGTTGTAAGCAACTTACCAAAAACCTTTTCCTTTCAAAAAACGTTTAAATCCTTGTACACATTTAATTTTTAATACTCAAATGATAAAACTACTTTTCACGCTTACTTTAGTAAGTATTTCAGCGTTTAGCTTCTCTCAAAGTTGTTGCGAATTAGTTTTTGCAAGCAATGATGGTAATATGGGCGTTTTTGCTTCCGATAAAGCTTTTATCGCTTCTCACTTAGCACCAATTGTTTATAAACATACAAGTGAAGTTGGCGGTAAAATGACTGAATTTGCAACGCCAGATGGCAAAAAAGCCAATGCGTATTTTGTAAAAGCAAAAAAGAACTCTAATAAATGGCTTTTTGTTTATCAAGAATGGTGGGGTTTAAATGACCATATTAAACGTCAAGCCGATATATTTTATAACGATTTAGGTGGAAACGTAAACGTTTTAGCCTTTGATATGTATGATGGAAAAGTAGCAACCGATGCAAGTGAAGCAGGAAAATACATGCAAGGTGTTGTGGAAGCTCGTCTCGAAAACATCGTACAAGGTGGTTTACAGTTTGCTGGTAAAAAAGCTAAAGTTGCTAACGTAGGTTGGTGTTTTGGTGGAAGTTGGTCATTGAAATCGGCTATCATTGGTGGAAAACAAACTGTTGGCTCAGTAATGTACTACGGAATGCCTGTAAAAGATATAGAAAAACTAAAAACGTTGAACACCGATGTACTTGGTCTTTTCGCAACTGAAAAATGGATTTCAAAATCAGTAATCGAAGAATTTGCAGCCAATATGAAAACGGTTCAAAAAACACTTAACTACAAAATTTTTGAAGCCGAACACGCATTTGCTAATCCAAGTAATCCAAAATACGATGAAGCAAAGGCCAAAGAAGCCTATGGAATGGCTATCGAATATTTGAAAAAGAAACTTTTGTAAAAGTTGTTGAGAGAACCTTTGGTTCGCTGTAAAAAAATGAGTTGTAACTCAATTTTCGCTTTCAAAAGCAAAAAATTGAGCACAACTCATTTTTTTATCAGCATATTTCTATAAATTCACTTTCCTAAACTCATCCAAACTAAAACCTCCCTAAACCATGCCCTCACGCCGTAGTTTTTTAAATAAAGCCGCCATGCTTGCAAGTAGCTCACTTATTCCATCGTTAAAGGTTTTCTCAAAAGAAGAATTGCTTAATTTGGCTGTATACAAACCAGAAATATCAGCTCTTGAATTGGCAAACGACGAAGATTATTGGTGGCAAATTCAGCAAGCCTATACCGTTTCGCCACAAATCATTAATTTAAACAATGGAGGTGTAAGTCCATCGCCAATGGTTGTGCAAAATGCAGTTGACCGATACAACAAACTCGCCAACGAAGCACCAAGTTATTATATGTGGCGAATCATGGATCAAGGTCGTGAGCCATTGCGTGAAAACTTAGCAAAGTATGCAGGTGTTTCGCCCGAAGAAATAGCCATCAATCGAAATGCCACTGAAGCTATCGACACCGTAATTATGGGACTGCCTTTACAGCGAGGTGATGAAATCGTAATGACTCGCTACGATTACCCAAATATGCTACACGCATGGCGGCAGCGAGAATTACGTGATGGCCTAAAAATCAATTATGTAGAACTCGATTTACCTGCCGAAGATGCTGACTTAATCGTCGAGAAATATGTCGAGCAAATGACCCCACGAACTAAAATTGTGCATATTACGCACATTATGAACTGGAATGGACAAGTTATTCCAGCTAAACGCATTGCTGACGAAGCCCACATGCGAGGTATCGAAGTTTTGATTGATGGAGCTCATTCGTTTGCACATCTCGAATACAAAATTCCTGATTTGGGTGGAGATTATTTCGGAACAAGTTTGCATAAATGGCTTTCGGCTCCCATCGGTTCGGGTATGCTTTGGATGAAAAAAGAAAAAATCAGCAAAATTTTTCCACTTATTCCAAACGACAAACCAAATTCCGATAATATCCGAAAATTTGAAAACCTCGGCACTCGTCCATTTATGATTGAGCAAGCCATCGGACAAGCCCTAAATTTTCAACTCGCCATAGGCAATGCTAGAAAAGAAGCTCGTTTACGTTTTTTAAAAGACTATTGGGCAAAAGAGGCAAGTAAAATGGCTAAAATAAAAATGAATACATCGCTAAAGCCTGAGTTTTCGGGAGCATTAGCTCACTTTAGTGTTGAAGGCTTAGAAGCAGGAAAAATGGAAGGCGAATTGTTTGCCAAATTCAAAATCCATACTTCGCCAACAAAATGGGAAAAACTTGATGGCGTAAGAGTAACACCGCACGTTTATACCTCGCTTCGCGATTTAGATAGATTATTGGAAGGAGTTAATCACCTTACAAAACTTTGAATGCCGAAGCACTCGAAGCCATAGATTCTTAAATTATAAAAAATATTAGTATGCTTGCATACTAATATTTTTTGTATAACTTTGTCTGAATCAACATCATTCACTACAAAATCAAGTAATCCTATGGCAGCAACTACAATAGAAGGAATTAATTTTAATTTAACTGAAGAACATTTGGCGGTGCAAGCCGCAGCTCGAGATTTTGCTCAAACCGAACTTTTACCTACTGCCATTGAGCGAGATACTCATTCGGTATTTCCGTATGAGCAAATCAAAAAAATGGGTGAGTTGGGTTTTATGGGAATGATGGTTTCGCCCGAATATGGTGGCGGAGGAATGGATACAATTTCGTATGTGCTGGCAATGGAAGAAATATCAAAAGTTGATGCTTCGGCTTCTGTGGCAATGTCAGTAAATAACTCGTTGGTTTGCTGGGGTTTAGAAACTTATGGAACTGAAGAACAAAAGCAAAAATATTTAAAGCCGCTTGCATCGGGTGAAATAATAGGAGCATTTTGCTTATCCGAACCAGAAGCTGGTTCAGATGCAACTTCTCAGAAAACAACAGCCGAAGATAAAGGCGATTATTATTTAGTAAACGGCACAAAAAACTGGATTACCAATGGCGGAACTTCGTCGGTTTGTTTAGTTATTGCTCAAACACACCCCGAACTCAAACATAAAGGAATAAACGCGTTGATTATCGAGAAAGGTACAGAAGGCTTTATGGTTGGGAAGAAAGAAGATAAAATGGGCATTCGCTCATCAGATACACATTCTTTGATGTTTTCTGACGTGAAAGTACTAAAAGAAAACCGAATCGGAGTCGATGGTTTTGGATTTAAATTTGCCATGACAACGCTCAACGGTGGTCGAATCGGCATTGCTGCCCAAGCTCTCGGAATTGCATCAGGTGCGTACGAATTGGCCTTAAAATATTCAAAAGAGCGTAAATCATTCGGTAAAGCAATTAGTGAACACCAAGGGATTCAATTTAAATTAGCCGAAATGGCAACCAAAATCGAAGCAGCTCGTCTGTTGGTTTATAAAGCCGCTCGCCAAAAAGACGAAGGTAAAGATTACGTCGAATCGGCAGCAATGGCCAAACTTTTTGCATCCGATGTAGCGATGTGGGCAACCACCGAAGCCGTACAAATTCATGGCGGATATGGTTATGTCAAAGAATTTCATGTAGAACGACTCATGCGTGATGCGAAAATCACTCAGATTTATGAAGGTACCTCCGAAATTCAAAAACTTGTAATTGCACGAGAGATTTTGAAATGATAGCTTTGTGTAAATTTTGTATCTGATTCATTTTTTAAAATTAACATGAAAAATCTATTTTTGATAATATTTGTTTGTATTGGTTTGTCAGTTTTTTCGCAAGAATCCATCACGGCTTCTCAGGCTAAAGATTTTGTTGGTAAAGAAGTTTTTTTGACGGGTAAAGTTGCTGGTGCAAGACTTTTTCAAAGACCAACTGGCGATATGCTTTTATTAAACATTGATAAACCTCATCCAAGCAATGATGTTACTGTGGTTATCGAAGGTGAAGTGATTTCAAAAGGAAAGTTTTCGGAAACAGCTTTACATGGAAAATCAATAAAAGTAAAAGGAATTGTAAGCATTTTTAAAGAAAAGCCACAAATAAAAGTTGAAAACGAAGTTAATTTGATGATTATTGAGTAGCATAATTTTTCAAATTGTGTTGATGAAAATTTAGAAAATTGCTCTACAAAAAAGGCTCAACTTGAGCCTTTTTTAATTTCTAGTTTTACCAATTTAGTTTTTTTAGAAAATAATATTGATGCTTCGTATCAAAATAAAAATAAAAGTTTCTATTTTAGTACTTTGATTATAAAAGCAATTAATTTCTATTTCACCCCTAATAAAAAATGAACTTATTCGAGATTAAAGAGCAAGCAAAAGTCTATGATGTTGTCATTGTTGGTTCGGGAGCTGGTGGTGGTATGGCGGCATATCAATTGGCAAAGGCTGGTGCTAAAGTTTGTTTGTTGGAAGCTGGTGGCTACTTCGACCCCGCTGACCCAAAGTACATTACCCAAATGAAAAACCCTTGGGAATCGCCACGTCGTGGAGCAAGCACTCGTCTTCGTCCGTTTGGCGATTTTGATGCTGCATGGGGTGGCTGGGACATTGAAGGTGAGCCATATACTGCCGCTCAAGGTACGCAATTCCGTTGGTTTCGCTCAAGAATGTTGGGTGGACGTACAAATCATTGGGGACGTATTTCGATGCGTTTCGGCCCAGATGATTTTAAAAGAGGTTCAATGACTGGCATCGGCGACGACTGGCCAATCGACTACGAAGACCTTGCTCCATACTATGATAAAGTTGATAAATTTATTGGACTTTTTGGTACAAAAGAAGGTATCCGAAATGAGCCTGATGGTCATTTCTTGCCCCCTCCAAAACCACGTTTGCACGAATTAATGCTTAAAAAAGCGGCCACAGGCATCGGAATTCCAGTAATTCCTTCTCGAATGGCTATGCTTACTAAGCCAATCAACGATTCTCGTGGTGCGTGTTACTATTGCGGTCAATGCGGTCGTGCTTGTTCAGCCTACGCTGACTTCTCGGCATCTTCGGTACTTTGTATTCCTGCGGCAAAAACTGGAAATTTAACTTTGATAAATAACGCAATGGTGCGTGAAGTTTTGACGGATTCAAACACTGGACTTACAACGGGTGTTTCGTATGTCAATAAAATGGATTTGAAAGAATATACAATTAAAGGTAAAATTGTTGTTTTGGCTGCAAGTACTTGTGAAACAGCTCGTATTCTTTTAAACTCAAAATCTTCAAGATTTCAAAAAGGACTCGCCAACGATAGTGGTGTTGTAGGTAAATACCTCAATGACTCGACAGGTGCGAGCCGCCAAGCATTTATTCCTGCCTTGATGGATAGAAAACGCTATAATGAAGACGGTGTTGGTGGTATGCACGTATTTACGCCGTGGTGGCTAGATAACAAAAAATTGGATTTTCCTCGTGGTTATCATATCGAATATGGCGGTGGTATGGGAATGCCAGGCGGCGGATTTGGTGGCGGAATTGAGCGTGTAAACGGACTTTATACTGATAAAAACGGTGGCAAAAAACGTGCTGGTGGCTATGGTTCGGCATTGAAAGAAGACGTGATTCGTACTTACGGAGCCTATATAGGAATGGCTGGACGTGGAGAACCTATTCCGTTGGAGTCTAACTATTGTGAAATTGACCCAAATAACGTCGATAAATATGGTATTCCGACACTTCGCTACAATTACAAATGGAGTGAAAACGAAATCAAGCAAGCCAAACACATGCAGGATACGTTTGAGCAGATTATCCATGAAATGGGTGGTGTAGCTATGGGTAAAAAACCAGATGCAAGTACAAACTATGGCTTGGCACAACCTGGAGAAATTATCCATGAAGTAGGAACTGTTCGTATGGGAAATGACCCTAAAAAATCGGCTCTAAATGGCTGGCAACAAGCACATGACGTGAAAAACTTATTTGTGGTTGATGCAGCTCCATTTGTTTCGCAAGGTGATAAAAACGTTACTTGGACAATCTTGGCGAGTTCATGGCGTACTTCAGATTTTATCATCGACCAAGTAAAAGCTAAGAATTTATAATTTAGACATGAGATTTTAGACAAAAGACAAGAGATTTTATTTTTCTACTGAATTGATTATCAGTTATTTATGAAACTTTCTCTTGTCTTTAGTCTCTTGTCTCGCATCCAAATAAAGAAAAAACATGAAACGTAGAGATTCATTAAGAGCAATATCTTTAGGTACTTTCGGAATGGCTGCTTTACCTACTACCGACTTGGTAGCGGCAGCTCCAGAACCTAAGCCGTTTAAGACCACGCCAGCACGTATTCCCGAAGAGATTGAGCGTGATAAAAAATTGATGGCCGAGAAGTTTTTCACGGCTGCCGAATTGACAACAATTGGTATTTTGTGCGATATTATTATGCCTGCCGATAGTAAATCTGGAAGTGCAACGCAAGCGGGTGTACCTGCTTACATCGAGTTTATGGCAAAAGACCAACCTTTGTACCAGACTCCGCTTCGTGGAGGTTTGAAATGGTTGGACATTGTATGCGTAAAACGCTTCGGAAAAGCATTTTCTTTATGTTCAGCAAAGGAAAGAATCGAAATAGTTGACGAGATTGCCTATCCAAATGATGTCAAACCAGAATATACCCAAGGTGCATCTTTTTTTACACAAATGAGAAATCTGACTGTTGCTGGATTTTTTACCACTCAAATGGGCTTTGATACTTTGGGTTATGTAGGAAATCGCCCGAATCAATGGGATGGTGTTCCGCAAGAAGTATTGGATAAATACGGCTTGAAGTACGACCCAATTTATGACAAAAAAGATTGATTTTTTTTAGTTTAAACCTCATGGGTTTCGAACAGTCTTACCGTTCAAAACCTATGAGGTTTTTTATGGATTTACAACAAAGCTCTATCCAAATGTACATAACCTCCATCAACGTGAATCAACTGGCCGGTTGTGTGGCTTGATTTATCAGAAAGTAAGAAAACTACCATATTTGCTATTTCTTCTGCGGTTGTCATTCGGTTGCCCAACGGAATTTTTGCATTGATTTTTTCTAAAGTTTCCGCTGGATTTGGTAATGTTTGTACCCACTTTTCGTAGAGAGGTGTATAACATTCGGCAACAATCAAAGAATTTACTCTGATACCGTATTTCAATAATTCAACGGCCCATTCACGGGTTAGTGCATTTCTGCCACCATTGGCGGCTGCGTAGGCTGAGGTTCCACCTTGTCCAGTTTCGGCAGTTTTTGATCCAATATTTACAATCGAACCTTTTGATGCTTTCAAGGCAGGTAAAGCATGCTGAACAATCAGATAATAATGAACTAAGTTTTTGTGCAAAGACTCCATAAATCGTTCATAATTGCCGTTTTCGAGTCCAACGCTATCGTTTACACCGGCATTATTCACCACCCCATCAATTCTACCAAATTTTTGATTAATTTCAGCAATGGCTTTTTTACATTCACTAGGTTGCGAAAGTTCGGCAACAACTTGCTCGCATTTGTGACCCAAAGCAATAATTTCGTTGACTAATTTTAAGTTGTCGGCTTCATTACGGCCAACGATTACCGGAATCGCTCCTTCATTCGCCAACACTCTCACGATGCCTTCTCCGATGCCTTTTGCTCCGCCAGTTACTATAATTACTTTGTCGCTTAAATTAAGATTCATTTGTTTTAAAATGGATTTTTGAGGTTGAATTGTTTTATTATCTTTAAAAATTATTTCACAACATGAAATTCTAAATCTTGAAAATCGAAGCTAAAATCAGTCAATGGAGAAATCGCTTCCATAGTCATTCCTGCTGCTTTACCTTCGGTATCTAAGTTGAATTTTACAAAAGCATCTGCGTCGAGGCTTCTATCGTTCCATTTTGCCACAAATGTATTGCCTTTATAATAAAGCATTTCGCCAGAAAGTCTCGGCGAACGCTTTGAGGCAAACATCAATTTGCCATTTTTCAAAGAAATCGTTACATCGCCAAACCACGCATCACGGAATGTACCAGCAAATTGATTAAGGTCGATTTTTGTGTTATTCTTTTGCTGAGCATCAATGGCTGTCCAAATTTCGCTAGTAATTTTTGCCGCATTTTCGTTGCCTGCCACTATACGAGCGTGATATTCGGCTACACGGTCAACTTTAGGCATTCCTAAATAGCTATCTTTAATGGTATTTGTGACAGCCGTAAAAGCGGCACCGACTTGTTGGTTGGTGAAAACAATGATTCCAAGTTTCATTTCGGGCAAAATTGTCACTTGGGTTACGATTCCTGCCAAACCGCCCGTGTGAGTGGCTTGTTTATAACCTTTTACATCGCTCAAAAACCAACCTAAACCATAAGCCGAAAAATGCGTATTATAGGCTGTCGTACCACGAACTGGAATAATCGTCTGTGGTGTCCACATTTCTTCATGAACTTCTTGGCTGAAAAGTCTTTTTGAACCATCGCCGTATTTTCCGCCATTTATTTGGGCGATTACCCATTTACTCATGTCCGAAACGCTACTGTAAATTCCACCTGCGGCGTTGGCGGTTTCGCTCCAATCAATGCCAATGGCTTGTACTTTTCCGTTGACGGGTGCGTGCGGGTCTATCACATTCGATTTATCTTTCAATCGGCTCAATGAAGCCGTAGTTTTTGTCATACCGAGCGGTTGCATGATGCGTTTTTCAACAAAATCTTCCCATGAATTTCCCGAAACCCGAGCCACGACTTCGCCCGCTACAATGTAAAGATTATTGTCATAATCATATTTTGAACGAAAACTCGAAACAGGTTTTAGATATCGGAGATTGTGAATAATGTCAGTTTTGGTAAAATCGCTCGAATCGGGCCACATCATTAAATCGCCCGCACCCAAGCCCATTCCGCTGCGGTGACACAGTAAATCTCTGATTGTGAATTCTTCTGTTACGAAAGGATTGTATAATTTAAACTCAGGAATAATGTCAGTCACCTTTGTATCCCACTTAATTTTTTTCTCATCAACCAATATTCCCAAAGCGGCGGCGGTGTAGGCTTTACTATTGGATGCTACGCCAAAAAGCGTGTTTTCATCAACTTTTTGCTGAGTTTTTAACGAACGAACGCCATAACCTTTGGCATGAATTACTTTGTCGTCTTTAATAACCGCTACGGCAATACCTGGAACATCAAAAGTTTTCAGTGTTCGCTCAACCAAGGCATCAATTTCGGGTGAAGTAATGGTTTGAGCTTTGCTCGAAAAAATGCTTGATGATAAAATGATAAAAGCAAATAGGATTTTTTTCATGGGGTAAAGAATGAAGATGAATATAATGCCCGAATTTATCTTAATTTGTGGAGAAATACAATTTATGGTATTTCTGATTAAGCCAATGCCACTAAAGCAGTCCTGTTGGCATTCGATGTTTTGTGTAGTTTGGTTTTGAGCTAAATATTATAGTCGTCTTTCAATATCTTTTCGGAGAGAATCTGGCGAAGTTTACTGCGAAAAAGTCGTAAAAATTTATTAGAAATAAAGTGTTTTTCATGGTTGTACAAAAAATAGCCTCCGTGAAAGAGGCTATTTGATTGATTTTTAAGCGTTTGACTATTCTTTCACAACCATGTTATGATAGATATTCTGCACGTCGTCGTCGTCTTCGAGTCTTTCGATAAGTTTTTCAATATCGGCGGTTTGCTCTTCGGTGAGTTCTTTGGTATCAGTCGGAACTCGCTCAAAATCGGAATGAAGTAATTCGTAGCCTTTTTCTTCGAGGTGTTTTTGCAAAGCTCCGAAGGCCGTAAATTCGCCATAAATATTAACTTGGTTGGCTTCTTCATCTAAGAAAACCTCTTCCGCACCAAAATCAATGAGTTCAAACTCTAATTCTTCGATGTCGGTTTTTCCATCATTGGCAATTTTGAAAACCGATTTACGGTCGAAGATAAAATCCAGCATTCCTGAAGTTCCGATTGTTCCGCCACACTTTGTAAAATGACTGCGAATATTGGCAATCGAACGGTTGGTATTATCGGTAGTGCATTCAACCAAAATCGCTACACCATGTTGGCCGTAGCCTTCATAAACCATTTCTTTGTAATCTTCTTGGTCTTTCGACGAAGCACGTTTAATTGCATTATCGACAGTCGCTTTAGGCATATTAGCTGCCTTAGCATTTTGGATTAAGGCACGCAAACGTGAATTACTGCTTGGGTCAGTACCTCCAGATTTTACTGCAATTGCAATATCTTTACCAATTCTTGTAAAAGTTTTTGCCATCTGCCCCCAACGTTTCATCTTGCGGGCTTTTCTAAATTCAAACGCTCTTCCCATTATTTATGAAAAATCTAATATTTTGTATGTCTTTATTTTGATGCGAAATTATGAAATTTTACGCAAAAACGCACAAATATATTTTTAGCCCACAGTCCACAGTCCACAGTCTTCAGTCCACAATTCACAGTCAGCAGTAGCAGTCCAATAAGTTTGAAAACAAAGACTGTAAATTGAAGGCTGCCTACTGCCTACTGAAGACTGCCCACTGAAGACTGAAAACTGGCAACTACTTAGTTCGATAAGGCAAATTTTTCGCGACCTGACTGAGCAAGCTCGTAGAAAGTTGATGCGGCGTATCCATGCGATTGTTTGGTTGATTAGAAAGAGTCGAGGACCAAACCATTTCCCCGCTAGCGGCATCAAAAAGTTTCACATCGGTTTCTACGCCATCGTTGAATCTTGTATTCTCCATCATGACGGGCGAGATAGACATCGTGCGGTCGGTTGGGCGACTGATTTTTATAATTAATTCGCCAAAAATAACGGCGTCAACACCTAAAAGTTTCGCTAAATCAGCTTTATTCTGAAACTTGACATCTTCTATGCGAATACCATTTTCTGCCAAAATCTTGTTGGTTCGAGTAAAATCTTGAAACGCAATTTCATACCGGCCTTTTTCTACTTGTTTGGCCACATTTACAAAAAACTCTTTTTGAGCATCAAGGCTTGCTTCTTGTTCTTGCTTGCTGTACAAATGTCTTTCTTGGATTGGGTTTCTTTTTTTCTGTGTTGAATAATCAAGCGGATTCTGAAACTGAACACCAAAAGGCAAAATGGCGATTTTTTTATGCGTATTTTTGATGGTAGCGAAGTTTTCGGCAACAAAACCTTTTGACGAAGCACAGCCAGATAAAATCAAGGCGATAATTCCGAAAGCAAAAATGCTTTTATATATGTTGAACGTTTTCATTTTTAGAATTGGTTTTATGGTTAAAGGAAGGCTTCGATGGGCGACAGTCGCTCCAAGCGAAGCCTTCCTAAGAGAAATACTTTCTTTTATATTAATGAAATTTATGACTCAAAAGTTGTATCGAAAAACAAATAAATGACAATAGCCTGTGCAACGAAAAATCATACATATTGATATGGACGCATTTTTTGCTTCGGTTGAGCAGCGTGATTTTGTAGAATTACGTGGAAAACCCGTAGCCGTTGGTGGAAGTAGTGAGCGTGGCGTGGTGGCAGCGGCTAGTTATGAGGCTCGAAAATTTGGTGTTCGTTCTGCTATGTCTTCGCGGATTGCGAAGCAAAAATGCCCTAATCTAATTTTCGCGAAGCCACGTTTTGAGGTTTATAAACAAGTTTCGAGAGAAATTCGTGAGATTTTTTTGGAATATACCCCTTTGGTTGAGCCATTATCGCTTGATGAAGCGTACTTAGATGTTACTGAAAATTTGAAAGGAATTTTAACTGCCACCGAGATTGCCCAAGAAATAAAATGCAGAATTAAAGAAAAAACTACGCTTACGGCTTCCGCGGGAGTTTCAGTCAATAAATTTTTAGCAAAAATCGCTTCCGATTATCGCAAACCTGATGGACTTTTCGTGATAAAACCTTCACAGGCTGAGGCTTTCGTAGAAACCCTCGAAATTAGTAAATTTCACGGAATTGGTAAAGTTACGGCCGAAAAAATGCATAAAATGGGCATTTTCACTGGAAAAGATTTACGTACAAAAAACGTGGAATTTTTAGTGAATAATTTCGGGAAAGTTGGGCGGTATTATTTCGATATTGCTCGTGGAGTCGATAATCGAGCAGTAAACCCCGACAGCATTAGGAAATCGGTAGGTGTAGAAAATACTTTCGACCGAGATTTAACCGAACCCGACGACCTTTATCTCGAACTCGATGATATTATAAATCAACTTTGGCGAAGAATGCAGCGAGCTAATGCCTTTGGCAAAAGTATTACATTAAAAATAAAATTTACTGATTTTGAGAGCATTACTCGAAGCCGAACGACGCAAATTGCAGTTTTTGAAAAAGATTTTTTGGCAAAAATCGCATACGAAATGCTCAATAATCTGCTTCCGATGCCCAAAGGTGTTCGTTTGATGGGTGTTTCGTTTTCAAACCTCGAATTTGCCGACGAAATGATTGGTCGCCAACTTACCCTGAGTTTTTGATTCTTTGCTCAAAACCTTCGAGTTTTAAATCTAAACCATTTAATTTGTGTGGTTAAAACTCAAATCTATCCAATGACCGAATTAACTTATCAACAACTACAAATATCAATCTCACTTGCCGAACAAATTGCTTTTGAGTATTTTAACATCAAAGGAAACGCAATTCCTTTGGCGGGAGAAACTGACTTTAATTTCAAAATCATTAATTCGGAGAAATCATATATTCTGAAAGTAAGTCGCCCCGATACGGCTCTCGAATACCTGATTTTTCAAGATGAATTACTGAAACATCTGGAACAAAAATCAATAGATTTTAAATATCCAAAATCTTATAGAAATGCTGATAATCAAGGCATTTTCGACTATGTTGATGCTCAAGGAAGTACTAGAAAAGTACGCCTTCTAGAATGGATTGATGGGTATTTGTATTCGACCGTAAATCCGAAAAGTGAAAATCTTAGATTCTCGCTCGGACAAAAATGTGGACAAATAACCAACGCACTTTTAGATTTTAATCATGCTTTGGCTCATCGAACTTTCGACTGGAATTTGGCCGATGCTCTTTGGGTAGAGCAATATGTTGGGCTGTTTTCAGAAAACGAACTCAAAATTGTCAGTTTTTTTATCGAAAAATTCAAAGCTATTCAGCCAAACTATCAAAAACTTAGGAAAAGTACGATTCATAATGATGCCAATGACAATAATATCGTTGTTTCACATCAGTTACAAAACCCGACGGTTGAGGCGATTATCGACTATGGCGATAGCGTTTACTCGCAGATTATCAATGATTTATCGGTCGTTTTGGCTTATGGAATCATGGGTTTTGAACAACCTTTAGCAGCTGCAAAGGCAATCGTCTCAGGCTATCATCAGCAGTTTCCGCTTTTGGATGAAGAATTGCAGATTCTTTACACCACAACCGCCATGCGTTTGGTGATTAGTGTCACGAAATCGGCCATCAATAAAAAGAAAGAACCTGAAAATGCGTATTTGCTCATCAGCGAAAAATCTGCTTGGCAGCTTTTAGAGCAATGGAAAAATATATCGGAAAATTACGCTTATTATACATTCAGAAGTGCGTGCGGAATGACGCCTTGCAGCACGCACGAAGCGTTTGTCAACTACGCCCAAAATTCCAATTGGACAATTGAAGATTTGATTCCAGAAAGTAAAAATAAAACCATCGCTCCGCTCGATTTATCCATTGCTTCGACTTTTATTGGCAATTTCAGTAATTACATCAATTCGGCGGCACTTGATGATAAAATCAGTCGAAAAGTGAGGGAAGAAAATGTGCTTTTGGTGGGCGGTTATGGTGAAGCAAGGCCGATTTACACAACTGATGCTTTCAAAATAAAAACCAATGAAGGCTACGAGCATCGAACGATTCATATCGGTGTAGATTTCTGGACTTTGGCTCATACGGCCGTGCACGCTCTAGAAGATGGTGAGGTTTTTAGTTGCCACAATAACAATCACCCGAAAGATTATGGTCCAACACTTATTCTGAAACATCAAGTCAACGATTTGGTATTTTACACACTTTATGGGCATCTGACGAAAGAAAGTTTAGCCGATAAATTTATAGGAAAAATAATCAAAAAAGGCGAAAAAATAGCCGAGATTGGCCTTGAAGCCGAGAATGGGGCGTGGTCACCACATTTACATTTTCAGATAATTTTAGATATGCTGGGGCATAAAAATGATTTTATTGGAGTTTCAAGTCCGAGCAATTGGCCAATTTTTTCGAGTATTTGTCCTGATCCAAATCTTCTTTTCAAAACACCATTTCTTAATTCAAAAAAACGTACCGACCAGCTCGATCAAATAAATTATCGAAAGCAGCATTTGGGCAAAAGCTTGAGTTTATCTTATGACAAACCACTGAAAATCGTGAGAGGTGAAATGCAATATTTGATGGATGAATTTGGGCAGAAATACCTCGATACTGTCAATAATGTAGCTCATTCGGGTCACGAACACCCAAAAATTGTAGAAGTGGGTCAGCAACAAATGTCAGTTTTGAATACCAATACTCGATATCTAAACGATGAAATGCTGGAGTTTGCCAAAGAGTTGCTCGCTACTTTCCCCGAAGAATTATCGGTAATACATTTTGTGAATTCGGGTAGCGAAGCCAACGAACTGGCACTACGAATGGCAAAAGCCATGACTGGCGAAAAAGATATTATTGCCTTAGAAATTGGCTATCACGGAAATACGCAGGGTTGTATTGATATTAGTTCGTATAAATTTGATGGAAAAGGCGGTAAAGGTTGCCCCGAAAATACGCATATTGTTCCACTGCCCGATGCTTTCCGAGGAATATATCAAGGTGAAAATACAGGAGAAAAATATGCAAAGCATGTCGAAGAAGCGATTCTGAAAATACAATCAAAAAATAGAAATGTGGCAGCTTTTATTGCCGAGAGTATTGTAAGTTGTGGTGGTCAAATTGATTTGCCCAAGGGCTATCTAAAAGACGCTTACCGATATGTGCGTGAGGCGGGTGGCGTTTGTATTGCCGATGAGGTTCAAGTCGGTTTTGGGCGTGTTGGTAAAGTTTTTTGGGGATTTCAGTTACATGGCGTTATGCCTGACATTGTTACGATGGGGAAACCGATTGGTAATGGACACCCATTGGCGGCCGTTGTCTGTACAAGAGCCGTGGCCGACGCCTTTGCCAATGGCATGGAATTTTTCAATACTTTTGGTGGAAATCCCGTCTCGTGTGCTATCGGGCGACAGGTTTTGCAGGTAATTAAAGAAGACAAACTTCAAGAAAATGCCTTAGAAGTAGGCGAATACATAAAGAAACAACTAAAAAGTCTACAAGAAAACTATCCGATTATAGCTGATGTGAGAGGCGAAGGTTTGTTTTTGGGAATAGAATTGGTTGATGAAAATAAAACACCTCTACCCGACCAAACCAATTATTTGGCTAATAGAATGAAGGACTTTAAGATTCTGATGAGTGTAGATGGTCCGCGGCACAATGTACTCAAAATTAAGCCCCCAATGTGTTTTTCTAAATCAAACGCCGATTATTTACTGAAGGTTTTGACAAAAGTTTTGAGTGAGAGTTTTATGATTAGTAAATAGAAACAAAAATGCCTCTCACAATTAAGTAAGAGGCATTTTTGTTTTTTTCTTAGCATAGGGTTTGCAAACTCTATGTTATGAAAAGTGCCTTTTCAAAAAGCGAAAAATTATGATTTTTTGCCTTTTTTAACTTCTTCGGTTGCTACAACTGGAATTGCTGCCAATTTAGCTTCTTCGTTTTTTATATCACGTTGCATCGAATCAACAACGATTGGAGTAGCTACGAACAATGATGAGTATGTTCCTACGATTACACCAATAAACATTGCAAATACAAAACCACGGATAGTTTCTCCACCAAAAATCATTAATACTAATAATACAACCAAAGTAGAAAAACCTGTTACGGCCGTACGGCTAAGTGTTGCATTCAAGGCATTATTGATAACCGTTGGAATATCTTCTTTCACGCCACGCTTTTCGGTTAAGTATTCACGCACACGGTCAAACACAACGACCGTATCGTTCATAGAATAACCCATGATTGTCAGAACTGCACCAACAAATGCTTGGTCAACATCAAGCGAGAATGGTAACCAACCACGGAAGATTGAGAAAATACCGAGGATAATGGCAACGTCGTGGAATAAGGCAACCAATGCACCATAACCAAACGCCAATCGACGGAAACGGACAAAGATATAAACAAACACTAAGATGATAGAAAGTAAAACAGCTTTTATTGCACCACCAATAGCATCATTTGCAATTGTTGGACCAACTTTAGATGAACTCGTAACCGTTCCTTTATTGCCGTTTATGCTTGCCAAAGCTGCATTTACGTTAGTTTCTATTTGTTTTTCAACTTCTGGGTTTGTGTTTTCAATTTTGTACGGAGTTGTAATCTTTACTTGGTCGAAACCTCCAAAAGTTTTTACTTCAATTGCTTTTCCTTCAAATGTTGCTTTCAAAGCACTACTTACGTCTTCAGTATTGATTGTTTTTTCAAATTTTGCTACGTAAGTACGGCCTCCTAAGAAATCAACACCTAAACCAAAACCTTTAAAAACAATAGAAACAATTCCTAAGATGATAATCGTACTTGAAATAGTATAGTATATCTTACGTTTTGAGACGAAATCAAAGTTTGAGTCTTTAAATAATTTCTCAGTCCATTTTGTGAAGAAAGAAACTGTTTGCCCTTTACTAATATAAAATTCAAATAATAATCTTGAAACGAAAATCGCCGAGAATAATGAAGTGAAAATACCAATCAAAAGCGTAGTTGCAAAACCAAGAATCAAGCCAGAACCAAAGATAAATAATACCGCACCAGTGATTAAAGTCGTAACGTTAGAGTCAATGATTGATGACATCGCATTTTGGAAACCATCACGCACCGCAACTGGGAATGTTTTACCCAATAATAATTCTTCTTTGATACGCTCGTAAATCAAAACGTTTGCATCGACCGACATACCAACCGATAATACTAAACCTGCGATACCTGGCAATGTAAGTGTTGCACCGAATGATGCCATTACGCCTAAAAGTAAAAATAAGTTTACGATAAGGGCGATGTTGGCAATCAAACCAGCTTTGTTATAGTAAATCATTACGAAAGCCAAAACGAATAATACACCAATAATTGATGAAAGAATACCCGCACGAGCAGCTTCCGAACCTACCGTTGCACCAACGATGTCTTCTGAGATAATATTTGTTGGAGCAGGAAGTTTACCAGCTTTCAAAACGTTTGCAAGGTCAAGAGCTTCTTCAACAGTAAAGTTACCGCTGATGCTTGAGCGTCCACCACCGATTTCACCGTTTACGTTTGGAGCAGAATAAACAAAATTATCAAGGATAATAGCAACTGGACGACCGATGTTTGCACCTGTCAATGCTTTCCATTTTCTTGCACCTTCTGCATTCATTTGCATTTCGACTGCAGGCTTACCTCTTTCGTCAAAGTCTTGTGAAGCGTTTGTTACAACATCTCCTTCTAAAGGAGCTTTTCCTAAATCTTTTACGAAGTACATATCAACGATTTCTTCGTTAACGTTTGTTCCGTTTGCACGAGCTTTCACATCATACAATGCACTTGCATTAGCAGGGAAAAGAGCCTGAACATCTGGGCGACGCATGATTTGGTTCACACGAGAAGTATCTTTTATACGTACAGCTACACCATAACCAGTTCCGATAAATAAGTTACTAAATGCGTTGGTTTGGCGTTGTGCCAAAGCCGCCGAATCTTTCTTAGAAGTATCAGTTTTGCTTCCACCAGCCAATTTAGCGGCTAAGCTATTTTTTGAAGTATCGTTTGTAGCCGTAGCCGAATTATCACCTTTTCCTGCGGCAGCCGTTCCTGCGATTTTACTTAAACTTGATTTATCTGCTGCTTTAGCCTCAGCATCCATTTGTAATAAAATAGCGGCCAAACCATCAAATGCTGGAGCGATTTCTTGCATTGTATAAACTTCGCAGAACTCCAATTTTGCAGCACCCGAAAGTAATTTACGCACACGTTGAGGATTATCAACACCTGGTAATTCAACTTGAATACGGTTAGTGCCCGACAAACGTTGTAAGTTAGGGTTTGATACTCCAAATTTATCAACACGGGTTTGAATAATACGGAACGCACGGTCGAAAGCACCATCCACCTCTTTTTTGATATAGCTCACAACTTGGCTATCCGAAGACTCTAAACTCAAAGTTCCACGGTTAGAGCTATTTGAGAAAATACTCGCCAACTTTGTATCTGGAGCAACTTTCTTGAACTCATCGGCAAATAAATCAACGAAGTTTGTACTGCTTGTTGCTGCTCTTTCTTGGGCTTTCGAGATAGCTGCTGCTACTTTCGGGTCACGCGAACTAGCCAATGCACGAACGATTTCGGTAGGAGAAACCTCCAAAATAACACTCATACCACCTTGAAGGTCAAGACCTAAGCCTAATTCTTGTTTCATTAGGTCTTCGGTCGTAGTCATTCCTAAGAAAACAGGTTGTTTCCAAAGTGAATCCAAATACCGTTGTTTTTTTGAATAATCAACTTTGCCTGTTTTATCAGTTCCGTACGCTTCTGCGTCTTTTCTAATATCATTGGCCTTCCAAGTACGGGCCAAGAAATAAATACTAATTGCTAAAAAAGCCACCAATAAGGCAACTATACCACCTTTGTTTCTCATATCTTAAAGCCCCCTAACCCCCAGCGGGGGAACTTTTTATAAGTTATTTTTCATGTTTTGAGGGTCAAATTAAAAACATGATTTTTAGAATATACAAATTGAATTGTCCACATACGATTGAGAGCAAAATACTGCTTGATAAATAATCGCTTTTAGACAAAAAAAGGAAACCAATAAACTGAAAGAATGTTTACTGAAAATTGAAGACTATTATGGTGCGTTGGGAGCAATAAAATGCTCGTAGAGATTTTCGAAATAAGAAAGTATGAAAATTGGCTTTGTGAAAATTTTAGCCTTTTTTTCGACATTTAGATAAATAACTTGCGGAGTAGGTAAAATGAGGGCTTCGTGGTTGAAGTCGAACGCATGGCTAGGTACAACCACCTCCAACGACAACTCGCTAACAACTGATTGGTTTTCAGATTGCTGCTTTTTGTCAGACTTCTCTTGCTTTGTTTTATTGGGCTTATCATGTTTTTGTTGAGGTAGCTGCTTGCCGAAAACGCTCGTCAGCATCACCATCGTGAACATCAAAAGTCCAAAAGCACGTGATATATAGGAGTAATTTTTCATTTTAGGAACGCAAAGCTACAAGAATTTATTGAAATAAGTCAAATCTTGTGCCAAAAATTCAAAAAAGTAGTTTTGACGAGGTTTGTAAAATAATTTCTAGATTGTTTATGGCTTTATTTATACAATAGCTCTTTATGTTTTATAATTCTTCAAATCGACTTGGAGATTGCCCCGTAAATTTCTTAAATGCTCGATTGAAGGTAGCTTTTGAATTAAATCCACATTCAAAAGCCACCGCCAAAAGCGTATAATTTTTGTTTTTAGGAAGTTTTATTTGTTTTTTGAATTCTTTTACTCGGTATTCGTTTACAAAATCGTTGAAATTTTTACCATAATTTGAATTTATCGCCGCAGAAAGCACCGAAGTATTGGTTTTTAGTTTCTGTGCCAAATCGCTCAACGAAAGTTCGGGTTCGAGGTAAAGTTTTTCTTGCAGCATCGAACTTTCTATTTTTGCCTTTATCTCTTCAAAATTATTCTCTTTTGGCTCACTCGTTGCAGTTTTTGTTAGAATTTCTTCATGCGTTGTATTCTTTGAGCTATATACCAAATGTAGAGGTTGATGCTGTGAATAACCTTTGATACCAACGTAGCAGATAATCAAAACTGTAAACAAATGCCACCACCAATCTTGCTCAAAAGGCAAATCACTGAGCAGTTTATCTGCAAGGCCCCATGCCCATTTGAATACTTCGCCCGCAATTATCAAATAAATAAAATTTCGTAGCCAAACAAAGCTAATTGTCTCAGTATCTGAAAATTGAGTTTCAGTCCAGATACGATACTCTTTATAAATTCGAAGCGATTGATAGAAATAATAAACATAAGAAATACAAATCGCTATTGTTTCGAGCCATCCCAAATAATTGGAAAGCATTGAACTTCTAAAGCTACGTATGGCTTCATTTCCCTGTAAGAAAGTTACAAAATTGATAATGAAATAGATGAAATATGGCAAATAATGCAGGAAATAAAGCGGTTTAAAATGAAAATCTCTGTTTATTTGGGCTTTCAGATAAAAATAAATAGTTGGTGCAAAAGCTAAAGAAAAATATCTAGGAAAGCCATCAAATTTTTCCCATAAAATATTTATTCCAGCAAAACCGAAAGTATAATCTTGGATTTCCATTGCCAAAAAAAACATCACGAAACCCAAAAACTTATCAGAAAGACGTTCTTCTTGCCAACCTCTATACCATAGCAAAACGGCAAAAAGTAAAGCCAAAAAATAACCAAATTGTAGCGGTGTGGTATATATTGACATTTTTCAGAGGATGTTCTTTTTGTAAAACAATTTAACTTCATCTTTGTTAGATTCACATTTTTCGCACTTCCCCATTACCAATAATACCTGATATTGGGTCGATTTTTCCTTGACCAAATTGTATTACGCTATTGTTGCCAGTACCATGAGCAACGAGCGAAATTTGAGAATTTACTGATACATTGCCATTTCCGTAGCTTTTTACTTTTGCAGTTTTGGCAATAAGCTTTTGGGCATTAACATTGCCATTTCCATTTTTCTTGATATCTAATTCGTCGATATTTCCTTGTAGCGAAACATCACCGTTTCCATCGTTTTCAAGCCTAAAATAACGTCCTATAACACCCGAAATATGTACATTTGTATTTCCTCGGTGTTGAATTACCGATACCTCGGGTAAGCATACTTTGATTTTGATGCGGGTATCTTCCAAATATAGTTTTCCGTTATTATTTCCTGCCAATCGAATAGTTAATAGACCTTCTTTATTGTACTTTTTTACTTCCAATCTTGGTTCTAGGTTTTCGTCAATATCGACTTTTATTGAAAATGGTTTGCCGATTTCTACTTCAATTTTTCCATCAAAATCTTCAAATGAAACTTTATCGAAGTCTTTGAAATCGAAAGTGTGAGAAATAAGTTTTCCAGTGCCTCTTAACGGCCCTTTTTGTGCTAAGCTGATATTGCAAAATACATAGAATACTATGATGAATAAAACTAGCTTTTTCATGTTTATAAGTTTTTTGCCAAACGCTTCGTTGCGATTTGATGCTACAAAGTTCGGACAAAATTAAAAGCGGGTCGTTGCAGAAGATGATTTGAGTCGTCTCAGATTATAATTTGAGACCTTCGCACTTTATTGCGGCTAATAATCATGTAGTTGTATGAGCTAATTCTAATTTCGAAAAGTATATAATTGGGATTTTATATAGTTTTTTTTAAATTATTTTAGGAAAATCTGTTTTCTACCCTCTTTTTAAGTAGGTTGGCGAATAAAAAAACGCTAATTAAATATTGCCGTTTCCCACAAACCACTACATTTGCACACTTTTTTATTAAATATGTTTAAAAATAATGAGCCAAAATCACAAAAACCTTGATAAGGTTACGGCCGCTGGATTACTTATAACACTCGGTATTATTTTTGGAGACATAGGGACTTCTCCACTCTACGTTATGCAGGCCATTATTGGCAAAGAAAAAATTGATAATGAAATTGTATTTGGTTCGCTATCACTTATTTTTTGGACACTTACATTACAGACCACTCTTAAATACGTTATATTGATTTTAAGAGCCGATAATAACGGTGAAGGAGGAATCTTTGCACTTTATGCCCTTGTTAGAAGACATGCAAAATGGTTAGTTGTTCCAGCTATTATTGGCGGAAGTGCTTTGCTTGCTGATGGAATCATTACGCCACCGATTTCGGTTGCTTCAGCTATCGAAGGTTTGCAATTGGTTTATCCAGAAATAGAAACTATACCGATTATCATTAGCATCATAACCGTCTTATTTTTGGTACAGGCTTTTGGAACAAACATTGTTGGAAAAGCTTTTGGGCCAATTATGCTTGTTTGGTTTTCTATGTTGGCTATTTTGGGTATTCTACAAATCGTTAAAAATCCCGTTATATTATCGGCTATTAATCCTTATCATGCTTATCGCCTGTTATTTTTTCACCATGATGGTTTTTGGTTATTGGGTGCCGTATTTTTGTGTACTACTGGAGCAGAAGCACTTTACTCAGATTTAGGTCACTGCGGACGTGGAAATATCAGAATTAGCTGGATTTTTGTGAAAATATGCTTACTTCTAAATTATTTTGGACAAGGTGTGTGGGCTATTTCTATACAAGGACAATATCTGGATGGTCGTAAACCTTTTTTTCAATTAATGCCCGGTTGGTTTTTGTTGATTGGTATTGGTATCGCAACGATGGCTACAATCATTGCTAGCCAAGCCTTGATTACGGGTTCATACACACTTATTTCGGAGGCAATTCGACTTACTTTTTGGCCAAAAGTTCGTTTGAAATATCCTTCTGACCACAAAGGTCAACTTTATATCCGTAGTGTCAACTGGTTACTTTGGGCAGGATGTGTGGGTGTGGTGCTTTATTTCAAAGAGTCGGCTAATATGGAGGCTGCTTATGGTTTGGCCATTACCCTTACTATGTTGATGACTACAATCTTAGCAGCATATTACCTTTATTCACACCGCTTTAATAAGATTTGGATTGTTACTTTTTTGGTTGTTTATGTAGGAATAGAAGGAGCTTTTTTGGCAGCAAATATGCTTAAATTTATGCATGGGGGTTGGGTATCGGTAGTTATTGCTTCGGTGATTGCGTTGGTAATGATTATTTGGTATCGTTCAAATATTATTAAAAATCGTCTAACGGAATTTGTAAAATTAGAAAAATACATTGATGGCTTAAAAGAATTGAGTAATGATGAATCAATTCAAAAATACGCTACGCACCTGGTTTACATGAGTAATGCACACCGAGTTTCAGAAATAGAATCGAAAGTAATGTATTCAATTTTTGAGAAACGACCAAAACGTGCCGATATTTATTGGTTTATACACGTTGACATAACTGATGAACCTTACACAATGAAATATAAGGTAAATATCATTGAATCAGATGATGTAATCAAGGTAAATTTCAAATTAGGCTTTAGGGTTGAACAAAAAATTAATCTCTATTTCAGAAAGGTGATTGAAGAAATGGTTAAACGTAAGGAGGTTGACATTAGAAGTCGATACGAATCTCTAAATAAACAAAATGTAACTGGCGATTTCCGCTTTGTGGTTTTGGAAAGATATTTGTCGAATGAAAACAATCTTCCGTTTTGGGAAAGAATAACAATGGAAGCCTATTTCTTCATAAAAGGCTTTACAAGCTCAGAAGATAAATGGTTTGGCCTTGATACAAGCAACGTAAAGGTCGAGAAAGTACCATTGATTCTTCGTCCAATTGATAACATTACTTTGGAAAGAGAGGATTGATAGCTGAAATATAAAATTGCATTATTTCAAAAAAGTCTTAAATAAAAATACCTTTTTGAAATAATGCACACTATGAATTGACATAATAACTTACAAGACTGAACTACCGAAGTGAAGCCAACTTATACTGTGTATTACAAACTTTTTATTTGTAAAAACTGGGAATCAGAGGTTCTCCATTTAAGGGTATAGGCTATTAAGGCGTTTTGCTTTTCTTCAACAAAATCAACGGCATTCCTTGCTTATAAATTGGTTTTTCGTCGTAATCGTTGATTTGGTCTAGTTCGAAAATCGTTATCGAATCTCCTTTAGAGCTGAATCCATACATATCTGACTTGTCTTTTTTACCTAAGAAAATCACATCACCATCTTCGTTGGCCACACAATCTCCGTTTACACAAACGGTGTAGTTGTCATATTTATCCCAACCTTTAATTGTTCCGAATCTACTAAACTCACCTAATTTTTGATTTGATAGGTGTTCGTAAATGTCCCATTTTCCTTCAAAAAGAACTTTATTGATGGCTGAAGGAAAGGCAACTTTTGGCGTAAAACTTTTGTCAATCAAGCTACTATCAGCACGAACGAATCGGAAAATACGATTGAGTTTTTTATCAGTAAAAATCAAAGTCTTGGTGCTTGCCGAATATACAATATCAGTTTGGTCATCTTGATTGAGTTTCAAACTTAGTGTGTCGCCATGGCGTTTCATGGGCAAACTTGTATATTCGGCTTGTCCATTAAAAACCATGATAGAGTCGCCTTTTGAATGGTCATAAATCAGTTCGGTTGCATAAAAAGTATAGTTGTCAGCTATATTTTTGGGCGAATGAGATGCTTCAAGAGCCTCCAAATATTCTTGGTTTAGCCAATGCCCGTCTAAGTTTGTAGGAGCCTGATTTTCTTGTTTTGAGGTATTGCAAGAGTTGAGCAATATACAAGCAATAAACGTAGGTAAGAGTGGTTTTTTCATTGAAAAAGGACTAGTGTATTGACAAAGTTAATAATACCGTGCTAATTTTTGAATAAAATTTTACGACCTTTGTGACTAACATTACACTTTATAGTAAATTCTATGCCAATTTTTTCCCAACCTTACCAAGAAGAAATAAAGAAAACCTTTTTGTTGGCCTTGCCTATTGTGATTGCTCAGTTAGGCGTGGTCTTGATGGGGGTGACTGATAATATCATGGTAGGACGATACATTGGAAAAATTGGACTTGGGTCGGCTGGAATTGCAAATTCTATGTCGTTTCTGATTGCTTCTATTGGAATTGGTGGACTTTCGGTGGTTGCACCGCTGATTTCTAAGGCAAAAGCCGAACGTAATGTTTCCGAAATCAATCGACTTTTTAGGGCAGGAATCAAGGTGTCACTTTGGTTTAGTTTGATTTTGGCTGTGATTGGTTTTGTTTGTATTTATTATTTCGAGACTTTTCAACAATCACCAGAAATCAATGCCCAAGCTCCCGCTTTTATGGCGATTATTATTGTTTCAAATATCTTTATGTTTGTTTTTGCGGCTGCAAAACAACTTTCGGATGGACTTTCTCGTACCTACGTGGCAATGATGATTACAGTTTTTGGTTTAATTCTCAACCTGATTTCTAACATTGTTCTGATAAACGGCTATTTAGGTTTTCCGAAAATGGGTTTGATTGGTTCGGCGACTTCAACGCTTATCACCCGAATTTTGATGATGTTGGCACTTTTGGCCTATTTATTCAATACAAAAACTTTCAAAAAATACTTTCACATAAAATACAAATCGCTGAAAACTAACGATTTAGTGTCAATGATTTTTAAAATTGGGGTGCCTAGTGGACTTCAGTTTTTCTTTGAAATTGCAGCGTTTTCGTTGGCCGTAATAATGATGGGTTGGCTTGGCGAAAACCAATTGGCAGCTCATCAAATAGCAATCAATGTGGCTTCCACAACTTACATGATGGCCTCGGGTCTAGCTATTGCAGGTGGAATTAGAGTAGGGGAGGGACGTGGACTGAAAAACGTGCGGAAAATAAGGTTTTCAGGTAATGTTGCTTTGCTTTTGGTTACAATTTTCATGACTGCCATGATGTTGGTTATTTTAGTCTTTAATCGTTTTCTTGTTGAATTGTATATTGCTGATAATGAGGTGATTGTAATTGCAATGAGATTGATGATAGTAGCTGCTATTTTTCAATTATCCGATGGTATTCAAGTGGTTTCATTGGGTATTCTGCGTGGAATTTCTGATGTGAATATTCCGACTTGGATTACAATGTTTGCCTATTGGGTTATTTCGTTGCCTTTGGGTTATTTACTGGCTTTTAATCTCGAAATGGATGCCATCGGTATTTGGTTCGGGCTTTTAGCTGGATTAACGGTTTCTGCTGTTTTACTCACAGCACGTTTTTATTTTTTAATTAAGAAATTGAATTAGCCTAATATTATTCTTTCATTCACTACCTCAAAATCGCACGGGCGACCCCGTCACTTATTAATTTGCTCAGTTCGTTTTATAATATTGATGCCATAGAGGCAGGGCTTGATGAAGCAGGCCGAGGATGTTTAGCTGGGCCGGTGGTAGCTGCGGCCGTTATTTTGCCAAAAGATTATACGCATAAATGGCTCAATGATTCTAAACAACTCAATCACCAACAAAGAGAAATGTTGAAGGTGGAAATTGAACGAGATGCCATTGCTTTTGCTATTGCGGAAGCTTCAAACGAAGAAATTGATAAAATAAATATTTTGAAAGCAAGTTTCTTGGCAATGCACCGAGCGGTCGATGGTCTAAATCTTTGCCCCGAACATTTATTGATTGATGGCAATCGTTTTATGCCTTATCCACTAATTCCGCATACTTGCATTGTGAAAGGCGATACGAAGTTTTTGTCTATTGCCGCAGCCTCAATATTGGCAAAAACCTATCGTGATGATTTAATGGTAAAATTGGCTAGTGAATTTCCGCACTATCGTTGGGAGCAAAATGCGGGTTATCCAACGCCATTTCACAAAAAAGCGATAAAAGAGCATGGTTTTACACCCTTTCATCGCCTTACATTTCGCAGTGAAATTAAGCCTAAAACTTCAATCCCTTTAAGTAAATAGCATCGCTTTTCATACTTTCGATTGGTCCAACTGGATATTGCTCTTGTTCAACCAGAAAATACTTGATTCCGCTATCTTTGGCTGCACGAAGCAAGCTTTTATAGTCGATTATTCCAGAGGCAAGGTCGGTTTGCTGTGGTTTTGGGTCTTTTGTAGCAAGTTGTTTGATGTGACAAAGCTCGTAGCGATTGCCAAATTGCTTTAAATGTTCAATACTGTTTTCGCCTGCCGCTTCGCTCCAGCACATATCCAATTCAAAACATACGATTGAAGGGTCGGTGTTTTCAAGCAAAATCCTTTGTCCTTTGATTCCATTGGCATTTTGGAAAGAGTAGGCATGATTATGATAACCGTAACGCAAGCCGTATTTTTTACAGATTTCGCCATTTTTTGTGAAAGCTTCGGCTTTTTGTTTCCAAGCATCAGCCGATGGCTGCATTCCGATACCTGGACAAATTACATATTTCAAACCACCTTCTGCACATTTGGCAATCATTTCTTCATTAGTATCAGGTAAACCTAAGTGAGTACTAACCATTTTTACACCAATATCTCCTAAATATGCTTTTGCATCTTTTGGTGTCATGCCCCAAAATGGGTCTTTAGAGTAGCTTTCAAAATATGTATAACCCATATCAGCTAATTGCTTCATGTAGTTTTTAGGGTCTTTCGGAAGCACATCACGAATGCTATAAAGTTGACAACCAAATTGTTTTAACGAGCCTTTGGCATGCAAATCATTAGTTATAAATGCTAATGCGGCCAATGAAGCCGATTGTTTAAAAAAATTTCTACGATTGATATTCATTGTCATAATTTAAGGTTGAGTTAAAAAGAGGAAGCAATTTAGTAGATTTATCATAGATAATTGTCAGTTCTGAAAATAAAAATAGCAACTTATAAATAAGCCTCATTAACTTTTCTCCATAGTGATGGGTTTGCAAACCCACCACTATGGAGAAAAGGATAATTTTTTTCTTTTATCCTTCAAACAAACTGCCCAAGCCACCCAAAACTGAGCCACTTTCTTTTGTAGCATTTCCACCATAAGGAGAAAGGCGTTGAATCAGTTTAGAAATTGGCAATGACTGAATCCATACTTTTCCTGTTCCACGGAGTGTTGCCAAGAAGATACCTTCACCACCAAAAACCATTGATTTCAGACTTCCAGAACGCTCAATGTCAAATTGGAGTTGAGGCTCAAAACCAACTACACAGCCAGTGTCAATCCGAAGCGTTTCGTTATTTAGTTGACGCTCAATTACAACACCACCTGAGTGAATAAACGCCATCCCATCACCTTGTATTTTTTCAAGAATGAAGCCTTCGCCTCCAAAGAAACCTGCTCCGAGTTTTTGATTAAAATGTATCGAAATGCTAGTACCCATTGCGGCACATAAAAAGGCATCTTTTTGTACGATAAGCGTATTACCCATGATTTTTGCTAAATCAACGGCTTTGATTGTGCCTGGGTATGGAGCGGCAAAAGCCACTTTACGCTTAATGTTTGAGCGGTTGGTGAAGTGAGTCATGAAAATCGACTCGCCCATCAATACTCTGCTACCTGCTTGCATCAATTTGCCAAAAAGGCTTTGTTGGGGCTGCGAGCCATCACCCATTTTGGTTTCAAACATGATGCCATCTTCCATGAAAAGCATCGTGCCAGCTTCAGCAATAACGGTTTCGTTGGGGTCCAGTTCTATTTCGACGATTTGTATATCTTCGCCAAAGATTTTGTAGTCAATTTCGTGAGAACGCATAGAATTAATTTGGTTTAAATTTTGTAAAACGAAGATAGGGCTTAAGCTGAAATCTTTCAAAAAAATCTACATAAATGTATATATGAAGATGAAGAAAGGTTATTTTTTATAAAAATGATTCTTGCCACAACCTTTTGTTATTGAAATGTTTTTGAGCATAGAAACCAAAATATGATGAAAAATATCAAAGACTTTTCCATTTTAGTTTTTTTAGCTAGTACAAACGAAGAAGTTGAGGTTATACAATCCACATTGGTCTAAAAAATTGAA
This sequence comes from Cytophagaceae bacterium, assembly GCA_027486845.1. GTDB lineage: Bacteria > Bacteroidota > Bacteroidia > Cytophagales > Spirosomataceae > Emticicia. The sequence goes on from JAIXOL010000051.1 coordinate 79,352, forward strand.
TTAAATTTTTATTAAGAACTCACCTTTCAAGAAGGTATAAAAATCAAGATGATAAGAGTAGAAGATACTCGATGTCTATAAAATATTACCTGTATTTGAGCCAAAATGGTAAAGATTAACTTTATAATCTGCTAAAAGTGTGTATCAAAAGATTCCTCAGTAGATTTTGAATCAAAACCCATTAAAACAACTGTTGATTTAAGTGATGCGAATTATTAAGTAGAGGTTTCGGACGAGTTTCCTTATTCTAAATGAATTATTGAAATTATTCAAAAGACTATTAATTACTGAAAAAAGAAATGAGATTCTAGACAGTTCGTTGCATCGATAAAATACTAAAACCAATATTTGCACTATTTCAATTTGTCGATTAACATTTTCTCACTATTTAAGTAGGTATAACCATGAAAAAGATGCAGATTAGATTTGTAATCCACTTTTATTGCGTAGAAAATAGAAAAGAACGAAGTCAGAGCTTCGGCCCTCAATTTATTATTTTGGCTCTTCTGCAGCAGGTGTTTCGGTTGCTACCTTTGCTTTTCCAAATAATTCTTGTAAAAATGCCTCAGCATCTGGAAAACTATCTTTCAATGCCGCACCTGCTTCAGTTTTTAGTTTCTCAAAATACTCAGGAGCTTTATCAATCGCTTGTTCGGCTTCATCTTTAAACTGCCCCGCTTTTATTTTCAAATCTGCTAAAGCTTTTTCTCCTTCTTCAGTTTGAAAATATTTATTAAGTGCTACGCCCGCCGCTGCTCCGAGTATGAATGTTGCTAAATGTTTTACGTTGACCATATTAGTAAATGTTGTTTTATGTGTTTAATGCCGAATCTTTGACTAAATTCATTTATGAAATTATCAAACTTTATTTATTAATAATTGATAATTTTGGCGATTGGTAAATTTAATACGCAAATGGACGAAAACCTTGTTGACTATTACGCAGAGCTTCTTTACGATTATCATTTTTTGAAACAATCCTTGCAAAAAGCCGAAGCAATTTTTGTTTTGGGAAGCCACGACCCTGGTGTAGCCGACTATGCAGTAGAACTTTACAAGGAAGGATGGGCAAATTACATTATTTTTTCGGGAGGGGTAATTCGTCCTATCGGAGAACTCCGAAACCTAAGTCCTAAGTCAGAAGCAGATGCTTTTTTTGATATTGCAGTAAATGCAGGAGTGCCTGCCGAAGCAATTATACTTGACAATGAAGCTACAAATACTGGTGAGAATTTCGCGTGTACAAGAAAGATTTTGAAGGAAAAAGGTTATAATTTTCAGAGTTTTATTTTGGTTCAGAAACCTTACATGGTACGTCGAACTTATGCAACAGCTTTAGTTCAATTTGCTGAGTTTAGATTTATTTCAATCGCCAAACCTGATTCTTATGCTCAATATATTGCCCGGTGTGCCGAAAATAATATAAGTAAAAAACGAGTAATTAGTAACATGACGGGCGATTTACAACGCTTGAAAATTTACCCAGAAAAAGGATTCTTGGTAAATATGGAAATCCCAGAAAATGTATGGGAAGCTTACGAAAAACTCGTCGAAATGGGTTTTGAAGGGCGAATGCCTAATTAGTTAGGAAGGTTTGTATATAAAAGTTTGAAATTTAGTGTTTTAAGCATAGTTTTAATAAAAAACATATAATTAATTTATCCAAAAGTCTTTTCAATTTATGAAAGCTTATACATTCTTATTGCTACATCTTTTAGCCTTTGCAGTTTTTGGTCAAAACGAAAAACCTTCAATTAAAGGTGATAATGATGTTTGTGCAGGGGCTAAAGCAACCTATAGCTACACAATTGCCGATAAGAGCATAAAATTTAAAGATTGGGTTTTGCCAGAAGGGGCTGAAAAAATATCTGAAAATAAAAATAAAATTACTGTGCAGTTTGCCAAAAATGGAAGTTACGAACTCAAAGCCATTTTTATTTCAGAAGACAATGTCCTTAGTAGCCAAACATTTAAGGTTGCGGTGAAAGAGCAACTAAAAATTAGCATTGCCGGATTAGACAGAGTTTATTCAAAATCTGATAACGTTTTTGAAGCAAATCCAAATTCAGATGGCGATGTTTTCAATTGGTCGGTTTATCTTTCACAAGGCGGTACTGATTTATTACATGGAAACTTGGGTGTTACTGCGAAAAATTTTGAGGATGCAGTAATTTATTCTTATCCAGACAAATCGTCAATTATGCTTGATTTTAGAAGACCTGGCATTTACGAATTAAAAGTTTTCAGTAAAGGTAAAAATGGTTGCGAAAGCTTAGTTCAAACAAAAACAATTAAAGCCTACTTAGTACCAAAAAATCGAGTTTTGACAACAAATATGCCTTAATACTGCCCAGTAGCAAGCATTACAAGTGTACATGCTTCAATTGGTTCGATACCTTTTTCGGTCAGAAAATTCTCAAATGTAGGATTTTCCGTACCAGGGTTGAAAATCACTCTCCGAGGTTTTAGGTCGGCCACGTAATCAAAATATTCGCTTTGCCTTTGTGGACTCAAGTAAAGCGTAACAGTATCAATATCTTCAAATTTTACTTTTTCGGTATTTATCTCTTTACCAGCTACAACTCCTTCTTTTATACCTAAAAGTTCAATTTCGTGATTATAACTTACCAATCGGTTGGCTGCTAAATATGAATATCTACTTGAATCGGTTGAAGTACCGATAATTAATGTTTTCTTTGCCATTCTGAGGAAGTTTCTGCTTTAAAAATCTTATTTTCTGAAAATTAGTTCAACCCAACAGCGAATGCCATAAATAGAAAGTAGCATATCCTCGCCAACCCTTCCATTTTTCAGACATTTGGTTCAATTCACTAATCGTTGGCTTTGCTATTAAGCCATATTGTGTTTTTACGGCATTGTGCAAACCGACATCTTCTACAGGAAAAGCATCATAATTTTTTAGACTTTTCATCATTGAATAATTAGCCGTCCAGTTGCCAACGCCTTTTATCTTGACCAATTTTTCTTTCACTTCTTCAAAAGTTAACTTTTTTAAAGTTTCTTGCGATAAATTTCCTTCGGCAAATTCACGTGATACATTTAATATATACTGTGCTTTGCTTTTACTAAACTGAAGATGCTGAAAATCTTCAAGATTCAAACTTGCCAATCTTTCGGGAGTTGGTAAGGCATAAAAGGCTTCATTATTATTAAAATGTTTCTGACCAAAATTCTGAACTAGCTTTTCCTTAAGTGAATATGCAAAATTTAGATTAATCTGCTGACCAATAATCGACCAAACCAAAGATTCAAATAAATCTGGCATTCCAATCATGCGGAGTCCATAAAATTTTTGGCAAAGCAAAGCCAAAACTTTGTCATTTTGAGCAGTTTCATAAAAAAGATGAAGATTTGCCTTCAAATCAAACCAATCAGAAACATAATTTTTGACAATCTCAATAATTTTTTGATCCTGATTTTCTGAATGGATTGATATTTGCAAGTGAGAATCGTAGGATATAGAGAATAAAATGAGCGAATATTCAAATGAAATAACTTTAAAAATCTCTTTATTCTTGATAGTATGCAGGCATTCTTTTTCATTCCGAGAAAGAAATCGAAGAATTTGTTCAAAGTTAAACGCTGTTGGGGTAGATAATTCAATCATTTGAAAGAAGAAATGAGGTCAGAATGCAATCTAAGCGAAATAATTTTTAAAAAGAATCCGAACTTTGCTAAAATGTTTAAATTCGTTTTTTTTATCACAAAAACAGAAGTTTATACCTTTATATTTGCAACAAAAGCGGTTATACTTTACCTTTGTGGTGTTATTAAGTAAAAAGTTTTTTTCAGTACCATACAAAATATATACATTCCATATAATTAAAATTCTTGCTAAAATACCATTCTATAGTCATCTGTATACGTTGATTTTGGGGTGGTATTTTGTTGTAAAATGCTGATAATCAAACAATTATGTGTCTATTTAAAATAATTCTAAATTACTATAAGCTATAAAAAAAATAACAAAAGCTATTTGATAGAAAACAATAGTAGCGTAGTTTTGCAGTCTGAAAAAGTAGGAATACTACATTATATATAAATATGATTCGTAAATTTTATAAGTCAATTTTAGCTCTTGCTGTTGCTGTAAGCATTTCCGTTGGTTATGTAGCGGCACAAGATAGTACTTCTACTGCATCCGCTGCACCTGCTGGTGGTGGCGATGTAGCTAAAGGAGAAGGGTTGTTCAAGAATAACTGTGCACAATGCCATGCCGTTACGGCAGAGGTTGTTGTTGGGCCGGGTTTGGTAGGAATCGAAGAGCGTAGAGACTATGCTTGGTTGAAGAAATGGATAAACAATCCAATGGGCGTAATAGCCAGCGGCGATAAATATGCCAATGAGCTTTACGAAAAGTACAATAAAACTCAAATGACCGCTTTCGCTGCATTTGGCGACGATGAAGTAAAAGCAATTTTAGCTTATGTTAAAAGTGCGAATGTTGTTCCAACAGTAGCAACTCCCCCACCAGGAACTCCTATACAAGATAATACTAATACAGGTGGTGGTAAATTTATCAATGTTATCTTGGTAGCATTGTTAATTATCATGGGTCTTGTTTTGGTAGCTTTACTTGGTATCTTACAATTATTAAATAAATTGTCAGGTGCAGATGCTGGTTCATCAGAAGCTTCTCTTTCATTCGGAGAAAAACTTCAAGCAAGCTTCAAAAACATTGCGGCAAACAAAACTGTTCGTTCGGCTATTGTTTGGGCATTTATCTTACTTGCAACAAAAGCTACTTTCGATGGTATGTATGGAATTGGTGTTCACCAAGGATATGCTCCAAAACAACCAATTGCATTTTCTCATAAATTGCACGCTGGCGAAATGAAAATCAACTGTGCATACTGTCACACAGGTGTGTATAAAGGAAAACAATCAGGTATTCCTTCGGCCAATATCTGTATGAACTGTCATAACGCTATCAAACGTGAATCGCCAGAAATACAAAAGATTTACACTGCAATCGAAACTAATAAGCCAATTGAGTGGGTACGTGTTCATAACTTGCCTGACTTAGCTTATTTTAACCACGCACAACACACAAACGTTGGTGGTTTAGAGTGTAAAAATTGTCACGGAGAAATTGAGAAGATGGAGGTAGTACAACAACGCTCAAGCCTTACAATGGGCTGGTGTATTGATTGTCACCGTAAATCAGAAGTGAATGGTAAAGACAACGGCTATTACGCTAAATTGATGGAAGCTCATAGTGCAGTAAGCAAGGGAGCAATGAAAGTACAGGATAACGGTGGATTAGAATGTGCGAAATGCCATTATTAATACCTCAGTTTAATAAAAAGAAATTAAGTTTTTACAGAAAAAAATAAAGTCCCTTCGGGATTTAGAGTTATATGGAAAACACTAATAAAAAGTATTGGAAAGGGGTTGAGGAGTTGAAAAACGACATTGGGTTTGTACAAAATGCCAATCGTGAATTTAATTTAGATGATATCGAAACTGTCGAGCCAACTCATCGCCGTGACTTCTTGAAAGTGTTAGGCTTTAGTGTGGCGGCAGTATCATTGGCTGCGTGCGATGCTCCGGTTCGTAAGGCTATCCCTTACTTAAATAAACCAGAAAGTGTAGAGCCAGGCATTCCAAACTGGTATGCATCTACTTACTCAGAAGGTGGTGATTATTGCAGTATCTTAGTAAAAACACGTGAAGGTCGTCCTGTTAAGATTGAAGGAAACAAACTTTCATCTATTACAAAAGGTGCGGTAAACGCAAGAGTGCACGCTTCAGTATTGAGCTTGTATGACAACGAAAAATTGAAAGCACCTAAAAAAGGTAGCTCAGATATAAAATGGGAAGAATTAGATAAGGAAGTCATCACAGCACTCGCTAAAGGTGGAAACATCCGTATTGTAACAAACTCAATTCTTTCTCCAACAACAAAGAAGGTAGTTGCTGATTTTGCTGCAAAATACCCTTCAACAAAGCACGTTACGTATGATGCAAATTCATCTTACGCTATTGTGCAAGCAAATGCTGAATCTTTTGGTCAAGCAGTTATTCCTTCTTACGATTTTAGCAAAGCAAGCGTAATTGTTGGTATCAATGCCGATTTCTTAGGAACTTGGATAGCTCCAAACACATTTGCTGGTCAATGGGCTGTTACTCGTAAATTGAGAAGCGGCAAGAATGGCAAAAACACAATGTCTCGTCATTACCAATTTGAAACTGGTTTGACAATCACAGGTGCATCTGCCGATTATAGAGGAATGATTAAGCCTTCACAAGAAGGTGCTGTTGCATTAGCATTATACAATAAAATAGCTGCCGCTTTAGGTGGAAAAACTACTGGCGGTGGTGCTGTTGAAACACAAAATTTAGATAAGTGTGCAAAAGACCTTATCGCTGCCAAAGGTACTGCTTTAGTAGTATCGGGCTCGAATAATCCATCAGTACAAACTATTATTAATGCTATAAATAGCCTACTCGGAAGCTACGGTACAACAATTGATTTAAGCACTCCAGTAAATTACCGTCAAGGTAATGATTCTGAAATGACTTCATTCATCAACGAAGTAAAAGGAGGACAAGTTAGCACAGCAATTTTCTTATCAAACCCAGTTTATGATCACGCAAGAGGTGCTGAATTAGGTGAAGCATTATCGAAAGTTGCTACTACAATATCATTTGCTGACCGTGTAGACGAAACAGCTTCAAAATGTAAATATATCGCTCCAGCACCTCATTACTTAGAGTCTTGGAATGACGCAGAACCTAAAAAAGGTTTCTACTCACTTACACAGCCGACAATCTCATTAATTTTTGATACTCGTCAACCACAATCGAGTTTATTGACTTGGGCAGGTTTGAATGCAGACTATCAAGCATATTTGAAATCAAACTGGAATAACACTATCTTAAATGGAAAGTCTTGGGTACAAGCATTACACGATGGTGTTTACGAGCCAACAGCTGAAGTAATCGTATCGGGTGCAGTTTTTGCAGGAAACGTTGATGTAGCTGCAGCTTCAATTGCTCAAGTTAAAGGTGCAGGTATAGAAGTTTCTATTTATGAATCAGTAGCCATCGGAACAGGTTTACAGGCAAACAACCCTTGGTTGCAAGAATTGCCAGACCCAATTTCTAAGGTTACTTGGGAAAATGTAGTTGCGGTTTCACAAAAAACTGCTACGGAATTAGGTATCGCACAAGGAGATATTGTCAATTTGACAGTAGGCGGTAAAAAAGTAGTAGGTACGAGTACAGATTTGGAAGGTGGAATTCCGGTTTTAATTCAACCAGGTCAAGCAAACGGTACAATTTCAATAGCATTAGGTTATGGTCGTACTGCCGCAGGAAAATCAGGAAATACGGGAGCAAATGCTTATCCTTTGGTTGCAAACGGGCAATATTGGGCAAGCGATGCAAAAATCGAAAAAATAAAAGACGGATATACATTAGCACAAACACAAACTCACAGTACCGTAATGGGTCGTACAGCAGTTGTACAAGAGTCTGTTTTAGGCGAATACGTAAAAGATGTTAAAGCTGGACGTTTCGAACCAAAAATTGAAACTTCGGAAGGTGAGAAAAAACCATATCAAATTACACTTTGGAATGGTCACGAAAAGAAAAATCATAGCTGGGGAATGGTTATCGACTTGAATAGCTGTACGGGTTGTGGTTCTTGTTTGGTAAGTTGCCAAGCAGAAAACAACGTGTCAGTAGTTGGTAAAGCTGAGGTTGCACGTGCAAGAGAGATGCACTGGATTCGTATTGACCGCTATTATAGCTCAGAAATGAGTCATGATGAGGCTCTCGCAGAAAAAGGTATCATTGGTGGTTACAGAGAATTAGAAATTGCTGCTGAAAATCCAGAGGTTGTATTCCAACCAATGATGTGTCAGCACTGTTCAAACGCACCTTGTGAAACTGTTTGTCCAGTATTGGCAACTACTCACAGTTCAGAAGGTTTAAATCAAATGACATATAACCGTTGTATTGGTACTCGTTATTGTGCCAACAACTGTCCATATAAAGTACGTCGTTTCAATTGGTTCAAATATTTTGAAAACGATAACTTTGATTTCCACATGAATAATGACTTAGGTCGTATGGTGTTAAATCCAGACGTAACTGTCCGTTCACGTGGTGTTATTGAGAAGTGCTCAATGTGTGTGCAGCGTATCCAAGCGGGCAAATTGACAGCTAAAAAGGAGCGTCGTCGTCCAGTTGATGGGGAAATTCAAACAGCTTGCTCACAATCATGTCCAACAAATGCTATCACATTTGGCGATATGCTTGATAATGAATCAGAAGTGTCGAAAATGTTAGCTGTTGAGAAAGAAGGTCGTGCTTTCCACGTATTGGAAGAGATCAACGTTCAACCACAGTTGAATTACTTGACTAAAATCCGTAACAAGGATGGCGTTGCAAAAGCAACTCATGCTGAAAAGAAAGAAGCACATCATTCATAATTTGAAAGGTTGCTTTGAAGTTTAAATAGAAAATTAAAAATAAATATCTCAAAAAAATAAAACTATGCACGTAGTTTCACCAATAAGAGAAACTTTGGTACTAAATGGTAAAACTTACCACGACGTAACTGAAGATATTTGTAAGCAGGTTGAGGGAAAACCAACCAAGGAATGGAAAATTGTTTTCGGAATATCAGTATTAGTACTCCTTTATGGTGCTGCTTGGGTATTTTGGACATGGTGGGAAGGTCTTGGAGTATGGGGACTTAACAAAACAGTAGGTTGGGCGTGGGATATCACAAACTTCGTATGGTGGGTAGGTATTGGTCACGCTGGTACACTTATCTCTGCAGTATTATTATTATTCCGTCAGAAATGGAGAACATCAATTAACAGAGCTGCGGAAGCGATGACAATCTTTGCCGTAATTTGTGCGGCGTCATTTATTGTAATGCACATGGGTCGTCCTTGGTTAGCGTATTTTGCTCTTCCATTGCCAAATACCTTTGGTTCTTTATGGGTAAACTTCAATTCTCCATTGGTTTGGGACGTTTTTGCAATCTCGACATATTTCTCAGTTTCATGTTTGTTCTGGTACATCGGTTTAATTCCTGATTTAGCAACAATCCGTGACCGTGCAACAGGAACTCGTAAGAAAGTTTATGGTGCATTAGCAATTGGTTGGACTGGCGGAGCAAGAGCTTGGGCAAGATACGAAGACGTTTCTTTGATTTTGGCTGGTTTATCAACGCCACTTGTACTTTCTGTACACACAATTGTATCATTTGACTTTGCAACGTCTGTTATCCCAGGATGGCACACAACAATTTTTCCTCCGTACTTCGTTGCGGGTGCAATCTTCTCTGGTTTTGCAATGGTTCAAAATTTGATGCTGGTTACAAGAGTCGTATATAAATTAGAAGATTATGTAACACTTGAGCACATCTCTTTGATGAATAAAATCATCACTTTGACTGGTTCAGTTGTAGGTATCGCTTATATAACTGAATTTTTTATTGCAGCTTATTCTGGCGTAGAATATGAGCAATATGCTTTCATTAATCGTGCAACTGGCCCGCTTTGGTGGTCATATTGGGCGATGATGACTTGTAATGTACTTTCTCCACAATTATTTTGGTTCAAAAAAGTGCGTGAAAATATACTTGTTTCATTTGTAATGGCTGTTGTGGTAAATATTGGTATGTGGTTTGAACGTTTTGTAATTATCGTAACATCATTACACCGTGATTACTTACCATCAAGTTGGACATATTTTACTCCTCGTATGGGTGATATTTCTGATTATATTTTCTCTTTTGGATTTTTCTTTACAGCGTTTTTCTTGTTTTCTAAATTTTTGCCTGTTATTAATATGGCTGAGGTAAAATCTGTATTGAAATCTTCATCTGAAAAATACCCGGAGAAAAAGAAAGTGACAGCGTAATTAAAAATTTTACCATTATATAAGTAGTTGATTATAAATAATTTAGATTTATTTATTATTCAACGTTCAACATTTATCATTACTTAAATGGCAGATAGCAAATATTTAGTAGGAGTTTTTGACGATGGCGATGAATTATTACACGCAGTTGAAGACATAAGACACCAAGGTGTTAAAATTCATGAAGCATACACGCCTTTCGCTATTCATGGACTTGATAAAGCTTTAGGTTACAGCTTTCCAAGAATGGGAGTTGCCGCTTTCTTGTTCGGTATCACAGGTACATGTTGTGCATTGTTACTTACATTCTGGACAATGGGTGTTGATTGGCCAATTAATGTTGGTGGAAAAAACTTTTTTCCTTTCCCGACAAATATTCCGATTGTATTTGAGCTTACTGTCCTTTTAGCGGCATTTGGTATGTCTTTTACATTCTTTTTCATGGAAGATTTAGGACCAACATCTAAGCCAATTATATTTGATGTAAGAAGTACAGATGATAAATTTGTTCTTGCGATTAACCTCGCAAAAAATAAGTTATCAGAAAACGAAATTTCAAAATTATTGAAAGAATCGGGTGCTTCAGAGGTAAATGTGAAAGAAGTATAATATTGACTGATTATCAATTCAAAGAATTCAAAGATGAAGGTTTCATTAAAAAATATTACGCTCGCATTATCAATTGCAACTTTTTCAACTGCTGCATTGACTTCTTGTAGTGATAATAATAGTACTGGTTGGGAATTTGCTCCTAATATGTACAACTCTCGTGCATACGAACCGCTGACACAGTGGCGTAAAAACACCATTAACCTTGATGGGAAAGATATGCGTTCACCAGTTGATGGTACAATTTCTCGTGCTAACTATCAAACGACTTTCTTGCAAGATGATAGTACAGTCGTGAATGATTTGATGGTATATAACTTACCGAAAGATAGTATTGCAGTGGCTGAGGTGATGTTAAAGAATCCTATTCCATGGTCGGATAAGGCTGAAGAAGAAGGAAAAGTGCTTTATGAAAGAAACTGTGTACATTGTCACGGTGAAAAAGGTGCGGGTGATGGTGCAGTAGGTAAAGTATATAAAGGGGTTCCTAACTATGCGTCTGATGCTTATAAAAATATGAACGATGGTCATATTTTCCACGTAATTACTTATGGAAAGGGTCGTATGTGGTCTCATGCATCTCAAGTAAACCCAGAGGAACGATGGAAAATAGTTCATTACGTACACAGATTGCAATTAGGTAACTAATATTATAAATGCTATCCGTCATACAATTGTGGAAACCCTTTGCGGGGCTAAGTATAAAGATATTTATTTATTAACACCCTTTATGTAAAAGGGTTCAAATTTAAAGAAAATGGCTCATAGTACTCACGAAATTCCTTCTACAGAAGAAAAATTTGAGTTTAAATCTGAAACCAAACGTAATCTTATTATTGCGGCTCTTCTTGGCGTTGTAATGGTAGCAATTGGTTCATTCTTATTATCAAAAGGCTGGTCAATAGGTGTTTGGGAATCTCATGGTGGCGAGCACGCTGCCGTAGGACACGAATCAGCTGGTCATTCAGAACATGGTGGCGAACACGGTGCAACATTGTTCACAAGGATTATTGCTAATATATGGATGAATAGTGTTTATTTCCTTGGAATTTCTATAGTTGGGGCATTTTTTATTGCTTATAACTATATTGCTAAAGCGGGATGGTCTTCATCAATCAAGCGTGTAGCTGAAGCAATGCCATCATTTGTAATTGTTTCAGGTCTAATCTTGATTATTTTGATGGCTCTTCCATCAACTCGTCACATTGTCATGCACTGGACACATGATGGTATAATGGATCCAGTAAGTGAACATTATGATAAAATTATTGCTGGAAAAGCATGGTATTTAAATTTACCTTTCTACTTTATTCGATTAATTGCATACGTAGTAGTTTGGTATTTTGGTTGGAAAGCAATCCGTAAATACTCTTTATTAGAAGATGAAATGGGTGGCCTAGAAAACTACTACAAAGGACGTAATGCTTCAAAGTTGTTTATGGTATTTTTTGCTGTAACGGCATCAACATCTGCATGGGACTTATCAATGGTAATTGACACGCATTGGTTTTCAACGATGTTTGGTTGGTATCACTTAGCAAGTTGGCACGTGGCTGGTTTAGCAACAATGATGTTGATAATTTTATTGTTGAAAGATCAAGGGTACTTGAAAATTGTTAATGAAAGTCATTTGCATGATTTAGGTAAATTTATTTTTGGCTTCTCAGTATTCTGGACTTATGTATGGTTTTCACAATACTTATTAATATTCTATGCTAATTTACCTGAAGAAACAATCTATTTCCGTGAGCGTTTTACGGGTTTCCAAGGCAGATATTGGTGGCCATTTCATATAAGTTTAGTTTTAAATTTCTTCTTCCCATTCTTAATTCTGATGGCAAGAAACTCAAAAAGAAGACCTACGTTCTTAAAATTAGGTAGTGTATCGGTAATAATTGGTCACTGGTTTGATTTCTACCAAATGCACATGCCAGGTATTGCTAAAGACCAAGGCGGAATAGGTATCATCGAATGGGGAACAACTCTAACATTTGCTTCATTATTTATCTATTTTGTAGCGAATGAATTATCTAAAGCAAACTTATATCCTAAAAATCACCCATTCCTAGAAGAAAGTATGCACCACGATATTTAATTTTTTAAACATTTTCGTTGAACATTCTTTTTTATATACAAGGGTTAAAGTATTCAAACTTGTAAATTATTTAGTAACATGACATTATTGATTGTAGCTTTAGCAATTGTGTTTATTGTTCTTACCGTACTGGTAATATCAAAGACACAGACTCTCTTGAAAGGAGTGAAAGGAGAAACAGAACAGAATGATGATGTAGTAGATAGTGCCAATAACATTAACGCAATTGGACTATTCATTTTCTGGATTTTGAGTATTATCGGCATGGTTTGGTCATTTCTTTATGCTAAGAAAGATTTCTTGATGGCATTTGGTGATATTCCATCTGCTTCATCTGTACACGGAAAGGAAACTGACTTCTGGTTTTGGTTTGGAATGGCTGTAGTAACGGCGTCGTTTGTGATAGTAAATTCTGTTTTGTTCTACTTTCCATTAAAGTATCGTTATAACAAAAATAGAAAAGCACACTTTTATCCTCATAATAACACGCTTGAAATCGTTTGGACATTAGTTCCTGCTGTAATTATGGCTGGTTTAGTATTCACAGGTTTACGTGTTTGGAATAAGGTAATGTCTGATGCACCTAAAGATGCCGAAATCATTGAAATTATGGGTAAGCAATTCGGTTGGCAAGTTAGATATGGTGGAGTTGAAAACGGTAAATTAGGAAATTATAATTACAAGTTGATTGATGATGCCGCAGGAAATGAATTTGGATTAGATTTTACTGATGAAAATTCATTTGATGATTTCACTAATAGTTCTGAATTGCACATTCCGAAAGGCAAACCAGTATTATTAAAAATTAGAGCAAGAGATGTATTGCATAGTGTATTTATCCCTCACATGAGAGTAAAGATGGATGCGGTACCCGGTATGCCAACAAAATTTTGGTTCATTGCAGACAAAAGTACTGCTGATATGAAAGCTGAACTTGGAAATCCAGATTTTAAGTATGAAATCGCTTGTACAGAGGTTTGCGGAAGAAGTCATTTTGCCATGAGATTAATCTTGGTAGTTGATGAGCCTGCTGACTACGAAAAATGGAAAAAGGAGCAAAAGTCATTGTTAGCTTCAAAACCAGAATTTTTGGAGAAAGTTCCTGTAAGTTTGAAGGCTAAAGCAATGAAGTATTTTCCAACAGAAGTTGCTTCAGATAGTACGACTGCATCAGTGGGTACAAGTTTACCTACAGTTACATCATTAAGATAAGAGTTCAATCTAAATTACTTAAACTAATAATATAAAAATGGCAGCAGTAGCACACGCAGATACGCATGTTCACGGACATGATGAAGCACATGAGCACCACGAGCCACAGAGTTTTATAAAAAAATATATATTCTCTGAGGACCATAAGGTAATTGCCAAGCAATACTTAATTTCAGGTATAGTATGGGCTTTGATTGGAGGTTTTTTGTCATTGGTGTTCCGTTTACAATTAGGATATCCAGGGATTGATTTGGGTTGGTTAAAGCCTATTTTGGGTGAGAGATGGTTTGATGAAACAGGGAAATTAGACCCTAATTATTACATTGCTTTGGTTACAATGCATGGAACTATTATGGTGTTCTTTGTATTGACTGCGGGTTTGAGTGGAACATTCTCTAACTTTTTGATTCCATTACAAATTGGAGCGAGGGATATGGCATCGGGATTCATCAATATGTTGTCATATTGGTTCTTCTTCCTTTCAAGTGTTATTATGTTCTGTTCATTATTCGTACAAGATGGCCCTGCAGGTGGCGGTTGGGTAGTATATCCACCATTGAGTGCTTTGCCTGATGCAGCCCCGGGTTCAGGAACAGGTATGACAATGTGGTTAGTGAGTATGGCAATTTTTATTGTATCAAGCTTACTTGGCAGTATCAATTACGTAACAACTGTTATTAACTTGCGTACAAGGGGGATGACTTTTGATAAAATGCCATTGACTATTTGGGCGTTTACATTTACTGCTATTTTAGGTATTTTGTCATTCCCAGTTTTATTATCAGCAGCTTTATTATTGATTTTTGATCGTAGTTTTGGTACAAGTTTCTATTTATCAGATATTTATATCAATGGACAAGCTCTTCCCAATCAAGGTGGTAGCCCAATTTTGTTCCAGCACTTATTCTGGTTCCTAGGACATCCGGAGGTATATATTGTTATATTACCAGCTTTGGGTATGACTTCAGAAATTATTGCTACAAATGCAAGAAAGCCAATTTTTGGTTATAAAGCGATGATTTTCTCAATGCTTGGTATCATGTTCTTAGCATTTATTGTGTGGGCTCACCATATGTTTATGACAGGTATGAATCCTTTCTTAGGTTCGGTATTTACACTCTTAACTTTGATTATTGCAGTACCATCAGCGGTAAAAGCATTTAACTACATCACGACATTATGGAGAGGTAATATCATCTTTACACCTGCCATGTTGTTTTCAATTGGTTTAGTTTCGTTCTTCGTTTCAGGTGGTGTAACTGGTATTATCTTGGGCAATAGTGCATTAGATATTCAATTACACGATACTTATTTTGTTGTAGCTCATTTCCACCTTGTAATGGGATCGGCTGCCTTCTTTGGAATGGTTGCAGGTGTTTACCATTGGTTCCCAAAAATGTTTGGTCGTATGTTGAATCCAACTTTGGGATATATTCATTTTTGGATTACATTTGCTGGTGTTTATCTTGTTTTCTTCCCTCAGCACTATCTAGGTATTGCTGGTTTCCCAAGAAGATATTATGCTTACACTGGATTTGATTTTACAAATAAATACCAAGATTTAGCTCAATTAAGTACTGTAGCGGCGATTGTAGTTTTTGCAGCAAATATAATTTTCTTGTACAATTTCTTCTATTCTATTTTCTGGGGTAAGAAAGCAACTCAAAACCCTTGGAAATCTAATACTTTGGAGTGGACAACGCCTATAAATGTAGGTCATGGAAACTGGGAGGGAGAAATTCCAGCAGTTTATCGTTGGCCTTATGACTATAGCAAACCAGGTGCTTCTGACGATTTTATTCCTCAAAATATCCCATTCTCTGCTACGCCAGAATCTAATTTCCCGTATGAGAATGAATTGATTAGCGAAGAAAAGGAAATTGAAGGAATCAAGTTTGATTATAGCATTCCTGATTGATAAAATATTAAACGATTCACAACCTTAAAGTTGTGAATCGTTGTCTCAAGCCAATTATGACACACGGTAAAGTATTTAGAAAGCTTGGTTTTTGGACGATTGGTGCGATTTACTTTCTAATTTTAGTCGGTGGAATAGTAAGAGCAACTGGTTCTGGTATGGGATGTCCAGACTGGCCAAGGTGCTTTGGTACTTGGGTTCCGCCGACAGATGTT
Source organism: Cytophagaceae bacterium (assembly GCA_027486845.1). Classification (GTDB taxonomy): domain Bacteria; phylum Bacteroidota; class Bacteroidia; order Cytophagales; family Spirosomataceae; genus Emticicia. The sequence continues at coordinate 95,307 of JAIXOL010000051.1, forward strand.
TCTCAACTTCCAAGCAATTACAAAGAGATTTACGGTGAAAAACTTAAAGGTGAAGTGGAGTTCAATGCCGTCAAAACATGGATTGAATACATCAACCGCTTATTAGGTGTTGCAATTGGTTTTTTAGTTTTTGGAACTTTTGTTAGTTCATTAATTAGTTTCAGAAGAAAAGACAATACTATTGTCTTTTTAAGTTTTCTTGCAACAATTTTGGTAGCATTTGAAGGTTGGTTAGGCTCGAAAGTTGTTTCGAGTGAACTTCATCCTGTAATGATTACTTTGCATATGATTCTTTCAGTAATTATCGTGATGATATTATTATATGCAGTAGCTCGTTCATATAATTATGTTATTAAAATTGAGGATGTAGCAGATAAAAGTTCTTTGAGTTTTTTAGTATCAGCATCAATTTTCCTTACAACAGGACAAGTACTTTTGGGGACACAAGTTCGTGAGGTTGTTGACCAAGTAGCTAATGTAATGGGAGATGCTATCCGAAGTGAATGGGCTTCTAGTTTGGGTGGAAAGTTTCAATTGCACGCTTTCTTTTCGATAGTTATTGTATTTATTAATTTCTTAATTTTTTATAAAATCAAGAAATCTATTATTGAAAAGGGGTTGTTATCGAAATTTGCCAATGGCTTGTTATTTATTATTGGAATAGAGCTTATTTCAGGGCTTTCATTGGCTTATTTAGGTTTTCCAAGATTAATGCAACCAATTCACTTAACCCTCGGAACTTTAGCAATTGGTATCCAATTTGTTATATTTTTATTTCTTAATAAAGAAAGAGTTTTCAGAAGCAATGCTTCACAAGTATAAATGAATCTAATAGTGTCAGAAAATATTTTCGCACAGAAGTTTAGGGCTTATTTTGACTTAACAAAGTTTAGATTATCATCGACTGTTGTTTTTTCGTCGGCAATAGGATTTACTTTAGCTTCTGATAAAATAGTTTGGTCAAAGCTTATATTATTTTCAATTGCAGCTTTTGCAACAACTGCGGCCGCAAATATAATCAATCAAATTATTGAAAGAAATCTTGATAAGTTGATGACTCGCACAGAGAATCGTCCGCTTCCTAGTGGTAGATTATCGGTAAAAGAAGCTGCGGTTTTTGGATGGATCATGGCTGCTGTTGCAATGTATATTTTGTTCTATGAATTTAATTATAAGGCGGGACTTTTAGCACTTTTATCAATGATTTTGTATGGTTTTGTTTATACACCATTAAAAAGAGTTGGAGTGATAGCAGTTGCGGTTGGTGCCTTACCAGGTGCCTTTCCACCTATGATTGGATGGGTGGCTGCTGTTAATCACTTTGGTCTTGAGCCGGGTATTTTATTTGCGATACAATTTTTTTGGCAATTTCCACATTTTTGGGCGATTGCTTGGGTATTGAATGACGATTATACTAAGGCTGGATTTAAGTTATTACCTTCAAGCGGTGGACAAAATCTTTATTCTGCCATTCAGATAATGATTTACACGCTATTTTTGTTGCCACTTTGTTGGGTTCCTTTTTATTTAGGTATGACAGGTATTAATTCAGCAGTAATAGCAATGGTGTTTGGTGTCTTGTTTTTAGCACAAACATTTCATTTAATGCGTAAAGTTGATAGAAAAGCAGCTTTACAATTGATGTTCGGTTCATTTATATATTTACCAGTGGTACAAATTGCCTACTTATTGGATAAATTATAATACCATCCTTATTTACTTTGGTTTTGCTTAAGTAAATCATTCAACGAAAAAAATTATGAGTAATAAATCAAGTAAAAATAATAGTACAGTATCCACTATTGGAGTGCAAGAGCCAGCTCAAGTGCTATCAGTCAATAAGTGGAAGTTTATAATTTGGCTCTTTATTATCACAATCGTGATGCTCTTTGCTTCTCAAACGAGTGCTTATTTAGTAAGAAGAGCAGAAGGGAATTGGGCGGAATTTGAGATTCCAACAATTTTTTGGATTAGTACTTTGGTTTTAATTATTAGTAGTGCAACTATGCACCTAGCTTTAAGAGCTGCAAAAAATAATGATAATATTAAACTTAAAATATTTGTAGCGATTACAACTGTTTTAGGATTGGTGTTTTTGGGGATGCAATATCTTGGTTGGCAAAATTTACAACTTCAAGGTGTTTTCTTGAAAGGAAATCCTTCAGGTTCATTCTTTTATATTTTTACAGGCTTACACATGGCTCACTTAGTACTTGGCCTTGGTATTTTGATTGCTACATTTTTAATGGCTTTCAGAATGAAGCTAAATGCTGATAACACTATTTTAGTTGAAGTTTGTGCCACATCTTGGCATTTTTTAGATATACTTTGGCTATATTTGTTCGTATTTTTATTGTATTTTAGATAATGTTTACTTTTTGACTATTTTTGGGTCAAAATTAATTGAAACTGTTAACCCAAGCGGCAAACCGCTAATAATTGTAAGTTATGGCAAGTGCAAATACCTCTACGACCGCAGAACACTTAATTTGGAAAGGTGGCGTGCAACCAATGAAAGTTGGCTATGGAAAATTGATGATGTGGATTTTCTTATTATCCGATACATTTACTTTTTCTGCTTTATTGATTTCATACGGTTTGGTTCGTTATAGTTTCCCAACATTTGAAGGTTTGCGTAAAAACTTTGAATTCTCTACTACTTGGTGGCCAATTCCAGAAAGGGTTTTTGAAGCTGTTCCTTTTTTACATGGGATTTCTGCACCGTTGGTTTTCGTAGGTATCATGACCTTTATCTTAATCATGAGTTCCGTTACTATGGTTTTAGCTGTTGAAGCTGGACATCGTCGTGATAAGGCTGATGTTGAAAAATATATGCTTTGGACTATACTTGGCGGTTTTGCTTTTTTAAGTTCACAGGCTTGGGAGTGGGGTCACTTTATTCATGGAACGGAAGAAGGTTTGACTTTGGCTAATGGAGCAAAAGTATTTGGTGCAAATTTAGTACAAAATCAATATGGACCACCTGCATTTGCTGATTTCTTCTTTTTCATTACTGGTTTTCATGGAACTCACGTACTTTCGGGTGTAGTATTAAATGTGTTAATTTTTTATAACACAGCAAACGGTGTCTATGAGAAACGTGGACACTATGACATGGTTGAGAAAGTTGGCTTATACTGGCACTTTGTAGATTTAGTATGGGTGTTTGTATTTACATTCTTTTACCTTGTTTAAAAAATCAAACTCTTTTTTAATAAATTTAGAAAGTTTTAAATTATCATACAATGGCTCAACATTCTGAAAATAGCGAAAAAATACCAGCACAAACCAAAGAGATTTGGAGAACATTCTGGATATTGTTAGGCATTACCGCACTTGAATTTTTAATTGCATTTATGATAGATGCAGACCAATATAAGTGGACAAAGGTGGGTATCTTTATTATCTTGACAATTGTGAAAGCATATTTTATTGTAGCAATATTTATGCACTTAGGAAGTGAAGTAAAAGCATTGATTTGGACAGTAGTTCTACCATGCATATTTGTGGTATGGTTAGTTGTCGCATTAATTGTGGAAGGTGGATATATTGGTCTTGAGAGGTTATTTTTTAATTAAATAATGCAAAATAAATCATTTAAAGTCGGAATACTAATAGCCATATTAGCTGTTCCGACTTTTGTTTTTGTTTTTCTCAAATTATTTGGGCAAAACTATTATACATTACCTTATCTTATGCCCGAAATTGATGAATCGGGTCAGGTTTTAATGAAGGGAGCAGATACTGTTTTTCATCAAATTCCTTTGTATAAATTAATTGACCAACAGGGAAAAGAATTTAATTCTGTAGAAACAAAAGGTAAAATCTACGTAGCTGATTTTTTCTTTACGCGATGTGGTACTATTTGCCCGAAATTATCAAATAGTTTGTCGAGAGTCCAAAGTATTTTTTCGGCCGATACAAACGTAATTATTGTTTCGCATAGTGTTGACCCTAAGCATGATTCTTCAGCAGTTTTACAGCAGTATGCTCAGAAATATGATGCGAAATATGGTAAATGGTATTTTTTGACTGGAGAAAAAAAGACAATTTATGATATTGCCATAAAAGGCTATAAACTTCCAGCAGCAGATGCTTCAGAATATGATAATAAAATCAAATCAATTGATGAAACATTTATCCATTCTGAGAAGTTACTATTAATAGACAAAGAAGGATACATTAGAGGAATTTATGACGGGACTTATTCGCCAGATGTGGAACGTCTAATAGGTGAAATAAAGGTTTTGACTGAGATTTATAAGTCGAAAAAGTAATTCCACCTGTTCTGATTATCTATTATTTTCCTTAAAATAAGTAAAAATGAAAGTCGAAAGTGCAAAGCAAGATAAAACCTCGATGACATTAATCAATGTTGTGTCGATAGCAGTGCCGTTGGTTGTGGCAATTTTGTTAGGAATTAGACAAAAAGTAGACCTAGGTGAGTGGACAAAGGTTCTTCCACATGTGATTGGAGGAATAAATACACTTACTTCAATCTCCTTGATTTATGGTTTATTTTTAATCAAGCAAAAACAAATTGAGCGTCATAGAAAAGTAATGACTTTAGCGTTTTCGTTTGGTGGAGTGTTTTTGGTTTGTTATGTACTTTATCATTTAACCAATCCATCAACGAGCTATGGTGGCGAAGGATTCGTCAGATATTTTTATTATTTTATCCTCATAAGTCATATTTTGTTATCATTGGTAGTATTACCTTTGGTTTTGAGAGCGTACTTTTTTGCTTGGGTAGGAGAATTTGAATTACATCGAAAATTGACAAAATATGCCTTTCCGATTTGGTTGTATGTTTCGATAACTGGAGTAATTGCATATTTGATGATTAAACCTTATTATGTTTAAACTTTAGGTAGAAGGTTATGAAAAAAATCGTTGCGTTTTTTATAGTATTCTTTTTAAGTCAAACTTTGACTTTTGCACAGTGTGCGATGTGCCGTGCTTCGGTAGGAAGTAATTTGAGCGAAGGACGTGGAGTAATTGGCACAGGTATTAATGATGGTATTTTATTGATGTTGGTGTTTACTTATCTTTCTGTTCCAACTGTAATGTATGTTTGGTTTAAAACAGCAAGAAAAGAAATGCGTCTGAAAATGGGACAACAGTAAATCAATAATTTTATAGATTAAGAGCGATTATTAGATTAAAATCTGATAATCGCTCTTTTTTTTTCATCACTAAAAAAATACCATTCGTCAATATTATTGACCGTTTAATCATTTTCTTGGTGTTTTTTTTTGGTAATTTCTTGCAAATAAATGATGAGAGTTATTAGTTTTGTCGCAAACATAAATCCAAAACACAAAATCTTCCCGCAATGAAAAAACTGTACTCAATTTTTGCTTTTACGTTTCTGCTAAATTTTTTCGCTTGTTTGCATTGGTCTTTCGCAGATGAAAACCTGCCTAAAGATGCTTTGCCAGTTTCAAGACCTAAACCTGTTTTCAAGGTTCCATTTAAACCTTTACCGTTTAAAACACCTCTTCCAAATTCCGTTCCATCAGAGTCTCCCGAAGGCACGTAGGGGGCTCTGAGGGCAAGGGTTTTGGCGGAAAAGGAGTAAAAATATTCTCCAAAAAACTTAGACCAATGCCTCAGAGTCCCGTGAAAAACGGAGACTCTGAGGGAACGAAAAATATTTCAAAGTCAAATATTTCAGATTGGACGATAGATGTAATAAATGATGCTAAACTCACACCTATTGTTAAACAAAAAGGTATTGAAATTAAATTTAGATAAAAATGATAAGTAATGAATCTTATTTTAAATTAATTGATGGATTAGAATTAATGTCACTTGGTGCTCTATGGTATAAAACGGATGACCATATATTGTACAGTTTTCCGAAACATTATTCGGAAAATTATCAAGGACGAATAGAATTATTTTGCCTTGTGTTGAGACGTTTAATGGAAGAACACAAAGTTTGTTTGGATAAAAACGGAGAGCTTTTGCAAGGTACAATAGACGAACAATTAGCATTATTCAAAAATGCTTTTCCAGAGGAAGAACGAATGAAAGAGATAGACCATTATTGGTGGTATTTGGATGATTGTCCAGCTACTGCCGTATGGATACTTGATAGAGAAATAGAAGGCTTTACAACGCCAGCAGGAAAGGGAAAATTCTATTTTTGGACTTAGTTTTTTTCGTTTTCACCCGTTGGTCGAGATTTATAATCTTCGACCAATGAGCAGTGGATTTGTAATCCACGTACTGTAAACAGGTAAAAGTTTTAAACAAATATAAAAAAGTCTATTTTTGGAGAAAAAAACTAAAATG
>JAIXOL010000037.1 GCA_027486845.1 Cytophagaceae bacterium
ACTTATTTGATTAGGGGTGTAGGTCTTAAAAACGACCCGATTTCTTGGATGTTTCATAACCCTAAGTTACAAATAAATCTGCAAATAAAAAAGAGACTGCCCTTTTGAGACAGCCTCATATTGCATTTTTCTTGGGTAGTCAAAACTAAAATATTTCAAAAGACTTTTTTTTGCGAAATAACTTGGAAGTAAAAATTGTTAGATATACTTTCGCAAACTATTGATAATCAATCAATTAGAATTTCCTATAAACTTACCCCCAAAAAAGAAGAAAAATGGAATTTCGTACTGAAATTGAAGTGTCTCCAGCTCGCTTCAAAATCAGCACTGACTCTAAAATTATGACCGTTGGTTCGTGTTTCTCTGAGGTCATAGGAGTTCAGCTTACTGATAATAAAATACAATGTCTCTGTAATCCTTATGGGACTGTATTTAACCCTTCTTCAATTTTTAAATTAATAAGCCATAGTTTGCAAAATCAACCAGTTTTCAAACATTTGTTTCTTGAAAATAACGGCATTTGGCAGCATTACGATTTTCATTCTAAGTTTTATGGGAATTCAAAGGAAGAACTCGAACGCAAACTCAATACGACTCATAAAAATGTAAATCAGTTTTTACGTAAAGCTAATTTTTTAGTCATCACGCTAGGAAGTTCTATCGTCCATCAACTTAGAGAAAATAGGCAAGTAGTATCCAATTGTCATAAAACGCCTGCGACAAGTTTCAAAAAAGAGATACTAAGTGTACAAGAAATTTTACTACGTTTCCGCCTAATGTACGATGCCTTAAAAATGCAAAATAATAAAATCAAGATTTTGTTGACGGTCAGTCCTGTGCGTCATACTCGCGAGACTTTGCAACTAAATTCGGTGAGCAAAAGTATTTTACGCACCGCTTGCTATCATTTGGAACAAGATTTCGATGATGTGCATTATTTTCCGAGCTACGAAATCATGATGGACGATTTACGTGATTATCGTTTCTACGCCACTGATATGATTCACCCAAATGAGCAAGCCGAACAATATATTTTCGAAAAATTTGCACAAACCTATTACACCGATGAACTCATGATATTTTTGAAAGAATGGAATAAAATAAAAATGTCAATTAATCATCGCCCAATTCAATCAGATACTCCTGCTCATCAAAACTTTTTAGTTAATTTACTTGAAAAATTGGATGTTTTAAGTAAAAAAATAGATGTTAGCAATGAAATAGAAATAGTACGTTCACAACTCATTACAGCTTAAATAGATAAAATTAGTTTTGTACGAAAAAATCAGTCCGAACATTCGTACTGATTTTTTCGTTTTACATGAGTAACTTCTTAATTTTCCATCATTTTGTGTCAATTAAAAATATGTTCGGTAAAACCTTTCTAAAAGCCCATTGGAGCAATCTCCTTATGGCAAACTACGAAGTTTCACCCGAAATTTTGAAAAAATATTTACCCTACAAAACCGAGCTTGACGTTTGGAATGGTCAATGTTACGCTAGTATTGTAGGCTTTCAGTTTCTTGAAACCCAAGTTTTGGGCATAAAATTTCCTTTTCACACAAATTTCGATGAAGTAAATCTACGTTTCTATGTACGCTATAATGACAATGGAGAATGGAAACGAGGAGTAGTTTTTATAAAAGAAATCGTTCCGAAGGTCATGATTACTTTCGTAGCAAACACTCTTTACAATGAAAACTATGCCACTCACCCCTGTAAGCACGAAATAAAAACCACTGATAATCAAGTATTTGTAAAATATTCTTGGAAATCAAAATCGGGTTGGAATCATATCCAAGTCAATGCCAATTCGGCGACAATACCCATTGAAGTAGGAAGCGAAGAAGAGTTTATTACCGAACATTATTGGGGTTATGCAGGCTATTCGCCCATTAAAACCAATGAGTATCAAGTTCAGCACCCAAGATGGAATGTCCACTGTGTGCAAAACTCACAAATCTTGTGTAATTTTGAGGAACTTTATGGGCAAGATTTCGCTTTTTTAAAAGATACATCACCTACATCGGTGCTGTTGGCAGAAGGCTCAGAAGTATCTGTTTTTAAAGGAAAAGTAATAATTTAGACTCGTTAAGCAAGTTTCTGACTTGCTCGATGTACAACAATAATAATGGGAGAACTAACCATCACTAAAGAAAAAGTACTACAAGCCCTCAGTACGGTTGAGGAGCCAGATTTAAAAAAAGATCTCGTTACACTCAACATGATTCGAGACATCGAAGTTGGTATCAATCAAGTTACTTTCACTGTAGTACTTACCACGCCTGCTTGTCCGCTGAAAGAACTCATCAAGAAAAACTGTACTGAAGCGATTCATAAACATCTAAATTCTGATGTAAAAGTAACAATAAATATGACAGCTGATGTTACGTCAGTTCGTAATAATGCTCCAGTTTTGGCAGGTGTAAAAAACATTATTGCAATTTCATCGGGGAAAGGTGGTGTTGGGAAATCGACCGTTACGGTTAATTTGGCAATGGCTCTCAAAAATGCAGGAGCAAAAGTAGGTATCATTGATGCAGATATTTCTGGCCCTTCGATTCCGATAATGTTTGGTGCAGAAAATATGCAGCCTCTAATTACGCAAAAAGATGGCAAAAATATGATTACCCCAATTATGCAATACGGCATCAAGATGATTTCGATTGGCTTCCTTACGCCTGCCGATAGTGCAGTGGTGTGGCGTGGGCCAATGGCAAGCCAAGCCTTACGACAGTTCTTTGGAGATGTTGATTGGGGCGATTTAGATTATATTTTAATTGACCTTCCACCAGGCACAAGCGATATTCACCTAACTTTGGTGCAAACCGTGCCATTGACAGGAGCAGTGGTGGTAACTACGCCACAAAAAGTAGCTTTGGCCGATGTAATGAAAGGGGTTTCAATGTTTCGTCAACAACAAATCAACGTTCCTATCTTAGGAATCGTTGAAAATATGGCTTACTTTACTCCTGTTGAATTACCTGATAATAAATATTATTTATTCGGTAAAGATGGAGGTAAAAATATGGCCGAAAAATTAAATGTGCCACTTTTGGGACAAATTCCAATTGTACAAAGCATACGTGAAGGTGGAGATGATGGCCGTCCAGTAATGATGGACGAAACACCAATCGTAAGTGAAGCATTCAAAAATGCAGCCGAAGCATTGGCTCGTCAAGTAGCAATTAGAAATGCTTCAGGTGAAAAAACAGTAAGAGTCGAAGTAAGATAATTTAGTCCACAGTCAACAATTAACGGTCAGCAATAGATTTTTTTATTGGATGATTAATCATTGCGAGCAATGATTAATCCTGTATCGCAACTGTGAGCAAGTCTTAAAATCGTTTTAATCATGTAAGTTTTTTATTATTTTTACAAAAGGTACTTGCTGAAAATAAGATAAATGGAGAATTTAATAGAGAAAGTAGAAGCAGCTTTAAATAGCGTACGACCATATTTACAGACCGACGGCGGTAATGTTAGAGTTGTAGAAATAACTGAAGATTTCACGGCAAAACTCGAACTTCTCGGTGCTTGTGGAAGCTGTCCAATGTCAACAATGACCTTCAAGGCAGGTTTGGAAGAGGCAATTCTGAAGGCTGTTCCCGAAATCAAGAAAGTTGAAGCCTTAAATCTGACACCAGCATTTTAATGAAAAACTGTATTATTTAAATAAATTATATTTAAAAATATCAGCCACTTGTTTTTGCAAGTGGCTTTTTTATTAACTTGCAGTTGGAAACATGATAAGTGGGTCGAGAAATATAAATCCCAACAATCTCATATCTCGAATCCCTTACCTACTATTTAACTTGTAATACTATTTACAGACCAAAACCTGTGAACAAAATATAATAATGGCAAACAAAATCAGAGTCGGTATTTTTTTCGGTGGACAAGCACGAGAAAGAGAAATTTCGTATTTAGGCGGTAAAACTGCCTTTGAGCATATTGACAAGGCTATCTTTGAGCCGATACCAATATTTGTTGATAGCTTAGGGCATTTTATTCAGATTAATCCTGAATTACTCTACGAAGAATCAATCCGTGATTTTTTTCCTTCAAAAAACCTCAATCGTGGTTTTAGAGTTTATATCGAATCTCTAGGCGAACTTAATGAAACCCAACTTTATAAACTTATCTATAAGGTAGGGAAGCAAATTCAGCCAACTGATTTTTCGCAAATCATGGATTTTGCCTTTACCATCATGCACGGTCCACAAGCCGAAGATGGTGCGATACAGGGTTTACTCGAATGGTACGGTATTCCATATATGGGGCCAGGTTTGATGGGTTCATCTGTCGGTATAGACAAACCTATGCAAAACAAACTCATGTCACTCGTAACTGGTCAGAAAAAGAAAATGGTCACGTTTACTCGTGAAGAATGGCAGGTTGCCGACCGCTCAAAAATGTTTACAGACCTTATAAACAATATTGGTTTTCCGTTTGTAGTAAAAGCTCCGCATCAAGGTTCGTCGATTGGTGTAGCAATCGTACGTAAAAGAAGTCTTGAAGAATTTACAAAGGCAGTTCAACAATGCTTTTTTGAAGTTACTTTCTTAAAACGTGACTGGGAAAAAATGACCGACCGCCAAAAGCGTCATTTAATGGAAAAAACATCAAATCTTGATGAAGGAATAGGATTCCCACTTTATGTAAATGGCAAAATACTGCATCATCCAATCGAATTAATGGAGGAATTGGACGCTCAATTATTTACACTTGATTCAGTAACGGCTACTTCAGCCAATGCCGAAGACCATGTAATGATTGAAGAATTTGTAGTTGGACAAGAATTTTCTTGTGGTGTCATTCAAAATGATGATGGTACAGCTATTGCCCTACCTCCTACTGAAATTTACGGTGAAATTCTTACTTTTGATTTCAAATCGAAGTATAAATCAAACGTTACGAAAAAACGTATTCCAGTTGAGACAAGTCTCGAAAATCTTCATAAAATTCACGAAAGTTTGCTTAAAACTTTCAATAGCCTTGGCTTTAGTGTAGTCACTCGAATTGATGGATTTTTAACACCTGATAGCCGCGTTTTACTGCACGACCCTAATACTTTGCCGGGAATGTCGCCCGCCTCGTTGATTTTCAAACAAATGGCAGAAATTGGACTAACTGTTACACAATCTATAACTTATTTTGTTCGTCAGTCAGTTCGTGAACGTATCCGTAGTGGAAAAAACACAGTTGCTTTACGGATTTTACTTGAAAAAATAGATAATTTGATTGAAGAACGTGTAGCCGCAAGTAGAAAGAAAGTTGCTATTATTTTTGGAGAAACTGATGAAGAATATAAAATTGCTCAGAAAAAACTCGGAGAATACTCTTCATCAACTGCCTACGAGCCAACAATGATTTGTGCCGCTCGTAATGGTCAGATGTACAAAATACCAGTAAATTTAATGTTTAAGGCTGACATTCAAGATTTTGGGCAAAATATTGGGAAGCCAAAACACCCTTTCATTGCAGAAATTATGCGAAAGGCCGAGAAAATTACAGAAAAATATGCTGGAGGTTTTGATTGGCAAGTGAAGAAATTTTCGGAAACAGATTTGGCAGAAAATTCACAATTTATCTTCCAGTGCGAAAATGAGACTTTGATTGAATTATAGAAAAGAAGCCGTCCCAAAATTACTTTAGGGACGGCTTCTTTTCTATATAAATTTATTTCTAAATCTTAGTTACAGTATTCACGAATTACATTGTAGGCAGTCGAATAGCCTAATTCACCAGCACGACTAAGGTCATAACAACCAGCGTTTTCATCACCCAAAGAATGTTTGATAATACCTCTTACATAATATGCTTCACCGTATTTTGGATTCAATTTAATTGCGTTTGAGCAATCTTGCAATGCTTCTTTTTGTAATCCCATTGATGAACGAACCAAACCTCGAGAAAAATAAGCTTCAGAATAGGTTGGATTCAATTCTATTGATTTGTTTAAATCTAAAATTGCCCCTTTTCCATCGCCAGCTTTAAACTTCGAGATACCACGGCTATAAAATGCTTCTGAACGATCATCCGAAAACTCATTAATTTTGCTTTTTTCCTGAACAACATTACGCAACTCATCTAAAGTATTCTTGGTCATACGACCAGTGTAATAAACCTTAGAATCAATATTTACGTTATTGACCTCAATTGCTTTTGTCAAGTCATTTATCGCATCTTTTTGATTACCGAGTTTGCTATTGCAAAAGCCTCTACCATAAAATGCACGAAAATTCTTAGGATCAAGTTGAATCGCTTTATCGTAATCGTTAATTGCTTCACGGAAAAGTTCAATTTTTGTTTTCGCAAAACCACGATTGAAAAATGATTCGCTATCTTCTGGGTTCAATTTTACAGCCTCATCAAAATCTTTTATTGATCCAGTGAAATCATTAATTTTCAGGCGACTAAACCCTCTACTTGCATAAGATTGCGAACGTTTTGGATTCAAATCAATTGATTTTGTAAAATCCGTTATACTTCCTTGATAATCTTCTAAACGAGATTTACATGCACCACGAGAAAAATATGCTTGGTATTTTTTATCATCTTCTGTGTTAAGTTCAACAACTTTTGAGAAGTCCTGAATAGCACGACGATAATCCAATAATTTTGCTCTTGTCATACCACGATACAAGAAAGCCAAAGCATCTTCTGGATTTAGCTCAATCGTACGGTTATAATCTTGCAAGGCCGAACGGTGGTCATCTTGATCGCCTTTACTTTTTCCACGATACAAATAAGCTAAGGCATTTTTAGGATCTAAGTCAATTGTACGGTCAAAATCTAAGATTGCACCACGGTGGTCTTTCAATTGTTGTTTTGCAAGACCGCGGTTGTAATAACTCGTAGAATTTTCTGGATTCATTGCTATGGCAGTACTATATGCTTGTGATGCACCTATATAATCGCCAGCTTTACTTTTATTTACACCAATATCAAAAAATTCGGATGCCGTCTGTTGAGCAGTAGCTTGCATAATACATACCGTAAAACAGATTGACAAAAAAGGAAAAACTATTTTTTTCATAAAATTTTTAAAAAATTTAAAATCATATATTAGAATAAAATTATAGAAAAATTACTTCAAAGTATGAAACATTATACTTAATTCCATTCAACAAAGATAAATTTTATGACTGTTTAGTCAATACTTTTTTACAAAAAGTTTTCACTAAACAATACCTATGCTAATCTCTAAAAAAAATTATTCCATATAGCTTGCCAATTTCATTTTTTTTGCCAAATTTACAAAAAATTATTTTTGAACTTCAAAAATAGTTCCTTAACGTTGCTGAATATAATCCTAATTTCATGAAATCACTTCGTCTTTTCGCATGTGTAGCCATCATTTTGTCTATACTTGTTTCTTGTAATTCCTCAAAAAATACAATCAAAAACAATAAAAATAGTCGTAAGAATAACCCCGCCGCCGCCGAAGCTGCCGTAAAAATCGGTAAAATGCTTGACTTTTTAGCAACGGATTTGATTGGTGCATCAGGCCAAAAAGCTGAGGTTATTCGCACTGCTGAAGGTATCAGTATTACGTTTCAACCAGATTTTTATTTTGAATCTAGTTCAGAGCATTTAACCACAGACGCAATAGGAATATTGGACGATATTTCGAGCGTTTTAAGTCAGTATCCATATACAGAAATTTTTATTGAAGGGCATGCCGATAGTAGTGGTAATCAATGGAATAACAAGAAAATATCTGAAATGCGAGCAAAAACTGTAGCATTATATTTTAAAGCTCATGATGTCAATGCAGATAGATTGGCAATTGCTGGCTATGGTGCAACTCGCCCAATAGATAGTAATCGTACTCCAGAAGGGCGACGAAGAAATCGTAGAGTTTTGGTTAAAATTAGAGCCAATGAAGAGAAATTTTTAGCATCAAAAGTACCAGCAAAAGATTCGGAGAAATAAAGAATTAAAAACTTGATTTGAACGAAGATTAAAAAATTATAGTTCCTTATGTTTTAGGCAAATATCATCGTCAAACCAAATAATAAGACAAAAAGCAAGGTTGACATAGCCATTTGTTTAAGCATTGGGTCAGGATTTGGTAAACGAGAAACCTTTATTCCGTTTAAGAAAAACAAAGGGAAAACAACAATATAATAATATTTATTTTCTCCTTGTAAAATACTGAATATCAAAATACTTAGCATTCCTAAACCGAGTAAAACCCAGTGATAAACGATTGCTTTTTCTTTACCTAATCGAGCTGGAATAGTCTTTTTACCCGCACGAGAATCTGATTCGATATCTCTAATGTTATTAATGTTCAAAACGCAAGTAGCAAAAATTCCACAACTTAAAGCAGGGAATAAATTTACCCAATCGAATGTTTTAGTGAATAAATAATTACTTCCTAAAACCCCTACTAATCCAAAGAAAATCAAAACCGAAATATCACCTAAACCTGCATATCCATAAGGTTTTTTACCTGCAGTATATGTATATGCAGCCAGCATACAAAGTAATCCGAGTCCCAAAAAACCCCAAAATACTCGCATTGACGCATCTTTGAAAGAAAAATAAAGCAGTGAAACACCTAAGACTAGGCAAAGTACCATCAAAAAATAAATTCCATTGAGCATTTGTTTGGGTGTAATCGCCCCAGATTGTACTGCTCGCTGTGGACCAACTCTTCCTGCTAAATCTGCTCCGTTTTGCGTATCACCATAATCATTAGCAAAATTTGAAAGTACCTGTAAAGCAATCGTTGTTAAACAACACAAAGCAAAAACCAGCCAGTCGAACTTCCCTACCGATGTCGCTAAAAAGCTACCCATAAAAATACTCGCTAGTGCCAAAGGAAGGGTACGTGGACGAGCCGCAGAAAGCCAATGTTTCATAAGTGATTGAATAAGCGAATGAGCAAATGATACAATGCAGAAAAAACTACTATTCAATCATTCACTCATTCGAAATTATATTAAATACCTACTGCTTTTTTAAATTCTTGTGAATTTGGTTTTACTCCCGAAGCAAAGAAATGAGATACTTCACCTTTCTCGTTTATAACGTATTTACAGAAGTTCCAAGTTGGTTCTTTATCGTTCCAACCGTTTAAATCTTTTTTACTCAACCACTTAAATAGAGGATGTTGGTCGCTACCTACAACACTTACTTTTTCGAGCATTTGGAAACTTACACCATAGTTTTTCTGACAAAAAGTAGCAATATCTTTATTACTTCCAGGTTCTTGTCCGCCAAAATTATTGGCAGGCACGCCCAAAACTACAATTTTATCGCCATACTCTTTGTGAAATGCTTGCCAATCAGCATATTGTGGGGTATAACCACACTCAGAAGCGGTATTCACAACCACAACCTTTTTACCTTTGTATTTTGAAAAACCAATGGTTTCTTTGCCATCGATCGATTTCAAACTGAAATCATAAAACGAACCTTTAACCATTACATTTGTTGGTTTTACCGACACCATTTTCTTGTCAGAAAAAAGCATCTTGATTAAACGAAAACTCATAAGACTTGTCAGTGTTAAGATAGAAACTGTTGCAAAAACGATTTTCCTTTTCATAGTAATAGTTTGATTACATCCGTGATGGAACTTGTATTCCTAATAACCCCGTTGCTTTACTAATTGTTTCGGCAACAACTTTAATGAGCGAAAGTCTAAATTGTTGTTTATCGCTATCAGTTTCATTCATGATCGAAACTTCAGCGTAGAACTGATTAAAATTTTTGGCCAACTCATAGACATAATTGGCAATAATAGCTGGAGAATATTCTTCTCCTGCTTTCTTTACGGCAGTTGAATATTCGTTCAAAACATAAATCAATTCCGATTCTGGTTTCAATAACTCAACCACTTTCACATACTTGTTTACTGGCACATTCTGAGACTCAGCTTTTCGTAAAATCGAACAAATACGGGCGTGAGTATATTGAATAAACGGCCCTGTATTTCCTTGAAAATCAATTGATTCGGCTGGGTTAAAGAGCATTCTTTTCTTCGGTTCAACTTTTAACAAAAAATATTTCAAAGCACCCAAAGCCAGCATTTGGAAAAGATTTTCGGCCTCTTCTTTGCTAAAACCATCAATTTTACCACGCTCACGAGTAGTTTCGGCGGCAGTTTCTATCATTTCGGCTACCAATTCATCGGCATCAACTACCGTACCTTCACGAGATTTCATTTTTCCCGAAGGCAAATCGACCATTCCGTAGCTTAGGTGATAGCAACCATCGGCATACGCACGATCGAGTTTTTTCATAATCGCAAAAAGCACCTGAAAATGATAATCTTGCTCATTTCCCACTACCCAAATCGACTTGTCGTTGTGATAATCGTTGAATTTCAAATCGGTTGTCCCTAAATCTTGCGTAATATAAACCGAAGTTCCATCGGCACGAAGTACCAATTTTTCATCGAGCCCTTCTTCCTTCAAATCAATCCAAACACTACCATTTTCTTTTTTGAAGAAAACACCGCTTTTAAGACCTTCCTCAACCAAATCTTTTCCGAGCAAATAAGTGTTTGATTCGTAATATACTTTATCAAACGAAACACCTATTTTTTTATAAGTTTCGGCAAAACCTGCAAAAACCCAGTCGTTCATTTTTCGCCACAAAGCTATTGTTTCTTCATCGCCTTGCTCCCATTTTTGAAGCATTTCTTGAGTTTCGAGCATCAATGGAGCAGTTTTCTTGGCTTCGTCTTCGGTTATGCCCTGAGACATTAAATGAGCAATTTCGACTTTAAACGCTTTATCAAACTCTACATAATATTTCCCTGCCAAATGGTCGCCTTTGATACCCAAAGATTCAGGTGTCGCTCCATTTCCATATTTTTGATAAGCCAACATCGACTTACAAATATGCACTCCACGGTCATTAACCAAACAAGTTTTCGCAACATCAAAACCACCAGCCGACAAAATATTTGAAACAGCAGCTCCCAAAAAGTTATTACGTAAATGCCCTAAGTGAAGTGGTTTATTTGTATTTGGCGAAGAAAACTCTACCATCACCGATTGACCATTTGCAGGTAAAACCCCAAAATTATCATTTGCTAAAATCGAATTTAAGGTATCAATCCATACAGAATCATTCAGAACAATATTCAAAAAACCTTGAACAACATTAAAACTATTAATGAAATCATTTTTATCTTTGATAAATTGACCGATGGCATTACCCAATTCAGCAGGATTCTTTCGTAGAGATTTTACTAAAGGAAATACTACATAAGTATAATTTCCTTCAAAATCCTTCTTGGTCGGTTGTAAAATAACCTCTTCTTCTACGTGAAATAATGCCAAAAGTGCTTCTTGAATGGCTGTTTTTAATGATTGCTCGATATTCATAAATTGCTATGCTTGTTATTATAAACAAGTTAAAAACCTGTTTTATTGGTTTGCAAAAGTACAGTTTTTTTGAGAAAAAAACGCTAAGTTATTTGGAAATAAGCATTCATAAAAGTTAACTTTACTATTGCTAACCTACACCTATTATGAAAAAATATACACTTTTTATTGGTCTACAAATTATTTACTGCAGTACTTTGGGGCAACGAATAAGCCCCACTCAAGAATCTATTGCTACGGTTGCACAATTATCGCCAAAAACAAATTTAGTACCCAAAAGCCATATCAAACAAGGCGGGCATTTTTCCAAAGAAGATAGTACTTTTAGACCTCTTCAACAGAATAATATCATTCCTATGGGGTTAAATGGCACTATTATGTCAGAAATTAACTCCGACGAAAAATTTACATATGTTCACACTGAAGGTTACGATAAAAATATCAAAAATATCTGGCAAAATGATTTTAAAATAGAATCGAAATACGACTTTATTGGCGAACAGACAGATTCTCTTTTTCATTATTTAATATTCAATCGTTTTCTACCGAAAAATAAGGTCTATTTACTAAGAACTTCCATCAGGACAGGATTACAGGAAAAAATTGAAGGGACATTGCCCGAAGGAATCAAAATGTTTACTTTCAGAGTCGTTAACGAAGATTGTTTTATTGCCTGCAAATACAAAGAGCGTCCAGTAGTAATGATTTTTCATGTAAAAGATGGCACCTTTAAAGTTTTACCCAATTTACTTGACCGAAACGCCCAATTTTTATCGCTTTCTGCCGATAAAGAAAGTTTCACTGCAATCTTGAAGAAGTACAATGGTGGAGCATTATTGATAAAAAAATATTCAAAAGAGGGCAATTTGTTGGGCAGCCATATTATACCAAACAATAAAAAGCAATTTAATGAAGCCAAAACCATCAGAATTGGCGAAAAACTCATGGTTATTGGCACATATACCAAGGGAATGAGTTTTAGGGTTAGGGGTTTGTATGCGGCTTATCTCGACGAAAACTTTTCACCTGAAAAAGTGAAATATACTGAATTTTCGGAGTTTAAAGGCATACTCAACAAAAAATTACAAGCCCCACCTTACGCTATTGTTCATCAGCTAAAACCGCTCCGTGATGGCATTATGTGCGTATTTGATTTCTTTGAAGCCGCTATTTCTAACCAAGAATATACAGGTAAAATAAAATATCAGTATAGTATGATTTGTAAACTTGACCAGGATGCCAATTTTGTCTGGAATTCGGTCATTGCCTTGGATGGTTTTACGAATTTTATTTATACCCAACGTTTACGCACCCAAACCTCAAGTAAAATCGACATTTTGGAGTCGAACGTAAAACCTGCTATGCAATTTTTGATTAATTATGATCGCATCATCGGTGCATGCCAACTGGGCAATGTGATTTATACAAACTTACTCGACTCTGAAACTGGTGAAGTGGTAGCCAAAGGAGTATATGAAGAATTAGGGAACGAGCAAATAACTGGTTTTTTGCCATGGTTCGAAGAAAAATTTTTGGTTTGGGGACGTGAACACAAAAACCTACTCACTCGTCCTACCTTATATATGCGTAAGATAAAAGTGGTTGAGAAATCTAATGTTGAATGATTCAAATAATGAATATTTGAACAATAATAAATGTACACTCATAAAAACCACTCAACTCTCCTATATTTTTACGTTATTTGCATTAAATTTATGTCAAAATAGTATTTGGTTGCGAATATTGTAGATTCAATTCAACTTAATACCACATCATTCGTTCATTCCATCATTACACTCATTATATTATGCTGCAATCAATGACTGGTTTTGGCTCGGCAACCGTCGAGAATGCCAAAATCACTGTAACTGTCGAAATCAAATCGTTAAACTCAAAGTTTTTTGATATTTATTGCCGAATTCCACGAACTTATTCAGAAAGAGAAATCGAAATTAGAAATATTCTTACCGCCGAACTTGAGCGTGGAAAAGTTGAATTTACGATGAACGTAACGCCCAGAGATGAATCAGGTGCGGCAACTGTCGTAAATCGTCCGCTTATCAAGGCATATTTTAAAGACCTAAAAGCAACCGCAAACGAGCTTGGATTTGAGCCAAGTCCAACCGAATTATTGCGTATGGCTTCAATGATGCCCAATGCATATAATACAGATGCTGCGACCGAAGCCGATGCTAAAACAGAATGGGATTTAATGAAAAGTGCTATTAGTCAGGCAATTGCAAAGTGTAAAGAATTCCGTACGCAAGAAGGAAGTAATACAGCAGCAAAATTTGAAGATTATATTCAGAGCATTGCAAGCTTACTTTCACAGGTTGAGGAGCAAGACCCAAAACGTATTCCTGTAGTACGTGAACGTATCGAGAAGGCAGTCGCTGAATGGTCATCAAGTGATACTTTCGATAAAAATCGTTTCGAGCAAGAATTGATTTATTACGTAGAAAAATTTGACATTTCAGAAGAAAAAGTTCGTCTGAAAAACCATTTGGAATATTTCGTTCAAGAACTTAAAATTGCTTCAAATGGTAAAAAGCTAAATTTTATCGCCCAAGAAATTGGTCGTGAAGTAAATACAATCGGCTCGAAAGCAAATGATTCGGTAATCCAGCGATTGGTTGTACAAATGAAAGACGAATTAGAGAAAATTAAGGAACAGACAATGAATATTGTTTAATTTTAATATTCATTGTTGGATGATTAATGCTTGTTTTTAAACTTTTATTAGGATTATTTAATGAAGAATTCACCTTTTGAATTTGTCCAATACTTAAAATTTAGCTAATTTTACGGTTGTTGCCAAATAAAATACTGTTTTTTTGGACAATTCCAATGTTTTTTATAACCAAAATACATAACACTTACAAGTTTTAACTTATGAGCCAAATTGTTAGAGTACACGCAAGACAAATTCTCGATTCAAGAGGAAATCCTACTATCGAAGTTGATATTTTAACTGATAACGGTTATTTAGGACGTGCCGCTGTGCCATCAGGTGCATCGACAGGTGTTCACGAAGCCGTTGAGTTACGTGATGATGATTCAAAAGTGTATCAAGGCAAAGGTGTTTTGAAAGCAGTCAAGAATGTAAACGAAACCATCGCTTCTGAGCTTCTTGGAGCAAATGTTTTCGAGCAAAACTTGATTGACCAAATCATGATTGACCTAGATGGCACACCAAATAAAGGAAACTTAGGTGCAAATGCTATCTTAGGTGTTTCGTTGGCAGTTGCTAAAGCAGCCGCTTTTGAAGCAGGTTTGTCATTGTTTCGCTATTTAGGTGGTGTAAACGCCAACACTTTGCCAGTTCCAATGATGAATATCTTGAATGGTGGTTCACACGCTGATAATTCAATTGACTTCCAAGAGTTTATGGTAATGCCAGCAAAAGCTGAGTCATTCTCACACGCTCTACAAATGGGAACTGATATTTTCCATACTTTGAAAAAAGTATTGAAATCGAAAGGATATTCTACCAACGTTGGTGATGAAGGTGGTTTTGCACCAAATATCAAATCAAATGAAGAAGCTATCGAAATAGTATTGCAATCAATCGAAAAAGCTGGTTTCAAAGCAGGTGAAGATGTTTTCATTGCTATGGATGCCGCCGCTTCTGAGTTCTATGATTCAAAAACTGGTCTTTATACTTTCAAAAAATCGGATGGCAAGCAATTAAATTCTGATGAGATGGCTGCATATTGGGCAACTTGGGTGGAAAAATATCCAATTATCTCAATTGAAGACGGTATGGCAGAAGACGATTGGGCTGGTTGGGCTGAGCAAACTCGCTTGATTGGCAGCAAATGTCAATTGGTAGGTGACGATTTATTCGTAACAAATGTGAAGCGTTTACAAGAAGGTATTGATAAAGGTATCGCAAATGCCATTTTGGTAAAAGTAAACCAAATTGGTTCGTTAACCGAAACAATCAATGCTGTAAACTTAGCTCACAAAAATAAATATAAGAGTATAATGTCTCACCGTTCTGGTGAAACTGAAGATGCAACAATTGCTGACTTAGCCGTAGCATTAAATACAGGTCAAATCAAAACTGGTTCGGCTTCACGTTCTGACCGTATGGCAAAATACAACCAATTGCTTCGTATTGAAGAAGAACTAGGCTCTTCAGCTACATTCCCAGGATTGAAGTTCTAAGCCCCTCATCGAGCGTCGTTCGAAGCCAATGAGAAGTTTTGCAAAAAAGTCTGCCAAAATGTTGGCGGACTTTTTTGTTTTCCCTACTTTTGAAGTACAAACTTGCTATAAAATACTCCCAAAATGAAAATCTACGTTCCAAAATTTATACATAAATATCGTTTTTATGTAATTACACTTTCAGGTCTGCTGATTTGGGTGTCATTCTTCGACGGCAGTAATCTCATAGCTCAGTTTAGGCTTCTAAACAAACTCTCTGATTTAGAAAATCAACAAGAATATTATGTAGAAGAACTCAAAAAAGTAAAAGAAGAAGAAAAGGACGTAATGGGCAATCATAAATCTATGGAAAAATTTGCCCGTGAAAAATACCTTATGAAAAAAACTGGCGAAACAGTTTTTGTGGTAGTTGATGAAGATAATAAATCGGTCGATACAGACAAAGAAGATAAATAATAAGACTTAATAAATTAAAAAAGCCTCTGATGAAAATTCATTAGAGGCTTTTTTGGTTTTTTTTCAAGATTACTTTAAAGTTGTAATCCATTTTGCAATTTTCAAGGCTTCGTCTTTCGGAACATTTGATAAAGCAGCCATTGGCGGATATCCCTCCCAATTAGCTGGATTAGGCTTGTAGATTAGTTCTACGATTTGCTCTGCCTTATATTTTTTCTTTTTCATTACTTCTTTATAAGCAGGACCAACCAAACGTGTATCAACTCTATGACAAGCTAAACAAGTATTTTTTTGAAGTAACTTCTCAACATCTGGTGGAATCTTTGTTTGTGCTTTTGATACTGATGCAATGCCAAGTACAATCGCAACGGTCAGGAGTGATTTTTTCATTTTAATATGAGCTTTTAAATATTAATTAAATCGGACCGCCGATGCGGTCGTTTTTCGAATTCTTCTGCTAAATTCGTAAACAAAACGTAAGAATGAAAGTATTTGTTGAAATTTTAGAAGAATATTTTGTTAACGAAACGTTAAATGAAAAAGAGCCAAAAAAACACACCATAAAAATCTCCAAGTAAGGTTGATAATTATCTGATTATAAATGAATTATTGACTTATTTATGAAATTTGTAAAAAACTAAACATAAAACTATCTTTGTAATCCTTGATAATTTTGATAGTCTGTTAAAATTGCATACTTTCGCTTCTTACATTATAAAATTAACTCAATTAGAGCAAAAAACAGTGATTACTCCAAAGAAAATGTTTTTCACTCAAGATGTGTCGTCTCGTAAATCTTACTTCATTACCTCATTATTAAAATTTGGTACGCTATTACTAGCCCTTTTTTCGAGCGAAACAGTATTTGCTCAACCCAAAATCCAATGGGCAAGCAAGGTTTTGGGCTTTTCGTCGGAAAGAGTTGAACCCAATAATCCTGGGCCACAATATAGAGCAATTCAAGTTTTGGGAAGTCCAAATAAATTACCACAAAAAGACGAAAGCGTATGTGCGTGGTCAACGGCTGGTGCTGATACCTATGCAGAAGAATACATTAAAGTTGGTTTTAAAAACCCAATTAGAATTAAGCAAGTTTCTATCGGTGAAAACTGGGGAGCTGGGGCAGTTGTCCGTGTTTTGGCCTATGATTCAACCGACAGAGAATTTATCATTCATGAAAACAAAGAAGATACCCCAACCGAAAAAGGTAGAATGTGGAATATCATTATTCCTCAAACTGAATATAGAGTTTATGCCATCAAATTGATTGTTGCTCCCGCCAAAATTTTAGGTTATAACCAAATTGATGCCATTGGAATTTCGGAAATTGATATGCCTTTTGAAGCAAAAATTAATCTCGCTAAAGATATTCCAAAAGAAATTATTAAAGAAAATTTAGGGAAAAGTATAAATTCAAGAACAGGTGAAGTTGCACCAGTAATTACACCTGATGGCAAAACACTATACTTTACTCGATTAGGACATGACTTAAACAAAGGTAAAAATAAAGCACAAGATGTTTGGTTTGCTAAAGTTCAACCTGACGGAACTTGGGGAGAATCAGAAAATATAAATGAGCCAATAAATACTGCAGAAAACAACGCAGTCACAACTATATCTGTTGATGGTAAAAGTATCTATGTCTTAAATATTTATATGCCCGACGGTACTTTAAGACAAGGTCTTTCTGTTTCAAAAAGAAATAAATTAGGCTGGGAATTACCGAAAGAAGTCAAAATTAGTGATTATTATAATAGAGAAAAAGTTGTTGAATTTTCGTTAGCTCCTAACGGAAAAGTACTCGTTATGTCATGTGAAAGAATGGATAGTTTTGGAAGCCGGGATTTATATGTCTCATTTCTAAAGAATGAGATTTGGTCAAAACCTTTGAATATGGGTATTAATATAAATACTGCTGAGGACGAAGGATCACCATTCATTGCCGCCGACTCAAAAACGCTATATTTTTCAACAGCTGGCTTCCCAGGTTATGGTAAAAACGATATTTTTCTGACTAAAAGACTCGACAGTACTTGGACTAATTGGAGTGAACCCGAAAACATTGGTGATTTAATAAATACTCCAAAATGGGATGGTTATTTTACTATTCCTGCATCAGGCGAATATGCCTATTTGAGTTCTAACGAACGCTCAATAGGAGAAGAGGATATTTTCAGAATAAAACTTTTTCCTTCAATCAAACCAGAGCCAGTGGCCATTATTTCGGGGACGGTTATAAATGCCTTTGATAAGAAAACACTAGCAGCTGAAGTTGTCATGGAATTACTGAATGACAGCACAGGTACTGATAAAATTGTAGCTGAATTTGACCCCGATACAGGCGAATTTAAAATGGTTGTACCGCTCAAAAAAGCGTATAGCTTAAATGCTTCAAAAAAAGGTTTTATCAGTATCAGTGAGAGCCTTGACCTTACAAAAGACCGTCGTTTTAGAGAAATTAAGAAAAACATTACCTTAATTCCAGTAAAAGAAGGACAAACGATGGTTTTGAACAACCTTTTTTTCAATCAAAGTAAGTTTGATATTTTGCCTGCTTCTTACCCAGAGCTCAACCGAATTATTGATTTGATGAAAGAATACCCAACGATGCAGGTTATAATTGAAGGTCATACTGATGGTAGCGATGAAAATATGATGCTCAACGTAAAACTTTCGCAGGAGCGAGCTAACGAAGTTAAGAAATACTTAGTCGAAAAGGGCCAAATAGAAGCAAAACGAATTCAGACTAAGGGCTGGGGGCAGTCGAAACCAATTGCGAGCAATGCAACGGAGGAAACCCGCAGAAAGAATCGCAGAGTTGAGTTTACGATTCTAAAACTTTAGTAATTTTTCATTTATTTATTCTTTACAAGTGCCAAATTTTTCTACAAAAAATATACTTGCTACATTATTGATTTTAATTCCAATTGTAGTATTTTACTTGGTTTTACAGAAATACGCAGTAAATATTCCGCATTGGGATGATTTTGCTATCAGAAATACTTTGGCTCAAATACTAGAAACTGATTCTTTTTCTGAAAAAATAAAGTTACTATTCTCGCAGCATAACGAACACCGAATTCTATTAACTAGACTCTCGGCATGGTTTGTTTTCCTTCTGAAAGGAACGCTCAACCTAAAAAGCCTAATGTTTATTGGCTTTTTAGCCTTAATTGGACTTCTTAGTATTTTCTATCAAATCTCAAAAAAGTACAATTCTCCCCTACTTGCTTTTATACCTATTTCATTTATTCTTTTTAATGTTGGCTTATTTGAAAATATATTTTGGGGAATGGCTTCAATCCAGAATTTTGGGGTTATATTTTTTGCTTTTCTGACCTTTTATTGGCTTGTTTTTTCAATTGAAAAGCAAAACAAACATTATTTTTATCTAGCAATTTTTTCTTGTTTTATTGGTATTTTTACGAGTAGTAATGGCATCATTATTCCGCTAATTTGTTGCTTAGTTTTGCTTGTTCAACAACGAAGAAAGCAATTATTTGTTTGGTTGGGAGGTTCGATAATCTTTATTGTGAGCTTTTTCTTCAATTTTCAGAAAAACCCTGAAAATGTAGTTAAAACTAACTTTTCTGATTTCAAAAGTATCATAAAAGGACTTTTTGCAACTTTGGGAAGTGTACTTGATTCTTCTGGAATAGCACCATCTAAACACATTGATTTGGCAATGGCACTTGGCTTATTTCTATTGATATTTATGTGTATGTTTGCCTATGAAGTTATATTCAAAAAATACAATCAAGAAACTTTCCGTTTATCTCAACACACAAACGACTTATTCTTACTGGCTTGCTTAGCTTTTATTGGAATTTCGAGTGTAGGAATTGTGGTCGCACGAATATCTTATGGCATTGACATTCTATTGACAAGTAAATACAAAATTTATTCTGTTTTAAGCCTTATCATTTTCTATTTAGTTGCACTCAATTCGCTTGCCGAAAGATTTAAAAACAATTTTATAAATTTAGCAATTTTTTTAGGCATTATCTTTAACTTCTACACCTATTTTGCTGACTATCAAAACATTAAGTACTTAAACCAAGAGCGAATCACCGACCAATTTAAGCAACAATATAGCGATAAAGCTTTCCCAACAAAGGGAATAATGCAGGTTTTACAAAAACCAGAAAATACGTTCTATGATTCAATGATTGATAAAATGTGGCAGGTACAAGATAGCACTTTGCAAAATCTAAATATTGAAAGAAAAGGAGAAAATGTTTTTTTAACATTTCAAAAAAATGATGAAAAAATAGACCTAACAAACTCAGAATCAGGCTTGTATTTTGTTCTGAAATCTGACAAAACTATCTATTTATATCCTTCTCACATCAAGCCTTTGGGTATAAAAGCTTACGTCGACCCTCATTTTTTAACAAATAATCAACTCGAAATTGATAACTTTACAGCTGTAATTAATAAATACTACATTCAATCGGGAAAATACCGCATAGGAACAATAAAGGTTGAAAACGAATCGAAAGCTCTTGTTTGGAGTAATCAAACAATTGATATTAGTCATATTGCTAAAAGTCATCCAAAACAAAATTGGTGACTCAATTATTAATTATCTGAAAAGTTGTATTTTGAATTTTAGGTTTATAATACTTCCGTTTATCTATATTTTTTATAAAGAATGGCACAAAATACTACAAACACTTCCTATTTAAGACAACTTGATGGGCTTCGATTTTTGGCGGTAACAATGGTTTTAATTGATCATTGGTCTGGCGACGTCTTGCAATTTCCGATAAGTTATTTGGGCGTTTGTATGTTTTTTGTACTTAGTGGTTTTCTGATAACTCGAATCTTGTTGCAGGCTCGGCAGAAAGATGAAAATTTGGGGCGTTCACATAAATTTTCGTTAAAACAATTTTATATCCGTCGAACAGTCAGAATATTTCCGATATATTATCTTACAATATTGGCATTGTTTATTTGGAATGTAGAGCCAGTTAGAGAAAAAATTTGGTGGTATATTACGTATACAACCAATATTTATATAGCTATCAATCAAACTTGGATAGGTTCGAGCGACCACCTTTGGTCGTTGGCTGTTGAAGAACAATTCTATTTATTTTTTCCCTTCATAGTTTTCTTTTTATCAGCTCGTTCATTACCTAAAATCCTCTTCGGATTTATTGCTTTATCGGTCAGTCTTCGTTTATTTTTTTATCTCAATGGCACTGCTTGGATGACACCTTATGTGCTAATGCCTACGTGCTTAGATGCTTTTGGAATCGGTGGATTATTTGCATATTTCTATTTTCATAGAAACGAAGCAGTTAAAAAGTTTGTGACTAATAAAGTTTGGTTACTTATAAGCTTGGTTCTTTATATCGGTATCGTACTTTGGGGAAAACAATTTCCAGACGGACATAATATCGTAACCGTAGTTTTTTTACGCCTTTTTGAGTCTTTTTTCTCACTTTTTATGGTCGGGAATGCTGTTTATGGTTTTAGTGGGGTAACAAAAAGCTTCTTGGAGAACAAGTTAACTGTTTATCTCGGTCGAATCAGTTATGGCATTTATATCTACCATAAATTCATCTATAATCATTACCATAATTCACCTTCAAATCCAGTTGTGAAAATTCTGAACAAACTGCCCATGATTGATGAAAATATGGTTTTGAAAATTATTTTCCTTTACGCACTTACGATTTTAATTTCCACGATTTCATGGTTTTTGATTGAAAAACCTATCAATAAATGGAAAGATAAGTTTAGCTATTAAAACTTACTTTACTATCTTCTTGGTCGAAACTTTCTGACCATCCAAAACCCTTAGAAAATATATCCCTTCGTTTAATGAACTTACATCAACCGAAATTGTTTCAACCGTAACTCTTTCTTTTTCAATACTTTGTAAAGCTTTTCCTTGATTATCAAGTAAGTCAATTTTGATTGCTCTTGGTTTCGTTTGCAGTGGAAATGCTACATTCACACTGTCTTCAACTGGATTTGGAAAAACCAACACCTCAAAAGTTTGTTCGGGAATATTCTCAACATCAGTTACTATATACCCATTCAATCCATTTATTTGCCAACCGATTTCGTTGAGACAATTTAACAACAAATCGCCGGGAGTATGATTTACTTCGGCAGCTCTAACACTCGGCGACATCAACGAATTAGCTGTTCCTATGGTATAAGTACTTTCATCAAAATGTGAAAAACTTGAACCACTTTTAAATGGAGAAGGAGCATAAAGCCGTGGTAAATTATTAGCAAACGTAGGGTTTTTAAGACCAAAATATAATGCATTGCTTATAAGCGAGGTTTTTAAATCTGTTGAAGGGTTTCCGTAAATGCCAGTATTGGTTAATTTTACTTTCTTGGAATCCTGAATAAAAACATCAAATACATAAGCACTACCCGACTGTCCGTATAGACCTTGTGTATCATTTACGCTCATCGATGAAGAAAAACCAAGTCCGTGAGCTATTTCATGTAGCAAAACTGTAATAATATCAAATTTACCTGCCTGAGCCTTTGCATCAGTGCCAAGATACCAATTGATGTTGCCATTGAGGGTGACTGTCATTTCAAAATCGGCCGAGTTCAGGTCTTTACCCGAAAGAGCTTCAGCTAATGGTGCAGGATACCAAACATTAGCATAAGGCAGATTGGGAATACTTGCACTATTTCTATAAATACGAGTAGCTCCTGTTTCGGCTAAAACCGTATTCATCACAGTCTTTGACCAAGTAGCTTTTATTCGAATGGTTTGAGTTGAAATCAAGTACTTTTCCCAAATCGCAACAGCATACTCGAAAGGAATTTTTGCTTGCTCAGGAAAATCAACATAGGTAACCTCAATATTTGATGTGGCAGCCAAACGCCCGCTGGCCGAAATAAATTCTTGGGCTGGGATTTCAGTAAAACAATTTTGCTCTGATAAATAACATACAACGGGCACAGCAGGCATTGAATCTTGCGAAAAACTAAATTGCTGAAAACACAAAAACACAATAATAATTACAAAATAAGGCATTGAAGAATATTTATTGACCGAAAAATCTACTTATATAGACGAAATAATGATTCAAAAAATTGCACAAAAAATAAAAAACTCCCCACTTTCGAGGGGAGTCAACCACTTTTATTACTCGATTAGTGGTTTTTCTAAAAGCCTTCATTTATCAATTCATATTAACAAAAAAAGACACTGTGAAATTCGTCTTTCCTGACAAATTTAGATTAGAACCCTTTCACAAATGAGTTATAGCCCAGATTCTCCATTATCTTTTGAGTATCTTTGGCATTTGCTTTTTGTTCAAATAAACCATAAACAACTCGGTAAACCATCGGTTTATAAGCTGATTTGCTAACTTGGATAAATATCTTTTCAACTTCAGTTTCACCATTTCTAGCAAGTTTTAGAGCAAAATCTTTAGCAGCTTTTAATTGTCCGAAAGCGGCAATTTGCAAACCAAAACCTGAGAGATTTTTCATTTTTCCGTTTAAGTCATAGACGTGATTAATATCGAAACCTTCTAACTTTGTAGTTTCAACCTCAACTTCATATTCTTTTAAGGATTTCTTTAAAGTAAGTGCTGTACTTGCAGAAGCATCAGCAGAAGCCCAAAAACGTTCAACCTCGTCATTACCTTGAATTTCCTGTACTTTTACTTTACCTTTAGCAGACTTCGCTCCAATCTCATCCATTACATTATTTGAGATATTTATCATGGAGTTATTGTCACCCATTTTTACACGATCGTTGATTCTAACCACAACCGATTTTCCGTTTTCAGTATTTGTTAACTTCACTTTTTTATTAAAAGATAAAGAAGCATT
Organism: Cytophagaceae bacterium; assembly: GCA_027486845.1. Taxonomy (GTDB): domain Bacteria; phylum Bacteroidota; class Bacteroidia; order Cytophagales; family Spirosomataceae; genus Emticicia. The sequence goes on from JAIXOL010000037.1 coordinate 23,802, forward strand.
TTCCTGTTTCACAGCAAAAGATTTACCAGTTCCGAGATCATCAGCTAAACTTGCGGTAACTTCCTGAGCTTGACTTTTGATGGCAAAAGTTGTAAAAACAACTCCTAATAAAAAAATAAATCGTGCTCTCATAGTCATAGTATTTATATGGTAATTAGTGTTTAGAAGAAATCTTTTCTATTCTCGATTTCTTCTAACAACAATATCAAATAGCGTGCCAATTCATTTAAGGATAAAAAAAATCATGATTTTTAAGTAACAATTTTCACTATCATTCAAAACTTATTTGAATTCTTTTACAAATGGTGAATAGCCAAGAGAAAGAAAAGCCCTTTGTTTTTCACGTGCCAAACCATCAGTTTTCAATAGACCAAAAAACACTTTGTAATATGTTTTTTCGGGGCTATTAACAGTATAGATAAACAATTGACGCTTTTCAGCATCTCCTTTCTGAGCAATTTTAAGAGCATATTCTTTGGCTAAAGTAAGATCTGAGAAAGATGCAAATTGCAAAGCATAACCAATCAAATCACGTTTTTCCTTCACATATTTGAAGTTATCATCGTTAAATTCTGTACTTAAAACCTCTACTTCTTTGATATTTGAAGTCATTTCTTGTCCTAATTCATCGTTTTCAATCTCTTGCACCACCACACGAGCTTTTCTAACCACAATATTATTTGACTGCTCGTCCGATGTTTTTGAAATAATTAAAATTTTATCAGAATTATCTTTGAGAACTTTTGTCAAATCTTCTCTATTATAATTATGTGCAAAAGCAAAATTTGAGCTAATAACTGCAATAATCGCAGATAACAAAACTTTTTTCATAGTATTTTTTGTTTGAATTTGATTAAATGAATGCAAACTCCGTGCTAAACTTGTTTCTTAGAAGAAAAAAAAAGAAATTTGAATAATATTTCTTTAACCTAAATGATGAATATTTCTAACGGATGATTGAGCCTTAAATCTTAAAAAATCATTAGAATTTATACCTACAATTTATGAAAAACCATTTTCCTTTCCCCGATATTGGTCAAAGTCGTGCCTTTGTGGGACGTGTAACTCCAGAAATTGACGGTGGACGCTTTGCTTCAAAAGCAATCATCAATGAGCTGATTAAGGTTGAAGCCGATATCATCATTGACGGACACGATAAGTTAGCGGCTCGATTACTTTTCAAGCATGAAACCGATAAAAACTGGAGCGAAGTTGTGATGGCTGATATAGGCAACGACCGTTGGATTGGTAGATTTATTACCGCCAAACAAGGTTTTTATAACTTTACAGTCGAAGCATGGGTTGATCACATTGCTAGTTGGCAACACGAAGTTGACCTAAAAGTGCGTGATGGCCAACACCTTGTTGTGGAAATGATGCAAGGAGAACTTTTCTTGAATGGAATGGCAAAATTGGCCAAAGGTGATGATAAAAAAGCGATTCAAGCTGCCGCGAAAGCAATGAGAAACAAAAATCACTATGACGAAGCAATTCAGATTGTCATGAGCGACCAAATGAACGAATGGATTACCAAATATCCTGAACGCAAGTCGGCCTTTCGTTATCATGAACTAAAAATTTACGTTGACCGAGAAAAAGCTGGCTTTTCGGCTTGGTATTCGATGTTTCCTCGCTCGGCGGCTCGTGAAGTTGGAAAACATGGTACCTTTAAAGATGTGGAAGCACTTCTACCACGCATCTCCGATATGGGCTTTGATGTACTTTATTTGCCACCAGTTCATCCCATCGGAACAACGCATCGTAAAGGAAAAAACAATATACTAAATGCCGATGAAGGTGATGCAGGAGTACCATACGGCATTGGTTCGGAAGAAGGTGGGCATACTGCAATTCATTCAGAATTGGGAAATTTGGCAGATTTCAAGCATTTGATTGAAGAATGTAAGAAATATGACATGGAAATTGCGATGGATTTGGCAATTCAGTGTTCGCCTGACCATCCGTGGGTTAAAGAACACCCAAATTGGTTTAAGATTTTACCCGATAACTCTATTAAATATGCCGAAAATCCACCAAAAAAATACCAAGATATTTATCCTATAAATTTCGAATCAGAAGATTGGAAAAACCTTTGGCAAGAACTGAAATCAGTAATTACGACCTGGGCAGAATGGGGTGTTAAAATCATTCGTGTTGATAATCCGCATACAAAATCGTTTTGTTTTTGGGAATGGGTAATTGCTGAAGTAAAAAAAGATTATCCGGATATGATTTTCTTAGCCGAAGCCTTTACAAAGCCAAAAGTGATGCAACAACTCGCAAAGTTGGGTTATTCGCAGTCATATACTTATTATGTTTGGAGAACTACAAAAGCAGAAATCATGGAGTATATGACCGAACTAACGAAGGGAGAAATGAGGCATTATTTCAGACCAAATTTCTGGCCAAATACGCACGATATCGACCCGTACATGCTTCAAACTGGGCATGAACCACTGTTTTTAATTCGTTACTTCATGGCCGCAACTTTGGCAAGTAACTACGGAATATTCGGACCTACCTATGAATATTTGTATCATGCACCATATAATGGCAAAGAAGAATATGCTTTTTCGGAAAAATATGAAATTAAATGGTGGAATTGGGAACACCGAAATAAATTGACCTACGTAATTTCTCAGGTAAATCGTATTCGTAAAGAAAATTCGGCTTTTCATAGTACTAATAATATTGATTTCTGCTCAATAGAAAATGACCAACTTTTGGCTTATCTGAAAGTAAATGAAGCAAACCGTATTTTATGCATAACAAATCTAGATGGATATAACCGCCAATGTGGTTTTGTGAAGATTCCTTTATGGAAAATTGGCAAAAACGAATGGGAAAGCTATCGTGTACATGATCTCCTTTCGGGAGCAACTTATATTTGGAAAGGTGACACAAACTTCGTGGAACTTGACCCAAATATTTTGCCTTTTCATTTGTTTAGAATTGAAGATATTTAAGTTTTCATTATAAAATGATACTCCAAATTGTTAATTTGAACCGAGGCATACTAAAAAAGTATGCTTCGGTTTTTTTATCAAATTCTCCTATAAATGACTCATTTCCCTGTAATCAGTTCAAACCTCTCCCCTACTCATTTAGCGATTTTTGTTAAAGATAAATATGGCTTGAGCAATAATACTTCATGTAATTTATTGAAAGCAGGAATTAATCACACTTATTTGATTAAAGACGAGGATAAACGATTTATTTTCAGAATTTACAGCCTTGACTGGCGAACTGAAAATGAAATTTTAGAAGAAATTAGACTTCTAAACTTGCTCAAAGCTAATACTATATCTGTTTCTTACCCAATTACAGACAAAACTAATAACTATATACAGACCATCAATGCACCAGAAGGCGAGCGTTTGGCGGTCATGTTTTCCTATGCTGAAGGAGAAAAACTCTTAAATTTTGATGAAGAAAATCACTTCCAAATAGGGGTTATAATGGCACAAATTCATCAGATTACTAAAAACTTAGAACTAAAAAGAGTTGAATACACACCACAAATTTTGATTGACGATGTTTTTAATTATTTATCAAATTTCCTGGACGAAGATTCCGATGAAATGGCTTTTATGTACTCAACGCAAAAGCATTTGTTTGTTGAATTTTCAAAAGTAAACCTTGAAAAAATCAGAAAAGGTACAGTGCATTTAGATATTTGGTTTGATAACTTAAATATTACCAAAGATGGCAAAATCACTATTTTTGATTTTGATTTCTGCGGAAATGGCTGGCTTTGTATGGATATTGCTTATTATGTACTTCAACTCCATAGCACTGAAAGAGACGAAGCTATTTGTAAAGCTAAGCTCGACAGTTTCTTGGCTGGTTATGAATCAGTTACCGAAATTTCGGATGCAGAAAAACACATTTTTCCGATGCTTGGCATAAGCCTTTATTTCTTTTACATTGGTATTCAATGCCAAAGATTTGATAATTGGTCGAATACATTTTTGAATGAAATGTATCTCAAACGCTTCATTAATCTATTAGTAAAACGTTATTTTGATTTGAATAAAGTGGGGCTATAAAAAAGTAGCATTTTGCAATTGAAAAACATTAACTACATTTACAAAAAAATAGCAAAATCCCATGCAATACCTATCCTTACTAGAAAAACTTGCCGAAAAAAATATAATTTCGGACGAACAGACCTACCAAATTAAAGTTTCTGAATCGAATCAGCCATTTTCAATTCATTTGGAACTCCGTTTACTGCTCTATCTAGGCATTATGCTTTTGAGCACTGGTTTAGGTGTATTAATTTACAAAAATATTGATTCGATTGGCCATAATATTATATTTGCTCTCTTTGCTTTGGTTTGTTTGGCATGCTTTTATTATGCTATTCGGCATCGAAAGCCTTTTTCTTGGTGCGAAATAGAAGAAAGTACTAATTTTGATGATTTTGCATTGCTCGGTGGTTGTTTGGCATTTCTGACACTCGAAGGATATCTACAATATCAATATAACTTCTTTGGTAATCGCTACGGTCTTGCAGTAATTATACCTGCTATTTTATTCTTTTTTTGTGCTTATTTTTTCGACCATCGAGGAGTTCTATCAATGGCGATTACGGCATTGGCTTCTTGGATTGGAATAACTATCACACCACTCCAATTACTAGAAAACAATGATTTCAATAGCCAATATATGATAATTACTGCAATTTTGTTGGGAATATTTCTAATCATTATTGGTTGGGTTTCGATTCAAAAAGATTTAAAAAAACACTTTAGTTTTAATTATTTTATTTTTGGTGGAAATCTTACATTTATTGCAGCTATTTCAGGCCTTTTTATCTCTGATTTGGAATTTATTTACGCAATAATCATCGCAGTTTTATCTTATCTAAGCATTACCTATGCCCGTACAAAACAATCTTATTTGTTTCTTTTGATGGGTGTAATTTATGGCTATATTGCATTTACTTATACGGTATTCAAAATTCTTCCCAGCAATATTAACTCGTTTTTGTATATGCTTTATTTTATACTTTCTGCTTTGGGAATTGTCATTTTTTTAATAAAAATTAAAGAAATTGTAGGTCTAAACAAATGAAAAAAGCATATAACGAAACTTGGGTCGAAAACATCAATAATCGAAAAAAAATTGACTATTGGTTTTTGAAAAAATATATCAGCGACGAACAACGCAAAGAAGCCTATCAAGCATTTCCTGTGGGTTTCCACCAATCAAATATTTTCGTAAAAATTGGATTATTTTTATTTACTTGCCTAGCGGCATCGGCAGGATTGTTTTTTATTTACCTCATTCTAGACGCATTTTTTTCTGAATCTCGTTTTGGATTTTCAATAATAAGTTTAATTTATTCTGCCATTTTTCTCTACTTTCTTGAGTATTTTATCAAAAAAAATAATTTCTATCATTCAGGCGTTGACAATGCTTTGCTTTATGCCTTGTTAATTTCTGCTTTCAGTGTCATTATCGGATTTACTAATTTTGAATTACCAAGTTGGATTTATTGCATAATTGCGTTGGCTATTCTTTTGCCCGCATTAATTCGATATGCTGACATTATCGTGGCTTTCGTGGCTTATTTGGCTTGGATTGCTGTTTGGTTTACCCTAATTACTAAATACCCAATCGGCAAGGTTATTATGCCTTTTGTGATGATGATTATTTCCACTATTACCTTTCTTTTTATTGAATTTTGGAAGAAAAAAGAAACAGGTAGTTACTACCGAGAAGTTCAGAATATAATCACAATTTTGACTTTAATTACTTTTTATTTAGGGGGTAATTATCTGATAGTCAGAGAGGGAAATGCTTCACTGAATAATTTAGCTTATTCAAATCAAATTGACTTTGCACCAATATTTTATCTATTTAGTTCAATAATTCCACTTTTCTACACGGTTTATGGATTGAGAAAACACGACCGGAAATTTTTAATAGTCGGTATAGGTGCGGTGGCATTTTCGATATTTACATATCATAACTATTTTTCAGTTTTACCCATCGAATGGTCTTTAACTATTATAGGATTATTATTAGTTGCAGGCTGCATTTGGACTATTCGTAGGCTGAAAACACCAAAATTCAATCTAACATCAATAGCTAATGATACTAATGAATACAAAAATTTAGAAGCATTCATTGTTAATCAAGTCATACAACAGCCGCACCAAACCAATAAAACCGATTTTGGCCAAGGTGATTTTGGCGGTGGTGGGGCAGGCAGTAATTATTAATGTAATCCAAAAGCCCTTACATTCCTCACTCGTAATTCTAAATTCGACATCAGAATAAATGAACACTCCATCAGAAATAAGAACCGAAATGGTCAATGCCCTTTCTCACGGCTTGGGAATCTTGTTGACGGTGGTGGCTTCACCTGTTTTGATTGCGAGAGTAGTTCAAACCAATAATCCAACCCTTACTTTTGGGGTTGCTTTTTATTGCTTCACAATCTTGTTGATGTTTACTTTTTCAACACTTTATCATGCTTTTTCTAATCCTCTCGTAAAAAAAATACTCCGAATTTTCGACCATATTAGTATTTTCTTTCTCATTGGCGGAACTTACGTACCTTTCATAATTCTATTTACTTCATCTCAAACTGCATTTTGGTTTTTCATCATTCAATGGACTTTAATTGCCTTGGGTGTCGTGAAAAAAATCTTTTTTACCGGCCAATTTCGATTAATTTCTACGCTAATATATATTTTTATTGGGTGTTTGGTATTTTTCTTAGGCTCAAGTTTTTGGAACTTAATGCCCAACAATTCCATTTATTTATTAGCAGCAGGCGGAATGCTATATCTGATTGGCACTGTTTTCTACCAAAATCAGAAGATTCCATTTAATCATTTCATTTGGCATGTATTTGTACTTTTTGCAGCTTTTTGCCATTATTTTGCAGTTTTGTTGGCGGTATAACTTCGACAATTTCATTCGGGCTTCGCTCAGTTACCGCTTTCTACTTCGTCCAGTTATCATTACAGAATCGAAGTATTCAAATTCGGTAAGTAGAAGTTCTACCAACAACCTTTACAAAGAATAACACTCAATTTTTAGCATGGAAATCAATTTTTCACTAAAGAAAATCCCTTTCGAAGTAAAAAGCTTCGTTCTTAGCCAATACTTCGGTGATGGACTCCGGATTACATTTGGAGTTGTAATCCCAAGCCTAGTTCTTGCCCAATTTGATTTACTCAAAATCGGTATTTCATTTTCGTTGGGGGCCGTTTGTGCAAGTATTGCCGATGCTCCTGGTCCCATTTCTCATCGCCGTAATAGTATGCTTTTGACTATTAGCTTGGTAACAATTATATCGCTACTTACGAGTTTTGTTGGGCTTTCAGTCTATACACTCGGTGCGTTTGTAATTGGGTTAAGTTTCTTATGCTCAATGCTTTATATATATGGTCCACGAGCAGCTTCAATTGGCGTGGCTATATTGTTGGTTATGATTATTGGCATTGATGATGTTCGACCAATGAATGAAATTTTGCTTTATTCACTCTATATATTTCTTGGTGGAATTTGGTACTCTTTACTCAGTTTATCTATGTACCAAATTATGCCCTATCGTTTGGCGAGGCTTTCTTTGGCCGAATCAATCTCCGAAATCGCTGTTTTTATGCGAATCAAAGCAGGATTTTATAAAGAAGAAATGGACTACGACGAAAACTATACAAAACTCATTGAAGCCCAAATATCGGTCAACGAAAAACTTGATGCTGTAAGAGAGCAACTTTTCAAAAACCCTAAAATTATACAAGAAAACTCGCAAGAAGGTCGACTCCTACTAGTAATTTTTGTTGATATGGTCGATTTATACGAACAAATTATGTCAACATTTTATAATTATCAAAAACTACACAAACAATTTGACCATACAGGAGTTTTAATTGATTTTGAGTATATTCTCAATCTTTTGTCGGAACAAATTGACGAAATTAGCGAATCTTTGAAAGATGGAAGTAAGCCTGAATTCCATAAACTTTTACCTCGAAAACTGCACGCCTTAAAAGCAAAAATTAATACCTTCAGCACCGAAGATGAATCAATCACAATGATTGGGCTGCAAGCTTTGAAAAATATTGAGGTAAATATTGAGAATATTTTCAATCGAATTAAGAAAATAAAAGGCTATTTTAGGGCAAAAGAGCAGAAAATATTGTCAAGAAACGATGTACAAACTACTGCTTTTACCACGAGTCAAGTATATAATGTCGATACTTTTCTAGATAACCTAAACTTGAAATCCGAAAACTTTAGGCATGCACTAAGAGTTTCTGGAATGATGCTCGTTGGTTTTATCATTGCTCAATCAACACAACTTTTACACAGCAATTGGATTCTCTTAACCATCATGGTGATTATGAAACCTTCCTACAGCCTCACCAAAGAACGAAATCTTGATAGACTTTTCGGTACAATTGGCGGTGCTTTGATTGGTATGCTCATCTTAAATTACGTAACTGATAAATACTGGCTTTTCGTAACTTTATTGATTTGTATGCTTGGCACCTATAGTTTTCAAAGAAAAACCTATCTCGTAAGTGTAGTTTTCATGACTCCGTTTATCTTGATTTTGTTTGATTTTTTGGGAATGGGTAGCCGTGCTTTGCTTATTGAGAGAGTTTATGATACAGCAATCGGTGGTGGACTAGCGTTTATAGGAAGTTATGTTTTATTTCCACATTGGGAACACAAAAAGCTACAAAACACATTAATAGAAATGTTAGAAGCCAATTTGGCTTATTATCATCAAGTTTCGCAGATGTATTTTGGAGAAGCATACCAACGTGTGCCATATAAGATTGTGCGAAAAGAAGTTTTTGTGCGAAGTGCCAACTTAGCTTCTGGGCTTCAAAGGATGGTTTCTGAACCAAAGCATAAACAATTGAGCATCAAGGAGATACATGAATTTTCGGTATTAAACCACCTTCTTTCATCTTACGTGGCTACGCTTGCATTATATTCTAGAGAGCATTTTGATACACTTCCAAACTTCGATTCTATAGAAGAAATCTCTCAAAATACCGAGGTTTTGCTGAAAGAAGCCATAAAAATCATAGAAAAAAGTGAATATGTGATAAAAGAAAACATTCAACTTTTGAAAGTAAAAAACCATCCGCCTGAAGAATCAGATGAAAGCATGACTTTAATTACAGAACAATTTATAAATGTTCAGAAAGTAGCTTTCGATATTTGCAAAATTTCGGAACGTATCGAACTCTAAACATCTTTAACAGGACACTTTATATAAAAAGTTGTTCCATGCCCTAGTTTACTTTCAAGGCTTAATATTCCACCATTTAGTTCAACCAATTCTTTTGTCAATAGCAAGCCCAAACCAGTACCTTGGCCTTTTGATGTCCCTAAAGTTGAGTTGTTTTTTCCTAACTCAAACAGGTTTTTAAGATTATCTTCAGCTATTCCTACTCCATCGTCTGAAATTGAGAAGATGATTAAATTACTATCATTTATTAAATTAAACACAATATTCCCACCAAAATCAGTAAATTTTAAAGCGTTATGTAACAAATTACTAATGATAATTTGGAAATGATTTTTATCAAACATCAACTCTGCAATCGGCGAAACTTGGTTATGAATTTTGATTTGCTTTTCTCGTTGCATCGGCTGAAAAATTGCAATTTTTTCTTCGATTATTTCAGAGACATTCAATTTTATTACTTTAGGCTTGAAACCTTCCATCTGTGATATTGCCCAATTTAAAGCATTATCTAATTGTTTGCTGACATTTATAAGCTGAATATTTAGACGATTCGTTAACTCGGCAAATTCGCTTTGACTCAAGGCTCCCCAATTAATCAACATCAAGCTGTTTTTTAAAATTGCTACGGGTGAACGCAAATCATGAGAAAGTATGGCAAAAAGCCTATATTTAGTAGAATTCAATTCGCTCAATGCTTCTTTTTGAAGTTGAATTTTTTGTTTATTTTCTTGCAAAAAAAACAAAAAAGCAGAAAGCATTATTACTATAATACCAATTGCTATCAGGAAAACTCGCTGTTGTTTTTGTTTTGTTTCTAAAAGTGCAATTTCACTTTCTTTTTTCTCAATATCAAAATTGGCTTTCAATTTTGTCATTTGTAATTTACTATCTTGGGTCTGACTTTTATTTTTCAGCCAAATTGTAACTTCCAAAAAATCTTTACTTGCTTGATAGGCCTTTTTATAGTCTCCTTGCTGCCTGTATAATCCTTCTAAATTTCTGAAAATAAAATACAAATGAAAAGTATCTACTTTTGGATTGGCTTTTTCGATTGAAAGACTTTGTAAAAAAGCATTTTCGGCCTCTGTGTAATTTTTCAGAATCGTTTCTAATCTACCAACATCATTTAAATAAACAAACTCCCCAATACTTTTTTTTAATCTTTGTTTTTCAGCTTCCATTTTTTTTGCAAAAGCATGTGCTTGAGCATCTTTTTTTTGAAAAAGTAGTAAATCACAATAATCCAAGCCATTTGAAAACCAAGCATCTAAGCTATGTTTTTGACTTACTTCCATTGCTAACTTAATATACCTCTCAGCTTCATCGTATTTACGCAAAGAAAATGAATAATTACCTAAAATTGAAAATATATCATTTAAAGCACTCCAATTTTTAGCTTTTTTGGCAAAAAATAAGGCTTTATTATAAATTTCTAAATAATTTCCAATTCGCTGATTTTCTGAAATTATACCAATAATTAGGTAGCTTCGAGCAAGATAAAGATAGTTATTAGTCTTACTTGCCATTACAATACACTTATTAAACCACTCTAATGCCTTGGTTTCATCTTTTATGTAATACATATTGATATAACCAAGACCGTACATTGCTCTTACGATGCCATTTAGATTATTAGTACGATTAGAAAGCTGTAAAGATTGGTTGATAAAATAAAATGAAGAATCAGGAGAAGTTCGTTCGTAGGCCATTCCCAATTCATACAAGAGCCTACTTCGGGTTGAATCTACTTTTACTGAAGATAAATTTGCCTTTAATGTAGAAATATCTTGTGCAGTCACAATTTTAGTCACAAAACAAAAAACAATCAAAAGACAAAGCTTATTTTTAAACTGGGGTTTTAAACACTTATTTAACATAAAAACCATCATTTAGGTATTTCTAGTAACTAGATTTCCGTCCAAATGTTTTCGATTAATTTGTGTGCGATACTGATCACCGATTGGAATAGATAGCCCATTTGAAAGTATAATTTCATTTTTTCCAATCAAACTTATTTCAGAGCGATTTACCAAAAAAGAGCGGTGTACCCTCAGAAATCTATCACCTTTGATTTGTTCTTCCATTTTGGTAATTGATAAGATTGGAAGATAGCTTTTTGTGGCTGTTACGATTTGCAAAAAATTCTCTTGAGCCTTCATATAAATTACATCCTTGTATGGTATTTGAACATGATTTAAATTTTCTCTTATAAAAAAGTAGGGCTCAATTTCAGCAATTTCAGGTGGATTAAGATATCGAAGTCGTACTTTTTCTATACTTTTTAGAAAACGGTTAAGGTCAAGAGGTTTCAAAAGAAAATCGACAGGAGAAACGTCATAGCAATCAAGAGCATAGTCACGATGGGCCGAAACAAATATTACCATTGGTGCTGTTCGCAGACTATTTATAAACTGAAGCCCCGACATTTCAGGCATCTCAATATCACAAATCAATAAGTCAATTTCGCCATCAACCAACTTAGCATAAGCTTCCATTGCAGAGTCGCAAACTCCAACTAAATTTAATATTGGATTCAGCTGTACAAACTTACTGATAATTTTTTGCCAAACTAAATTGTCATCAATAATCAATGTATTTATTCTCATTACAAAAACGTTTTAATCTAATTAAATATTTTTCATATACAATTAAAAGAGTTTCACTTACAAAATCACGCAATTCATAAATTTCTTTTTTTTTTGCTTGTGTTTACTTACAAACAATACTACTTTTGAATCACTAAATAATTGAAATTATTGTAAAAAAACAAGAAAAACTTAGATTTCTTTATCAATAAATACTTTAGTTGCCTGTTTTTAGTATCAACATTTGCTGTAAAAAATTAAAATAATCAATGACAAGAGCAGACCTAACTCAAGAAATTAGTCGAGTTAATAAAATAGATATGACGGAGGTTTCGGTTATTACAGAAGCCCTTTTTGAAATAATCAAAAATGAAATAGCTAATGGAAATAAAATTACTTTTAAAGGGTTTGGTACTTTCAAAACTAAGCTAAGAGCAGCTAAAAAAGTACAGCTCATAAAACAAAAACAAACCGTTGATTTAGCAGAGCATCACATACCTGCTTTCTTGCCATCTAAGTTTTTTCTTAATAAGTGATAAATTAACCCTGATAATTCAAAAAATAGAAAATCTTATAAATTACCGTTGAACCCAAAATAAAATTTGCTGAAACCTTTTAAACTATGAAACGCATGTGACTTTTACACCTGCGTTTTTTTATTGACCATTCAGCTTTTTACGACTTTCAACCAAATGATTGATAGCTTCAATTAGCTTTAAATCAATCATACCTTCTTTACCTTTCGGATTTACCATCGAAAAAACTAAGCAACTTTCTATCTTTTTCAATTCTCCAAACACTTCATTTCGAGTCAATTTGATTCAAAATATAATCGCTCGAAAGATAAGGGTGATTCTTTATATAAAATCTCTTCTCTTATTGATTAAAGTATAGTTTTTCTAAAAATTACGATTTGGTGTTTCATAAAAAACTAAGGTAAACTATCTACTGAGGGTTGTTGACTATTTTCCATTTCTAAAGCATCATTTTCTTTCCAATAAACCCGTAAAACCTTGGCATTTACACCAATTTCTTGAAAATACTGTAACCAAGAAAGCTGTTGATTAGATAAATTATCGGTTGGAGATTTTACTTCTACAAAACAATATTGACCAGCCACAAAATCGACTGCGGCAGTATCCACTGCGGCAGTATCCACTGCGGAATCATCCCACACGAAAAGGTCAGGAAAACCACGCAAATGCTCTACTAGGTTTTTCGACATTTCGTGCAGGATTTTTTTCATAGCTTCAAATTCTATCAACTCAACCGCTTTTCTGACAAGTAACCAAATCTCCTCTAGCCAAACCACAAAAGGGTTAGCGATGCCAAACTTAGATTCGTACCGATGACCCATATAAATCAGTAAATCTTGGACATTAGCAAAACCTTCTAAATGATTGATGATTAAATCTTTACGTTTTTCATAAAAATCGGGCAAATACAAATCAGAAGGCCTACGCTGAAACGGGTGATGAAAAGCGACTAAACTTGGGTCGAAGACAATATCCCAAAATACTAAGCCAAAAATAGCTCTCCAAAGATGATTTTCGGCAAATGCTGCCATTTTACCCTCTTTGTGATAATAATCTACCACGCCCATTTCAACTTGATGCCTAAAATCAATCGAAATCGTAATTGATTCTGCTTGATGCAGCCAAGATGTTGTACTTTTCTTAGTTCGTTTTTTGGTATTAAGTTTATTCAGAAAGTCAATCGCATAAAATTTTTCGTCGGCATTTTTGGGATACTCAATCATTTGCTGACATAAAGAAAATGCTTCATCAACATGATTTAATTTTTGAAGTGTTCGTACTTGTCGCTCTCTTGAAGGAACTTGCTCGGTAAGACGATAAACCAAAATTGCTTCATCTAAAAGCTTACTTTTCTCCAAAAAAGTAGCCACTTTGATAATTAAACGCTCGTAAGAAGGTTTTGCCACTTCGCTTAAATCATTCACAGAATCGGCAAAATTCATAAACCAGTCGTAAACTTCAAGTGCGGGAGCAGCATCTTTTAATTGAAAAAACAGGTCATTTTGGTCGGTGATAAGCCATTTGTCTTCGGCATCTTTTCGGGTAGAAAATCGGGCCACAAGTTTATCATCATCATGGTTTTCAAATTGTACGAAACCCATATCACGCATCACAAACTCGGTCATATCGAGGTAGCGATTTCCGAAAAACAAAAACTTCATAAAAGTTACTTCATACTCAAAGCACACTTTAATGATTGGCTCAAAATTATTGAGTATTTTTACGATTTCATTAAGTTTAAAATCTTGTAAAATTGCCTCTACGAGTTCTTCTTTTTTGAGTTTTTTATAGCTTGATTTCTTGTCGATTCGCAATTGAGAAATAGGTTCTGAAAATTGCCCTACTAATTCTTTCGTAGTCCAAACACCTAATATTTCTTTACTAAAAGTTTTATGTTTTTCTGAGTTAAGGCTTTCAATAAATTCTCGTTCGAGCAGTTCATTGAGCAATGCAGGAATATCATTTAATTCACTATAAGACAGTTTATTAACTCGAAAAAACAATCCACGTCTATTTGAAAAACGAATAAAAAGGCACTGAGCATCTTCGCTCAAACAATAGAATTTTCTCAAGAAACGCCATTCATCCTCCTTCAAGATATGGCGGTATTTTTCCTGAACAAAATCAAGTACAAAATTGAAGTATTCGAGATAATATTTTGGAGGCAGTTCGTTTTTGGGAGTTTGTTCAATTGCCATTCTTTGTAGGATTCTATCAAGGAAAATACTTCCAAAAATACGATTTTATTGTGTTATATAAATGGCAATATTCCATTTTTCAGACATCTTTCTGCCACAATAAAATATCCACAAGATTTCAAAATAAAGAATATTTATATCCTCACATTCAAACCATCATAAGCTAATCTAATATTAGGCGGAAGTTCTTTTTCGACCTCGCTATGTAAACCCATTTTGTGGCTAATATGAGTAAAATACGTCATATCGGCATTCACTTTCTGGGCAACTTCAATCGCTTCATGAAGTGTGAAATGAGAAATGTGTTTCTGACGTTGTAAAGCTCCCAATACTAATACTTTTGAGCCATAAACCTTTTCTAATTCTTGATCAGAAATAGAATTTACGTCAGTAATGTAAGTAAAATCTTGAATTCGGAAGCCTAAAACTGGCAGTCGATGATGAAGCACTTCAATAGGTGTAAAAATCTCCTCTTTGATTTTAAACACTTGATGAGCCTCAATCTCATGCACATTAATCAATGGTACACCTGGATATTTTTGTTCTTCAAAAGCGTAGGCAAACTCGCGTTTGAGTTGAGCTATCACCCTCGGATGCCCGTAAAGGTCTAAATGATGAATGCCATGCAGGTAATTGTAGGGACGAATGTCGTCAAGGCCAGCTGTGTGGTCTTTATGCTCGTGGGTATATATAATTCCATCAATTCGAGGGATACGTTCACGGAGTGCTTGTTGACGAAAATCAGGTCCCGTATCAATCACAAAACTTTTGTTTTCTACTTCAATCCAAACCGATACTCTGAGTCGTTTGTCACGGTAATCCAGCGAATTACAAACCTCACAGCCACACGTCAGTACGGGAACACCTCCCGAAGTACCAGTTCCTAGAAAAGTTACATTCATATTTAATGAGTGAATGAGCGAATTCTGAATTAGTGAATTTGAAAATCTATTTCAAAATTAAAAAACATTCACTTATGCATTAATTCGCTCATTCACAATTAGATTTATTCTGTTAGTCCTTTAACAACTTCGACTAATCTATCAAAATTTAAAGGTTTCATCAAAGCATCATTAAAACCAGCTTCTTTAAAATCGGTATCTGAATAGTTCTTTGCATTACCTGTAATAGCTACAACAGGAAGATTTGCTTTTGCTTTGTCGCTCAATTCACGAATAGCTTTCACGCATTCCATACCATCCATAATCGGCATATTGATGTCAAGCAACAAGATGTCAAAATCCTCCTTGTCGAGCAATTGCATCACTTGTTCGCCATTCTTTACGGCAGTAATTTCAAAATTTTGGAATTCCAAAATCTTTTTGGCTAAGTTCTGAATTACTGAACTGTCTTCGGCAATTAATACTCGTTTCATTGGATGATAAATTTGTTTTATAAATTGGTCTTATTAGAAATCAGTCGTAAATATAGGGAAAGATGATTTTCTATAAAATCAAATTTTGCTTTATTTCAAAACTACGCATAATTAGTATTAAAAACGATATAATTTCAACAAAATTTATGTTTTCATTTAAAATATTCATAAAATTTTGTGTGCTTTGCATAAAATTTTAATTTTCATAGTATTGCGTTAATGTTGATGAATCGTATAATTCCCACAGGAAAAAAAATCTACTTTGCTTCTGACTTTCATTTGGGTGCCCCATCGCACGCCGAAAGCCGTGTCCGTGAAAAAAGAATCATTGATTGGCTGGAAAGCATTCGTCATGATGCAGAAGTTATATTTTTAGTAGGCGATTTATTTGACTTTTGGTACGAATATAGGCGTGTGGTTCCAAAAGGGTTTGTACGTTTTTTCGGAAAATTAGCCGAATTATCAGATGCAGGAATCGAAATTGTTGTCTTTTTAGGCAATCGTGATATGTGGATGACTGATTATTTTGAAACTGAGTTAAATATTCAAACCATTCGCAGACCACAAGTTTTTACTTTCAATAATAAAACATTTTATATAGGCCACGGTGACGGGCTCGGTGCAGATGATTTTGGTTACAAAATTTTAAAGATATTCTTTGAAGGGAAAATACCAAGATTTCTATTCGGACGAGTGATGCACCCAAATCTTGGAATATTTCTCGGACAAATATGGACTAAAAATAGCTGGAAGAAAAAACGTAAACCAGAAGAGTTTTTGGGCGAAGAACGTGAGCATTTAGTACAGTATTCAAAGCAAATTGAAGCCAAAACTCACCATGATTTTTATGTTTTCGGCCATCGACATACAATGGCCGAAATGAATATATCTGCTACTGCTCGCTATATAAATCTCGGTGATTGGATTTGGCACAACAGCTACGCAGTTTTTGATGGCGAAACCATGCAAATGCTTACTTATCAAGCAAAATAAACGAATTTAGCCAAAAGCAGAATCAATCGCTTGGAATTGAATAAAAAATATCCTTAATTTTTACTGAATAAATCTTTAAAATTAGGAAGTTCTAAATCTTTTTCTGAAACGTTGGGATTCTCGATACACCAGTCTATATTCAATTCACTGTCATTCCAAATAATCCCCCCTTCTGAGGCTTTATCGTAATTATTGGTACATTTATAAGAAAAAATTGAATCTTCAAGTGCAGCAAAACCATGAGCAAATCCTTCGGGAATATAAACCATGTTTTGGAGTTTGGCATCCAACACAAATTTTTCATATTTCCCAAACGTTGGTGAATCTGGGCGAATATCGACTGCAACATCAATAACTTTACCAATAATAACTCTCACGAGTTTTCCTTGTGCGAATGGTGTATGCTGAAAATGTAAACCACGCAAAACTCCGGCCGTGGAAAATGATTGATTATCTTGTACAAACTGAAATGGAATACCATTTTGAGCAAATAAATCCTCTCGATAAGATTCAAAAAAATGGCCACGAGCATCGCCAAAAACTCTTGGGTATATTTCAATCAATCCTTCTATGCTTGTTTTTTTAAACTCCATTATTGACAAATAATTTTAAAATAGGAAAGCTCACTATTCAATCAATTACTTCGATAACTGATTTACTTTAAGTTTAAAGAATACACAAAAGTAGTATATACTAAATAAAATCGTATTATTTTTCTGATTAAATCGTATTAATTATAGAAATTTGTCACAAAAAAAAAGAATAAAATGACAAAACAGCAACTTTTCGAGCAAATCACTCAAAAAAACTCTTATTTGTGTGTTGGTCTTGATACTGACATCAAAAAAATACCTTCGCATTTACTCAAGGAAAAAGACCCAATTTTTGAATTTAATCGTCAAATTATAGACGCAACCGCTGAGTTTGCTGTTGCGTACAAGCCAAACATTGCTTTCTATGAAGCGTTGGGTGCAAAAGGCTGGGGAAGTTTACAACGCACAATTGAATATATTCCAAAAGAATGCTTTACAATTGCCGATGCTAAGCGTGGTGATATTGGAAATACATCTGGGCTATACGCTCGTACATTCTTCGATAAATCTTCTTCTGGACTTGACTTCGATTCGGTAACAGTTGCACCATATATGGGCAGCGATTCGGTCATGCCTTTTCTTGAATTTGAAGGTAAATGGGTGATTTTATTAGCTCTAACATCAAATACAGGTGGAGATGATTTTCAGAATTTACAAGTCCACAATGCACAGTCCTCAGTCCACAGTCCTCAGTCCTCAGGCCATTATTCAGAAAAAAGTCTCTATGAACAGGTAATTTTGACTTCCCAAAAATGGGCTGATAGTGAAAGAATGATGTATGTTGTGGGTGCCACAAAAGCTGATAAATTATTAAAAATCAGAGAGTTAGCTCCTGAGCATTTCTTGCTTGTACCTGGAGTCGGGGCTCAGGGCGGCAGTCTAGAAGAAGTTTCAAAATACGGTATGAACCAGCAATGCGGTTTGTTAGTAAATTCTTCGCGAGCGATTATTTATGCTTCCTCAAATGAAGATTTTGCTCAAATTGCAGCCACCGAAGCAAAAAAAGTTCAGCAAGAAATGGAAAAATATTTGCAGATATATTCGTAAAACACTCTTTTCATTCTAAATTCTTTATTGATTATGAACGAAGCATTTCTACACTATCTTTGGCAATTTCAACAGTTTGATAAGTCAAGCCTTCAAACTATATCTGGTGAAAAAATTTCTGTGTTTAAAACAGGTATTTTAAACACCGATGCTGGGCCAGATTTTGCGAATGCTCGACTTCAAATTAATGAAATTGAATGGGTAGGAAATGTAGAAATTCATATAAAGTCATCGGATTGGCAGCTTCATAAGCACCAAAATAATGAAGCCTATAATAATGTAATTCTACACGTTGTTTGGGAAAATGACCAAGCTATTACTCGACAAGATGGAAGTTTGATTCCGACAATTGAGTTAAAATCAATTACGGACATTCAACTTCTTGACAAATACAAGCATTTGATTGATAATCAAGCTATTATTCCTTGTAAAGAACAATTTTTGGAGGTTTCTAATTTATCAAAGTTTGCTATTTTAGATAAAGTTTTGGCGATACGTTTACAACAAAAAGCACAAATTGTAGAGCAAATTTTTGAACAGAATAAAGGCGATTGGGAAGAAACTGCTTACCAACTTCTAGCTCGAAATTTTGGTTTTAAACTCAATTCCGAAACTTTTTTAAGATTGGCTCAAAATCTACCTTTGAAGGTTTTACAGAAGCACCGAGATAATCTTACCCAAATCGAAGCCATGATTTTTGGCCAAGCGGGTTTGATTGAAAAAGTTGATGACTATTCAGAAAAATTGAGTCAAGATTATGATTTCTTTGCTGCAAAATTCTCTTTGAAGTCCTCACAACTAAGCTCGCACGAATGGAAATTTTTACGCACTCGTCCTGCTAATTTTCCAACAATTCGAATTGCTCAATTAGCCCGTTTAATAACGCAACAACAAAGTTTTTTCTCACTTTTTACTCAAACCAATTTGATTGAAGACTTAAGGAATGCTTTAAAAATTGAACAGTCGCATTATTGGCAAGAACATTATAATTTTAAAAAAAATGCTAGTAAAAAATTGGTTGGTTTAGGCAGAGATTCTATCAATAATATTTTGATAAATACGGTTATTCCTTTGTTGGCTTTTTATTCAGAAAAAACTGATAATCAAGAACTTATGACAAGATGCGTAAATTTTTTAGAAGCTTTGCCAGCTGAAAAAAACCACATAACCGAAATGTGGGAAGGCTTGGGATTAACAATAAAAACAGCCTTTGATTCGCAGGCAAGTATTGAACTATATAATAATTACTGTACCCAAAAACGCTGTTTGCAATGCAATGTAGGGATTGAGATTTTGAAGAAGTAAGTTTCCATAATGTAGCGTTTAGAATGTAGAGTTTCAAAATAAAAACCGCATTGCAAATCAATAATCATTCTTAATTCTACATTCTAAATTCTACACTTGTACCTTAGCACTACGTACGATTTACCATCGAAATGCCTGATATCAATAAAATCAAACCCAATACCGCTGGGGCGATTTTTCTAGCTCCTTTTACGGCCATTCCCATTACAGTATCATCGGCTGACATAAAGGCTACACAAGCAAATAATAATAATAATAAACCAATTCCGGCTAAAATTCCGCCGAGCACTCTTTTAAATTTAGTTCCGTCATTCATGCTTTATCTTCGAGTTTAGGTAATTCTAAAATATGTTTGATTTCTGCTTTACTTTTCACAGGTTTTAAATTCAATTTTTCACCTTCTTTCAAAACATATTCAAAAGATGGTTCAAATTCGTTTGGAATAATTCCTTCTAAAACGGCTTCTCGTAAGGCCAATTTTATTGTTCCAACTTCCTTCGAGGGTTTTAGCTCAAAAACCTCCATGATTATCTCGCCGGTTATTACAGGCTGAAAATTACGAAGTTTATCTTTTTCTTCCAACTCAATGAGCAATTCTTCTACTTTATCGAAGTTGGCGAGGTATTTTCTTACTTTATTTGGGTCTTTTGAAGTAATATCAGCTCGACACAAAATCATCAAATATTCTAAATCTTCGCCCGCTTCAAACAATAATCTACGCAAAGCAGAGTCAGTGATGCTTTCTTTAGCTAAAGCAATTGGTCGAAGGTGCAAGCGCACCAGTTTTTTCACCATTCGCATTTTTCCATCGAGTGGCAGCTTCAACTTTCGAAAAATTACGGGAGTCATTTTTCCTCCTAATTCTTCGTGTCCATGAAACGACCAACCGATTTTGGGATGAAAACGTTTAGTAGCCGGTTTGGCAATATCATGCAAGATTGCAGCCCAACGCAACCATAAGTCATTTGACCTAACAGCCACATTATCAAGCACTTGCAGGGTATGATAGAAATTATCTTTATGCCCTTTACCGTCTTGGGTTTCTACTCCTTGTAGCTCACAAAACTCTGGAAAAATAATTTGTAAAAGCCCAGTATAATAAAGTAATTTGAATCCATACGAAGGCGTTTTCGACAAGACTATTTTATTCAATTCATCGGTAACACGTTCTTGCGAAACAATGCTTATACGGTCTTTCATAGAAGCAATGGCATCGAAAGTTTTTCCATCAATATCAAAACCGAGTTGTGAAGCAAACCTTACGGCTCGCATCATCCGAAGTGGGTCGTCAGAAAAGGTAATTTCAGGTTCGAGTGGCGTACGAATTAGCTTTCTTTTAATATCTTCTACGCCCCCGAATGGGTCAACTAAATCACCGTAGTTTTTTACATTGAGTGAAATACCCATTGCATTTATCGTAAAATCTCTTCGATTTTGATCGTCTTCGAGCGTACCATCCTCCACCAAAGGTTTGCGAGATTCCGAGCGATAAGATTCTCTCCTTGCTCCTACGAACTCGACTTCTGTTTCACCAGATTTAATTTGTGCTGTACCGAAATTTTTGAAAAAACTAACATAGACATTAGCGTTTTCATCAATTTTTTCTATGTTTTTAGCTACTTTTTCGGCTAAATCAATACCGCTTCCCACACAAACAATGTCAATATCTTTGTTTGGGCGATTTAATATAAGGTCACGAACATACCCTCCAATTACGTAAGCTTCGACATGTATTTCCGCTGCCGAGCGTGCAATTAGTTCAAAAATTGGTTCGTTTTGTAAGTTTTCTTTAAAATTCAATATTAGTAAATGGTCAACAGACGACGGTCAATAGTAAACTGATTTTTGTTGTCTTTAATTATTCAAAGTACAAAGGTACGAAGGATTGAAGACCTAAACAATTATGCTAAGAATATTGAAGAAAAGCGAGAATAAGCAAACGAAAAGCCTTAATTTTGGAATTGTTGGCGGAAGCCCGCCCGACGGTACGTCATCCAACGGTACGTCGCTTAATTGTTAATTGATAATTGTTAATTGTAATGACTCCAAATATTCCAGAAACTTATCAAACTCGTATCGTAATTGTCGGTGCGGGTTTTGGTGGTTTAGCTCTCGCTCAAAAACTCGCCAAGAATGATTTTCAGGTTGTGCTGATTGATAAAAATAATTATCACCAATTTCAACCGCTTTTTTATCAAGTTGCGATGGCTGGACTCGAGCCAAGTTCAATTTCGTTTCCGCTTCGCAAGATTTTTCAGAATAAACCTAATGTGCATATTCGTATTACGAAAGTACTGAAATTAGAGACTGAAAAGCAAACTTTGGAAACCGAACTTGGCGAGCTTAGCTACGATTATTTGGTAATGGCAATGGGTGCAGATACTAATTTTTTTGGCATGCAGAATATCATCGATAATGCAATGCCGATGAAGTCAGTTTCGGAGGCTATCTATTTGAGAAACAAGGTTTTACAAAATCTTGAAGATGCCCTTTCTGCCACGGATGCAGACACTCGTGAAGGTCTGATGAATATGGTTGTAGTCGGAACAGGTCCAACGGGAGTTGAGGTTTCAGGAACTTTGGCAGAAATGAAACACCTCATTTTGCCGAAAGATTACCCCGAATTAGATTTTAATCAGATGAAAATCTATTTATTTGGGTCATCGCCCGAAGTTTTGGAAGTAATGTCAGCTGAGGCTTCGGTAAAAAGCAAAGAATATCTCGAACGTTTGGGCGTAATCGTGCGGAATGGAGTAAGAATTACAGATTTTGATGGAAAATATGCTTACACACAATCGGGTGAAAAAATCAGAACGAATAATGTGGTTTGGGCGGCAGGAATTAAAGGAAACTCAATTGAAGGTTTTCCGAAGGAAGTTTATACTGTAGGTAATCGACTGAAAGTCAATGCTTTTAATCAAGTTGACGGTTTACCAAACATATTTGCAGTAGGTGATATTGCTTTGATGAATGGAGACCCAAAATTCCCGAACGGACATCCACAAGTGGCTCAACCTGCGATTCAACAAGGAGAACTATTGGCCAAAAACCTCTTAAGAATTCTGCGAAAAGAAGAACCATTAGGTTTTAGATACAAAGATTTAGGTTCGATGGCAACTGTTGGTAGGCATTTGGCAGTGGTTGATTTACCTTTTTGGAAATTTCAAGGGGCTTTTGCTTGGTATGTGTGGATGTTTGTACATTTAATGGCGATTTTGGGCATAAAAAACAAAGTAATGGTGTTCATCAACTGGCTTTGGAATTATGTCACTTATGACCAATCATTGAGGTTGATTATTAAGCCGAAGGTGAAGCAGTAATTCATAATTTTAAAAAAACCTGTAAGGTCTAAAAAAGGCCCCACAGGTTTTAGTTATTACGGAATTAAGACTTCTCATTTCGCCAAATTGAAAGCAAAAGATGAATTAGAAGTTCCGCTAAATACAAATTATAATCATTATTCCGCTTTTGTTTCATCTTAAAAACAATTTTAAATTATACTTTAAAATTATTTTTAAGATTATCTACCCTCAAATAGATTCAAAAATTGTCCTACTACCAACAGGTAAAATTGGTCTATAATTATGATTATATTTGGCTTCAAATTTAGAAATTTGCTCAGTACTGATTTTTAGTTTTTCCTTTAACACAATCCAGTTTAAACCTTGAGAACATGGTGGAGTAGTTAATGAACCAGTATAATTAAAATATTTCTTAGATACTGGTAATAAATCCAAAGGATTTATTGTTTTCGACAAACTTGATTCCTTTTCCATTACAGTCGGAAAACTTTCAATATAACTTGCAATAGAGGAATTAGCAACGCCACCTCCTTCTACCAAAACTCCAATCACCAATAAGGAGCCATCAGTACTGCTTTTATGAACAAAATGAATTTCCATTGGGGCACTTTTACCATCAATAGTGTGCTCGCTATGAGAATGAAAATGAAACTGTGCCAAAGCATATTCCTGCTTATTATATTTCAAACTACTAGTGCCTTTATTATTGATTTGTATTGTATGACCGTTATCAATAATATTGATCGGAAAACTCGAATAGTTTAGACCTAATTCTGGCAACACAGATTTTATTGTATTGGTACTTTCGATATTGATAGGTGTTTGAATAAGCCCTGCACACTGATTATTGGGCAAAGCCAAAGTACCCCAAGTTGCCGGAGATTCGTAATCCCAATGAACTTCACTATCGGGTTCGATTTCTTCAGAGTTTTTATTACAAGATACTAATGCAAATAGTAAAAAACTAGCAAATAAAATTTTGGATGTCATTTTTAAATTTTTAGTTTAGAATGTTTAACAAGCAATGTTCTTTAAAAAATCAAAGTTAAATATGAAAATTAGGGATTACAAATATTGTTTTTTTCTTAACTTATAGATAATATTAGCAAGAAGTTATAATTTAGAAGTTTTATTTTTAATAGAATTTGAATTCAATCAATTTATCAATATTTCATCTCCATTTTAAAAACGGTATTTATCAAAACTAACTCAAATAGGTATTCATCCATCGTTTAAATTGTTTATTAAAGGTAGAATCATTATTAAAACTACTCTAAAAATAGATTTCATATCATGGCACTCAGATAGGCCAAAGGCACAAAATTTATTTTTTCAGCAACACCCAATGGTGCTTCAGAAAACACCAAGGCTTTGTTGATATTGGTATGTGTTTCCAATAATAAATGTAAACTCCGCAAAGCTCCTTTTGCTGCTGCTTTCACTTCAATCGGTATTATTTCACCCTCTTTAACTATCACATAATCTACTTCTGCGGTACTGTTTTTTTCGGTTCTTGCCCAATAACTCAGTTCGTTTCGAGTGGCTATTATTTCTTGACCAATAAATTGTTCGGCCAAAGCTCCTCGAAACATTCCTAAAAGCGATTCATTTTCAAGTTCTTTGGCTGTATTTATTCCGCTATATTTTACCAGCAGGCCGATGTCTAAAAATATCGCTTTAAATTGTTTTCCAGAAGTTGTCAATGGCAACCCAGCTACAGAAACATTGCTTACTTTATGTATCAAACGAGCGTTTTTTAGAGCCTCAAATGC
This sequence comes from Cytophagaceae bacterium, assembly GCA_027486845.1. Lineage (GTDB taxonomy): Bacteria > Bacteroidota > Bacteroidia > Cytophagales > Spirosomataceae > Emticicia. The sequence goes on from JAIXOL010000037.1 coordinate 48,740, forward strand.
TTTTTTAATAGTTGGCATCGTAAAACGGTCACTCAATTTCGTATAAATTATTTGTTGTCCTATTTTTTGAACACAGTTTTGCAAAACGTCGTTTAGACAATCGGTATCTACTGCTGGTTTATATTTATGGAAATCCTGCTGGTAAGTAAACAATAAATCAGATTGAAGTCTTTGGACAGCTAAATAGCTGTTGGATTTAACAAAAGTTAGCACACATTCGGGCATACCACCCACAATAAAATATTTTTGTAAGGCAGTTTTTATCTCTTGTATCACAATCGAGCTTTGTGGCTGTGGTTGTTTTTTTAATACTTCAGCCAATTTTGATTTGTTGGTAGCCCATAGAAACTCAACAAAAGTCATCGGATACATAGAAAGCTGTTCTACCCTGCCCACAGGAAACGAAATATCACCTAAAACAAATTCCAATAATGAACCTGCCGCTATTATGTGCAAATTTGGCATTTCTTCATAAAAATATCGAAGAGCCAATATAGCCTCTGGGCATTCTTGAATCTCGTCAATAAAAAGTAAGGTTTTACCAACTTCAATACCTCTATCAGGGTTTGTTCATAAAAAAAGATGGGGATTCAAAAAACTGATATATTTGTTTTACGAATCAAAGATCAATTTATGAATCCCCCAAAAACAAACTTACAAACTACTATTCTGAAGT
>JAIXOL010000006.1 GCA_027486845.1 Cytophagaceae bacterium
AAGTAGCATAACTTATCCACTTTTCCACACTTATTAACAAAAGAAAAAAAGAAGCAAAAAAAGAAAATTTTACAACAACAATAGTAAAAAGACTGTCCAAATATTGGGGTACACCATAACTAATTTATAATATTAAGAATTTGAATTGAATTTCTGCAAAGTTTTGTCGCTCGTTATGATTAAAAGAAAAAAACCTTTGCCAATGAAAACTAAATGTAAAAATTATTTAATAAATAACTGTGTTTTGAATCTAAAAGCCACTTTTTTAATTTCACTAATTGTCTTAGCCAATTCTTTTAATTCTTCTGCTCAAAATCAAATAACATCAGTTGATGAAAGAAAAATCAAACTAATTGCCTCAGGAATTATTGGTGATTTAGCAGATATTTATAATCAGCTTTTGGATGCTGACTCAGAAGATAGAAATCGGATTATTAGCAATCTTACGCTTCCTGGAACAAAAGCACAGATTTTTGAAAGTGACTTAATACTAATTAAGGACGACTTCCTTACTCGCACTAACACAAGTATTGATACTCCTCCTAAAAGAGTTGATATATATTTTAACGATATATGTAGTAACTACGGAAGAAAAGCAAACGGTGATTATCCCAATGAAGGTAAATTAGTCTCAATCACTAATATAATTCCTTCAAAAGTATTAGCAATTTCGCCACAATCTCCTATGTTTATTAAAGTTTTCTTTGAAGTTAATTATGAAGGTATTGACGAACGCACTAAACTGGCTTTTAAACAACCTGCCCTTAGGGTAGCCGAATTTTCTGTTTCAAAAATAAAAAATAGCTGGACGTTAGTTATAAATACAATTAGATTTTCGAGAGGAGAAGTAGAAAATGATAAAAATTCAGAAAGTAATGTAGTCATATTACCTGTTGAGTTAAAAGATACCGTACAAGATATATTTATTGAAGAGAAGAAAAAGGTATTTCAAAATCCTTATTTACAAGCCTATAAAAGTGAAGGAAAGTGGGGACTAATAAATATAGATGATAATGATAAAATACTAATAAAACCAACATTTGATTATATAGATAATTTTACTGAAGATGGTTTAGCATTAGTTAATATTGATGGGATGTGGGGTTACGCTGATTTAGAAGGGAGAATTGTTATCAAATGTGAATATGATAATGCTGACCCTTTTAGTAAAGAGAAAAAAGGACGAGCGAGGGTCTATAAAGGTTTAGAAAATTTTCTGATTGATAAAAATGGCACCAAAGCAAGGTAGAAGCCTTTAATTTGTATAGTTTTTAAAACTTTTTGCTCTCATGTGTGTGGCGACATAATAACTCCGCCACACACATAAGCTTCTGTTTGTTAGAATTTATTTTTTTAAATCAAATAGAATAATTAATATTCTTAACTCTCAAGTTGAATGTACATTTATAACGCTCAAAACTATGTTATTCATGGGAATATCATCGCTTGCTGATACGAACATGATTGTACTGTTGTATTGTGGCTCGTTGTCGTGGTTGCCATAACTATAACTTGCTGTGATGGCTGCACATGTGTTTTTTTTGCTTTTTAATGCCGCTTTTAATTGCTCAACTGATGGATTGGGCGGTAAAGAAACAATGGGTTAGGGTAAGCCTTCGGGCAATTATTTGCCTTCGGCAGATATGTATATTTTTACTGGTGTATTCAGTATTTTATCAAGGTTTTCTTCTAGTTTTGTTGCTGTTGTATCGTTAATGCCTTCATCATCAGTAGTTTGCAATACATCAGGGTCTGGTTTTGGGTCTTTTTTTGGCGTATACGTCAAATTTGGGTCGCTTATCCAAGCCGAGTCTTGGGGGGCTTCGTTGAGCTCAAAGGTTTCTTTGCTTGGCTTGTTTCTCTGATGCTGTTGTGGCTAACTCACCGACTAAATTAAAATTTAGCCGAACTTACTGAACATTTCGCCTTTCTGGGCTGCCCAATTAAAAATCATTGCTAAAAATCACCAAATTTGTATAGCTCATCTACTTCGAGACCTAATTTTTCTGGAAGAATCTGAAAAACATACCTTCTCTACTGAATTTAAAAGGTTACGAATAAAATTAAAAAAAAGCAACTTGCTCTTTAGGAAATGTAATTTTAGTAAGGTAATTTAGATTTTTGTATAATATTCTGTATTGTTAAAATCAACTAGAGTACCAATTTGTAGTTAAAAATGAATGTATTTAATAGTATTTTGGAATTATTGGGGAGGTTTCATCCACTTATTGTTCATTTTCCATTAAGTTTGATTTGGCTTGCATTCCTTGTAGAATCCGTCGTACTCTTTCAAAAAACAGAAAAATATAAACCCACTATAAAGATTGTCCTTTGGATAGTGGCCATTAGTAGCTCTTTATCAGTTGCTTTTGGTTTATTGCTGATTAGTCAAGAGGAATATGGTGGTTCAGAAGTTCAATTTCACAAATGGTTTGGAATTACGACTTTGGTTCTTTCCTGGCTAACGTTGTATGCTTTTTCTGCAAACGAAGTTAAAACTTACCGAATACTTTTGTTAATATCTACATTTGGAGTAAGTATAACTGGACATTTTGGTGCTATACTAACACATGGTGACGAATATTTAACTGAGGTTTTTGAAAAAAAAGATATTAATTTGAATCCCAAAAACTTAGAAAAACTAATAACTACAAACCATCCTGATTCTAAAAATAATATAATTCAACCTGAAGTTCCAACTAGCCGATTAACTTATGATGCTTTAAATATTTTAAATTCTAGATGTTTTGAATGTCATGGACCAAAAAAATCGAAAGGGAAACTTAGATTAGATTCACAAGAATTTGCTTTAAAAGGTGGTAAAAGTGGCCCTGCTTTTGATTTGGAACATCCCGGAAAAAGTGAAATGTTGCGAAGAATACTTTTGCCTGCCAACCACGACGACGCTATGCCTACAAAAGGTAAAAGATTGACTAAATCAGAAATAAGTATTTTACAAAATTGGATAAAAGAGGGGGCAGTTTATACTGAGGAAAATTTAAATCCTAACAAAAGAATAGAGATTTCTTCATTGAAGAAAGTTTCTTCGTTTCATGATCCTAAAGAAGATTGGGCTCAAAAAACTGAAACTTTTGAGAATGTAGCTTTAGTTTCTAATACTTTAAACGATAATCAAATACAAGAATTAAATACCAATGTACGCACCATTCTAGCCCATAATTGCTACAGCTGCCATAATGCTACAAAAACAAAAGGTGGTTTAAGGCTTGACAAAAAAGAATTTATTTTTAAAGGTGGCGAAAATGGCCCAATTTTAATAGCAGGAAACCCTGCAAAAAGCGAAATAATCCGAAGAATAAAACTACCTGACAGTCATGAAGATGCCATGCCTTCAAAAGGTAAGCGTTTAACAAAAAATGAAATTGAAATACTTGAATATTGGATAAAATTGGGTGCTCCATGGCTAAATGGGCCAGAAAAAAGCCTTTATCGTGTAGCTGCTCTAGAGCCTCGACTACCTATTTTACCAAAAATAACCGGACAATTATCCAACCCAGTTGATTTGTTTGTAAATCAATATTTTATTAAAAACAAAATAGCTTGGCGAAAACCAATAGACGATAGAACCTATATACGAAGAGTGTATTTGGATGTTATTGGCCTTCTTCCAAGTTCGTCTGAATTAGATGCTTTTGTAAAAGATTCTTCTCCAAATAAAAGAGATAAGCTAGTACAAATGCTTTTAAATAAAAATGAGGCTTATGCCCAGCATTGGCTAAGTTTTTGGAATGACGCACTTCGAAACGACTATACTGGCACTGGTTATATTACAAAAGGCCGATATTCTATTTCAAAATGGTTGTATAGTTCACTAAAAAATAATGTTTCATACGAAAGGTTTGTAAAAGAATTGATAAGCCCCACAGAAGAATCTGCTGGATTTATAAAAGGAATTGCTTGGAGAGGTACGGTAAATTCGAGCCAAACAGTAGCCATGCAAGCCGCTCAAAACGTAGCCCAAGTGTTTTTAGGCTTAAACCTAAAATGTGCTTCTTGCCATGATAGTTTTATATCTGACTGGAAATTAGCTGATTCTTATGCATTTGCCAATGTGTTTTCTGATACTTTATTAGAAATCCATCGTTGTGATGTACCCACTGGTAAAAAGGCCAACTACGGAGTGTTGTATAATTCGTTAGGAAAAATAAAAGAAACACCAATCACCGCCGACCGTTTAAAGCAGTTAATGGACATTTTAGTGCAAAAGAAAAATGGCAGATTCTATAGAACACTAGTAAACAGAATATGGGCTCAATTGCTAGGAAGGGGGATTGTGGAACCTGTTGACGTTATGGACAATGAGCCTTGGAGTCAGGATTTGCTTGACTGGCTGGCTTACGATTTCGCTAATAATGGTACAGACATCAAGCGACTTATGCATCAGATACTTACCTCAAAAACATACCAATTGCCCTCAAATAGTCTAAAAGATCCGCAATTGTTAGTAGCACAAAATTTTGTTTTTAAAGGTATTCTTAAAAAACGGGTTACCGCAGAACAGTTTTCCGATATAATCAGCCAGGCTTTTTATCCAATATATACGGACTCGGATGTGGCATTAAAAATGTTGCCATCAAGCATTATGACAGAGATGCCTTTCGCCCGGGCTTCATTAGTTAAAAATGATGCGTTCTTAACTTCTTTGGGTAGACCCACTCGCGAAACCGTTTCAACAAGTAGGATTACTCAAGCCAATTTATTACAAGCTTTGGAACTAACCAATGGCTCAAAATTTAATAATGCCCTTCAAAAAGGGGCTGAAGTTTGGGTAAAAAAATATGCTACAAGTGAATTATTAATACAAGCTTTGTATAAGAAAATACTAAATAGACCACCTACTTTTAGAGAAATGAATTTAACGAAAAAATATATTGGAGAAAAACCTACGGTAGAGGGTATTCAGGACTTGGTATGGGCTGTAGCTTTAAGCCCTGAATTTCAGATAATTAATTAAAACTTTTAGCTTTTAAAAAATGATAACCAATAGAAGAGATTTCTTAAAAAACACTAGCATGGCTACCATAGCGGCTTTGGGCACAGGTTCACCTATGGCCAGTCTAATGGGAAATGCGAGTGTGGACATAGCTTCAAAAATAGCAACTGCCGATTCTGTAATTTTACTTTGGATGGCTGGTGGCATGGCTCATACCGAAACTTTTGACCCAAAACGTTATACCTCATTTGAAAAAGGTATGGAAGGGAATCGGGTCTTGAGTACTTTTAATTCTTTACCTACTGCCTTGGACGGAATACAATTTTCTGAAGGTTTGCAGTCTATTGGAGGTGTAATGGACAAGGGAACTTTAATACGCTCGTATGTTGCTGCCGATTTAGGTCATATTTTACATTCACGGCATCAATACAATTGGCATACTTGTTACGAACCGCCCCAGTCAGTGGCTGCACCGCATATAGGCTCTTGGATTTCGAAACAATTAGGCCCCAAAAATCCTGTAATTCCATCATTTATAGATATAGGTCAAAGGTTTACCGTAGGTGAAGCTGAAGAATTAAAAGCTTTTCATACGGCAGGTTTTTTAGGTAATGAACACGGCCCATTTTTTATTCCTGATCCAAGTCAAGGTTTAGATAGTGTCCGCCCGCCTGTAGGTATGGATATGAAGCGATTTGAAAGTAGAAATCAATTGTATAATAACCTGATTTCTGAAAGTGCTCACGGAGAGTATGGAAGCGATTTTCAAAAAGAATCATTAAAAATCTCGATGGAGCAAGCGTATCGTTTACTTAATTCGCCTGAATCAAAAGCATTTAACTTAAGTACCGAACCAAAAGATATTTATGATATTTATAATACGAGTCGATTTGGATTGGGTTGTTTGCTAGCAAGAAGGCTTGTGGAAAAAGGAGCTAGATTTATTTCTGTAACTACCGAATATGAACCATTTGTGGGTTGGGATACACATGAGAACGGACATACAAGATTAGTAAATATGAAAAAAATGATCGACGGCCCTGTGGCTCAGCTCATCAAAGATTTGGATAAAACAGGTCAACTAGATCGAACTTTGGTACTATTAGCAAGCGAATTTAGCCGTGATATGATGGTAGAAGGTAAACCTGAACTTAAAGTAAAAGAGCAAGTTAAACAGCCAGATATTTTGAATGACATTAAATTTTATGGAATGCATAGGCACTTTACCGATGCAGGTTCTGTATTGATGTGGGGAGGAGGAGTAAAAAAAGGATTTGTTTATGGTAAAACTGCCGACGAACGACCTTGCAAAACTATCGAAAATCCTATAAAAATTGCTGAGCTTCATCAAACCATTTACCATACGCTGGGTATAAAACCCGAAACTCAATTTGAAATAGAAAAAAGACCTTTTTATACCACACCAGACGGAAAAGGAAAGGTGGTAAAAGAGCTTTTAGTTTAAGGAAATTGGTCATTGTTTAAATGTAGTGTATCAAAAAGTGTGGGGTAATCACGCCGCTAACTTGATTTCATCAGGTTCGTTTAAGGATTTTATTGCCCTAAATTTGGGATATTTCTTTCTAAATTCACCCTCCCAATCGTTATTTAATACTTTCGTTCTGGCTTGAAGTAGCAAGTGTGTTCCTTTTTTGTCCACAGCATTGATTACTTTTTTGAGAATCTTTTGGCTATCACATAATTTACTGTTGATTCAATAAAACTTGTGGTTATCGTCTCTCCGTGAAGATAACGGTCGCTATAATTGACAATGAAACTTCGATTATTAGAAATGTAAGTGTGAAATTCATCGGCATACGTAGGAAAGTGGATTAGTCAAAATCTTAAGAAAACCTTGCCCAAAAGTTCAATCGGTAAAGCTATGCAGCACACTTTTGATCGTTGGGATGAATTGGGAAATTATATGCTTAATGGCTTATTAGAAATTGATTGGGCGGCGTACCGTAATAATCTGGTAGAAAACGCCATAAGACCAGTAGCAATGGGTCGCAAAAACTACCTATTCGCAGGCACACTCACGAATCTGCTCAAAGGAACGCCATCACGTACACATTTATGAGCGATTGCAAAAAACACAACGTAAATCCAGAAGCTTGGCTCAGCTATGTCTTAGAAAAAATACCATCAGCAAGCATTCTTGAATTAGAAAATTTATTACCGCAAAATTTTAACTTAAGAGACGGAGGCAATTAAGGGTTTACGATAAATTGTGATTTGCCGAATTTGTAGTGAGACTTGTAGTGAGACCAATTTTTTAGGGCATAAAAAAAGAGCTACATTTTATTGTAACTCTTTGATTATAAGGCTTTTAACTTGCTCCCGAAGCTGGGCTCGAACCAGCGACCCTCTGATTAACAGTCAGATGCTCTAACCGACTGAGCTATTCGGGAATCTTAATCACTTTTATAATTTCGTTCTTCATTTCTTCGTTCCGAAATCATAATGCAAAGGTAAGTGATTTATTTTTTGTTGTCAATACCTAAGTGAAATATTTTTTTACTTTTATTGAAAGTTTTTTTTATTTTATTGATAATCAATGTTTTGCACGTTCGAGAATTAGTTCCTTTACTTTACGTGCATCAGCCTTAGCGAAATTTTGTATAACAATTTCTTGCTCTCTCGCTCTTGCCTTAATTCTTATAGTAGAAAAAAAGATGCCTGAGTCAATTTCTACACCTGCAATATCGTTATAGAAAACAAAATTTTCTGTGCTGCTAAACACCTTTCTTTCTCTAAATGTAACTCCTTTTTCTCCGAATAAAACCTCATCGGGCAATAAAGGGTTTTTTAGGGTACTTGCTGAAAATCTTTCGTTCATTATTTTTTATTAATTTGATAATTTGGAAAAAAAATTTGTAATGGTGACTACATTTTAAAATCGATACGATAAACCTTCTTCAAATTTCCCAATTAAAATGGCACATAAACTACTTTTTTTGTTTCAAAAAAATCTTCGGTAAAATACTCGGCTAAATTATATTGTTCATATTTTCCGCCAAACTCTTCCAATTCTTCAGATAAATCTCCACCTTTTAAATATAAAATTCCATTTCGAAGGTCATTAAATTGATTCTTCGTTACCTTATCTTTAATCCAACCATAAAAAGGCTTTAAACGAGTCACGGCACGACTTACTATAAAATCATAATCGTTTGCTACGTTTTCAGCACGCTCGTGTTGAGTTGTCAAGTTCTTTAGTCCAATTGCCTGTGAGACTTCAGTAACAACTTTTATTTTCTTTCCGATAGAATCAACTAAGTGAAACTGACTATCAGGAAATAAAATTGCCAGGGGAATTCCTGGAAAACCACCTCCAGTACCAACATCTAAAATTTCTGTGCCAGGCTTAAACTTCATTACTTTTGCAATACCAAGTGAATGTAAAACGTGTTTTTCGTAAAGATTTTCAATATCTTGACGAGAAACTACATTGATTTGGGAATTCCAAAAGCTATAAAGTTCTTGCAATTGTTCAAATTGCTGCAACTGTTTTTCAGTAAGACTAGGAAAGTATTTTGTTATCAAAGAAACGTCGGACATAAAAAACTTGAGGCTTAACGCCATTTGATTTTTTTAGGATTTGAAAGCAAAGTTATTAGACCAAAAATTAAATAATAACCCGCATATAACATATCATAATAAGGTATTTTCCAAGAATTGACAGTATTATTGAGTTTTTTATTTGCTTTCGACAAAACAATCCAACGAATAATAAGCCACAAGAAAAATACAAATGTTATCAGACGCATCCAATCATTGTATAAATAAAAATCTTGTAGGTTATTATCATCTAATAAATGTGTCGGAATTCTTGACCATTCTGGTGCTTCAAACCAATCGGGTTTGATAAAAAATACAGGTAAAAACCAAAACCAACAAATAAGATGGCTAGCAGCCAATAGCCCTAAAGATATTTTGTCACGCAGTTTATATCGTTTACCCACCGAAAGATGGCGACGTTTTTGGATAATCCATTCGCTCCAGGTTTTTTTTGGAACTGACATAATGTGAGCTTCGGGCTCAATACAAATTGCTACATTTTCTTGATTTGATGCCTCATTTACAAACAAATCATCATCGCCACCCAAAAGTCCATGATGACTTGCGAAGCCATTAGTTACCCAAAATAATTCTCGGCGATACATCAAATTTCGACCAATACCCATATAAGGCATTTTTGATAGAGCGTAAGAAAAATATTGTAGAGCTGTTTGGAAAGTTTCGTAACGAATCAACGAATTTAGGCGACTATCAGCGTATTTGTAAGGTGAAAACCCTAAAACAATATCTTTGCCTGGTGTCAACTGGGCAACCATATGACTAATCCAATGTGGACTTGTAGGTCGACAATCAGCATCGGTCAAAAGTATTATTTCTTTGCTTGCTTTCTTAATACCCATTGTAACAGCGTATTTTTTTGCCGTAAAGTGAGCAGGAAGGCTTTCAATTCTTACGAAATTTACTTTATTGTAGTTTCCTTCGTTTAAAAGTAAATAATCATAAGTTCCATCAATCGATCGGTCATCAGAAACAATAACTTCAAAATTTGGATATTCTTGGGCTTCAAGTAGAGGAAGGAGTTCCTTCAAATTCTCAAGTTCATTCCAAGCCGCTATAACAATGGAAACACTCGGTTGCTTTTTTAGTTCGGAGTCTGGCTCATTGTCGTAGTGCGAAAGCAAACGAGTGAATATCCCAACAATATAGATTAGTTGGATAACTAAAGCAGAAAAAAATATGAACGGTAGTAAATAGTGCCAAAACACCATGCAATTGTGGTTTAAGTGAAACTTTATGCAAATATACAAACCTTCAATGAAACCAATAGAAAGTTATTGCTAAAATCAATGAATAAATACTTGTATTAGCCAAAATGAAGATTGAAATTTGCTCTATGAAATACGAATTACAAAAAACGGACTCTCAGTCGAAGGCTCGTGCTGGGAAAATGACTACTGACCATGGCGAAATTCTGACGCCAATTTTTATGCCTGTAGGTACGGCGGCTACTGTGAAGGCTGTGCATCAACGTGAGTTGGTCAATGATATTAAAGCTCAAATAATCTTAGGAAATACTTATCATTTATATCTTCGCCCAGGGCTGGATATTCTTGAACGTGCGGGTGGACTTCATAAATTTAATGGCTGGTCTGGCCCAATTTTAACCGATTCGGGTGGTTATCAGGTTTTTTCGCTGAAAGATATTCGTAAGATTTCGGAAGAAGGGGTAAAGTTTCAATCGCACATTGATGGTTCGAGACATTTGTTTACGCCCGAAAATGTTATGGATACTCAGCGAATCATCGGAGCAGATATAATAATGGCATTTGATGAGTGTGCTCCATATCCATGCGATTATGAATATGCAAAAAAATCGATGGAAATGACGCATCGTTGGCTGAAACGCTGTATCGACCGTTTTGATTCTACTGAAGGGAAATATGGCTTTTCTCAAACGCTTTTTCCGATTGTTCAGGGAAGTACTTATAAGGATTTACGTATTCAGTCGGCTGAGTTTATTGCCGAACAAAATTGTGAAGGGAATGCCATCGGTGGCTTGGCAGTAGGCGAACCTGCCGAAAAAATGTATGAAACGATAGATTATGTCAATGAAATTTTGCCAAAAGATAAACCTCGCTATTTGATGGGTGTGGGAACTCCCGAAAATATTTTGGAAGCAATTGCTCTCGGTATTGATATGTTCGACTGCGTAATGCCAACCCGAAATGCCCGCAACGGAATGTTATTTACAACGCAAGGCATTATTAATATCCGCAACGAAAAATGGAAAGATGATTTTACCGCAATTGATGAAACACTTGGAGGTTATGTAAGTACTTTTTATTCAAGATCTTATCTTCGACATTTAGTAAAATGCGATGAAATTTTGGCGGCACAAATCGCCAGCGTGCATAACCTGACTTTTTATTTATGGTTAGTCGGACAAGCCCGTGAGCATATCTTAGCAGGAGATTTCTTGACTTGGAAAAATACCATGGTGAAGCAGACAATGCAGCGGTTGTGAACCGACATAAAGCAAGGATTTTTGGGCGACATTCATTCAAAGCGATTGTCGCCCAACGACGACTTCGTTTTGAATAGAATTACTTCCTACTAACAAACTTATTCCCCTCAATATAAAACCGATAAGGTAAATTTGCTCCTTGTGTAATGCCGATTCGAGTTGTAGTTACGATTGAAAAATCAGTATTTGGTGATTCAAGGCAATGAAATTCGTCAGAATCGAGGGTTAGAAAATTAAAATCGTGCGTAATGCCCATTGCTTGAACCAATTTTGCTGGGCCATTACATAAATTTTTTATATCGTAGGTTTTTCTGCGTTTTTGCATCAATTCAATACCTTCGGTGGGTTCTAAGGCTCTAATCAGCACAGCTTCTCCAATATCCTTTGCATCGCTCGAAATATTTACACAATAGTGCATGCCATAAATTAAATATACGTAGCATGTTCCCGCACTTTCAAACATCGGGGCATTACGAACTGATTTTTTGCGATATGCATGGCAAGCCGGGTCGCCTTGTAAGTATCCTTCGGTCTCTACAATGATTCCTACTGTTTGTCCTTCGGGGCTTTCATGCACCAAAGTACAACCCAAAAGTAGCTTCGATAAAGCTAATGTATCATGTTTTTCATAAAAATCTTTGGGAAGAATATTTTGCATCTGTACTTTTGATAAACTTTAAGTTATTGTATGAAAAAACTCCTCTTTTTTATTGTCCTGTCTCACTTTTGTATCGCACAAGATGAGGTACCAATTATCAAAAATGTTACTTGGGAATCTACTAAGTTAGGTAAAAAGTTTTATTGGAAACGAACTCATTTCAAACAAAAAGAGCTTTTTAATGCCAATCAATCAATTAATATATTGGAGATTTCGCTCAATAATAAAAAAGTAAAGTTTGGTCTTGCCACCGTTGATTCGATGAAATCCAACCCACAAATCAAGCGTTCTTTACAAAAAACGAGTAAAATAGCAACCGATTTGGATGCCATTGCTGCTGTAAATGCAGGTTTTTTTGATATGAAAAATGGCGGAGCAGTCGATTTTTTGAAAATTGAAGGTAAAATCGTTGATACAACTCGTCTTTCTAATGTGGCTCGACTCCCTTTTCATTCTATTTCTGGTGTTATTATCGATAATAATAAGGTTAGTATCATAAAAGGTGAGCAAAAGGCAGGTTGGGAGAAAAACCTGACGCAGGAAAATATTTTATTGACGGGCCCTTTATTGTTGTATAATGGAGTAATGGAAGAATTATCCAAAACACCGTTCAATGATAATCGTCACCCTCGCACCTGTGCATGTGTAACAATTGACAAAAAATTGTTGTTGATTACAGTAGATGGCCGTTCGGCTGAGTCTTTTGGTATGACTTTGACTGAGTTAAGTAAATTGGCAAAGGCTTTAAATTGTAAAGACGCTATCAATTTTGACGGTGGGGGTTCAACAACCATGTATATTAAAGGTCAACCCGAAAGTGGTGTTGTTAATTATCCATCAGATAATAAATTGTTCGATCACGCTGGTGAACGCCCTGTTAGTAATGTTTTTTATATAAAATTGAGATAGAGGATTTGAGATTGGGAATACGAGATTTGAGATTTTTATTTCATTTTTCATTTTATTCCAATCTCGCATCTCGTATCTAAAATCTCGTATCTCCCAAAATGCAACAAATACAATATAAATATCGTCCTGAAAATCTTACGATTTCAGAACCAAATAAATACAAACCCGAAGATTTGTATTCAGAAGAAATGGTACTGAATCTTGGTCCGCAACATCCATCTACTCATGGCGTTTTACGTTTAGAAGTGCTAACTGATGGGGAAACCGTTGTTGATGTAGTTTCGCATTTGGGATACTTGCATCGTTGTTTCGAGAAGCACGCCGAAAGTTTGCCATTCAATCAAATCATTCCTTATGTTGATAGAATGGATTATGTGGCAGCGATGAATTCAGAATTGGCGTATGTGATGGGCATTGAAAAAATGCTCGGAATCGATAAAGATTTACCAAAAAGAGTTGAATATATTAGAGTATTGGTGGCTGAACTCAACCGTTTAGCCTCCCATTTTATTGCAATCGGTACTTTTGCACTTGATATTGGTGCCGCAACGCCATTTCTTTGGATTTTCCGTGACCGAGAACATATTATGCGTATGCTCGAATGGCTATGTGGTGCCAGAATGCTCTACAATTATGTGTGGGTAGGGGGTTTATTCTATGATTTGCCCGTAGGTTTTGAAGAGCGATGCCGAGAATTCATTGACTATCTTAAACCAAAACTCATTGAATTACAACAACTCATTATCGAAAATCATATTTTCATCAATCGAACTGCTAATGTTGGTGTTTTGCCTTTGCCAATGGCAATAAATTATGGTTGTACGGGCCCTGTTTTGCGTGGTTCTGGATTAAAATGGGATTTACGAAAAGTTGATGCATACTCGGTTTATAGCGAAATTGATTTTGATATACCAGTAGGAAAGGGTGAGATGGGAAAAGTTGGTGATTGTTGGGATAGAAATAATGTGCGTGTGAAAGAATGTTGGGAATCCGTGAAAATCATTGAGCAATGCTTGGAAAAATTGAATAAAAAACATAAAAGAACATCAGATTTCGACCCGCAAGCACTTGTTCCTAAAAAAATTCGTCCACCAAAAATGGATTTTTATTGCCGTGCCGAAAATCCTAAAGGTGAATTGGGCTTCTTTTTTCGCACAGACGGTCGTTCGGATATTCCAACAAGGGTAAAAGCACGTGCTTGTTCATTCAATAACTTATCAGTTTTGCCCGAATTATCTCGTGGAGGAATGATTGCCGATTTAGTGGCGGTTATCGGCTCGCTTGATGTGGTTATGGGTGAGGTTGATCGCTGATACTTTTATACTCACAAGGCATAGATTTCCAAAGGTTCAGAGGCGATCGTCGCTCGGTTCAAAGTGCTGATAATGAGGTGATTAAATATCTAGTTTTATGAAAACTATATTTATTTAATTATAATACTTTTTATAATTAAATAAAGTATTCAGGGTTTGTTCATAAAAATAAACTTACTTAAAAATTGCTGGTATTAACTTCCAATTTTTACTTAATTTTTCTCTGAGGCTGGATTTATTACCCTCTTGCTTTTCTAATAAATTACA
>JAIXOL010000072.1 GCA_027486845.1 Cytophagaceae bacterium
GATGATTTTAAAGTATCATTCAATGATGTTGAAGAATCGGAAGAAGTGACGATGATTATTGCCACAGAAATGGGCAGAGAAATAATGAAAGTCAAAGGAACCAAGGCTGACTTAATGGAGAAGACGTTTAAAATTCCTTCGGCAATATCAAGTCAAAAGTTAGTAGTAAGAGTATCAACCGAGAAAGGAGTATTTGGCAAAAAGCTTGTGCTTGATAGGGAGTAATATTTAGATTCGGGATGGTTCGTCGCAGCAATAAAAACTTGAATCCGGCTCTTTTTACTTCTTATGATTTTTTAAAATAAATCATTCACTCAACTGAGCAAAAAAATCACACCTTTTGGATATAATTTTTTAATCGGAAAGTAAAATTGCTTCTAATTGAGCAGTTGGGTATATTTAATTGACAAATTTGTTTTTCATATAAAACTGATAGACAGTTTTATGTTAGTGTGGACTTGTCGACTATTAACTTTGGACAACTTAATTTCTGAATTTGATACGCTTAATAATATTACTTCTGAAATTTATTTAATATTCTCTTCACATCATATTTGAGGATTGAGCCAAAAATAAGCGAATTGTTTAATTATCCCTATTTGCTTAAACCAATGCCGTCAAGGTTTCGTGCCAAAGATCCTGATGGAATATCTTGTATCTCAATCTTCATGTCTCTTATCTCATTTCCTAAAGTCACAAATAAAACCAAATTGGATAGAAAAAAACCTTTTTGGATAGTTACAAGATCAATAAACTGCGTCATAATTACCAATTGGGCCTAAGACTAAATGGCTTCCAATTTTTTTGAAAAAGATAGAACAAACTTATTTTTTGAACAAAACAGTACAAGCAAAAACTAATGCCAATTTATTGATTCATCCGCCAAACATATAAAAATCTTATTTGCGAAGTAGACATTAGAGTAAATATACTCAAAATGGTAAATGAAAAGCCTTTTTGGTTATTAGAATTGGTAATGTAATTGATGTGTTTGTGCCAAGTGCTTTGTGAGGCCAATTTTATTTTTTCGCAAATGTTTTTCTTTCAATTAAGGTTTGGAAAGTAAAATTTTAGACAAAAAAAGGATTACA
This sequence comes from Cytophagaceae bacterium, assembly GCA_027486845.1. Lineage (GTDB taxonomy): Bacteria > Bacteroidota > Bacteroidia > Cytophagales > Spirosomataceae > Emticicia. Next base: position 1,092 of record JAIXOL010000072.1, read on the forward strand.
AGTTGGCAAATATTAGAAAAAATGCTGAAAGTGGTAAGTAAAAACCTTTTTTGCATGTCTTTTGGGACTGAAGATTGCTGTTAATTTAGAGTCTATTTACCTGATTCGATAATAGCTAAGAAATAACATACATGGTCATAAAGACAAAAAATTAAATTTAACTAATGAAAAACAGAAATCTACTTTTGGATTTATCAAAACGAAACAGTTTTATTATAAACAATATACTTTATTGTTTAATGGCATTAAGGCAGTTTGTAATGTTGAGTTTTGAGTCGAATGCATCAATAAATAATTTTAGAATCTCTTTCAATGGTATTGAAAATTTAGGGGAAGTATCGATGATTATTGCAATAGACATGAATATGGAAATTCAAAGGAAATATGGCTGACTTAATAGAAAAGAAGCTTTAAAGCTTCAGAAACATTGGCAAGCCAAAACTTAGAAATAGTATTAATTAAGGTGTTTTAAGCGAAAAGCTTATTAGAGAATAATAACATCCAGAAATATGGATTCAGATTCATAAAGTATCAAGACAAAATATGAATTACTCGTTTATAAAAAGCTTGTTATTGAAAAAAAATCTAAACACCAAAGTGCCGAAGTAGAAATTTACTGTTACAGACAATTTACTTGCCACATTCAAAGTGTTTTCATTTTTGAATCTGACACTAAATAATTAAAAATATAAAATCCATTCCCGCAAATTGTTAGGTAGCATTTTTTGTTTGGGGAAATAAATAAATTCTTGATATGAAAAGTTTTTTTACAAAAAAATTATTAATTGTTATTCTGTCTATTCTTTTTCTTGCAAGAAGTATAGAAACAAATGCAAAATATGATTTAGGTATTGGATCAATAGCTAAAAAATATGATATTGAAAAAGCTACCAAAAAGGCTTCATCATCAAGTATTGCAGGTTTGTCGGACCTTTCATTAGCACAAACTGTAAATACAAACACAGCTTTGAGCGGCAATAACGTAACCTTTACACTTACTTTGACTAATGATGGTCAAACGAATGTTTCTGGCGTTGTTGTAACGGATATGCTACCAAGTGGTGCAACACTAGTAAGTGCAACTCCAAGTGCGGGGTCAACAAACTTGGTAGGTAATACACTTACATGGCAAGTGGGAAATGTCAGTGCATCAAGTCCTGCATTAACCTTGGCTGTTGTAATTACATTAAATAACTCTGGTGTTTTTTATAATACTGCTGAAATATCGGCAATGAATGAAACGGATATTGATAGTACACCTAATAATAAAATATTATCGGAAGATGATAATTCTAGTTCTTGTACAAGTGTACCCTACAAATATTGCGTAGGCGAACAAATACAAATAAATGTAAGTGCAGATGCAGGATATAGTAATTATCAATGGTACAAAAATGGAGTATTGATAGCTGGAGCTACTTCTCAAACTTATACAATAACGAGTATTGGTAGTTATAACTTTACAGCCGATGTTTCAGCGGGGATTTCAAGTTGTAGTGGTTCCTTGTGTTGTCCAATAGTTGTTGAGAATTATCCAGCAATCAGTTTGACAAATACCGCCACACAGCCAACTTGTGCTACTGCCAATGGAAGTGTAGTATTGACACCTGTGGGAGGAGTATCACCTTTTACATATAGCAAAGATGGTATATCATTTGTATCTACGAATAGTTTTACAAACTTAGGAGCAGGTGCTTATACATTCACAGTCAAAGA
>JAIXOL010000011.1 GCA_027486845.1 Cytophagaceae bacterium
AAGTTAAGCCCCGCACCGCCGATGGTACTGAGTTCAAACTCGGGAGAGTAGGTAGACGCCAGAATTTTATTAGTAAAACGGCAATCTCAAAAGGATTGCCGTTTTTGCGTTTAGACCAAATTGAGCCTAAAAAGGGTTACTGGATACAAATAAACCGACGAAAAATAAAACTCGGCAGAGTAGGTAGATTGTGATTGTTTTGTTTATTATTAATTAGGGTTTGCTAAAAAAAAGTATAAGTAATTGATTAACAATAAATTACAATGATTTTTCTGTACATAAATGCAAGGTTTTTTAAAGATTTCCTTTATTTTTCTTGCACTTATATCAAAAAGAGTGTTTTTCAGAATATAACTTATTCATTATCAATAAGTTAAAATACACAAAAAATAGTTCTCAAAACCAATGTTTTAAAGAAAGACTTTATCAGCAAGCCAATTTCTATAATACTTTCAATCTTTGGGTTATTAAGTTGATTATTATTAGAATCCTTGAATTTTTACTCAGATAAATCCATAGGCTATAGAAAAGTGAATAAGGAGTATGTTTTAATTGATAGAGAGAATTTTATGCGTTTTCCCTCTAAATTCAAAGGAGTCTTTAACGCTTTTACCAAAAATAACTTGTCCGATTGGTGCTTCCTGAGAGATAACCATGAATTTTATGGCGTTTAGTTCTATGATTCCTGCACCAATCGAAATAAAGAAATAACCCATTGTAGTTTCTACTAACGCTCCGAAAGCGACTTTTGTAAAAAGGGTTTCGGTGTCTATTTTATCCAATGAGAGGCGTTCTTGGCGTGCTTGTTCATACATTCTGCCATTCATTTCTCGGTCTAGTTGCCCCATTGCACGGGCGGTTTCGTATTTGTCTCCTGCCGAACTTTTTCCTTCTTCATTTGCTGAGTTTTTGGCTGCGTCCATGGCTTCATAAGAAGTTTGCATTCTACGCTCAATCAATTCTTTTACTTTCTCTAATAATTCTTCTTTCATATACTAAAAGCCGTCAGCTCTGGATGTTGATTGTGGAAATTTATAAGGTAATGTTCATAATATTATTTAATCCACCAATAAGATTTACCAAGTTGGTAAAACCGAATTTTTCCTGTAAAATTTTAATTGCTTTTTGGCTACGAATGCCACTTTGGCAATGAATAACTACGGTTTTATCGCGACTGATTTTTGGTAAATGCTTTTCTAATTCTGATAATGGCATTAATTCACCGCCGATATTTCGTGTCTCGTATTCGTGCTTTTCTCTGACATCAATTAGTTGATAATTTTCCAAAGTTTTTAATGCTGCATAAGTAATATCATTCATCGATTTTAGTCCACAAAATATCTCATAATCAATAAGTTGAGTAATTTTAGGTGTGTCTGGCATTTTCGGAATTCTAATAATTCGGCTTTGCATCGAAAGAGTATCGAGTATCAATAATTTCCCCGAAAGCGGTTCGCCAATATTTGTTATTACTTTGATGGCTTCAAGGGCTTGCATGGAGCCAATGATTCCTGGTAAAACCCCTAAAACGCCCGCTTCGGCACAATTTGGTGCTTGTTCGGGCGGTGGTGGGGTAGGAAATAAATCTCGATACGTAGCAGAGTTTTGATGATTGAATACCGCAACTTGTCCCTCAAAACGATGAATTGCTCCATAAACAAATGGTTTATTGAGCATAAAACAAGCATCATTGACCAAATATCTAGTCGGAAAATTATCCGTTCCGTCAATCACAATATCATAATCTTTGATGATTTCTAAAGCATTATCTGCACTTAAAAGTATTGGATATTGATTGATTTTGACAAATGGATTTAATGCCATGAGACGATTAACAGTTTCACTAATTTTTGGCAGTCCAACTGCCGATGTTGTATATAAGATTTGTCTTTGAAGATTTGTAATATCAATTTTGTCATTTTCAACTATTCCGAGCGTACCAATTCCTGCCGCTGTTAAATAAAGCATAATAGGACTTCCGAGCCCACCACAACCAATTACTAAAACCTTCGCATTTTTTAGCTTCTCTTGTCCATTTAAGCCAAATTCTGGCATTAACATTTGTCGATTATATCTTGCAAATTCTTCTGGTATGAGCATATCATTTTGGGAGCAATAAAGAAGCTATTTCTTAAAATATGTTAAATAATAAGTCTTACAACAATTTAACGAATCATTTTACCCGTAAATGTGTAATTATTACATAGTTTTTTATTAGAAATACTAATTTTTAGACTAAAAGTACGTTTATTTGTTATTTATAAAAAGTCAACTTAAAACAAAGTATAATATTAAGAAATGAAAAAAACATTTATTGCTTTCGCTACTATTATTTTATCATCACAATTATCTTTTGCACAAGGCACAAAAGCAACAGTTACAAAGCCTAAAACTTCTGCTGCAAAAGCTGTATCAACAACAAAAACAGTAGTTGTTGCTCCGTCTTCATTAGAAAGTATGAAAAATGGTATTGACTCTATCAGCTATGCTATTGGGATGAATATCGCTGGTAATTTGAAACAACAAAATTTGAAAGTTAATTCAACGATAATGGCAAAAGCCATTGACCAGGTATTGAATGGACAAACAACTTTGATGGACGGCAATGCAGCTAATGCTTATATTCAAGGGTATTTTCAAAATGAATCAATGAAAAAAGGTGCTGCCAATAAAGCAGTAGGTGACAAATATTTGGCCGAAAATAAAACGAAAGCTGGCGTTGTGACTTTGCCAAGCGGCTTGCAATATTCAATTATGAAAGAGGGTACTGGAGAAAAACCAGCATCAACTGATAAAGTGAAAGTACATTATCACGGAACATTGATAGATGGAAGTATTTTTGATAGTTCAGTAGAGCGTGGCCAGCCTGCGGAATTTGGTGTAACACAAGTGATTCAAGGTTGGGTAGAAGCCCTACAATTAATGCCAGTTGGTTCGAAGTGGAAATTATTTATTCCTTCAAACTTAGCTTATGGCCCACAAGGTCCACCGAGTATCGGTCCAAATCAAGTTTTGATTTTTGAAGTAGAATTATTAGAAATTGTTAAATAAGCTAAAGAACAGATAAATAATGTTTGATAGTTTGCATCATTCGCACATTCATTCATTCATTCAATCATTGTATATGATACAAATTATGAAAAGAATCATCGTTCTATTAACTTTAACAGGTCTATTTGGTTGCTTTGAGAATAAAGCTCAGAATCAGACTGCGGCGTCGCCAACGTATGGCTACAATGATTTGAAGCCTACTCGCACGCAAGAGCAGGTGCAGCAGTTTGCTACCCAGTTTTTGAGTTATCATCACTATCAAAAATTTAAGCTAGACGATGATTTTTCGGCAAAAGTATGGGATAATTTCTTGAAAGATGTAGATGGCGGACATTCATATTTTATTGAAAGCGATATCAAGTCTTTTGAAAAATACCGTGATGGAATAGATGAAGATTTATTAGAAGGGGATTTAACTGCCCCCTTCGAGGTTTTTAACCTTTACCGCAAACGTTACAAAGAACGTCACGAGTTTATCATGGATTTGCTCAATAGGCCATTTAATTTCACCGCAAATGAAAGCTATGAAACCGACCGTGAGAAAACTCCTTGGGCAAAATCAACAACTGAGTTAGACGATGTTTGGCGTAAAATTGTTAAAAGTCAAGTGCTTGATTTGAAATTAAGCGGAAGTAAAGACAGTGCAACGATAGCAACGCTCAAAGACCGCTATAAGCGTTGGGAAACTCGTATCGCTAAATGGAGACCTGATGATGTTTTTCAATCGTTTATGAACGCTTTTTCAGAAACAATCGACCCACATACAAACTATATGATTCCGAGTACGGCCGCTCAATTCAATATTGAAATGAGCCAATCGGTAGAAGGAATTGGGGCTTCTTTAAGAAATGAAGGTGATTATGTAATGATTGCCGAAATTATTCCTGGTGGCCCATTGTTTAAAAGTGGACAAGCAACAAAGAACGATAGAATTGTAGCTGTAGCCCAAGGTGAAAATGGTATGTGGCAAGATATTGTGGGTTGGCTAACGGATGATGCCGTAAAGCTAATTAGAGGTACGAAAGGAACGGTTGTACGTGTAAGACTTCTGCCAGGTGATGCACCTGCCGGTTCGCCAACGAAAGAACTACGTTTAGTACGTGAAAAAGTAAAACTGGAGGAAGCAGTTGCCAAAGGTAAAATCGTACCAATGAAAAAAGATGGTAAAGACTATAAACTTGGCGTAATTGATATTCCGATGTTTTACCGTGACTTTGAAGATGCCCGCAAAGGTGGAGATTTCCAAAGTACAACTAAAGATGTAAAGCGTTTCTTGAATGAATTTAAAGCTAAGGGAGTTGATGGTGTGGTGATTGACCTTCGTAACAATGGCGGTGGCTCATTGACTGAAGCTATAAATCTTACAGGTTTATTTATCACGAAAGGCCCGGTGGTGCAACGCCGAGACAATAATGGAAGTATCGACGTAGAAAGTGATACCGACTCTGAAGTAGTATATAATGGTTCGTTGGTTATTCTTCAAAATCGTTTTAGTGCGTCAGCATCGGAGATTTTTGCAGGAGCTATTCAAGATTATAAGCGTGGGGTGATTGTAGGCGAGCAATCTTTCGGAAAAGGAACAGTGCAGCAATTAGTTGATTTAGACCAGTTTTTACTTTCACCTCGTACAGCTTCGACTGATAAAAAATCGAACGTAGGTTTTGACCAAAAAGAAAGATATGGTCAATTGAAACTCACAACCGAAAAGTTTTATCGTATCACGGGAAACAGTACGCAACGTAAAGGAGTTGTGGCTGATATTGACCTTCCGACGCCATTTGACCCTGAAGAAATGGGAGAAAGTTCACAACCAAGTGCTTTGCCTTATGACCAAGTGAAGACTTCAGATTACGAAAAAACAACCTTTATTAATGAGAAAGTTCTTGCCAAATTACAAGAAAAATATCAAGCTCGTTTGAAATCAGATCAAGAGTTAAAACAATTAACCGATGATTTGGCTGAATATCGTAAGATAAAAGATGTTACAGTTATTTCGCTCAATGAAGCTAAACGTAAGCAAGAGCGTGACGAAAACGAAAAACGCAGAAAAGCAGTAAATAAACTTAGTTCAGGTGAAAAAGATGAGAAAGAAAAAGACATTATATTAACCGAAAGTGAGCGTATATTATGTGATTTGATTTCATCACAAAAATAACATCAGAAATTTGATTTCATGAGCAAAGAAGCTTCAGTTTAGATAATTAACTGGAGCTTTCTTATTTTTTTAAAGTAAAATTGTAATCTTTTATAGGTATTTCATAACTTTGTATACAACCTATGATGAAATCCGATGACAACTGATACTTATACACAAACGTCGATGTTTGACTTGTGGCGTCAGAATCATAATTTATACAAAGATAAATATACTTCGCATCAGACGTCGTATATAGAAAATCTGTTGCCAGAAATTGCCGTTCAGTTAAATGTTTATGATATAATAGATATTCTTCAACGTCGATTAGGTAACGATTTAATCCAAAGAGCCTTAGAGCCTAGTCGGGTCGACCTCAGTCGGGGTATTGAAAGCCCAGTAAGCCATCATCAAGATAGCCAATGGCTGAAAAAATCGAATATGGTTGGCATAAATGTTCGTACCATCGGAAATTTGTTTAATGTCGTCAAATACGCACTTACGATTCCAAAATCACAAGATTCTATCCATTTATTGCCAATCTGGGAACCAGGCGTAGTTGGAAGTCTTTATGGTATGATCAGTTTTAATATCAACACTGAGTTTTATAGTCATGAATTAGCTACGGCAATTCCATTGCTCAATTCGGTTGAAAAACAATTGAAATTTGTGGTTAACATTCTACATGCAATGGGCAAAAGTGTAGGCATGGATGTAATTCCACATACCGATCGTTTTTCAGAAATGGTGATTTCTTACCCTCGTTTTTTTGAGTGGGTGCGTCGAGTTGGTGGAAGAATTACGAGTAATTCGGAGACGATTTATAGAGAAGTCGAAGAAATTATTTGGCATTATTTAGTTCGTAGCGGAACTGCCAATGGAACACCGATTTCTTACTCTAAAAACACTTTATTTTCGCCCGAAATTCCGATTTTGAGTGATGAACAACGGCTTGAAATTATTTTTGGACATAAAAATGATGCTCAAGGCCGACTTCGCCGCCGAATTGAATTAATGCATGAATTGATTTACCAAGGCTACGAAACACTTCCAATGACTATGGCACCGCCTTATCGTGGGCTGCATATCAATCCAGAAGAATTTGTGATTGATGAAAACGGAAACCGTTGGTACACTTATGAATTTGATAAGCCACAGGCCATGTCGAGGGTTTTTGGTCCTTTGGCACGCTATAAATTTTTTCACTCAAAAGATGATAATGTCAATTGGGAATTAGATTTTGAAAATCCCAATAAGTACGCATGGGAGTATTTCTGTCAAAAAGTATATGAATGTCAGCAAACGTATAATTTAGATTTCATGCGAGGTGATATGGCTCATGTACAACCACGGCCAAATGGCGTGCCAGCTAAACCCAACGAATTTTATGACCCTTTAATGGCGGTAAAGCATTATGTGCAGAAACAAGGAGTAAAACATTTTGCGTTCTTTGCCGAAACCTTCTTAGTCGAGGCTAATTTTATGGGTTATGGCGATGAAAATGACCATTTAGAGGCAATTGATGCCGATTCTACGCTCGGAGATTTACAGTCTTCAGTGGTTGGTTCCCCCGAATTTATGCAGAAATTTGTGAAGTATAATCAATTGCTTCATGCTCGCAATTTTGCACCGAATTTTACAGTCATGACAGCCGATAAAGATGATCCAAGATTTGATGAGTTTTATCGTACTGCCAATCATCTCCGTTTATTTGTTTCACTGTTTTTGACTGATATGCCAAGCTATGTAGGTTTGGGCTTTGAAACACGTAATTTGCATCTTGAAAGAGGGAAAAACGAAGAATATACAAAACTATACGTATATGCCATACGAGATGACAATGACAGAGATAAAGTGACTCATGGGCCATTTATTTGGGGTAAAAACTACAATCAGTTTCAGTTATTTCAGCAAATGCACCAACTGGCCGATAATATTTGGGAAGAAATCAAAGGTCGCTCAGTAAAATGGCTTTTTGAACTAAGCGAGGAACAAAAATTGATGATTTGGACACTTCAAGATAATCCGAAGTATGTTTTTGTGGTAAATTTCGACCCACATAATGATATTGACGAAAATCTTTTGCAAGAAAAAACCTTCAATCATCCACTTAACCAAATCTTTACGACTAGACATTACAGTCAACAACATGAGTGTAGAGTTTATCGGTTGGGAGATTGATAGAATATTTGTAATTAATAAATCACACCGAAGTCTTATACTTACCCAATTGGTGTAAAGCCCTAATTATGTTAAAACTATGGATTTCGGAAAACTTAAAGATATTTCAGATGTTGATTTTACGCTTCCGCCAGATAATCCATTAACTGTTCAGACTCTTGCGGAAGTATCTGCGAAAGCTTCTCAGCCCGATTTATATTTTGGTACACCGATTTGGGCAAATAAAAGCTGGGTCGGTAAGATTTACCCCTCAAATGCCAAAGATGCGGATTTTCTCTATCATTATACTCGTCAATTTAATACTATTGAACTGAATGTTACGCATTACCAAATTCCGACTAAAGAAACGATTGCACGTTGGAAAGAATCAGCCACCGAAGGTTTTAAGTTTTGTCCGAAATTCCCGCAAATAATCAGTCATGACCGTCAATTGATTGAATGTGAATTACTTACTGAACAGTTCTGCCAAGCAGTTTTGGGCTTGGAAGAACATTTAGGAATGACATTTTTGCAACTTTCACCGATGTTCGACCCACGTAGATTAAAAAGTTTAGAAAATTACCTAAAATCCTTACCACCAAACTTTCCTATTTCGGTTGAGTTTCGTAATTCTGATTGGTTTAAAGATGCAAAAATTTGGGCAGATAGCTGTGCTATGCTCACTGAAATGAAAGTTGGAACAGTGATTTCGGACGTAGCGGGCCGACGAGATGTGCTTCACTCAACACTTACTACACCAAACCTTATGCTTCGTTTTGTAGGAAATGAACTTCACCCGACCGATTACACTCGCATACATGCGTGGTGTGAACGTATAAAAACTTGGCTCAATCTGGGATTAAAAAGTGCTTATATTTTTGTGCATTGTGGCGACAATGAATTTGCTCCCGAACTCACAAAATATTGGATAAATAAGTTTAATGCGAATATAAGTTTAAATCTACAAGAACCTAGAATAATTCCACAGGTTGTGCAAGGTAGCTTGTTCTGAAAAAAATGTTGCATTTTATAGTTCAAGTCCATAAATTGCACATAAATCAAACAATAAATCCATTTAGCAACAAAGATTTTTTTTCCTGACAAATTTAGCGAACAAAAATAAGCCCGACGTTTCGTTGGGTTTTATTTTGACCAAGATTTTAAAAAAAGCTGAATTCAAGTTTGAAATGCAATCTATTAATTTGATAGATTATTTATAAATTTTTTTAGCAATGAGACATAAGAAACGATATATGGGATTTGAGATGGTTCGCCGAAGTGAACTGTTTCGAATCTCTTGTCTCATGTCCATTGTCTCAATAATTAACCTAGTATCAATCGAATAAGGTCCAAAATTTCAAAACAAAAAAAGAATGCAAGCGATTTTAGTTTACTGTGGAGCAAATCCTGGAACAAAACCTATTTATAAAGAAACTGCCGAGAAACTTGGCAAAGTTTTAGCCGAAAACAATATTCGTCTTATTTATGGAGGAGGAAGCCTTGGGTTAATGGGTATTATTGCTGATGCTGTTTTGGCAAATAATGGTCAAGTAACTGGCATTATTCCGCATTTTTTAGATCAAATGGAAGTAGGGCATAAAAGCCTCCCTGTAATGCACAAAGTAGAAACCATGCACGAGCGAAAAGCTTTGATGGAAAAGCTCTGTGATGGTATTATTACGCTTCCAGGTGGCTATGGTAGCATGGATGAGCTTTTTGAGATTTTATCGTGGTCGCAGTTGGGACTTCATCAAAAACCTATAGGTTTACTTAATTTGAATGGTTTTTATGACCATCTTTTGAAGCAATTGGATGTAATGGTTGAAGAAGGTTTTTTGAAGGCAGAAAACCGTAATTTGGTTATAGAATCAGATGATATTGAAGATTTGATGGAAAAAATGTCGAACTTCAAGGCAGCTTTTCATGAAAAATGGTTGAAAAGAGAGCAGATTTAAAAAAGGCAAATTGCTTTTAGTTTATCTTTGTCAAAAACTTCGAAACTTTTTATAGAAAATCATGTCAATTGCCGAATTATATCAAAAATTTAAAGCCAGCAACGGCATCTCGACCGATACCCGAAAAATCAACGAAGGAGTAATGTTTTTTGCTCTAAAAGGTGATAAATTCAATGCAAACTCTTTTGCCCAAGAAGCACTCAGCAAAGGTGCAAAATATGTGGTGATTGATGAGGCAGAATATGCTATCGACGAACGTTGTATTTTGGTCGGTGATGTACTTTACACACTACAAAAATTGGCTAATTACCACCGACAACAGCTCAATATTCCGTTTGTGGGCATGACAGGGTCGAACGGAAAAACTACCTCTAAAGAATTGGTTGCAGCAGTATTATCAAAAAAATTCAAGACTTATTATACAAAAGGTAATCTTAATAATCATATCGGCGTGCCGCTTACATTACTCGGAATTGATGAAAGCTATGAAATTGCTGTAGTTGAAATGGGAGCGAATCACCAAGGCGAAATCCGAGATTTATGTAATATTTGCGAACCTACGCATGGTTTTATTACTAATGTAGGAAAAGCTCACTTAGAAGGTTTTGGTGGGGTTGAAGGTGTGAAAAAAGGAAAAGGTGAACTGTATGATTTTTTAGCAAAATCAGGAGGAACGGTTTTCGTAAGTGCCAAGAGTAAAGCATTGATAGAAATGGCAGCTCAGCGAACATTTAAAGAAACATTCTATTACTTGACTGATAATGAGATTGTTATGTTGCAGGATTCGCCAGTTGTTACATTCTCAGCAAATGGATCTCAATACGAAACGCATCTGCCAGGGTCATATAATTTTGAAAATATTGTCACAGCTTTGGCCATCGGAAAATATTTTGGTGTATCGCTTGAGTTGGCAAATGAAGCAGTTTCAGAGTATAATCCTGATAATAATCGTTCACAAATTGTAGAGAAAGGTACAAACAGCATTTTGCTAGATGCCTATAATGCAAATCCATCATCAATGTCGGCTTCGATTCAAAATTTTATTAATCTTAAAACCGATAAACAGAAAGTCGTGATTTTGGGAGATATGTTTGAATTAGGCGAAGAAGGCCCCGCAGAACACCGCCTGATTGGAGAGTTAGTAGCTAAGGGGGACATTGATTTAGTAGTTTTATTCGGTGAACTGATGACAAATGCACTTGAGGTATTACCCAACGCTTTTTATTTTTCAGATAAATTTTCGTTGCATAACTGGCTTATTGATAAGCAACTAACAGATTCTTATGTCTTGATAAAAGGTTCGAGAGGAGTGAGTTTGGAGACAGTTGTGCAGTTTTTATAAGAATCGTAATTTATTGAGAGGGGATATTTTTAAAATAATATCCCTTTTTTGTATCCTATTATTTTTTCTGAAACGTTACACATAAATGCTTATGCATGAGTAAAGTCTGATTTATATTAAGTGCGTGCTGTTCTTCCAAAATCTCTTTTTCGACTGGATTTGAAGCTTTTCGTATCATACGCTTAAATGTGCGAAACGAACGAAGATGAATAAATAATCCTAAAAAAAGATATGAAATCAAAGAACTTACACTTAGCTGATTTGAGTGTACTTTGTGTAATTTTAAGCCTGCTAAACCTGCCAATGTTCTTAGCCTTTGGGCTGTGCAGAGATATACTCGACCATTATAAATGTGCGTATCGTCATATCCAATTACGCTGGCTTCGTTTGATAAAAACATATCGCTTCGCTCGGCTTCTACCCACAAATTTCCAAGTCGGCCATTTAAACTGCTGTTGTTTGGCTTTGTTACGATTAAAATACCGTGGGGTTTGAGTATTCTTGAAAGTTCTTGGAGCAGCGAAGTCTGATTCGGAATATGTTCGATTGTTTCCATCAAAAGCACATAATCGGCCGAATTGGCTTCAATGGGTAGTTTTAGGTTCAAATCAATAGGTAGACAGGTCAGCGAATCACTTTTAAAAATATCGGGATACATATCAAAAGCTTTCACTTCCGCACCTGAATTGTGCCATAAATTAGCCACATAACCCGAACCCGCCGAAACATCAATCACTGTTTTTTCTTTTAAATCGTTTTCTTCAATGAAACGATGAATAAACTCTAAAGCAGCTCCTTTTGAGTGTGGTACTTGTTTGATTTGGGATTTGTATTTCGACATTGGGTAGTTCCTTTTGATGTAGATAATTTCACATTGTTACAAATTAGTAATTTTTTTAAAAGAGATTTTCAATATTTTCCTCAACAATCTGCAACAATACAAAGCTTTCATACAAATTTCAAGCAATATCAACAGGTTTTGATTTTAATTTAACTTTCCATCTATCAATTCGTTTTTTTAGGCGAAGAGTAAAGTTTTCTTTAGGGTCTGGGAGTTGACCCAAAAATTTTGTCCCGATTTTTAAATAATTCTTGAAAAAAGTATTGCTGCTCAATCCCCATTTCAAGATAAACTCTGTTCGACCGTCATTTCGTTTTACTCGGCCTGTACTTCGACTGGCAAAGTGATATACGCGGCTTTTACCTAATCCTTTATAATATCTTACACCATAGTGCCACAATTTTATCATAAAATCGGGGTCGCTGTACATTCCTGGGAAAAACTCAACGCTCAAACCACCAACTGCTCGATAAACAAAAGTTGGCAAAACCATCGGATACCATTGACTACCATTCCAATCTTCTTTCGGATAGGAGGCATATTCGGCCAAAAACTTTTTTTCATCAAATTCTGATGGGTGTGTACCGTAGTTTTTATCGGCTATTACGCAGGTATTTCCTTTATCGAAGCCTTCAATCATTGTTCCGCTGATGCACCATTTGTCATCTTTTTGCTTTTCTACTTCCTCATATAAGTAAAAATCCCAATCGGGGCAGAGATACATGTCGTCATCAATAAAAACCAAGTATTCGGCAATAGCAAGGTGTGAAGCGGCATTAAAACCATAACATACGCCCGAATTTTGTGAGCTTTTGGTATAACTAATATTACCTTGAGCAATTACCCAATCTTCTGAGCCATCGTTCCCTTCGTTTACGTGAACAATGATTTGGTGCTTATATCGACTGTTTTTCTTGATACTATTTACCGCACATTTCAGATAATCAAGGTTATTCCATGACGGAATAAGTATAGAAAAAACAGGAGAATAGTCTAAAGCGACTTTTTTATGCGTAAAATCCATGAAGAGAGTTTTGAGTTTAGAGTGTAGAGTTCGAAGTATTGTACTTTCTAAACTCTACACTCTGCATTTATTATCACCATCCTTTACGTAAGATATATGCTATGTAAGCTACGTCTTCTTCGGTTACTTTGGCATGGAGCGGTAATACCAAATAACGTTCTTCAATGGCATCCATTTTAGGAAATTTGCCTTCAGTTCGTCCACCGAAAATAGTGTACTTATCATTACGATAATGCACTTGTCCTGACTCGATGCCGTGTTCACGTAGGTGCTTCATTAAATTTTCACGGTCGTCAACTTCGGCAGTAAGTAGCCATGCGGCGTGTTCACGGTCAGTATATTCTCTTCCGATTACTCGGATTCCTTTAATATCTTTCAGTAATTCGCAGTAAAGACGATAGAGTTTTTGGCGGTGAGCTAAGTGGGCATCAAACTCGTCAATTGCTGCAAGGCCGATACTTGCCGCAATATCGGTCATTTGGTATTTATAGCCAACTTCGGTGATGTCGTTTTCCCAAATACCTTTTTGCTTGCTTCTACGGTCAATGCCAAACCAACGTAATCGTTTGGCTTTTTCTACCAATGAATGGTCTTTCACAACCAACATTCCACCATCACCAGTTGTAATATGCTTGATTGCTTGAAATGAAAACATCGAAAAATCGCTTTGGCTACCAATAAATTCACCTTTGTATTTTGCACCAACGGCGTGAGCGGCATCTTCGATGATGGCAATATTGTGTTTGCGGCCAAGTTCCCAAAGTTCGTCCATATCACATGGCAAGCCTCCGTAGTGAACACAAACAATTGCTTTAGTTTTGGGTGTAATGAGTTCTGCTACGTGCTTCACATCAATATTGAGATTGGCATCAATATCAGCAAAAACAATTTTTACACCCATATACAAAAATGGGATGTTGGTTGCTGTACAAGTAAATACTGGGGCGATTACTTCGTCGCCTTCTTTGAGGCCAGCCAGTAAATACGACAAATGTAGGGCGTCAGTTCCTGAGCCAACCGCAAGGCTTTTGCAAGGAGCGGTAAATTTCTGCTCGAAACGTTGCTCAAACTCATCAACTCTTGGGCCTTGACCAATCCAACGAGTATTTAGAACTTCGCTTACATTAAAAGCAGCTTTGGATGGAATATTGGGATGAAACAGAACGATACCGTCACTTGTATCCATGACAGGAAACTCGTTCATGGGCTTTTCAGCAGTCATAAACAAAAGTAAAGTTTTAGGTTAGATTGACCAGGTTTTTCTGGTATTTTTATTTTACACGTTTAAATACACCAATAATAGTTTTAATGCTATATACAGGGATAAACAAAGTTAATATTAGAAAGTTTAATAATCTACAAAAAAAGGATTTTTATCTTAAATTTTTATCTGTTAATCTATTTATTTGATAATTTAGTGTACTACTTTTTTTTGCTAAAATGCTTAAATACAGTATTTATGACTACAATAAAAAGATTGAAACAATCTGTTTTTCAATAAAAATAGTCCAAATTATTGGCATTCTTAATCAAAATTCTGATTTATGAAATAATGTTGGAAGTCTTCTGTATTATAAGTTTTTGTGAGGTATGCGTAGATAAAAATTTCAATAAAATCCTATTTATTGTCCGTACCTTTGTGTTATGAATATTCATCAACAACATTCGCAAATATTAGCCAATCTTGGCATTGAGAAATTAAATCCGATGCAGGTTTCGGCACAAAAAGCGATTACTGCCAAAAACAGCGATACTCTTTTACTTGCTCCTACTGGTTCGGGGAAAACTCTAGGTTTCTTATTGCCAGTTTTAGACTTACTCAAAGCTGACCAAACAAAAGTGCAGTGCTTGATATTGGCACCTTCTCGTGAGCTAGCGATGCAGATTGAGCAGGTTTGGAAGAAAATGTCAACAGGGTTTAAGGTAAATGTTTGTTATGGCGGACATCCGATGGCTACTGAAATACAAAATTTATCAACACCACCTGCTTTATTAATTGGCACTCCTGGCAGAATTGCCGACCATATTACTCGTAAGACTTTTGAACTTGATGGCATCACGACCTTGGTGCTTGATGAATTTGATAAATCGTTGGATTTGGGTTTTCATGAGCAAATGTCTTTTATTATTGGAAATCTACCGAATCTGAATAAAAGGGTTTTGGTTTCGGCAACGGCGGGCATCGAAATTCCTGAATTTACTGGTCTGACGACTCCCCAAGTTTTAGATTTTTTGCCAGAAAAAAATACCGAAAATGAGCAACTGACAATGAAGTTGGTTATTTCGAATGAAAAAGATAAATTAGATACGATTTTTGATTTGGTTTGTTCGCTCAATTCGGAAGCAGCCTTGATTTTCTGTAATCACCGAGATGCTGCCGAACGAACTAGTGAGTTTCTGAACCAAAAAGGCATTGTGGCTACGTTTTATCACGGCGGAATGGAGCAAGATGCCCGTGAACGTGCTTTGATTAGATTCAGAAATGGCAGTGTAAATTATTTGGTCACGACTGACTTGGCTGCTCGTGGGCTAGATATTCCTGAAATGAAGCATGTGATTCATTATCATTTGCCGTTGCAAGCTCACGAATTCGTTCATCGCAATGGCCGCACGGCACGAATGCACGCTTCGGGAACTTCGTATTTAATTTTTAGTAACGAGGAAGAACGTCCAGCTTATGTTGATAAAAATTTGGAGGAATTAGTACTTTCAAAACGTTATTCCTTGCCGCAACTTCCTAAATATCAGACACTTTATATTAGCGGAGGAAAGAAAAATAAGCTCAATAAACTTGATATTGTAGGATTTTTATCGCAAAAAGGGCAACTCGAAAAAGGTGATTTAGGACTTATTGAAGTGAAAGATTTTACTTCGTTTGCGGCTGTAAAACGTTCAAAAATTAAAACGCTTTTGCAGCTTATTAGAGAGGAAAAAATGAAAGGAAAGAAATATAAAATTGAAATTGCGAGGTGATTTTTTGGCAATTTCCAGTTTGTTTTCACACAAAAAGCGATCAAGACTAAGAATCTTGACCGCTTTTTGTTTTTGGTAAATTATATATATTTCTTTGGACTGCCGCAGACTGCCAACCGTAGACTGTTGACTGCCAACTGCTAACTAATTTCTTCTACCTCTACCACCTTCACTTTTTTGAGTTTCTCCATTTTGGCGGCTTTCGTTTGATGGCGTTGAGCGTTCGCTACGGCTTGGAGTTTGGCTTGATTCTCCACCACGGCTTCGGCGTTCGTTGCCGGTAGATGCATCTCTACTTGGGCTTGGCGTGTTGCGTTCGCTACGACTGTTGTCCGTGCCGCTTCCTTTACCATAATTATCCGAACGACCCTCGCCTGTGCTTGTACTGCTTGGTGTGTCATTTACTCTTGAAGGACGCTCCGATGTTGATGGTGTTGGGAAATTATTGCGATTATTGTCGATTCCACCTCTCGAATTTCTATCATTATTGTTGCGAGTTTCGTTATCTCCTCTCGAACTTCTGTCGTTATCATTACGAGGTTCGTTATTTCCTCTCGAGTTTCTATCATTATCGTTGCGAGGGTTGTTGTTTCCTCTCGAACCTCTTTCTATATCGTTTCGACGGTTATTGTCGTAGCTGCCGCCTCTTGCATTTCTATCATTATCGTTACGTGAGGTGCGGTTGTTATCGTAACGGCTATTAAAACCATTGGTACGATAACGGCTACGCTCGCTGTAATATTCACGACCAACACGGTTACGGTCATTTCTGTACCAACCATAATAGTTCGGGCGAGGGACATAACCTAAACGGACATTACCAAAGCCACGGCGGTCGAAACGATAGAAGTCAAAACCACCTTGATAATACCAGCGTGGATAGCCACGGAGGTCATTCCAAGCCATATCAAAGCCATAGAATCTACGGTCATAGTCGTAAAGCTCGATACCAACTTGGCGGTTGAGGTACGCCACATCCTCCCAGATTTCTTGTTGTTCCCAACGGTTAAAGATACCATCTGCCAAATAATTATATTCTTTACGCTCTACATCTTCTAAGCGACGATACAAACGGTTTGATTCTGTACGAGTGATAAGGCCATTTTGAATGCCATTACTGATACGCACTCGGATGTCCCAATGCCAATCGAATTCGTCATCGTAGTAATATCTATCATCATCATAACTATTGCTTCCATAGTTATCATATCCTTGATTACCATATTGTGCATTTGCCGAAAAAATAGTTGTAAAAACCATGATTGCAGCCATTATGAAATTTCTCATCGTCGTAAACATTAATGTTAATTTATACTTTAGATGCAGAAAGGTATCAAAAGGTTTGCTCTTGATTTGTTAATTGATTGTTAATAGGTTCTGAATTGTTGTAAATAGTTGATTATGAGTTTTTTAAATAAATTTATTAATGATTTTCTACTAAATTGTAGGATAGGTTTTTAACCTTTCAAAAGTAAAAAGTTTATTTTTAAGCATAGGCCATCTAACAGGTTAAAAACCTGTCCTACTTTTCAATCTTATTTACAATTTTGTGTATGTTTGTTAAACCATTTTTCATCACCTAAACGCATGGGCCTTTTATGAAATCATTCAGTTTACTTTTTTTGTTTTTTCTCGTCACTAATTCCTTCTCAACTTTCGCTCAAAAAACTGTTTTGAGTAAATTTTCGGCTACCGAAATTGCTCGTTTTCAGCAACAAGCCAAGCGTGTAAATATCATTCGAGATAATTGGGGGATTCCACATATTTATGGAAAATCAGATGCTGATGCAGTTTTTGGTTTGCTTTATGCTCAGTGCGAAGATGATTTCAAGCGAGTAGAAATGAATTATATCGAAAAATTGGGCAGAATGTCGGAAATTAAAGGAGAAGCAAGCCTATACGATGATTTACAAATAAAATTATTGATTGATACCACGGATGCTATTGCCGATTATAACAAAGCCGAGCCGTGGATGAAAAAACTACTCAATGCCTATGCCGATGGTATAAATTTTTATTTACACACGCACCCCAACACAAAACCTGCAATGTTGACTCGTTTCAAGCCTTGGTTTCCGCTTTTGTGGACTGATGGGAGTATTGGAGCAATCAGCACGGCAGATATCACGACGGCCGAATTGAAGAATTTTTATTCGGGCGATAAAGTTACATACACCGCCGAACCCAAAGACCCTGAAAACCAAACTGGCTCGAATGGCTTTGCTTTTTCTCCTAAAATTACGGCTTCAGGAAATGCAATTTTATACATAAACCCGCACGTAACGTTTTATTTCAGACCCGAAGTACAAGTGACGAGCGAAGAAGGTCTGAATGCCTACGGTGCTGTAACTTGGGGGCAAATGTTTGTTTATCAGGGCTTTAACGATTATTGCGGTTGGATGCACACTTCGTGCAATGTCGATGTGGCCGATGTGTATGCTGAGAAAATTACGAAAAAAGGAGAGAAGTATTTTTATGAATATGATAAACAATTAAAGCCAGTTGTTGAGAAAAAAATAAGTATCAAATATAAAGATGGCGATGTTCTAAAAACCAAAGTTTTTACAACTTATGCTACCCAGCATGGCCCAATTATGGCGAAACGTAACGACCAATGGATTAGTCTAAAATCATATAATCGCTCAATGACGAGTTTGATTCAAAGTTGGAGCCGTACGAAAGCAAAAGGTTTTGATGACTACAAAAAAACAATGGATTTGCGTGCGAATACCTCGAACAGTACCGTTTTTGCAGATAATAAAGGGAATATTGCCTATTGGCACGGAAATTTTGTGCCTGTGCGTGACCGTAAACTCAATTGGGCAAAGGTAATCGACGGAAGTACTTCTGCTACCGAATGGAAAGGTTTGCATACAGTTGATGAAACAGTTCACGTTTATAACCCTACAAATGGTTGGCTGCAAAACTGTAATTCTACGCCATTTTCGGCAGCGGGAACGATGAGTCCGAAAAAAGCAGATTTTCCTCCATATATGGCACCCGATGGCGAGAATTTTAGAGGCGTAAATGCAGTAAAGGTATTGGATAAAGAAAAAAGTTACACGATTGATAAAGTGATTGCAGCTGGTTATGATACAAATTTGGCGGCTTTTGAGGTCTTAATTCCGTCGTTGATTACTATTTTTGAAAAAAACGTAAAACCTACTGATTCGCTTTATGCAGCTTTGAGTGAGCCAATTGCTGAGTTGAAAAAATGGAATTATCATTCGTCGGAAACTTCGGTAGCTACTACTTTGGCGATTGAATGGGCAGGGAAATTGAGTAATACTTTACAAAAATTATACATCGATGAAGGTGAAGACGACCAAGTGGCCAATGTGAAAAAATTTGCGGTATCGGCAACGGTAGAGCAGGTTTTACCACCATTATTGACTGTAGTAAATGATTTGAAAAAGAAATTTGGTAAATGGCAAATGCCTTGGGGCGAAATCAATCGTTATCAAAGAATTTCGTCAGATATTCAGCAAAAATATGATGATTCACAGCCGAGTGTGCCGGTAGGCTTTGCTTCGGCACTTTGGGGAATGTTGCCTTCATACAACAGTCGCTATTATCCAACTACCCAAAAACGCTACGGTGTAAGTGGCAATAGTTTTATTTGTGCAGTTGAGTTTGGGCCAAAAATCAAAGCAAAATCATTATTGGCAGGTGGCGAAAGTGGCGACCCAAGCTCAAAACATTTCAACAATCAGTTGGAAATGTACACGAAAGGTAAATTTAAAGATGTACTTTTTTATAAAGAAGACGTACTGAAAAATGCGGAGCGGACCTATCGTCCTGGGGAGTGATTTTTGCCCATTCGGCTTTGCAAAAATAGGGCGTTTTCGTTCCAAACTTCGCAGGGGTGTTGCGTTGAAAAAATGACATCAGGAGATGTCTAAACCTCTATACGAAGTTTGGAACGGGAACGCCCAGTTTTCGCAGAGAGGTTTACAGCTAGTACTTCTATTTGATGAATGTACGAATACCTAATCTGCCACTAAAGTTTGAATCTTGATAAACATCGCCAGCTACCCATCCCTTTGTTTTGGCTGATACCGAAATATAAGGCTGCCATATCTTGCCTAATTTTGTTGATGCTAAAATTTCCACTTTTCCTCCGAATATAGCGTCAGCTGTTCTGAACTCTTGATTTTTTGGCTGTGTCCAAAGGTGAATGCTAGGCGAAAGCAATACAGTTTTATTTCCTACTTTATATGCTTTATCAATTAACAGAGTCTCGATTCCGTAAAAGCTATTGTTTAAGTTGTGATAATTGTGAAAGGCAAAAAAGATTTTATTATGTTTATGCTCAACAAAGAAATTGCTGCCTACGTCATATCCAAATGAAGTTAAGTAGTGAAATAGACCAAAATTAAATCGTAAATTTTGATTGAGCTTGATTGAATTTATGAAAAACATGTGTGGAGAAACAAAGTTTAGTATTTGCAGTTTCCCCATTTTTGTTAGATAATCAAGCTCTTCAGTTGTTAAATCAGAAGGAATTCTATATCGTCTAAAACCTACACCAGAAACATGCTTACCCCTTTCTGCATAAGCCTCATTTGGTCTTGAAAGATCATAAATCCATGCGGTGAAATCTAATCCTGTAAAATCTCTCTTAGAAATATCTGTTCCTTCTTTCTTTTCTAATTCTTTTGTAAAATCGTCTGCTCCAATTGTTGATGTTAAACGTAGATAACCCATTGCATTAAGAGTATTTAACCAATATGAAACCTGACTCGATAGATTAAGGTCATAAAAAAAATTGTCTTTTTGTAATGCTTTAACATATTCAAATTGAGCTTCGATACCAGCCGCACTCATTCGTACAAAATCTGGATTATTACTTTTTTTGAACCGTTCCAAATCTTTATCTAGTACATTACTTACAGATACTAAAGCTTGACCAATAGGAAAAGTATTCATATTATTAAAACTACCAGCGTTGTTTTTATTCAACACAGCTCTGTGCCATTCCTCATGTGTCCAACCTGTTCCAAATGGAGTTCCACTTATTATAATTTCAATTATAAAATTGGTAGCGGCTAATCCTGTTTCTCCTAATAGTTTCCTACTAATTGAATAGCTTTTGTTTGGGTTAAAAAATATTCTTTTCGTATAATACTGTTGTGTTTCAGAAATTGATTTGGTAAAACTAAGCGACTGCTGCATACTTGGACTGAATTGTTTAAACGCCAACCCGTTATTATCCAAATTGGCAGGCAAGTCTAACAAAGGGATGTCCACAATAAATTTTGTTTTTACACTATCTTTTTGTGCATAAATACTTGAATTTGAGAAAACAAATACTAAACTCATCAATAAGATTTTTGACATATTTTTTAAATTTTGGTTATTATTAACTTTTGGTAGCTATAAAATTTGGTGCTTTCGAAGCATTAAACTGTCTAACACCACTGAACCGCCAATTTTGGGAAAGTGCTTTGAGCAGATGGGCTTTGAATAATACAAATTGCATCTTTTTAATAATGCATAAGTCCTTTAACCTATATCGTCCCAATTCATTTCTTCATCATTATAAAGTTTACCAATAATATATTTATAATCCCTTCGAATTTTAGATGGAAATGTAGAATAATTACAATGTGAGCTTTGCTCAAAATCTACAAAAAAGTGAAAATCAATTAGGTCTTTTGTATTAATTTCATTCGATAGTTTATATACAAATAAAATTTCTTCTGTTGTATTAATAATGGACTTTAATCTGTCCTCCATTAATTTATCTGCAATTTTAAAATAAATTCCCTTTTTTGTATTCACTCTAATTTGGTCTCTATCGTCACCTGGGAATAGCTTTTCAGACCATTCAATTGATTCTTCCATTGCTAGTAATGACATAAGTAGAATATCTTTAAATCTATGAAATTTAAAAGCTTTGCCATAAAGTGAATCTGCTGGATTAAAAAGTATATATTTTATATTGTCGTCCATTATGAATATTATTTAGTTTAAAATCTCTCTGCTTTAGCTTGACCAAAAACATTTTCGGGCTTGGTGAAGATGGTGATTTCGAAGACGAAAACTGTCTAACACCTGAACGCTTTGATAAAATGACATTAGGAGATGTCTGACCATTTCTGCAAAGTTTGGAACGGGAACGCCTAGTTTTCGCAGAACAACTTGGTGTTCCATTTGGGAACTGATATACTGTTGATTTTATTATCGTTCTACTTTGTCTTTGACGTTAAAACCTCTCAAAGTTTCTAAGAGATAGTTTTTGTCCTTTTTGTCTATAAGATACAAACAGTCAAAAGAGTTTTTACTCGGGCTGCCTGCATTACCAAAGTAATGAACGTGAGTTTTTTTATAGGCGGAAGTTACTGATTTTGCATAAATATCTTCAAAAAATGGAAGTTTGTCCTCTGTACTATCGTCCACCACACAAGCACAGTCTGCCAATCTGCCACCCTCCGTCAAGTCGCTACTTTTCCAAGAGTCGCTTGTGTAAAGAAACAAATCTTCAAGTAGTTTTACTCTAAAACAAGAATGTTTGCGTGGTTTTTCGTCTTTATTTTCATTTTCTTCAACAATGAAAAAGTAAAGATATGATCCTGCAGATTTTAATTTTTTTATGTGCGTTACGTTTGTGTCAAGCTTAATTTCGTTGTAGATTTCATTTTCAGAACGAAGTCTTGGTGGTTTGTCAAACTTACCAATCTTTACGTCATTTTCTGTTTTGAAAATGAGGATATAATTTATATTTTCTTCTACGACTACTCGTTCTTGAGTGTCCGAGTTATAGATGTGTCCGTGTTGAAACGTAATGTTAATTGAACGCATAAATAGTTTATTTTTTGTATTAGGTGTCGTTTTGTTGAGGTTTTTCTAAAGTACCCTACATTGAAGTCTGAAACCTCGAATAATTAATCTAAAATTTAGCCGAATCTTACATTTCATTCGCTAACACTTAGATGAATGAGGGGAAACATTACTCAACAATAAACTTAACATTTTGTGTCTCCCTTGCTGTGGTAACTCGCATTATGTACGACCCACTAACTTTTTTTAATTCAACTTTCTCTTTGTCTGTCGATGAATCTCCGTGTAATTTGCTAAAAATTAGCCTTCCTTGTATATCAAAAATATCAATTTGCCAAGTTTTGAGAGTTTGTGGTAACTCAACCCAAAAAGTACTTTCATTTGGATTTGGATATAATTTGATGTTAAGATTGTTGTCCTTTGGCTCAATTCCTGTAATTACAAAAGCATCCGATTCTGAAAAACAACCGTTTTCTGTTACTTTAACTGTGTAAGCACCCGAACCAAAACCTTTTAAATATTGTCCAGTTGAATCTTGTAAAGAAATACCACCTAAATACCATTGATTGTTAATTGGACTGCTTGATTTTAAAGCCGTGTTTTCTATTAAAACTGTTGGTTTAGGTGGATTTGGATTGACTTTTATAGTAATTGGATCTGACAAATTACTTATAAATTTCCCTCGTTTGGTCGCAACATAATATTTGCCAGCTTTCTTAATTATTAGCTCGTTTTTATCTCTAGGAATCTCTTTTGCACCATCAGAAAAAATATAACCTCCGAAACCAGTTGGGGCAACCAATTTTAAACTATCGCCATCACAAATTGGGTTTGAGCCCAAAAGTGAAATCGTTGGTTTATCCATTTTTACATTTGAAACCTCTGAAATATTAGAACAACCATCTTTTAAAACTCTCACCGTGAAAACGCCTAATTCTTGTGGAATATACGTCTGGGCTATCGCACCATTGATGAGATTTCCATTTAAAAACCATTGATTATTTTCTGTACTACTTGAAGTCAATAAAAATTGATCTAATTGTTCATCTTTATTGATAATAGGTTTGATAGGTATAGGCTTAACAGTTGTGGATATATAGTTGGTTGAACTACTTGTAATGCCACATTTTGAAGCCTGTACGGTAAAAGTTCCTGTTTGATTTACAGATAATTGGTTTGAATTACTTGTAATTTGAACGCCATCTTTAAACCATTTATATTCGTCGTACCCTGCGGTTGCTATCAAGTTTACATTCTGACCTTCGCAAAATGTGATATTCCCTTCAGAAATAATAGAAAGGTCAAGGTAAGGACAAAATGAATATCGTAAAAAATATGTAGAAATAGAATTTTTAGTTTGTCCATGCAGCGAAACTTTATAATTACCTGATTTTTCGACATTGAACTTAATATTTGCTGTACTATTGATATTCTGTTGGTAAATTATGCCCTTCCCATCAGGGTCTGTTATGCTAATTTTTGTTTGAGCAACTGAAACCCCACTAAAATCTAAATCTACTACGCCTTTCCTGACTATTGGAAACACGTATTCATCATCATCGTTTGTGGCATCTTGGGTTTGTTTTGCAAAAACACCTCTTATTTTTTCTCCGTTCTTTAAAGCAGTTAGATTTTGTTCGGGGTCGTCAAGTGCTTGTACCATTTCTGATAGTGCTTTTTCTGGCTCTTCATTGTGACATGATTTTGTGTATGAACAATCATAATTAAAAACCCTTGCCCATAAGCCAGTATAAAAATTATTCATATTCTGGCTTTTGGTGGTCACTACCAAATCTGAACTGATACCACCGACAATACACGCTACTTCAACATTCCTTGGCCATCCTTTTTGATTTAATCCTGTAATATTATCACCTAAGATACCATTACAATTTATATCAAGATTTTTGTAAGATTGACCCAAATTAGCAGAAGATTCTACGCCACCAAACAGATATACACCTGATTTGTTGGCCAACGTTATAGTCTTCAAATCTCTTGCTGCTTCTGATGTTTCATCTTTTCCAAACAATGAGCCTAAATTCAAGTAAGCAGTACCAAGATCGCTACCACCATGAGGTGTACCGATAGTAGCCATTTTAGCAACATGGTGTTCTCCATCGGATTGATAATTGGCTTTGTTTTGCACATATTCTCTGATGGCCAAACCGCCCATACTATGACCGAGCATTGTTACTCTATCTGCTCCTGTGGCTGCAAGCACCCTCGCTACAGCAAGCTTTAGTGCATAACCTTGCTTTACTGCTGCTGCCTGATTACTGAACTTATACTTATTGTTGTATTCATTCACTTCAAAGTCAATAACATAGACATCATAGTTGCCAATTGCACCTACGGCTATTTCACAAACATCATCATAGAGTTTAGATGAATAAATATTATTGTCACAATTTAAATCATACTTTAATTGAATGGGAGAAACGCTTAGCCCTAAGTTTAATTTCAAATAATCAGTAAACTTTGTCCATGTTTTACCACTTGCTGTGTATCCATGAACCAATATAATAGGATTGGGAACGGTTCTCTGCGAAAATACCGAAATAGAAGCAAAAAATAAAAAAATTAAAAGTCTAAAATTCATAGATTTTTGGAATGTTTTTTTGATTTACTTTAAAAGTTTAAAAATTTTTGATTTATTGTCGATGAGTGCGATTTCATCGGCTACCACCAACGAGTTTTCCCATTCAATCAAGTTCTTTGGCACAAAACCTTAATGGCCTTAGACTATCAAACTCAAACATCTAAATAATGTATTAAAATCTCGAGCTCAATTACTGCATTCAAACCATAAAACTTTACTGTTGAATGTTTTTATGTAGATTTTTCCTATTTGCATGAATCAGTTCTCTGTAGGTTGCAGGAACCGAAGTTTTTTATATTTAATTACATTCCCCATCTAATAAGTGTGAACCATCAACCGAATATTCAATTATATAAACGGGCAAAAAGTCTTTAGCATTTTCAAATGAAAAAGTCGGTTGGTCTTGGACAAAATAACCCATACATATAGCTGTATATCCAGACTCTTCATCACCACAACAATCATCAATTGACTTAATGAAAGAAACATTGAGTTCTGGATAATTCTTTGCGTAATAATCAGCTATCAACTTTTCATCTGAAGGATTATACTTCATAATCTGGACCAGTATATGTTCACAATGATTGCTGGTTGCAGATGAATTTCCCAAAAATGCTTTATCATATAATTTTGTTGTTTCTTTTGGATGTTTTATTGATTTGAAAAACTTTTTGTAGGTAGATAAGTCTTTTAAATTTAGTCGGTGGTCAATTTTGGGCTGAATAAAAAATATCCAAACAATTACTGAGATGAACAATAGTACTCCAATACCAACGATTTTAAGAATTTTCTTTAACATAGAATTTCATTAAACTTTTTCATTCCTACTCGTTTGGCTTTTCGGTTTCGCCCCGTTTTTGAAATGGTTTCTGTTCTCCATTTTTATTTTTGTCAGCCCTTTGCTTTCGCCGCTTGTTTAGGTTTTTAAACTTGCCAAAATCGAATACATTTACGCAACTAAAGCACCCAATTTTCAGAATACGAACTAGCCTATTCATTCAAAATAATTTTATTTATTAAACGGCACTTTCAATCCCTTCCAATTACTAAAACGTATATTCAATTTTCGTATCTATTTATATGACTTACCGACCTACACAATAGTCACAAATTTTATTAGTTATTTTCTTTACGTCATAGGTTAACGAAGGCACGTAGGCGATAAATAGGCAAGGAACACCTAGCAGAGCTACTTGTTGAAGCAATAAAACCATAAAAAAATAAGGGCGATAACTCAGTTTATCGCCCTTATTCTATTTTTTTAACTCATCATTCAAGTTCTGAGATGATAAAAGTTACAAAAATGTATAAATTAATTTATTGATAATCAAGGGCTTGGCTTTCAGCCGCTAGGAAACCTTAGTTGTTATATGCCGTTCTTTTTTCTTCCGAGAGTCTTTCTATATTTTAAGGTCATTTTTTTCATATATGTTCCGAAGTCGTTTTTCCCGGCTGTGAAAACCTTTTTATTAGCAAACCAAACTATTACCGAAGTTATAATAAAAAACAAAAAGTAAAATACAGATTTTATTTTGCGTATCAAATAATTATTGTTTTGCAAAATGATTTGCATTCGTTCAACTTGAAAGTCTATATGGTAAGCCTCGTCAATTAAAATGTCCCTACATATTTGTTTTAACAAAACGCAATTTGTTGCATCTTTTAATGATTTATAAAATAGTTGGGCTGTACTTTCAACTGTTATTACAGAAATTGTCCAAAGTTCCATGCTCGTATTGAAGTAACGTACTTTTCTAAACAAAGTATCGCCCCAATTATGTTTAATTCGTTCTACATTATTTAAGTCTAAATACTTTCCAAGATTTTCACCGTGCTTTTGTTCTTCCTTTATGAATAGTTCGATTGATTTTAAATATAATTCGTCAGTGTTTTTTTTTGTATATTTTTCAGCGGCTTTGTATAAATGTTTCCCATCAGAAGTTTCGCCAAGCTGCCAAGCTTGAATTGATTTAATAACTTTTTCTTTTTCGTCATTTGTCAAGTTTGGTATCAAGTTCCAATCTACTCTTTTTTGTAGAAGATTTGTTTGATAATGGTCAAACCAATATTGTGATGTCTTTTGTGAACTCATTTGCTAAGTACTTTTTGCGAGTTTTGTTGTAGAATGGCATATAACAAACAAGGCTTGTTGTCAGGTGGGGGCTTTGAAACTCGTCTGTCCGAACGTCTGCTGATATAAATTACTGATGTTGACGGGGTCGCCCGTGCGATTACTTACAAATGTTCAATAGGTTTCCGTCCGCCGAAACAAAACGGGGCCGCCCGTGCGGTACAATAAAATTCCTAATGTTCAATAAATCACGTCAGCCCCCGCTTGCCACAAACCCATGTTACCTGCTGGCATTCTTGTCATTGCGTCATTTTTGGCGATTGTTGTTCTTTCCAAAGTCGTTTATATTTTTTGTATTTTAAAAACAAAA
>JAIXOL010000033.1 GCA_027486845.1 Cytophagaceae bacterium
CCTCACCCCCGACCCCTCTCCACAGGAGAGGGGAGATTTTAAATTTTTCTTTTTGAAAGTCCTTCTCCTGTGGAGAAGGATTTAAGATAAGGTTTATACGAAGATTTTAACGCTATAAAAACCTCACCCCCGACCCCTCTCCACAGGAGAGGGGAGATTTTAAATTTTTCTTTTTGAAAGTCCTTCTCCTGTGGAGAAGGATTTAGGATGAGGTTTATACGAAGTTTTTAACACCTAAAAAACATTTACACGCAACGGGGACCGTCAATCGACTGTTGCAAAGGTGAGGAAATATAATCCGTCGTTTCTTATTGCATATCGGTATGCCGAATCGTTTAAAGCCCATTGTTAAAATTTATTTACTTTGGTACTTGATAATAACTGGTATGGTCGCATAGTTTCACAACGGTTACAAATGCCTCGATAAGTCCAGCATCACAGATGCGGACTTACAGGAGCCTCGACTCCGCTCGGTTAGCGAAAGGTAATTCGTCATTCGTAACTCGTCTTAAAACCCATCTTTTTCATCTTCAACTTTTTTCTTTTTCTCGTCTTTTTTCTGGGTTTCGTCTTTTGGTACATCGGCTAATTTCTTGGCATTGCTAGGTTTTTGGCCTGCCACTTTTGGTTTTTCTTTGATTCCTCTATACGTTTCCAGGAAAGTCTTGCGGAAAATCATTGCTTCTGAAAAATCAACTGGAATTACCTGATACTCTTTACTTTTTTTCTTGTCTGCTTTTGCGGTAATGGCAGCATTGAAATTATCATCCGATGAAAAAAGACCCATTTGACCATCTTTATAACCCATATAGTACCAGTTTTCTGCTGAAAGTTCTAAGAAAACATACATTTCGTCACCCGTGATTGGGTTTTTACGAATTTCGACATAGCCATTGACTTTGGCATTGATATCTGTTTCACCGATATTTGAAATGCCCAATTTTCCAACACTTCGGTAGGAATTGTATTTGGGCGACCAAAGGAGTTTTAAATCACTGAAAACAATCGTATTGATGAATTTCGGAGAAAACTTAAACAAGGGGATATATTCACGAGCCGATTTTGCCTTATAATCATTGATGTCTTTATCGCCCACAAACTTGGCAATTTTCGTCATCAAGTCCGTTGAATTTAATTCGATTGCAGCCTCATTTATCCCTAAATCAAGGTTCGTTTTCACAATTTTCTCAGCCATATTGCTTAGTAAAGGCTGTGCAATCGGGAAATTCATGAGCATCATGGTATTAAATTCATGATTGGCGGTATCAAGTCTAATTTTGGCAAAACCAGATGTTTGAACATATTGTGAAACTTTATCACTCAAAAGGTCGAATTTGCCTTCTAAATTAATAATTCCTTTTTCATCTAAAATCTCATATTTATTACTTGACAAAGCCCTCCCTTCCTCTGGAATAATACTGAACAAACGGTTCGGCTCATCTCGAAGGCATACCCCATTAGCTAAAAAAACGTCTTGGTCTTCGGGTAGTTCTTTTGGTGATAAGAAGGTAGGATAAAGGCCATTGGAAGAAGCAGTTGTTCGGAAATGAAGTCCTGCAAAAATCGGCGAGTCTCCACTTTTCAAGTTTTCATCAACCGTAATCTTGATTTCTTCCGATTTATCTCCTTTATAGCTTATCCAATGTCCGCCAAGTTTCGGGTATTTTTTGAGTACTGGAATAATATAACCATCAAGCGAAAGGTTTTTGATTGGGGCAAGCATCGTAACTTCGCCTTTATACAGCATTTTAGGAGAAAGAAACACACTATCACGCTCACTAACTGTTGCTCGTGCCACAGTCGAAAGCTTATTATTTTTGCTAGTTTTGGTCTCGCCATTGAGCGTAATTTCATTCAACTCAAAGTTACCCATCTTGATATTGAAGGTATCCTTTTTCACGTTGACGAACTGATAAGCAGCATCTCCTGTGTATTTATTTTTAGATACAATTTGGATATTTCCATTAATCAATTTGTGATACCCATTGAGCGTATCAATCGTCAAGCGTGCATTTTTAAATGGCTGCATCGCGGCATTCTGACGAATAGCGACTTGTCCTTTTGCCGGAATAATCTTCGCATCGGCCGATTTGATAAATGGCACACCACCAATATTTAAAGTCATTTGGTCGATATCATAAACCGCTGAATTAGCATTAAACGCCAAACCTTCCTGCGAAATATTGGTTGAGGTAAAGACTGAAGTTTCGAGGTCACCTTTCATCGTAATCTTCTTGTCCTTGATATTCCATTCAGCACGGTCAACATTGGTTTTGTAGGCAGCGTACGGAAATTCAAACGTCGAACTAGTGCTATCGTTGAAGTTTCCTTCGTTGGTCGCAATATTTACGATGCTCTTATTTATGTTGAAGTTGACATTTACATTTTTACCCAAAAGTACCGATTTGGCCGTTGTTTGACTTGATTTTATATTAAACTGCGATTTATCCGCCATAAAACCTTCTTTATTAAACTTCAATTGGTCGGAAGCAGTCTCGGAGTCAGTACGAATCAGCTTACCCAAACCAAACAAGCCACCCGAACGCACAACCAACTTTCCCTTGAGCAAGGAAGTGCCGGTATAGAAATTGAAACCTGCTTTCGAGGCGATAATCATACTATCAACTTTCGGCATCCATTTCAAGCTATAATCAGTAATTTCAACTTGCGGAAAATAGGAGCTTTTCAAAACACTTTCATTCACCTTTCCTATTTGACCAAATGCAGTCAGTGAATCGGCCATAAAAAGGATTTCTTTGGCGGTCATACTTGCCGCAAGGTGATTGATATTTCCTTCGGAACGAAGCCCTTTTTCATCCATTGCCAAAGGCGAAGAGAAATTGACCGAGGTTTCATTACCAAAGATATTGTATTTGCCGTTTGGCACTTTATGCAAAAAACCAAGTGTTGTATCGGGCATCACTCGCAAAACTTCTTTGAATGGCTTAAAGATATTTCCCGAATAAAAGGTGCCATTAAATGATAAATCTTTGACGGCCAAGCTATCCAAATCAATTTTCGGCACATCAAAACGCACTTCTCGGCTGTATTTTCGTATGCCACGAGCTGACTCATCAAAATAAACAATGACACCTTCGTCGATTTTAAGTTTTGGGTATTGCGGCAAATACACTTTTCCCGACTTATTATCTGGGCGATTAAGAAACAAGGTTCCTGGTTTCATGAATTTAATATGTCCACCAATTTCTTGTCTGCCGCCTTTGCGATAAACTTCTTGTGGTGTGAAAGTAACAGAGTCAATTTTATTGAGTGAGAGTGAAAATTTTTCGTAATCAAACAACAAATCCTTGCCCGAAAAGCGATAGTTTTTGGCTTTAAACTGTCCACTAAATGTAAAAGTGCGGTTTTTTGAGACCTTGATTGTACGGTCATAAGGCAATACATACATTTTGAGTGAATCACTCAAATTAAATCTACGAATACCCCTGATTGTCAAGACTTTATCGTTGAGGTTCAGTGTGGCATTAGAAGTCGAATCTTTGCTATTTCCATAAATGGACGGAATCAAAAAATCATCAAAATCTCGTTTTCCTGCAAAAGCCAATAAGTAATGTTGTCCTTTATTAGTTAGCTTAAAAATATCGTTCGAAGGATTATAATCGACAAAACCTTGCTGTACTGCTACCATCAAACCACCACCGATATTTTTCTTTGGCACATTATTATAGGCAGCGATTTCATCCAAAGTGAAGCTTAGTTTATTATTTTTTTGTGTGAAATTCCCGACCATCAATAATGGATTGAAGCCCGAACCACCATTTAAGCCTGTTATTCTTTGGACATCATAGAAATCGAAGGACTCAAATACAGCGGGCACTTGTGTTCTGGCCGAAACGATATAAAAATCCATTTTTCCTTCGTTCAAATACCAACGCATGGCATCAGATTTGATATTCATTTGGTGGTAAGTATCCGAAAACGTCGTTTCCTTAAATCCACCAACATCCATTTTATTGAGACGTAAAGTATTGTTTTTTTGATTAAAATTCAATTTTACAGCTGGGTGATAAATCGAGTCTTTTTCAATAAAAGTTACAAAACTAGCCAATTGTGCAGTAATCAAGGAGTCACTCAACTCGAAGCGAGTACTAATGGCCTTAAAGGAATACTTCCCTTCTTTTTTAACCGATATGCTTGAATAGCGATTCTGAACCGAGGAAGAGAAAATCTTACTTCCCGACATCGAAAACCCACCATGATATTCGATACTTCTGTCGATATTTTTAATCAAAGCATCACTTTGGTAAGACATAAAGCGAGGATACGTTGGCGGAGCATTTTTATTTCTTTTCTCACTTTTATATTCAAAAACACCTTTAATCGGAGCAGTCAAACGGTCGGCATAGGTCAAAGTTACCTCTTCGGCAGAAAACTTAGGATTACGGATTTCAAAAGCAAAATCAGTTAAAATTACTGAAATTTGAGGTAACTTGGCACTTTCAAAACTAAACAAGCCTCCTTTTCCGACATAAATTCCATCTTTCAGCGAAACAGTTCCACTTGTTTTTTTTATCCAAACCGAATCACTTGCCGTAGCTATCACAAAATCAATGTCATTCAACTGAATCGAAAGTCCACCAATGATTGGCAAAGATTTTTTATCAGAAGAAAATAGCGGTTTAGCCGAAGAAATGACAGCTTCGGAAGCGGGTGCAGTATCCCAATCATCAAAATATTTAGTTTCTGGAAGTTCGCTTGGCGTTTGGGGATTTGTTGTGGATGTAGGTGCTTGTACGCTAGTTTCCCCTTTTTTATCTAAAAATTTTATCTCATACGTTCCACCCAAAGCATACAATCGATTGAAATTTGAGGCATACAATCGGCGTTTTTCGATGAAATCCTTTAAAATCTCCAACATTTTGGTTGAAGTTTTTAAATCATATCCATCGACAAATTTTTGAGTAATGTCAATCAAACTACTTACTTTTTCATCCGAAAACTTTTCTTGCTCAATCGCCTTATTAAGAATCGTGAAGAAAAAATAGAACTGAGCCAATTTATGTCCACGAGTTCCCATGCTACGACAAGTGGCAATGAGTGCTTTTTTCTGTTCTTGGCTAAATCGTGAGTTCCAATAGGTTTCAAACTTTTTGCCTGTTGCAATCGCAAATGAGTTATTGTCAGTTGCCATAACGGACTGAATATCCGAAATGAAGGCTTCGGGTTGCTCAGAAAGCCTAATCACCTGTGCTTTTGATGAAAAAGACAGTAAGGTAATGATGAGAAATAAAATGAATTTAAATTGCTTCATGGGTGAATAGTCGTCAATAAACAGTTTTCAGTAAACAGTTATACTTAAAAGGCACAGAGTTGCAAAGGTTCAGAGGCGACCGTCGCTCGGTACAAAGTATTGATAATGAGATAATTAAGCAGTCCACAATCAATAGTTTATAAGTGCTTGAGCTAAATTAATTTAGATTAAAATGATTTTGTTTGACCCCATTCGGGGCGGCAGCCGCTGCTGTCAGATATTGGTAGTATTATTGTTTTTCTACCAATATGCGACCCCGAATGGGGTCGAACCCTAATTTTACAATAATCTAAACTAAATACGATGAACTACTTAGTCCATATTAACATAACATAATGTCTATCAGTTTTTTATGAAAAACAAATTTGACGATTAATCTTGTCTCATTACTTAAGTGCTTAGAAAAACAAATACTTTTAGGTAAAAATATTTTTTCGAGAATAGATTGTTCAACTTTTAAAAACGACCGAAGCCCATTGATTCTTGCTTAGTTGGGCTACTTTTTTTAAACCAAGCGATTCGGCAAGCACCTGAATATCAGCAATATCGGCTTCATAAAAACCACTGATGATAAGCGAAGCACCTTCGGCCATGAATGTTGTGTATGCTGGAATTTGCTGCAACAGAATATTTCGATTAATATTAGCCAAAACGATATCATATTTATCCTGTGGCTCGTCTTCGATAGTACCCAATCTAACCGCAATATTGCTTGCCTTATTTAATGCAATATTCTCGATTGTATTATCGACCGACCATTCGTCAATATCAAAGGCACTGATATATTTTGCACCGAGTTTTTCGGCCAAAATTGCCAAAATACCCGTTCCTGTGCCAATATCAAGCACTTTTTTATCTTGATGTGGAATGCTAAGTTGATGCTCCATGACCATAGAGGTAGTTTCATGATGCCCGGTTCCGAACGACATTTTTGGCGTAATGATGATTTCGTACAAGTAGTTGGCTTGTGGCTCATGGAAATCGGCACGCACATAAATATCATTACCGATAGAAATGGCTTGGAAGTTTTTTTCCCATTCTGCATTCCAATTTTGTTTGGCAATTTGCTTGAAAGCATAAGAAATGGGTGTTCGCTCGGCATAAATTTCGAGCATATTTTTTACGGCTAAATCTTCAAAAAGAGCTTCTTGAATATAGGCTTCTAAGCCATCTTCGGTTTCAACAAAAGTTTCAAAGCCAAGTTCGGCCAATTCAGCCATCATGATTTCATTGAAATCAAGGTCAATTTGTAAAGAAAGTTCGATGTATGACACTTTTAGGAATTTTATTTGATTGTAAGCCCTAAAGTTCGGAAATTCTTTGCTATCAACAATAAAATTATTTTGAACAAGTACTGAGACAAGAGATTCGAGAAGACCAATGCCATTAGAGTTGCGTGCCGAAGACCCTGATGGAACGAAATCTCCCCTCTCATGTGGAGAGGGGTCGGGGGTGAGGTTTTTTTAGCGTTAAAATCTACTTATAAACATCATCCTAATTCCTTCTCCACAGCAGAAGGACTTTGAAAAAAAGAATCAATTATCTCCCCTCTCATGTGGAGAGGGGCCGGGGGTGAGGTTTTTTTAACGTTAAAATCTACTTATAAACCTCATCCTAATTCCTTCTCCACAGCAGAAGGATTTTAAAAAAAAGAATCAATTATCTCCCCTCTCATGTGGAGAGGGGTCGGGGGTGAGGTTTTTTTAGCGTTAAAATCTACTTATAAACATCATCTTAAATCCTTCTCCACAGGAGAAAGACTTTGAAATTGAAGAAATTACGTGGTAATCGTGGATTACAAATCCACTACTCTAAAGTCGAAGATTGAAAATCTCGACCAACGGGTGAATTTACGTAGAAAAACGTGTATTACAAATCCATTGCTATAAGGTCGAAGATTATAAATCTCGACCAGTTGGGGGGCAAAAAACTGCCAACTGCCAACTGAAAACTGCCGACTGCCAACTATCTGAGGGAACTGAAGGAAAAGGTACTGATATTGAACAAAAGGGCGTTTGGAAGGGCAAAATCGGGATAATTCAAATTTTCAAAAATCTGATGGTTGGTAGCTTTAATGATAAGATGATACTGTTGATTATTGGAAAGGCTGTTAATATTTACGATAGCATTTGGCTCGGCAACTGGGTCGAAAACAGCTATTTGAGCCTTGTTTTTATTGAGTTTTTCTACTAAATCAATGATTAATGAGCCTTTTATACTTGGAGTATTGGATTTATAACTGATTCCTAAAACCAAAATTTTGAATGTTGCGTTTTGTGGATAAACCTCTTGAAGCTTGGCAAAAACAAGGTTAGTAATCGTTTGTGGCAAAGTATCATTGATTTGACGAGCGACTGAAAGCGTATTGTCTTTTTTATCAGAAAGATGATTCAAATATTGAGATGCCAAAGGCAGACAGTCACCGCCTACAAGTCCGGTTGAAAACTTCAAAAAATTCCATTTCGTGCTACTCGCTTGCCAAACTTCTTCAAAGGAAATATTGTTTTCAGTCAAAATCGTGGCCACATTATTCATGAAAGCGATATTAATATCTCTTTGGGCATTTTCGATGAGCTTAGCCGCTTCAGCCACACGAATAGATGGAGCTAAATACGTGCCTGCTTCAACAATCGAACGATACAGTTCATCTACTCTTTGAGCAGTTTCAGAATTTGACCCAGACGTTATCTTAATGGTATTTTTTAAGGTATGAATCGTATCAGCAGTATTGATTCTTTCGGGCGAATAGCCAACAAAAAAGTCGATATTAAACTTCAAACCACTGATTTTCTCCAAAATTGGTACGCAAATACCTTCAGTACAGCCAGGAAAAACCGTTGATTCGTAAATAACCAAATCGTCTTTTTTAAGAAGAAAAGCGATGCTTTGAGTAGCTGTCAATAAATGATGCAAATCGGGATTCCCCTCTTGATCAACCGAAGTTGAAACCGCAATGATAAAGATATGGCAGTTTGAGAGCGTATGTATCGTATTTGTGAAAGAAAGATTAACTGAGGAGGTTTCACTTGCTAATCTTTCTATTTTTGAAGCATCAATATCATAGCCAATCGTTGGGTACTTTTCGCCTAATGCTATAGCTAAAGGCAAACCGATATTACCTAAGCCAATGATGGCGATATGGGGGTTTTGTATGGGAATCAACTCAAGCAATCAAGTTTAATAAATAGGCACCGTAACCACTCTTTACTAATGGTTTAGCGATTGCTTCGAGTTGTTGAGCATCAATAAAGCCCATACGGTAAGCTACTTCTTCAATACAACCAACTTTCAAACCTTGACGCTCTTCGATCACTTGAACAAACTGCCCTGCCTGCATCAAAGATTGGAAAGTACCTGTATCAAGCCAAGCAGTGCCACGATTCATGATACCGACTTGGAGTTTTCCTTGTTCTAAATAAACTCGGTTGATATCGGTTATTTCGAGTTCACCTCGTGGTGAAGGCTTGATATTTTGAGCTATTTCTACTACTTGATTATCATAAAAATATAAACCGGGCACAGCATAATTTGATTTTGGCTTTTCTGGCTTTTCTTCAATTGAAATGGCCTTTAAGTTTTCATTAAATGCTACTACACCATATCTTTCGGGGTCATGCACTTGGTAAGCAAATACAACTCCCCCTTCTGGATTTGTGCTGCTCTGCAATAATTTACTTAAACCACTTCCGTAAAAAATATTATCACCTAAAACCAAGGCTACGCTATCATTCCCGATAAAATCAGCACCAATGATAAAAGCTTGAGCCAAACCATCAGGACTTGGTTGTTCGGCATAACTAAAGCTACACCCAATACGAGAGCCATCTCCCAATAATTTCTGAAAATGCGGCAAATCGTGTGGTGTAGAAATAATTAATATTTCTTTGATTCCGGCCAACATTAAAATAGAAAGTGGATAATAAATCATCGGTTTATCATACACAGGCATGAGTTGTTTGCTTACTGCCAATGTGAGTGGGTGCAATCTCGTACCCGAACCTCCTGCTAATATTATTCCTTTCATAAAATAATGTTTAAATTCGTAGATACTAGATTCGAGATACTTGATAAGCGAAAAGGCAATATTAATCGATAAATTGAAATGATGTAAATATTGATTTTATTGTTATATCGCAACGGCGAACCGTCGCTGCGGCGAACCGTCGCACCGGCGAACCGGCGAACCGTCGCACCGTCTCGTGTCTTTTGTCTCGTATCTCTTGTCTCAATAAAACCCTTTATTTGATTACTAATTTATAATTTTTCTTTCTAACTAATCCAACAATAATACCGAAAATGCCTCCTAAAAAAGTAGCTAATAGAACAACTATTACACGTTTGGGCTCACTTCTTTTATTAGGTACAACCGGAGGCTCTAAAACTTTCAACACAGGTGTTTCTTGTTGAACCTTCAGTTTTGCTTCTTCATATTTTTGCAATAAGCTGTTATAAAAACTTGAAGAAAGTTTGTACTCTGACTCTATCCGCTCTCTTTGTAAATCTGCTGATTGTACTTTAATCATTGAAAGTTGATTTTGGTCGCTGTATTGAGCCTTTTTAGTCTGATTGGAATAATACTTGCCCTTTGCTGCGTCTAATCTTTCAGCCAAAAAATTCAAATCTCGTTTTGCTTTTTCAGTACGATAATTAATTACATATTGTTTCACATATTCCATACTAAACTTTGTGACTAATGCAGCAACAATAGGGTCTGGCATTTTTACAGTAAATGTAATAACACCAGTCTTTTTATCAATGGAAGACGTAATTCTCTTTCGAAGGTCTTTCAGATTTTTTTCTGTTTGATATGTTACCGCTAAATAATCCTTGTTTAATGGATATTTAAGTTTGGTATATTCTTCATCAATATCATCATCTAAAACGTATTTATCATAGAATTGACTAAATGTCATTTGTTCTCTTTTCCTTGTCACTACTTTACATTTAAAAAGTTCAAGAAAAAATGGTGTACTTCCAACAACAGTTGGATATAAATCAGGACGAACGGCTTCAACTCCGCCTAATCCACCAGACATAGATGACAAATCAACTCCTGCTAAACTTGCAAGGCCTGCAAATTGGCTAAGTCCACCTGTTTTTGATTGAAATTCTGGCAAAATAGTACCTTCTGTTGAAAACTCTTCACGAGCTGTTAAGGCATAATAAACGCCACCTAAGGCAAACAATAAGGTAATTAAAATTACCCAAACTTTTTCTTTCCAGATTATTTTAAAAAAAGCACTAAAATCAATGCTAATGATATCTTTTTCTTCTTCCATGATGAGATAATGATTAACTATCTTGTTGCGTTAAAAATAGTAAATAATAATGTGGCAATAGACACTACGGCTGTACTGATAGCTATCCTTTCAGCAGGTGTCCATCTATATTTTCTTCTTACTGGAACAATGATCTCCGAACCATTTTCGACTTTAGGGAATGTTTTAATACCTAAAAAACTTTTTGTTCGGTCAAGTCTTCCATTACCATACTTTACATAGGCATTTTTCACATAAGCACTATCAGTTGTACCACCCGCTAAATTTATATAATCTTTAAACTTTAATCCTACTGAGTAGGGTACCGTCGTTGCATTATATACTTGTCCAGTAATAGTAACCGTTTCTTTCTTTCGAGGAATTTCTAAAGCATCTCCCGAATTCAGCACCAAATTATTAATATCATCTTTGTTTTGCATAATATTAACAATATCTAAGCCTACTACCTTTCCAGCTCTTGAAAATTTCGCACTCCCTAAATCTGCCTCGCTTTTAAGCCCCCCTGATTTGATAATCAAATCAGAAATTTTTTCTGTTTTATCTTTTAAAGCATAAGGCCCCGGATAGAAGACCTCTCCCGATATATTGACATTCTTTTGCTCTTCATATCGAGGTAAAACTCGTACATACACTCTATCAAAAGGCTTTAGTAATAATTTGCCACTTTCAGCCCCTATTAAGTTTCTGTCCACATCTATGGTCTCGATTTTGATAGACTGCTCTTTAGCTATGCCAAATGTATCCGCTTTAATTCTTCGGGCAATTTCAATTTTTGAAGCAGATGCTCCGTCAGAAAAGCCGCCTGCCATTGTCACTAAATCAGAAACCGTCATGTTATCAGCAAACTCATAAGTTGCTGCTTTATTGACAGCACCACTTATTGACACCGTCAAACGTTCTCTTAAATCCTTGTATGATTTAATAAATAATGTATCCTTTAATTTCAAACGAATATCTTCTGACTCACCTTTTAAAATTTTAGATAAATTGAGCGGTATGATTTCTGGTTCGAGGTTTTCTCTTTCTCTTTTTAATAAAATCCTTTCTTTAAAGGCATCTTGTTTTAGACCTTCTGCACGAGCAATTAATTGTTTTACAGTGATGTCTTTTTCTAACTCATAACTACCTTCTCTGTAAACTGCCCCTTTGATGGTAACAACATTTTCGAATCGGCTCAATATTTTACCAATCGTATAAATATCCCCTTTTTGAGGAGTAAAGGCGGCTATCTCGTTTTGGTCAATACTAACGATGCGTTTTTCGGTGGGTGTAGCTCTTTCTAATGAAATTGTTTTTGAATAGGCTAATTCTTTAAATCCGCCAGCAAAAGCCAAAATATCCTTCAATTTTTCGCCTCTTTTTACCTCAAAAATTTTAGGATTTCTGACTTCTCCCAAAAGCGATACACGCGTATCAACATAAGGGATACGGATAATGTCTTGGTCTTGCAGAATAATATTATCTTTTTGGTCGCCATGTAAAAGGAAATCATATACATCTAATGTTCTGATAACTTTTCCATTACGAAATACTTCTATGTTTCTGAGTGAACCTATTTCTGAAGGGCCTCCACAAGCGTAAAGAACATTGAATACATTGGCAAGAGAAGGGATAGTGAAAGTTCCAGGTTGGAGGGCTTCCCCAATAACAGTCACCGAAATACTTCTGATATTTCCCAAAGTAATGTCTGCGTATAGTCCGCCACCCGAACTATTTAAGCCAGCAAAACGGCTTTTTAATCGATTAATGATTCTTTCACTTGCTTGTTCGATGGTTAGTCCACTCACATAAATTGGACTAAGAATATCTAACTGCACAGTTCCTTCTGGAGAAACTTTAAC
Organism: Cytophagaceae bacterium; assembly: GCA_027486845.1. GTDB lineage: Bacteria > Bacteroidota > Bacteroidia > Cytophagales > Spirosomataceae > Emticicia. The sequence goes on from JAIXOL010000033.1 coordinate 12,393, forward strand.
TTTATAGGTTTGTGCAGCAAAACCTGTAATTGAAATATTTAACTCATCACCGGTTCCTAAAACATAGTTCTTAGGCGTTGGGATACGTAAATTTGGCTCGAAAACAATCTTTTTATTATTGAACAAATTAAGTCCATAATATTTTTCTCTTCTGATAGCCGAGCTATCTTCTTTGATTGGTTGCTTTACAATTTTGGTAGAAGTTGTATCGTTAAGTCTTCTTTCTGTGTCAGTAGTATTTGTATTGACAGGCCCTTTCTTGTCAGCTTGAAGTTTGGTCATTCTATCTTTGAATTTAGAAATGTCAGCCGAGCCAAAACCTTTGGCTGCTGCTGCTGCCATTAGTTGATCTTCGCTCATTCCACTTTCTTGAGCTTGTTTCATGAACTGCTGAATTTGGTCATCAGAGAGCTCATCAACACTTTGTGCATATACACTTGAAAAACCTAAAAGGCTTATAAAAACAAAAAGAGAAAATCTACTTATTGAATGAATGAGATGTTTTTTTTGATTCATTTTGTAGCAAGCTATGAGTAAAATGGCTTTAATTAAAACACAAAACTAAGGATTAAGTCGCAAAATTAATAAAATAAACTTTGTTAATTTGTTTTTTTGTGAATGTTGAGCAATAAGATTTGAGATTCGAGATTCGAGATTTGAGATTCTAGATGGTTCGCCGTAAATACTGATTGCCACAACGAACCTTCTCGCATGTTATGTCCTATAACTCGGTTCTTACTTAGCATTTCAAGTCCTCCATTTTTCGGCAAAAAGAAAGGGTAAATTTCATAACTGAAACATACCCTCTTTAATTTATAACTTCAATTCCTTATGCGTTTGGAATGACTCTTTTCGCATTTGAAAAACGTTTTTGTACTGCTTCCCAATCAACTACGTTCCAGAATGAATCAATATAATCTGGACGTTTGTTTTGGAATTTCAAATAATAGGCGTGTTCCCAAACATCTAAGCCTAAAACCGGAATACCTTTTTTATCAGCAACATCCATCAAAGGATTGTCTTGGTTTGGCGTTGATGTAATGAAAAGTTTTTCTTGGTCATCTACACACAACCATGCCCAACCCGAACCAAAACGACCGATAGCGGCTTTTTTAAATTCGTCTTTGAAATTGGCCAACGAACCCCAAGTTTCGTCGATAGCAGCACCCAATGTGCTTGCAGGCTCACCTCCACCATTTGGCGAAAGAATATTCCAGAATAAATCGTGGTTGAAATGTCCGCCACCATTATTACGCACTGGTGCTGGATATTTGCTAATATTTGCCAACAACTCTTTCAATGAAAGGCTTTCCATTTCTGTTGAAGCGATTGCATTGTTAAGGTTTGTTACATAAGCTTGGTGATGACGGTCATGATGAATTTCCATGGTCGCTTTGTCGAAGTGTGGCTCTAAAGCGTCACTTGCATACGGAAGGGGTTCGAGAGTAAATGCCATTTTATTGTATTGATAAATGATGAATGATAAATAATAAATGAATTTCTAGAAACATTCACTTTGTTTAACACCAATACGTTTTTTTATGTTCGCAAAGCCTTGAAAAAATTCTTCAAAAGTATTTCACAATCGGATTCTAAAATGCCTTTTACTACATTCGTTTTGGGGTGAAGTATGGGCGGACTTACTCGACTAAAACCTCTTTTGGAATCAGATGCTCCAAAAACAATGCGGTCAATCTGCGACCAATGCAATGCTCCTGCACACATGACGCATGGTTCAAGCGTGACATACAGCGTACATTCTTTCAGATATTTTGCTCCCAAAAACTGCGTTGCAGCAGTTATGGCTATGATTTCGGCGTGAGCAGTTACATCATTTAGCTGTTCGGTTTGATTGCTTCCTTTCCCAATAATTTTACTTCCACCCGCCACTATAATTGCTCCAACTGGGATTTCGCCAGCTTCGCCAGCTTGAATGGCCAAGTCGAGGGCTTTTGCCATAAAATATTCATGCGAATATAAAGGATAGTTTTTTATCACAGTTTTTGCTTTTTCTGCAAAGGTAAACTGAGTTCTGAGTTTTGAGTTCTGAGTTCTCAGAAAAATATGATACTGACCATGATCAAAGTTAAAAAAATACATTTCTGCTACTTTTCTCATTGAAAATCAACAATTTAACACAAAATAGTTCGATGTAAAAGTTTGTTTTTAAGGAATTTTTAGTAATTTTGCACTCCTTTTTGCAAAGGAGCAATTTATTTTTAACCATTTTCAATTCGGGCGGCTCGACGAGTTGATGTATAAAGAGCTAAAAATCAACATATTATGGCAGCACAAATTGCAGATTTTGACTGGGAAAAGGTCACCAAAAGAGGTATTGGCGGAGGCTATTCAGCCGACGAAAAAGCAAAATTAGAAGCTCTCTACAGTGAGACACTTGCTAATGTAACAGAAAAAGATGTAGTAATGGCAACGGTAGTGGGTATCACTGACCGTGAAGTATTGCTTAACATCGGTTTTAAATCAGATGGTTTAGTTTCGACTTCTGAATTCCGTGACCTTCCTAACCTCGCAGTAGGCGATACAGTGGAAGTTTTCATCGAAAAACAAGAAGATGCTATGGGTCAGTTGGTTATCTCTCGCAAGAAAGCAAGAGTATTGACTGCTTGGAGCAACATCGAAAAATCATTTACTGAAGATGCAATTATTGATGCTTTGGTAAAACGCCGTACAAAAGGTGGTTTGATTGTTGATATTTATGGAATTGAGGCATTCTTGCCAGGTTCACAAATTGACGTAAAACCAATTCGTGACTTTGATATTTTCGTAGGTAAGAAAATGGAAGTGAAGGTTGTGAAAATCAATCATACTAACGATAACGTAGTAGTTTCACACAAAATCCTTATCGAGAAAGACCTTGAAACACAACGTCAGGTTATCCTTACTAACCTTGAAAAAGGACAAGTATTGGAAGGTGTTGTTAAAAACATCACTAACTTCGGTGTATTCATTGACCTTGGTGGCGTAGATGGTCTATTGCACATCACTGATATTTCGTGGGGACGTATCAATCATCCAAACGAATTATTGAAACTTGACCAACGTATCAAAGTTGTAGTATTAGACTTTGATGAAGAGAAAAAACGTATTTCTCTTGGTATGAAGCAATTGGAAAACCATCCTTGGGATTCATTAGCTGCTGAATTATCAATTGGTTCAAGAGTTAAAGGAAAAATCGTAAACATCGCTGATTACGGTGCTTTCTTAGAATTGAAGCCAGGTGTTGAAGGTTTGATTCACGTTTCAGAAATGTCATGGTCACAACACTTACGTAACCCATCTGATTTCTTGAAAATCGGTGACGAAATCGAAGCAGTTGTATTGACGCTTGACCGTGATGACCGTAAAATGTCATTGGGTATCAAGCAATTGACTGAAGATCCTTGGACTAAGCAAGACCTTATCAACAAGTATGCAGTGAACACAAAACACACTGGTACTGTACGTAATATGACTAACTTCGGTATTTTCTTAGAATTAGAAGAAGGTATTGATGGTTTGGTTCACGTATCTGATTTGTCTTGGACTAAGAAAATCAAACACCCATCTGACTTCGTGAAAGTTGGTGATGCTCTTGAAGTAATGGTATTAGAATTAGATGGCGAAAACCGTCGTTTAGCTCTTAGCCACAAACACTTAGAAGAAAATCCTTGGGATACGTTTGAGCATATCTTTACTGTAGGTTCTGACCAAGAATGTACAATCATCTCTAAAAATGACAAACAAGCAACACTTGAACTTCCTTACGGAATCGAAGGTTATGCTTTGTTGAAGCATTTGGCTAAAGCTGACGGAACAGTTGGTGAAGTTGGTGAGAAATTGACATTCCAAGTATTGGAATTCCACAAGGAAGAGAAGAAAATCATGCTTTCTCACGCTAAAACTTGGGAAGTTGTGAAAGAAGAAGCTCCAAAAGAAGCTAAGAAAAAAGGTGGAAAAGAAGCCTCAACAACTTCTTCTTCAAACAATAACGAAGAAAAATCAACTCTTGGCGATTTATCAGCACTTTCAGCATTGAAAGACGCAATGGTAGAAGGTGAAAAGAAGAAACTTTCTAAGAAAAAAGATGCCGCAGTGGAGACTGCCGCAGTGGATGCTGCCGCAGTGGAGACTGCTCCTGCAGTTGAAGAAGTAGTAGCCGAAGTTGCTCCAGCAGTGGACGCTACTCCAGAAGCTGACGCTCCAGCTGAAGCTTAATTTCTTTCGTTTTGAAATATTAAAAAAGGCTTCTCGCAAGGGAAGCCTTTTTTATACATTTTTATGTTTTACTGTCCTACTCCTTCATCTGTCAAAAAGTTGTACCGTTGATGTTCAACCCTCTTCGGGGTTTAACCCACTTCGCTTCTTAAATCTCCGAATTTCATTCGGAGCTATTCGAGTTGAAGCCCTTCGGGCTTGAATGTCTAACATGGGTTACCGCTCAACTACTTCATCTGCCAAAAAGTTGTACCGCTGATGTTCAACCCACTTCGGGGTTGGAACCACTTCGCTTTTTAAATCTCCGAATTTCATTCGGAGCTATTCAAGTTGAAGCCCTTCGGGCTTGAATGTCTAACATGGTTTACCGCACAACGCCTTCATCTGCCAAAAATTGGCCAATATTAAAATACTCGCCATCGAGTAATTCTATTTCTTGGTTCCAGTTTTTTGTTAGCCAATCTTGGTCTTTGGTAGCTACCATTACTTTTTGGTGCTTTGTGAAAATCCATAATACTTTTTCTACGCCAAAATCAAGCAACTTATGAGTTTTGGTGAATACATAACCAAAATCCTTTTCATCTGATAAATCTATACGAATATCTATCTCAATAGCAATTTTTGGAGCAACTTCTATATAGTGTGTGTTGATTTTGTCGGGAGAAAGTTTAGACTTTTCATAAATATAAATATCGCCCGAAAGATTATTGTTTTTATCAAGGTGCGTGCCTATTTCATTAGTTAAAAAACGATACTTTCTATCATCAAGTTTTGCATATAAAACCTTCAGAAGGTAATAAATAATGTAAGATTGTAAGCCACTTGCACCCATAATTTCCTCACTTGTTTTTTTATTTGCTAAAACATCTTTATAACCTTCATAGTAAAGTGGTTTCCCGTCTATGACTTCATAAATAAGACTTTCGGGAATTGTTTTAGCTCTATTTCTTTGTCTTGGTTTTTCTGCGATTAACATGCTAAGTCTGTTTATTTTTCAAAAATAACTAATAAATATTATTATTCAACAAGTTTTAAAATCTATGTAATTGTTCTAACTCTTCTAATTACACGTTTTATTCCATGATTTGAAAAGTTACAACCTTGTCCTACTACATTATTCACCTTTTATCGTTATCGAAATACTGCTACTTCTTCCTTTATCGTCAGTGCAAGATATTTTTAATTTGCCGAGACTTGGCGTAAAAAAAACTGGCTTATTGGCTGAAGTTTTCTTTAATAATCGGTCATTGATGTACCAATAAACTTCTCGTACATCATTTGCCGTTTGACACGCCAACTGCAATTGTTGCGTATCATTTTTACTTAAATAATATTCACTACCATTATTCGGATTTATAATGATTGGTGCGTTATTGGCTGTTTTGAAAAACCTCGTACAATTCGGATTATGCTTTGGTATTTTCTCGTAAAGAAAATGTTTCAATTCATAAAAACTAATCAATTCGGGAGCGAGATTGCTGTAAAGCTTTTCTTTATAAGCCTCTACTGGCAAACATTGCATACAATAACTCATTGTTTCTGAGAGATTTACGTAGAATTTCTTGAGATGTGTACACTTTCGAGTATGCGAAATATTCTTGATTGAATAATCTAAGATTTTATTGCTACAATATTCACTCGGCAAGTCGCCTGACTCGGCACAAACTTGTCGAGAAACAAGCTCTTTTGGCTGACGAAACCACTCGCTCGATGCATTATAATCAATCGTATTGAAAATCTGAAAAAGCAAAGGTGTAGCAATTTCTGCTCCGCTCAATTCGGGAACACCTTCACCAGAAAAGTTTCCAACCCAAACGCCTACCGTATATTTTTTATTATAACCTATACTCCAAGCATCTCGACGACCAAAAGAAGTACCTGTTTTCCAAGCAATTTTGGGTAAACGATAGGTATAATCAAAATTATTGGGTAAATCTGGACGTTTGATTTGAGCTAAAATTTCAGTAATTAAATAAGTAGCTGATGGAGAAACGAGTTCCTCTCCTCTCCTTTGAAGCGGGTTGATTGGTACTGAAATTTCCCCTCCTTTTTTCAAGGAGGGGTGGCGAAATTCTGACAAAGTCGAATTTTGATGAGGTGGTTCGTTCCAACTATCTTGCTTTTCTAAAATACTACGCCCAAATAAGCACCCCTTCTGACTATCGTCAGGACTCATAATATTTATCAAACTACACTTCTGCCAATTCCCATCATTGGCAAAGGTGGCGTAAAGCTGAGTCATTTCTTCGAGCGTAACACCACAACCACCAAGCACGATTGAAAGCCCTAAATCTTTTTCTTGTTTTTTAACAGTCTGAAAATCAGCCTTTTTTAATTGTTCGATGAGCGTTGTTTTGCCTAAGTCTTTGACCACTTTTACGGCTGGAATATTCAAGGAATTAGCCAAAGCAAATTCAATACTTACTTTTCCGTTAAATTTTCGGTCAAAATTTTCCGGTTCAAAACCGTTGAAGTTTGTTGGCACATCATTGATGATATTTTTGGGCGTAATGATTCCTTTATCAAAAGCAGTAGCATACAAAAGCGGCTTTAAAGCACTTCCCGGCGAGCGGATTGCTTGAACGCCATCGACTTGGCCGCCATCGAGTTTATCATTGAATCCTGCCGAACCAATGTATGCCTCCACTTGCATAGTTTCGTTATTGATTACCAAAACCGCTGCATTATTGATATTCATCGCTCTTGTGCGATTTACATAATTTGTCACCATCTGCTCGACCTTAGTTTGCGTAGCTTTGCTGACGCTCGAATGAATAATGGCTTTATCGGCAAACTGTTTTTTGAGCCTAAGTGATAAATGTGGTGCATCTTTCGGAGCTTCATGTCTAAAAACAGTCAAAGGTTCTAGCAAAGCATCGTTAATTGACTGATTATCAAATACTTTTGCTTGTTGAAAACGCTTTAACCATTTATTGCGTTCTTCAACGATTAATGGATTTTTTGTTCCCAAACGCAAACTCGTTGGTCGATTTGGAATAATTGCCAGCGTTGTTACTTCTGCCAAACTCAATCTATCAGGTGATTTCTGAAAATACAGGTAAGAAGCCGATTTTATACCTTCGATGTTTGAGCCATAAGGCACAAGATGGAGGTATAATTGCAAGATTTCATCTTTTGAATAAAATATTTCAAGCTGAATCGCCCGTAGCATTTCAAAGATTTTATTCCAATAGGTTCGTTCATCGGGATTTAACATTCTGACCACCTGCATCGTAATCGTGCTTGCTCCTGAGGTTCTACGTTTTTTTGTAATATTATTGAAAGCCGCTCGAAAAATAGCTATTGGATTTACACCAAAATGATAAGCGAAATACTTGTCTTCTTTCGCCAAAATGGCTTTGCGGAGCGTTGGTGTTATTTCTTTCAAGTCCACAAACATTCGCCACTTTTCGTCTGTACTCAAAAAAGCATGCAAGATTTCGCCTTTTTTATCGGTCACAAGTGTAGAATAAGTAACATTTACTTTTGGAGGAAAAACAATATTCAAGACCACTGACACAACGATAAAAGCAAGAAATACTTTTACCCACAGACGCTTGAAAATTTCTTTGAATTTAAGGCTTATTCGTTCAAACATAAAAATAATGCTACACAGATGCACGAATTAAACGAATTTATGCGAATTTTATGCAGATTATGTAGACATTGTTTCAAATTGTTAAAAGTGTTCAAAAATATTGAAATTTAGGTTGGTTATGGCTTTCAAAAGCAACAATCTGCAACAATTTTGTAACGAAAAAACAATTTTCAAGAACCTAAACCTATTTTCATGGATATTAAACTCAAATCTCAGCTCCGAAAAATTACAACTTTTATTTTTGATGTTGATGGCGTTCTGACCGACGCAACTGTTATTGCTCTTCGTGGTGGCGAATTGGCACGTGTATTTAATGTAAAAGATGGTTACGCTCTTGGAAAAGCAATTCGTTCGGGTTTTAGAATTGCAATTATTTCGGGCGGAAAAGAAGAAAGTATCAGAGAACGTCTTTCGCTATTGGGTGTAAAGGATATTTTTTTGGGGGTAAATACTGACAAAAAATTAAGTGTTTTTGATAAATATATTGCCGATAATAATCTTTCGGCCGATGAAATTGTATTTATGGGCGATGATTTACCCGATTGGGAAATTATGAAACATAGAGAAGTTTTAGCTGCTTGTCCAGCCGATGCCGTTGAAGAAATTATTGAAATTGCTGCTTTCAATTCGACTCGTAAAGGTGGCGATTGTGCCGTACGAGAAGTAATTGAATTGGTAATGAAAGAGCAAGGAAAATGGATGAAGATTTTCTAAGCCTCGACTTCGCTCGGGTTCCTACTCCCAACAAAATTGAAAAACATTCACCCATTCAGAACGGGCGGCATTCCGCTTCACTCATTCAAAATTAAATAAATGAAACGTCGAGAATTTATAAACCTAACGGCTACGAGTGCCTTGCTTTCGTCAGTCGAAACGCTGGCACAAGAAAAACCTTTGGTAGCCTACGTTGACCCTAAATTTCAACTAAAAATAATGGCTACCAACTGGGGTTGGGGCGGTTCGCTCGATGCATTTTGTGCCGCTGCCAAGAAAGAAGGATATGATGGTATTGAAATGTGGTGGCCAAACGAAACTAAAGACCAAAAAGAACTTTTTGCAGCTCTCGAAAAGCATGATTTAGAAATTGGCTACTTATGCGGTTCTGGACATAAAGACCCAAACATTAACCTCGAAAATTTCAAAAAAGCCATTAACGCCGCTTCAACACAGTCGCCGAAAAAGCCTTTGTATATCAATTGTCATAGCGGAAAAGATTTTTTCACTTATGAACAAAGCAAGCCTTTTATTGACCATACGACCGAAGTTTCAGCCAAGACTGGAATTAAGATTTGCCACGAAACTCACCGAGGCCGAATCTTGTTTGCAGCTCATATTACACGAAACTTTATTGAGAAAAATCCCGCTTTACGACTAACACTCGATATTTCTCATTGGTGCAATGTACACGAGTCGCTGCTCGAAGACCAAATCGAAACTGTTGCGATGGCACTCGAACGAGTAGAACATCTACACGCCCGCATTGGTCATCAAGAAGGGCCACAAGTCAATGACCCAAGAGCTCCCGAATGGGAAAATGCCGTAAAAGCACACCTCGCTTGGTGGGACAAAGTTTTGGAAAGAAAAATGCAAGCTGGCGAAACAATGACGATTCTGACCGAGTTTGGTCCACCGAATTATTTGCCAACTTTGCCATATACGCAACAACCCGTTGCCGACCAATGGGCAATAAATGTATATATTATGCAAATGCTCAGAAAACGATATTTACGGTGAGAAAATACCGAGCTATCTAACAATTAATTGATATCTCGGTACTCGGGTTCTTGAGAAAAAGAAAGCACTTAAATCGTTTCAAAATTTGAAAAAAATCTATTCTGATTTTGTTGGTCTATCAAGCTTTTCAAACTTGGCACGCTTCCGTTTAAATTATAATAAAAATTAATGAGTGGATACACTTGTGGATATTTGATTATTTCTGCAATACTCTTATTAGTTGGATAGATTTAATCGATAAATTTGTTTTTCATACAAAATTGATAGCCCGTATTTTTTGTTAGAGTGAACTGTCGACTATTGACGGTGGACTACTTGATCAGCTCATTATTTCTCTCAATTATTACTTCCACGTTTCATCATCAAAACGAGGCTTATTGTAAATCAGAAATAACCATTCATGTAAATCTTGAATAAAATCTCTCGACTTGCTGTACGTTTGACATACTTTTACTTAGACACTTTTTTATAAGCAAAGCATAAATTCTATCTAAACCGTCAGAAAACCATGTTTTTAGTTGTCATTGGAGTTATTATATTGGTAGTAGCTTTTTCTATCAATACTCCGTCATTACAATTTTCTCGTTTTTCTCGCCCACTCAAGTTTGTGGGTCTTATTATTATTGTATTAGGTTTGGCCTCTTCTACTGTCAAGCAGATTGATGCAGGTCGAGTTGGTGTACAATCACTTTTTGGAAATGTACAAGAAGGTACGCTCACAAGTGGACTAAACTTTGTCAATCCACTCGTTGATGTGGCAGAATTTGACACCCGTACGCAAAACTACACCATGTCGGGCGTGCATGATGAAGGCAAACAAGCAGGCGATGATGCTATTCGTGTACTTTCATCAGATGGTTTGGAAGTTGTTATTGACCTAACGGTGCTTTACCGAGTGCAGCCTGAACAAGCTCCGACAATTTTGAAGAAAATCGGTACAGAATATGAAGATGTAATTGTGCGACCAATTACCCGTACTCGTATCCGTGACATTTCAGCATATTATGAAGCTGTAGCTTTATATTCGACCAAAAGAGACGAGTTTCAAGGAAAAATCTTTAAGGCAATCGAAGCTGATTTTAAGGCAAGAGGCTTGGTTTTAGAACAATTATTGGTCAGAAACATTAATTTGCCAGAATCTGTTAAGAAAACAATTGAGTCGAAAATCAATGCCGAACAAGAAGCACAAAAAATGCAGTTTGTATTGCAGAAAGAAAAGCAAGAAGCCGAACGTAAGCGTGTAGAAGCACAAGGTATTTCGGACTATCAAAGAATCATTACTACTACTTTGACCGACAAACAATTACAGTATGAAATGATTAAAGCTCAGAAAGAAATTGCGACATCGCCTAACTCAAAAGTGATTATTATGGGCGGAAAAGGAAATACACCCATAATGATAAATGACAAGTAGATGTAGTGTAAAAGCGTAAAAGCAAAAAAGCCTCGCAGAATGTCTGTGAGGCTTTTCTTTGTTACATGATATAAAAACGCCGAACACAGTACTAAAGTTTCGTGTTTGAAAAATTATTCGATTATTTTTCAAAAAAAGATTTATTTTTATGTTTTCTTAGAAAAAGTCGAAATTCAAAGTGCGGCACACCTTGTTATCGCCGAATAAAGTTGTGTGCCACACTCATTCAATCATTAAATTCCATGCGTCAGTCAATTATTTACGAAGTAACAATTAATTACATTGGTTCATTGAGCGAAGTAAGGAAACGTGAACCATTTGTAGTTTATTTTTCAAATCTCAAACGAGCGATAGAATGTGTACAAAGCAATTTAGCGGTAAATGGTTGGGAACAAAAAAAAGTAAATTATACGGCGGTTTATCGGACTCTTAAAGTCAAGAATAAATTTGTGTGTGATTTTGATGCCATGAAAGTGAAGTTTTTTCAGGTAATCATCACTACAAAGAGTCTCAACCCATTATTGACTACACTTGGGATTGACGAATTTCCTAGCACAAAAAAATAAGACAGGATTAAACGATTTTGAGATTTACAGGATTTTGTTTTTTCATAGAATCGGGTTTACAAACCTGATTCTATGAAAAAACAAGCAAATTGATTTGGAATTTCTTCAGAAAAATTAAATTTTTTCTTTACTTTGTACAATTAATGCTTTAACCTAAAACCTAAACAAATGCAGTTTTCAAAACCTAAACTGAGTTTTTCACAAATTATTAATATGAATGTCGGATTCTTTGGCATTCAGTATAGTTTTGGTCTTCAACAAAGTGCTGTAAACCCAATTTATGATTTTTTGGGAGCAAGTCCCGACCAAATTCCCTTACTAAATTTGGCTGGTCCAATGACAGGTCTTTTGATTCAACCAATCATCGGAGCGATGTCTGATAAAACTTGGTCGCCACGTTTTGGTCGTCGCAAGCCTTATTTCTTAATTGGGGCTTTGATGTGCAGTTTTGCACTTTTACTATATCCTTTTAGTAGTACTTTGTGGATGGCTGCTAGCCTCCTTTGGATTTTGGATGTAGGCAATAATACCGCAATGGAACCTTATCGAGCTTTTATCGCAGATAAACTCGATGCTTCGCAACAAGCAACAGGTTTTCAAGCACAAAGTTTTTTTACAGGCTTGGGACAAACTTTAGTAAATCTTTCGATTTTCATTTTCCCTCTCATATTTTTGGGCACAACAGGCTCACTACCAACTTGGGTTTACGCGTCATTCTTCTTAGGTGCCGTTTGTTCGATTGGTTCGGTTTGGTGGAGTATGCGTACAACTACCGAAATTCCACCAAGTGCAGAAGAACTGGCAGAAATGAAGGCAAGTCCGATGAGTATTCTCACACCATTTATTGATATTCCACAAGCTATCCGAGAAATGCCGAAAGTAATGTGGCAATTGGCCTTGGTTTATTTATTTCAATGGTACGCATTGTTTTGTTATTGGCAAAACTCCTCGAAAAGTATTGCACAATCAGTTTGGAAAACTACGACTTATCAAAACAACCCTATTTATAATGAGGCAGTTAGCTGGTCTGGCTTGGTAAATGGTTGGTATAATATTGTAATGTTTTTGGTAGCATTCAGCTTGGTTTATTTTGCAAAAAAATTCTCGCCAAAACTCGTACACGCTGTGTGTTTAGTTTTGGCAGGAATTGGCATTTTAGCCTTCCCAATGATTGAAAATAAATACTTACTTTTCCCTGCAATTACAGGTTTCGGAATTGGTTGGGCAAGTATGATGGGAATTCCGTATTTGATTGTCGTTGGCGAAATTCCGAAAGAACGTTATGGTGTTTATATGGGTATTATCAATATGATGATAGTTATCCCGATGCTGATTCAGACGCTTACTTTTGGCTATATCTTGAAAAATTTCTTAGATAATGACCCCGGTAAAGCTATTTCATTTGCTGGAGTACTATTACTCATAGCCGCAGGAGCAACGATGCTGATTAAAACGAAAAAAGTAGAAGGCGATGAAAATGTATTAATTGATGGAGGGCATTGAGCGTAGAGACGTGGCAATGCCACGTCTAGTATGTATATATGTAGTCCACGGTCAATAGTTAACAGTTCACACTAAAATAAAGTACGGTCTATCAAATTTTTATGAAAAACAAATTTAAAGATTAAATATAACCAACTGCTTATATCAAAACATTATTAAATAATTCTTGATTAAACGATTAGACGTGGCAATGCCACGTCTCTACGAATCACTTAATTTATGGCAAATACTGGCGAATATAATTTCTGCTTTGCAAAATCGCCTTTGTGATATCATCGGGGCTACCTTCGTAGGCTTTGTCCTCTACTTCAATTACAACGGGGCCACGATAACGTACATCGGTGAGTGCGGCAAAGAATTTCCCCCAACGAACATCACCCAAACCTACGAGTTTTGGTGAATGATATTCAAGCGGATTAGCAAAAATTCCGACTCTATCCAATTTATCGTGGTAAACCTTCACGTCTTTTAAATGAATATGATGCAAACGGTCTTTATATTGATAAATCGGTTTGATTTCATCCATCATCTGAAAAATCATGTGAGATGGGTCATAGTTGAGCCCGAAAAGTGGCGTTTTGAATGTTTCAAACATTCTATCCCAAACGGCTGGGCTGATTGCTAAGTTTTTTCCTCCTGGCCATTCATCATTCGTAAAAAACATTGGGCAGTTTTCAATACCAATCTTTACACCTTCTTGCTCAGCGGTTTCGATGATTGGCTTCCACAATTTCTTGAATATCTTTAGATTATCTTCAATATTCTTCTTTGGGTCACGCCCAATAAAGGTATTCATGACTGGAATATTGAGCGTATTACAAGCTCTAATTACTTTCTTGATATGCTCAATATAAAATTCCGACTTCTTTTTATCAGCATCCAATGGATTTGGGTAATACCCCAAGCCCGAAATATCAATGCTTTTTTCGTGAAGATATGATTGAATGTATTTTACTTGTTGAGCATCCAATTGATCAACATTAATATGGGTAACGCCCGCATATCGGCGATTATCACCGCCTTCGGTTGGCCAACACATCATTTCGAGACACGAAAAACCGTGTTTTGATGCAAAATCTACTACGTGTTCAAAGCCAAAATCGGCTAGAATCGCACTTACAAATCCGAGTTTTAACATAATGCTTGTTGAATAGAAGTTTGTTTCTTCAAAAGTATAAAAAAAACAGCTTTCACAAAATCCATTCTTGTTTATCTTTTGTTTATAGTTATCTAAACAAAATATTTAATTGTTGATAGTTTGTTTACTATTATATACTTATCATTAAACAAAATATATAAATTATTTCATCAAAATAAAGGCATATTCTTTATAAAAAGACACTATATGAAAGGTTTTTAATGTTTTATTAAATTATTTAAATGAAATACAAAATATAATTTAAAAAATACTTGCATTTTTTGTTTAACTTTTATTAACTTTGCTTAAACAATAATCAATCAGACTATGACTGCTATAGAATTCAATCATGCCATATCTAAAACATCAAAATCATTGAGGCCTTTTGCCATGAGACTCACAAAAGACCATGAAGATGCCAATGATTTACTACAAGATACGCTTATGAAAGCATTCTTGAATCGTGAAAAATATGCAGACGGTACAAATCTGAAGGCATGGCTTTATACCATTATGAAAAATACGTTCATCACGAACTATCAACGCATGGTAAGAAAGAATACTTTTATTGATACAACCGATAACCTTCATTATATCAATAGCACTGAAAGTTTAGTTGATAATGATGCTTACTCATCGTTTGCGATGGAAGATATCAATAATGCTGTAGAAACACTTGATGAAGCATATCGTCAACCGTTTATGATGCACTTTAAAGGTTTTAAATACCACGAAATTGCTCAAAAATTGAGTATTCCAATTGGTACAGTTAAAAATAGAATACACATTGCAAGAAAAGAATTAAAGGATAAATTGTACATGTACGCTTATTCTTTCTAATAATATTATTTTGATGGTTTCGACCATCTTCATAGTTTTTGGTTAAAAAAGAGGAAGGTTCAAAAAGGTTGTATGCTATGCTGACAGCCTTTTTTCATTTTTTGACAGAATTTTCAAGATTATTAGATAAAAAAGGATTAAGTAAAATAAACGGTTCGCCGCTGAGGTGACACAGCTTACTAGTCTGATAATCAATCTATTAAACAGATTTAATTTAAAAACAATTGTATATCAATACTTAAAGCCTACGGTTTTTATTTCACACATAACCAAATATAGAAACTATTTAAGCAAACTGATGCGAGCAAATTTAGCCACATCGTATTTTTAAAATTTGCTTGTTTTTTGTCGTTTATGGTTTTTAGAAACCACCATCCGAAAAAAACGAGTGTAGGAAAATTGAAAATCAGTAAAGTAATGAAGTCTGTTTGGTTGAAATAATAGAAAAAACCTGCAAAGGCAAATGAAAATACAATTGCTGTAAATATAAAAGTACCTGTGGTTCCCAACAAAATACTCATTGTGGTATCTCCTCGCTTGGCATCTTCTTCATGCTGATAAATCTGCGACATCGGATAAACTGCCCAAAGCATTAAAGTACTTATTAAAGCTGGTAAAATTTGTGGCTTTATGCTTTCAAAACTTTTTTCAAAAGCCATTATTATCGTGCAATAAGTAAAAGCTCCTTGAAAGAACCCCACAACTAACCAACTCAGAATAGGGTATTTTTTTAGTCGAATTGTGTCATTACTATATGCTTTCGAAACTAAGCCATAAACAAAAATCATTAAGGCAAAAATCCAATCCAACACGACAAGGCTAATAATTACTGCTACTATATCCATCGCCCAAGAAACCCAAAAAAGTTTTTTATCAACAGCGGGAGGCTTTTCGAGTCCGCCAATACTGCCTTCATCCTTATCGAAATAACTATTATAGGCATTGCTTGCAGGATAAATGAGTAGATGTAAAATAACAAATATCCAAACCGCTTGAGGCTTATCAAGATTTGGAGTTTGGCTGATGGCAAACCAATAAACGGGCATCAAAAAAAGCGAAAATGGAAGCCTTAAATGAAGTAAAATATCTTTAGCGTTCATGATTTTTTGGCGTTAGGTCAAATATGGAAATGAGATTAAGGTTTGTTAGCTTAAAACTGATTATTTCCAATCCGATTTAAGCATATTTGCAACTATAAAGCTTCCAACCAATATTCCGAAGAATACTAATGATAAGTTAAAGTTATAAATGATCATAGCAATCAAAGCCACCGAAGCAATGACTAAAGCAATAATTGGCGAAACTGGATAAAATGGCACAAGAAAAGGACGTTTAAGATTCGGTTCTTTTTGACGTAAAACCAATAACGAAACCATCGAAAATATATACATTACCAAAGCCCCAAAAGCTGAAAGAATAATAATATCGGCCGTTGAATTGCTCAAAAGTGCTACAATTCCAAAAACCATATTTATGAGCAAAGCAGTCGCTGGAGTTTTAAATTTCGGGTGAACATTCCCCATAAATTTGGGAGCATTCCCTACCCTACCAAACTCAAAAGTTGCACGCCCAGCTGCCAAAACTAAACCATGAAACGACGCAATGAGTCCGCAAGTCCCAATACCTACAATTAGCTGATAAACTCCGCTAGTATCGCTCATAATTTTACTCATCGCCATCGGCAAAGGTGAGTCAGTCACGCTTCCATCTGTTTTATATACAATTGATTCCCAACCGTTTATTCCGACTGCGGTTATAAAAGTTAGCACGCATAAAACAACCAAAGTAGCCATCGCTGAGCCAAATCCCCAAGTAATGTCTTTCTGTGGATTATTCGATTCTTCGGCCACATTTGCCAAACCTTCTATTCCCAGAAAGAACCAAATCGCAAAAGGTAAAGCCGCAAAAGCTCCACTCCAACCGTTAGGTAAGTTATTTATTAATAAGTTTTTTGTTTCAAATTTTGGAAAAGTAAAATACCAAAAGGTTATCAAGCCCAAAACCGCCAAAACCGTGATAACCAACTCAAAAGCAGAGGCAATTTTTGTGCCGAGAATATTGAGTAAAGTAAAAACAAAATAGGCTCCAATGGCAACTCCTAAGATAGAAAGTTGCGGAAAAACTGCATTAAAATAAGCCCCAATTCCAACCGCAATGGCGGGCGGAGCAAACAAAAATTCAATATTTTGAGCCATTCCTGCCAAAAACCCCCACTTTTTCCCCAAAGCTCTATTAGCATAATCAAAAGCACCACCTGCCTTCGGAATTGCACAAGCCAATTCGGCATAACTCAACGAAAATGTAAGGTATAGAATAATAACAAAGAAAGTTGCGATAGCCATTCCTAGTGTACCGCCTTTTTCAAGGCCAAGATTCCACCCGAAATACATTCCTGAAATAACATATCCGACTCCTAAGCCCCATAACAGGGTTGGTGTAAGACTTTTTTGAAGTTTTTGTTCGTTAGAAGGTTCAAGGTTAGATGACATGGCAAGGTTTTAGTGTTAGATAAATATCCTTAAAGAAAGGTTTTTAATCGCAAAAAATCAAATGATAACTTAACTAATCTAAAAATCCTATAAATTCTGCTATGTTTTGGTTTATGTTCCGTAATTTTGCAAAAAACGCCCTAGTAAATGTTTTACACGTCTGCTTTTCGATGTTGTTGCCAGTAATCGAATTACTCTGCTAACTGTTCCAAAACAATAGCTAATCCTATATTTTCCTAAATACAAAAAGTTTTGACAGAATCACTGATGAAACTATTTCATTCAAATATTCAATATCCATTGCGGCACTCATTCACTCATTAAACCTTTATGCAAAATCTGAAAATTTATAATACACTTTCCCGTCAAAAAGAAGAATTTCAGTCCATCACACCCAAACACGTAGGTATGTACGTTTGTGGACCCACGGTTTACAATAATGTTCACTTGGGCAATGTACGCACGTTTATGACTTTCGATGTGCTATATCGATATCTCACACACATTGGTTATAAGGTGCGTTATGTACGCAATATCACTGATGTAGGTCACTTAGTTGGCGACGGCGACGAAGGAGAAGATAAAATCGGCAAAATGGCAAAGCTTGAAAAGCTCGAACCAATGGAAATCGTACAACGCTATACCAACGATTTTCACACAGTTTTGGAGCAATTCAATTTCTTGCCGCCAAGCATCGAACCAACAGCAACAGGGCACTTAATCGAACAAATTGAGGCTGTTAAAACCTTGATAGAAAAAGGTTTAGCTTACGAATCAAACGGTTCGGTTTATTTTGATATTAATAAATACAATGAAGGCGGACATGAATACGGCAAACTTTCGGGCAGAATTTTAGATGACCTTTTGAACGAAACTCGTGAGTTGGACGGTCAAGCTGAAAAACGTAATCCACTCGATTTTGCAATTTGGAAAAAAGCCAATCCAGAACATATCATGCAATGGCTAAGTCCGTGGGGAATGGGTTTCCCAGGTTGGCACTTGGAGTGTACTTGCATGAGTAGCAAGTATTTAGGAGCAACTTTTGATATTCACGGAGGTGGAATGGACTTAAAATTTCCGCACCATGAATGTGAAATTGCACAAGGTATAGGTATCACGGGCAAAGAACCAGTAAAATATTGGATGCATTCGAATATGCTTACTGTAAATGGACAAAAGATGTCAAAGTCTTTAGGAAATTCATTTCTTCCTGCCGAACTTTTTGCAGGAAGCCACCCTTTGCTTGAGCAAGCCTACAGCCCAATGACAGTACGTTTCTTCATGTTGCAATCACAATATAGAAGTACGCTTGATTTCTCGAACGATGCACTAAAAGCGGCACAAAAAGGATTTCGCCGCCTTACAAATGGCCTCAGAATAGCAAAAACGATTACTTTCGAGCCAGCCGAAGTTGCCACTGACGAAAAGAAAAAACAAGATATCGAAAAATCAATCGCAGCATTTTACGATGCCATGAACGATGATTTGAATACAGCCGTAGCAATTGCTCAATTATTCAATTTGCTTAAATATGTAAACATGATTTACATGAACCAATTGCAATCAGCCGCAATCGGTGAAGAAACTTTCAATGAGCTAAAAGACAAATTTGTACTTTTCATTGAAGGGATTTTAGGTTTGAAAGAAGAAAAAGCCGGAAACTCAGATGCTGTTCTGAACGGCATGTTGAATCTTTACCGAGAATACAAAGCCGCCCAACAATACGATAAAGTTGACGAAATCAGAAGCTATTTCAAAGCCAACGGGATGTCAATCAAAGACATGAAACACCGCATTGATTGGGCTTGGGAAGAGTAAAAGTTTATTCATGGTATGGCTTGTAGCGATTTATAGCTATACCATGACTATTATTATGCCAGCAAAATTTCAGCAGGAATACCCAAATTCTTATACAAACTCTTTATCATCTTTAGGGTTAAAGGTTTCTTATTGTTTAGCACTTCTGACACCCTCGACTTTGTACCAAAATACTTCACCAAATCTTTTTGGCTTAGGTCATTTTCTTCCATTTTATATTTTATTGCCTCTATTGGGTCAAGAGTGGGCATAAGGTGATGCTTCGTTTCATAATCTTCTATTACCAACAGAAGCAATTCTAATATATCACCAGCTTTAGTATTTGGTTTCGCCCCCCAAACCTCATTAAGTTTTGCTAAGGCCATTTTATGCTCCTCTTCTGTTTTGATAGTTTTTATTTCAAAATTTTCCATTTCCCTGATTCTTAATAAAATTCAACTGTTTTAGCATCAACTTTGTCATATTCTTTATGAGTACCTACAAACTTTATCCAACAAGCATTAAATTGATAATTGAATGAAGCTATCAGACGGAATTTGTTACGGGCAATGTTAAAAACAATTCTTTCGTTACCAACATAGTCTGCATCTTTGAAATCTACAATTACGCTTTGTGGATTATCATAGTTGGTCTTGCTCATTTTGTCATACCAAGTAAGTAAGCCCACTCTAGAATCTGGGTATTTTTCCCAAAATTCTTTCAGTGTATTTCTCGCTATAATTCTCATAATGAAGTAAAGATAGCAAAAGTTCCACATATTGGAACTTTTGATGTAATTATTTTAAATTCCAATGCAATATACTATCTTTGAAATCCAAAAAACCTTGTTGAAAATTGAAATTTTGATGAAAAACCTATACCTTATTATATTTTTTATTGCTTGTTTCAATTTTGCAACTGCCCAAACCCCTACCCAAAATCTTCGAGGAAAAGTTTTAGACAAAGAAACCCAACAAGCACTCCCTGGAGTTTCGATTCTCATCTCGCCATCAAACAAAGGCATAATTACTGACAATGAAGGTAATTTTCGCTTTGAAAAGCTACCCATCGGACGATATTCGCTTACATTTTCAATGATTGGCTACGATAAACGCACTTTACCAACGCTCGAAATTGGTAGCGGAAAAGAGTTGATTCTGACCATAGAAATGACCGAAAGTCCACAATTTTTGAAAGAAGTTGTCGTAAAGGCCGAACAAAGCAAAGAAAAAACCTTGAACGAACTCGCCATGGTAAGTGGTAGGCAATTTACGGTGCAAGAAAGCAACCGCTACGCAGGCGGATACGCAGACCCCGCACGTATGGCTATGGCGTTTGCGGGTGTAACATCGGCTGGCAATGACCAAAATAACGAAATCGTCATTCGAGGAAACTCACCCAAAGGTTTACTTTGGCGTTTGGAAGGCGTAGAAATACCAAACCCCAACCATTTTGGCGATGGACAAGGCTCAACGAGTGGTATTATTAGCATGATAAATAGTGGAAGTTTGGCAAATTCTGATTTCTTGACGGGAGCTTTTCCTGCCGAATATGGCAATGCTACTTCAGGCGTTTTTGATTTAAAACTACGAAGAGGAAACGACCAAAAACATGAATTTATGGGTCAATTAAGCGTCATTGGTTTAGAAGCGGCTGCCGAAGGGCCACTTTCTAAAAATGGTGCTTCTTATCGATTCAATTTTCGCTATTCTACACTCGAACTTTTACTCAAATCGGGACTGCTTGCCATCGAAACAGGTGGATTTAAACCTGCTTACCGAGATATGAATTTTACTCTAAACCTACCCACAAAAAAGGCAGGAACATTTTCGCTTTGGGGTGTTGGTGGCTTAAATTTTTCGGACGATAATGGCACAACTTTCAGAGCAAACGAACGCAACCAAATGGGTGTGAGTGGCCTAAATCATAAGATTTCAACGGGTAGTAAAGGATATTTTTATTCTGTTTTATCGACTTCAAACGAATCGAATAAGTCATTTCAAGAGAATTTTATCAATAATAAAACTTGGGTAACCAACAATCAGCGTCTTTACGCTTATAATAATTTTCGTTTTTCGACACTCTATAATTATAAGATAAACTCTCGAGGCACAATTCGTACAGGTCTAATCATCAGTCGATTAGGCTACATATTAAATGAAGACCGCCGAGATAATACCCGAAATGCTTTGGTAAATTACCTCACCGAAAATGATGCCACGCATTTTATTCAAATATATAGTCAAGCAAAATTTAATCTTTCTCAAAAACTGAGTTTTACAGGCGGCGTACATTTCAATAGATTTTTATTGAATGATAATCAAACCATAGAGCCACGTTTTGGCTTGCGTTATCAGATTGACGAAAAACAATCGCTGAGTGCGGGTTTTGGCCTTCATAGTCGGCTTGAACCAATTTCTTTATATCTCTACAAACGCCGTAAAACTGGAGAAACCTTTGTGCAACCCAATCGCAATTTGGGTATGACTCGTGCCGCTCATTATGTGATTAGCTTCGACCGAAGTTTGGGAGAAAATACACGCCTGAAAATCGAAGGTTATTATCAGAAATTATTTGAAGTGCCTGTTGATTCGAACCGCAAAAACTTCTTTTCGATGCTTAATTCTTCATCGGGTCTGACCACGACAGTGCTTACAAATGATGGTTTAGGGGGAAATCGAGGTTTGGAGCTAACTTTAGAGCGTTATTTTGCCAAAGGATATTATTTTTTGCTCACAGGCTCATTATTTGATTCGAAGTTTAAAGCAAGAGACAATCAGTGGCGAAATACGGTTTTTAATAATACGTATGCTGGAAATGCTTTGGCAGGAAAGGAATTACCGCTGGGCAAGCAAAAGCAACACTTTTTTGTGATAAATAGCCGATTAATGTGGCGAGGTGGGAATCGATACATTCCAATAAATTTGGCAGAATCAATCAAAAAAAACACTACAATTACCGACGTTACGCAAGCATACATACCTCGCCTTCCCGATTATTGGAGAATTGATTTAGGAATTGCTTACAAAATTAACAAAATGGGTGCTACATGGACCCTAAGTGCTGATTTACAGAATGTTACGAACCGAAAAAACGAAATCCAACAACGCTATAACAACACAACTAAACAGATTTATTATAATTACGCCCTTCCAATCGTACCAATTTTGAATTTTAAAGTTGATTTTTGAGAAAAAATATAACCACGGAGACACGGAGTACACGGATTTTCACAAAATCAATTCCGTGCTAATCTTTAAATCTGTGCCTCCGTGGTAAAGGAGAATCTAATGACTAACTTGCTTGCTTAAAAGTATAGAACAAAACACTTCCATACCCCACAATCAGCATCAAATGAAAAGGTATTAAACCGAAGTTGCCTAGATATATTTCGATAGCCAAAACCACAATAAAATAAAGCATCAACAAAAGTTCAATCCATGTACTTTTACCAAGGTTTTTGGTCAAATACTTGTTTCCTTGCCACGAATCTGATTGATTATTTACATTGAACTTTGGTGTACGAACGAAAGGTGTTTTTCTACCTAGCCATCCTTCGACTACGGCTATGGAATTATGAAACGAAAGCCCCATCATAAATAATAAAAACAGCACAAATCGTTTTACAAATTCAAAAAAACCAAGTCCAGTTTTTTGGAAAGAAATCCAATAAAAACAACCCAAAATCACCCAACTGACTTGAAATAAGGCCGTATATCGAAAAAATACATCAAATCTGTCGGAACTTGAGGTAATAAGCATGACAGGCAAACTCAAAATCGACAAGAAAAATACCGCCACAAAAACCGCACTATTCATTAAATGATAAAAACCGTGTAGTCTCGTAGAAATACTTAAATGACTATCAGACAATAACTTACGCAGATTTTTCACGACACATTCGGCCGCACCTTTTGTCCAGCGATATTGCTGAGATTTGACCGCACTCATAGTCACGGGCAGTTCGGCGGGACAGCCAACATTTTCTAAATAAACAAATTTCCAATCTCGCATTTGAGCCCGATAACTCAAATCTAAATCTTCGGTAAGTGTATCGGCTTCCCAGCCTCCTGCCTCTTCAATTGTACTTTTTCGCCAAATTCCTGCTGTTCCATTAAAGTTTATGAAGTGATTTTTAGCATTTCGGCCGCCTTGTTCAATCGTAAAATGAGCATCTAAGCCAAAAGCTTGAAGCTGAGTCAGCAAAGAATAGTTTTCGTTGAGGTGTTGCCAGCGAGTTTGCACTACGCCAACATTCGGTTCTGCAAAATGAGGAATTGTTTTTTGTAGAAAATCTTTTGGCGGAACAAAATCAGCATCAAAAATAGCGATAAACTCACCTTTGCAAATCTTCATTCCATAAGCCAAAGCTCCAGCTTTAAATCCTTTTCTATCTGTGCGTCTAATATGCTGAATATCAATGCCTAATGATTGTATTTCTTTTAATTTCGAGGAAATAATCTCCACCGTTTCGTCAGTCGAATCGTCTAAAACTTGTATCTCAAAACGGTCTTTTGGATAATCAAAAGCCGCCACGGCATCAATCAACCGCTCAACTACATAAAGCTCGTTATAAATAGGAAGCTGAATTGTTACGAAAGGATATGCCTCACCAAGTGCCAACTGCCAACCGCCAACCGCCGACTGCCGACCGCCGACTGCCAACTGCAGACCGCCTAAATAATTAATAATCAGACTCAACTGCACTAAGCTATAAGAAAAAATAAAAACCAACGGAATGGCATAAATGACAAGAATAAATAGCTCCATTGACTTTTACAAATATTTAAAAATAGTAGTAATAATCTTATACCCAGCCAAAACGGTTCCTTTCACAGTTCCCGAAATTTTTGATTTTCCAACCCTACGGCGGTAATTGACGGCCATTTCGGTAGTTTTCATTTTCATTTTGGCGGCTTTTAGCTGCATTTCTACTGTCCAGCCATAGGTAGTATCTTGCATATTGAGTGCCAAAAGCGATTCAAACTTAATTGCTCGAAAAGGCCCTAAGTCGGTATAACGCACACCATAAAACAAACGCATTAAATTGGTAGCCAACCAATTACCAAAAATTTGCGGAATAGTCATTGACCCAGCCTGACGCTCGCCTAAGGCTCGTGAACCAATCACCATGTCGTAGTTTTGCTCAGTAATGGGTTTTATCAATTCTCGCATTTCTTCTGGATAATCGGAGTAATCGGCATCTAAGAAAACCACAATATCGGGCTTTTGTTTTTTTGCGTACTCAATTCCCTTCAAACACGCAAAACCATAGCCTTGGCGGAGTTCATCTAAAACCGTTGCTCCTGCTCGTTGTGCCACTTTTGAGGTTTCATCGCTCGAATTATTATTTACCACAACTACCTCATCAACAATATCTTGTGGAATTTCGGCAATTACTTTATCAATAGATTTTGCTTCGTTGAAAGCAGGAATGATGACGATTATTTTCATTAAAATTATATTTCGACTGCAATTTAGGCTTTTTCTACATACACAAAGGTAAGCAAGCCGACAAAGTGTTTGAATTTGAGATTTTCAAGAAATAAACAAAGTGTTTATATTTACGAGATTTTTATTGTTTTCACACAAAACACCTGCTGATTTTATGAATTATCTACGTTTTCTTGCTGCTTTATTTATTTTGAGTGTTTGTTTTTCTTGTAAGATAAAAGAAGTTGTTAAACTCAATTCTCCACCAAATGCTTTTACCGTTACGGCAACACTTGCCGATAATGGAAAAAATATTATACAAACAAATGGACAAAAAGCAAAGACCCCGATGGCGATACCGTGACTTATGCAGTTGTTTATAAAGATACCCTTGCGAAGAATTTGAGTGATACGACTACTGACATCAATTTGTGAGGAACAACCGAAGAAATAAATGCAACAATTACAACACCTTGCAAAGATTCTTTGGCTGAAACTACCTATGAAGGGCGACGTTTTGTTGAAGAAAGATTAGTAAACGGAAAAATAGTTAGAACAATAGTACCTTTTACCATTAACGTTAGAATTTAACTTTAAGGTTGTCATCAGTATATATATTCTCTGCTTCATCTTCCAAAAAAGCCAACCCTTTTCCATTTTGAACAATATTATGTAATTCATTTGAGGTTAAATCATTGACTTTTTTAGCTTTCCTAATTTGTGAAAAACTTGTTCTAAACCTTATATTTAGTCTTTCTGCCCAATCTAAAAAAAGTCGAATATTTTTGTCATTATCAATTTCAAAAACAATCTGTGTCATGGTTATTAAATTTTGTATTATAAAAATAGACGACAAATAAGTAAAAAACAAGTTTGGAATGTATAAAATACAAATCCCTGATTGAGAGTTGCACAGCATCAATTGTTTTGTTTAAAAAAACCAACCCATCGGCCTAAACAATCTCAATCAAGTTAAACCTGACTGGTAAAAAGACGCATCAGCTACCTACAAAGTCTGCAACTAAACTCATTTTCCTCTTTTACTCCAACAAATAAGGCAGAAAAAGAACTTTTCTCTAAAAAAAATACAAAAACTATGTCACAAGTTTTGCTTTTCAGAACTTGATTATCTAATTTTGCACGCTGAAATGCGAGTACACTAAAATCAACGTTTCAGATTTTAATTTAAAATTCTCAATAAATGGCAAATATCGGTAAAATCTCACAGATTATCGGACCAGTAGTGGACGTAAGTTTTGAAGGTGAAAACTCTCAAATTCCTCCAATTCTCGATGCGTTGTCAGTATTTAAGGCAAACGGTCAGAAAGTAATTCTTGAAGTTCAACAACACCTTGGTGAAGACCGAGTTCGTGCCATTGCAATGGAAGGAACTGAAGGTTTACAACGTGGAATGGAAGTTCTTCACTTGGGTACGCCCATCATGATGCCAACTGGCGAAGAAATCAAAGGTCGTTTGTTCAACGTTGTTGGCGACGCAATTGATGGTTTGGGCGAGGTAAAGACAAAAGGTATGTCTATTCACCGTGCCGCTCCTAAATTTGAAGACTTAGCAACTGCTACCGAAGTACTTTTCACTGGTATCAAAGTAATTGACCTACTTGCTCCTTACGTAAAAGGTGGTAAAATTGGTTTGTTCGGTGGTGCGGGTGTAGGTAAAACCGTATTGATTCAAGAGTTGATTAATAATATTGCCAAAGCTTATGCTGGTCTTTCAGTATTTGCGGGTGTAGGTGAGCGTACTCGTGAGGGTAATGACCTACTCCGTGAGATGATTGAGTCTGGTATCGTAAAATACGGTGACAAATTCAAACATTCAATGGAAGAAGGAGGCTGGGATTTGAGCGTAGTAGATAGAGAAGCTTTGAAAGAATCACAAGCAACATTTATCTTCGGTCAAATGAATGAGCCTCCAGGAGCACGTGCTCGTGTAGCCCTTTCGGGTTTGACAGTTGCCGAACACTTCCGTGATGGTGATGGCGAAGGTAAAGGTCGTGATATCCTTTTCTTTATTGATAATATCTTCCGTTTTACACAAGCGGGTTCTGAGGTATCAGCCCTTTTAGGTCGTATGCCATCAGCGGTAGGTTACCAGCCAACATTGGCAACTGAAATGGGTACTATGCAAGAGCGTATCGCTTCAACGAAGCGTGGTTCGATTACATCAGTACAGGCCGTTTACGTTCCTGCCGATGACTTGACTGACCCTGCTCCTGCAACAACATTTACTCACCTTGATGCAACAACTGTATTGAGTCGTAAAATTGCTGAGTTAGGTATCTATCCTGCGGTTGACCCTCTTGATTCATCTTCACGTATTTTGTCAGCAAACGTATTGGGCGATGCTCACTATAATACTGCTCAACGTGTGAAGTTGATTTTACAACGTTACAAAGAATTACAAGATATTATTGCGATTCTTGGTTTGGAAGAACTTTCAGAAGAAGATAGATTGACTGTATCACGTGCAAGACGTGTACAACGTTTCTTATCTCAACCGTTCTTCGTTGCTGAGCAATTTACAGGTTTGAAAGGAGTTTTGGTTGACATCAACGATACAATCAAAGGCTTTAACCAAATCATGGATGGCGATTATGACCACCTTCCAGAAGCTGCATTCAACTTGGTAGGAACTATCGAAGATGCAGTAGTAAAAGGAGAAAAATTAATCGCAGAAGCGTCTAAATAAATTAAGAGTTAAGAATTAAGAATGTAGAATTTATCCGCCATTCTTAATTCTACATTCTACATTCTTAATTATAAAGAAATGAACTTAGAAATAATTACTCCTGATAAGAAAGTTTACGCTGGTGTTGTTGACTCGGTAATTTTACCAGGAAACAACGGTGGATTTCAAATATTGAAAGACCACGCACCCATCGTTAGCACACTCGCTAAAGGAAACTTAGTTATCGAAGCCAACGGCAAAAAGGAAACTTTCGTTGTGGATGGTGGCGTAGTTGAAGCAGCCAAAAATAAAGTTTTGGTTTTAGCTGAGTCAGTAGCTTAAAACTTTTCTTGAAAAGAATATTCAAAAGAGGCATAGAGAATTCTGTGCCTCTTTTGGTTTTTTATACGAAATGAGCGTATATTTACTTGATGGAATTTTAAGAAAATCAAGAAGTTATATCCATCTTTTATTGAGTAAGAAAAATCTCAACAGTATTTGACATTGGCGGCCGTCGCTCGTTAGAAAATAATAAAACACAAAGAACCTCATGCCGTGGGTATGAAACCTTTATTCAAATTACTTGTTTTATAACAAACTGTTATAAAGCGATTGAATTTCTATACGAATAACTTGGTTATAATTATGAGTTAAAAAAGCACCAAAGGTGCTAAATATTTGTAGTCACTAAGTGAAATTATCAGATAAAGGTGCATCGCACCGTGATAAATAATTTTTTAAATGGCGGTGCGATGCACCTTTTATTCGATTATCTTTAAATACTACAAATATTACGTGGCTCTGCCACTTATAATAGCTAAAACATGGAAAAAGAAATCATAGCCGACTATGACTTGAAGGTTTTAGAAGTATTGAAGCAAATCGAAAAACTCAATCAGATGATAGATTATCATAAAACAGTTACGAATGATAGCCTGTCAAAAGAACAGTATGAATTTTTGAAAGAAAGAGCCGTTTCCGAACTTCAAGAAGCATTAAGTATATATAAAATTGAGGTTCACTCAATGATTGCAGCATAATTTTAAAGATTTACGTCCCTCAATGCTCATAGATAATCACGGAAGACCCATTAATTACTTGCGATTGGCTGTAACTGACCGCTGTAATTTGCGATGCTTTTATTGTATGCCCGAAGAAGGAATTCAATATTTGCCCAAACCGCATTTACTGAGCTACGAAGAAATGATTCGACTTTGTACAATTTTGGCCGAAATGGGCATTAGCAAGGTCAGAATTACGGGTGGAGAACCTTTTGTTCGCCGAGATATTATTCCTTTTCTATGGAAATTATCAGAAATTGAAGGCATCAACAAAATAAATATTACCACTAATGGCGTACTTACAGCTCCATTAGTGCCTGAATTAAAGAAAATCGGTATCAGTTCGGTAAATCTTAGCCTTGATTCGCTCGACCGCCAACGATTTTTTGAAATTACTCGACGAGATGAATTTCCGAAAGTTTGGGCAACCCTCGAAGCACTTCTCGAACACGATATTCCGGTAAAAATCAATACCGTCGTGATGGCGGGTAAAAACGACGAAGATATTTTATCAATGGTCGAATTAGCTCGTAATCAAAACGTTTCATTGAGATTTATTGAAGAAATGCCTTTCAATGGCGAAGGTCTTCGCCCCGAACAAATGGAATTTTGGAGTTATAAACGCATCATGGATTTAATACGTTCGGCACACCCCGAATTGTATAAATTACAAGATGAACCTAATTCTACGTCATATAATTACCATATTCCAAATTTTAAAGGAACAGTCGGCGTAATTGCAGCATTCAGTCGAACTTTTTGCGGCACTTGCAATCGTATTCGTGTAACGCCTACGGGCGGTTTCCGAACTTGTTTATACGATGATGGTGTTTTCAACGTAAGAGATTTCATGCGTCAGAAATTATCAGATGAAGAAATCAAACAACACATTTATGATGCCCTACAAAATCGAGCAAAAGATGGTTTTGAGGCTGAAAATCGTCGTACAAGTGTAGTTTCAGAATCAATGACGACAATTGGTGGATAACAATAATCTAATCGTAGGGGCGTATAGCATACGCCCGACACAGAAAATTTATTAAACAGAATTTTATTTATTTCAAAAAATACAAATTACCAAATTCAAAAAAAGTATGTTAAAAGCAGAAATGATTACCGACAGAGGTACAATGACAATCGAATTCTATGAGCAAGATGCTCCGATTGCAGTAAATAACTTTGTTACTTTAGCAAAAAAAGGTTTCTACGACGGTTTGATTTTCCACCGTGTGATTCCAAACTTTATGGTTCAAGGTGGCGACCCTGATGGTACAGGTGGTGGTGGCCCAGGATATACAATCCCTTGTGAATTGACTGGAAATAATCAATACCACGACAAAGGCGTTCTTTCAATGGCTCACCGTGGACGTAACACTGGTGGTTCTCAGTTTTTCATCTGCCATAATCGCTCAAATACACAACACCTAGACCGTAATCATACTTGTTTCGGTAAAGTTGTTGAAGGACTCGACATCGTTGATGCGATTCGTCAAGGAGATAAAATCCAAAAAATCAATGTTATTGAAGTTGAGGCATAATATTGGCCTATATTCATTCCAAAAGCTACTCAGAAACTTGTTTTTCGAGTAGCTTTTTCTTTATGCTTCATCAAAAATAATTTTTTCTTTCTATCTTCGCATAAAATCAAACTTCATCTATTTTATATGAAAAGACTATCCATCTTTACCCTAATTTCCCTTAGTTGTAGTTTGGTGGTTCAAGCCCAACGTCCTGCGGCCACTACCGAATACAATTCCAATACCCGATTCGAGCAAATGGGAGCCGCATTGCCTACGCCAAACACTTTCCGCACGGCAGCAGGAAGCCCTGGAAGAGACTATTGGCAACAAAAAGCCGACTACGATATCAAGGCTGAACTGGACGATTCAAAACAGTCGATTTCGGCAACTGAAAAAATTACTTATACCAATAATGCCCCCGAAGAATTAAGATATTTGTGGCTTCAACTCGACCAAAATCTCTTTGCAAAAGGTTCGATGGGTTCAAATATTGGTCAATCTGCCATTAATCCAGCCAATGGAGCAAGTTTTAATACACTTGGTAGTATGACAGGAGCAAATGCCAAAGATTACGGCTATAAGATTTCAGCCGTAAAAGATGCTCTTGGAAAAGATTTGAAATATACCATCAATGAAACAATGATGCGGATAGATTTACCAACGCCTTTGGCTAAAGGTATGTCGTTTACGCTACAAGTTGATTGGAAATTTAATATCGTAGATTTGAAAGGAAGTGGAGCGAGAAGTGGTTATGAACTTTTCCCGAAAGATGGAAATGTCTTGTATGAAATTGCTCAGTGGTTTCCACGCATGGCGGTTTATGATGATGTAAACGGCTGGCAACACAAGCAATTTTTAGGTCAAGGTGAATTTACTTTGCCATTTGGTGACTATAAAGTAGCTCTGACTGTTCCAAACGACATGGTTGTTGGTGCAACTGGCGAACTTCAAAATACAAAAGATGTATTGACAGCTACGCAAATTAAGCGTTGGGAACAAGCAAAAAATACTAAAACTCCCATTGCAATCGTAACACAAGAAGATGCTGAGGCTGCCGAAAAAGGTAAGCCAACTGGCAAAAAAACTTGGATTTATGCTGCTAAAAATGTGCGTGACTTCGCTTTTGCGGCTTCTCGTAAATTTATCTGGGATGCCATGCAAGTTGATGTAGAAGGTAAAAAAGTTTGGGCGATGTCGCTTTACCCAAAAGAAGCCAATCCACTTTGGGGACAATATTCTACGAGAGTTGTCGCACACACGCTTACGAGCTACTCAAAACGTAGTGTTGCTTATCCCTACCCTGTTGCTTACTCGGTACACGGTTCGGTTGGCGGCATGGAATACCCAATGATGAGTTTTAACGGTGCAAGACCAGAAGCTGATGGAACGTATTCGGAAGGCACAAAAAATTTCTTGATTTTGGTGGTTATTCACGAAGTAGGACATAATTTCTTCCCGATGATTGTAAATTCTGACGAGCGTCAGTGGTCTTGGATGGATGAAGGTTTAAACTCTTTCTTGGAAGGATTATCTTGTTTGGAATGGGATAGAAATTTCCCTGCAACTGGCATTGAACCTCAATATATTACGGGCTACATGAAAATTGACCAGAATAAACAAAACTCAATTATGAGTAGTTCTGATAATATTTTACCAGGAACATTCGGGCCAAATGCTTATTCAAAACCAGCAACTGGCTTGAATATTTTGCGTGAAACAATCATGGGTCGTGAGTTATTCGACTATGCTTTCAAAGAATATTCGCGTCGTTGGGCATTTAAGCACCCAACACCAGCCGATTTCTTCCGCACGATGGAAGATGCCTCGGGTGTTGATTTGGATTGGTTTTGGAAAGGTTGGTTCTACGGTGTTGAGCCTGCTGACCAAGCCATTGCCAATGTGGAATGGTATAGTGTTGACAGTCAAGACCCAACAAAACTAAAAGCAGCCGCTAAAGCCGAGGCAGATGCAAAAGCACAGACTTTGAGTAATATCAGAAACAAAACGGATATTAAAGAAACGGTTGTTGAAGCAGATTCTACAATGAAAGATTTCTATAATTCGTATGATAGATATGCTGTGACCGATGTTGACAAAAAGAAATATGAGCAGTATTTATCAACTTTGGGCGAAGACGACAGAAAACTCATCGAAGCAGGTAAAAACTTTTATGTGGTAAACGTGAAAAATAAAGGCGGTCTTATAATGCCAATTATTATCAGAATGGAATTTGAAGACGGAACCACAGAAGATGTACGTATTCCAGCCGAAATTTGGCGTTTGAATGATAAAGAAGTAAAGAAAACTTTGGTGACGACTAAAAAAGTAGCCAAATTTAAACTTGACCCTTATCACGAAATTCCAGACATTGATACTTCCGATAATACGTTCCCGAAAGAACCAGAGCAACCAACTCGTTTTCAGGCATTTAAACAAACTGGTCGTGGTGGTGCTGCTTCTAACCCAATGCAAGAAGCATTGAAAAACAAACCAGCAGGAACTCAGACAAGTGGAGATAAGAAATAAAAGGCCGATTTAGCTAAGAAAAAAGCGTGAAGAAATGATTTCTTCACGCTTTTTTACTTAAATTTTAATCAAAATTGATTTTTGATTATTGTACCTCAAAGGTTTTTGGTCTCCAAAGCGAATGATACTCAATTCATAATTCCCCGTAGGCAAATACTGTAAATGTACGGTTTGAGTCAAAGTTTGGCTAAAATTGCTTTGTATTTTTATGCTTTTTAATAGGCTATTTCGTTTGGGGAAAAATGAAAAAATAAAATTCTTTGTGTCGGATGATAAAACTAAATAGTAATCATCTGCTGAAGAAACATTATCTGGTAAGACTGAAGAAACATTTAGTTTTCTCATTGAACAGCCAACAACAGTATTCTCTACTTTATAAGATGTATCAATTGCTATCCCTTTCACTGACTTTGTTGTATTCTCTAAGTTTTTAATCAAGAAATCAACATTATCATTTGTGGGTACTTGCACTTTTAGGTCTTTCATCAAAGTTTTGTAATAATCATTATCACAAAACGACTGAAACTGAGCTGTGATTTTATCGTTTACGTACCAATTATAAGTATCAGCCATCAAATACTCGTAGTATTTTTTAATATCATACGAATACACCCAAGTTGAAAGTATGTTATAGACAAAGGCCAAAGGTAAAGTAATTGCCAAAAACAAAGGTTTTGCGTAATGTTGGGGTTGAAAAAACTTCAGATATATAAGCGGAATAAAAGAGAGAATTATAAGAGCAGAATAAATTTTATAGCGACTAATGAGAACATCAAGGCGTTTATGTCCCGCAACGACTGCTACAAGCATTACAAATAGCATTATTGCAAAAAAGAATAGTTCGGTGTTATCTAATTTTCCACCTTTTAAAATATCAGATTTGATGATGTAGTAAAGAAACCCCATGGTCAATAATGCCCCTAATATTAGTGTAGGTGTACTATCTCCTTCAAAATGTGCAATTCCTCCAATAAACCTTAGAGTATTTAAAATTTTATCAATTTCAAGCATGAGACTATTGTCAGTCCTTGATATTTGTGATAAGACAATCGTACAAATCAAAGACAAAGAGAGCCAAATACTTCCACTGAAATACTTTTTTTGTATAAATAGCATAATTGTTCCCGTATAGAATACCATTACGCCTGTACTACTCGTGAGATAGGCCGAACTTGCAAAAAATAAGGCCAGAAAAAAACTTAGTCCTTCTTTTTTTATGAAGAATAAGCAATAAAAGGAAAATATTGAAAAGAGAATAACCGAAAAGTTTTGGTGGGAAGCCATTCCCCAAAAATAGTTTTCGTAGAACTGTAAAGAAATACCAATTAAGGAAAAAAAAGAAAGCCAAATCCATGATACTCCTGTACGTCTCTTAAATACGTAAGCCATTATTGATATACTTGCAAACCAAGACGCATTACCAATAATCATCATGTATATCAAACTAAATTTTTCTCTGAGAAAAAAATACAGAACTACGGAGGAAGCCTTGGTGTATGCAATAATATGCTCTAAATTTGAAGCAAAAAGATAGTCAGGTATTATGTTACCTTTTGTTCGGTATTTTTTTTCAGCCATCCATGTAAAATCATATACAGCCCAGTAATCATCTAAAAACGGAAGACTAACTGCATACTTGGTAAAGAAGTACGCAAAAGGGGACAAACTTATGGCTAAAAAAGCAATGAAGATTCGTTGCGGTTTTATGGAAAATTTTTGCATATTTTGTCTCTATGAGTATTTCGACAAGAGTTCTCGTAGATTAAATTGATTCAAAGGTGCAACAGAATTTCTAAATCTAACATTAGGATTCTATTAGTTTTGATAAACCAGGCTAATATCAGGCATTTTAAGAAAAGCAAATCATTGATTATCAGTATTTTAAGTTGAATATCATTTTTTAGCACTAAGTTTTTAAGATAGAAAAATATCAGACAGTCAACATAAATTATACAACAAAACTATCATGCAAACGCTCAAACTATCTATCGAAGACCATATTGCTCATGTGATAATCAATCGCCCAGAAAAAGCCAATGCTTTGAATCAAACTGCTTGGGACGAAATAACCGAAGTTTTTGAATATCTCGATGAAAACCCCGAAGTACGAGTGGTGGTGATTGAAGGTGGTGAAAGCAAGCACTTCTGTGCAGGAATTGATTTGAGTTTGCTAATGTCTGTTTCACAGACCAACATTGCTTGTGATGCCCGCCGACGTGAGCGTGTGCGTAAAGATGTCTTTCGCCTTCAAGCTCCCATCAATGCCATCGAGAACTGCTCGAAACCTGTTTTAGCTGCCATTCATGGTGGTTGCATTGGTGGTGGTATCGACTTGGTTTGTGGCTGTGATATGCGTTATTGCACCGATGATGCTTATTTCACCATCAAAGAAATTGATATGGGAATGGTGGCCGATTTAGGCACTTTACAGCGTTTACCAAAACTCATTGGCGATGGACTGGTGCGAGAAATGGCCTATACTGGCCGCAATGTGGAAGGAAAAGAAGCCGAGAAAATCGGCATCGTTAATCGTTCGTTTACAGATAAAACCACGATGATGGAAGAAGTAATGAAAATAGCAACTAGGATTGCTTCGAAATCTCCTTTATCGATTCGAGGTACAAAACATATTTTACTTCACACCCGTGACCACTCAGTTGCCGACGGACTTAACTACATGGCTACTTGGAATGCCGCTATGCTTCTCTCAAACGACCTTCAAGAAGCCTTTGCCGCAAAAATGCAAAAACGTGAGGCTAATTTTGAAAATTGAGTTTAAAGTTTTTGACATAAGACAAGAGACAAAAGATTTGAGAGGGAAAATACCAAAAATTCAAAATTTTTCAGTTGTCTTTTGTCTAAAATCTTTATTACAAAAAATGTGGTTTTTCAACTGTAAAGGAAGTAATTTTGCACCCGATTTGAGCTGTTTTACTCAATTTTTCAATTTTATTATCAATTTTACAAAAAAGTATCATGTCTGCATTAAATTTAGTCGCTGACAGAATCAATGCGTTGGAAGAATCTGCCACGCTTGGTATGTCGAAAAAGTCACGTGAATTAGCGGCACTGGGACACAAAGTAATCAATCTCTCTGTCGGAGAACCTGATTTCAAAACCCCAAAACACATTTGCGATGCTGCAAAAGCGGCAATCGACGCTGGTTTTCACCACTACACTCCCGTAGCAGGTATTCCTGAACTACGAAAGGCTATTGCAGACAAACTTAAACGTGAGAATAATATAGATTGGAAACCAGAAAATATTGTGGTTTCGACAGGAGCAAAACACTCTTTAGCAAATGTTATTGCTTGTTTAATTAACCCAGGTGATGAAGTAGCAATTTTATCTCCATATTGGGTGAGTTATTCAGAAATGGTAAAATTGGCCGAAGGAAAATCGGTAATTGTAGAAGGAAAATTTGAAAATGATTTCAAAGTAAAACCTGAGCAATTAGAAGCAGCCATCACTGACCGTACGAAAATCGTAATGTATGCTTCACCAAATAACCCAACTGGCTCGATTTATAGCGAAGCAGAGTTGAGAGCATTGGCAGCAGTTATCGAAAAACACGATAATATTTTCGTTTTAGCTGACGAAATCTACGAATATATCAACTTTACTGACGAAGGACATTTCAGCATGGGTTCTATTCCATCATTGAAAGACCGTGTAATTACAGTAAATGGTTTTGCAAAAGGTTTTGCCATGACAGGCTGGCGTTTAGGCTATATTGCCGCAGCAAAATGGATTGCTGAAGCAGTAGAGAAATTACAAGGACAAGTAACTTCGGGAACAAACTCAATCGCTCAACGTGCAGCAGTTGTAGCTTGGGACGATACTTCAGCGGCTGAAATGATGAAAATGGCGTACTTACGTCGTCGTAATTTGGTAGTTGGTTTGTTGAGAGAAATTCCAGGTTTCAAAGTAAATATGCCTGACGGAGCGTTCTACGCTTTTCCAGATGTAAGTTATTATTTCGGAAAATCTGACGGAAACGTAACTATTAAAGACGCTGACCAATTGTGTATGTGGTTGCTCGAAACAGCACACGTAGCACTTGTGGGTGGTGACTCATTCGGAGCTCCAAACTGTTTACGTCTTTCAACTGCCGCTTCTGATGAGGCTCTTACAGAAGCAGTTGCAAGAGTAAAAACGGCTTTGGCAAATTTGAAGTAATATTTTAGCAGTAGGCTATATGCCATAGGCTTTACGCATTTAATTTGCATAAAGCTTATGGCATATTGCTTAAAGCAAATTTATTTTCTCCAATCCCAAACCACTACTCGCCAAACTTCGCCCAGTATCGCATCATGGAAATCTTTTACTGGAATAAATCCTACTCGTGCATGAGCCTTCAACGAGCGACTATTATTAGTTGAAATATCAGTTACACACAGTTCAAATTTTGCGGATAATTCTTCTCTGAGTTTCTGATACATTCCATCAAAAAAGCCCATACTTCGATAGCCTTCTCCAACACAAACTTGCCCCATTACTACATATTTGAAGTCTTTTAATGTTTGACTTTCGTAGTCGATTTTATCAATGGTATCGAACAATGCTATTAATTCTGGTACATCGTTTCGGAATTGTGGCAACATTGCCAAACAATAAGCCACAATTATATCGCCATCTTTTACGATAACACTCGGATGAGCATCGTTCATGGCTTTTAGTACTGAAAATTTATGCTCGACCGTTAAAAATCCTTGACTTTTGATTTGTTCGGATGTAAGGTTTTTCTTGAGGTTTTTTTGTTGAAGTGCTAAAATCCCTCTGACATCATCGTCGGTTTGGACGGTCGTAATAATAGGTTTTATCGTTGATTCCTGCATAGTGAAGTTTGAAAGCTGCAATTACGCAAAATTAATTATCTTTGAAAAAAAATTAATCTACTTCATTTATTCATGAACTTCAAACACGCTTTGGCTGCCTTCTATTGCAGCTTATTATTTTTGCCACAAGTCAGCAACTCTCAGTCAAAAGATGAGCAATATTTAATTGTTGGCACGTATACTCGCCCAAATACCAAAAATCCAAGTGAGGGCATTTATGTCTATAAATTCAATACCAATACTGGCGAATTTAGTGCTGTTAGTAAAGCCGCTGGCATCAAAAATCCATCTTTTTTGGCAGTTTCTCCCGACCAAAAATTTGTTTATTCAGTAGGAGAAAATGATATTGATAGTTTTGTTTATTCTTTTAGTTTTGATAAAAAATCTGGAAGCTTGACAAAACTAAATACCCAATCATCAGGTGGAGCTCATCCATGTCATATTAGCATTGACAAAACAGGAAAATGGGTTTTGGTGGGAAATTATTCGGGAGGAAATTTGTCGATTTTACCAGTTGAAGTTGATGGTTCGCTTGGAAAAACTACGCAAACCATTAATCACGAAGGTAAAGGCCCGAATGCTGGTCGTCAAGAAAAACCACACGTTCATTCGGTAAATATTGCCCCTAACAATCAAGATATTTTTGTGCCAGATTTGGGCATTGATAAAATCATGACTTATAGTTTAGATGCTAAAAATGGTAAAATTTTAGAAGGAAAACCTGCTTTCACGAAAGTAGCCGATGGTTCGGGGCCACGCCATTTTGCGTTTCATCCAAACGGTAAATTTGCTTATGTGATTCAAGAATTAAGTAGCACCGTTACGGCTTTCAATTATGCTTCGGGGAAATTAACGCCTTTTCAAACAATCACGACGCTTGCCAAAGATTTTAAAGATAAAAACAAGAGTTTTTGTGCCGATATTCATATTTCACCCGACGGAAAGTTTTTGTATGGCTCGAATCGTTTTGTAGATGCGGGCAATAAAAATGGTGTTTTTGCTCCCACAAATACGATTGATACAATAGTTATGTATAGCATTGACCAAAAAACTGGTAAACTGACCTACATCGGC
This sequence comes from Cytophagaceae bacterium, assembly GCA_027486845.1. Classification (GTDB taxonomy): domain Bacteria; phylum Bacteroidota; class Bacteroidia; order Cytophagales; family Spirosomataceae; genus Emticicia. The sequence continues at coordinate 50,825 of JAIXOL010000033.1, forward strand.
AACGAGCCTGTTTTGGGAAAAATACCTCGTAATTTTATGATTACGCCCAACGGAAAGTTTGTTTTGGTAGCCAACCAAGAAACAGATAATATCACGATTTTTAAAAGAGATGCCAAAACAGGAAAATTATCGCCAACTGGCAAGCAAATTGATGTACCTGTGCCTGTTTGTTTGAAGATGGTGGATTTGAAATAGATGTAGGACAAGTTTGTAACTTGTCTTGGCGTAGAATAAGAGAATATTTAGTATATTTTTGATAGATTAAAATTTTAGGAGTTTCTAAGACCAATGCCATCCGTGTCCCCTACGTACCTTCGGGAGACACGGATGGGACGAAAATCATTTCTGAAAAGCGATGTAAAAATGCTATTTGGTAGATTTTAGAATGGGGTTAAGGGGGGTTACATGTAAATCCATAGAGAGCTACTTTTGATGTGTCGAAGTGGATCTGTTAGTCGCTAAATATCAATTGTGGGTTTCAAGGGAATCGGCAAATAAATGAATTTATAAATGAGGTAACAAAGCGAAAACAAGTACAAATGCATCAGAGTAATTCGAGGATTACAAATCCACTGCTCTAAGGTCGAAGACTGAAAATCTCGACTAACGGATGAAATTTCTTTCATGGGACTATTGCTTTTATTTTTGCCCACATTTCATTATGAAAATTGATGGCAGCTGCACTTCCATCCAATCCTGCATCACCCATTCGAATTACAACCATATTTTTGCTCGGAATCACATCAATAAATTGACCATTCTTTCCTAAAGCACTAAAAAGATCAGAAGGTGCATTTTCTGCTAAGGATTTTGGATATGTACTGGGTAAGCCTGGAAAAATAATTGATGATTTTCCGTTTAACCACCATAAATATCCATAGGCCGGATTGAGATTTTGTGATGTGGTGGTCATGGATGTATAATAATCAGCATCATTTAAAACTATAGTATTTTCCCATTTTCCTTTATTAAGAACCAGTAAACCAAAACGAGCCATATCTCTTGCTTTACTATAGTAAACATTATTAAAGCCCGAAAGAACCCAAGTTCCTGACATGCCAATTTTAGATTCTATCTTTTCATCTGTATATTTATTGAAGGTTTTACTTGAGGCATTAGAAACTACTTTTTCAAGTAGAGTATATGGTGCATTATGATAAAACCATTGGGTACCAGCATCTTTATTATATTGGAGACAATTAGGTAAAGTACAATCTAAATCTGAAACATTAAAATTTAATCCAGTAGTCATAGTAAGTTGGTTTTTTACTGTAATTAAATTTTCTTTAGCTAATGGCAAACTTGACCAACCTGCACCTAAATAAGTTGAAGTTTTGTTGTTAATATTAATTATTCCTTCAGTTTGGGCAATTCCTATTAAAACAGATGTCAAAGATTTTCCTGCTGAAGCCCAATACCAATTAGAATTTTGGTTAAATGCTCCCCCCAAAAGATCAAGTCCCCAATATTTTTCGAGAACAATTTTGCCATCTTTCAATAATATAAAAGCTCGAGAATTATTTATTTGTAAAAAATCATATAATGGTTGAATTTGAGCTGAATTCCATTTTAGGCTTTCAGGTGTTTTGGTTTCCCAAGTTGTCGAATTTATTGTTGGAAAATAAAGTTGATTGTTAGATTCAGAAGTTTCATCAAAATCTTTTGAACAAGAAAAAAGAAAAAAAGCAAAGAATATATTTAGAATTTTCATAAAAAATTTATTTTTTGTTACTATTCAAGTTCCACTTTCGCCTAAGTGTTAGTAAATAAAGTTTGAAAGTTGGGTTGATTTTTAAATCGTTGTATCAGCCGTTCAATATCCATTGTGGGTTACGACGGCATCAAAGAACAAGTAAAATCACTGCCACCTATGCAGCCCAACCTGCTTTAGCTGGTGGAAAATATAAACAAAAAACAAACTCGGCTTTAGCCTAACATTGATTTGGACTAAAGCCGAGTTTATAATTACTAATCCCGATTTTTTATATCAGCACTCCGCATGGGCATTGTATCAATGATTGCAAATAGTTTTTCACAAGAAAGAAAGTCTGTTTGTCGGAGTTTAATACCGCCGTCTAAGCCAATTAAAATAAGCTCGAAAGAAACATTTGCTTGTTTATACTTTTCAAATAAATTCGTTGATTTCTGTACGTTGCCTTTTGGCATTACTTGTTCATATTCATCAAATTTTAAGTGATAAACAATCAAACTTCGCTCATTCATTCCCTTTTCGTTGGCTTTAAAAGCAAGTATTTGTCGTTCAAAAGCTGCATTATCTTCGGAGACAATAAGTATAACCCGATTTTTCCAAAGGTGCTGCGATAAATTTTGTGCATGTAAAGCACTGAATTTTGAAAATATCATTATCAGAAAGATAAAAAACAAGTTTTTCATGTGCCTTGAATGAGTTGTGAATAATGATTTTTGAACGAACAAAAACTATTTTTGACTAAAGCTGATTTTGTAAATATTTGAGTATCCACCAACTAAAGTTGGTGGCAATTGAAAATGCATTTTTCTACAAAAACAAACTCAAACTCGCTCCAAACTGCCAATTTCTTGGTGCGGCGGTGTTGAAAAAGCGATTTCCTACGGCGTTGATGTCATTACCGAGGCTATACACTTCATTGAGCAGATTATCGCCTGCGGTGTAAAAATTTAAGCCTATTCGCTCGAAATTTTTACGATAACCAATTCTTGCATTCAATAATTTATAAGAATTGGCATAAACCGTATTTGCATCATTCAACGGAATACGGTCGGTAAAATTGAGCGTTGAGTTGAGGTAAAAACCCATTTTTGTTTGTAAATCTACACCCGAAACCCACACTTGGCGAGGCACGCCCGTGAGTGCATTGCCCGATAAATCGGTTTTGAGTTGAAGATAGTTTTTAAAACTATAATCATTAAAAGTATAACTGGTAAAAACTCGCAATTCTTGAATAAATTCTTTGTCTATATTCTTGATAATCAAGCTATTTAACAATAATTCAAGTCCGTTTTGAAGTGTACTTCCTGCATTAGTAAAAATTTCTCTTCCTGTATTATCGGTTCGACGAACAATAGTATTATTTAATCGAAATGAATAGGCCGTAACATCAAAATTAAGTCGTTTTTTTAGCAAATTCCCACGAGTACCGATTTCGTAGTTGATACCTTTTTCGGGAGCAAGCGATGGCACAAACGTGCTATTCTGATAACCGCTGATGTATTCCGTAACGGTTGGCGGAGAAAAACCACTACTCACGCTCGCAAAAATCGAGATTTTATCTTGTATTTTCTTCAAAAGGGCAATTCTTGGCAAAAATGCAGCTGGTAATAATTCGGAAATTGGCTTAATTTTCGGAGCATCCGACAGGCGAGTGAAATCATATTTAAAGCGATTATAGCTACCGCCAATCGTCAAAATGAAATTTTGTGGCAAGTCAGTTTCGAGCTGACCAAACAAGAAATAATTCCATGCCGCTACGTTATCGTTGGTTTGTAAAGTGTCAATTACGCCCGCTTTATTGCCAAAATTACGAATCACCCAAGCCGATTTTTGGAGTTCACCGCCCACAGTTAAGCGATTTTTCAAATTTCCGACATCAAACGAATAATTCATTCGGCTTCTTCCGCCAAAAGTTTGTTCGTTACGGATTTCATAATTCGTAATAAATGGATTGCGGAGTTCGGAAACTGTACCGTAAATACTCATTACGTTTGTCCAATGAGCATTCAAACGATATTCTTGCGAAACACCAATATTGAATAATTTCTGATAAATTCCTGCTTTTTGCTGAATCGAACTTGGCAAAGTTGCCGTTGCCAAACGTGCCTGACTTGGGTCTTTTTCAAACTGTGCTTGATTCAATCCGCCTGGGGTTTGGTATTTAATGTCCGAATATAAAGTACTGATATTTAAGGTTTTACTTGGCGAAACAAAATAGCTCGAACGCCAACTTAGTACATCACGCACGGCCGCACTATTTTGTCGATAACCATCTGTTTGGGCGTGAGCATAACTCAATACTGAATTGACTTTTTCGGAAGCCACATTCCAAGAAAAATTTCTATTTTGCAAGCCATAACTGCCATAAGCTACGCCAGAATTGATATAATTTGTATGCCCTTTACGAGTATTATTGCCATCGGCTTTTGCTCCTCCGAGTAGCACAACACCGCCCGTTCCTGCTCCGTAAATACTTCCTGCGGGGCCTTTGATTACTTCTATATTGCCGATTGTGTTCATATCAAGCGAGTTCAGAAAAGTATTGCCATTTCCATCAGTCAGTGGAATATCATTCCAATAAACTTTTACATTACGAACCCCAAAAGGCGAACGAAGTGAACTTCCACGAATTGCCAAACGATAACTTCCAGGCGATCGTTCTTCCATGCGTACACCTGGCAAAGTATTGAAAACTGGCACTAAACTCATATTTTCAAAGCGTTGTATATCTTTGATAGTAAGCACATTAACCGATGCGGCGGTTTCGCTTAACTTGCGTTCGGTTTCGAACCCACGCACGACAACTTCGTTGAGTTGTTTGGTAGAATCGGTTTTTTGGGCAAGACAATTTAGAGCAATAAAAGCAATAAAAAGAGTATTAGAAAAGTAAGTTTTAAGCATTTGAAAGTTCTAAAAATTGTAATTATTCATTAATCGAAAAAGCACCTGTATCGTACAAAGAAATAAGATTGAGGTGTAGGCTATCGGCTTGGTTTTTAAGGGTTTCTACCACATATCGTTTGTTGGAATCATCGACAATTATCAAGCCTGTTTGGAATTTACTGAAAGCTGGACTTAGTTTCCGAACGGCATTGTTGGAAAGCAGCACATAATCAGCGTTACCTTGCAAATTTCCGTTGAACTTTTGCTGTAACCACAAGATTCGTTTTCCTCCAAAATCCAGAAAAGTTACGCCTTGTTTATTGGCATACTGATTTAATGCCAATTTATTTTGATTGACAACTCCGTGTTTATCGTAATAGTTTTTGAGGTGGAAATTATAGATTTTCGGACTGTTGAGCAGAGCGGTATCAGCAATAAAAGTGGCAGATTTTCCATCAATGATACTAATACCCGACTTTTTAGGAATAAAATGAAAAGTCAAGGCTTTTTGTTGGCTTTGAAAATAGTCCTTCGTAATATTCAAGCAAACTAAAATACTCATAATCAATAAAGTAGCTCGCAAATATTTAATTTCAGAACGAAGAAAAAAGAATATAATGAGCATTATTGTTGCATACAAAAATAGCATTTCGGGAATCGACATCGAAAAACCTTTCAGCGTAGCAAAAGGTAATTTTTCGACAATAAAAATGCTTTTATTGAGCCAAACGAGCGAATATTTCAAGATAAAAGTAACAATATTCGATAAAATAGGAATCTGGGCAACCATCAATAAAAGTAAACCCGCAGGCAAAACCGCAAACGAGAAAAAAGCCACAAATGGATTAGCAATGAGGAAAAACGTGGGAAATTGATGAAAATAATAAACGCTCAACGGAAAAGTAAACAACTGTGCCGAAAAACAAACACAAGTGCCTTCCCAAAGATTTCTAATAATAGGATTGTTTGGCGTGATGAGTTGATTGAGATACGGATGTAAGAAAACAATGCCAATAATAGCCAAATAAGATAACTGAAAACCAACATCTATCAACCAGTAAGGATTCCAACAAAGTAGTAAAAGTGCCGAGATAGCGAGAGTATTGTAAATATTCTGTCGGCGGTCAATAGCCATTCCGATTTGAATAAATGAAAACATCACCGTTGCTCGTAAGACGGTAGAAGAAAGTCCAGTGAAAATGGCATAACCCCACAAAAGCAGAATCACGACCAAAGCAAAGATTTGTTTGCCGTATTTTCCACGTTTTTTTATCCAACCCAACATCCAGCCGAGAAACAAAAACAAAATTCCAACGTGCATTCCCGACACCGAAAGTACGTGAATAGCTCCCGAAGCTGAGTAAGCATCGAGTAGTTCATTATCAATATCATCACGCAAACCAACAACCATCGCACTCGCAACTCCATATTCGTTGGGCGTTTGAATTCGGGCTTTAAAAACGCTATCGGCATACTGATTTGATTTGTACGAAAACTCCAAAATCTTGGAAGGTGCTTCATGGTCAATTTTGATATATTCTTGTCCCCACAAAAAATGATGAGCATAAACGCCTTTGTTTTGCAAAAACCGTCGATAGTCAAATTCTTCTGGGTTTTTAGGTGCTTCCACTTCACGAGGCATATCTTTTATCAAAAAAACATCGCCGTATTGTGGTTTTTCAGACTCCTGTCGGTTGAAATAAAGGAGCGTTTTACCAGTAGAATTTTGCCATTTACCATCAACCTTTATAGCGTTTATTTCGGCTTCAACTTTGTATGTTTTGGGTTTTGTTTCGGCATTTGAAATAATGACAGCTTGATAATGAGTAAACTGCGGCAAGTTTGTATAATGACTTGGCTGATTGATAGCGGTTTTCTGATAAGTGAGCAACCAACCAGCCAAGAAAATAATAAGCATGAGCGTCGTTCCACGCAGAAAAGGCTTTTTTATGTAAATGGAAGCAATGAAAACAAGCGATAAACCGCCAATCAAGTAATAGATATTTTTTGGAGAAAATGGCAAATCTTCGCCTGATTGCGTGAGCAAAAAAGCAGTTATCCCCAAAATAAAAAACAGCAAATATCTGACTACTGGAAAAGCGGTGAATTTCATTTCTTAATTAATTTATCGAGTAACCAATTTTGTATAACTTCATTTTCTTCGGGAAAAGTCCAATGACCTGTTTCTTGGTACAATTTTAATTCTTTTGGCGAAGAAATCGAATTATAGGCAGCCCACATTGAGGTCGGCGGACAAGTTTCATCATTAAAACCCATCGAATATATACACGGAACTTTAAGGTTTTTGGCAAAATTGACAACATCATAATAAGCCGCCGTCTTGATTTTAGCTTCGGTATTATGTTGGGTATTTCTTTTATCGAAAATATGTGGCCAACCGCCCGCACGACCTTTCAGATAACCAACCATGTCAGACATTGCTGGATAAGTCGGAGCTGCCCATTTCACTCGAGAATCAAGAGCTGCCGTAATAATAGATAAAGCTCCGCCTTGACTTCCGCCAACAACTGCTAAATTTACACCATCAAATTGCGGTAAACTTACCAAAAAATCATTAGCACGTACACAACCCATAAATACTTTCTTATAATAATATTGGTCACGATTATCTAAATTAAACGTCCAATAACCACTAAGTGCGGCCGTTGCTAAATCAGTATAAACGCCTAAATCCATCGTCACAGGAATTCCATGAATGCCAATTTCTAAGGTAATTACTCCTTTTTCGGCGGTTCTCACATCACCTGCATACGGACGCACACCAGCTCCTGGCACACGTAACAAAGCTGGATATTTTCCTTCTTTTTTTGGAACGCACAAAACGCCATACAAACGAGTTGTACCACCTTCTTTATAATTTTGAAGATTTAGATGATAAACGTTTACCGTTTCGGTGCATCGCTCGGGCAGTAAAGTCATTTTTGCATCCATTGGCACTTTTGAGAGACTTGCCTTCGCTTTATTCCAAAATTCCGTAAAATCACTCGGCATTTCTACTGCTGGCTGAATTTTTTCGGGTTCAAAAGCGGCCGTTGCCAGATTTCGGTATTCTTTACCATCAACCTTTGCAATAACAGTACAACGTAAAAACCCCGAAGTTGTCATTGTTCCACCATCGAGTTTTATCACGCCGTCTTTTAAAAAAGCACTATCTTTCTTGGTTTCAAATCTTTCTGGCCCAATTTGGTAAGTAATTTTCGTATTTTTTAATGGATTTCCCCATTTCAGAACTGTTACAGAGAAAGTTACTTTTTCTCCAATTTTATACGTCCAATCTTCATGGTCGGGTGCAACAATTACTTTTATCATTTGTGTAGTAGGTTGGGCAAAAGCCAAACTACTGACGAGCAAAAAAGAGAGAATGTAAACGAGTTTTTTCATTGATTATAAAAATTTTAGGTTGATTGTTTTGTAAAAATTTAACAAGGCTGGAGACTTCTATTTTATCAAATACGGTCTGATAATTTTTGTCCATGCTGCGTATCCTGGGGGCTTCATGTGCAGACTATCACCCACGAAATAATCACCATTGATACTGCCATTCGGGCGATACATCGCAGGGCGAATATCAATATAAGTAAAGTTTTTATGCTTTTTAATATAATCCTCAATCATGGCATCGGCTTTAGCAACTTTTGACCAATCAGCTTTTCTTGAAATCGAAGGTTTCATTGAAATATAGTAAACTTTAGTTTTGGGAAGTTGATTCTGAATCAAAGTGGCCAATTCGGCAAAATTATCGAAAACCTGTTCAGAAGTTCTTTGTGGTTTTCCCATGAAAAGGTCATTTTCGCAGTAAAGAACAATCGTTTTTGGCTTATACGGCACGAGCATTCGTTCGGCATAATAAGTCATTTCGGGAAAAGTTGCCGACCCAAAACCATGATTGATAACTGAAAGCGGAGAAAAATCTTCTTTCAAAGTTTTCCAAAGTCTGATGCTTGAACTTCCGTAAAAAACGGTTTGTCCTTGCAATTTTTCTAAACCAATTTCGGCATCTTTTTTTTCATAATTCACAATCTCGCTTTCAAGTCGATTGACTCTATAATCAACCTCATCGGGCGGTGCAATCGGTGTAAAAGTTATCGTACGTTGGCAAGCGATTGTGAGTAAACACAAAAAAATAGGAAGAAGTAAAGTCTTTTTTGTCATGAGTTTTGTTAAGGTAAAATTTATTGAGGAAAAATAGATAATCAAAAATACAGAAAACACGATTGGTTTTCTAATTTATTATCGTTCAGAGCCTTGAAAATCAAATCTTGTAAATCTAATAATCTTTTTTAATCGTATCGAAAATGATTTAGCTTTGTATTTAAAATATAGACATAATGAACCAAAACATCGACAAACTTTATAAGATTGCTCAAAAAGAGGAACGATTGATAATTGGCTTAATGTCAGGTACTTCGATGGATGGACTTGACGTGGCCTTATGTAAGTTTCGTGGCAGCGGTGGAAATACCGAAGTAAATATCATAGCTTTTGAGACCGTTGGTTTTACGGAAGATATTAAAGACGAAATCAGAAAGATTTTTGCCAAATCCACCATTGAGTTTCAACAACTTTGTATGTTAAACCCTTGGATTGGGAATCTTCATGCCGAAATCATTAATGATTGTTTGAAAAAATGGAATATATCCTCCGAAGATGTTGACCTAATCGCTAGTCATGGACAAACGGTTTTTCACGCTCCAAAAATCCTTCATGGACTCGAAAAATTTCCAAATGCCACACTTCAAATTGGCGATGGCGACCACATTGCCGTGAAAACGGGTATCATTACATTCTCAGATTTTCGTCAAAAACATTGTGCAGCAGGTGGCGAAGGAGCTCCGTTGGCAGTTTACGGAGATTACTTGATTTTTTCAAAACGAGATGAAAATCGCATTTTATTAAACATGGGAGGCATCGCCAATTTTACATATTTAGCAGGAAATCTTAATGCCAATGAAGTTTTTGCAACCGATACTGGCCCAGGAAATACATTGATTGATGCCTACGTAAAAAAACACTTTGGCCTACCTTATGATGATAATGCCAAGATTGCAAGTCGTGGAATTGTGAATCAAGAATTACTCAAAGAACTAAAAAATGACAAGTTTTTCGAGGAAAAATCGGGCGACGTTACGCTCCCAAAAACAACAGGGCCCGAATTGTTTAATCTTGAATATCTAAAAAACGCACAAGAAAAAAGCAAAACACTAGAACATTCTCACGAAGATATTTTGGCGACTTTATGCCGTTTTTCAGCCGAAACCATAGCAGATGCAATTTTACAGTTTAAATCTAATTCGTGCAAAATCTACGGAAGTGGCGGTGGAGTGCATAATCCTTTAATTATGAGCAATTTGCGAGAACTATTACCCAACTTTGACTTTCAAGAAACCGATGATTTGGGTATTGCTGGCGACGCAAAAGAGGCGGTTTTATTCGCAACCCTCGCAAATGAAGCGATTGCTGGTGGACAAACAAATTTTGGTTCACGCCAAGGTGTTCCGAGTGTTAGTATGGGTAAAATTTCATTTCCGAAATAATTTTGTTCAACTTTGCATAATGTTTTAAGCGAAATTTCAGTCTAATTTATTAAAGTTGAAAGAAGCCTGAATAAATTTATAATAATGTTTTCAAAAATGTTAATCAAAAGATACCCTATCTTTTTGGGTTTGCTGTGTATTCTTTCTTTTAAAACCTTTTGCCAAATTGCCATTTCTCACCCAGTTGAGCGAATGATATTTCAGCGAAATAATTCAAACCAAGCACCAATCAATATTGCTGGCACTTATTATTCGGCAATTGATAGGATTGATGCGAGGGTGGTAGCACAACAAGGCGGCACAACAACCGATTGGACTACTATACAAACAAATCCCAGCAATGGTTATTTTTATGGAACGCTTACCGCAGCAGGTGGTTGGTATAGCTTAGAAGTAAGAGCTTACAAAAATAATGTATTGATTGATACTAAAACGCTCCAAAAAGTTGGTGTGGGTGAGGTTTTTGCCATTGCAGGACAATCTAATGCACAAGGAGGAGCGGGCGTAAGCACACCTGCCACTGATGATAGGGTAAATTCGGTGAATTATAGCGACAATCTGACTGACTATAACAGATTACCGATTGGTTTTTCAAAAATGGTTGGTGATTCTGGTAAAATTGGCCCTTTTCATTATGTGCCTTGGGCGTGGGGAAAATTGGGAGATTTATTGGCAAGCAAATTAGGCGTTCCAATTTTATTTTACGGAGCAGGTCACGGCGGAACGTCAAGTGAAAACTGGAGTAAATCTGCTCAAGGCTTACCTTACAACGGAGAAAGTTGGAAACGCCAAGATTTGGGAGCTCCATATCGGGCTTTAGAAAATAGTGTAGCTTATTATGGTAGTCTTACTGGCCTTCGTGGCGTACTTTGGCACCAAGGAGAAAGCGACCCAGAAACCTTTTTTATACCATATTATGAAAACATAAGGAATGTTATAAATAAAACTCGTGAAAATACTGAACATAGCACTTTAGCATGGATTGTAGCAAGGGTTTCGAGAAATCCAGAACCTCATGATGGCCCGATTTTTGGACAAAATACGCTTATTTCGGGTTTTAATAACGACCCAAATTTTCCACCAGTTCCTAATGTTTTTGCAGGACCAAACACTGACAATATTAATGGGTCGGCAAATCGAACTGATGGGATTCACTTTGATACTTACGCAGGACAAATTGAATTTGCTAATGCATGGGATGCTAGTCTAAACAGTACCTTTTTTACCAATTCAACACCAATGATGGCTTCTCCGTTATTGGCTGTTACGTTGGCTTGCAATCCAACCAATCCAGCTACACCAATCTCATTAAGTGTTGTTGGGGCTTATAATAAATATGCTTGGTCTAATCGGCAAAATACCGTTCCAGAGTCGGTTGGATTTAATTATAGTGGTTGTTGTCAATACACAAATATTCCACTTTCGGGCTACGAAAATCTCAATTGGAGAACTTTAGATAGTGTGGCAACTATTTCGGTTTCTTCGGCAAGATTTGCGGCTAACGTTCGCAAAGCATCAAAGAAAGTGCTTTTTAGTCCTGTTATTGATTTAACAACCTTTACATTACCAACAAATCCAAGTTTTACAGCATCGGCTTTGCAGATAAGACCTAACCAAAATCTGACGCTAACGGGAGCAAGTTGTAATGGAAGCTATGTTTGGTCAACAGGAGCGAGCGTAAATCCGCTAACTTTTGCTCCTGCTGCAACGGCAGCTTATACGGTTCAATGTAAAACTTTGCATTGTATTAGTCCTGTTTCATCACCGCAATCTGTCATTGTTTCTTCTTGTTTTCCGAGTAGTTTATCTTTAAATGGCCCAGTGAATACGGCAGAGTCAGCCTATGCAAGTAAACAATCGATTCAGAGTAATCAGATTATTCAATTAAGTGGCAAAATTGATTATAATGCCAAAACTAAAGTGGAGCTTTTGCCAGGTTTTGAAGCAAAACCAGGTGCAGTTTTCAAAGCTTTTATTTTGGGGTGTGATTGAAATAGTCCATAGTTAATAGACAACGAGTCCACAGAGTTTTGCAATAAAAAAGGAGTTTTTCGTACGAAAAACTCCTTTTTTATTGCAAAATATATAAGAAACTTACGCAGAATTTCTACTGGCATTGATATTTCCAAACAACGAGCGAGTAACCATTTTTTCGTAAACTAAACGAGTTTTTTCGTCAGTTGTTTCTTCGATTTTCTGCAAAGCATATTGCTGAATTGTTAGCAAAGGTAAAACGATATGTTCACGGTAATTGATTGATAATTTTCCAAGTTCTTCCGATTCCATCAAAACTTTTTGTCCCGAAACCAAAAGCATATTTTTTACCGTCAGTAAATACTCTTCGTAGAGAATTTTCCAAAAATCGCCATATTCTGGGTCATTTTTCATGTAGTTTGTTAGTGGAAAATAACTTTTTGTCAAAGCCATCATACTATTTTCCATCAAGGTTTTGAAGTAAAGTGAGCTTTGGTAAAGTGATTTTAAATCTTCTAGACGACCTTCTTCGATTACTTTTTCTAAAGCCGAACCAAAACCAAAATATCCAGGAACATTTTGTTTTAATTGACTCCAAGAACCCACAAACGGAATTGCTCTTAAATCTGAAAGCATCAGTTTCTTACCCGAACTACGCTTACTTGGGCGACTGCCTATATTAGTCAAACCATAATATTTAAGCGGACTCTTGTTTTCGAGATAAGATACAAACAATGGATGTTCTTTCAACTCAAAGTATTTTCTTACGCCTTCTTCGCCCAATTCATCAATCAAATTGCGTTCTTTCTTATCAATAATTGACCTATCATCTTGGAAAACATCATTTATAATTCCTGCCGAAATCAACTGCTCAAAATTAAACATTGCTTGGGCTCGTGAACCATACATAGAAGTAATGGTTTGTCCTTGAATTGTAATCTGGATTTCGTTATTAGCAATCGTTGGGCCTTGTGAAGCATAAAACTGATGCGTTTTTCCACCTCCACGAGCAGGCGGGCCTCCACGACCATCAAAAAACATTATTTCAATCTGATTTTTATTCGATATTCTAGAAAGATTTTCTTTTGCTTGATAAATCTCCCAGTTTGCTTTCACATATCCACCATCCTTCGTTCCATCAGAAAAACCTAGCATAATCGTTTGCTGATTTTTACGTAGAGCTAAATGATTTTTGTAATAAGGTAATTGATAAAGTGCCGACATCGTAGCTTGAGCAGCATCAAGCCCTTCGATGGTTTCAAAGAGTGGCATCACATCAACATTTACTTCTTGTTCTTTATAACCGCAGAATCTAAATAATGCTAATACTTCTAGCACCGAAAATATCGAAGTCGAATTACTGATAATATAACGATGACACGCTCTTTCACCATTTGTTGCTTGTATTTCTTGAATCGCTCTTATAGTCTTGAAAGTATCTTTTGTAAGGGCTTCTTCAAAATCATCTTCGTTGATTAAAAGCTCTCTTTCAGTCAAGAAATGGAGTTTTTCTGCATCTGTCCATTCAGAATATGGTTTCGGCGAAATCGCATATTTCTGATTGATTTGCTCCATTACGTTTTCGTGAATACTACTATCTTGGCGAATATCCAAACAGGCAAAGTGTAAGCCAAAAAGTTTCACTTGTTGGATAAATCTATCAAAAAGGTCTAAGAAAATCGAGTTGTGCTTTGTGATGATGAGTTGACGCACTTCATATAAAGCTGTCAATAATTCATCAAGTGTTAAGTCATTTTTCAGGCCATTCATATTACTATAAATACGATTACTGATTTGGGTCAATAATGGCATGATACCTTTGAGGGTCAGACGACGACAAACGATTTTGAAATCATTATAATAACATTTCAAGATACTCGTGCGTAATTCTTGCGAAACTTTCTTCGAGATTTCGGCCGTTACGAACGGGTTTCCGTCACGGTCGCCACCCGGCCAAAAGCCAAGCTCAAGAACAGGACTAAAATCTTGTACTTCGTTTTGAAGATAGGTATTAATTTTTTCATGGATTTCGCCAATTACTTGGTAATAAACATGGCGAAGGTAGAATATAATACTTTGAGCTTCTTCGAGTGGAGTAGGTTTTTGCTCATTGATAAACGGTGTTTTTCCGAGTTGTTGGAGCAAAGCATCAATGCCATTGATGTCATTTTTAGGAATAAGTTCCTCCAAATCTTGAATGATACGCAAAACGCTATTTGGGTAAAATTGCGTTGGGTGTGCAGTAAATACCACACGAACCTTAAAATTCTTCAGTTTTTGCTTTACTTCTTCGAGCTTATTCTGCTGAACCGCCAAATCTAGCGTACTAAGCAAAGTACCTTTTCCGTTAATTGGTGTAAGTTTCTCAAAAGCCGAATCTTCAATACTATCAAACAAAACTACCTGACGCTCAATGTAGGTTATGAAACGAAACAGCAAATCAATTTTTTCTTTTTCGTCTTTAATCGTAGTGTACTGATTAAAGAAAGAATCAATGATTGTTTTGGGGTCTTTTCCTTGTTCAAAACCAACTTCGGATAAATCATGCAAAAAAGGCATTAACTGACCAATCTTAGCCATTTTATCATAAGGTAGCCTCGAAAAAAGTGTATTAAAAACAAGGTATTTGTTATGAACCTCTTGTGTAAAAACCGATTCGATAGAATTTTTTGGCATTATTTTGCAATCATTTAAGGTTTTGTTGAGCAAAATACGCAAAAACATACTGCATTATGGCACTTTAACCGAATAAAGTTTGGATTTTCTTGGAAAAATTAAAATTTTTCAAAACATAAAACAAAAAATAGAGTTTTTGCAGAAAAGAGAGTTTAACTCACATGAATAGGCGTGCAAAAAAGAGTTTTAGTAACTAATCTTTTCCTACTCAACATTGTTTATAAAGTAATGAGTTTTTGATGATACATTTACACAATTATTCAATTCATTTAACCAATATGTGTTTTTACTTTGCATAAATTTAGAAAAAGGAATGATAAAGTATCCAATATATATGGATTATAATGCCACCACACCTCTTGATAAGCAAGTTTTGGAGGCAATGATGCCATATTTGACCGAACATTTTGGCAATTCGGCTAGTCGCTCGCACGCTTATGGTTGGAAAGCCGCCGAGGCCGTTGATACTGCTCGTCAGCAATTAGCTGATTTATGCGGCTGTACCAACAAGGAAATTATTTTTACAAGTGGAGCCACTGAAGCAGTTAATTTGGCAATCAAAGGTGTTTTTGAAGCATTTTCTCAAAAAGGAAATCATATCATTACCGTAAAGACCGAGCATAAAGCGGTTTTAGATACTTGTCAACACTTAGAAAAACTAGGTGCAGACGTGACTTACTTAGAGGTTGATGCTGATGGAAACATTTCTTTAGAAAACCTTGAAAAAGCCATCAAAAAAGAAACAATTCTGATTTCGGTCATGGCGGCAAATAACGAAACTGGCGTAATTTACCCAATCAAACAAATTGCCGAAATTGCTCATCAACACGGAGTTTTGTTTCATTCAGATGCCACACAAGCAGTTGGGAAAATGCAGATAAACGTAATTGAAGATGAAATAGATTTACTCAATTTTTCGGGACATAAACTTTACGGTCCAAAAGGCGTCGGAGCTTTGTACGTCAGAAAAAAACTCAATATCATAGCTCAACAAGATGGAGGTAAACACGAACGAGGAATGCGTTCGGGTACGCTCAATGTAACAGGAATTGTAGGTTTGGGCGAGGCGGCGAAAATTTGCCAAAATTCGATGAGCGAAGAAGCTGAACGCTTGTCGAATTTACGAAATAAATTAGAAAATGGTATTTTAGAAAAACTACCAATTGCCAAAATAAATGGGAATATTACCAAACGTTTACCTAACACAACAAATATTTGTTTTGATAAAATTGATGGTGAGCAACTATTGATGAATCTCAACAAAATTGCAGTTTCTAATGGTTCGGCCTGTAATTCTGCCTCAACCGAACCAAGTTATGTACTAAAAGCAATGGGTCTTGATGACGAATCGGCATATAATTCGGTTAGGTTTAGTTTAGGGCGAATGACTCAAGCAAGTGATATTGATTTAGCCATCGAACACGTAATAAACGTCATACAAAAAATGATAATTGCTCATTGATAATTGACAATTGAAAAATGCCTTTTTACAGAATATACATGAAAGAAATTAAGCAAATTACGGAAGCCTATCAAAATATAGATTTTAGTAAAACTAAAGCCGCTTTGGCAACAGTTGTAAGGGTTGAAGGTTCGTCATATAGACGCACAGGGGCAAGAATGTTAGTTTTGGAATCGGGCGAATGGATTGGGGGAATAAGTGGCGGTTGTTTAGAAGGTGATGCTTTAAAAAAAGCTCGTTTAGCGATGTCTCAAAACAAAGCAACATTAATCACTTACGATACAACTGACGACGACCCATATCAAATTGGCGTTGGACTTGGTTGCAATGGCATCATTGATGTATTGATTACGCCTCTCGATTCACAAAACCCCAGCAATGCAGTTAGGCAACTCCAAAGTTGCATCGACCAACGCACGCCAAATTTGGTTGTTACCGTGACAGGCATCAGCAAGGCACATGCACGCATTGCTCTCGGAAATGTATTTAGGTTTGATAACGAAGTACATTTTGCAGCAAACTTTCCATTATTTCAACTTAACGAAAGCTTAATACCTGCAATTCAAGAGGCTCTTGCTACAACTAAATCGGTATCGAAAGAGTATATTTTAGACGATGGCACAAAACTCACGCTCTTTTTGGAAGTAATACCTCCAGCTATTCAACTTTATGTTTTTGGTAGTAATTATGACGTTTATCCAATGGTGAAAGTTGCAAAAGAATTGGGTTGGCGAGTAATTTGTGTTTGTAATCCAGCCAAAATGCATGCTTCACTCTCAGAAATGGCAGATGCGGTTGTTCAGAAAGACCATCAACCAGAAATTGATAATTTCACGGCAGCTATTTCGATGTGCCATGATTACGAAAGTGACTATCGAAATATGCAAATGTTATTAAAAACCGACATTAAATACATCGGACTTTTAGGCCCAAAAAAACGTACAATAAAAATGTATGACCGAATGACCGACGAAGGCATTTCTCTAACAGCCGAACAAGAAGAACGCATTTTCAGTCCCGTTGGACTTGACATTGGTGCTGCCACTCCAGAAGAAATCGCACTTTCGGTTTGTGCCGAAATTCGTGCGTTTTTCTCAAGAAGAGATGGAAATCGACTAAAGTATAGACCCAAACCCATTTATGAAAATTAATTTTTTTCTTCGAAGGAATGCTATGCTCTTACTCAGATTTTTTGTGCAGTTTATATATGTCTTCATAAAAGTATATCACCGAGTCGAAACCGAAATTGAAAGTTTAAAAATCAGTAATTTGTCGCCAAGACAAATCGTTCGTCAATCGATTAATTCGTCATTCAATTCTTACTTCCTAAATTATCCAAAATTTCAGATAAAATAATGATAACTGTCGAACAAGCCGAACAACTCATTTTAGAAAATACCATTGCAATTCCTACTGAAAAAGTATCAATTGATGCTGCACTTGGCAGAATTTTAGCTGAAGATTTAGGTGCCGACCGAGATTTTCCGCCTTTCAATCGAGTTACGATGGATGGCATTGCGATTCAGTTTGCTCAACTCGAAGCTGGACAAACTACTTTTGAAATTGAGGCAACAGCTGCCGCAGGAAATCCACAAAAAACCTTGCAAAATGCCCAAAATTGCTTGGAAGTAATGACTGGAGCAATGATTCCGCTCAATACAGACATGGTTATTCGGTACGAAGATTTATCTATTTCAGAAAAAACGGTACAAATCGTAGCTGATTTTTCAGCATTTCGGAAAGGGCAAAACATTCACCCGCAAGGTTCTGACCGCAAAATGGGTGACGTAATTGTACCAAAGGGACGAAAATTATCTCCTGCCGAAATCGGTGTGGCAGCTACGATTGGTAAACATGAAATTTTGGTTCAACGAAAACTCCGTGCGATAGTTATTTCAACTGGTGAAGAAATCGTGCCAATAACCGAAACGCCACTTCCGCACCAAATACGAACATCAAATGGCTTTGCCTTACAGGCTTCGCTCAAAAACTGGGGACTCGAAACCGAAAATGTTTTATTGCCCGATAATCAAGAAATCATTGAGACAAAAATTGCAGCATTTATGGAAACTTTTGATGTACTTATTTTAAGCGGTGGAGTTTCGGCAGGGAAATTTGATTTTGTGCCGAAAGCTCTTGAAAATCAAGGAGTTAAAAAGCTTTTTCATAAGGTTTCACAAAGACCAGGAAAGCCTTTTTGGTTTGGAAAATCGGCTAAGGGAACAGCGGTTTTTGCCTTGCCGGGAAATCCAGTTTCTACATTTATGTGTCTCAATCGCTATTTCAAAAAATGGCTTGATGCTTCGCAAGGCCTTGAAAATCAACAATTAACGGCCGAGTTATCAGAAGATTTTACGTTCAAACCCGAACTAACGTTTTTCTTGCAGGTAAAGCTTTCTTATACACCGACTGGCAAAATTCTGGCAAGCCCAGTTGAAGGTCACGGCTCAGGTGATTTAGCAAATTTGGTCGAAGCAGATGCTTTTCTCGAATTGCCTTTGGAAAGAAGTTTGTATAAGAAGGGTGAGGTTTTTAAGTTGTTTTTGTATAGATAAAATAGTTGTGGCACACTTTTGAAGTGTGCCACAACTTAATTTACAAGATTACGGATAAATCAAATACTTCTTTCTTAAAACCTTAAAATCACTCAAACCTGGCTCCCAACTTTTACGGATTTCTACTTCCGAAACGCCATCAATGATTTGTTGTTTAAATTTTTCTGTTCCTGCCAATTTATTAATATCTCCCATTTGTTTGCTTTGGGTTTTATCAAAGAATTTATCTTTCATCGGATAAGCTTTGTAAAGTTCCATCATCCACGAAAGGTTGATTTGTCGGCTTTTTCTGAGAATACTCGTGTCATATTTTCTTAAATCAAGTCCAAAACAATCTTCATTTTGGTGAAGAGGCGTTTCGCTCATGCCTTCAATACTTACAGGCTTGAAGCTAAAATCGTATTTTCCTTTTAAGGCTGGAGCTCCCAAAACCGTAAAAGGAATGTAAGTTCCACGACCTTGACTCAAAATTGTCCCTTCAAACATACAAGTGCTTGGATAAAGCAAAATTGACTGCTGAGAATTAAGATTAGGCGATGGAAAAACTGGCAATGCATACGACAAATCGTGGTTATAGTTTGCAATTTTAATCACACGAATCTTGCACTGTAGCTTATTTGGAAGCCAACCTTCACCGTTAATCATTTGAGCAAACTCGCCGATTGTAAGTCCATGAGCAATCGGAATCGGAAACATACCAATGCCAGAATAAAGACTTTTCTCCAAAATTGGACCATCTACCAAATATCCGTTCGGATTTGGTCGGTCTAGAATGATTAATTCTTTACCATTTTCGGCACAAGACTCCATCACATGAGCAAGCGTATTGATGTAGGTGTAAAATCTCGCCCCAACATCTTGAATATCAAAAATCATTACATCAACATCGGCCAAATGCTCTTTGGTTGGGCGTTTGATTTTGCCATAAAGCGAAATTATCGGAATACCCGTTTTTTGGTCAACTTCGTTATTTACTTTTGCTCCCGCACTTGCATTTCCACGAAAACCATGTTCTGGGCCAAAAACCTTTACAATATTTACACCCAAACTCAATAAACTATCAACGCTTGCTTTTTTGCCGATGATTGAAGTTTGATTGACCAACATCGCTACTCTTTTACCTTTCAACAAAGGTAAATATTCCGAAATTTGGTCAGCTCCTGTAATTATTTGCGTTTTTTGATTTGTAGAAACCGTGTATTTATTGGTAATTTGTTTCTTAGTACAAGCAAACAATACCACAATTCCGAGGGTAATAAAAAGATTAAAAAGAGGATTTTTCATAAAGTTTATAGATTGATGAAATTTATTAAAAATTTATTGTTTTAAAAAACTGAAACGATTTAAATAATTGACTATCAAACCAATAGCAAATTAATCAATAATCAACTCAGATTGCATTTATTTGTTTCAAAATCGTTTTTGTGATTGTTTTTCTACATTGACCAAAATTTGGATTCGATTCTGAACGTTTTTTTGAAATTCGAGTTGCAAAGAAATACGTATTTTCTCGACTTTCCACATATCCAACCCACCAACCCGAATCAATGCCACCGTCACGAGTCCAACCTGTTTTCGCTCTGATTGTGTAATCGTTGGACTTTTCTGTAAACATTACTTTTTTTAAAATCTCGTAATTTCGCTTAGAAAAAGGCAGTTTTTCTTCATAGATAGCCTTCAAAAATGCAACCTGATTTTGCGGAGAAATACCAAAACGCCCAAAATTCCAAAAATCAATACCTTTTTCTGATAAATCAACATTACCATAACGGTAGGCTTTTAGATACTTTGTATAATTTTTTTTACCTATTTTCTTCGCTAACTCGATAAATACCCAGCCAGCCGATACCTCAAACGCTTCTCGCACGGTCAAATCTTTATAAATCTCTGGTCGGTAGCCGTAAAGTGTTGTATCGGTCTTGCCTACCCATTTCACAACCTCGTTTTCGTCTTTGATTACTTTTGTTTCCAAGGCAATCAATAAATTAATGATTTTGAAGGTCGAAGCAGGCAAACTTAGTTTTTGAGCATCAAGTGAGTCCGAATATATCCACTTTTGTTTTTTATAATCATAGATTGTAGTACTGCCTTTGATGCCACATTCTCGAAAGGCACGCTGCAAATCAGTTTGCCCCGAAACCTTAGAAGAAATGCCCAAAAAGCCAACCAATAAAACCAAACAGGGGAGTCTCATTTCAAATAATTGTTTTTACAATTCAATTTTTATGACAAAATTTCACTTGTAGGCACGTCCAAATTGGACGTGCCTACAAAATTCATCAACCAAAACTAACATTTTATCGGCAAATAATATTGCTTTTGCTGGCTTAAAGTCATAAATCAACGATTCACTTTTCTTTTTTGGGCATTTTTCAATACTTTTGAACAAAAATAAGCTTAACTTGAAAAAATCTAACGAGAGCATCATCAACATTCCTGTGATTCCGCCAAAAACGGCAAGTCGTGAGGAGCGTAAAGAATTTTTGCAGGAGTCTGCCAATAAATATTTGGAGGCCATCGAAATGCAAATTGGGGATTTGAAGAAAGTGGGTAAAAATGCTTTGGTTATCGGAGGGGTGGTTTTAACTGCCTATGCTCTGACAGAATTACTTTTGCCTTCGGCTAAACAAAAAATTTCGCTTGAACCTAAGCTAATCGAACAAGAAGAGGATAATAACGACGAAAATTCTATTGTCTGGGCTGCTCTGAAAGGTGTTGCAACTTCGGTTTTGCTGGCTGTTGCAAAAAATAAACTTTTGGGAATTATAGATAATTTTACCACCGACGCTACCGAAAATGTCGAGACAAATTCTTGATAAAATACTAACCAACAAGCAATTACAAAAGAAATCTTTGGCTGTTTTGCTTGACCCCGACAAAGTTGAGCTAAATTCTTTTGGAACTTTTTTGTATGCCTGTGCCGAAAACCGAGTAGATTATTTCTTGGTTGGCGGTAGCTTAATTACGAAAAACATCATGGGCGAAATGATTGCCATCATTCGCCAAAAAACCAATATTCCTGTCATTGTTTTTCCAGGAAATAGCCTACACATTGAGCCTACTGCCGACGCCATTCTTCTGCTTTCACTGATTTCTGGGCGAAACCCTGATTATTTGATTGGTCAGCATGTAATTGCTGCTCCGCTACTTAAACAAAGCGGTTTGGAGATTTTATCAACAGGCTATATGCTTATTGATAGCGGTCGCCAAACAACGGTTTCTTACATCAGCAATACAACTCCTATTCCGCATGATAAGGCTGATATTGCAGTTTGTACGGCAATGGCAGGCGAAATGCTTGGTCAAAAACTGATTTATCTTGATGGCGGAAGTGGAGCGATGTACCCTGTTTCTCCAAAAATGATTCAGAAAGTAAGCAAAAACATTAGTTTACCGCTAATTGTTGGAGGTGGAATCAATTCACCCGAAAAGGCTACCGCCGCCCTCGAAGCGGGAGCAGATATTATTGTAATTGGTAATGCTTTCGAAAAAAAACCCGCTTTACTTTCAGAAATCGCCGAAGTAGTTCACTCCTTTAATTTATCAATTGCTTGAAACACAATAAAGTCTTTCTAGGTTTAGGTTCAAATTTGGGCAATCGTTCAGAAAACCTCTTGATGGCTCAGAAGTTAATTGAAGATAAAGTTGGCAAAACTCTCTCGAAATCAAGTATTTATGAAACTGCAGCGTGGGGAATCACTGAACAAAACGCTTTTTTGAACCAAGTACTAGAAATCGAAACCATTTTTTCGCCAAATGCAGTACTTCATTTAGTACTAAAAATCGAGAAAGATATGGGGCGTATTCGTGAAATAAAGTGGGGAGAACGTAGCATTGATATTGATGTTTTATACTATAATAACGAGATTATTTCTACCGAAAACCTTACGGTTCCACACCCTTTTATACAAGAGCGAAAATTTGTTTTAGTACCACTTTGCGAAATCGCAGCAGCGTTTATTCACCCCAAATTAAAAAAATCAAACCTTGAATTACTCAAAAATTGCCAAGATTCAGGCGAAATAGTTGTCTTTAATTCATAATTGCGGGTACTTTCTGAGCCACAAATATCATTCGGTCAGATTCTGACACTTCGAAAGGTTTTAGGTCATAGCTTCCATAGATTTCTTTGCAAGTCAATTCTGCCTTTCGGAAGTAATATCTAAAATCTTCGCAAGTCAAAATCTTGACACGTTCTTCAAAATGATGATGCTCACATTCGTAGTCGAAATCAATATTTTTTACTATGAAACCGTATTCGATTTTCTTTGTAATGATGAATTTTATGCCATCAACTTCTTTTTCATAGTATTTTGTTAAGTTTTTTACAGCTTTAGCACTATTCATATAATCAAGCACTAGTGTACCACCCGATTTTAAATTTTCGGCAACAGCTTTTATGGCTCGAAAATTGTCATAGTTTTCATCAAAATATCCAAAACTTGTAAATAAATTTAGGACAAAATCAAAAGAGCCTGAGCGAAAAGTTTCACGCATGTCATGCACATAGAAACCCAAATGCTCATTTGCAGATTGCTTAGCAGCTTCGATATTATTCGGAGATAAATCAACACCAATTACATCATAACCTTTTGAATTAAGGTAAATCGAATGTCGTCCTTTGCCACAAGCAAGGTCGAGAAAAACATCAGAATTTTTGAAATTGAGTTTTATTTCGAGGTTATCAATAAAGTGTTGAGCTTCTTCGTAGCTTCGGCTTTTGTAAAGTTGGTGATAAAAAGATGTATCAAACCATTCTGCAAACCACTCTTTCATTATCTTTATATCAATTTAGTACGTTCGGAGTTGAGAGAAATTAAGTCCGAATTCAATTTTTTTTCAAAGTTAACGTTATATCTAGCATACAAAATTACCATCATTCTCATCAAAAATGAAACTTTATCAGAAAATATACCAATTTGCTTCGATTTCATCATTTGTTTTATTGTCGTTATCGATAGCCGATGCCCAAACAAGCGATGCCGTTCCGAAAGCAAAACGTAAAGGAGATGAAGGGTATAAAAAAGAAACAATTCAACAAAAACTAGATAAACTTCCTGTGGGCATAACAACCCCAAATGCTTCGGCTTCATTACCAGGAGGTAATAATATTTCGAGTATTGATGATGCCAAAAAGTTTGCTGCTGAAACGTTGCCCGATTTAGGTTTGAAACTAAAAAAGACTATAAAAGATGTAAAAAAGGAAATTAAAGGCTTAAAAAAAGAATTTAATGGCCGAGATTATGAAGGAATTAAGGTTGAAAAACAACTAATCAGGCAAGGAACTGGTAATAATCTGACTTTCTTAGAGTTTTATACCCTCAAAGAATTTACTCAACCAAATTCTTATAATCGACACCTATTTTGGTACGACCGTAAAGCCAACAGAATCGTCGAAGGCATCGGACGTGACCGTGCAACCAACGATTTAATGCATGGGCCATATAAAAAATATTTGGGCGATTTGGTAGTTGAGGAAGGTTGGTATTATCTCGGAGCAAAAGATGGTCGTTGGGAATTATACGACAAAAACTACAATTTACTCAATAAAGAATATTACGAACGAGGCTTCTATCAAGATTCTGATATAAGTTTTTATGATGAACGCCGCACCAAAATAAAAGAAGTAAAACCTAAACTTTACGGAAAAGTGATGGGCGAATATCTTAAATTCAACGAAAGCGGAACATTGGCCGAGCAAGGCATGATGGATGATAGCGTAAAAATCGGTCGCTGGGTTGAGTTTTATCCAACAGGCAATCGCAGAAAGAAAGAAACACAATACGGAAAAGATTGCTACGATACAATTTTTGAATCTTACATAGTTTATGAATACGACGAAAAAGGTAAAATCACTTTTGAATCACCAAAGATTAAGAAAAACTAAGATTTAGTTGAGCTTATTCGAGGCGACACTCGTTGCTGTCGGATGTTAGTAGAAAAAAATAGAGTTTTTAACGATATTTAACCCCGAATGGGAGTCAAACGTCAATCAATTGATTCTAATAATTTATAATTATTTGAAAACAGTTGTGTCAAAATTAGTTTTTTTTATTTTTTTCTTTAATTTTGTTGGCATATAGCTATAACTATTTAATGACAAAACTTACGCCCGACGACTTATTTCATGGCTATATAAACGGTATTTTCCCGATGGCAGATTCAGACGGGACAATTTATTGGTATTCGCCCGACCCTCGTGCCATTATTCCGCTTGATTCATATAAACCTCATAAATCACTTCGTCCTTTACTCAACAAAAACTATTTCGAGATTCGCATTGACTATGATTTTGAAGCAGTAATGCGTGGCTGTGCCGTTGCAAGAAATGATACTGATGATACTTGGATTTCGGAAGAAATCATCGAGGCTTACACAGGCTTAAACGGCATAGGCTTGGCTCATAGTGTTGAGGCTTATTTAGATAATAAACTCGTCGGAGGACTTTATGGCGTTTCCATTGGAGCGGCTTTTTTTGGTGAGTCAATGTTTTATACTCAGCCCAATGCTTCGAAAATAGCTTTCCATTATTTAATTCAGACACTTCGCCAACAAGGCTTTGAATTGCTTGATACTCAATTTATTAACGATAATGTAAAGCGTTTTGGGGCAATCGAAATCCCGAAAGCAAACTATTTGAACCTACTTAGAAAAGCTACTGCAAAAAAAGCCCGATTTATTGAACATGAAATCGAACATTTATTTATTAAGGCATAAAAAAACTCCGTACCGAAATACAGAGTCTTTTGTTATTTCTCTAAATCAAGGCTTTTTATAATTGCTAATGCCTTCGTCTAAAAAATTAATAAATTCTTCTTTTGAAGTATAACCAATTGGTTGTTTCACTATCAATTTTCCGTTAGAATCTTCGATTACGTAATATGGCTGGGCATTGTTGTTGTATTTTACAATTTCCAAATCCGTATTTTTATCACCGACTGTTACTTTCAATTCATCATCATATTTTGATGTATATTGTTTTTCTTTCGGAAGCTCTTTTTTGTCATCAACATATAAAGAAGCTATCACAAAATCATTTTTAAGTTTTTCTAAAACTTCGGGGTTTGGCCAAACGTTTTCTTCCATCTTACGGCAATTTGCACAAGCATAGCCAGTAAAATCTATAAAAAGTGGTTTTCCGACTTCTTTAGAGTACGCAAGGGCATCGTCATAATCATAAAATCCTTTTAATTCATGCGGTAAATCTCGGAGTTTAGAACCATCAGCAACCGTTGTAGCGATTGTTTTTGGTGGTAAAAGTCCTGACAATAAACTTAATTCTTTATTATGTGTAACTCCTGGAACCATATAAGCTGCAAATGCAAGGAATAATGTTCCGAAAACTACTCTTGGAATATTATATTTCTTCACTTTAGAATCCTTTGGTAGGCGAATAATTCCTAAAATATACAATCCGATGGCAACAAAAATGATTATCCAGATAACCAAAAAAGTATTTCGAGAAATATAATTAAAATGATAAGTAAGGTCGATATTACTCAAGAATTTAAGAGCTAATGCAAACTCCAAAATCCCAAAAACAGCTTTCATTTCATTCATCCAACCACCCGATTTTGGCAAACTTTTGAGCCACTGCGGAAACATCGCCAATGACGTAAACACAACTCCAAAAGGAAGTCCAAAAGCCAACATTCCCCAAAGTGGTCTCCAAACTTCGCCTTTTGCCGCCATAATCAGCAAAGAACCAACAAACGGTGCCGTACATGAAAAAGATACTACAACGAGCGTAAGAGCCATAAAGAAAATGCCGACAAGTCCACCTTTTTCCGACATTCTATCAATATTATTGACAACTTCGTGCGGCAAAACTATTTCAAAAGCCCCCAAAAGAGAAACTCCAAAAATGATGAAAATGACAAAGAATATAAGATTTGGAATCCAGTGAGTACTTATAAAATTTAAAAATGGAGCTCCAAAAACCGTTGCTACTAAACCAATAAGTCCAAAAACGAACATGATGGAAAGTCCATAAAAAGTAGCCTTACGAGTTCCTTGCGATTGTTTCGTAAAGAAACTAACCGTCATGGGCATAATTGGATAAATACAAGGCATAAAAATTGAAGCAAAACCCGCCAAAAATGCCGTTAAAAGAAAACCGAGAAGTGATGTACTTTCTTGCATGAACAATAAAAAATAGTGATTACATTATTTATAACACAAAATCTGTGCAAAAGTGCGTATAAACAATTAAGAATATAGCATAAAAAGATGAAATTGCTTATTAATAAACATCATAAAAGGTTGTTATATTTATTCCCTCTTTAAAAATACCATTTTTCGGTCATGAGTTTGAAGGCAACCCCAGCCACAAAAGCAGATAAAATGAGATTCCAAGAGTGTTTTTTTATCTTTAAACCATTTAAAACCAAAAATGAAAGCATGATGGCAATTACCACAATGAATAATTGCCCAATTTCAAGACCAAGATTAAAAGCCAATAATTGTAGAATTATACTTTCATCTTTCCCCAAAAGGCTTTTTAAGTAATTTGAAAAACCCATTCCATGAATAAGACCAAACATCATGGCAAAAAGGTAACGTATCCTCGAAAATTTTTCAGGGTTAAGTACGCTTTCAGTACTTCGGTGAAAGAAATTGGCAAAACAGGTAACAATTATCGTAACAGGAATCAGAAACTCAATCAAATCTGTGCTGTATTCGATAAGTTCAAGTGCTGCCAAAGCTAAGGTAATTGAATGCCCAATAGTAAAGGCCGTGACGAGATATAGTATTTTTTGCCAATCGCTCATTCTATATATCGCACAAAGGGCTATCACAAACAATATATGGTCATAGCCGTTTATATCGGTAATGTGTTGATAACCAAGTTGTAAATAAATCAAAAACTCATTCATGTTTAGGGTTACATTTTTATATCCAACACATAAAACTTAGGTGTTTTAGTTAGGATTTATCTAACAAAATTATAAAATTTGTATTGTTTGACTAAAATTACAACGAAAAATCAGTAAACCATGAGTATTACAAAAAAAATCGGCTTTGCATGGGGCTACTCTTTTATTGCATTCTTTATCTTAGGCTATTATTACATTACTCCAAATTGGACATTCTTTGTATTTATTTATGCCTATTGTTTAATTCCGATTCTTGATGAAATTGTAAGTCGAGATTCTCAAAACGCCAGTACCGAAGAATATGAAAAACTTCTTAATGACCGTTATTTCGACTTTTTGGTCTATTCTCACGTTTACATTCAATATTTTATGCTTTTATGGTGCTGCTATGTACTTACGCATGATAGCCTCACTTGGTATCAAATTTTTGGACTGATGCTAAGTCAAGGCGTTTATGCTTCTACTATCATCAATGTGGCTCACGAATTAGGGCATCGTAAAAGTGCGTTTGCACAATTTCATGCCCGTGCGGCTTTAATTTCAGTTTGTTACATGCACTTTTTTGTTGAACATAATCGGGGGCATCATACGCATGTAGCAACGCCTCTCGACCCCGCAACTGCTCGCAAAAACCAAACCGTTTTTGCGTTTTGGAAACAAAGTTTATTAGGCGGATTCATCAGTGCATGGAATATCGAGAGAAAACTTCTTCAAAAGGAAAATAAGAAAACTTGGAGTATCAATAATGAAATGATTTGGGCGGTAATATTGCCAATTTTTCTCTGCTTTGTGCTTACTATTTCGTTTTGTAAATCAATTCAAGAAATTGCGTGGATTGTGCCAACGTTTTTTGTCGTGCAGAGCATCATTGCCATTTTATCTTTAGAATGTGTCAATTATATTGAGCATTATGGAATTTTGCGGAAACAACTAGAAAATGGACGCTACGAAAAAGTAAATCCACTGCATTCATGGAATGCCAATCATTTTTATAGTAATCTATTACTTTTTCATTTGCAACGGCACTCAGACCATCATGCTTATGCGGCACGACCATATCAAGTGCTTCGCCATTTCGATGAAAGCCCACAGCTACCTTATGGCTATACGATGATGATTTTAATGTCGCTCGTGCCACCAATTTGGTTTAAAACCATGAATAAACGCTTGGAAGAATGGCAAAAAAACAGCGTTGATAATGAGCATATTATGAAAGTAGTAAAGCAGTTTGCTTGAAAGTGAAAAAGCCTGTAAATGTCAAAAATTGACTTTACAGGCTTTTCATTTGCATAAAATATTAGTTTTCCATCAAGTATCCCTTGATAAACTCATCAATATCACCATTCAGAACTGCTTCTGTATTTGATGTTTGAATATTTGTTCGATGGTCTTTTACTCGGCGGTCGTCTAAAACATAGCTTCTGATTTGTGAACCCCACTCGATTTTCATTTTTCCTGCTTCGGTTTCGGCTTTAGCAGCGTTGCGTTTGTCAACTTCTAACTGATAAAGTTTCGATTTCAACATTTGCATGGCACGTTCACGGTTTCCGAGTTGACTACGGTCAACCTGACAAACGATTACGATTCCCGTAGGTTTGTGCGTAAGCTGCACTTTTGTTTCTACTTTATTGACATTTTGTCCGCCAGCACCGCCAGAGCGAGATGTTTGGATTTCAATATCAGCAGGATTTATCTCAATCGTAATTGTTTCGTCAACCAATGGCGTCACAAAAACCGATGAAAATGAAGTATGTCGTCGGGCATTAGAATCGAAAGGTGAAATTCTGACCAAACGATGCACGCCATTTTCAGATTTCAAGAAACCGTAAGCCATTGGCCCATCAATTTGCAACGAAACCGATTTTACACCCGCTGTATCGCCATCTTGAAAATCAAGTTCTGACACTTTATAACCTTTCTTATTACACCACATTAAATACATTCTCATCAACATACTTGTCCAGTCTTGGCTTTCAGTACCGCCAGCACCAGCGTTTATTTCGAGAATGGCACTCATTTGGTCTTCTTCGTTTGAAAGCATTCGTTTCAACTCCAAATCTTCCAAAACGCTTATTACTTTTTTTGCTTCTTCGTCAACTTCCTCTTCGGTTACATCTCCAGCTTCATAAAATTCATAAAGCGTTTCGAGGTCGCCGATTACAGCATTCGCATTTTCGTATCCGCCAGTCCAGCCTTTCAAGGCACGTACTTGTTTCATTACGTTTTCGGCTTTGGTGGCATCAGTCCAAAATTCGGGTTGAGCGGTTTGGTTTTCTAAATCTTCGAGTTGTTCTTTCTTGCTATCGTAGTCAAAGATACCCCCTCAAGGCCGCTAATCTGGCCTTTAACTCCTTCAATTGTTCGGTAGTCATATTATTTGTGAATGAATGATTAAAATGCAAAATTACGCAGATTTGCTCAGAAAATGGTGGTTTTTGAAAATAAAACGGAAATTATGCTATTAATACCTTATTTGTATTTTACAATTATTTTTTCAGGAATTTAATAAAAGCATAAAGTGTTTGCTTATTTTTACTGAATATAAAACAATAGATAGATGGAAGCAATCATTGTAGCACCCAAAAAACGTGAGAGACGAGTGCCAGCATCTTTGATAAAAGAAGTTTTAGACGGACAGCCGATTTATTATAAAGGTTATCGAAGTGTGATGTACGGGCATAAAAATTTGGAAGAAATCATGGGAGCGAGTAGTTTAGAAGGGTTAGTAATCTTATTACATTCAAAGATTATTGAATAAAAATTTAGGATGAAATAATGTATTTGCCCATGACTGGCGAGATTGGGCTTCATTTAAGCAATCGCAATAATCTTTCTGGAGATATTATGCTGTATCATATTGGTCAGATTGAAAAATTCACGAAGCGTTACTTTGATATTCCGCCATTGCTACAAGTAGAAGTTGATGTAGAGATTGATACCGAAAATATTTCTCAAAACTTGTATGTTACCCGAAAAACACAGCGACTTTTAGAATTTGGTGTAAAAAAAGTAATCTGGGTTTTTACAGCCACACAAAATGTTTGGGTTGCCGAACCCGAACAAGATTGGAGAATCATTAATTGGAATAAAGACATTGAACTTTTTGAAGGTATTTCAATGAATTTAGGTGATTATTTAGCCAAAATGAATGTAGAGCTGGAGTAAAAGAAAGAGGGTTTAAATAACAGTTTGCATAGTAAATCTAGAAGTTTGTATTAAAGTTAGACAAAATCAATTTAAAAGGTAGTCTTCTGATCGAAGGCTGCCTTTATTTTCATACCATGCAAATTTTCAAAAAACACTTCTTTTACAAACAAAAAACCATTAAATCAACAATATCTTTAATAAAAGTTTTTCTTTTAAAAATAAAACCTGTACCTTTGCAGCCCTAATTGGAAATTAGTATCTAACGAAAACAATTTTTTAACAAAATGCCTACTATACAGCAGTTAGTAAGAAACGGCAGAGAACAAATGACTTGGAAGTCTAAGTCGCCCGCTTTGGATTCATGTCCGCAGCGTCGTGGCGTTTGTACTCGTGTTTACACTACGACCCCAAAAAAGCCTAATTCAGCACTTCGTAAAGTTGCTCGTGTTCGCTTAACAAATCAAAAAGAAGTGAATGCCTATATCCCAGGAGAAGGACACAACTTGCAAGAACACTCAATCGTATTGATTCGTGGTGGTCGTGTGAAAGACCTTCCCGGTGTACGTTATCACATCGTTCGTGGTGCATTAGATACCGCAGGTGTTAATAACCGTAAGCAGAGCCGCTCTAAGTATGGTGCGAAACGTCCTAAGCCAGGTCAAGTTGCAGCTCCAGTAAAAGGAAAGAAAAAATAATTTCCTGAAAGTAATTTCCAGTTGAAAGTTTTCGGTTAGAAGATAAACATTCGTTTTTCAATAATAAATAACTTAACAACAGGGTAGTAATCTCGGAGCAATCGGAGGTGAATTAGTTTTCAAGAACGAAACCTTATTTAAACAAAATGAGAAAGTCAAAACCAAAAAAGCGTTACGTGCTTCCTGACCCAAAGTTTAGAGACGTAACTGTAACTAAGTTTGTAAATAACTTAATGTATGACGGTAAGAAAAGTACTGCATACACAATTTTCTACGGTGCTTTAGAATTAGTTGAAACCCGTACGAAAGAAAATGGCCTTGAATTGTGGAAAAAAGCATTGGCGAACGTAATGCCAACTGTTGAGGTAAAGAGCCGCCGTGTAGGTGGAGCGACCTTCCAAGTTCCACAAGAAGTACGTGCTGACCGTAAGCAATCAGTAGGTATGAAATGGTTAATTGGATATTCACGTAAGCGTGGTGAAAAAACCATGACTGAGCGTTTAGCTGGCGAAATCATCGCTGCGGCTAAAGGTGAAGGTGCGGCAGTGAAGAAAAAAGATGATACGCACAGAATGGCAGAAGCTAACAAAGCATTCTCGCACTTCAGATTCTAATTTAGACGAAAGTCGATTTCAGAATTAATATATAAAAAGCCGCAAATGCTGAAAAGTATTTGCGGCTTTTTTGTGTTTGTTTGGCAGAAAATTTGTGGCATACTATAAATTGTGCCACAAATCCTTTTCGGCGAAAACAACGATAGCAAGATTTTGTTGAGCCTTGCCGTCGTTAAATCATATTATACTTAACCAAAAATGGTTTACGAAAATTCAGATATTTAATTGCTTCATTATCAACACTTTGTACCGAGCTACGGTCGCCTCTGAACCTTTGCAACTCTGTGCCTTTTGAGTATAAAATCTATCGAATCATCTCATAATCTTTAAACATATTTAGCTTCATTGATTCTACTTTCTTTCTGAAATCGACCCAGTTGTTTGCAAAGAATACATTTATTTTAGCGATGGTTTCTCTTGTAAGTCCATCAAACTGTTCTAAAATAATTGATTCGGTCTTTGATGGCGAAGACTGGCGATTACCTAAATACATCATTAACTCTTGAGCTTTTGTGAGCGGAGTTACTCTGTAGGGGCGACCGTATCCTTGTTTTTCAAGTGGTTTTGCCACAATCAGCTCTTTTTTCGCTTTGATTGTGTCTTGAACAGCCTTTATTTGTTTTCTTAGGTCTTCAACTTCTCTGCCTTCGTTATCTTTTACTTGATTCAGTAATTTTTCAGTAATTTCATTGACTTCCGTGAGGCGATCGGTTGCTTCGGTGAGTTTAGATACATTCACTTTTAGACGTTCGTAAATATCTCGTTTGGCAACTTCTGCACTGCGGTCGAAATTGTATCTTGGGTCAGGCTTTACATTTATGTAAGTTGAATCTTTTTGGTCACCAAAACTTAATACTA
This sequence comes from Cytophagaceae bacterium, assembly GCA_027486845.1. GTDB lineage: Bacteria > Bacteroidota > Bacteroidia > Cytophagales > Spirosomataceae > Emticicia. The sequence goes on from JAIXOL010000033.1 coordinate 83,831, forward strand.
CTTTATATTTTCCGGGTAAAACATTGATTCCACTTGGTTCTGTTGCTCCTTTTTTAGGTTTTTGGGCATTTGGATAACGAATGCCCTTTTCTGTCAAATTCCATGTGATGCGTTGCATCCCCGAAGTATCAGGCACACTAAAAATGGTACGAATCTGTTTACCAACTTCATCATAGATTTTAGCATAAACCGTATCGTATTTGATACTTGGTACTTTTGGTGTGGAAACGTCTTTTTTATCTTCTGGCTTTTTATCTTCTTTTTTCGGAACATTCACAAAATAGCTAATTCTTGCACCTGCCGCACGGTTTTCACCTTCATACATTCCATCGCCGATTGTATTATAGCCAATTTGTGTCGAAAATTCTACCGAATACGCATCAGGAGAATCAAAAGCTACGAGTTTTTGATCTAAAATTTTTGCAGATGCTTGAGCAATTTTACGAAGTGGGCGAATATCATCTAAAACATATAAGGCACGCCCAAAAGTACCAACAACTAAATCGGCTTCACGCTCTTGAATTGTCAAATCCATTGTCGATACCGATGGCAAGCCTGCTTTCCATTGTGTCCAACTTTTTGCTTCATCAACACTTACCCAGAGGCCGTGTTCGGTACCACAAAACATTAAATTCGGAATTGTTGGGTCTTGCAAGAAACAAAGAGCATAACCACGCACTTTGTTTTCATCAACAATACGCTCCCAATTTTGACCAAAATCTTTCGTGCGAAAAATATACGGAGCAAAATCTCCTTGACGATAATTATTGACAGTCACGAAAGCTTCACCAACATTATATTTTGAGGCTTGAATCTGACAAATCCATCCTTCTTTCGGAAAATTTTTGATTTTTGAAGTAAGATTCGACCATTTTTTGCCGAAATCTCTTGTTAACTGTACATTTCCGTCATCAGTTCCTGCCCAAAGTACGCCTCTTTCTTTGAGCGATGGAGCAAGCGTAAGAATGGTATTATGGTTTTCGGCCGAAGTGATATCAAGCGAAAGGCCACCACTTTGGTCTTGCTTTTGTTGTTCTGGATTATTGATTGTTAAATCGGGCGAAATGATATCCCAAGTCAAACCTTTGTTTTGGCTTTTATGTACAAACTGACTTCCATAATAAATCGTTCCTTTTTCAAATGGGTCTTGAGCAATGGCGGCATTCCAATTGAAACGCAAACGAGTTTTAATATCAACCTGTGGCGGACGAATCATTGTCGATTGCCCGGTTTTGGTATCATATCTGCCCAAAAATCCGCCCTGCGACATCGCGTATCCATAACGAGCATCTTCGGGGTCAGGCATAACATCGAAGCCATCACCACCATTGACAGAAAGCCAACTATAATTTCTGATTCCACCTTCTTTCCAAGTATAAGCTGGGCCTTGCCACGAACCATTATCTTGTAAGCCACCATAAATATTATATGGAATTTCGTTATCAACATTTACGTGATAGAATTGCCCTAAAGGTAAAGCTTCGGCAAAAGTCCATGTTTTACCTCTATCTCTCGAAATCGAAATACCACCGTCGTTTCCGTTAATGATAAAATTATTATCTTCGGGATGAATCCAGATTGCATGGTGGTCGGCGTGAGCTTGGTCAAAAGTGGCAGTAGTTTTGAATGATTTTCCACCATCTTCACTCACCGAAATTACTTGATAAAGGCTATAAAGTCGGTTTTCGTTCTTTGGATCGCATAAAATATCATTGAAATAAAACGGACGATTTGTTACATCTTTTGGGTCTTCGTTTACTTTTTCCCATTTCATGCCACCATCATCGGAGCGATAAAGCCCATTTTTTGTTGCTTCAATCAAAGCATACACTCGATTTGGATAAGAGCGGCAGCTCGCCAAACCAATTCGACCGAAATCACCTTCGGGTAAGCCATCAGTTTTAGATAGTTTCTTCCAGTTTTTTCCTGCATCATATGTTACATAAAGTCCAGAACCTTCTCCGCCTGATTTAAAATCCCATGCTGTGCGTTTGTGTTGCCACATTGCCACAAAGAGCTTATTTGAATTTTTGGCATCCATAATCATATCGGCCACGCCCGATTTTTCATTCGTAAACAATACTCTTTGCCAAGTTTCACCGCCATCGGTTGTTTTATAAACGCCTCGTTCTTGTTGTTCGGCATAAGGATTTCCGATTACGCCTGCATAAATCACATTTGGATTTGTGGGGTCAATCAGAATACGATGAATATTGCGAGTTTTTTCAAGTCCCATCAATTTCCACGTTTTACCGCCATCAAGCGATTTGTAGATTCCTGCTCCTAAATTAATTGAGTTTCGAGGATTCCCTTCACCTGTTCCTACCCAAACCACCGAAGGGTTTGATTGCTGTGGCTATCGACCCAATATTTTGCAACGGCATATCATCAAAAATAGGTTGCCATTTGGTACCACCATTTTCGCTTTTCCAAACGCCACCCGATGCCGAAGCGGCATAAATGATATTGGGATTTTCCCAAACGGCATCAACAGCAGTGATTCGACCAGACATTACGGCTGGACCAATGCTACGGGCTTTCATTTTCTTGAATAAATCGGTGTTGAGTTTTTGGGCAAAAGCTGCCGTTGAAAGTAAAGTAATTAAGAAAAAACTCAGAAAGTAGTCTTTTTTCATGCTTGTTGAAGGGTTTTTAAGTGTATTGAAAAGGTAAAATAATACTCAAATGTTAGAAAATGCAAAAGTTGAGATGAAAAAGCATTTTTTAACCACTAAGGGACTAAGGAACACTAAGAAACACTGAGTTAGTTCTCTGTGTCACCTTGGTAAATCATTACGCAAAGTCCATTTCAAAAAGACGACCTAAATGCCCTTTTAGCTTTACTCCAACTTCATGCACATCAATTAGTTTTCCGATTTCGGTTGCCATTGAGGTTACGGCTTTGTCGTCAATACCGCACGGCACTATATTTTGGAAATAATTCAAATCAGTATTTACGTTCAAAGCCAAACCGTGCATCGTTACCCAACGACTTGATTTTACGCCCATTGCACAGATTTTTCTTGGATTTTTCTGCTCGATTGGATTAAGCCAAACACCAGTTAGGCCATCTATTCTTCCCGCTTCGATTCCATAATCGGCCAAAGTCAAAATTACACCTTCTTCCAAAAAACGCATATAACGATGAATATCCGTAAAGAAATTTTCTAAGTCCAAAATTGGATAGCCGACGAGTTGTCCTGGCCCGTGATACGTAATATCGCCACCACGGTTGATTTTATAAAATTTTGCTTCTTTTTCCTGTAAACCTTCTTCGTTGAGCAAAAGATTATCTATTTTTCCGCTTTTTCCGAGTGTGTAAACGTGCGGATGTTGACAAAAAAGTAGATAATTAGGCGTAATTTTTTGTTCTTCGGGAGCAATTCCTCGATTGGCAACTTTAATATCTATAATTTCGGCGAAGAGTTTTTCTTGCGTATCCCAGCCTTCTTGGTAATCAATCAGACCTAAATCAATAAACTGTACTGTTTTATTAAGATTATTATTCATCAGTTTCGTAACTTTGTGGCATGAACGCCGATGCAAATGTAATTATTCGTGAAGGTACAATTGCCGAATGTATTGAGATTTCTGAAAAAACACCCGAATTTTCGAGTGGCAATTACGACGAAGCAAGCTACCTCCAACGATTATCAAACACACAATACTTGATTTTAGTTGCCGAAAAAGACCAGCAGGTCGTAGGCTTTAAAGTTGGATATGACCGCTACCGAGATGGTAGTTTTTATAGTTGGCTCGGTGGAGTTTTGCCCGAAAACCGAAAAGATGGAATTGCTGCCCAACTGGCAAATAAGCAGGAAAAATGGGTTTCTGAACAAGGTTTTAGTTCAATTACGCTCAAAACTCGCAATCGTTTCAGAGCGATGCTGATTTTTGCCTTGAAAAATGACTTTTTAATTGAAAATATAGAGATAAAGGAGAATATCGAAGATAACAGAATTATTCTCCGAAAAATGTTAAAAATAGATAAATAGTAAAAAGATGATATACCCAATTGTTGCTTACGGAGACCCTGTTCTGAGAAAAGAAGCCCGTGATATTGTGCAAGGAGAAATCGATGTTAAGAAATTAGCAGCCAATATGTTTGAAACCATGTACGCTGCATCGGGAGTTGGCTTGGCGGCTCCGCAGATTGGCATGGATATTCGTTTTTTTGTGGTTGATGGCACGCCAATCAACGAAGGAGCAGAAACCGAGGAAGATATTGACCCTTCTTTGATTGATTTCAAGAAAGTGTTTATCAATGCCGAAATCATTGAAGAAGACGGCGACGAATGGGCTTACGAAGAAGGTTGTTTGAGTATTCCAGGGGTAAGGGCTGATGTTTATCGCCCAGAATTTATCACGATTCGTTATTTTGATACTGATTGGATAGAGCATACCGAAGAATACGAAGGTTTGGCTGCAAGAATTATTCAGCACGAATATGACCACATTGATGGTATTTTGTTTACTGACCATCTGACTTCATTGAAAAAGCAGTTGTTGAAGAAAAAACTCACCAATATTACTAAAGGTGATGTGGATATTGAGTATCGAATGAAATTTCCAAAATAATATTTAGGTACTGAGGCATAATGTAATTAATTCTTAAGGTTCGCAATTTTAAAATGACCGAAAAAACTTTTTCTAAGCCAAATCTAAATATTTCGTTGGTTCAGACGAATCTCCATTGGGAAAACCCGACGGCTAATTTGGCTATGCTCGAAGAAAAGATTTTTGACATTGATGAGCCTACTGATTTAATTATTTTGCCCGAAATGTTTACAACGGGCTTTTCGATGAAAGCTCAGCAGTTTGCCGAACCAATGAACCTCACAACTACTCGTTGGATGAAACAAATGGCGGCACAAACTGGGGCGGTCATTACGGGAAGTGCAATTATTAAAGAAAGTGAAAATTACTATAATCGCCTGCTTTGGGTAACGCCTGAAGGTGAAGTTAGTTCTTATGACAAACGCCACCTGTTCAGAATGGCGAAAGAAAATGATGTGTATGCCGAAGGAACTAAGCGACTCATCAAGACAATTAAAGGCTGGAAGATTTGTCCACTTATTTGTTATGATTTGCGTTTTCCTGTTTGGAGCAGAAATGTAAATTTAGACTATGATTTATTGATTTATGTAGCCAATTGGCCGAAAGTACGTATGTATCCGTGGGATTCGCTTTTAGTGGCTCGTGCTATCGAAAACCAAAGTTATGTGGTGGGTGTAAATCGTGTGGGCGAAGATGGAAATGGTTTTCCGCATTCGGGTAATTCGGCTGTGATTGATTTTGCAGGAAAAGTACTTTTCCGTGAAATTGACAACGAAGTTATTCACCACCACATACTCGACCGCTCTTCGCTCGACGAATTTCGCCAACGTTTCCCAGCTTATTTAGATGCTGATAAGTTTGTGATTAATCTATAATTGGTCAGCTTTTGTAAGAATGTCATTTATAAAAGCTCTCGCTTTTACTTCTTTTAATACTGCATATTGCTTTTTATCTTGGTTTGCTGCGGCTGCAATCTTATATTTTAACTTTTGGTATTCAATTCTGGCGGATTCGTTAGCAATTAGGTAGTTTCTGAATAAAATGTGTCTTCGTAATTCTTCGCTATCAATAGGGCAAACATATAAATGATGTGTTATTGTGTCAAGTATTTGGTGTTTATTTCCCAACATTCCTCTTTTAAATACCTCTCGATTTATAATTCCTTGATTTCCATTATGAAAATATCCAATTTTCTCCAAACCCTTTTTTACTGCTTCAATATGGATATCATTTCCATAGACAATATCAATGTCGATGATTGGTTTAGCAGCCAATTTCGGGACGGCGGTGCTTCCAATATGTTCAACTGAGATATTAAGATTCATCAAAGCATCATTAATAACGCTTTTAATTAGCTTAAAATCTTCAATCCAACTTTTTTTGTGTTCTTGAATCAGCATGATTTAATTTTCAGTTCAATCAAACAACCTTTATAGAAACGCTTCCCACTTTCATTCCTTTTTCGACGTATCGGTGTGCTTCGGCAACTTCCTCCAAAGTGTATTGTCTATCAATTATAGCATGTAGATGCCCTTTTTCAGCTAAATCTTTGAAAAACTCTACTTGTTCTTTCGTGTCTTTCGGAATCGGAAAAATGATTTTCTTGGTAAAAAGTGGCAGATAGACATTCTGAAATAAATAACCCAATTCGGTCGAGAAATAAGTGCCGTTTTCTTTCAATAGTTTTTTGCATTTGAAAAATGAACTTTTGCCAACGGCATCAAAAACCAAATCAAATTTTTTATCGGTATCGGTAAAATCTTCTTTCGTATAATCTACCACAAAATCAGCTCCGAGAGTCTTGGCCAAAGCGATGTTTTTAGTATCGGTTACGGCTGTTACTTCCGCTCCAAAATATTTGGCCAACTGCAAGCCCGAACTACCAATTGAGCCAGAAGTTCCATTGATGAGTATTTTGGTGGTTTTATCAATCTTGAATTTTTCTAAATAATTTAGAGCCAAATACGAACCTTCTCCAATACAAGCGGCTTCGTAGAAGGTGAAGTTTTTGGGTTTAAGAGCAATAGAAGCACTTTCGGGTATGGCGAGGTATTCGGCGTGAGTGCCAAAGGTTGAAGTGCTTAGTCCAAATATTTCATCTCCGACCTTAAATGACTTTACATTTTCGCCGATTTGCTCAATAATTCCCGCAAATTCACTACCGAGTGTCTGAAATCTTGGTTTAAAAAGTCCCGTAAATAATCTTGAAATAAAGTATTCGGCCGAACGCAAACCCGTATCAGTTCGATTGACGGTTGTTGCGTAAATTTTTACCAAAACTTCGTTAGATTTTGGCGTTGGTTTCTCTATTTCTTGAAGTTTCAGTACATCAGCCGAGCCGTATTCCGTGTTTATAATAGCTTTCACAATCTTGTTTTTGATTCAAAACAAAAGCTAAGCAGCAAAATAAACCACTAAATATTGACAAAAGGTATTAAAAGGCTTTATGAGGGGAATTTTTGGGCAAAAAATCACGCCGCCACAAAAAAATCCTGCACTTCGTGGGGTTGTACTTTTATGACATTGGCCAACACCAAAACTATCAAAGTCCGAGAGGCAACTTTTCGTGAAATATTGGCAATATTGGCGTAAGTTTCTACCGTAATGCTTGGGTTTTCAGCCAAATATTTCATCAAAATCTGTTCTTTTTCCCCATAATTAAACTTGATATTTAGGCCTTTACGCTCACCTTTCAGAATTTCTTTCATTTCTTTGCTCGCTTGCACCGAGCGGTCGGCCACTCGCACATAAGCCCGACGATTTTCGACGATTCCATCCAAATCTACGTAATGTGGCTTAAATGGGCTTTTCTGAATATCATAAATTAAAACCTCACGCTCGCCTTCAACAATTAGGCGTTCGAGCTGATAATCAATGGCTGGATAAATGTATTTTTCGATGGCTTTTTGCAGAATATACTCATCTTCATCGGGAAATTTCAAGCCTTTAATGCTCTTATCGTCGCCGATGCCAACAATCAATTTTCCGCCATCAGTATTGGCGAAAGCAACCATTTCCCTGACAATTTTCTCAGGGTGATTGGTCTTTAATTTAAATTCTACGAACTTATTTTCGCCGTGGCGAACAAGTTCTTTCAATACCCGTAAATCAACTTTTGATTGCTGGGTTGGTTGGTAATCCACCATCATTTCTCGAATGATTGGGTTATTGTTCTTTACCGCAGTTTTTGTGTGGTGGAAAGAACGTAAAAATCTTATCTAAAAATATAGTTTTTGCTTTGATTATCAAAGAACCTCAACAAAAATTTCAAGTATTTAACACTTATTAGAATAACATAGTTTAATTTCGTTTGTTTTGTTTTCAACCCAATTAAACTATGAAAAATATTTTATTCTTTTCTTTATTTTCTATGAGTACTCACATTATTACTGCCCAATCAAAAACAATTGGTAAAATCGACCGCTACGATGCCGCCTTAGACAAAATCTTAGATGCAAGCACCAAAATTGAAGTTTTGGGCGAAGGTTTTGTTTGGTCAGAAGGCCCCGTTTGGGTAAAAGATGGCGAATATCTATTATTTTCGGATGTGCCAGCCAATACGATTTATCGTTGGAAAAAAGGCGAAGAAATTACTGAGTTTTTGAAACCTTCAGGCTATACAGGAATTTCTCCGTACAGCGATGAACCTGGAAGTAATGGCCTGATTATCAACCGAATAGGAAACTTAGTTTCGTGCGAACACGGCGACCGACGATTGGCTGAAATGCCACTTACTGTTGGTGGAAAACGAACGTTGGCCGATAATTATATGGGAAAAAGATTTAATAGCCCGAATGATGTTGTGCAGAAATCGAACGGAGATTATTATTTTACTGACCCACCATATGGTTTACGTCAAAAAGAAAATGATCCAAGTCGTGAAACACCACTTTTTGGCGTTTATAGAGTTGATAAAACTGGAAAAACGACATTGATTATCGAAGATTTAACCCGCCCGAATGGTTTGGCATTTTCACCCGACGAAAAAACGCTTTACGTGGCACAATCTGACCCTAACCGTGCATATTTGATGGCTTATCCTGTTTTTGTTGATGGAAATGTTGGTAAAGGAAAAATTTTCTATGACATGACATCAATGGTCAAACAAGGGCTAAAAGGCTTGCCAGATGGACTAAAAATTGATAAAAAAGGAAATATTTTTACAACGGGGCCAGGGGGAATCTTGATTTTATCTCCCGAAGCCAAATTATTAGGAAGAATTGAAACGGGCGAAGCTACGGCTAATTGTGCTTTCGGAAACGATGGTTCGGTACTTTATATTACGGCCGATATGTATTTGCTAAAAGTACAAACGCAGACAATTGGTAATGGTTTTTAAATATTTTTGCCACACTTTTTTATCGTTGACAAAAAAGTGTGGCAAAAATATTTTTATTTACTTCCCTCCTACCACAACCTCACAAAGCTCTTCTATATTGAAGTATTTATTGGCTATTTCCATGACGTCTTCGCTCGAAACCGCAGTTATATGCTGAATATATTTTTGGTAAAAATCACTCGATAGCTTTTCTAAAATCACTACTTTTTGGCGGTCAGCTACTTCAAATGGAGTATTTAATGAACCCACAAATGAGCCAATCATATAATTTTTGGCGGTTTCAAGTTCATTTTCTGAAATTTGTTCAGTTTGAAGACAGGCTATTTCCTTGTGTATTTCATCAATCGTTTGTTGTGTAAACTCTTTCTTAACATCCGTTCCGATAATCAAATAACCATTTTCTTTCTGTGGAATTAATGAAGATGAGATTCCGTAGGTAAAACCTTTTTCCTCTCTGATATTTTTCATCAAGCGACTTCCGAAATATCCACCAAAAATAGTATTGGTTACAATGAATTTGAAAAAATCAGGGTGTGTGCGATTAAATAATTTTCTACCAACTCGAATCGAAGATTGTAAATTTTCGGGACGATTTACCAATAAATTTTCACCAGCTTTTGGGCTTTCTGGAAATTTATCTTCTAATTTTTCTGGTAAACTTGCTGGGATTTTCCCAAAAACCTCATTTAAACCTTTTATTTCTTCCTCGCCGAAATTTCCCGATAAAAAAATCGTGAATGATTTTCCACTGATTTGTTTCGCATAAAAATCACGAACGGCTTCGTGAGTAATATTCTCAATAGTGGCTTGATTGACCGATTTCCCATAAGGATGATTTGAACCAAAGATTTGCTCTCTGAAAGTTTGACTTGCCACAAAGGCGGTCTTTTCAAGATTGACTTTGAGGGTTTGAGAAGCAATATTTCTTTGCATTGAAAACTCTTCTTCTGGAAAAATCGACTCCGAAATCATTTCTTTAAGCATTGGCAAAAGTTTTGTCAGATGCTTCGTTAGCCCATGAACCGTAATTGACAAACGCTCAAACGATTGATTAATTTCGGTAAAAGCTCCGAATTGGTCAAAGAACTCGCTAATTTCGGCCGATTTATGAGTTTTCGTACCTTCTGTAATCATTTTTGATACAAAAAGTGACTCTCCGCCAACGACATCAAATTTACTACCTGCATCAAAAATCAATTCTAAACGCATAACAGGCTGTTCGCCAGCTCGTATCGTATAAAGTGGAATATTATTATCAAGAATTCTTTTTTCAGCAGTTGGAATATTTACGTGTTCTACTTTCCTTGATGGTGGAGCAATGGTTCGGTCTAAAATCATCAAAAATATATTTATAATTATCAAATATGGTGTTTGTGACAACGCTAACGTAAATGTAGAACTAAAAAGTACAATTTCAGTCTCTTTTTTATAGAAAAACGCACTCATGAAGATAAAAGTTTATCGTCACAAGTGCGTTTATTTTCTCTCAATAAAAATTACTTTACTCTAAACTCAAACCATAACAAGTCGTGCGAGCCGAACTTTGGTAAGTTCCACAAATCATCACGCCTTCTTCTTCTTGTTCTTTAGCTTCTTTGATGGCCGCTTTAAAATCACTTACCGAATTAATGCGTTTGTCTCCTACTTTCATCACCACAAAACCTTCACGCATTTGTGTGTAGTCTGCAATGTCACCTTCAATAATCTTTTTTACCAACACACCATTCTGAATACCCATGCGTTGCTTATCAGTTGAAGAAAGTTCAGCCAATTCAACACCGAGTTGCTCAAAAGATTTATTTTCTGAAACAATGGTGTTTTTTACAATGTCTTTTCCACCATCGCGATTACGAAGCGTTACATCAAAATCTTTCAGCGAGCCATTTCTATTTACCGTTACGCGAGTTGATTCACCCGGACGTTTACGACCAATAATTTCTTGTAATTTCGGGCCGCTCTTAGTATTCAAGCCATCAATTTTCACAATTACATCACCTTTTTGAATACCTGCTGCTTTTGCTGCACCATTTTCTACAACATCGGCTACATAAATGCCTTCATCTGTTTTAGTTTTAAATTCTTCGGCTTTCTTGCCATCTAATTCAACCAAATTGATACCTAAATATCCACGTTGCACGCTTCCGTATTTTACAATATCAGCGGTTACTTTTTTCACGATTTCAGATGGAACTGCAAATGCATAACCTGCGTAAGCACCATTTGGGCTAGCAATTGCAGTATTGATACCAATCAGTTCACCTTTAAGGTTTACTAAAGCACCACCACTATTGCCGGGGTTTACTGCCGCATCGGTTTGGATAAACGACTCAATGGCATCGCTTGTTTTCTGACGACCATCTTCGCCATAACGACGATACATTTGTTGTTGCTGTTTCTCGGCCAAAATACCAATATTTCTACCTTTAGCACTTACGATACCCGCCGTTACGGTAGATTCTAAGTTAAACGGATTACCAACTGCTAAAACCCACTCACCAACTTTTACATTATCTGAATTAGCAAATGCCATTGCAGGGTGCTTTCCGCCTTCGATTTTGATAACCGCAATATCTGTTGAAGGGTCAGTACCAATTATTTTTGCAGTATAAGATTTGTGGTCAGAAGTTACAACTTCTAACTCTGTCGCTCCTTCAATTACGTGATTGTTAGTTGCAATAAAACCATCATTTGTGATGATAACTCCCGAACCCGATGATTCCTGCTGCTGATTACGTGGCTGTCCAAACGGACTTTCTCCACCAAAGAAATCATCAAAAATAGTACGTTGTTGTGAAGCCGTCCGAGTTGTTTTTGCTTTGATATGAACAACCGAAGGAGTTGATAGTTCGGCTGCATAAGTAAAATCGCCCGGAACTCCAGCAGGCCCATCATAATTTGCTAAACGTGCGAGCGAAGGTTTTGAGGCTTCACTAAAAATTACATTATTTCCTTGCAATCCTAGCAAGTGATAACCTCCAATCGTGATAATACTGCTCAAAACAGCAATACCGATGGTTTTTACTGTGTTATTCATTTTTTCTATGCGTTGTTTTACCGTTAATATTATTTATCTAATCGACTTATATTTCGACTATTAGTAATGTTTCTTCAAATAGTTTTGTATTTATAACGAAACGAGGCTTGTTTTTGTTTCATGCAAATTTAACGTAAAAGTATGTATGTAAATTCGTGTACATGAGGAATTTTAACAAATTTTAACGGAATATTTTTTTTAAGTAATTTATACAGAAATACAAGGTACAGAAATTAATCTATACCTTGCTCAAACTCAATTATTACTCAAACTTATGCAATCTCAATCAAGCGAGGCTCTTTTGGTTTTGCTTCTTCTTTTTTAGGAAGTTCTAAGCCTAAGATACCGTCGTTGTATGTAGCCACAATTTTTTCGCTATCTACAGTTTTTGGTAAAGTGAACGAACGCTTGAATGTACTAAAACTAAATTCTTTTCGAGTGTATTTCCCGCTAGTTTCGGTATTTTCCTCTTTTTTCTCAGTTGAGATAGTTAAAGTATTTTCGTGAACATTTACTTTAAAATCTTCTTTCTTTAAACCCGGAGCAGCCAATTCTATCTTAAAAGCATCTTCGCTTTCGATTACGTTTACTGCTGGAAATGAATGTTGATGTGCAGGAGCTACACGCTCAAAGTCATTTAATAAATTGCCTAATACTGCTGGAAAAACTGGTGCGAAATTTCTTACTAACGTTGCCATAATTTTTATTTGTTTTAATGTTTATTTCGTTTTGTGCCACTACCTTGTGGCGATGCGAATATTTCATCAATTTACGTACCAATCGATTATTTCGGACTTTTTGGCTGAATTTTGTGTTTTTCAAGAATTTAAAAATGCCATATTGTCTTGTTTTTTATATTGTAGGCTGACTCACGGCAGAAACTTTGATTTATCTTCAAATGCCTAAAAACAAAAAAGGATTTGACCAAAGCCAAATCCTTTCCGTGATTTAAATAAATCTATTCTTATTTTTTCGCTTTCTGTATAACTAGTTTACCGATTTCTTGTCCCGCTTTCAAGCCTTCGTCACATCCAGAACGGAAGTGTATTCCTCCATATACACGACTGATAGAGGCCTGTTCTGCTGCTTCCTTGAAAGACTTGAACTGTCCAACGCCATGTCCAAATTTTGCTTCGGTAGAATCGGTAAATGAAACATTATCGCCAAACAATTCGGTAAGCACTTCAGCAGAAGCTGCCGAAATTGTACTATGTCCACTCGTGTATTCTGGGAAAGGCGGAGTTTGTAAAAACGGCACCCACTTGGTGTCTACACTTGCATTGATAATAGTTTCGGGGCGAATTTTGTGGAAGCGATATTTTGTTTCCCAACATTGAATGAAAGCATCACGCAGAGCCATAGAAACCAATAGATATGCTTGTACTGATTTTGCAAAATCTACTTTTTTATCTTTGCAAACCGTTTTTGCGATAGCCAACCAGTGTCCACCCGGAGTCATTTTTTTATCGGCAAACATTACGTGCCCTTGTACGTTCATTACAAAAGCGTTATCATCCCAAAACCATGCAATGCGTTTTTCTTCTTCCGAAAGTTTATTACCCATTTCATAAACTTCTGTCACTTCTTTCATAAAAGGACTTGTTTTAGCCAAATCATAAGCAAAAGGTGGTGGTGGCAAAAACTGCGAAGACGAATCAATCACCATCGGTCTGATTTTGCCCCAATTTGGTTCAATCGCATCGGCATACGATGGCGGCGTTGGTGTCCAAGTACCGGGCTTGTTTTGTAAAGTATAACGTAAACCACGAGTTTGTGGGTAATTATCTTTCTTTGCGTAAGCCAAAACTGCTTTTCCAACCTCAGTTCCGTAGGCGACCGAACGCTCGATTACATCACTCGGCACACCTGCTGTTTTAAATTTCTTATCCAAAGCCTTCTCAAAGGCATCATATTTTTCAACCGAAAACGTAAGACCACGTGCAACTGTCATAAAAGCTTTAATACTTGCTAATTGGTGACAATATTCTTTTCCTGCATCTATTTTTGGCACCTCATTAAAATCTTTAACTCTACTAACCATCGAAGACATATCTTTCTCACCCGAAACGAGAGCTTCATAACCCGCCAAATTTGCATATGAATAAATACGACTCGCTACTGGTGGAGAAAAAATGTCATGTACGATTACATCGGTGAGTTGATTAACGCAATCATGGTACAAATCGGGATTATTCACTAACGGGGTGTATTCAGCCGATGTTTTTTGCTTACAGGCATTAGCAAATATAACAATTAATAGGAGCGTAAGCAGGTTTTTTGGTGATTTCATCTTCTAAAAAATGTAAGTGGTTAAGTATTACTATTTTAAACGAACCGTCTTTACAGGTTAAAAACCTGTATTGTATAGAAGGACAAAAATACGTGGTTTTTTTTAGAATACCGGTTAAAATTCTATTTTGCTGGAAAATTCCTACTTTAAAAAACAACGAAAACTCGCCACTTTCACAGGCTTTTACAGGATCTCCAAATTTCCGAAGGCAAATCTTTTAGAATTCGTATAGTCCAAAATACACGTTGTTGCTTAATTCAGAAATATTACGAAGCCTACAACAAAATACTAATTTTCCATCCACAAAAATATAAGTTTTATACATATTTTTTGCCACTCATCAGAAAACAAAAAAGTATTTAACCAAGTATCTTGCATTGCATAGTACTTTATAGTATCTTTGTATAGTAATCACCATAAAGCTGTTGTTGATATTAAAGAAACCTCAAACTTTTTAAACTTCCCTTTTTGATTGATAAGGGATTAAAAATATGGATTTAGAAAATGCCCAAGTGCAGATGCGGAAAGGGATTTTGGAGTACTGCATTCTGCATATAATTTCGAGGGGTGAAATTTACGCCTCCGAAATTCTTTATGAACTCATCAACGCCAAAATAATGGTTGTTGAAGGTACACTTTACCCTTTATTGACCCGTCTGAAAAATGCAGGCTTGCTCGATTACAAATGGGTGGAATCAACTTCTGGCCCACCCCGTAAATATTACGTATTGACTGATACAGGGATAATGTTTTTAGAAAACTTGAATAATACTTGGAGCGAACTTGCAGAGTCCGTTACGACAATCATAAGCAAGAAGTAAAATTTCTATGTTAGGTGTTCGGGTTTCGATATTCGTGGCTCGAAAACTAACATCGATTAAAACATCGAAAAAACAAACATCGGACACTGAAAAAGACATTAATAATTCAATGAAAAAGACTATACAAATAAACATAGCAGGCATGGTTTTCAATATCGAAGAAGATGCCTACGAAAAACTTAACGCTTACTTAGCTTCCATAAAACAGTACTTTGCGTCATACGAAGGCAGTCAAGAAATTGTTTCAGACATTGAAGCACGTATTGCCGAAAAATTCTGGACGAATCAAAAGTCTGATAGTCAACCTGTTATTACGCATGAAGGCGTAAACGACCTCATCAAATCAATGGGTAGTGTATCTGACTTTGAAGCAATAGAGGAAGAAGAAGATTTGAAAAACACTGCACAGTCAACAGCAGGAAATGCTCAGTCAACCTTTAATAGTCAACAATCAACAGTGGGGAGTCAAGATTCTGACAGCTTAAAAACAGCACAACCAAAACGCCTTTATCGTGATGTAAAACGCAAGGCTTTGGGTGGTGTTTTAGCTGGTTTGGCACATTATTTCAATATTGATGTAGTTTGGGCAAGAATCATTTTCTTGTTGCTATTCTTAGGTTTACCACCAATTGATGATGACCTTGGACCGATTTCAGGTTTTGTATTCTTAGGTTATTTTGTTTGTTGGGTTGTTTTTCCACCAAATTTCAACCTCGATGAGGATAAAAAAATCAAGAAATTTTATCGTGATAAAGACAATAAGGTTTTAGGCGGTGTATGTAGTGGTTTAGCAGCCTACTTTGGCGTAGACATCACGGTTATTCGTTTACTCTTTGTTGTAGGTGTATTTCTGTTCGGAACGGGCTTCTTGGCTTATATCATCCTTTGGATTGTAGCTCCAAAAGCTCAAACACTTACTCAAAAAATGGAAATGAAAGGCGAGCCTGTTACACTTTCAAACATCGAAACTAATATCAAAGAGAGCATAAATATTGATAAAAATGCTCCAGAAAATGGTCTCACCAAAATCCTTTTGTTTCCTTTCCGCTTAGTTGGGATGGTTATCAAAGCATTGGGTGAGGTATTAAAACACCTTGGTCCTGTTGCCAGAGTTTTGGCGGGCGTAATGCTGATGTTATTTTCTTTAGCAATGATTGTTGCAGTTATTGCTTCTGTGGCCGCATTTTTTGGAGTAGTGTCAGGTATTGATTACTTTGGAATTCATTCTCCACTAAGGTTTTTTTCACAAGATGTTCATCCAATGACAGGATTCTTTGCTTTCTTGGCTATGTTTACACCATTCTTGGCTCTTTTGCTTACTGGTTTAACATTACTTTCAAACAGAAGAATCGGAAACCGAAATTTTTGGATTTCATTATTAGGTCTTTGGCTCGCTGGCTTAATGGGAACAGGTATTTTAGCAACAAAATATGCTCTTAATTTCAAGAAAAAAGGACGTTTTGAACAAACTAAAAACCTCCCTTATACACTTTCGGGACAAACATTAGTGCTTAATGCCAATAATAATCAAGATGATGATTTTGACGAAATTCGCATCGAAGAAGATGTAAAAGTAAATGTTGAAGGCTACGACGGAACAGATTTGAAATTGGAACAACGTTTTGAATCGTCGGGTCGTACAAGAGCTGAGGCCGAAAATTATGCAAAAAGCATTGTTTATACCATCGCTCAAAAAGATTCAACGCTTACTTTCGACCAAAACATAACTTTGCCCGAAAATGCTCGTTTCCGTGGACAAGGCCTTGAAATGACGCTCTTTATTCCTTACGACAAGCCTTTCAAAATCACAAAATCGTTCTATCACAGTGTTTATCGCCATGATTGGAATCGCAAAAACTTTGATATGGATGGCGACGATGTGGACAAATATACTTATATAATGAAACGTGACTCTGGTATGGTTTGCCGTGATTGTCCAAAACTAAGCGATGAAGAAAAAGAAGCTCTTAATGACCGTAACTACGATGATAATGACGATTCAGCTTTTGATTATGGCGTTTTTGAAGAAAAAGGCCATCATGAAAAGAAATTTAATTTGAAAGGTTTTGAAAAAATAGAAGTTGGCGGAGCATTTGTTGTAACGATTCGTAGAGGAGACGCTTTTGAAGTAATCGCAGATACGGACGAACAAAACGACTTAGATGATATTGACTTTGATGTACACAATAATACCCTCGAAATTGGTCATAAAGACAAGTTTTCGTTTGGTAGAAGAAACGAAACCGTTAGAATCAATATCACGATGCCATCTCTCGTGGGCCTTGATATTTCGGGAGCATCCACTTTAAAAGTGATTGGCTTCAAAGACAAAAGTAAAGACTTGGATATTCAATTATCGGGTGCATCAAAAGCAGCAATTGATGTGGAAGTTCGCAAAATCGAATTCGATGCCTCTGGTGCTTCAAAAGCAGATTTGAGAGGCTCAGCCGAAAAAGTAAACATGGATATTTCGGGAGCGTGCCACATTGATGCCAAACGCATGGAAATCAACCAAGCAAGAGCCGATGCTAGTGGTGCGAGTCATATTAGTTTCGGAAAAGTAAAAGATTTCGACTCAAACACCAGTGGTGCGAGTAAAATTAGTAGAGAGTAATGCCAAATGAAAGTATAAATCAATAACAAAATGAGTGAATCTGCTTTAAGCCTTATTCACTCATTTTGTTTATTGGTTCGTTAGTTTGAAGATTTGTTTCATTAATACCCATTTTTCGCCAGGTTTGGCCATTGGTAAGCCTTATTGATATTTTCAAATAAATGATGATTCCCACGTTTGTACTTTAGGGTTATTGGCATTCATTTCTGGTTTTTTCTCAAATGAAAATTCATCTTCGGTTTCCATAATCATATACAAACGATTACCGATTCGGTAGATTTCCATTTCGTTGGTGCCAGCATCGATAGTACTTTTAGCGATGTCGTCCGAAATACGCTCGTGTAATTTTTCATATTCAGCAATCAGAGTTGGGTCATCAACTAAATTAAGTGCAAGCGTAAAGCGTTTCGTAGTGTGAAAATTAAGTAATTCCTTGAATGGAATTTTAGATATAATCAATTGATAATCAGAGTTTCTACTAACAAACCGAAATGTTTTTCCGATTTCTTACAATATTTTTTGTAAAAAACGTTTGAAATTAAATAGATTTTTTCGATATTTCATTTGAGAAGTAAATTTTTGTTATACTTTTGCAGCCTTAAATTTTTTGTAACATTAAAAAGGAATAAAGACTATGTATTGGACACTCGAACTTGCGTCGTATTTGGAGGACGCTCCGTGGCCCGCTACAAAAGATGAGTTGATAGATTTTTCGATTCGTTCGGGAGCACCCATTGAAGTTATTGAAAACTTACAAGAACTTGAAGACGACGGCCAGCCGTATGAGAGCATTGAGGAGATTTGGCCTGATTATCCGACCAAAGATGACTTTTTCTTTAATGAAGACGAATATTAAGCTTGAATCAATGATTTTTTAGCACCAATTATTCGTAAGATTAAAAAGCAACAATCAATTTTATTTGGTTGTTGCTTTGTTATTTCTATACTTTCATTTTTTTTAATGACTATTTTACAAACTATTTTCGTAATTCTTTTTACCTTTTTGGTAGTTATTGGATGCTTCTCAAAGAAAAATACAAAAAAATATGAGCTTCTATATGACATTAATAAGCCGAACATTATAATAGAAATGCCCAAAAAACTCAAAGAAATATCGGGCTTATCATTTTATAAAGACAATCAACTCGCTTGTGTAAACGATGAAAAAGGAACAGTTTTTATTTATGATTTGGAATATCAGAAGATTACAGAAACAATAGAAATTGGCAAAAATGGCGATTACGAAGGTATTGAAGTTGTCAATGATGAGATTTTTATTATGAAAAGCAACGGTAAAATCAAAGGGTTCAAAATCAGTGATGGTTCAGAGAGAGAAATTGATTGCTCGGCTAAAGACATAAAAGAATATGAAGGACTTAGTTATCACCCACAGACCCGAAGTCTTTTGCTCGTAACGAAAGAAAAAAACAAAGACAAAAACGATAAAAA
This sequence comes from Cytophagaceae bacterium, assembly GCA_027486845.1. Lineage (GTDB taxonomy): Bacteria > Bacteroidota > Bacteroidia > Cytophagales > Spirosomataceae > Emticicia. Next base: position 102,935 of record JAIXOL010000033.1, read on the forward strand.
AACTATTTATGCTTATTCTTTAACTACCGAAAAGTTTGAGAAATATTTGAATATAGATGAGGATATGATAAAAGACAGCGATGGAAATAAAACTTTCGCACCATCAGGAATAGCCATACATCCAATTACTTCCGAAATTTTTGTTATTTCCTCGCAAGGTAAAAAACTCTTGATTCTATCCCCGGAAGGAAAAAAAAATGCCCTCATCGAACTCAACCCCAAGAATTTTGTTCAGCCCGAAGGCATTTGTTTTACTCCAAATGGAGACCTATTTATTTCGTCAGAAGGTGTCAATTCAAATAGTTATATTTTAAAATTTGTATTTTTTTAATTTTTTTTTAATTTTTTTTTATTGGTTTCTTACAGTTAGAAATCAAGCATTTTCTACTTATTTCTTTGAATAATACAATTTACAAATTTAAAAATTCAACATTTGTTTAATTTTTTTGAAAAAAAATAAAACAAAATATTAAGTGTTCTGTTATATTTGTATTGTTCAACTTTAAACAATAATACCTAACATGTACACTTTATTCCTAAACATCGTCAACGTTGACGGTAAAGACCCTGTTTCATTTACATTTTTCACGGGTTACATGGCAATGCTTGCCGCATCAGTATTTTTCTTATTCGAAAGAGGAAGTGTTGATGGAAAATGGAAAACTTCTCTTTTAGTTTCTGGTCTAATCACTGGTATCGCAGCGGTTCACTACTACTACATGAGAGATTTCTACGGAGAAACTGGCGAAAGCCCAGTAGCTTTACGTTACATCGACTGGACACTAACAGTGCCTTTGATGTGTGTTGAATTTTATTTATTGTTAAAGCCAGCAGGTGCAAAACCAGCTTTCATGTGGAAACTAATATTAGCATCAGTAGTTATGTTAGTAGCTGGTTACATTGGAGAAGCATTTAATCCAACGGCTTCAACTAGTCATTCTGTAATTTGGGGTGTAATTTCATCTCTTGGTTATGTTTATGTACTTTATTCGGCATGGGCTGGCGAAGCAAAGCAATTAGCTGCTTCTTCTAACTCTGATTCAGTAAAGTCTGGAATTCAAGCACTAGCTTGGTTCGTATTAGCTGGTTGGGCAATTTACCCAATTGGTTACATGGCTGGCCCTGGTGGTTGGTTAGGACCAGAAGGTGCAGGTTTACTTCAAACTAAAGACTTAAATTTGTTTTACAACATTGCCGATGCAATTAATAAAATAGGATTTGGTTTAGTAGTTTATAACATTGCTATCACTGAATCTAAGAAAGCTTAAGCTTTTCATAATGATTTTAATATTCTGCCCGAAAACTTCTTTTGGTTTTTGGGCAGAATCCTTTTCTCTCTCTTCGTGCCTTCAGTTTATTTTTTCTGCTAAATACTCAAAACCAATGAGAATCATACTCTTGTTTGTAGGCTTTGCTATGCTGTTTGTGCATCATTATATTCAGCGTATATCGGTAGAAAGTCAGTTTTTGGCTTTTGCGACTGGCATTTTGTTTTTGGGTATTCCGCACGGGGCTGCAGATTTATTAGTTGCCAATCAAAACGCTAACAACGACAAAGAACGCTTTTCAATGCCATTGTTTTTTCTAAATTATTTGGGTAGACTATTGGGTTTCGGTGCAATACTTTGGTTTTTTCCACTAATCGGAAATATTCTTTTTATTTTTCTGGCAGCTTATCATTTTGGCGAAACTGATTTGCACCATTTCAAAACTGATACCTTTTTTGGTAAATTTCTCGTGACGAGTTATGGTTTGGTGATTTTGAGCATAATTCTGATGCCTAACTTTGCTGAAGTACGCCCTATATTATTACTTTTCAAAGCAGGTTCTGATAATTTGGTATTTATCAATTGGCTTGATTCACACCGAATCAGCTTAATTCTCTCTTCTATTTTTCTGTTTTTATTGAGTTCGGCTATTTATTATTCGAAAAATAAAAATGTTGTATTTCCTGAAAACAAATTCTTTTCTATACAATTTCTATTGATTTTAGTAATTCTATACTATCTTCCGATGGTGTTGGGTTTTACATTTTATTTTGTCATTTGGCATTCAACTCTCTCACTCAAAAATATTACTTCTTATCTACGTAACAATAGTAGTTTTAATACTGCAAATCGTGTTTTCCGTCAAATTGTATTTTATAGTTTACTCGCCATTGGTGGAATTCTGATTTTTGGTTTTACTGGTTTTATGTTTACCAATAATAATGCAATAATGGCATATAGCTTTTTAGGACTTGCGGTTCTAACGGCTCCGCACATGCAAGTTATGCATGATATGTACCATAAAATTCGTCTCAATCATAATGCCTAAGTGCAATTTTGATTTGTTTTTGTACTTTTACTAAGTAAAATTCAAAAACAATCAAATATGAGAATAATTCTAACCCTTATCTTTATTTCAAACTTAGTCTTTGCCCAAGTTGGCAAAGAAAAAGTATTAGTAACAGACCTCACCCGAATCAAACAAATTGGTTCAATTAGTATTGCTCCCGATGGCAAAAAAGCCATTTACTCGCTCCGAACTTCCGAAACAAGTGAAGAAAATAAGCTCGAATTCGATTACCGCACACATTTGTTCTTAACTGACTTTCAGACAGTTAGACAAATTACTCGTGGTACAGAAAGTGTTGGTAGTGCTTCGTGGTCGCCCGATAGTAAACAAATTGCCTTTGCCCGAAACATAAAAGGTAAATCTCAAATTTTTGTTATGCCGCTCGAAGGTGGCGAAGCTTTTCAGCTAACCGATTCAAAATACGGTGCTTCAAATCCAAATTGGTCAAAAGATGGCTCAAAAATTTCATTTAGTGTCGGACTTTCTCTTTCCGAACTCTTGAAAGATTCTGTACTAAACCCATCAAAAGGCGTTCCAGCTTGGTCATTAGAAAAACCTGGATTTGCAAAAAATGAGTTTTTAAAACCCATCAAAGGCGTAAAACCAAATCCTGATGGAACAATCGAAGAAATTAGGGCCTATCTAGAAAAAGATGTGGACGACAAAAAAGCCAAAGTTATCAATCGACTTACTTTTCAAGGAGAAGCCACGACTCAGCCAGAACTAAATTTTTCACATATCTACACAATAGAAGTTAAAGAAGGTGCAAAAGCTATGCCTCTGACAGCGGGTTTTAGAAGTTATGGCGGTGGAGCATGGTTGCAAGATGGACAAATTGCGGTACAAACAGCCCTTGATTCATTACTTCACCCAGACCGTGAACAAGATAATAGAATCATAGTAATGAACCCTGATGGCACAAATCGAAAAGTTATTTTAGGCGAAAAAGGAAAATCATTTAGCGGAGTAACTTGGTCGCCTGATGGAAAAAGTATCGTTTACACAAAAACTAACTCTCAGGGCGTAAATATTGGTGATTTGTATATTGCGAAAGCCGATGGCACGAATCCTCACTTGATTAAATTCGACCGCTCGGTTAGTGGACTAACGTGGTCAAAAGATATGAAGTATGTCTATTTTACGGCACAGTCAAACGGTGGACAACCCATTTATAGAGTTGATGTTCAATCTAAGAAAGTTGAACAAATAACCGATTTTGAGTCAGGTATTTTAGGTTTTGATTTATCGGTCGATAAAATCCTTTATTCAAAAACTGAAGTGGCCAACCCGAACGAACTTTACGTAGCCGATTTACAGATGAAAAACCCTGTAAAATTGACTTCAGTAAATGATTGGGTGAAAAATAAAATGTTGAGTTTTCCAGAAAAACGAACTTATACCAATTCTAAAGGTCAAAAAATTGAATATTGGATAATGAAACCTTCGAATTTTGAAGCAGGCAGGAAATATCCACTTCTACTAAATATGCACGGAGGGCCAACCGCTATGTGGGGTCCTGGTGAATTTTCGATGTGGCATGAACATCAGTATTTCTGTTCGCAAGGCTATGCCGTAGTTTATGCCAATCCACGTGGTTCGGGTGGTTATGGCTTAGATTTTATGCGTGCTAACATCAAAGATTGGGGAACTGGCCCAGCAGAAGATGTACTCGCAGCTGCTACTGACGCCGCCAAAGCTTCTTGGGTTGATACTTCTCGCCAAGTAATCACAGGGGGCTCTTATGCGGGTTATCTGACGGCTTGGATTGTGGCACACGACCACCGTTTCAAAGCAGCATTTGCCCAACGTGGTGTTTATGACCTTACAACATTCTTAGGCGAAGGAAACGCATGGCGTTTGATTCCGAATTATTTCAATTATCCATGGAATGATACAAAAGAAAAAGTATTAGAAACTAATTCACCTTATACATTCGTTGACAAAATTCGTACTCCTTTGCTCATCAAACACGGCGAAAACGACCTTCGTACGGGCGTAATTCAAAGCGAAATGATGTACAAATCAATGAAAATTATGGGAAAAGAAGTAGAATACGTAAGAATGCCAGGAGGCACACACGAGCTCTCACGGACAGGAAATGTTCGTCAAAGAATCGACCGTATGCTACGCATTTATGAGTTTTTTGAGAGGTTTGTTGGGAAGAAGTAACTCTCTCCGTTCCCTAAGCGTAGCCGATGGGAAGTATCAAAAAAAGCCGAGGCAAAACCTCGGCTTTTTATTACTACACTTACCTAAACCCTAAAACTCCATAGGAACGGCAACACTCGTCGTATCCCAGGAAATGGTTAAAGTCTTGTCGTCAGTAGAAATTGTCAATTTTTCTACTACGTCTTTTAATGCTTTTACAGGAACTGTAACCTCGACTACGTTTTTATCTTTGATTTTATCGTATCCGTAAGCTCCCCATTGTTTTAACTCGCTGTTCAAGATGATAGTCCATTCTTTCTCGCCTAATTTCGAGAATAATGAATAAGTACCTGCTTTTACAGACTTACCACCAAATTTTACATCTTTTTTGAATGTGATTTCGGTTGCTCCATTTGCACCCGTACGCCAAATGGTTCCAAATTTCTCTAGTCCGCCAAAAATCACACGACCTTTTTTAGATGGCTGTCCGTAAGTTACTTTTACGTTAGCACTTTCTGCAGAAACTGCTGGACTTTGTGCAAATGATAATGTGCTGATAAACAGCATTAATGATAAAAATGACAGTACTTTTTTCATATAAGTTAGATTTGTGATATATGGTTATAAACGATAAAGATTGAATTTTAGTTTGAAATATGTTAGTTTTTATAAAAACAATCCTACTATTTCTTATTAAACGGTAAAATACATCTGCTTACCTATTTATTAAAAAATCCCTAAGAAAGTAAGAGTTTATTTTATGTGTATAACAATTCTACTCTTTCACTTTTTGTGCATAAAGCTTGGCCATTTCTCGTGGATTGGTTGGTTCAGGATTTATTCTATCTGATTCTAATAAACCATCACGCAAACGAATGATGCGGTGTGAATATTTAGCAATATCTTCTTCATGCGTAACCATAACGATGGTATTTCCTTTTGAATAAAGTTGGTCAAACAACTCCATAATTTCGTAAGAAGTTTTTGTATCTAAGTTTCCGGTTGGCTCATCGGCCAATAGAATACTTGGGTCATTGACCAAAGCACGGGCAATAGCCACACGCTGGCGTTGACCACCCGAAAGCTCGTTCGGTTTATGATGAGCTCTATTGTCAAGACCAACATTTTTTAGTGTAAGCATTGCTTTTTCGGTGCGTTGAGATTTTGTATAACCAGCATAAATCAATGGCAAGGCCACATTTTCAAGAGCAGATTGGCGTGGAAGTAAGTTAAATGTCTGAAAAACGAAACCAATTTCTTTGTTTCGTATCTCAGCCAATTCGTTTTCGCTCATACTACTTACGTCGTGGTTATTTAAGACATATTTTCCACCCGTTGGAGAATCCAAGCAACCTATAATATTCATTAATGTGGATTTACCTGACCCCGAAGGCCCCATAAATGCCACATATTCACCTTTATCAACCGAAATCGTGACCGATTTTAAGGCGTCAATAATTTCGCTACCCATGATGTAGCGTTTTGAAATATTGGTTGTTTCGATAATTTTCATAAGCCCCCAAGCCCCCAGAGGGGTCAAAAAAGATTTTTATTTGTTAACCCCCCCCTTTAGGGATTTGGAAGCTAAATTACTGAATCATTTAAAACCATCCTTTGTTTTTTCCATCAATGCTTTTTGGGCTTGATAGGTGGAAAGAAATGCTTGATAATCGGCAGGGCTACTTAGTTGATGTAGTTTTATCAAACCATCGGCCACGTAGTCGAGTAAGCCAATTTTGAGCGATTGGAGGGTATAAAGTTTCCAGATTTCGGTGGAAGTATTGTTTAATTCGGCCGCTCGGAAAAGGAAATTATAGGCATCGTTGGGCTTTCTAAGCGTATCGTTATAAAAATCAACGACTTCGCTTAAAACATAAGGATTTAGTGGATTTTCGTGCAAAATCTTATCGAAGTCAGCTTTACTAGTTTGATTTTTCACAAGAGCCATTTTAAATATTTCCTCAGCCTTTGCTTTTTGGAACTCAGTGATTGTTTTTTGATAATTTTGTTTTTGTAAAACATCTACCGAAGAAACATCACCAGCTTTGCTAAGCAATTCTACAGCTTTGTCATAAACACCTTGTTGCAAAAACCACATTCCGGCCACTTGATTATACAAACGTTTGTGTTTGGTCGAATCATTGGCCAAAATCGCCAATTGTTTTAGCCCTTCGAGTTTATTTTCACTGAAATAATTTCGGGAGGCAATAGCAAATTCTAAATCTTCAAAAAAATCATTGTTCAATTCCTTTCTTTGAATATTCTGCAAGTCTTTGCTCGAATACGGAAACATGGCATTATTAAATGAAGACAAATTATAAAGCAAAGCGAATTGACTTACATTTATGGCAGAATCTTTCGTGAATTCAATATTTGTTATTGCCTGTTTTTGTAAAAGTTTAGTAGCTGCTGCTCTATTTGCACGTAGACTCATATATTTAGAAACTTGATTATCTCCCAAAGTAAAATAAAGACTACTTTTAGGATTGGAAGACCTCATCACTGAAAAAAGAGAATCTTTTTCTCCATATTTTAATTGGTATGCCAATATGTTCGATTCTGCTAAATCACAATCTGTACAATTTGTTTTTGCTAAATTCAAGTAAAAAAAGGTTGAATCAAGCACTTTAGTTTTTTCATAGAGATACGCAATGTTTGTCAAAAGATGTTGGTTTTTAGGAAATTTACTCACGCCTTTACGCAAAGTGAACAGAGCATCAAAAAACATGTCTTTTTCTTCAAAAACCTTACTCAAACCCACAAACGCAAATGGACTAGCATTTTTTTCTAAAGCATTTTTCAGAAACAAACCTGTGTTATCTTTATCACCATTTTTTAGAGCCAACGAAGCCAAAGCATAATTTGATTTATGATTTCGAATATCAAAATGCAATGCCTCTTTATAAAAAGCTTCGGCGACTTGAAAATCTGCGGTAGCTGTATAATAATCGGCAATAGCGTTGTAATAGCCGGCTTTAGCTTGAAAATAATTATTATAGTTTTTGAACGAAATCAGCATAAAAACCAAAATTGCCGCAGCCATTCTGAAAAGCAATAATTCATAAAATTTAGGTTTATAAATAACTTTATGCACTTCCAAGCCTTTTTGAAGAGGCTGCATAAAGTTTATTAACATATAAAAGAAAAAGCATAGCCCCATCGCAACATGAGCATACGAGATAAAATCCTCGAAAGCTTCAATGAGCGGGTCGTTGGCGGTTGCGTATGTGTAGCCAATTGTGGCAGTTGTAATAATGGCCAAACCTAAATAAAACCATGAGCCGATAGCACGAAAATCGAAAAAACTTGATTGCTCAGAATAATCTCTGAAACCCCAAATTCCTAAAAACAACGAAATTCCAAGAAGGACTACTGGGTTGATAGAAATAATATTCCAATCGATATACTGCGATTTTTCGAGATAAATTAAAAGCACATTGAGTAAATAAATACTCGAAATTGCCATGAAAGATGGAATATGATTGCGATTTTTAACACCTGAATTTGAAACGACCCAAACCAAACCCGCCGAAATTTCGTGAGAAACTAATAAGATAAATATCGCTGATAAAATAATTGCCGAAAGTAATCCATATGAAAAAACTGCTAAACTTGGGCTTGTCGCATTTGCCGTAAAACCAATCAGGGCTGTGGCTGCAATACTTAAAACAAGAAAAGATAAGAATTTTTTCAAAGTATTTATTTTAGTAGCAAACGTATTGAAGTAAAAAGCCAAACCAGCAAACGCACCAAAAGCCACCAAAAACGGCAATTGATTGATGGAATTATAGACGATTTCGAGATGAAAAGTTATCAAAATACCAGCAAACAAAACCATTCCTCCTAAAAACCAATAACGGCTCATGCCCGAAAATGCACTTAATAGCAAATTCAATCCTAAGATAAAAAATACCGCAAAGACATTGTTTGCCCAAAAGTTAATTTCCATCATCGAAGCGAGATAACGCTCTTTAACAATGTAAGCATTGCCATTGATAGTAAACTTTAGAGTGCCATCTGATAAAGTATCAAAAGCCACAGAAATCTCATCAAGCTCGCTTAAAGTATCCCAATGAATGACATTTTCTAAACCTTTGAACCAATAAAACGAAAGAAATAAAATTGAGGTGAAAAGTATCGTAAGAATAAAAACAAAACTAGATTGTTCATTTTTAGGCCAGTTTCGCCAAAAAAAGAGTTTTTGCATAATTATCAAGAGTTTTTCCACGTGAAACACCAACTTATCCACAGTTTTTGCACACGCATTATAAATATTTGAGCTGTGAAGATAACGTAAAAACATTGTTTGATTATATTTGCGGTTCTAAAAAACTAAACAGCTCAGAAAATGACACTTCATAAGGAAGGCACAGGAACAATTTCGTTGACAATTATTGGACTATTAGCAGCTAATTCGGCATTAAGATATTTTTTACCCGAACAAGATATTTTACACACATTATTGCTCATCGTAAGTTTATTTTTATTTGTTATTGTGGTTCAATTCTTTCGTAAACCTACTAGAACCACTCCAATAAATACTAAGCACATAATTGCTCCTGCCGATGGCAAAGTGGTAGTGATTGAGGAAGTTGTAGAAACGGAATATTTCAAAGGTTCACGTCGTCAGGTTTCGATTTTTATGTCGCCTCTCAATGTGCATATCAATTTCAATCCAATTTCCGGAATTGTGACTTATGTAAAATACCACGCAGGAAAATACTTGGTTGCTTGGCACCCAAAATCAAGCACCGAAAACGAACGCACAACAATTGTCGTAAAACACCACAATGGAACAGAAGTTTTGTTCCGCCAAATTGCAGGAGCTTTGGCTCGTAGAATTTGCTGGTACGTAAAAGAAGGACAAGCCGTTGAGCAAGGTTCGGAGTTTGGTTTTATCAAATTCGGTTCACGAATTGACATTTTCTTGCCTTTAGATGCAAAAATCTTAGTCAATATCGACGATAAGCCAGTTGGTGGCGAAACGGTCATTGCGGAATTAATATAATGTAAGACAGGTTTTTCAACCTGTCTTTTTTATCTACTACGTCATTGACAGGTTAAAAACCTGTCCTACAAGCGATGGCAGAACACAACGAAACGGGCAACAAAGCCGAAGCAATGGCTGTCAAATTCTTAGAAAAAAAAGATTACGAAATTCTTGACCAAAACTATACGCACGGAAAAGGCGAAATAGATATTGTAGTCCTAAAGGATGGTTGGTTGGTTTTTGTAGAAGTACGGGCAAGGTCTGAAATTGATTACGGCTTTCCCGAACAAACTATATCGAAAAACAAAGCCAATCTTATTATAAAAACTGCTGAAAACTATATTTACGAGCATGATTGGCATGGAAATGTTCGTTTCGACATCATTGCCATAACTGTAGGTGAGAAATTTGAAATTATGCACTTTGAGGATGCTTTCTTCTGAATTTTGATTCGTTTCACTCCATTATCTGCTAAGTTTATTTGTCAAAAACAGGCTTCTGTCCGAAAATTCTAATCTGAGAGGCTTTTTAATAAATTTGTCATATCAAAAACACAAATTTATTAAAAAGCTATTATCCATACTGTTCGATACCTTAATTTCTACATCTATTTGTACATCTCTTATCTAAATATCAACAATTCTTACCTTCCACATCACAAACTTCACCGACTGCTTCCACAGGTTGCATTTCGGAGGTAACTGTATTCAGTGTATCTAAAAAAACACTCGTTGGTTGAGCTCCACTGATGCCATATTTATTATTCAAGATAAAGAATGGTACACCCGTAACACCTAAACCTTGAAAATGCTTGATTTCTTGCGAAACATGATAAGTAATTTCTTCATTTGCTAAAATACCTTCTGTTTTTTCACGATTCCAACCAAAATCTTCCATAAAAGCAATAAGCTGCTCTTTCTCCGAAAAATCAACACCATCGGTAAAATATGCTTTGAAAAAACGTTCTTCTAACTCAATCTGCGTACCTTCCTCGCGAGCTATGTGTAGCATTTTGTGCAACGGAATTGTGTTGACAGCTTTTGTCATTTTATCGAAATTAAATGAAATCCCAGCTTTCTCTCCTACTCCTGAAACTCTTTGAAAAATCTGTTCGATTTGGTCAATATTACCAAATTTCTTGGCAAAATATTCATCACGAGAAACCCCTTCAGCGGGAATCGTTGGGTCTAGTTGGTATGGATGCCAAGTAATCTCAACTGGTTGACTATCAAAGCTTTCGAGAGCTTTTTCTAAATGTTTTTTACCGATATAACACCACGGACACGCCACATCGGATACTATATCTATTTGCAAAGGTTTATTTTTCATTCTGTAGAATTGTTTTCAAATAAAACCTACGAAGCCAAAATTTGGTTCAAAAAAAGGGGTACGATGAATCGAACCCCTTGCATGTTATTTTTGACAATAAACTATTAATAATTACACAAACTCCTTACCTTTCGTGCCTGCTGCCGCTACAAACTCTTTTACTTTTTGTTCATCTTCTTTTTTGCAAATCATCAATACATTATCATATTCAGCTACAATGTATCCATCTAAACCACTTACAACTACTAAGCGGTCTTTTGGAGTTTTTATGATACTGTTTTTTGTATCATAAAGCATTATGTTGGCATCAACAGCATTTTGATTTTCGTCTTTATCTGATATTTCATACAAAGACTTCCAAGTACCCAAATCTGACCAACCAATCTCTGAAAGTACCACAAAAACATTCTCAGCCCGCTCCATGATTCCGTTATCAATCGAAATAATTTTGCATTGTGGATAGGCTTTATTCAAAGCATCTGCTTCTCTTTCAGTATATAAATCAGCCTTGATTTCCTCAAAGGCTTCTGCTATTTCGGGCAAAAATGCTTCAAAACATTTCTTAATAGCATTTACATTCCAAATAAAAATACCTGCGTTCCAAACGAATTCGCCACTTTCTACAAATTTTTGAGCCCAATCCAAATTTGGTTTTTCGGTAAAAGTAACTACACGCTTAATATCTCCTTCTGATTCAGAAAACTGAATATATCCATAACCTGTATCTGGGCGAGTAGGCTTAATTCCGAGAGTAACCAAGACATCATTTTTTGCCGAGAAATGCAAAGCGATATTAATTCTTTTACGAAATTCCTCTTCTTTCAAAATAATATGGTCGGCAGGAGCAACTACAATATTAGCGTTTGGGTTTTTAGCACCAATTTTATAACAAGCATATGCAATGCAAGGGGCGGTATTTCTACGATTTGGCTCAAGCAAAATTTGGTCGTCGCTCAAATACGGCAATTGTTTTTTGGTGATATCGTAATACTCTTTGCTCGTTACGATATAGATGTTTTCTTTAGGACAAATTCCATCAAAACGTTCAACCGTTTGCTGAATCATCGTTGTTCCGATACCCAGCACATCATGAAACTGCTTTGGATTTGTACTTCGACTGAAAGGCCAGAATCTCGTTCCAACTCCACCAGCCATTATAATTACGTAATTATTATTATTCATTTATTGGGTACGTGTAATTGTATGTTTTGATTTAATATTTATTGTTTAAGATATGTTTCTAAACGTAAAGCTACATTTTCTCTGATATTCATCCAAAAAAGATTTATATCAGCTATGTGCCATACCTTCGTTTTCAAAAACGCTCGTCCTCTCACGTAAGGTTTATTTATCCAAAGCATTCCTTGGTGGTTCTGAGCATCAGCTGCTTGCTTCACAAAAGTATATTTTAATCCAACACCACCTTTATTGAGTTCTTTTGGTGCAAATTCCTCATCACATTTCCACGTAAGTGGATTCGTACTAACGGCAGTTTTAAGGCCGTTTGAATGATATTCTGGCATGAAATCTCTTGCATAGGTATTCCAAGAAACAAAGCCACCGATTTCATTAGGGGCATTACTTGGTTTAATCTTCTCAAAAGTATCAGGTTGAGTAGCGATTCCAATTAAATATGCTTCTACCAATTGTTTTTGAAGTGGTTTTCCATCAAAAAATTCTTTTAAAAGTCGTTTAGCATGTACCGTTCCTTGGCTATGAGAGGCAATAATTATTGGCCGTCCTTGATTCCAGTTTTTCAAGTAATATTCAAAGGCAGTTTTAATATCTGAATATGCCAAATCAAGAGCCTGTTTTTTATCATCAGCATTTGAAGTCACGAAAGAATAATAATGTGCTTGACGATAGCGAGGTGCATAAATTTTCCCTGAACCATTAAACGCTGTAGCTTGATTTAGAATCGTTGAGTTATCGGTTTTCTCATTCAACTCGGCATCATTTACATCTGCGTTCCACTCAAACTGATTTTTGGGTTGATATGTATAAGTGGTTGGATGCAAAAAAAACACATCGGCTTTTGCATCGTTTTGTTTGTCGCTTAGATTCGATTTAAGAGGGGTCTTATCTGCGGCATCTATTTTGGTCGGCAATGCAGCCCAAGCCTCATTCTGAAAATAATCAGGCACTTTTGGGGTATTGTTTAAGTCAAAATGAGTTTTCAAAACTACTGTGTTTTGAGCAGCAATTTTTACCGAAAGAAAACTTAAAAAATAAAAAAATGATAGAATAATCGTGTTTCGCATTGTATATAATTATTTTTTGTTAAAATTGTAACATTTTGATACAAACTACCAATAGTATGCTTGCATATTATTATTTTCTTTTTTAAGTTTGACACAAAATTACGTTTTGTTAACCACTAATCAATATTCTCATGTACAAACTTTCCGTTAAAAAATGTTTGCTCGGAATATGCTGCTTACTAATAACTCAGCTTTCCTTTGCTCAAACAAAAGTGTCTGGAACAATTACAGACGCCACAACTAAAGAACCACTAATCGGTGTTAGTGTTCAAGTAAAAGGAAAAGTCGTAGGAACTATCACCAACACAAAAGGGGAGTTTTCTTTCAGTGTATCTACTCCTCCACCATTTACGCTCCTTATTTCCTCAGTAGGATACGAAAGTCAGGAAATGGCTGTTTCGGGAAACAGTGCTTCTATCAATGTTGCATTGAAAGAGCAAGCTGTTTTGGGTCAAGAAGTAGTAGTTTCTGCTTCAAGGGTTGAAGAATCAGTTTTGAAATCGGCAGCGGCTATTGAAAAAATGGATATTCGTACGATTCGTGAAACAGCTTCACCATCTTTTTACGATGCTTTGGCAAATATGAAAGGTATTGATATGACTACACAAGGTTTATTGTTTAAATCTATCAATATGCGTGGTTTTGGTGCTACTGGTAACCCTCGTACTGTGCAAATGATTGACGGAATGGACAATCAAGCTCCTGGATTAAACTTCCCTGTCGATAATATCGTAGGTATGCCTGAGCTTGATGTTGAAAGTGTTGAAGTTTTACCAGGTGCTGCATCTGCTCTTTATGGTCCAAATGCAATTAATGGATTGGTTTTAATGAACAGCAAAAGCCCATTCTTATACCAAGGTTTAAGTGCAACGGTAAAAGCAGGTGTTATGAGTGCAAGCAACCGTGATGTTGTCAATACTCCAATGACTGATTTCTCGATGAGATATGCAAAGGCTTCGAAAAACAACAAATTTGCCTTTAAAGTAAACTTGGCATACATCACAGCTAAAGACTGGCAAGCAACAAACTATTCTAACCTAAATCTTGGTGGACAGCAAACGGGTTCAAGAGGTGCTGGAACAAAGACCGATTATGACGGTATGAATATTTATGGTGACGAGGTTCAAGCAAACATGACCACTGTCGCTAATGGATTGATTGCAGCTAAATTATTGCCATCAGCCGCTTTAGGATTAATACCTAACGTAAACGTTAGTAGAACAGGCTTTTTAGAAAAAGACATGGTTGACTATAACACAAAAAGCTTTAAAACAAATTTAGCTGCTCACTACCGAATTAGTGATAAAGTTGAGTTGGTAGGACAAGTAAATTATGGTTATGGAACAACTGTTTATACTGGGACAGGTAGATATTCGCTACGTAATTTCAACCTAACGCAAGCAAAGGTTGAATTAAGAGGTGATAACTTTACATTAAGAGCATACACTACTCAGGAGCGTTCTGGTCAGTCATATACTGCTGGTTTGGCTGCAGTTGCTATGCTAAATAGTGTTAAACCTCATGCAACATGGTTTGGTGAATACGTAGGGGCATTTGCTGCCGCTCGTGGTGCGGGCCAGTCTGAAGAACAAGCGGGAATTACAGCAAGAGGGGTTGCTGACAAAGGATTGCCAGCTCCAGGATCAGCAGCATATTCAACATTGCTAAATAAATTCCGTGATGCAGCGATTGTTGATGGTGGTGGTGCGTTTTTAGATAAAACAAATTTATACCATGCAGAAGGAGTTTATAACTTCAAAAATCAAATTAAATTTATTGATTTACTAGCTGGTGCAAACGTAAGACAATATAGCTTACGCTCAAACGGAACATTATTTTCAGATAATAAAGAAGGCCGCTCAGGAACAATTCCAATTAATGAATATGGTGCGTTTATTCAAGGTGCAAAAAGCTTATTCAAGGACCACTTGAAATTATCGGCTTCGATTCGTTATGACAAAAGCCAAAACTTTGAAGGCTTCTTTACTCCGAGATTATCAGCAGTTGCTTCATTTGGCCAACAAAACTTTAGAGTATCTTACCAAACTGGTTATCGTATTCCAACGACTCAAAATCAATATATTGACTTGAGAACACCAGCTGGTACTTTGATTGGAGCACAGCCAGAATTTGATTCAAGATATAACTTAGCTAATGGAGTAGATTTAGCAACATTGACAGCATTTTCGATAGCTGCAGCACAGGAAGCAAAAAATATACAAGAAGGTAAAATAGCTGCAAATAAATATCTTACTTCTGCAGTATTAGCAAATGCACAAAAGTATGCTACTACGGCTGTTACATCACAGTTACCAGCTATTCAAGCCGGGGTAACTGCAGTAGTACAAGCTCAAGTTACAGCAGGCGTTACGGCACAAGTAAATGCAGGTGTAGCGGCAGGACAAATTCCTGCTAGCCAAGCTGCTGCAGCAATTGCAGCAGGGGTTGCCCAAACAATGGCATTGCCATCAACTCAAGCAACTATTGCATCAAATGTTCAAGCAACCTTGGTAAGCCAAATTACAGCGGTAACATCACAAGTAATCCCTGCTTATGGTTTAGCGGCTTTACCTAAATATCAAGCAGCTGCTTTGAAACCAGAAAAAATTTCTTCTTATGAAATTGGTTACAAAGGCTTGATTGCTAAGAAGTTATTTATTGACTCATATTTCTATACAAGTAAATATACAAACTTTATTGGTGGAACTGCAATACTTGTGCCAACAGCAGCAGCAGGTCCAAATTTACCAATTGAGTCTGGTCTTGGAAGTGCATCTACTCGTTCGGCATATTCTCGTGTAGCAAATTCTAAAGAAATTATCACGGCTAACGGATTTGCTATCAGCGGTAATTACTCTTTAACAAAAGGATTTAATGTTGGTGTAAACTATGCTCAAAACAACTTGAAAGGCTTTACAACAAGTCCAGAGCAACAATTTGCAGGTTATAACACACCAAAAAATCGTTATAATGTGAGTTTTGGTAAGCGTTTGAACAGTGGTGATAAATTTGGTTTCAATATTAATTTAAGACACCAAGATGAGTTTGTATGGGAAGCTAGTTTCAACCAACCAACCACAACAGGTATTGCTTCATTTACAAATACAATCGTACCAGCTGTAACTACATTTGATGCTCAAGTAAGCTATAAATTATCTTCAATGAAATCAATCATCAAATTGGGTGGTACAAATATCGGTGGCAAACCATATATTCAAGCTTATGGCAGTGCAGCCGTTGGCTCAATGTACTACGTAGCTATTACGTTCGATGAATTATTGAACAAATAATAATGAATAAACGATTTTATTAATTTTCATAATTTTCTTTGGTTTAAGTCAGAAAAGAGCTTCCATTTGGAGGTTCTTTTTTTGTTTGGAAGAATCTTAAAATATTTATACAAATCAATTACCTTTGTGGCTGTAAAAAATGATTGTCTTTATAGGATTAAAATTTATAAATAAGCGATGGCAAAAATCAAAGTAGCAAATCCAGTAGTTGAGTTAGATGGCGACGAAATGACTCGTATCATTTGGCGATTTATCAAAGAAAAATTAATTGTTCCATATCTTGACTTGGACATAAAATATTATGACCTCGGAATCGAGTATCGTGATGAAACAAACGACCAAGTAACGATTGATTCGGCAAATGCTATCAAAGAATACGGCGTGGGTATCAAGTGTGCAACTATCACACCTGACGAAGCTCGTGTAAAAGAATTCAACTTGAAACAAATGTGGAAATCACCCAATGGAACTATCCGTAATATATTGGATGGTACTGTTTTCCGTGAGCCAATCGTTTGTCAAAATGTTCCTCGTTTGGTTTCAAACTGGACTTCTCCAATCATCGTTGGCCGCCACGCTTTTGGTGACCAATATAAAGCAACAGATTTCGTTGTGAAAGGTGCAGGAAAACTAACGATGAAGTTTGAAGGTGCTGATGGCACTGTACAAGAATACGAAATCTTTAACTACAAAGGTGGTGGAGTTGCAATGGGTATGTACAACACCGACGATTCAATCCGTGGTTTTGCACACTCATGTTTCAATGTAGCATTAAACAAAAAATGGCCTCTTTATCTTTCTACAAAAAATACAATTTTGAAGAAATACGATGGCCGTTTCAAAGATATTTTTGAAGAAATCTATCAAGCAGACTATAAAGCTAAGTTTGAAGAAGCCGGAATCGTTTACGAACATCGTTTAATTGACGACATGGTAGCTTCAGCTTTAAAATGGAGCGGTTCATTCGTTTGGGCTTGTAAAAACTACGATGGTGACGTTCAGTCTGACTCAGTAGCTCAAGGTTTCGGTTCTTTGGGATTGATGACTTCGGTACTTGTTACACCAGATGGAGAAACAATGGAGGCAGAAGCTGCTCACGGAACAGTAACTCGTCATTACCGTGACCATCAAGCTGGAAAACCAACATCAACAAACCCAATTGCATCTATATTTGCTTGGACTCGTGGTTTGGAGTTCCGTGGTAAATTAGATGGCAACCAAGAATTAATTGATTTCTGCCAAGCATTAGAGCAAGTTTGTGTTGAAACGGTTGAGTCGGGTAAAATGACTAAAGATTTAGCGGTTTGTATTCACGGAAACAAAGTTTCACACGGCGAGCACTATCTTTATACTGAAGAATTCTTAGATGCTATTGACCAAAATTTACAGGCCAAATTAGCTGCAAAGTAATAATAAACCCCTCTATAAAAACCCAAATGCCTCGACTGTAACGGTTGGGGCATTTTTTGTGGATATGATAGAAAGTATGTTGCTTTTTCTGAAAAAATCTTCCGCAATAGAAACATTGATGATGGTTGATACTCTATCATTTTAGAGATTACCGAAACTAAGTTCCAAAAATAATTATCCGATAAAATGTTTTTTCCTTAACTTAGCTTCAAAATTGAAACAAAATTAAGATGATAAAAAATATTAATTGGGGAATAATTGGTGTAGGAAAAATTGCAGAAAAATTTGCAACTGACTTGAAAGCCGTAAAAAACGCCCAACTGCATGCTGTTGCCTCTTCCTCTTCGCTCGAACGAGCTAAAGATTTTGCCGAACGCTACGAAGCCCCCTATTTCTACGATTCTTACGAAAGTATCTTCCAAACCCCCGATTTAGATGTCATTTACATCGCCACGCCACATACCTTGCACGCCGAAAATGCTATTTTATGCTTAAAAAATAAAGTACCTGTTTTGTGCGAAAAACCATTTGCCATGAACCTAAAGCAAGTGCAGAAAATGGTTGAATCGGCTCGTGAGAACGATACTTTTTTGATGGAGGCCATGTGGACTCGGTTTATTCCTGCCATTCAAAAAACTTTAGATTTAATTTCCGAAGGGCGTATCGGAAAAGTAAGAAACATACAAGCTGACTTTGGGTTTAATGCTCCTTTTTTGCCCGAAAAACGCTTACTAAATCAGAGTCTTGGTGGCGGAGCTTTGCTTGATATTGGTATTTATCCAGCTTATTTAAGCTTACTTTTATTGGGCTATCCTTCTGAAATACAAGCTATTAGTAATTTTGGAGAAACTGGAATCGACGAAACTACCAGCTTTATTTTGGCCTATAAAAATGAAGCAACAGCCAATTTAAGTTGTACGCTCAAGTCTAATACCCGTACCGAAGCCTTAATTTACGGCGAAAATGGCTATATTCTCATCGAAGGTCGATTTATGGAGGCAAAACAAATCACGCTTTTTGAAAACGATAAAAAGCCTGTAGAGTATATTTTTCCACGAAAAACTTTTGGATATAATTTTGAAATTGAAGAAGTGAGTCAGTGTGTGAGAGAAGGAAAAAAAGAAAGCAGAAGAATGCCACTCTCGATGAGCGTAAAACTGATAAGTCTTTTAGATGAAATCAGACAAAAAGCAGGAATTATTTATGAAGAAATAGACTAAAACAGTCGATAGTCAATAGAAAACGGTCGATAGAAAAAAACTGTCGTCCGTAGTCTATTGACTGTCGTCTAAAAATCAATACTGCTCAATAGTTCCAAAGAAAAACGAACCTTCGATGGCTGCGTTTTCATCAGAATCTGAACCGTGAATGGCATTTTCGCCCATTGATATTGCATATTTTTTACGAATCGTTCCTTCTTCGGCATTTGCTGGATTTGTTGCACCAATCAAAGTACGGAAATCTGCTACTGCATTTTCTTTCTCCAAAATCATTGGAACAATAGCTCCTGATGACATCATTTCGCATAATTCGCCATAAAAACCTCTTTCTTTATGTACTTCGTAGAATTTACCTGCTTGTTCGGCTGATAATTTTGTTTTTTTCATTGCCACGATTCTGAAACCTGCTGCTTCAATCATTGCTGTAATTCCACCGATATTATTTGCAGCCACAGCGTGGGGCTTAATCATCGTGAATGTTCTGTTTGTTGACATGTGTAATAATATTTTGTTTAATATTTTTTACAAAATTACTTATTTTTCTTTGAAAAAGAGCATTTAGACAGGTTTTGTAGCACAAGTTTCCAACTTATGTATGCGAGGTAAATCGGAATTGCTAATAACCATGTTATATACTCAAACTTTAAAAATCATCTTCTTTCTATCAAACAAAATCAAGATAACGAACCAAATCACCAAGTAAGTCAAAGCACCAGCCAAAGAAGCATTTTTTGGTTCAGTGAAAAATGGCAAAATCCAATGGCTATAAAACCACGAGACCAAACCAACATTTGGGTGTTCGAGGTTTTCTGGCTGTGCTATTTTTATCATATTCAAAACTCGTGGAATAATTCCCGAAAAGAAAAAAACTAACATCGGGTTTACACCAAAAATCACAAAAGGTTTTGTCCAAACATCAAATTCAAGTACATCAATCAAAAAATACAATGCTCCGAGGACAATCAAGGCAATTCCTGCGGCATAACAAACATACGAACTTGTCCATAACGCTTTATTTATCGGAAAAAAATCACTCCAAAGTATGCCTAACATTACACTTACCACCCCTGTCGAAAGTAGATAAATTACTTTTTTGTTTTTCGGAAAATCATTGGTCAATAATTTTCCAGTAAAAACACCAGCCAAACCAGTTCCGATGGCAGGAATTGTACTTAAAATCCCTTCGGGATCCCAAGTTTTTGAAGTTACCCAAAGATGTCCCGGCAATAAATAATTATCAAGCCAAGCAGCAAGATTTGTGCCTTTTTCAAAGTTAGCTGCTCCCACGTTTGGCACATCAACAAGAGCCATCAACGCCCAATATCCCAGCAAGCAGGCAAAGCCGATAATGATTTGGACGGTGGTGTTTGTCGTGGCATAAATAATTGAAACGATTAAATATACAACCGCAATTCGCTGTAAAACCCCAGGAATTCTGACAGAGGCAAAATCCTCAAAGCCGCCAAAACACAATATCATCATCAGAGAAAATAGTCCGACAGAAATGTAGAGTTGCTTTTTACGGTCGTATTCGCCTAATAATAAAACTGTTACGATTGCCGTAAAAATTAAACGAACGAGCATTAGAGGAATGCCTTCGAGCGAGCCAAGATGGATTTTTGAGAAAAAATTGAGCGATAAACCCAAAAGAAATATTCTTAATGCACGGGTGATTATTCTTTCTAAAACCGATTTGTCAAACTTCTTTACGGGCATAGAAAGTACCGTTGAAATGCCAACAATAAATAAGAAAAACGGAAACACTAAATCTGTTGGCGTACAGCCATGCCATTCGGCGTGTTCGAGTGGAGCGTAGATATGTCCCCAGTCACCTGGATTATTTACGATGGTCATGAGCATGATGGTCATACCTCTGAAAACATCAAGTGAAGTAAGGCGTACTTTCATTAATTTTAATTGTTTATTAATTTATCTGCAAGATAAAGAAAGTGATTTGAAAATTTGGAAATAAATTAGTCAACAAAAAGCATCTAAATGGCAAATCATTATCAAATTGTCAAATTATTCTTGATTTTGTTGTAATTCTGCAATTGAATCGAATTCATCGGCGAGTTTATAGCTCAATCTTTCAAAAACCGTATAAAATTTCTGATATTTCTGATGATTTACTTGATTTGGAAGGTAGATTTTAGATGATTGAATGGTTTTCGCAGCTACTTCCAGCGAACTAAAAACACCCATTTCGGTCAAAGCGAGCATTGCTGCTCCGACATTTGCACTATCATAATTATCATTGATATTTACTTTCTTTCCAAACATATCCGAGATAATCTGTGACCAAAGTGGAAGCGTGGCATAAGTGCCATTAACATACAAATTGTCAATTTTTCGATGCGTTTGAAGAAGCTTTCCGATGCTGTAAATTTCAAACAAAATTCCTTCGATGGTTGCTCTCACAAAATGAGGTTGCTCATGGGTAATATTTATGCCAAAATAAACACCACGGGCATTGGCGTTCCAAAGTGGAGCTCTTTCGCCTAATAAATAAGGCAAAAAAAGTAGTCCATTTGATCCTGCCGATACTTGGGCTGCATCTTTAAACAAATCGTTGATGCTATCTTCAAAATCAAGGCCATTATTGAAATTGCCAAACTGTCGAGCAAACCACTCGAAAGCCACACCGCCATTATTGGTTGGCCCGCCTGAAATGTAAAGCCCTTTATCAAGAATATAATTAAAAAAACGTTGTTTTTCATCTTGTAAAACCTCATTTCTGGCAACCCTCACCGCTCCGCTTGAAGTTATGGAAATAGTTGCTTGTCCTTCTCCAATAACGCCAGAACCGAGTGTCGCCAAACAACCATCACTGCTACCGATAATCAATTTGGTTTTGTCAGAAAGCCTTAGAGATTTTGCCAAAGCAGGGCGAAGTCTCAGTTCAGAATTAAAAATTGAAGTTGGTTCAGAAAGATGTTGACTTGAAATTCCTGCAAAATTCAGAGATTTTTGTTCCCACTTCAAATCATGGATATTAAAAAGCCCAGTTGCCGAAGCCAAGCTATAATCGATTAAATAATCGCCTGTGAATTGATATAAAATGTACTCTTTCAGCGAAATAAATTTGCTTGTTTTTACAAAACGCTTTGGGTCATGGTTTTTAATCCAAGCTATTTTTGCCAAAGGTGACATCGGGTGAATTGGTGTACCCGTAGCCCGATAAATTTCTATTCCCAAAGCGGAGTTTTTTAATTCGCTTGCCACTTTAATTGCCCTATTATCTGCCCAAATAATGGCATTTCCCAAAGGAACACCATTTTTATCAACAGCCAAAACACTGTGCATTGATGAACTAAAAACAATTGATAGTACTTTGTTTTTTTTCATAAAAACAGGGTCATTGAGCAAGCCTTTTAGCACAAAAAGCACCGTAATAAAAACCTGTTCGGGGTCTTGCTCACTGATGTCTGGCTGTGCATGAAAGGTTGGATACGTGCCTTTTCGGGCAGCTATTTGCTTACCTGTTAGGTCAAAAGCGATAATCCGTACTACTGTTGTCTCGATGTCGATTGTAATGATTGTTTCCATAATATGCCGCTCCCCGTATGTAAAGGGAATCAAAAAGCTTTATTTACAAGTTACTAAAGTATTCTCTTCAACCCCACTTTATGGGTTGGGGGGTTTCCTAAAATGCCCCGGTGTATAACCAGTTAATTTTTTAAATGTTGTGGAAAAATGTTGCGATGAATAGAAACCAGTGTCGAGAGCAATATTGGTCAAACTAATTGTTGATGATTTTAGCATACGAATGGCTTCTGAAATTCTTAAATTTATCAAATAGTTGAGAGGTGAAAAACCCGAATAAGATTTTACTTTTTCAGTAAAGGCGGTTGTTCCGAGTCCCATAATAACTGCCATTTCTTCTACAGTCCAAGGATGGGCAAGATTTTCTCGCAAAATCTGGTCAAGTTTCTGAAAAGACTGCGGGAAATCTCGTCGTTGATTATCTTGCTTACTAAGTTGTCGAGCGGTTATAATTAATAATTCGTCGAGCAAATGATTGATGCGAGTTTTAAAGCCTAATTCATTGATAAATAGCTCATTTTCTATTTTTTGCAACACTTCACCCAATTGTTTGAAGTTTTGTATAATTGGTTTTTTATTTAACGAAAAAAGCTTACCAATCAGCCGTTGTTCGGTTTCCGAAATACCACTCCATTCTCCTAAAATCAATTCTCCATCTTCTGAAAAAAATCGAGGACTGATGGTAATAGAAACCACTACGCCAACATCCCACATTTCTTTCAATCCACCAAAATTTTGTTTCGGAAATACTAAAACCACATCATTAGGATAAACTGTAACTGATTGATTATCAATACTCCACTCAAATTTTCCTTCTAAAACAAACATTATTTTTAAACCATGACTTTCTTTCATGGGCATAGAGCTTGGTTGCACTTGCTGAATTTTCTTGCGAAAAAACTCAATCAAATGCGGAAATACCTGAATCTCTGGCGATTTACCTTTAGTTAATGAAAAAATGGTCATTATAAATATACTTTTACTCCTAGCAGGTCGGTTTTCGAAAAAAAAAGAAGCGACCGAAGCTAGGAAGAAATTACTATAACAAGTCTTTTTTTCTGTAAAAATATTGCAATTTTTTCAAGATATTATTATAAAATCCACCACTGTAAAGATTTGGAAGTTTTAGCGGTATTTGTTTAAGAGATTTGCTATCCTAAAATAAACTTATCATTTAACTCATGAGAAAACAACTCCTACTATTTATGCTGCTAATGTCTTCATCAGCAGCAGTTTATGCACAAAAAATTTCCGGAAAAGTATCCTCCGCCAAAGACGGCACGATACTTCCTGGGGTTTCAGTGCAGGTAAAAGGTACAAATACTGGTACAAATACAACGGCCGATGGCACTTTTAGTGTCAATGCTTCAACTGACGCTACTTTAATTTTTAGCTTTATTGGCTTTAAAAATCAAGAAATAAAAGTTGGTAATCAATCAATTATCAATATTTCACTTGATGAAGACACCCAAAACCTAGAAGAAGTAGTCGTAACAGCTTTGGGTATCAAGAAAGAATCAAAAAAACTGGGCTATGCCACCTCAACGGTAAATAAGGAACAATTGACCGAAAATCGAACACCAAATCTAATGAATGCCTTGACGGGTAAAATTGCAGGTGTAAATATTTCGGGTTTAGGAACGGGGCCAGCAGGAACTTCAAAAATCAGAATCAGAGGGCAGTCCTCAATCTCTGGTCAAAATAGTCCTTTGATTGTAGTCAATGGCGTGCCGATTGATAATACAAACTTCGGTACAAACCCTGGCAATGCAGGTGCTGATAATTCGATTGGCGTTCGTGGTGGTGGAAATACTTCGGACGGTGGCGATGGTTTATCTTCAATCAACCCCGATGATGTAGAAAGTATGACGGTTTTGAAAGGTGCAACTGCTGCTGCTTTGTACGGTTCTCGTGCAAAAGATGGGGTTATTATGATTACAACAAAGTCAAGAGGTGATAATAAGGGTATTGGCGTAACTTTCAATTCTAATTTTACGAACGAAACTCCACTAGATTTTACAGATTATCAATATGAATACGGTCAAGGTGAAAATGGTGTAAGACCCACAACTGCCAATCCAACCTCAGGACAATGGTCGTTTGGAGAGAAATTTCAATCAGGTATGACACAGGTTTTATTTGATGGTGTAAGTGTTCCTTATGTGCCTCAATATGACCGAATTCGTAAGTTTTACCGAAATGGTCAAAACTTCACGAATACCATTTCGTTAGCAAGTTCGGGCGAAAAAGGTGGCATGAACCTTTCATTTGCCAACATGGATAATAAAGGAATTGTACCGAATAATACCTTCAATCGCAAAACTCTCAATTTTGGTTTTTCTTATAATTTATCAAAGAAACTCAGTTTTGCTGGAAACATCAATTATTCTAACGAATTTAATAAAAACCCACCAAACATCGCCAATCAAGACAACTCGATTCCGACGGCACTTTCAAACATGGCTAACTCAATGCCTTTGAGTTTATTGGATGAAAAAAAATACAATGCCGCAGGAAATGAGTTTGTTTATTCAAGATTCATGAATCGTACGAATCCTTATTTTACATTGGCAGAGCAGTTTCAAAACATTCGTCGGGATAGAATCTTTGGCAATGTTTCAGTAAAATACAACCTTACAGATTGGCTTTATGTACAAGGTCGTGTTGGACAAGATTTTTGGTCACGTGACCAAGAATTTAATAATTTCCCGACTGGACATGCTTCTTTGGCAGCCGCACCTGCGGGTTTTGTCAACGGTGCATTTACACAAGAAGCACGCCGTTTTAGAGAAACCAATGCCGACATCTTAATTGCTGCCACCAAAACCGTTGGTGATTTTGGTATTGACCTTAACCTTGGAGGGAACCAAATGTACCGTCGCTCTGATTTAAACTCTACTTTCGTGCAAGATTTTGTTGTAAGAGGTTTATATACAGTAATGAATGGCCGAGTGAAAGACCCAATTTATGGTTTGTCAGAAAGAGCGGTAAACTCAATATATGGTTCGAGTGAGTTTTCATACAAAAACTTTTTATTTGTCAATGTCACTGCCAGAAACGACTGGTTTTCAACACTTTCTCCTGAAAATCGTAGTATTTTATACCCATCAGTTTCTGCAAGTTATGTGTTTTCACAGTCATTCAATAATACACCAAGCTGGTTGAATTTTGGAAAAATAAGACTCGCTTATGCCGAAGTAGGTAGCGATACCGACGTTTCGCCCTATTCAAACAATTTGTTTTACGGAATCAACTCTAACCTATTAAGCAACCCAGCAGGAGCTTTGCAGCCAGTGGGTGGTTCTTCTGGAAATACTTTGCCCAATGCCAATTTAAGACCTATGAAAGCGACAGAGGCAGAAGCTGGTTTAGAATTGAAATTATTCAATAATCGTGTAGGTTTGGATTTTGCCATTTATCAAAAAATTACAACCGACCAAATAGTATCGGCTCAAATATCTGATGCTTCGGGTTTTGTGAGTACATTAATAAATAGTGGAAAAAGCCGTACAAACGGTGCAGAAATGTTACTAAATTTAGTTCCTATCAAAAATTCCGCCTTTCAGTGGGATATTACTTTAAATGGCTCATTCAATAAAACAAAAGTATTGAGTCTTTTGACCGATACCCCAGGCGAAAGAATTACCGTCGGAACACACGTTTTTAATGGTGAACTTCGTCAGATTGTAGGACAAGAAATGGGACTTATTTATGGTTTTGGGTATCGTCGTGATGCACAGGGAAGACAAGTTTTTGGAGCAAATGGTATTCCGCTTCGTACAACTGATTTAATTTCGTTTGGCAGTGCTTTACCAAAATGGGTTGGTGGTATCAATAATGCTTTCAACTACAAAGGTATATCACTTTCAGCATTGATTGATTTTAAATTAGGAAACATGATGCTTTCAGGTTCTAATTTTAATTTGTATAGACATGGTTTGCATAAAAATACACTTGAAGGTCGTGATACAGGTGGTGTTGTAGGCCTTGGTGTCAATGACAAAGGAGAACCTAATACTGTAAAAGCAAACGTTCAAGATTATTGGTCGGTAGTGCGTTCATTGGCTTTAATTGAACCAATTGTTTATAATGGTGGCTTTTGGAAATTACGCCAAATTACGGCTGGCTATGACTTCACGAGGTTTTTTCCTAAAAACTCTGTCATAAAAGGTGCAAAACTTAGCTTAGTTGCCAATAATGTTTTATTACTCAAAAAATGGGTTGATAACATTGACCCTGAATCATTCGGTTATTCATCTGATAACCTCGTGGGTATGGAATCTCATGGCTTGCCAACAACTCGTAGCATGGGCTTTAATTTGAATGTGAAGTTTTAAGCCTCAGAAGTCAAAGTAATCAATTTAAAAATGAATTTGAAATGAAAAATATTTTAAAAGTCCTATTGTTGTCTATTCCTTTTTGGGGGCTAACAAGCTGCGACAATGGTTTCGACGAACTAAACATCAATAAAACTGCTGCAACCTCTGTTAATCCAGTTTTTATACTTAATAATGCTACCATCAATTGCACATATTCGCCTGGCACTGTTATTTATGAAATTGGTATCGTACAACAAATGGTATCGCCCAACTCTGGGGTTTTAACAGGAGCAAACTTTAATCAGGATAGCCGTGATAATACCGTTCAAAACTGGCAAAAATATTATAGAACGGTTATCAGAAACACGCAAGACGTAATCGACCAAACAAAGGATTTGCCTGCACGCTCGAACCTCTTCAACATGGCTCGAATTTTACAAGCATACGCCTCTATGGTAACTACGGACTCTTATGGGGATATTCCTTACGAAGAAGCAGGCAAGGGCTATACTCAACAAATTGTGTTGCCTAAGTACAATACCCAACAAGCTGTTTATGCTGGAATAATAAAAGAATTAACCGATGCTTCAACGGCATTAGATGCAGCAAAAACAATAGAAACAGCTGACGTTTTATATGCCGGAAATATCGCTTTATGGAAAAAATTTGCTAATTCTCTTTTACTTCGTGCAGGTATGCGTTTGAGTAAAGTAGATGCAGCTCAAGCACAGTCAGTTGTGGGCAAAGCCTTAGCAGCTGGCGTAATGGAGCTAAACACCGAAAATGCTATGGTTCGCCACGACGCCAACTATGTGAACGCCGTAGGTAATATGCTCAACTCAACCGAATCAGCTAATATTTATATGGCAGCACCATTTGTTGATTTCTTGAAAAAAACAAATGACCCTCGTCTGAAATCAATTGCGGTTCGATACGTAGGAGCGAAATCAGGTCCAGAACAAGTAGCATCAAGAGCAAGCTCTGAACCTGCCGTACAAATAGGAATGCCTTTTGGGTTTGACAATAGCACTATTTCGGCAGAAGTTACTAAAAACAAATTAGCGAGTTTCTATGATTTTACCCAAGTAGATAGAACTCGTATGGCTCGTAATACTGCTCCAAATTTCTTGGTAACCGCCGCACAAACGCAACTTTTATTGGCCGAAGCTGCCCAAAAAGGTTGGGTAACAGGCACAACCGCCGAAGCATATTTTAATAGAGGTGTAAAACTTCACATGGAGCAATTGGCAATTCACGATGCCAACTCAGCAGTTGCACCAGCGGCAATTACAGCATACTTGACCGAAAATCCATTTAAAACAGCTACTGCTTTGGAACAAATCAATACCCAATATTGGGTGGCGTCTTTCTTGAATGGCCCAGAAGCATTTGCCAATTTTCGTAGAAGCGGTTTTCCTGTACTTAGCCCAAATCCATTTCCAGGAAAAGGAATAAAAGGCACATTTATTCGTCGCCTAACTTATCCAAACTCCGAAATTTCAGTCAATAGTACCAATGTCAAAGAAGCCATTTCAAGAATGGGTGCTGATGATTTAGATACAAAAGTCTGGTGGGATAAATAAAAAACTACCCTTAATTCATTAAAGAGAAATAAATTTGTAGGTAATTTTGTTCAAGAAAATATATTAAACAACTTCCTCCACTTTTTTAACTATAAAGTGGGGGAAGTAAACATTAAATTCCCCTTTAGGGGTTAGGGGTATGCAAATCGGAATAGTAGGTCTTGGTAAAATGGGCTATAACTTAGCTCTAAATTTGAGAAATAATAATTATGAAGTTGTCGCACAAGATGTAAACGAAGCTTCTGTTGATAAAATAGGTGAAGAAGGTGGGATTTTGGGAGCATATTCTTTAGAAAGCCTATGTAGCAAACTTAAAGGCAGAAAAGTTATCTGGCTGATGGTGCCCTCAGGCGAAATCGTAGATGGTGTAATCGAAGAATTAACCGAATACTTAAAACCAAATGATATTATTATTGACGGTGGAAACTCAAATTTCAAAGATTCTGTAAGAAGATATAACACGCTAAAATCCAAACATATTGAGTTTCTTGATTGCGGAACAAGCGGCGGAACAAGTGGTGCTTTAAACGGAGCTTGCACCATGGTTGGAGGTAATAAATCAACTTTTGAGTACGTAGAAAAAGTTTTCAAAGATATTTCTATCGAAAATGGCTATTTATATACTGGCGAATCTGGCAGTGGGCATTTTGTAAAAATGGTACATAATGGCATCGAATACGGAATGATGCAAGCTATTGCGGAAGGTTTTGAGCTTTTCGAAAAATCAAATTATGATCTTGATTTTGAGGCAGTTGCAAAACTTTTCAACCACGGCTCTGTAGTTCGTGGCTGGTTAATGGAATTGACCGAAAATGCCTTCAAAAAAGATGCAAAACTCGACGCCATCAAAGGAATCATGCACTCGTCGGGCGAAGGAAAATGGACACTTGAAACGGCTCTCGAAATGGGAGTTGCTACACCAGTAATTGCACTCTCGCTCATGATGCGTTATCGTTCACAACAAACCGATACATTTTCAGGAAAAGTAGTTGCGGCACTAAGAAATGAATTTGGCGGACACGCAGTTGAGAAAAATGAGTGAGTTTTGAGTGAATGAATGATAGAGTATTTTTATTGCATTATTTAAAATCATTAGCCCTATTCAATCATTCAAAATTGATTCATTCATGCTCTCATTTAATCATTCAAAATTTTACTTCAATTGTATTTCACAGGACTTGACATAGGTACAACCAGCACAAAAGCAGTTGTTTTTGATATTTTAGGAAAGGTTATTACGCAAAAAAGCATTTCCTATGAAATGTTTCATCATCAGCCAAATTGGAGTGAGCAAAATCCCGACGAAATATATGAGGCCGTTACAGAATGTTTGACTTTTTTGGATAAACGCTCATTGCTCGAAACACTGAGTATGTCAGCAGCCATGCATAGCATTATGGCGGTGGATATTTCAGGAAAACCTTTGACTAAGCTAATAGTTTGGGCAGATAATCGTGCCATCGACATTGGAAATAAACTAAAAGAAAGCATTGAAGGCAAAGAAATCTATCACCGCACGGGTACGCCTATTCATCCTTTTTCATCTATCTGTAAAATTTTGTGGTTGAAAATAAACGAGCCCGAAATCTTTAAAAAAGCCCATAAATTTATTGGAATCAAAGAATATATTTGGCACAAAATATTTGGATATTACGAAATTGATGAATCGCTTGCCTCAGCCACAGGCATGATGAATATCCAAGATTTATGTTGGGATACCAAAGCCTTAGATTTGGTCGGAATTACGGAAGAAAAATTGCCTAAAATAGTCTCGACGACATTTTTACGAACAAAACAGGATAAAAAATACTTTATCGGTGGAGCCGATGGTCCTTTGGCCAATCTTGGCACTGGAGCAATGGGAAAAAATAAACTAGCCTTCACGATGGGTACTAGTGGAGCCGTTAGAATTTGTGTAGACGAATACTACACTGACCCACAAATGCGAACTTTCAATTATTTACTAAGCTCCACCCAGCACGTTATCGGCGGAGCTACAAATAATGGTGCGGTAGTGATACAATGGTTGAAAGAGCAAATTCTACAAACTAACACATCGACTGAAGAGTTGATAGAAAAAGCTCAAAATACACCCTCAGGAGCAGAAAATCTATTGTTTTTACCTTATATTTTAGGAGAAAGAGCTCCCGTTTGGAATGCCAACGCTAAAGGTGTTTTTTTTGGATTAAGCATCAATCACACGCAGGCACATCTGACCCGTGCCGTGATGGAAGGTCTAATTATGAACCTTTATTCTGTCGGGAAAGTATTGATGGAAAAATTTCCAGTTGACGAAATATGTGCCAGTGGTGGCTTTGCCAAAAGTGATTTTTGGTTACAACTTGTAGCTGATATTTTTCAAAAAAAAGTAGCAATTACAAATAATGTTGAAGGTTCGGCTTGGGGAGCAGTTCTTTTAGCTTTGAAAGCCCTAGGTGTAGAGGAAAAAACTTCTAAAAAAGGTGTATTAAAAATATTTTTGCCCGATTCCACAAAAGCTGAACTTTACGACCAACTTCACCAAAAATTTGAACGTTTATACGTAAAACTCCAAGATGAGTTCTGAAATACAGTTCTTCCCAATCACGAAATAATTATTTAATAGTAAATTTCATTAAATAATCGCTCGGTTTTTTGTTGGAATCAAATAAATGATGCAAATTCATTCCTTAAAACTATTCATTTATTCTGACTATGAATCGCAAAGACTTTATCAAACAAATATCATTTGCTACATTTTTGCTAGCTGATGGCAGTATTATCCCTGCATTTGCCGAAAACCTAACTTCCAAGAAATCAAAACTCCGTTTCGTAGTAGCCTCTGATGGTCATTTTGGTCAGCCCAAAACCGACTATAAAGCTTATTTCGAAACATTTATCAAAAATGTAAACGCCCAACACCGTGAACAAAAATTTGATTTTTGCGTAATCAATGGCGACATTATTCACGATGATATCAATTTCTTATCAACCGCAAAAAGCCACTTTGATGACCTCGAAATGCCTTATTTCGTTACACAAGGCAACCACGACCACGCAACACCCGAGCAATGGGAGATGGTATGGGGCGTGCCTGTAAACTATGATTATGTTTTAGGAAATAACGCATTTTTGTTCGGAACAACTTCAAATGTTGAAGGAAAATACCTTCCTCCAAATATTGAATGGTTTAAATCAAAACTCGACGAACATAAAAAGAAGAAAAACATCTTCATTTTCATACATATCACACCCGTAAAATGGACTGATAATGCCGTTGATAGCAAAGAGTTTCAAGAGTTATTGAAGCAATATAAAAATGTTCGTGCGGTTTTCAACGGCCATGACCACGACCAAGAAAATGTAAAAACGCATGAAGGTATTCCTTATATGTTTGATTCTCACATCGGTGGAAACTGGGGAACGAACTATCGAGGATATAGAATCGTAGAATTACAGAAGGAAAACAAACTTCTTACCTACATCATGAATCCAACTACTAAAATTAACGAAGCAACCGTATAATATTACCCATTTTATTCAACCTTATAAAAACTAATGAATGAATTTTTAACTCGTCGGAATTTCTTAAAGATTACAGGAATTACGACCGCCATTTCAGCTTTTCCAGAAGTTAGTTTTGGTAAAAACGATGAAATCATCATCGGACATAACACCCACAAATACCGAGTAAAAGTTGGTTGGGGAATGTTGGATGCAGGGAAAAACCCTGTGAACGACTGCCACGAAATGGTAGAAGATGCCAAAGGACGCCTAATTATGCTTGGCAATGAAACAAAAAATAATGTTTTGATTTATGACAAATCAGGAAAATTGCTCGAAACTTGGGGAACGACCTACATTGGAGGTCACGGCCTTACACTCGTGAATGAGGGTGGCGAACAGTTTTTACTGATTTGCGATACCGACCGTCATCAAGTTATCAAGACCGATTTGAAAGGAAAAGAGATTTTCAAGATTGAATATCCAAAAGAAACTGGCGTTTATGAACACCCTGCTCAGTTTAAACCAACCGAAAGTGCAGTAAATCCTGCCAATGGAGACATTTTTGTAACTGATGGTTATGGTTTAAATTATGTCATGCAATATGACTCAAAAGGAAAGTATATTCGTCATTGGGGCGGTAGTGGAGATGGTGTTGACAAATTTAAGTGCAATCACGGCGTAGTGGTTGATACTCGAAATAAACAAAACCCAACGCTGATTGTGACTTCAAGAATCGAAAATTGCTGGAAACGCTATACGCTTGATGGTAAATACATATCAACGATTGCTTTGCCAGGAACATATATATGTCGTCCAGTAATCAAAGGCGAAAATCTTTATGGTGCGGCATTCCGTTCAACGTCAGATTCTTATCCGAACTCTGGATATATTACGATTTTGGATAAAAACGACCGAGTTATCTCAACTCCAGGAGGAAGTGAGCCAATTTATCAAAATAATCA
The DNA here is from genome assembly GCA_027486845.1 of Cytophagaceae bacterium. GTDB lineage: Bacteria > Bacteroidota > Bacteroidia > Cytophagales > Spirosomataceae > Emticicia. Next base: position 135,813 of record JAIXOL010000033.1, read on the forward strand.
ACTTCAAGAACAACGCAAGCAAGACCCATTTAAGGTTTTCTTGCACCCACATGATGTATGTATAGATAGTAATGACAATATTTATGTGCCACAATGGGCTTCTCGTAAAACATACCCGATTATGTTGGAGAGAGTTTAGGGTACAATTAATCTTTGAGTAAAGAACAGGTTAAATTAATCACGGAGTTCCACAGAGTATACAAAAAAACTCTGTGAAACTCCGTGTTCAAACTCATTTTTTACTCCGTGGTAAAAAAATAAACCTAAATCCTGCACGCTAACTTCTTCAAATACCCTTAAACGAACAAAATTTGTGGTAAATTTGTGTTTTAATTCAAACAAAAGTAGCCGAAAACAATTAATCTACTTATTGGCTTATAAATATTTGATTTACCACAAATTTTCATGCTTTACCCCCAAAATATAGAACAAAAGTTAGGTTTCGATAAAATTCGTGAACACATCGCCGAGCATTGCATCAGTTCGCTTGGACAAGCTTTTGTCGAAAAAATTCGTTTTTCTGATGATTTCAAGATAATCGACCGTTTGCATCGTCAAGCTGCCGAATTTAAGTTGATTCTACAAACCGAGTCTGATTTTCCGCAACAAAATTATATTGATGTCAGCGAAGCCCTTTCAAGAGCAGCTATTGAAGGTGCTTTTGTGAGTGAAGAGCAGTTTTTTGAAATAAAACTCTCGCTTCGCACGATTCAACAAATCATTCATTTCTTCAAATTAAAAGAAGATAATACTGGAAAACAACCCACGTATCCAGAACTTAAAACCTTGGTGGCAAATTCTCTACCAACTGCTCCCCCATCAGGTGCGGGGGAAGCGGGCTGGGCAACGGTGATTTCTCAAATTGATAAAATCATTGATGAGCGAGGAAAAGTAAGAGACAACGCTTCACCCGAGTTAATGGATATTCGTCGTCGTTTGATTTCCGAAGCAAGCGATTTGCGTAAAACGCTGGAACGCATTCTTAAAACTGTACGAAATAGCGGTTGGATTGGCGATGAAATGTCTCTAACTGTCCGTGATGGTCGCATGGTAATTCCGATTTTGTCGGAACACAAACGCAAACTCAAAGGCTTTGTGCATGACGAATCAGCAACTGGACAAATGGCTTTCATAGAACCTGCTGAAGTACTTGAAGCCAACAATGAAATCAGAGAATTGGAAGCCCGTGAACGCCGTGAAATAGTAAAGATTTTGGAACGCTTAACTGATTTCATTCGCCCACACGTACCTGCTTTACGTAAAGCATATCTTTTTCTCGGAATCATAGATTTTATTGGTGCAAAAGCCAAATTTGCCTTGGAAATTGACGGAACTGCCCCACTTTTGGTCGAAAATCAAGCCCTTGAATGGTATAGAGCCAAACATCCACTTTTACATTTATCATTCAAAAAACAAGGCAAAAACGTTGTTCCTTTAACAATAAAACTCGATAAAGACAACCGAATTGTACTAGTTTCTGGCCCTAACGCTGGTGGAAAATCGGTCATGCTCAAAACCATCGGTTTGGTGCAATACATGGCTCAGTGTGGCTTACTCGTGCCTGTTTCCCCCGATTCAAAAATTGGCGTTTTTAAGAATATTTTCATCGATATTGGTGATGAACAAAGCATCGAAAATGACCTAAGTACGTATAGTTCGCACTTGACAAACATGAAGCATTTTGTCAATTTTGCAAATAAATTTACTTTATTTCTCATCGATGAGTTCGGAACTGGCACAGAACCAACTTTGGGTGGAGCAATTGCTGAGTCAATTTTGGAGCAATTATTAAAATCGAATGCTCATGGCGTAATCAACACGCACTATACAAATCTGAAGGTTTTTGCAGATAAACATGATGGAACGGTAAACGGTGCAATGAAATTTGATGCCGAACTTTTAGAGCCACTTTATGCCCTCGAAATCGGGAAACCTGGTAGTTCGTTTGCTTTGGAAGTTGCTCAAAAAATTGGTTTATCGAAACAAATCGTTGAGAATGCTAAGCGAAAATTAGGTACACAACAAATTGATTTCGAGAAATTGATTAAAGAATTAGAGATTGAGCGAAAGGTTTTCTCAGAAAAAAACAAAGAATTCATTGAAAAAAATCAGAAACTAACCACTACGCTTGAACAATATACTGGTTTAAAAAGCTTTTTGGAGATTGAGAAAAAGAAGATTCTGAATGAAGCCAAAACTCAAGCTAAAGAGTTGCTTAAAGAAGCTAATCGAAAAATAGAAAATACTATTCGTGAAATAAAAGAAGGAAAAGCCGAAAAAGATGCCACAAAATTGCTTCGTCAAGAGTTGCAAATTTTTGAAGAAAAAGAGCTAAAGCTTCAAAAAGTGGAAGAAATAAAAGCTCCTGCTGGCGAAGAATGGGAAACGAGCAACGGTGAAATTGTTGTAAAAGATTACGTCCGAATCAAAGGACAAGCAACAATAGGCGAAGTTTTGGCGATTAGAGGCAAAGATATTGAGGTTGCCATTGGTGAACTAAAAACCAATATCAAACTCAGCCGCTTAGAGAAAATGAGTAAAAAAGAGTATAAAGAGGCGACAAAAGAGGTAATTCGCTCAAAAATTTCAGGCATTGATATGAACGAAAAAATGGTCAATTTCAGCTTCAATGTTGATTTGCGAGGAAAACGTAGCGAAGAAGCTCTCGGCGAAGTTGATACTTTGATGAATGATGCAATTATGCTCGGCTATCCCGAATTAAGAATTGTGCATGGCAAAGGCGACGGTATTTTACGCACGCTCATTCGCCAACATTTACGAGGCTATAAACAAGTTTCAAGTACATCTGACGAACACGCCGACCGTGGTGGGCAGGGTGTTACGATTGTGAAGATGAAATGATTTGTGGGGCGAATCGAGCGACGTCGGCATTCTGTTCGCCTTACCCTCACTTTGTTCGAATATAATTTATCTCGACCTTCACATTTTCCAAAATTTTTTCAGTTCGCTCAGGGCGAGCATCCGAAATAAAAACCTGTCCAAAAGTCTGATTATCAATACTTTCGATGAGTTTTTGAATCCTTCGGTCGTCGAGTTTATCAAAAATATCGTCTAAAAGCAAAATAGGTTTTACTTCTCTAAATTCCTCCAACATCTCAAACTGAGCCAATCTGAGAGCCATTACAAACGATTTTTGTTGTCCTTGAGACCCAAATTTTTTGATAGGATAACCGTCGATTTCAAAAACATAATCATCTTTATGAATACCTTTCGTGGTGCGTTGGGCTTTTACATCAGTTTGTCGATTCAATCTAAATTCTTTCACAAAATCTCCACTTGCTACTTCCGACTCATAAATAATTTCTACTTCTTCACGCCCTTCACCTAAAATTTGATAGTGTTTTTTGAAAATTGGCAGAAATTTTTCGATGAAATTTTTACGTTGTCCAAAAATCTTGATTGCGAGTTTCACAAAAGGGTCAGAATAAGTATCAAGTAAATCTTGGTCGAGGAAATTTCGATCGAAGAAAATTTTCAATAAACTATTCCGTTGGTCTAAAAGCTTATTATAATGCTGATAATCATTCAGGTAATCATTATCCATCTGCGAAAGTACACCATCAAAAAAACGACGACGGCCTTCACTCCCATCTTTTATTAGTTCTGTATCGTCGGGGGCAATCAAAACCACAGGGAATTGCCCGATGTGGTCGGCAAGGCGTTCGTAAGGCTTTTTGTCGTGCAATAGTACTTTGCGATGCCCACGCTGAATCGAACAAGTAATTTGATGTTTTTTATCTCCTTTCCTAAAAACCCCATCAATCATCATTACATCAGCGTCGTGGTTAATATTAAGGGCATCTTGACTATGAATGGCACTTTTGCTCAAAGCCAAAAAATAAACAGCATCAAGCAAATTGGTCTTACCACTGCCATTTTCGCCCACAATGCAATTCACCTGTCTCGAAAACGTAAAGTTTGCTTCTTCGTAATTTTTGAAATTTGAAAGATATATTTTTTCTAAAAACATTATAAGCGATTTTGACAACCCGAAATCGGACTGCCGAGGCAGCTGTCCTGTAAATTAATTCGAAATTTAGGCATTTTTCACTAAAGTTTAGTTTATTTGTAATCCTAATCCTTACTTAACCTGTTAAATGTTCTGATGAATAAAAACTCGCTTCTTTATTTTATTGCTGCCGTTGCTGCAACTGGTGGCTTACTTTTTGGCTTTGATACTGGTGTTATCAATGTTGCTCTGCCCCAACTTCGAGCAAAGTTCAACCCAAGCCCCGAAACCGAAGGCATTATTGTAAGTGCGGTATTATTTGGTGGTATGGCTGGGCCTTTTATTAGCGGGCCTCTGACCGATTTATTGGGTCGTAAAAAAATCAATATTATTGCTTCATTTGTATTTGTTGTTGGTTCTATTATTACTGCTATTGCACCTACGGTTTTGTTCCTTATCATCGGGCGTCTATTTTTAGGATTAGCAATCGGAATTGTTGCCTCAACCGTGCCACTTTATTTGGCAGAAATCGCTCCAACCGACAAGAGAGGCAAACTCGTAACTTTCTTCCAACTAGCTATTACACTCGGAATTTTACTTTCTTATGTAGTTGGTTATTTCTTTGCCGAACAAGAAAATGGTTGGAGAAGTATGTTTTGGACAGGCTTTATTCCTGCTGCAATCTTAATGGTTGGAATGTTTTTTGTGCCAGAAAGTCCACGTTGGTTGATTGGAAAAGGACGTGATGCAGAAGCTCTTGAAGTTTTGAACCGCCTGCGTGAACCCGAACAAGCATTGCTTGAAGTTGCTCAAACTCGCCAAATCATCGAAGACGAAAAACATAACAAAGGCGATTGGAGAATGCTGTTTAGCAAGCGTTTACGTATTCCGCTATTTATTGGTATCGGTATTTTCTTTATTCAGCAATTTTCAGGTATCAATGCCATCATTTATTTTTCGACCGATATTTTCAAGAATGTATTTCCTGATGGTAATACTGCAGCTCTCGCAACCGTTGGCGTGGGTGTAATCAATGCCGCTTCTACATTTTTAGCTATTATGATTCTTGATAAATTTGGCAGAAAACAAATTCTCTATACCGGACTTATAGGCACGGCGATTTGTTTAGCAACGGTTGGTTTGGCTTTTTATATGAAAGATTCTCTTAGTCCAGAACTACAAAAAATCATGCTTGTGGGCGGAGTTTATGTCTATATTATTTTCTTTGCCATTAGCCTCGGGCCATTGGGTTGGTTATTGATTTCGGAGATTTACCCGCTTAAAATCAGAGGCTTTGCTTCGAGTATGGGTAGCTTCAACCACTGGGTTTTTGATGCCTGTGTAGCTTATTCGTTTCCAATTTTGGCAGCAACATCGCTCGGCACAAATGGCGGAATTTTTGGAATCTACATGACAGTGGTATTACTCGGCTTATTATTCGCTAAATATATTGTTTTTGAAACAAAAGGCATGAGTTTGGAGGAAATCGAAAAACGATATAAGTAAAAAGCCAATAAATTTCAGTTAAAAAGAGCTTAGTTGTTAAAGAACTAAGCTCTTTCTTTTTATAAAACCTTGCTTTTTCAATCAAATTGAAGAAAATTGCAAAATATTTACTTCACATTTTTGTCAGACCTTCGGTACAGACAGAAATAAAAACCAAATAAATCATGAAAAAACTATTTTTATGCTTGTTTTTTACCACAAATCTTGCTTTTGCACAACACAAAGAAATCGTCAAGACAGATAAGGCTCCCGTACCAATTGCTCCGTACAGTCAAGCGGTTAAATCCAACGGTTTTTTATTTGTGGCGGGTCAAATTGGCCTTGACCCTGCAACACGAAAACTCGTTGATGGTGGCTTTGAAGCAGAAACTGTTCGCATCATGGAAAACATTAAAGCTGTTTTAGAAGCTGCCGATGCAAAGTTGAGTGATATTGTAAATACAACTATTTACATCAAAGACATGAATAACTTTGCGAAAGTAAACGAAATTTACGGCAAGTACTTCACAGACGATTTTCCTGCACGTACAACTGTTGGAGTCGCCAATTTGCCAGGTGGAGCAAGTATCGAAATTGCGGTTGTAGCAGCCATTGCCCACAAGCCTCGTCGTAAGTAAAATCCTATTTATCTCGAATTTCTCTGAAATTGCCTTATTTTGAGGTAGTTTTAGCATTTATTTCTATATTTGCTAATAAATAAGTAGAAGAACCAATCTATAATTTGGTATAAAATCATTCTTAATGATTCGCCGTAGTTATTCTACATTCTTAATTTCACTAACCCTTCATCATGCTTTATGAGAAAACTATCAGTATTAGGTAGAGCGTTTCGAGTAAGCGAACTCCTTTTCGCTACGCTTTTGATTCTCCAAACATTATTTTCGTTTGCCCAACAAAGCGGCAATCAATATAATGCCAACACCCGTTTTGAACAAATGGGAACTGAACTTCCAACCCCAAATACCTATCGTACAGCTTCTGGAGCTCCAGGAAAAGACTATTGGCAACAAAAAGCTGATTATGACATCAAAGCTGAATTAGACGATGCAAATCAGAAAATCATCGGAACGGAAGTTATTACTTATACCAACAAATCGCCAGATGAGTTACGTTATTTGTGGTTACAACTTGACCAAAACCTTTTTGATAAGGGTTCAATCAACGCTATGACAAAAACGGGCGGTGTTGATGCCCAAGGAATGTCGTTTAATGCTCTTCAAAATGTAAATGCTCCATCATCAGTTTTTGGTGGAATTTCGGGTAACAAAGAATATGGCTACAAAATTACGGTTGTAAAAGATGCCAAAACCGGTGCAGATTTGAAATACACAATCAACGGTACAATGATGCGTGTTGAAATTCCAACACCATTGAAACCAAGTTTATCTTATGCATTCCGAATTGATTGGAATTACAACATTACTAATTATTATGGTCGCTCAGGCATGGAGTTTTTTGCAAAAGATGGTAATTATAACTACTTCATTGCTCACTGGTTTCCTCGCATGGCAGTTTATGATGATGTAAATGGCTGGCAGCACAAACAATTCTTAGGTCAAGGCGAGTTTACCCTTCCTTTCGGAGATTATAAAGTAGAAATCACTGTACCCAACGACCACGTTGTAGGTGCAACTGGTGAATGTCAGAACTATGATAAAGTATTGACCGCAACTCAGGCAAAACGTTTACAACAAGCCGCAACATCAAAAACACCTGTTGTAATCGTTACACAAGAAGAAGCGATTGAAGCCGAAAAGGCAAAGCCAACAGGCAAAAAGACTTGGATTTACAAAGCAACCAACGTTCGTGACTTTGCTTTTACATCTTCACGTAAATTTATTTGGGATGCCATGCAAACCGATGTTTACAATAATGGACGCAAAATTTGGAGTATGTCATTCTATTCAAAAGAGGGAAATCCACTTTGGGGACAATATTCAACTCGCACAGTTGAGCATACCTTGAGAAGCTACGGAAACCGTACGGTTCAATATCCTTATCCAGTTGCTATTTCTTGCCACTCAACCGCTGGTGGTGGCATGGAATACCCTATGATTTCATTCAACGGAGGTCGTCCAGAGGCTGATGGAACTTATTCAGAACAAGTAAAAGCTGGTATGATTGGTGTAATCATTCACGAAGTTGGTCATAACTTCTTCCCGATGATTGTAAATACTGACGAACGTCAATGGTCTTGGATGGACGAAGGTTTGAATACTTTCTGCCAATATTTAGCCGAGCAAGAGTGGGACAGAAATTTCCCTTCTCGTCGTGGCGAACCACAAAATATTGTGCCTTACATGAAGACTGATAAAACACAACAAGTACCAATTATGTCGAGTTCGGATAATATCATGGCTTTCGGACCAAATGCGTACGCAAAACCAGCAACTGGCTTGAATATCTTGCGTGAAACCATTATGGGTCGTGAATTATTCGACTATGCTTTCAAAGAATATGCACGTCGTTGGGCATTCAAATCACCTACTCCTGCCGATTTCTTCCGTACAATGGAAGATGCTTCAGGTGTTGACTTAGACTGGTTCTGGAAAGGCTGGTTCTACGGTGTTGAAGCGGCCGACCAAGATTTAGCAGAAGTTGAATGGTACGCTGCTGACAACCAAGACCCTATTGCTAAAAAAGCAGCAGAAAAAGCGGATACAGAAGCTAAAAAACAAACTTTGAGCAATATCCGTAACCAAACTGATATTAAACAAACTGTTGTAGAAGCCGATTCAACAATGAGAGATTTTTATAATTCTTATGATAGATACGCTGTTTCAGCGGCAGAAAAACAAAAATCAGAGCAATACAAATCAAGTTTGAGCGAAGATGAGCGTAAGGTTTTAGAGTCAGGAATGAATTACTATGTTTTAAAAGTAAAAAATAAAGGTGGTTTGCCAATGCCTGTTATCATTAAGTTGGATTATGAAGATGGTACTAACGAAATAGTTAGAATTCCAGCTGAAATCTGGCGTTTAAATGATAAAGAAGTGAAAAAAACAATTCCGACAAAGAAAAAGGTTACGAAGTTTACACTCGACCCATTCTACGAAATTGCTGACATCGACACTGATAATAATGCATTCCCTCGTGAGCCAGAAAAACCAACTAAGTTCCAAGCATTTAAGCAAGGTTCGTTCCGTCCACAAGGCCAAAACCCAATGCAACAAGCGAAACAATCTCAACCTGCTGGAACGCAAACAAGCGGTAAAAACTAATTAAAATAGTTCAAATAAAACAAAAACCCCCGAAATAGAAATACTACTTCGGGGGTTTTGTCTTACTGAGGTCTATTGACTGTAAACTGATAACTTTCTCACATCACAACTTCTCTCTCAGTCATAATCGTCAATACTTCTTCGTCCATCAATCGGGTAGCTAAACCTTGAGTTTTTGGAATTTCGTAGTGAAAGAAATACTTCATCGTATGAATTTTACTTTCATAAAACTCAACATCATCAGCATTATCCGACGAAACTATTAATTTTTGTTTAGCCACAAGTGCTTGTTTCAGCCATTGCCAAGCTACCACATTTAAACTAAACATTTCCATATATAGCGTAGCATCAGATAAGAAACGCTCAACATCGCCTGTTCCGGCAATTCCCAATAAGTGCATTGTCACTTTTTGTAGGCGTTCTCCTTCTTCTTTTAGCGAAAGTGCATAACGCTTTAATTCGTCATATTGTAAAGCCGCCATTACAGTTTTGCCAACTTCTTGGGCGAGAAGCATAGTTGCTTTTCCTCCTGCCATCGGCACTTTTCGGCCTAATAAATCTTGCGACTGAATACCGGTTGTTCCTTCATAAATTGGAGTAATACGAATATCTCTATAATATTGTTCGACAGGAAAATCTTCCGTAAAACCATAACCGCCAAAACATTGTACAGCATCGCTGATTGCTTTCAGACCATATTCACAAGGGAAAGTCTTGGCAATTGGTGTTAACAATTCAAGCATCAAATGAGCCTTTTCTTTTTCTTCTGCGTCATCTGATGCTTCTGCAAGGTCAAAGAGTTTAGAAGTTTCGAGCAAAAGCGACAACGAACCTTCAACAACAGCTTTCTGAAATAACAACATTCGCTTCACATCTGGATGCTGAATAATCTGAATCTGTGGAGCATCAAGTGCATGTTTTTGGTTTGATCGACGGCTTTGTGGACGCTCTTTTGCGTACTCGAGTGCCGCATAATAAGCCGCCGATGCAATAGACGCTCCTGTGATACCCACACCAATACGAGCCTCGTTCATCATCTGAAACATATAATTCAGGCCTTTATTTGGTTCCCCAACCAAGTACCCGATACAATCATCATATTTATCACCAAATCCCAAGTGCATAGCAGGCACTCCTTTTTGGCCTAATTTATGGTAAATTCCCATCGAAGTCACATCATTATCAGAACCATCTATGCGGAATTTAGGAATAACAAACAACGAAATTCCCTTTGTACCAAGCGGAGCTCCTTTGATACGACCAATAAATAAATGAATTACATTATCGGTTGCATCATGATCGCCCGCCGAAATGAATACCTTTTGCCCACGTATTTTATATGTCCCATCAGCCAATGGCTCAGCGGTTGCGGTAATATCCGATAACGAACTTCCAGCTTGTGGCTCGGTCAGGCACATTGTTCCCTGCCATTTTCCCGAAATCATATTCGGAATATAAGCATCTTTCAATTCTTGCGAACCAAAACTAGCAATCAAACGAGCCGCACCAGCCGTAAGACCCGTAAACATCATTCCATTATTAGCCGACATCAAGATGTAACCCAAAATACTCGAAATCGTTACGGGTAATTGAGCTCCTCCATCTTCATAATCAAAGTCAGCCCCAATAATACCCGATTCTCCTAAGGCTTTCAAATAATCTTTGATTGCTGGATGAACCGTGACTTTTCCATCTTTAAGTTCTGGTTGATTTTTATCGACATCTTTCACAAACGGAAACATTAGATTATCAGCAATTTGCGTTGCTGCATCGATGGTCATGTCAAAAGTCTCTTTATTGTGGTCAGAATAGCGAGCATGTTGTGTCAGCGTTTCTGCCTCATGAACTTCATATAGTAAAAAGTCTACGTTTCTCTTATTGAAATAGTTCTTTGCCATGGATAAATAATAATTTAAAGATTTGACAATTTGAAGATTTGGTAATGAAAGCTAAACTGAGCTTATTTTAATTTACAATAAATGTTTATTAAAAGAATTTTCAAATCAGCACATTACCAAAACGCTGCGGCGTACCGCTTTCAAATTATTTATATTTACATCAACCCCAACATTTTAGCATATTTCATCATTGCCCCTGGGTTCGATAGTTTTAGTTTTCCCATCATCATAGCCATCATTGGGTTCATATCGCCCGTTGCAATTTTTACAAAATCATCTGCATCGGCCTTTACTACACATTCTGCTGTTCCTACAAAACCATCCACAAACTCAGCCTTTCCGTCAGCTACAATCATTGAGTAATCAGCACCACCGCCAAAATCAAAATGTAAGGTTGTCGTTACGCCATCAATATCTGCCACTGTGAGTCGTGAAGCTGTGTTCTGTAAATATTCTTTTGCTGTCATGTTATTATTTTTTGAAATGTAAGTTTTAAAATATTCCGAAAGTTAGTAAAAAAAAGAAATAATATTATGCAAGCATACTATTAATTTTTATTTGAAATTTGTTTTTTTGTTGAAAAAAAACAATATTTGGCGAGCATAAATATTAAATTTCGCAATATTATGTTAATTCGTTCAGAATACGAATATAGGCTTTGGCTTTTTCCTGAAGTCAACATAAACTTCCGCATCTAACCTATAAGAATTGTACAATCAACCCATAAAGAAAAAACACTAAAAGTGTTACTTTTTTCTAATCACTAGGTCAAAATTGAAAAATAAATCATTTAAAAATACACCTGATGAAGAGTTGGTGCGACTGTATGTCGAAACCCAACGAAATCTTTATTTTGAGGAACTTTACGACCGTTACGTTGATAAAGTCTACAGAAAATGTCTTTCTTTTGTAAAAAACGAAGCTCAAGCCGAAGATTTCACACATGATATATTTTTGCGTTTGGTTCTGAAGATTGGTAGTTTTAAAGAACATGCGAAGTTTTCAACTTGGCTCTATTCGATTACCTACAATTATTGTATGGATCAAATAAGGATGGTTAAAAAACAAGCCGAAACGGCACTTGATGAAAACTTTGACCTCGAACAAGAAGACGACGACGCTGAATTAGTCGAAATTCAAGCAAAAGATTTGAAAAAAGCCTTGCAGAAAATTGACCCCAATGAGCGTGCTATCTTATTAATGAAGTATCAAGACGATTTTAGTATTAAAGAAATTGCCGATACATTCAATATCAGCGAGAGTGCTGTAAAAATGCGTTTGATGCGAACGAAAGAGAAATTAAGAAAGATTTACACAGAAAATATTGTTTTCTTCTTAATTATTATTGCCAAGGCCATTTGGTTTTGGAAAAAATAACAAATACCTTAAACTTATACAAAAAAATGGAAGACTTTGATGAGAATGCTTCTGCACCTGAGCATCTGAAAGGTATGCTAACGGCCGAAATTGATGCCATACGTGACGCCATGCAAATCGTACAAATGTTTTTGGGCGAAACAATAGTAGTAGCAGTAAAATTTTTACAAGAATTAGAACCTAAAGATAATTAGTATACTTAAAAACAACCTTTTTCACAAATTAAAACAACACACATGAAACCGACACTAAGCTTTACTGATACATTACTTGCAACTTTTAACGAAATGATTAGAAGTTTCATGACTTTTTTCTATAATCTAATAGGAGCCGCACTCATTTTATTGATAGGTTGGGGAGTTGCCAAAATGGTAGCTGCAGTAACTAAAAAGATGCTCGAACAAGTTGGTGCTGACAAAATAGGCGATAAACTAAACGAAATTGATGCAATCAAAGGTCTTAAATTAGAAATAAAGTTGAGTTCTATTATTTCAAAATTTCTCTATTACTTTATTCTAATTTTCATGCTTCGCCCTGCCGCTGATACACTCGGCGTACCTTCGATTTCGGATATGGTGAAACTTTTGGTAGACTTTATTCCTAAACTTATTTCTTCTGCATTAATGCTTTCTGCTGGTATTTTCTTGGCAGATGCTCTTAAAAACTTTGTAGTTACGCTTTGTAAATCGTTCAATATTGCGGCAGGAAAACTTATCGGTACGGCTATCTTCTTTTTCTTATTGATAATTTTTGTGATTCAATCAATAGCACAAGTAGGTATTAATACAAGCCTTTTAGAATCAAGTTTTAATCTCTTGGTTGGTGGAATTATTTTTGCCTTTGCGATTGGTTACGGCTTTGCTTCAAAAGAAATTTTATTGAATATAATTTCTTCATTTTATAGTAAAAACCGCTATAAGGAAGGACAAATTATTGAAATTGATGGCATCAAAGGAGAAATCATTGCGATGGATAATACAACAATTACCCTACGAACTGAAGATTCAAAAACAATTTTTCCACTAAAAGTTATGCAATCGAAAACCGTAATCGTATTTGAATAATTTAAATAAACCCCGTTTATTTGATTAGAGTAAATGGGGTTTAAAAATTTTAATTCACTTTATGCTGTTACTATTCCCTCCTCGCAAAGTCTTAAAATTACTGACACATCAATTAGTTTGTCAATTCAAAGTTTTAAGTAATTATTTCAAATCAATAGTTAAACTAATCATTAACTAAACCCCTATTTTGTAATGAAAAAGGTTTTTTTAACAACCTGTTATTTATCTTTTGCTGCTTTTACTTTTGCTCAAGAGGCACCCAAAACTCTTGAAGATTCGCTTCGAGTGGGTTGGTGGGATCCACGCAGCACACAATTTGGCATTAATTTTTCTCAGTCAAGCTTCAATGACGCTTGGGAAGAAACTCAAGGTGGAGTTGGCAACTTCGGACTTGGCTTTTATTTCAATAATAAAGCTGTTTATCACAAGAAAAAAGGTGTTTTCACCTCCGATATTCAATTTCAATATGGCACCCAAAAGTTTAAAGGACAGGATGCCCGCAAAAGCATCGACCGTATCTTTATTGATAACAAATATGCCAGTAGAATTTCGCCGACGGTCAACTGGTTTGCTGGAGTCAATTTCCTTTCTCAGTTTGCATCAGGTTTTGCTTATGATGCAAAAGGCGTTAAAGGCAATAAAATTTCGGCACTATTTGCTCCAGCTTTTCTTTCAGAAGGTGTAGGTCTTGAATGGAAACCTAAGAAATACTTTGTTGTGCAATTGGGCGGTGCTGTACTTCGCCAAACATTTGTGAGCAATGACGAAGTATTTGACAACACAGACAAAGATGTAACCGAAGATGGAAAAGTTATCAAACGCTCTTATGGCACTGAAAAAGGGAAAGTTTTAAACGAAATGGGTTTTCAGGTTGTTGCGGCATTTGATAAGGATATTGCCAAAAACGTAAATCTAAAATGGCGTTATCAAGGTTTTGTTTCTTACGCTCCAAAGACAAAGCCAATGGATCACAACGTAATGCTTATCACAACTGCCAAAGTAAACAAATATTTGAATATTAATCTCACGCTTTTGGGAGTTTATGATGCTGACATCGTTAAAAAATTCCAAATCAGCCAAGGATTTTCCGCAGGACTTATATTTAATCTGTAATCATCTACCTTTCATACTTAAATCTTTTTAAAAGAATGTTAAAAGAATTTAAAATATTTATCACACAAGGAAACGTGCTTGACCTAGCCGTTGGAGTTATTATTGGCGGTGCTTTTTCCAAAATCACAACCTCATTAGTTGATGATATCATTATGCCAATCGTTGGGTACTTCATGGCTGGTGTAGATTTTAAAACCCTTGCTTTACACTTGGGTCAGGCCGACGAAAAAGGTGTATATCCTGTAAACATCATGTACGGAAACTTCATCCAAATCGTTATTCAATTCTTGATTGTAGCTTGGGTTATTTTCTTGTTTGTTAAAGCAGCCAACAAGGCACGATTAACAGAAAAATAACATCTTTTTTCTCACTAAAAGCCTGTATTTAATGAAATATAGGCTTTTTTCTAATAATATTTATTAAAAGTATTTACCAATTTAAACAGTCATACCAAATAAAATTTAGGCAAAAACGAAAAAAAACAAGGTTCTTTATAAAAAGAATATCGTTTGAAAGTGCTAAAATAAAAATCTCAAATTTTCCTTTTCTTTCTTTTTGAAATAATTTACATTTGTTACGGGTTTTAAATTTAGACGAATACTTTCTTAATATTTAAAGCTGTAATCGTGCTTATTCCTTATAATCTTAATCGGGGGCTTTATGTCGCCAAAAATAATCATGGAAACGTGGTTGAAAAACAAACTACGGGGTGACTGGCAAATCTGGTTCATTATCGTGCTTCTATCTGTATTTAGTATGATGGTAGTTTATAGTGCTAGCTCTGCTCTTGCCTATAAAAAAGCACGTGGAAACACCGAAAGCTATCTCATTACACATACAGGCCACTTATTACTTGGTTTATTTGTAATTTGGGTGATACACCGTATTGATTATACCAAATATGCTGGTATATCTAAGTTATTACTTTGGATTACGCCTTTTTTGTTACTTTATACTTATTTATTCGGAACAACCGTTGGTGGCACAAAACGCTGGATTAGCCTCTTCGGCATTTCGTTTCAATCTTCTGACTTTGTTCGCTTGGTGCTTATCACCAATCTTGCTGCTATGTTGGCTCGCCGACAAAATGTAGAATATACTCAAAAAACACTCACGGGTTTAATATTTTGGTGTGGCTTATTATGCGGATTGCTTGCCATTACTAATTTCTCGACAGCTATTATTTTAGGTGTAACTTGTTTCTTGATTATGTACATGGGTCGAGTGCCAAGCAGATATTTACTCCGAATGGCTTTTTCAGTAATAGGAGCATTAGTTATCGTGATGAGTATAAGTATTTATTTATATTCAAAGGGTGTCGAATTTGGTCGTGGACAAGTTGTACTTGAGCGGATAGAGGCTTTTGCAAAAATTGATATAAACAGAGATAAAGAAATCGGGAACCCTACCCGTGATGACAATTTTCAGAAAGAACAGGCCATGATTGCCATCGCACGTGGTGGAGCAATTGGTATTGGACCAGGTAATAGTTTCCAACGAAACTATTTGCCAGAAGCTTTTTCTGACTATATCTATGCAATTATAGTAGAAGAATACGGAATGTTGGGTGCTATTTTCGTAATGGGTTTGTATCTTTGGCTTTTATATCGAGGGCTGAAAAACGTAAGCAATACACAGCGAGCATTCGGAGGACTTTTGTGCGTAGGGCTTACTTTTAGCATTGTGTTTCAGGCATTCATTCACATGTTTATTAACGTTGGTTTAGGCCCGGTGACTGGTCAAACGCTACCATTAATGAGTATGGGCGGAACATCTATTTTATTTACTGCCGTGGCTATTGGTATTGTTCTGAGTGTAAGTAAAGAAGAATATGACGAAAAGGCTTTAAATGATTAAAATTGAGCTTTAGTTTCTGAAAATTAAGCCACTTGTGGTTAAAATCAAATATAAAAGTTCCTCTCGAGGAGCGGAGTGGTTATGAAAAAAATTATTATCAGCGGCGGAGGTACAGGCGGACATATTTATCCAGCGGTTGCGATTGCAAACGAGCTAAAAGCTATTGATTCCACCAACGAAATTCTTTTTGTTGGTGCCGAAGGCAAAATGGAAATGGAAAAAGTGCCAAAATCAGGCTACAAAATCATTGGTTTACCCATTGCGGGTATCAATCGCTCCAATATGTTGGCCAATTTAGGCTTACCGTTTAAGCTGATTAAAAGTCTTTGGAAAACCTACCGAGTTATTAAAGACTTTAAACCAGATATTGCGATTGGTGTAGGCGGGTATGCCAGTGGGCCAACACTCATAATGGCTAATTTTTTGGGCGTTCCAACACTTATTCAAGAACAAAACTCTTTTGCAGGCGTAACAAATAAGTTTTTAGCTAAGAAAACTCAAAGAATCTGCGTGGCTTACCCAAATATGGAGCAGTTTTTTCCGAAAGAAAAAATAGTAATGACGGGAAATCCTGTAAGAAAAGACATTTTAGAAACAGCGTCGAAAAGGGAGCAAGCATTCATGCATTTCGGACTTGACCCCGAACGCAAAACACTTTTGGTAATCGGTGGAAGCCAAGGAGCGAGAACTATTAACGAGGCTATTTTTGCAGGTTTGAATGATTTAATCTCAAATGATTTGCAAGTTATTTGGCAAACAGGCAAGTTATTTATTGATAAGGCCAAACAAGCAGTTGAGTCGCTTCAAACACGACGAGTTTTTGTTTCAGATTTTATTTACGAAATGGATTTGGCTTATTCCGCTGCCGATTTGGTTGTCTCTCGTGCAGGAGCATTATCCGTTTCTGAGCTTTGTTTGGCCGAAAAGCCTTCGATTTTAGTTCCTCTGCCAACCGCAGCCGAAGACCACCAAACTCAAAACGCTATGAGTTTAGTGAATGTAAAAGCAGCTTGGTTTGTAAAAGATAATGAAGCGGGCGATATTTTAGTTGATAGTGTCATAAAATTAGCTGATGATAAATCTGAAATGATGCAACTGAGCCAAAACATAAAAACATTGGCCAAGCCAAATGCGGGTAAAGAAATTGCCGCTGAGGTTTTGAAAATTATTAATAAATAAGGCATGAAGATTTTTTTTTCTGAAAATAAAGTAGATTATTCGACATATACATTCGATTATGCGATTTATTGCTTGAAAGAATCACAAAGCGAATTGTCTGAAATATACGAAAAAGGTTTTCTGCCTTATACCGGAAATTTGAGCATCGAAGGAGATACTTTTTACTTAGCCCGTAGTCTAAGAGTTGAACTCGACAGATTTGAAGATACATCAGAAAATCGCCGTGTAAATCGTTTAGTTGAGCCTCTCAATATTCAGTTAGAAGTAATTCGAAAAGAAGATTTCAATTTAAATGCGACCGATTTCATAAGTCTTAGTCAGGAATACATTTCGCAACGCATCGGCGACGAAAATATGAGCATGGAGCGTTGGCAATATATTTTGTCGAGAGAAACAGGTACTCACATCTTCAGATTTAGTATAAACCACAAACTAATTGGTTTTGTGTTTGCTGTTCTTGAAGGAGAAATATTACATTACTGGTTTGCTTTTTTTGATACTGAATATATGAGAAGCCATTCACTTGGTAAATGGCTCATGTGGCGAGTAATTAAGTGGGGAAAGGAAAATCACCTAAAGTATGTTTATCTCGGAACCGCCTATAAATCATCAGCTTTGTATAAAATCAGAGATCACAAAGGTTTGGCCTATTTTGATGGTTATCGTTGGAATCAAAACATTGAACATCTAAAAAAACTTTGTAAAAACGATTTAGAACCTAAATTTGCGGACGAATTCAAAACATTAGATAATCAAAATGAATTTTTGAATAAATTGAAAGTTGGTGATTAATTATTTGTTACTGGTTTTCGGTTCTTCTATATTGATAAAATATTTGCCAATGACCGTATGGGAGGCTCCGAAATTTTCCAGTTTCCCAACAAAGAAAAACAAGTTTACCAATTTTCCTAATAACTATAAAAATGTTTCTTAATACTAACTTCAGTAAAATTGGCAAAGTGCTATTGGGAGTAGTTGCCGTTTGTGCTATTGTGTTTTTGATTGCCTTTTCGACTGACAGTTTTTCTTCAAATCGTTGTAAGAATATTGAAATCAACATTAAAAATGCCGACAAACAGTTTTTTATAAACAAAAAAGATGTCGAATCACTTGTTACAAAATATGGTAGCGACCAACTCATTGGTAAGCTTTATGAAAAAATCGACCTGCAAGAAATTGAGCAACGAGTGTTGCGTAATCGACAAATTAAAAGCTGTCAGGTGTTTCGTGGTGTAGAAGGAACGCTCAATGTTGACATCGAACAACACATTCCGATTGCTCGAATTCTGATGTCCGATGGCCGTGATGATGTATATGTAGACGCCGACGGAAGTTTTTTTCCACTCTCCGACCAATATTCCGCAAGAATTTTATTACTTTCGGGCGAATATTTCCGAAATATGTCAAACTTAAAATCTAAGCGTCAGGAAAAGAATCTACAATTTATAAGTTTTATTAACGAGGATCCTTTTTTGAAGGCTCAATTCACTCAACTTGACATTGATGCAAACGGAGATATTAATGTCGTTCCGTTGGTTGGTAACCATATTATTGAGTTTGGCGAACCAACAAATATTGAAAACAGATTAAATAGATTAAAGATATTTTATAACCAAATTCTACCTGTTAAGGGTTGGGATGGTTTTTCGTCGGTGAGTGTGAAATACGACGGGCAAATTGTTTGTAAATAAAAGCTGTGACTTTTAGCCACCCCTTTCGGACTAAAAGCCTTATAAATAATACAAGAATGAATAAAGGTGTAATAGTAGGCATTGATATTGGTAGCACAAAAATTTGTGCAGTGGCAGGGATAATGGACTCTATCGGGAAGGTAAAAATTCTTGATATGGTTGAAGAACCTACCCAAAAGGGGCGTGTATCTAATGGAACGGTTGTAAACTTAGAATTTACGGCTCTTGATATTGATCGTATCCTTACCAAATTATCCGACAAAGCCGACATCAATATTCAAAATGTAATTGTTAATATTTCAGGCGAATATGTTGAGGGACGAAGCCACCAAAACTTCTTAACTCGTAACGATAGCCGAACGACGATTCGCAAAGAAGAAATCGAAAAATTGGCGGTTGATATTCGTAAATCGTTTCGCCCTACTGCTGGAAACCTCATTATTCACACTTTCCCGCAGGAGTTTATCATTGACCGTGCCTTAGTACCCGAAAATCCGATTGGACGTTTCGGTGTAACGCTCGGTGGAAACTTCTTTTTGATTTCTACACCAAATGATCCACATATTGCACTCCAACAAACCATTGAGAGCGTTGGCGTAAAAATTCAAGATAATAAGCGTTTTATACCCTTAAAGATTGTTCATACTTTATTCTCTCCTTTGGCCGATGCAATGTCGGTTTTAATCGAAATAGATAAAAAACTCGGTGTTGCCGTTGTAAACATCGGTGGTGATACGACTGAAGTGGCAATTTTTCACGAAAATGGTTTACGTCATATTTCGGTGATACCTTTCGCGGGAAAAAGCATTACAAATGACCTTGTAAAAGCATTCCAAATTTTACCCGACCACGCCGAAAAGCTCAAACTAATCATGGGTGATGTTCCTCCCGATGAAGTAGGCAAAAATGACATTATCAAAATCCCTGGAGTTGAAGGTTTACCCGATAAAGAAATCGTTGCAAAAAACGTAAGTATTATCATCGAAGAGCGTCTAAAAGAAATTGCAGCAATGGCAATGGCCGAAATTATGCACTCCGGCTACGAAGGACAACTCATTAATGGCGTTGTTCTGACGGGTGGAACGGCCAATATCAGAATGATAAAAGACGTTTTCGACCAAGTAACCAACGGTATGAATATCAGGGTTGGCAACAACGTTCGGAATATCGGAGAAAGCTCTTTGAGTAAAATTATTGACCCAAAATATGCTACTGTCGTTGGCTTAGTATTATCTGGTTTTTTACCTTTAGATGAGCGAGTACCTCAAGAGGTAATATGGGGAGAAATTCCAAAGAGCCAGTTACCGCCAAACCCAATAAACGGATTTGAAACGCGTAATGTTGGTCGTCATAAAGAAGTTGAGCCACCAGCTCCTTCCCAAGAAGAGCCTCCACAGAGCGGAGGGTTGCTCAGTTGGCTAAAACGTCAAGTGCAAACCCCTAAATCAGATTTTGGTGACGACAATGGGTACTTATAATTTTTCAGATATATTTATTATATTTGAAATAATTTGAAATTTTTTGATGAGACTTCGCCTTTATCAAGATTTTTAAGTAAAAAAAGAAAAACAGCTTTTCCTAATCTATAAAAGTTTATTACGATGTCAGAAGAACCAGACTACGAACTTGTCCCAAAGAACAAATTCAGAAACATAATTAAAGTAATAGGTGTGGGTGGTGCCGGCTGTAACGCCGTTAAGCACATGCACAATATGGGCGTTAATGACATTGGTCTAGTAATTTGTAATACTGACCAACAAGCCCTTGAATCTGCCTCTCCAGAAATAAAACGACTACAAATTGGGGTTGAACTTACCAAAGGATTAGGTGCTGGCACCGAGCCAACAATGGGTAAAAAAGCAGCCGAAGAAAGCGAAAAAGCAATCCGAGAGTTACTCAAAGAGCCAACCGAAATGGTATTCATTACGGCTGGTATGGGTGGTGGAACGGGTACTGGTGCAGCACCCGTAATTGCTAAAATAGCTAAAGAAATGAACCTTTTGACGATTGCGGTCGTAACAGATCCGTTCCCGTTTGAAGGAGGCGATAAGATTATCCAAGCAAGAATCGGTATTGAAGAATTAAAGAAAAACTGCGATACAGTTCTTATTATCAAGAATGAGCGTTTGGAAGAACAATTTGGCGATATGGATATCGAAGAGGCTTACGCGAAAGCCGATGATGTATTGGCCAATGGTGTAAAAAGTATTGCAGAGCTAATTACTCGTACTGGTATCATCAATCTTGACTTTGCCGATGTAAAGAAGGTTTTGGGCGGTGCCGGACAAGCCGTGATGGGAACAGCTGAAGCTGAAGGCGAAAAAAGAGTTGAAGAAGCTATCAAATTGGCTTTATCTTCGCCATTGCTTGAAAGCAACGATATTAGCGGTGCTCAAAGGATTTTATTAAGTATTGCTTATAGTCCGGAGCATAAAATCAAACTTTCTGACCAAACTTTGGTAACAAAGTTTGTTGAAAGTCAGATTCAAAGCAAGGCAAGTTTATTCAAACACGGTTTTGCTACTGATAGTAATTTAGGCAAAAAAGTGCGTGTTACAATTGTGGCAGCAGGTTTTGACCTTATACAACCAGAACCATTACCTGAACCAGTTGTTGAAAAAGTAAAACAAACTGTTATAGCTGCTACTATGATGGCATCTGTGCCACAACCTACAGCTTCGGTTGGAGCAACGGTTATAAATACAAGCAATACACAAAACCCAGTTGAAGAAACTGCAACTTATGCCGAAATTAATGAGCCAAAAGTTGAGCAGAAAGATACAACTGAGCAAATCAAGGCAATGATTCAGCGATTTATGCGTGAAGGTTATCGTAATCCAGCTTTAAATACAACGCCAACTTATGTGCGTAATGGTGTTGAATTGCAGGATATTAAAAAGCTTAGGCAAAATGGTCGTGTATTAGAATATGAATTAGACCAATTACTCGCCATGATGGAAACGGTAAGATAATTTTTGCTCAATATTTAATAAAAATACTTTTCTAAAAGTTTATCAACACTTGTTTCTTTTTCGTTCAAGAAAATCGGATTGTGGAAATCATGTAATTTGTTGAGTAAATAAAAAAGTTGCAGTCTCTCAACATCACTCAATTTTCCAGAAATAATCTTGCTTACTTTTTGCATTCCATCAATAGACTTGATAAATTCTGCTTGCCCAAGCGGTGTAATTTTCAAGCGTTTGCTTCTTTTATCATGCTCGTCATCATACTGTTCGAGTAATTGATGATTTATCAACCTTTTGATGATTTCCATACCCGTGTTTTTCTCATGAATATTCTTTTCGATGACTTGCGTTTTGGTTAAATTTCCATACTGCCAAACGGCCGCTAAATAGCCAAAATCATCTAAAGTCAAGATTGTAGATTCTTCTAAAGCCTTTTTTATGTAGCCTTTGGCATATCGATACATAAAAGCTACTAATTGCCCAATATTATTTTCATCATTTTTGGCAGGTGCTTCAGCTGATTGCGGAGTCAATATTGTCTCAACATATTTTTTATTCAGAAATCCCACAAAATCTTCCATCGAAATATTCGTTGAATTCTGTTCAGCTTCAAAACTTTCTAAATCACCTACTAATTTCCGTAAAATGCTATAATCCATGTTTAGTTTAAATATTTCGCTCGCACAAAAGTGTTTTTTTATACCAATTTAAAAATATTTAGTACAAAAACAAAACATATTTTTGGTGAATTTGTTTAGTAGTAAACACATATAAATCAAAAAAGTTGTCGGGTATTTTGAATTATACTCGGCACTCTCTCACAAACACTCATTTTTATGTACAAAATACTTTACTTTTTTAGCTTTCTAAGTTTGAATATTGCTTATGCACAAAATACGGGCGAAATTCAAGGCACAATCAAAGACCGTCGTACCCAAGAGCCCCTAGTTGGCGTAGCAATTCAAGTTGAAGGAATACAAAAAGGTGCTCAGAGTGACGTAGAAGGGAATTTCAAAATCTCTGGCATTTCAACAGGAAGCTATAATCTGAAAGCCACTTACGTAGGCTACAAAGATGTCTCGAAGTTTAATATCGTGGTATCTTCTGGAAATGCCAATATTATCAACTTTGTGATGGAAGAAGATTCCAAGCAACTCAACGAAGTAAAGGTGGTGGTAAATCGCTCAGTTTCGGTGGCTTCATTGGAAACGCCAAATTCGATTCAAAAACTTTCGACCGAAGAAATAAAAAATAATCCCGGTGGAAACTTTGATATTTCGCAAGTAATTCAAGTTTTACCTGGTGTTGGCGGCACAAATGGCGGTGGTGCTTTCAGAAATGACATCATTATTCGTGGTGGAGCTCCAAACGAAAATGTATATTACCTCGATGGAATTGAAGTACCAGTAATTAATCACTTTTCAACCCAAGGTAGTGCAGGTGGGCCAACAGGAATTCTAAATGTTTCGTTTATCGAAGATGCCACACTTTCGTCTAGTAGCTTTAATGCTAAATATGACAATGCTTTGTCGTCGGTGCTACAATTTAAGCAGCGAGATGGTAATAAAGATAATTTTCAAGGTAATTTTCGTGTAAGTTCGACCGAAGCTGCGGCGACTTTAGAAGGACCAATTTCACCCAAAACAACTTATTTGGTTTCGGCACGTCGCTCCTATTTACAATATTTATTTCAGTTGATTGATTTACCGATTCGCCCAAATTATTGGGATTTTCAGTATAAAATTACCCACAAAATAAATGCAAAAACTACTCTTACGGCTATCGGTTTAGGTGCGATTGACAAATTTTATTTTGGTGTTCCGAAAGAATCTTCACCGAGCAAAGAATACATTTTGCGAGCATTTCCGTACATTAATCAATGGAATTATACAACAGGTTTTACATTGAAACACTTGCTTGACAAAGGCTATATGAATATTTCTTTGAGCAGAAATATGTACGATAATTCGCTCGAAAAGTTTGAAGATGGTCAACAAAGCTCCAAAGGCTTACTGACCTTGAATACAAAATCGCAAGAAATTGAAAATAAACTTAGAATAGAAGTGAATAAATTTAGCGAAAAATGGGAATATTCTTATGGTGTAAGTAGCCAATTCGTGAAATATAACGCTGATTCTTATAATCGCTTAAGAAAACAATTACTTGATGATAAAGGCAATATTATTCAACCAGAAGTAGCTTTCAAATTCAATACAGCCGTTGAGTTCTTTAAGTTTGGGGCATTTGCACAAGCTTCTAGGAAGTTTTTGGATGAAAAACTCAATTTCTCGGCAGGAATCCGAAGCGACATGAATAGTTTTACGAATGAAGGAATGAATCCACTTAAAACATTGAGTCCGAGAGCAGCGGCGAGTTATAGTTTTGCGAATAGATGGCGAGTAAATGCTTCGTTAGGACGATATTTCAAATTACCAATTTATACGGTTTTAGGTTTTAGAGATAACACCGGAACGCTCGTCAACAAAGACAATAAGTATTTACAAAGCGACCATTTTGTGAGTGGTTTGGAGTTTATTCCTCGCCCATCGACACGTTTTACTTTAGAAGGTTTTTACAAAATATACAATAATTACGCAGTTTCGGCTCGTGACGGCATTTCATTGGCCAACCAAGGCGGAGATTATGGAGCAATCGGAAACGAGAAGATAGAAAGTATCGGAAAAGGAAAAGCTTATGGTGTTGAGTTTTTTGCCCAACAAAAACTACAAAAGAATTTGTTTGCGGTTTTCTCTTATACTTTGTTTTGGAGTCAGTTTTCGGGAAAAAATGGCGTATTTGTGCCGTCTGCCTGGGATAGTCGTCACTTAGTGGCTTTACAAGTTGGACGCAAATTCAAGAAAGGATGGGAATTGGGGGCAAAATATCGTTTTTATGGAGGAGCTCCATATACACCTTTCGATTTGGAAGCTTCTCAAAGAAATTACGCAACTTTGGGCGTTGGTATTCTTGATTATTCTAGACTCAATAATCTACGTCTAAAGAATTTCAGCCAATTTGATTTCAGAATTGATAAGAAAATCAACTTCCGTAAACAAAGCTTTGATTTTTATTTTGATATTCAAAATGCTCTTTTAGCGAAAAACCCGTCGATTCCAACTTATACTTTTGAACGCACAACCGATAATACGGGTTTCAAGACAACCAATGGAAAAGCCCTAAATCCAAATGGTTCAAATGGTATTCCATTTATTATTGCCGATGAAACCGCCAGTATTACACCTGGCTTGGGTTTGATTTGGGAGTTTTAAGTCTCGTTGTTCAAGAATAGAAAAAGGCACGCTGATAAATTTATCGGCGTGCCTTTTTCTATTTTCATCAATAATTCATATCATTTCAAAACCACAATAAGGCACCAATACTTTTGGTATTTTGATACCTTCTGGCGTTTGGAAGTTTTCTAAAATTGAAGCCAAAATACGAGGCAAAGCAAGTGCCGAGCCATTGAGTGTATGCAAAAGCTGTGTTTTGCCATCTACTTTATAGCGGAGTTTCAAACGATTGGCTTGATATGACTCAAAGTTTGAAACTGAACTAACCTCTAACCAACGTTTTTGGGCAGCCGAATAAACCTCAAAGTCATAAGTGAGTGCTGATGTAAAACCCATGTCTCCTCCACAAAGTCGAAGAATACGGTAAGGTAATTCAAGTTTTTCGAGCAATGTTTTTACGTGTTCAACCATTTCTTCGAGTGCTTGATAGGATTCTTCTGGCTTACGAATCTGCACGATTTCGATTTTGTCAAATTGGTGAAGACGATTTAATCCACGCACATGAGCTCCCCAACTTCCTGCTTCACGGCGGAAACAAGGTGTATATGCCGCATTTTTTATGGGCAAATCGTTTTCAGATAAAATTACGTCACGGTAAATATTCGTTACTGGCACTTCAGCAGTTGGAATCAAAAATAAATCATCAACTGTTGAATGATACATTTGTCCTTCTTTATCAGGTAATTGACCTGTTCCGTAACCTGATTCTTTATTAATCAAAATCGGCGGTTGAATTTCCATATAGCCAGCGGCCAATGCTTCATCCAAGAAGAAATTAATCATTGCACGCTGAATTCTTGCTCCTTTTCCTTTATAGACAGGAAAACCCGCACCAGTAATTTTGTTTCCTAAATCAAAATCAATAATATCATATTGCTTGATTAGGTCCCAATGTGGGAGAGCTGCCTCATGCAAAGTTGGAATTGTACCATGTTCAAAAACATTTACGTTTTCTTCGGGCGTGCGACCTACGGGCACACTTACGTGCGGAAGATTCGGAATCGTCACCATTACATCGTAAAGTTCTGATTCTGAAACCTTTAAATCTTCTTCCAAAGCCTTCGATTTTACTTTTAACTCAGCAGTTTCGGCTTTAGCAACTTCGGCTTCTTCTTTTTTGCCTGCTTTCATCAAGCCTCCGATTTCTTTGGCCAAAGCGTTGGCTCTTGCCAAAGTTGAATCTAATTCGGCTTGTGTTTCACGACGTTTTTGGTCGATTCCTAAAACCGTTTCAATCGTTTCTTCGGCATTCTTGAAATACTTACGCTTCAAGCTATCAATCGTAGCTTGTTTGTTTTCTTTTATAAAATTGAGTTGTAGCATATTGTGTAATTAAGGGCTTATAATTTTAGTCAAACTTAAACAAACCTTCGTTTAAAGCATTTAAGGCTTCGTTTTTATGTTTTGTATCAACCAAAAGTGAAATATTATGCTCCGATGCTCCATAAGCAATCATTCGGATTGGAATATCACGCATGGCTTCCATTACTTTTAGAGCAATACCTGCTTTATCAGCCATAAAATTACCTACAATACAAATGATTGATTGATTACGGTCATGTTCTTCCAAATCAGCAAATTGACCTAAAACTGCCGTGATTTTATCTAAATTTTCGGCATTATCAATTGTTACAGCAATCGAAACCTCCGACGTAGTTATCATATCAACTGGTGTTTTGAAGTTTTCAAAAACTTCAAATACCTTTCTCATAAATCCATAGGCATTCAGCATACGAGTTGAGTGAATATAAATAGCCGTGATACCATCTTTGGCAGCAATGGCTTTGATTTCCGAATCGGTTGATTTATCGGCAATGAGCGTTCCGTAAGCGTTTGGCTCCATGGTATTTTTCAAACGAACTGGCACTCCACGCATTTTGGCTGGGGTAATCGTACTTGGGTGAAGGATTTTTGCACCAAAATACGCCAGTTCTGCGGCTTCTTCAAAAGTCAATTCACGTACGGGGAAGGTACGTTTCACGATTCTTGGGTCATTGTTGTGCATTCCATCAATGTCTGTCCAGATTTGGATTTCTTCCGCACGAATTGCTCCACCAACCAATGATGCTGTATAATCAGACCCACCACGCTTCAAATTATCAACTTCGCCACGAGGATTACGACAAATAAAACCTTGTGTGATAAAAATTTGCTTGTCTTCCAATTGTGAAAACATGGCTGTAATTTTTTCTTCGGTAAAACTCAAAACAGGCTCATTATCAGCATCAATGAGCATGAAATCGAGAGCTGGCAAAAGAGCTGAACTTACACCTTCTTCTTGCAAATATGCCTCAAACATTTGGGTAGAAAGTAATTCGCCTTCGGCAACGATTTCTTTTTCTTGCTTGAGTGTAAAAGGTTTGATATTTACCAACGAACGAATGAAATTAAATTCATTGTCGATAATAGTTTTGCCTTTTGTATATCCTTCTTCGGTTTTATATAATTCTTTGATAAAAGCCTCATAATGAGCATAAAGCGTGTCGATTTTTTCGATTGCTTCGGCATCATTATTAGATTTTAGCGACTCGCCAATAGAAATAAGAGAGTTTGTTGTGCCAGAAAGTGCCGACAAAACTACGATTTTACGACCTGAATCTTCCGTAATCAAATTACGGATTGAGTGCATACGCTCGGGCTTACCTACTGAAGTCCCGCCAAATTTCCAAACTTGCATTTTTTAAATTTAATTTTGAATGAATGTTTTGAATGAGTGTGTTATTTAGCTTGTTGATTATCAGTGATTTGTATATCAAGTGTAATTTTAGGCATTAATATAAACGTCTATTTATAAAATCATCTACTGATTTTTTTACTTTTTTCTTGACCTCTTCCCATGTTTCACCTTTTAAGGAAATTGGATTTTCTTGCATTTCAGCATCTTCAAAATAATATATTGAGTGAACAACGAAACCTATCTCGTCATTACTATACTTCGTTTTAAAGAAAGATAACATTTCTTCAATGGAGTATAAATCAAGAAGATTTGCCAAATCATAAAAGTCTTTTTTAGCTCCCCGCTTAGATATTGCATTTAGTTTCATCGCAACTACATCTGGCATTGAGACAAAACGAACATCATCAATCTCCTCTATTTCTTGTAAGTATGGATATTGGTGTAAAACAATATCTATCTTTAAATCTCCGATAACCCCTGCAAAAGACCTTTTTGTTTTACGTAAAACCTCAAAATTATCAAATTTAGCTTTTATTGCAGGAATAATACTATCGCTTTCAAAATCTTCATTGCTAAAAATATCTAAATCTACCGATAACCTATGACCAAGTTTTAGCGATAGATTTGTTCCACCAACGAGTGCAAAGTTTTCTAAAACAGGAAGTCTCATCAACTCTTTTAAAACTCCCAGTGTGTTGGATTCGACTGTCTCCGTAAATAGCATTTGAATTCAGTGGGGTTTAATTGAAAATAACCACAAATAAAAGCAAAAACCTCTTTTCTAAAATATGGCACTTGAACCATCATTTTTTTAATATTTTCAACCCCATAAAAACGAATTAACTCTAATTGGTCGTTGAATTTTCCATAATTAAAAACTTTATCCACAACAAAGACATAATTCTTCTCGTAATCAATTTCTTCAAAATTGACATCCCAAAAAGCGGTCTTCGATATGTTTGGTCTTGGTTTTTGCATTTTCTTAAACTAATCCTAACATCTTTATTGCCGTTATCGCTGCCTCATCGCCTTTATTACCATGAATACCACCTGCACGGTCGAGAGCTTGTTGTTGGTTGTTTGGGGTTAAAACTCCAAAGATAACTGGCTTATTATATTTCAACGAAACGTTGGTCAATCCTTGTGCTACTGCATGATTGATATAATCGTTGTGCTTAGTTTCACCTTGAATCACGCAACCGATGGCAATGACAGCATCTATATCGGCTTTTTGTGCAAAAACTTGCGAAGCAAAACTTAATTCATAACTACCAGGAACATTGGCTCTTACGATGTTTTCGGCTTTTACGCTATTTTCTACGAGCGTTTTATAAGCACCTTCAAAAAGGGCTTCTGTTACTTCTTCGTTCCATTCAGCAACGACGATTGCAAAACGTTTTTGACTTACATCTGGCAAACCTGTGGTATTGAACTCACTCAAATTTTTATTAGCTGACGACATATTTTTCAGGATAAATTAAAAAAAGGGATAAACCTACTTCGGCTTATCCCTTTGATTATATTTTTATTGCATAACCAAGTTCTTACTCGCCGACAGTGCCTTCGAGTTTGGATTTATATTTCTTGGCGTTACCAATTTCTGCTGATTCTGGGTATTTTTCAATGATTTCGCTGTAAACACGAACTGCTTCTTTATTATTTTTAGCAGCTTCATAAGCAGTAGCAAGTTTCATCAAATACATTGGTGTGAAAGTTTTGTTTGGTTGATAATCAGCCGCTTTTCTGTAATAAGAAATCGCATCTTCTACGCTTTTCTTTTCCATGTAAGCATCACCAATCAACACATACGCTCTTGCTTGTACGAGTAAGTCGTTTGAGCTGAAACTTTTCAATTGCTCAATACCTTCATCATATTTGCCTTGCTTTACCAAAGCAACTCCTGAATAGAATTTTGCTAAATTTCCAGCTTTCGATGCACCGTAATTATCAGCAATTGCTAATAAACCTTCATTTCCACCTGTACCATTTAGGGCTTGTTTCAATGAATCAGCTTCAAAAGCGTAAACTGCATTGAACATTGCTACTTGAGCCTCTTCGTCTTGAGAATTGGTATAGTAATTATATCCAACTACTCCTAATACAACTGCCAAAATACCACCACCAATGATAGTCAGTAATTTTTGGTTATTTTTCAAAAAGCCTTCTGCTTTGTTGAATTCTTGTTGTAAAGCTTCTGGACTTTCGATGATGTCAAGACCTGATTTTTCTTTTTTTGCCATTGTTTGATAGTGCGACTACCGCTTTAATTTATCGAATTTGCTTGATTAACTAACAGATAATCAAGATTTATTTTCAGAAAACAATCTTTTTACTTAACTCTAAACTTTTTCGGAGTGCAAAGTTATGAAATTGATTTTGAACTTCTATAAATACTTTGATAAAAATTATGCCAATAATCTCATTTTACCCAAAATATATGTTAATAAATAGAGTAATTATCTTAATCTACCATGATTCTCCCAACAATACTTTTACAAAACCTATAAAATTCGCTATCAATTAATCTACTTTTTAGTAACTTTGTGGTAGTTTATTCATCAACAAACCTTTTTTTCAATATTCTATATGAATCAAATTTTACGATGTTGGGTGGTGGTTTTTTCTGTTTTTATTTATCAGCAAGCCTTAGCCCAAGAAAAATCAATTGGCGGAACGGTTACTTCTTCGGAAGATGGTTCAGTAATACCTGGAGTAAGCATTTCGGTCAAAGGTACAAGTAAGGGTACATCCACTGATGGGAATGGTAAGTATAAAATCAGTGTTCCTCAAAATGCCTCTTTAGTATTTAGCTTTGTTGGAATGGAGTCTCAGCAAGTGAAAGTTGGTACTGCATCAATTATTGACGTAAAACTCAAAGCAATAGCATCGGAGTTAAACGAAGTTGTTGTTACTTCTTTCAACATTTCTAAAGATAAAAAGACATTGGGTTATGCGACCCAACAAGTAAATGGTGATGAAATTGCTGAAACTCAAAGAGAAAACTTCTTGACTGCTTTGCAAAGTAGAGTAGCTGGTGCAACAATCAATACTACGAGTGGGGCTCCAGGGGCATCTTCACAAATTGTATTGCGTGGATTTAACTCATTGAGTGGAAATAACTCTCCATTGATAGTTGTAGATGGCTTACCTATCAGTAACTCTACCTTCGACCAAAACAACTTGACTGTTCAAGGGTCTAATCGCAGTAATGACTTTACTAATCGTGCGGCAGATATTAATCCGAACGATATTGCGAGTATTACGGTTTTGAAAGGTCCGGAAGCTACATCACTATATGGAATTGATGCAGGAAGTGGTGCTATCATCATTACGACTAAAAAAGGAGCTGCTGGAAAGTTGAAAGTTTCTTACGATAATAGCTTTAGAATTGACCACATGTATCTTTATCCTGAAATTCAGACAACTTATGGACTCGGAGTTTTAGGAGATGGATCCCAACGTACAAGAAGTGCTTTAGGACCCAAAATTTCAGATACAACCAAAATATATAATAATGTTAAAAATTTCTTCAACGATGCCTTTGTACAAAAGCATAACGTTACACTTGATGGTGGCAAAAATCGACTTGCATATCGTTTATCGCTTGGCTCGACGAACCAAAATGGAACAATACCGAATACTGGACTTGACCGCTACAATGCACGTGGTACGCTTTCTTATAATTCTTTGAGAAAAAACTTTGACGCAAATTTAAGTTTAGCATATACTTACAGCGAAAATCAGAAAGCATTGCGTGGTGCAGGTGGTTTCTTGCAAGGATTGTATTCTTGGCCAATTTTTGATGATGCTTCTCAGTATATAAAAGAAGATGGAGCTCGTCGCAGATATTTTGATGATGCCAACTTTGCAGAAGCCGATAATCCTTATTGGTCAGTAAATAAAAATGAAAGTTCAGACAAAACTAATCGTTATGTATATAACTTATCGGCGACATACCGTCCAATGCCTTGGTTAACGGTAACGGGTAGAGGAGGTTTGGATTCATACCAAACCAATGGTAATCTTTTTTTTCATCCATTATCGAATGATTATTATACTGTTGGTGGTATGGTTGAAAACTATACCGAAAAGTACAAAGGATACAGCGGTGTAATGATTGCAACAGCCGAAAAAAAGGTGGGAAAATTAACAAATACGCTTAGATTAGGCAGCTCGTTTGATGAATATCGCCGTGATCTTTTTGCCGAAAGAGGGCAAAAATTAAAGAAAGTTGGTGAGGACTACATTAATGATATTTCAACAGTTGACCCTGCTACTATTCTCAACAGTCGTACACTCGGGCGTGATACGTTGATTAGAAGACGAGCTTTGGGTGTATTTGGAGAGTTTACAGCTAACTACAATGACCTCTTGGTGCTTACCGTTACGGGTAGAAACGACCAAACTTCTACATTACCCAAAGAATCTCGCTCCTTTTTTTATCCTTCGGCCAGTTTAGCGTTTAATTTTAGCGAGTTAATAACAAAAAACAACAAGGTTTTTAGTTATGGTAAATTACGTGGCTCAATCGCAGAAACAGCTAAAGATATTCCACCTTATGGCTCACAGTCGGTTTATAACAGACAGCTTACGAGTGGATTAGGATACGGTTATGGATTTACGAATAACAACCCATTTATCAAGCCCGAAAGACAACGTACTTTTGAAGTTGGAACAGAATTAAATTTCTTCGGAAAAAGATTAACTTTTGACTATACATATTACAATACACTCAACCTCGGACAAATCGTGCGAAATGTTCGTTTGAGTTATGGCTCTGGGTTCATTCTATCAACCCTCAACGTGGCCGATACTCGTAATAAAGGTATGGAGTTGATTGTTACTGGTCAGCCAATCAAAAATAAAAACTTCAAATGGGATATTACAGTAAACATGGCAGGAACTCGCAATAAAGTTCTTAATCTCCCATCAAATATCCCTGAATATTATAACTCTGATACATGGCTTGATGCTTTCCGCAATGGTTTAGTACCAGGAAGCACTACAACTTCATTAACAGGTCAAGATTATTTAAGAAATACTCAAGGGCAAATACTAATTGACCCAGGTACGGGGGTTCCATTAGTAAATCCAAATTATATAAAGATTGCAGAGCGTAACCCAGACATAACTGGAGGTATCATTAATAGCCTTACTTACAAAAATGTCTCACTTTCGTTTTCGTTAGACCTCAGAAAAGGTGGCGACATTATGAACGGAACAGAATACTGGCTAACACTCAGAGGATATAGCACTCGCACACTCGACCGTGAAAAATCAATCATTCTGCCAGGTGTTTTGAGAGATGGTTTGGAGGAAACAGCAAACCCAACACCAAATACGATTCAGATTAATCCATACTTTAGTACATACTATCAAGATGGACGTATGTATGCTTCAAATTTTGTGGAAAAAGACATTAACTGGTTGCGTTTGCGTGAAACACGTGTAAATTATCGTTTTACACCAAAAATGCTTAAAAACATGAAATATATTTCTGCATTAAGCCTTTTTGTTTCGGGAACAGACCTTTTCATTCTTACCAACTATTCGGGAGCTGACCCATCTGTCAATGGTAATAATGCCGCTACGGCTGGCGTGGGTTCTTTTGGTATTGATTATTTTTCTCCATCAACACCAAGAGGTATTAATTTTGGTCTTAGAGCAGATTTTAAAGCCAGATAATTTATACTAACTAAAGAATATTAAAAGCAATAACGTCTTTATTATTGAAAGAAACATGAAAAAAATATTTTTGATTATAAGTTTAGGATTAGGGCTAATCTCATGTGATGATTACATTGATGAGGCCTTTCGTAATCCAAATGCCCCCACTCTCGTAAAACCTTCGGAGGTTTTACCTGCCATTCAGGCAAATATGGCTCGTGGGATTCAGTTTGACTCTCGTATGCTTGGCCGATATGTAAACTATTGGACTTTGACTACAGCTGGTGGCTCATGGGACCGTATGGGCTATGACCCAAACTCCGATAATGGCGGAGAAAAATGGCGTACTCACTACTGGAATTTAGGTCACAATGTAGTCAACATGATGAGAGATGCTCGTGCCGAAGGCAAAGATGAATACATTGGTGCTGGGCACGCCATTATGGCTTGGAGTTGGTTATTGCTGACCGACTATCACAGTGATGTTATCTTGAAAGAAGCCTTCAATACCAGTCAATTAACATTTAAGTTCGATACCCAAGAAGATGTTTACAAGCAGGTTGCCATACTATGCGACTCGGCCAATGTTTACTTAGATAGAGCATCAAAAAAAGAAGTTTCAAGCGATTTTCGCACCGCAGATGCTTTTCTTTATGCAGGAAATATTGATAAATGGAAGAAATTTGTGAGCGGAGTAAAAGCAAAACTCTTACACCGCTATTCCTTGAAAAGCACTTATAAGCCTGATGAGGTTATTAAAGCAGTTGATGCAGCTTTAGCTTCAATTGATGATGACGCAATGATAAAATTTACTAATGGCCCTGCCGCCGCTGATGATGCCAATTTTTTTGGTCCAAGAAGAAATAATTTGGCCGCCTATCGCCAAACGGATTTTATCATTAGATATATGGATGGTACGGTTTATACCGGAAAAAAAGATCCACGAATAGACTTTTTGTTTAGACCCTCAACTGATGGTGTACTTAGAGGTATAAGAATGAACGCAGGAGAAGCAACAACCCTTCCAGCAAACCGAAAAACTTACAATTTTTTCGGAGCAGTCTCTACGATTGCACCTGCAGGCGGAGTTGATACCGATGCTCGAAGTTTCTTTAAAAACAATGCTCCGTTACCCTTAATGACCTTTTCTGAACTACAATTTATTAAGGCAGAAGCCGCTTTCATCAAAGGCGATAAAGTAACTGCTCTAAGTGCTTATCAGAAAGGTATCAAAGCTTGCTTTGATATGTATAAAAAGTCGTTTACAGGATATGTAGCTTTTACTGATAAACAGGCGGATGATTATATAACAGCTATCAGTCCAAAAACTGCCGCTGAATTGACGTTGAGCGATATAATGATGCAAAAATTTGTGGCTCTTTGGGGTTATGGATTTGAAGAAACATGGGTTGATTTACGCCGTTATAAATACAGTCCAGATATTTATAAAACTTATGAGCTTCCAACGGCAATATACCCTGATAATCTCGGAAAATTAGTGTATCGTGTACGTCCACGTTATAATTCTGAATACCTATGGAATGTAGAAGAACTCAGAAGAATTGGTGGCACTAATACCGACTATCATACCGTTGAAACTTGGTTCGCAAAGCCATAAGTAATTTGCACAGTTCCGAATATTCGTTAATAAAAAGAAAAAATACGTTATGAATAAAATAACTAAATATATATCAGTTGCCTGTATTTTTATGGCGATGATAGCTTGCGAGAAGACACTCCTAGATGATAATATTCAGTGGCAATACAGCGACCCAAGTAATGCCAATCTGAAAGTTTTAAATGCTTACACCTCAAATGTGCCTGCTGGAGCTCCAGGTGTCGGTGTAACAAGGTTTTATGTTTATCAAGAAAAGACTAAACTTAATGGAAATGCCCTTACTGCACCAGGCTCTTGGCCAAGTACGGCAACCTATGCTTCGATAAAAGCGGGAAAAGCTAATTATTTCTTACTACTTGACCGCCGAGTAGGTAATGACTACGGCACTTACGTAAAAGGAGACACTGCTTTTAAAGCAAACCTTGATTTGCAAGCAGGGAAATTCTATACTGCCTTTTTGGTTGGTGCTTCACCAACGCAGGAAGTAATGCTTGTTGAAGACGAAATGATAGAACCAGCAGTAGGTAAGTATAGATTACGGATTGCCAATTTAGTTCCAGACCCTGCACGCCCGATTGATGTTTACTCTCGAAGAGAAAAAAGAAAGATTGTAACGGGACTTGACTATAAAAAAGTAGGTGGTTTTATAGAGTTGTCTATACCAACTATTAGTGATACGCTTGACGTTTTTGATGCAACCAGCCCAACAAAAGCATTGTATTTTGCAACTTTCTTACCTGTTAGCAAGAAAGTTTATACTTTTTATGCTCAAGGTAGAAGGGGGTTTAGAACCGAAGGGCTTAATATTTATGTCAATCGATAAGATTGTTTCTACAAAATATTATTGAGAACTGAAAAGAGGATAGTTTTTTCTCTTTTCAGTTCTCAATAGTGTTTTAATCATGTTCCAACGAAGTCACACATCTGTTTAATTTATGTAAAGCATCCGTACTACAAGCACTTTAAGAAGATTCAGCTTCCCAAATTTGAGGCATATAAGAGCCACAATCATTAATGATATCCCAAATATCAAAAAAACTTCGCCCCGCTGTCCTGCTCCAAAATGCCACCAAGCTTTACATACATCTTTGGATACTCTTGAAGTAATGTTCGCCAACCTAAACATATACGTGTCATCACAAAATGATGAACATTCATTATATAGACTAAAACAACTTTCCATACCGCCTCGATTGTCGCCACTCCAATACATGTTTGAGAAGTAGATTTATTGTATGTTATCAAAACAAAAAAAGTAGAAATATCGTATTTTTCATAATGTCGTTCAGGGTTTGTTCATAAAAATAAACTTACTTAAAAATTGCTGGTATTAACTTCCAATTTTTACTTAATTTTTCTCTGAGGCTGGATTTATTACCCTCTTGCTTTTCTAATAAATTACA
>JAIXOL010000076.1 GCA_027486845.1 Cytophagaceae bacterium
AAGTAGCATAACTTATCCACTTTTCCACACTTATTAACAAAAGAAAAAAAGAAGCAAAAAAAGAAAATTTTACAACAACAATAGTAAAAAGACTGTCCAAATATTGGGGTACACCATAATATTATCAATTCCAAACCAGGAGTAATTATTTCTTTTATTGGAATAGCACCACAAAAAGAGATTGTGCGTTTTTATTATGAAGATATAAAAAGCCTTGAAGAAATTAATAAAATTAGTGAGTATAAAGTTTCACCAATTGTTGACTAAAATGAGTAATACTAAAATTAGAGCAACTATTCTTGATATTCCAGGAATAGATAAGTATGAAATCATAAAATCGGCAATGAGTCGATTTAATACTGCTATTGAGCACTCATTCTTTCTTGAAGCTACCGCTTTAATTGAAAGCCTAATTTGTGATAGACTCGAAAGCCGCATTGGTGAGTTGACTAAGGATTACGTTGAATTTGGAACTTTAGGAGTTTTGTTGAAAAAACTAAATATGATTGAAACTGATATTATTCTAAAGGATATTATGAATAAGAATTTAAATCAATGGGCTGGAAAAAGGAATATTGTTATTCATCAAGCTGCAAAAATCGAACTTGGCAAAAAGAAAGATTGGAATGAATTTCTACGTTTAGCTGAGTCAACAGCAAAAGATGGTAGAATAGCTTTTGATAATTACAATAAGCAATTGCAAAAATTAAGAAGACAGAAATCAAGTATACAGGAAAAATGAAAAATCTGCTGTTATTATTAGTTATTCTAGTTTCTATAAAATCTTATGGACAAGGGTATAGTGATGAAAAAGTTAGTTTAAGTAATTTCATCAAACGCATGTATGCTGCCAAACCATTTGAAGGAGTAAAAATAGTTGATGATTATGACCACCAATACCTTATTTCAGTCATAAGTCTTGAAAAAGCCAAATATACAAGTGAAGCAACATTGAACCGTGTTGCACAAGTTAAAGCACAATCACAAGCAAGTACTTTTTTGAATGGTGCCACAATTTCGATGGATATGGTAATCACAACCAAAGAATCGAAAGACTCAGCAAATAATAATACAACAATAGTAGAAACGGTGGAACAGATAAAACAAAACTCTATTGGTTTTTCTCAAGGACTTGAGCTGTTAACGAACTTTGACAATACAAATAGTCTCAGAATAGTCTTTATTTATTTCAGAGAATTGAAAAATAAATGAGTGAGATATTTTTGAACTGCAGGATTTATAATTGCTTTTTGGCAAAGAAATCATTCAAAATAAAACAACATATCTCTATTATTCAAAAATTTAAAACAAAAAAATGAATACAATTAAATCAATATTTATGGCAATCTGCCCCCCACCCGTTCGCCCAAGTATTAACGAATAAAATGAGATATTCAGCCAAATTTTAATCCATAATCGAATTATTAGTAGAGGTGTCAGCCGTTTTTACTACGGCAGTAGAGAATAAGATGGTAAAGGCATCGGCAAAAATTAGGTTTCAAAAATCTATTTAAACCAAGCCTTCGTTCTCACTTGTCATTTTAAAAACGGCTGATGGCTTCGCTGATGTACATTGACTTATAATTCTATTATGGTTTCAAATTCAGTCAAAGAAAGAATAATTTTATTCAAGTTTAAATAGCTTCTTAAAAAAACACATCAAAATTATATAAATCTTCTAAAATTTGCTTATTTTTGTGTGCTAAAAGGTTTTTCGTTTCTGTATCTCATCTCATGATGGGTGATGCCACGGTTCGACGTTTCGATATTGGCACGAGGGCGAGGAGATTTTTTAGCTTTTTTGTTTATTAGAGTCCTTCAGCTATTATATTTGAAAATATTGCTAAATTTATTCGCCCCGATGGGGCTTAGACATCATCTACCGATATTTTACCCCTAACGTGGTATTTTTACAATATTTTTCCCTATTTATTTCTTCAAAAAGCCAAATCACTCCCAATGCTTTGCTTAAATAGCCACAAAAATTAAAAGATTTCAGATAGATTTTGATAAATTGCTTCAAAATTCTATTTAGCTTTCAATGAAAAAATTTCTTCTTCTTGCTTTTGCAATGCTTGCTTTGGTTTCGGCTTTGCAGGCTCAACAAAAAACCTATTGCAATCCCATCAATGTTGACTATGGTTATACGCCTATTCCCAATTTTAGCGAGTGGGGGCGTCACCGAGCCACTGCCGACCCTGTTGTGGTCAATTACAAAGGCGAATATTATATGTTTAGCACCAATCAGTGGGGATATTGGCACAGTCCCGATATGCTCAATTGGACTTTCCATGCTCGTAAGTTTCTTCGTCCACAAAACAAAGTTTATGACGAACTTTGTGCCCCAGCCGTAGGCATTGTCGGCGATACGATGCTGGTTTTTGGTTCGACTTATACCAGCGAGTTTACTATCTGGATGAGTACCAACCCAAAAGCCAACGAATGGACTGCCTTGGTAGATAATTTCGAGATTGGTGGCTGGGACCCTGCTTTTTTTACTGATGACGATGGCAAGTTTTATATGTACAACGGAAGCAGCAACCGTTATCCACTTTATGGTATTGAGTTAGACCGTAAAACCATGAAACCCAAAGGCACACGTAAAGAAATGTACTTTTTGGAATCATGGCGATATGGCTGGCAACGCTTTGGCGAGTACATGGACGATTCTTTTCTCGACGGTTTCATAGAAGGAGCAACTGTCAACAAAAACAACGGAAAATATTACCTTCAATACGGAGCTCCAGGTACCGAAATGAGCGGCTATGCCGATGGCGTTTTGGTAGGAAAAACACCATTGGGGCCTTGGGAAGCTCAACCCGACCCACTCAGTATGAAAGTCGGTGGCTTTGCTCGTGGTGCAGGTCATGGGGCATCTTTTCAAGACAATCAAAAAAACTGGTGGCACGTTTCCACGATTCAGCTTTCGAGCAAAAATAATTTTGAACGTCGCATCGGTATTTGGCCTGCGGGTTTTGATAAAGATGACGTAATGTGGTGTAATACCGTTTTTGGCGATTATCCGCATTATATTCCATCTGCAGACTTAGACATCAAGAAGACGTTTACAGGCTGGATGTTGCTCAATTATAATAAACCCGTTGAGGTTTCTTCAACACTGGGCGGATATTTGCCCAATAATGCCGTTGACGAAAGCATGAAAACCTATTGGTCGGCCGAAACAGGCAAAGCGGGCGAATGGATTAAAACAGATTTGGGGAATCTTTCAACAGTCAATGCGATTCAGATAAACTATGCCGACCAAGATGCTGATTCTTCGTTCTTGGGAAAACAAGTAAATATCAAACATCAATATAAACTTTGGTCGAGCCTTGACGGTAAAAAATGGACAATTTTGGTTGATAAATCAAACAACCAAACCGATGTTCCACACGAATATGTAGAACTTGCTCAGCCGATTCAGACTCGCTACATCAAACTCGAAAATGTGGCTATGCCAACGGGTAAATTTGCTATCAGTGGCCTGCGAGTTTTTGGTAATGGCAATGGATCAAAACCCGATGCCGTAAAAGATTTCATGGTGCTAAGAACCGAAAAAGACAAACGCAGTGCATGGATTCGCTGGCGACCAGAAAATAAAGCTTACGCCTACAATATCTATTACGGAACAGCTCCCGACAAACTTTATAATTGCATTATGGTGCATAACGCCAACGAATATTGGTTTAGAGGAATGGACAAACTTAGTACGTATTATTATTCCATAGAGGCCATCAACGAAAACGGTGTTTCGGAGAAAACGAAGGTTTTGGAGGTGAAGTAAAGTTTGAAGGATAATTGATTTTGAAGAAAGGTCGGCAAAGAATTTTAACCTTGCCGACCTTTTTATTAGCTTTTCGAGAGTATCAGAGAAATCTGCCCGGCGTGGTGCGAGTTATGAAAAAGTACGTGCGAAAAGAGTCTAACTTTTGATACTTTTCCAAAAAATGGCGTATCAATTTCGGTCAGCCAATCTTCATCAGTTGTTTCTTCCACGAGTTTTTTTAGCATTTCGTAGCCTTTTGCTACATAGGACTGACTTGTTTCGAGGTCGAAATCTTGGCCAGTATCTTGTTGCCCCATTGTTGTATTTGGAACCTCGCTCGGAATGCCGAAAAAATAGCCAAACAAATTCATTGTCTCGCCAATGTGGCGGTAAATAAACCCAACCGAAGCCGTTTGTTCGTTAAGGCGTTTGTATAGGTTTTCGTTGGTTATTTTTCCAAAAGAAAAAGAGTTTGTCAACTGATTTTGCACCAACATTTCTGTCAATAATTCTTTTTGCATAGTTTTTTATTCCTGTATCTTATTTTTTCGATTGTGCGGCCATCCATTCCATGATAGTCACTGGGCGATTATTGAGTTTTACGGGCGAACCATCAAAATCAACTTTTGCATGATTGACGTGAGAATAAATCCACGACCAATGGCCTGCATAATAATAATTTTCACCACCAAAGAAGCCAGAAAGGTCAGTTACATGGTCATAATAGGTAAAATATACATTTTTAGCTCCTGCTGCTTTCAATCTATTATAAACAGGAACAACTGTTTTATCGGAAACCGTAGTGCCATCATCTTTTGAATGGATAAACCAAATCGGTACGTTTTTGATGCTGTTAATCTGCTTATCAGTAATGTATTGCGACTGATACGCCAATGCACTGATATAGCCTGCTGCAAAATAATTCGGCTCATTTAGTATCAATTTCAAAGCCATATAACCGCCGTTTGAGCAGCCTCCTACATAAATACGTTTGGTGTCAATGTTTGGGTTCTTTTTTACGTAGTCTTTTATAAGTGCCATCAAACCTTTATTATAAACATCATCATCTTTTCCTTGTGTAGTTATGCCGTCTTTGTTGTGCATCCAAGCACCTGGGCATTGCGGAGATAAGACATACGCACCACCGAAAAATGCCTGCATTTCGGCAGAAGCGTAATTAGCAGCTTTATTGCCCAACAACGGAATTGTGGGGTCAGTGCCACCTTCACCACCTCCGTGAAGCCAAATAATTAATGGTGATTTTGTAGTTTTATTTTTAGGAGTGAAAGCTGCATAAGACATCATTTTGCCAGTTTCGTACTCAAATTTTCCGGTGAGGTCAAAATCATCAATTAAAGGCATGATTCTGTTCTTTTCTTTGTTCCAAACCTTATTGGTTTTGGTGTCAGTGATAGTTACTTTATAGTCCACCCATTGATTTCCACGGCAAGCTGCTTTTTGTGAATATTGGAAAGTTGAGGATAAAGGTAGATTCGGAGCTACGGCCAAAACTAAAGTCACGAAACTACCTTCTTTTACTCTTTTACCTTGATTATCAGATATATAGGCATAAACTACGGTTCTGTTTCCTTTAGCCTGAGCAGCAGGAACATCGGCACAAGCATGGCTTCTTTCTACTGAAACCGTAAAATCTTTGAAGTCAACCATAGCCGTTGGGGCATCTAAACTTAGTATTACTTTGTTGGCGGCAGGTCCCCAATCAAATCCTTCTACTACTAGAGTGTATTCGTTACTTGCGAGTGGCTTGTCGGTTGCAAAAGCATCTGTGAAAGCAAAGCAAATAATACTTATCAGAAAGCCTGAAAAAACTTTATGAATGCAGTTTCGTTTCATTTTGAATATTGGTTTAAATAGTAATTTACAAATATTCGTATAAATTGAATTATTACAAGAGGTTTTTAGACAAAAATGTACTTTTGAATGTCAAAAACTGTCTTTTTCGAGAAATTTAGACTTGAGTAGAAATTATAAGAAGGATTTTAGGTAGAATTATGATTGAGTCCGAATGAAGAACAAACCTTTATTCCTCATTCGGACTTGGCAAGTTACGCTTTTCTGACAAACTCAGATTTTAAACCCATCGAACCAAAACCATCAATTTTACAGTCGATATTATGGCCGTCATTACCATCAGTTAGGCGGATATTCTTTACTTTTGTGCCAGATTTGATTGCTTTTGGAGCTCCTTTTACTGGTAAATCTTTGATTACAACCACAGTATCACCGTCTTGTAATTCGTTGCCGTTTGAGTCCAGCACTTTGGTACTTGTCTCAGTAGTTTCTTCGGTTTCTTTATCTTTTGGATTCCATTCATAAAAGCATTCTGGGCAAATTAACAGACCATCACTCGGATATACGTATTCGGATTTACATTTGGGGCAAGGGGGGAATTCTGACATATTTTTTATTTTTAAGAGGAAAAGTTCAGACTACAAAACTAAGTAAAACAATTCAGAGTATCGATGAAAGAGTTTTTTGGACAAGTTAAACTTTCATAATAATGAATGCGTTTAACGATATAGCATTACATGCTCACAAAATAGCCTTTTTGCATTTTTCGACTACTCGACTTTCCATAATTGTGTTATTCAAATCTTTACTCAAGCACTAATTTTGCAATAGATATTTAATGTTAGCATTGAGATGAAAATAAGTGAGAAAAATATATTTATTAATTTCTTGATAATCAAGCTTTTATCACTGTGCGAACTGTCAAACCGTCGAACCGTCTATGCGTCGAACTGTCGATGCGTCGAACCATCCCGTATCTCGTATCGCACTTAAATAATTGATTATGAAAACTTTAATTGCTTAAATTTGTAAACATACTTAAATCTAAAAATTTTACTAATTACGCTATTTATATGAAATTGGGTTTATTCCTAACAACCTTGGCTTTAATATTAATGTTCGCAATTGTGGGTGTCGTGAATTATTATGTTAGTTATAAAACCGATTCTAGAGAATATCCGTGGGCTTATAGGTCTGATGAGAATAAGCCTTTATTGGTAGGAAAATGGTCTGGAAAATTTATTGAACCCGATAGTATTGAGAAAAAAATAAGTTTAGTAATATCCGAGCCATACACGAAAATTGAACGCATTTTTTATAGTATTGGCTTGTCAAACAAAAGACGTTTGTATATCGAAACTAATAAATTTGACGGGTTTTTGAGCATTGAAAATAAATTTCATCAGGAAGAAAAGTATAAAGTAAGAGGCTTTTTGAACACGAAAAATATTCAGTTGTTTGATTTTCATTTGCTTGCCAATGTGAAAGAGACCCTGCCTTATCATTATTCATTTCTTTTTACTGAAGGTTTTTGGAATAAAAATGAAATGAGTTTTATCTTAACAATCGTATTTCGTAAAAGTACTATGCCAAATAATCTGAAGAATCACGAGCCATTTTTGAGTAAAAAAGTAAGGGTTTCATTAAATCGGGTTTTATGAATACGGTTTTAGTAGTAAAACAAAAAAAGAGTCGGGGTTCGCCCGACTCTTTTTTGTATTTACAAACGCAAAAACTTATCGTATCGTCGAGAAATCAGTTGGTTTCATGTAAATTGATTCAACTTTTTCTACAATTTTGCCATTTTTCTCTGATTCGTCACGCACTTTTATCCATTTTTCATCTTTTCTGAAAGAATCAAACGAAGCTTTTCCTGCTTCTTCGCTTTTGTGAGCCAAGATATAAACCAATCTCGCTT
Organism: Cytophagaceae bacterium; assembly: GCA_027486845.1. Lineage (GTDB taxonomy): Bacteria > Bacteroidota > Bacteroidia > Cytophagales > Spirosomataceae > Emticicia. Next base: position 7,497 of record JAIXOL010000076.1, read on the forward strand.
GTGTGCCTTCTTTCTCAATGCTTTTCCAGTAAGCAATGTTTTCCATGCCGTGTTTCTTGAAAAGTTTCGTAGTATGATTTCTGAAACGAGCCAATACATTATCAATATTATTTGGCGTTCCAGTATAAATTCTTAGCTCAAATGTACGTTCTGGACTTTTTACTTTTTCTTTGATTTTTGGCGAAAAATCAGTCGCATTCATAAAAATCGACTCGACTTTGGCTACAATTTTACCATCTCTTTGCGATTCTTCGCTTACTTTTTTCCATTCTGGGTCAGCACCAAACGCTTTCCAAGAAGCATCACGAGCTTCTTTGCTTGGGTAAGCTAACACATAATACAAGGCGTTCTTTTCGTTTTGAACGGGTACCCAATAGCCGATATTTGTCATGCCATGTTTTTCAAAAATCTTGGTAGTATGGTCTCTGAAACGAGCCAATAGATTAGGTAAACGACCTGGCTCGCAGTAATAGATACGTGTTTCAAAATAACGGTTATCTTGCTTTTGTGCAAAAACCAAATTGCCGATATTCATAAGGGCAACCAGTAGAAGTAATTTTTTCATTGTTTTTAATAGATGGGTTGAATTTTACCTAACAAAGGTATTTCTTAGAACAATAACTTGATAGATTTTTTAGATTTTTTTATTTTAAAATTTCATCAGTGACTGTTCAAATAGTCACTGACGATGATAAAGCTGATGCATAAGAAGTAAGTTAAAGCCTTATTCAATTCGTTGATAAACTTCATTGAATGGAACTCTCATTCGGTCTCCCCAAACGCCTTGTTCTTCTCTAATGCCGCATGAAATAACCATATTGATTTCGGCTCCAAAAGGCAAATCCAATATTTTTTTTACTTTTCTACTATCAAAACCTTCCATCGGACAAGTATCATATTGTTCGTTGGCCATGGCAAGCATAAAAGTTTGAGCCGCCAAAGCACAAGTTTTATGTACGACAACTCGCACGTCATTTTCGGAAACTTGATAAGTGATGGCTCTGAAAAGCCCGATGATGTTTACAATTACTTTTCGAATAAGTCCTAAAATTCCTAAAAAGCGAGCATATAAAAACGGGATTACTTTACCATAATACATTTGCCAACGTTTAATTCTTTTCTCTTGTTTGTCTGCAGGTGTATTTTTGAGCACATTTTGCGTTTCCAAGGCTATCATAGTTTTTGCCCTTTTATTGTATAAATCTTGTCTTGTTACAAAAACTACCATTTGTTGGGCAGTAGTAGCGGCCATTTGGTCTAGACAAGCTACCGAGAGTTGTTTTAGGGTTTCTGGGTTCGTTACGTGGTAAAACTCCCAAAGTTGCATGTTTGAACTGTTAGGTGCTAAAGTTGCCAGTTCGATGCAATTTTTTACTTTTTCTGAATCAATCGGAAGGTTTTTATAATGCCTTACCGAGCGTCGATAATTGATTATTTCTGTAAAAGTCATTTTTTGTTGATTTATATTTGATTTTTCTTTGTACGATGTCTTTGCAACGAAATTGGGTTGTTTTTTTGAAATTCCAAAGATTCAAAAGCATAAAAAAAGCCATTCAAAGAACGGCTAACTTTTTAACTAATTATTGCTTTACGAATTTCTATATAGTCGAATTGAAATTTTCGCAAACGTTAAATATTGTTCAGGATTATCTAATTAGTCTAACTTGAACCGCGTTTATTCCTTTTTTACCTTGTTCTGCTTCAAACTCAACTGAATCATTTTCTTGAATGTCATCTACCAAGCCTGATACATGAACAAAAAATTCTTCACCAGTTGATGTCTCTTTAATGAACCCAAATCCTTTTGTCGAATTAAAAAATTTTACTATTCCTTCTTTCATTTTTGCTTTAAATTTTTTGAACACAAATGTATGAATATTATTTACAATAAACAGATAAATTTACTTTTACGTTATTTTAAGGGCATAAAACTCACTTTCTGAACATCAAAAGTTTAAATATTTTAAATTAATGTTATTGTCAGCGAATCTCTTATTTTTACTAAGAGCTAAGGATTTCTCAAAATCTTCTCTATCTTCCTTCCTTTCGCCAATTCATCAACAATTTTATCGAGATACCGAACTTTTTGAGTCAATGGATTTTTAATTTTTTCTATACGATAACCACAAATAAGCCCAGTAATCAGATGAGCATTTGGGTTTAATGTAGCTTGCTGAAAGAAGGCTTCAAAAGTAGATTTTGCGTCAATTTGGGCTTGTAGTTTTTGGTCATCGAAACCCGTAAGCCATTCAATAACTTTATGTAATTCTGCCTTGGTTCTTCCCTTTTTTTCTACTTTAGCAATATAGAGAGGATACACCGAAGAAAATGTCATTTCAGCGAAACGTTCATCATGTGTTTTCATTGTCTATGTAATTTAGGTAAATGTTTTTTTATAATTTTATTACAAAAATAAGCTCCTAAATTACACAAAATTTAAAAATATTCTAGAAGTACTCAAAAATGGACTGAAGAGGTTGATAATAGATAATGCAGAAAGATTCACTTTTTTAATGGCTTGGTGAATTCGTAAAATTGTAATAAAAAAGCCTCAAAGTTTTGTTTATGAAAATATTGAGGCTTTCTTTAATTTCTTTAGTCTAAACTTACATATTTTCGCCAATTATGTTGCTCTTTGAAACCCAACATTTCTCTGATTTTACGATTGGAAAATAGGGCTTCATGCTCGCCTAATTCACGAGTAATTGGCACATTGGGAAAGAACCTTTCGGCCAATTCTTTGCTCGGAATAATTGCACCATTGTGGTCATTGCCAGCATTGAAAACTTGATAACCAAGTCCATCTTTTTGTAGGCATAAATCTACGATTTGTCCCAAATCACGGGCATCAATATAACAAAAAGCATTTCGACGACGAACTTCTGGATTTTTGAAATAATGCGGAAAAAGCTCAGTATATTCGTGCGGTTCAATCACATTTCCAATGCGAAGGGCATAAATATCGAAGCCTGAGCGTCGCTGAAAAGTACGTGCCGTTTTTTCATTTACCACTTTTGATAAACCGTAACTGTCCATCGGGTCAACGTCATAATCTTCTTCGAGTGGCAAAACTTTTGGGTCAGTTTCACCATCCGAAAAACAAATTCCGTAGGTAGTTTCTGATGATGCGATGATGATTTTTTTAATACCCAATTTAACTGCCGCTTCAATCACATTATAAGTTCCAATAGTGTTTACTCGAAAAGTTTCATTATCGGGTTTAATTAAAATTCTAGGAACTGCTGCAAAATGTACAACGGCATCAAAATTCGGTACGCCATTGCCCATTTCGAGTTCGTGCAAGCCGATGTATGAACTCATAGCATTAAACATTTGTCCAGAATCGGTAATATCAGCATTTAGATTATCTACCCCTGTGTGTTTTAGGGGAGTTAGGTCAACGTTTAGTACTTGATGTCCTTGTTCGAGTAAATACGGAATTACGTGTTTTCCTGCTTTTCCTGAGCCACCTGTAAATAATATTCGCATAGTTTTTATTGGTTTGATTTGAATCTTATGTCAAATTTCATAGGGCTTTTGCTGCTTACTTTGATTCTTGCAGCATCGATATGATTGGGATTTATTAAATAGTTGAACTCTTGGGGAACGATACTACTCGGAACTTTCAGAATTGCTGCGTCATTCTGAAATACAAAATCATCTCCAATTGTTTGCGTAGTAAATGTGGGAGGTTTGGCATCCCAATCTTGTGGGAGGTCTTCAATTGCCACTTCTAAAATAATGATGTCATTTGGAATTTCGATTTCGACATAATATCGGTCGATAGGTAAATCTTCGCTTAAATCTAAGTGAACCGAAACTTCCAACATTGCTAAAGCTCGGCTTTCAGCAGTATAAACAAGTTTAGTGTTGATACTATTCCATCGATACCCTTTCGACATTGCAGCACCAACACCGCTCAATGTGGTTTCCAAATATTTTTCTCTTTCAACTCTATAAACTTTCATTAGGCAAAATTTCCGTATTCGATTCTGTTTAGGCAGAATTGTACTTCATCAATTCCTGTAATTGTATCTAATAAACTTTCGGGCGAGTTTCCACCAAGAGATAAGTTTGGTTTCTTTAGCCATCTTTGAAATTTCTCTTCTTCGTTATTGAATACTTCGATTCCATAATCAATAAGCTCCGTAATCAGCATAATTAGCTCACTATCTCTGCTATCGAGCAAAGAATGTTCGCTTTTTTTCTTGTTGTAAGTAGTTTGGGGAAGTCCAACAATAGATAAGACCGATTTAATTGGCCGATTGAGTCTTTTGCTAATGGTTTCAATAGAATTGTAGGGGATTCCTTGTCTGATAATGCCAACACGTTCTATTTTGTTGGCCCAAACGTACGTTTTACCATCAGAGACCAATGTCCATTTTTTTTCATTCTTTTTAACCTCAGAAGCCTTCGTTATGCTTGCTATTGTATTAAATGGTAATGTTTTGATGATTGTATCTGACATGATGTAGTAATTTTGTTGTAAATAAGCAACAGAATTGTTGTATTTGCAAGTTTTTGGAGAGGTTTAAAATGATTTAAAATTATATACCGTTCAAAGAGGGACTACCAAACTGAAGATAATTTCATTATAGATTTAAACGATGATTAACTGAGATTAAAGTTCGTTTTTTGTCGTTATTCTTTTGGTTGGTACAAAGCTATTCTATTTCCTTCTGTGTCTTCAAACTCAGCAACGAGTCCAATTCCGTTATCTGTTTTAGGGTATAAAATTTTTCCACCGTTTGAAGTAGCCAATTTAAGTGTTTTATCAATGTTTTCTGTCTTGAAGTATATCAAAACGCCATCTTTAGTTGGTTTGTAGATTTCTCCTTTGACTAATGCTCCTGATATTCCTGAGTTTTTGTCAGCAAAGGGAAATAAAGCCATTTCATTGTTGTCAATATTATCTTTATCGAAGTTAACATCAAATACTGATTTATAAAACTTGATAGCTCTATCAATATTATTAACTGGGATTTCAAAGTAAACAACAGGGTTTGATTTCTTTGTTATAATATTTTTATCACTCTGTTCGATTGTTGTTTTTGTGTTATTGTCACAAGAAGTCAGTAGTTGAATAAAAAAAACAAAAAAAATCGTTGTTACTATGTATTTAAGGTGGTACATTTTTTCTGGTTTTAAGTGATTACACGTTTTCAAAGTAACGATTACTTTTCTAATATTTAAAAGTTTCACTATACATTTTGTATTGTTTTGAGCTAATTTTAATTTTGTTCTTTCTATATTTTAGCTTCAGTAGTTGTTTGATGCAATTTTATCATTTCTAAATCCGCAAAACAATATTATTCTTTCGGCAATCTCTCAGTGCTTCTTAGTCTCTTAGTGGTAAAAAAACATTCAAAAGGATTATATTTGTACAGAAATTAGTATAGAAATTATGCAAATCATAGAAGTAGGAGAGAGCCTAAAGCTACGAAAAGAATTTTTAGAGTTTCCTTCACGTATTTATAGTGGCAATAAATTCTGGATTCGTCCACTTGATAATGACATCGAAAAAATCTTTGACCGCACCAAAAATCCGCTTTTTGATGGCGGAGATTGCGTGCGTTACCTTACTCTTGACGAGTCGGGCATGACTATCGCACGAGTGGCAGCATTCGTCAATCCAAATACAGCCAATCAAAATGATCAACCAACTGGTGGTATGGGTTTTTTTGAATGTATTGATAATCAGGAAGTTGCATTTGCTATGTTCGATAGATGCAAAGAATGGCTAAAAGAGCGAGGCATGGAAGCCATGGACGGGCCAGTGAATTTTGGCGAACGTGATAACTGGTGGGGTCTCCACGTTAACCCGTACAATGCCGAACCTACTTGGGGGATGTTTTACCACCAAAAATACTACCGTGCGTTTTTCGAGAATTATGGTTTTCAAGATTATTTTCAGCAATATACATTCCTATTACCGATTCCTGAGGTTGAAGCACGTAAGGTTGTTCGTCCAGCTTTATTCGAGATTGCTAATCGAATTTATTCTACACCAGGGTATGATTTTAAACACGTAAGCAAGAGAGAATTGCCCAAATTTGCCGAAGATTTTCGTATTATTTACAACAAAGCTTGGGCAAAAAATATGTCTGCAGGCGAAATGACTCCTGAGCGTGCAGCGGCAATCATGCAAACCATGAAACCGATTTTGGAAGAAGAATTGATGTGGTTTGGCTACCATAACGGCGAGCCGATTGCGTTTTTTATCATGATTCCTGAATTAAATCAAATCATCAAGCACATCAACGGAAAGTTGAATCTAATTGGTAAAATAAAGTGGCTGTATCATACTTTGATGAAAACTAATAAAAAAGCTCGTGGAGTAATTTTTGGAGTAATTCCCGAATACCAAGGACGTGGAATCGAATCAGCAATTGCTTTGTCATTTTCGAGGGCTTGTTGGGTGCCAAATTATCAGTACGAAACCCTCGAACTCAACTGGATTGCCGATTTTAACCCTAAAATGCTTAAAGTAACCCAAATGTTGGGAGCAAAAAAATATAAGACTTATATAACTTACCGGTATTTGTTTGATAGAAATAAGGAATTTAAGCGTTGTGAGCCAATATAAAACCACCACTAACCCCTAAAGGGGAACGATAAAAATGCTATCTTTGCAGAAATTTTATAATTAAAAGAGTATATAACTTGTTGCTAATTAGCAAATTGTGCTATTAATCATTAATCATTATTCATTCATCATTTTTCATGTCATTACTTACAGTAGGTTCGGTTGCGTTTGATAAATTGGAAACGCCATTTGGAAAAACAGATAAAATCATTGGCGGAGCAGCCACTTTCATCACACTTACTGCTTCATATTTCGTAAAAGAAAATAACCTAGTTGCGGTTGTTGGCGAAGATTTTCCACAAGAAATGATTGATACTTTGGTTGGTCATGGCGTAAATGTGGATGGTCTTGAAATCAGAAAAGGCGAGAAATCTTTCTTTTGGCATGGTCGCTATCACAATGATATGAATAGCCGTGATACAGTTGAGGTACAACTAAATGTAATGGAAAATTTTGACCCGAAGATTCCAGAATCATACCAAGATTGTGATTTCTTGATGCTTGGAAATACCGCTCCAGCTATTCAGCACATGGTTTTGAAGCGTTTGAAAACTCGCCCGAAATTTGTATTGCTTGATACAATGAATCTTTGGATTGATATTGCTTTAGATGATTTAAAAGCATTATTGAAAGATGTTGATTGTGTGACAATTAACGACGAAGAAGCTCGTATGCTTTCTGGCGATTATTCTTTGCGTCGTGCAGCTAAAACTATCATGGCAATGGGACCAAAAACGCTTATCATCAAGAAAGGCGAGCACGGTGCATTGTTATTCCAAGGTGAAGAAATATTTTATTGTCCAGCACTGCCATTAGAAGAGGTTTTCGACCCAACTGGTGCTGGTGATACTTTTGCTGGTGGATTTATTTCTCACTTAGCAAAAACGGAAGATTTGAGCTTTGAAAACATGAAGCGTGGTCTTGTTTATGGTTCAGCAATGGCTTCATTCTGCGTCGAAAAATTCGGTTCGGAGCGTATTCAAAACCTTACACAAGATGAAATTGCAGCTCGTGTAGAAGAATTTAGAAAATTAGCTACGTTTGTGTTGTAAGGAAGCATACCAATTTGCTGACTTCAAACGATATTTTTATTTCTAAAAAAATGGACTAATTATATTTTTTTAAACCTCGAAAGAAACATCTTCCGAGGTTTATTTTTTGTAATATGATAATATTAATTGACAAATTGAAATGATATAACTTGTTGATAGAGAGTATTTATCGATATGTCTAGCTGTTACTGCGGCGAACCGTCGCTGCGGCGAACCGTCTCGAATCTCTTGTCTTATATCGTTTGTCTCAGTAATTATCTAAAATCATCCTCCTCATCATCACCGAAATTCATTTTATTGGGGTCGAACATACTATCCAATAAATCTTTGAATTGCAGACCTGTATCTAAATTTTGCTTGCTGATTAATGAATATTCAGCTAAACCGTGAAGAGCAAATTCCATCATGAAAAGTTTATCATCTTCAGATAAACGTTCGTGGTAGCCTTCTACCAATTCTTCTAAACCCTCAATCGTTTTTAATCTTGCACGGTATTCTCGGTCGGTGAGGTCATTTGTGAAATCAATTACGTTGCCTTCGCCAAACCAATTTGATACTTGCTGGAACGGATTTTTACCCGATTTTTTTTTCTTTACCGCTTCTGGATTCGGGAAATATTTCAAAAATTCTGTTCGCATAGCTTTTCCGATGAGGCTTTGAGCCACATAAACAGGGCCTTCAACTTCTCCTTCGTAAACTAATTCTATTTTACCATTGATGGCAGCGATTGCTCCATAAATATCTGATAACCTTGCGTTTACGTTTTGCTCACTATTAATTAAAGAGCGTCTTTCGGCCGAACTCAATAAATTTTCATAAGCCGAAATCGTCATTCGAGCCGAAACCCCACTTTTAGCATCGACATATTCGCTTTGGCGTGCTTCAACAGCAATCTGCTCTACTAAATCTTTCAAAATATCGTTGACAACGATTTTTTTCTGACCATCTTTAATGATAGCCTCTTGCTCGGTAATCTTACGTCCAATTTCGATAGATTTCGGGTAGTGTGTCACAATTTGACTATCAATACGGTCTTTTAGAGGAGTTACGATACTACCACGATTGGTATAATCTTCTGGGTTTGCCGTAAATACAAATTGTATATCGAGTGGCATACGAAGTTTAAAACCACGAATTTGAATATCACCTTCTTGCAAAATATTAAACAACGAAACCTGAATACGTGCCTGTAAATCGGGCAATTCGTTTATTACAAAAATACAACGGTGCGAGCGTGGAATCATACCAAAGTGAATCACGCGTTCATCAGAATATGGCAGACGTAAAGTCGCTGCTTTGATAGGGTCAACATCACCAATTAGGTCGGCAATCGAAACATCGGGCGTTGCGAGTTTTTCATTATAGCGTTCGTCACGGTGAAGCCAAGCGACAGGGGTTGCATCGCCATGCTCGGCAATCAAATCTTTCGCAAATCGTGAAAGTGGTTCGAGTGGGTCGTCGTTGAGTTCAGAACCATCAACAATTGGCACATAATCATCTAAAAGATTAACCATCAAGCGGGCAATACGAGTTTTTGCTTGTCCACGCAAACCTAATAAATTGATGTGATGCATCGAAAGAATGGCTTTCTCTACGTCAGGAATAACGGTATCTTCATATCCCCAAATTCCTGGAAAAACAGACTCTTTATTTTTAAGTTTTTCAACTAAATTATCACGAAGCTCTTGTTTGATAGATTTTGGGTGGTAGCCGCTAGCTTTTAATTCGCCGAGTGTTTTTATTTTTAAAATATTCTTATCGAAAGACATGTATTTAATGGATAATGTAGAATGGAAAATGAATAATGAGCTTCCTCTGAATAACGGTTTTTCGAGAGAAATGGTTTTAGAGCTTCTACGACAATTTACTAAATTGTTGGTCGGTGCGGAATGAATTACGAAATCATTCTGAGAAATTGTAGAAAATATAAAAACCATTTAAGCTGCATTTTGTTCTTAAATGGCTTTTAAAAATCTTTATTTTTAGCTACACTTTCCCAGAATTACCCAAATAATTATGAAAACAATGATTGTGCCGAAGCATCCTCCACCGAGTTTTTTGGCTCCGTAGCCTGCGATTTAACCTTTGAAAATATTGTTCATTATTGTGAATTTAAGCAGTAAAAAATATTTATTTAAACGATTAACGGAGTGAAGTTAGTTAAATTTTCATCAAAAACAACAAATTTAGTAGGAAATCCTTCGGCAATTTGTCCAATTTTGGCATCAACACCCAAGGCTTTCGCAGGGCGAACGGTTGCCATCTTTATTGCTTCTTCGAGCGAAATTCCAACTTGCTGAACTGCATTTCTTACACAATCTGCCATAGAAACGGCTGCTCCTGCCAGATTCCCTTCAGAGTTTCGGTACTGTCCATTTTCGAGATAAGCATCAAATTCCTCCCATTGAAATTGTTTTACTTGCTCACCCACAAAAAGTGCATCTGAAATCAAGAAAAGTTTGTCTCCTTTGATTTTATAGGCAATGCGAGCGGCGGCATAATCACAGTGAAAGCCATCTAAGATTATTGGAGCATAGACTTCTGAGCTATCGAAAGTTGCACCTACAACTCCAGGCTCACGGTGGCCCATTTGCGTCATAGCGTTGTAAAGGTGTGTACAAAGTGTAATGCCTTGATTATAGGCTTTTTTCGCTTGTTTATAAGTGGCATTTGAATGTCCGAGAGATATTTTTATTCCACTTTCGAGCAACATATCAATTTGTTCGGTTGTGAAGTTTTCAGCAGCGATTGTCATTAATTTAATAATTCCTTTGCCGTATTTAATGATTTCTTCTAACTCGCCATTGGTTGGATTTTTGATATATCGAGCCAAATGAGCTCCACGTTTGGCAAGGTTCAAGAATGGGCCTTCGAGGTGCATACCAAGAACGCCAGAATGTGGGTTTTTGTCTAAATAGTTTCTTGTAGCTTCAATTCCTTTCAGAATATTTTCGAGAGGCGAAGTAATAATCGTAGGTAGCACGTGCGTAGTGCCTAGTTTCAGACTTGATTCATAAACATCTTCGATTGTTTCTTCGTTTGCGTGTTGGGTAAAATAAAATTTTTCTCCACCATTTATATGAGTATCTACAAAACCTGCCGAAATATGCTTTCCTTTTAGGTCAATGATTCTTGCATCAGCTTTTTGCACTGACAAAGATATACGACCATTTTCGATGAAAATTGATTGATTTTGAAGTACTTTTGTACCTGTATGAACAGTTGCGTTTGTGATGATTGTTTGCATAAAAAAACTTGCTCCGATTGAGTGAGCAAGTTAAGAAAAAACGACGAATTAAACAGAATCAGGGTTTGTTCATAAAAATAAACTTACTTAAAAATTGCTGGTATTAACTTCCAATTTTTACTTAATTTTTCTCTGAGGCTGGATTTATTACCCTCTTGCTTTTCTAATAAATTACA